>CAWEGF010000041.1:0-41844 GCA_963808535.1 uncultured Verrucomicrobiae bacterium | reverse complement strand
TGACCTTAGGATCGGACCTCCACCAATGAGGGTTTCCGCCCGTAACCCCAGACGGTAGATTTGCCTATGTGGCGAATGGAGCGGAGTGCTTGGCAACAGCGTTTCAGTGTTCGATGTGGCAACAAACACGATGGTCTGGTCCGTTCCCGTGGAAAACAATCCTTTCGGCGTCGCGGTAACTCCGGATGGGAAACTTGCCTATGTGACGAACTATGGGACACCGCCCCGGGCACACCGTCTCGGTAATCGATACCGCGGCAAATCAGGTTCAACGACCATCCCGTCGGACTTTCACCCACTGGCGTCGGGAACTACGACTCTAACGGGGTGACCTGCAATGTGTGGTTAGCTTTTTAACCCCGGCTGTCGGTCATCGTCGCTCTTCTAGTGCTTACCGAACGATGACGTCGGTCGCATCATTTTCTGGCGCTGATCGATGTGCCTGGAGTTTGGAGCACATCTTCTCAAATGAGTCTGTTCAGAAAAGTAACAGCTTTTCAGGAACATAGATTACGTCGCCGCCGCTAATATAGACGGCACGGGTTGGAACTCCCTTCAGGACCGCGCGCATGTCAAAAATCTGGGTATAATGTTCCCCTTTTGAAATGCGGATCAGGGAAACCTTCTTCAGGTCAGCTTCCGGAGTAAAGCCCCCGGCTTCCATAATGGCTTCCAGCACGGTGGCCGGCCGCTCGAAAATAATTTTGCCTGGTTTTTGGACTGCGCCAGAAACGACCACCGGTAAGGCCCTGGTTTCCAAAGTAACGACAACTTCGTTGTCCTGCAGTTGCGGCTTGTAAAGGGTTGCCAGCTCGCGTTGCAACTCTCCCGGGCTTTTTCCAGCAGCGTGAACTTCCCCAATCAGAGGCAGGCTAAGCGAACCGTCCGTACCGACTTTTTGGGTTTGGTTCAGCTCGGGAGCGGCCGGAAATGAAATTTTGATTTCATCTCCGGGGTTCAGGTAATTCGGGGTTTGACCCACCAGCGGTGCGGATTTTTTGGGCCCCCCTGGCATCCCGCGCAAAACAGCAAAAAAGCGAGAGCTGCGATTTTTCCAACGATCCCGAGGCACCTCGTCCGAAATGAGAGATCTTTTTCCATCGGAAGCAGCGCGGGGGGAAATTCGTGCCGAGTACCGGATTCATTTCTATAAATTCGAGATCTTTCCATGTATTTCCTTGGTCTGACACCAATGTCTTTAGGCATGTTAGCCGCTTCTGTCCAGAAAGTTTAGCGTGCTCAAAGCCCGACTTGGCATAAATGATGCACTAGACATCTACTCTGACCTGGTCGGTTTTTTACCCAAGGATGGAGTACCGCTCGATTCGTTGGTTGTCCCAGCCGCACCGCATTTTCGGTAATCGTCCGTCCGCGGGGGCTGACTTCGACCCATTCCAGCGGCCAGTTTAGACGGCTTGGAATCCAATCCTCCGCCAGTTTTTTGCCGGGCAGATCCCGACGTCCGACCCTCTTTTGGTTCTTATAGATATTATATTTATTATAATTACTTGTAATTACCATAATTACTGGCATAGTGCGGCATGACAAAGCTCCTTCTTTCTTCTGCTGTTTCTTCTGCGTTTGCTCTCAAGCCTTTGTCGCTGCTGCGGCGTTCTCTGTTGGGGCTCGGCACCGCTTCGATCCTTTTGGGTTCTTTCTCCGTGGCCCAAGCCGCTACGCAGAGCGTTTCGCTGGCCTGGAACACTGCCACCGACCCTTCGGTGGTCGGCTACAACGTCAATTACGGCACCTCCTCAGGTTCTTATACCCAGACCCTCAATGCCGGCTCGACCGCTTCGGCCACCGTCTCCAACCTGGCCGCCGGTCAAACCTACTATTTTGTCGTCACCGCTCGCAACGCCGCCGCTCAGAACAGCCTGGTCTCTAATCAAGTCTCTTTTGTCACCACCGCGGCTCCTACCCCCACCCCGGTCCCTCCTACGCCCACCCCTTCCCCTACTCCTAAGATTTCTCCTACTCCTACCCCGTGCCTCCTACTCCTACCCCTTCCCCCACTCCTAAACCTCACTCCGACCCCCACCCCGGTTCCTCCTTCCCCTACCCCTTCCCCTACTCCTAAGGCTACTCCTACTCCCGCTCCTTCCCCCTATTCGGCCTCCAGCTCTCTTCAGCCCTAAAGATGTTCCCACCATCGCCTCGGTCGATAACTCTAACGCCCTCGAAGTCGGCGTAAAGTTCCAGTCCACCGCCCCGGGCACCGTCACCGCCATTCGCTTCTATAAAAGCGTCAAAAACATCGGCTCACACACCGGCAACCTCTGGTCGGCCGCCGGCAAGTTGCTCGGCTCGGTCACCTTCACCAATGAGACCGCCAGCGGCTGGCAGCAGGCCACCCTGGCCACCCCCATCGCCCTGAGCGCCGCCACCTCTTACGTCGTCTCCTACCACACCAGCGGCTTCTATTCCGCCGACTCTAACTTCTTCGCCACCGCCTTCTCCAACGGTCCCCTGACCGCCGCCGCCTCCTCCTCCAGCGCCGGCAACGGTCTCTACATTTACGGTCAAACCAGCTCCTTCCCCACCACCTCTTCAGTTCCGCCAACTACTGGGTCGATGTCGCCTTCCTGCCTTCCTCAGTTCAACCAGCCCCCGCTTCGGCTCTGGCCATCGATACCAAGGCCTTCGGCGATCAAGGCTCCTCCAGCGCCACGGCTTCCACCGCCCCCTTCTCCACCTCCGCAGCCAATGAGTTGCTTCTGGCCTACATCGCCACTGATTACTCCTCGGGCGCCAATACCTCGGTCACCAATGTCACCGGCGCCGGTTTAAACTGGGTCCGGGTCGTTCGCACCAACACTCAGGGCGGCACCTCCGAAATCTGGAGAGCTTTGGCCACCTCCGCTCTCAGTAACGTCACCGTCTCGGCCACTCTTTCCCAGAGTGTCGCCTCCTCGATCACCGTCACCAGCTTCAAGGGCGTCGACCTGACCGGCACCAATGGCTCGGGCGCCATCGGCGCCATCGGCTCGGGCAATGCCTCCGCCGGTGCTCCCTCCGCCTCCCTGGTCACCACCCGCAATAACTCCTGGGTCGTCGGCGTCGGCAATGATTACGACAACGCCATCGCTCGCACCCCGGCCTCCGGTCAAACCCTGGTCCACCAGAATCTTTCCCCAGCCGGCGACACTTACTGGGTCCAGATGCTCAATAGCCCAACCCCCTCCACTGGTTCCAGCGTCTCCCTCAGTGATTCCGCTCCCGCTTCAGACCGCTTCAACCTCAGCCTCTGCGAAATCCTTCCCGCCCTCCAGGCCAGGTAAGATACGGGGCCGGTCCGGAGCCCTTCTAAACCACAGCAAACACTTTAATCATTCACCAAGGAGCGGCGAGGCGGGCTACAGAGCCCGCCTCGTTTCCTTTTGAGGCTATCAAGGGTGATTGCGCCAGGAGCTCCAAGAGCGCAGAGAATGTATTTTGTCGGCTTAGATTAGACGCCTCGACCTTCAGAGGAACACCTACGTCGGATCCAGGACGTACGAAATCAAGCTTCCAGACCAATGATCGTCCCGGAGGGACAGGCCTGGGGCGCCTGGAGTGCAGGTTCAACACTGACGGTTCTCCGGCAAGAAGATGAGCAACGCCAAAGAACAAAAAGCAAACTTCCAGAATGGTACGGCCTGATCATGCCAGCGAGACTGATCCGATGCCCTTTTCCGCGCGACCCAACTGAGCGGACGTGCGATTGCGTTGCAGAGACAGGCGTCCAAATCCAGAGAACCGACGCAGATACGCAATCTCCGCTGCCAGCTCATGTGATAGAGCTCGCCGATAAAGGCGAAACCATCAGGTCTTGGAAGGACTGATCCGCTCCAAGTTCATTGTGCCAAATCCGGTCTAACCCAATGAGATTACCGTTCGCAGCGCTGGAATACCAAACAGATCAGAGCTTGAACGGTCACGGAGGCGGCTGCCTGCATCAGACTTTGAGTAATCAACAGCTCGAGGTCGCCGCGCCACGGGACGGAACAAAGATGAAGCATGCCGAACGCAAAGTGTCGGAGCCAGGGCTTTCCGCCAAGGAAATAGCTGCGCATGCGAAGGAGAACCACGATTTTGGCGGCCAAAAGCCACTGATCAGGCGCCAATCCGGAGCGGCTGCTCCACCAGCCAAGTCGGCCCAAGCGCAAGGCCGCTAGATATAAAGATCCATTTTGCCCGGGCAGAGCAGGCGGAACTGGTTAGCGAGTCGACTGACCCGTCGGACGAACAGAACGATACGCGGAGAAGCCCAAACCAGCCGAAGCTATATTTCGGGTTAGTCGCCCAATACAGCGAAAGATGCGTTCGAAGCAACTACCATAACCCTCCGAATACGACAAAGGGAAAAATTCTTGGCAGGTATTTGCGCAGGTTGCCTGAGCATAAAAAAAGCGGGCCATTCTGCAATTCCTGAGACCGGGCCTCAAGGCTTTCCCGAAATCGATGATCCGGATGTTGGCAAGGCCAGGCGAATTCCTTCGCTCTCCTGGGCCCGCTGTGACCGCCCCGGCATCCCGTTCAATTGAGCCCTGGGGATCCCCGAGCTAGTGTGCCTGGTCAGAGGTCGATCGGACGACCTGGTCGAGGTTTGCATATTGGTCGGATTCGTCTGCGGCATCGACAACCTGCCAGGAGCGGCCTGGCCTGGATTCGATTTTTGTCCGACTGAGGGGGCAGTTTGTCGTTTGAGCGACCGGTGAAGCCACCGGTCCAGAAGTAGTTTCGAATCGGAATTTCACCGCCCCCTGTTCCTGGCCATCAGAAATCACCGCCTCCACAAACTGGGCATTGGGGTTAAGATGCAGAGCAACGAGACGCCGGTTATTGTGGTTTGGTTCAGCCGTTATCTTCTCCACTTCATTGGTCTCCATATTTTGAATGAAGACCACATCGGAGGAGCCGTCTTTTAGCCAGCTGGTCAGGAAGAGTTTATCGAACGGCGAAGGCTGCTCTTGAGGTGCACTAGCCGTCACCAGAGTAAAGGGATTGCGCTCCCACAGACTGGCGTAACGTTCGGTGCTAAATCCGGTGGGGATAATCTCGCTGTCAAGAGTATTTGTCGTGACGGGAGCAACAGTCGCTGGTTGGCTCCTGTTATCCATGGCGGTGGCGATTTTTATCGTCGGGAAAATGGCCAGGACGCAGAAAAGAACCAGTCCGCACACGTAGTTACTCAGTTTTCGCATAGGAATTTCACGGCCGCGAAGACGGATACCGTCCCATCACCGATGC
The DNA here is from genome assembly GCA_963808535.1 of uncultured Verrucomicrobiae bacterium. Lineage (GTDB taxonomy): Bacteria > Verrucomicrobiota > Verrucomicrobiia > Chthoniobacterales > JAFAMB01 > JAFAMB01. The sequence goes on along the minus strand of CAWEGF010000041.1, from coordinate 36,612 downwards.
CGACTCAAATAACTACGGAGTTCTTCTGAACCGATTAACGACCAGGAGGAACTTAATTTACTAAAGGTTCTCGCATTTATGGAGAACTTCGCGGACTGGTCAGATATTCCAAAATGGGAGTTCTTTTACGACAGGGCAATTGCAGGTCGGCTATGACATACTCTGCGGGTCTCTGTAGAGACGTGAGATGAGACCTACTGGCATCGCAACGTTCGTGGTATTCATTTTCGCGACAGCCCTGTTTGCCGCGGTACAGAACTCTCCAGGGCAGAAGCTGTACCATTGTCCGATGCATCCCGATTTTATTTCGGAGAAGGCCGGAACCTGTCCGATCTGCGGGATGCAGCTGGTACCGGCAGAGGGAGGGGAGTCGCACGAAAATGAGCAACCGGAACGGGTGCCGGTCGAGATCCGCCCGGACCAGCAGCGGGTTCTGGGGATGGCCCTGAGCGAGGCGGCCGGCATGCCAATGGAAAGGACTATTCGGGTCACGGGCCACGTCTCGATGGCGCCTCCTGCGCGAATGACGGCGCCTGAAGACGGCGTCGTCCAGGAAATCTATCAAAATCCAGGGCCGGCAGGAGCCCTGCGGATGAAAACGGGCGAACCGATTCTCTCCCTATCGCTGCCTCCAGATACTATGATCGTGCGAGCGGCCGGACCTCTAGTATTGGTTTCTGTTCCCCCTCCTGGATCCAAAGCGGAAAAAGGGAAGGATTTATGCATGTACATCGATCTCTCGAAGATCTTTGTTCTGGCGGATGTCCGGAGCAGCGACATTCCTTTTATCAAAACCGGGCTCGCCGCAAAAGCGACGATCGCAGCCTACCCCGGGAAAACCTGGTCCGGAAATGTAGTGGAAGCCTCACAGCAATTCGACGAGCGGATGCAAACTCTCAAAATTAAACTCCAATTTCCCAATGACGTTGTCGAAGTTTGGCAAGGCATGCTGGCGAATGTCGAGTTAGCGGATCCGATCGGCACCGTACTGGCGATACCGGAAAGTGCGGTGATTGAGGACGGCAAGCAGACGGTCGTTTTTGTGGCGCGACCTGGCGACATTTTCGAACCGCGAGAAATTCAAATTGGTCTTCGGGCAAATTCCTTCGTGGAAGTTAAGGAAGGGCTATCGTCCGGGGAACGGGTAGTCACCTCGGCGACGTTTTTGCTCGATTCAGAATCGAGATTGCGGGCCTTAGTTCGAGCGGTCCATCGGCGCTGACAATCAAATAAAGATAAGAGATAAACCACAGATTACACAGATTTCGCAGATTGATGGAGAAGGGTACCGTGCAACCTGTCGTCACCGAAACTTGGAACGTTGATTGAAGTCGCCTCGCGTTCCGAAATCAGCGGTGACACGGCCATTTTATGCGAGACGGCCCACTAGTCGCCCTGATCAGGTGGTCAGCGGCAAACCGCCTGTTGGTGATAGGAATCAGCGCGGCCATCGCGGTTCTCGGATTCTTTACTTTGCCGCTTTCAACGATTGGACGCGGTGCCGGATGTCTCCGATACGCAGGTAATCCTATATGCAAAATGGGCGCAGCCTCCAGATCTCCTCGAGGCACAAGTAACCTATCCTTTGACGACCGGGTTGCTCGGGGCCCCCAAGGTAACTTCGGTGCGGGGCTTCACGAGTGAGGGATATGCGCTCATCTACGTGCTCTTTGAAGATGGAACAGATTTGTATTGGGCGAGAAGCAGAGTGGCCGAACTGCTGGCCAAAGTTACCCCTACGCTGCCGGCGGAAGCACATGTCGAGTTAGGGCCAGACGCCACGGGCGTGGGATGGGTTTTCCAATACGCCCTGGTGGATGATACTGGCAAGCATTCTCTCGCCGATTTGAGGGCCATCCAGGATTGGGATTTGCGGTACCTCCTGCAAGCGACACCGGGAGTGGCGGAAGTGGCGAGCATCGGGGGATTCGAGAAGCAATATCAGGTCACGGTGCAACCCGGTGCGCTTGAACAATATAATCTGAGTTTTGGCGGGGTGGTGGAAGCGGTCCGCAACTCCTCGATGGATACCGGAGGCCAGGAGATTGATTTTTCCGGACGCAGTTTCAGCGTGAGAGGCCGAGGACTGGTGCACAACACCGAGGACCTGGAACGGGCGGTCGTGTACGGCCAAAGATCCAAGGGAGACCTGAACGCCGGGGCCCTGCCATTGCTCCTGCGGGACGTGGCGCGAGTCGAAGTAGTTCCCCGGGTCCGGCAAGGAGTTTCCGACCTCGACGGAAAGGGAGAAGCCGTCGGAGGCATCGTCGTGATGCGGCAAGGGCAAAACGCTCTGGAAGTTATCAGAAAGGTAAAAGAACGGTTGGACAGTTTGCGACCTAATTTACCGGCCGGGATCAGGATGGTGACGACTTACGACCGCTCCGAGCTGATCCGCCGGTCGATCGATACATTTCGACGGGAACTGTTACTAGCCGCCGGCGTGGTCAGCCTGGTCATCCTGATTTTTCTTCGCCATCTTCCATCGGCGCTGGTGGCGGTCGCTATCATTCCAGCTACCCTGCTGACGGCGTTGATACCAATGTTCTGGTTCGGGGTGAATCTCAACATCATGTCCCTCGGCGGCATTGTCCTTTCGATCGGTGTCTTGGTCGATGGTGCGATCATCGAAGTAGAGAACGTCCATCGGAAACTTCAAACGACCGGGGGCGGCGAACCTGAAATTCTTCGCGCCATGGCCGAGGTGACACCAGCGGTCTTTCTATCGCTGCTGACCATCACGGTGACATTTTTTCCGATTTTTGCCCTGACGGGTCAAGAAGGGCGCCTGTTCCAGCCTCTGGCTGCGGCCAAGACGATCGTCATGGCGACCGCCGCGCTTCTGACTATCACCCTCGCCCCGGCATTGCGGATGCTCTTCGCCAGCCGGACCCCGAGAACGATGTCACGCCGGCAATCCCCCGAAGACAAGGTGACCGTTTACGAATCGGTCCTGCGCCTGGTATTGCGATTTCCCAAGACCACCGTCGCGCTGGCGGTTCTAACGGTGGCCGCGACGGTTCCAGTTTATTTCCGTTTGGGTCGGGAGTTCATGCCGCCTCTCAACGAGGGATCAGTGTTATACATGCCCACCATGCTGCCAGGCGTTTCAGCCTCGCAAGCATTACAGGTCCTCCAACGCCAAGACGCCGTGCTCTCAAGTTTTCCGGAGGTGGCACGAGTTTTTGGAAAGGCCGGTCGGGCTGAGACGGCAACCGATCCTGCTCCAATGAGTATGATCGAAACAACTCTGATCTTGAAACCATCCGAGCAATGGCCCGAGCGGCCGCGCTGGTATTCGAGATGGTCGCCGGAGTGGCTTAAGAAGTTGTTGTTTCGCCGGCTGGCGAGTGATCGGATCGCGTATGACGATCTGATTGCCGAGATGGATAAGGCCGTCGCACTTCCGGGGGTCACGAACTCCTGGACGATGCCGATCCGCGGCCGAACAGACATGCTAACGACGGGTGCGCGGACGCCGGTCGCCATAAAGGTGATGGGACCCGATTTGCAGGTTACCCAAGAACTCGGGCAAAAAGTCGAGGCCGTCCTGAAAACGTTCCCGGAAACGCGCTCGGCCTTTGCCGAAAGGGCGGGAGAAGGATACTTCATCGATCTTCAGATCGATCGGGATCGACTGGCGAATCACGGCTTGCAGATGGCCGAAGTGCAAGAGGTCATTGCCGGCGCCATCGGCGGAACAGTGGCCGCGGAAATTTTTGATGACCGAGCTCGCTATCCGGTTTCAGTGCGATACCCGAAGCGCTTTCGGGATACCCTGGAGGAGATTGGACGGATCACCGTGCTGAGCGAGACCGGGGAACGAGTTTCACTCCAGGAAATTGCCACCATTCGAGAGGTCCGGGGAGCGAGTATGATTCGGACGGAGAACGGGATGCTCGCTTCCTACGTCTTTGTCGATGCGGCATCGGACAACATTGGGAGATTCGTCGAGCAAGCGCGGCAGAGGGTCTCAGAAAGAATAACCATTCCGGCCGGTTATACACTGCAATGGAGCGGCGAATTCGAAAACATGTTACGCGCCAAGCAACGGTTGCAGATGGTGGTTCCGGCCACGCTGCTTTTGCTCTTGTTGCTGCTTTATCTGAACACCAAGTCTTGGGTAAAGACAGGCCTGGTGGTGCTGGCGGTCCCGTTTTCTTTAGTGGGCGCCGTCTGGCTGCTTTATGCGCTCGGCTACAATATTTCCGTGGCGACCTGGGTAGGAATGATCGCCCTGGTGGGACTGGACGCTGAAACCGGAGTGTTCATGCTATTGTTTCTTGACCTGGCGTACGAGGAAGCTCGTCATCAGGGCCGGCTCGGTCGGGAAGATGGATTGACCGCCGCGATCGTCGCGGGAGCCGCGAAGCGTTTACGGCCCAAGCTGATGACCGTCGCGACGGCATTCTTTGGATTGCTGCCGGCGATGCTTTCGATCGGCACCGGCTCGGACATCGCGAAGCGAATGGTGGCTCCGATGGTGGGAGGTCTAGCCTCTTCCTTTGTTCTGGAATTGCTGGTCTACCCTCCGCTTTATCTTTTATGGAAGCGGCGGAGAGATTCATCGAGGCGAAAAGCGATGGAACTGAATTCCAGAAATTAAAAACCACAGATTTCACCGATTTCGCAGATTATGAAGAAGACAAAAACCTGCGTAATTCTGTCGCGCTCTCAATTCATTGCAATTGCACGAACGGGGCGATCGATGGGATCCCTGAGCTATTGACAATGAACAGCATGTAATAGCCGGGCGGGGCGAAATTGGCGCTCGCCGGGGCCGAAAGAGTTAATCCGCCGGTGGTCTGTTGAAAGGTCAGAGGCACATACCGGGTATTTTCGTCAAAGAAGTGCGTGACAGCTCCAGTCCGGATCAGCACGGCGGTGGCAATGGTAGCCGCATCGGGAGTCGAGATGGAGAAGTTGGTCCCATAGGATATCTGCGTCGGAGCCTGGCTGATCGTGGGCCGAGCCCCTTTAAACAGATAGGGTGGCGAGTAGAACTCCGCATTCGTTTCATTCGGAACGTTGCCAAAATCCGCACCCATTCCCGAGACCAGCACCCGGGCATCGGGCAAGAGAATGGCGGTCCCATGGTATTCCCGAGGAGTGTGCATCGCCGACATGGTGGTCCAGGTCCGGGTTTGCGGCGACCAGAGTTCCGCTGGGTAGACAGCCTTGGCGATGTTACCGCCGTTCTTGTCCGTCTCCCCGCCGACGGCTAAAACCGTTCCATCCGGCAATACGGGCAGATTGAGGAAGCTTCGAGCGTAGGCCATCGAAGGAGTCTGCTGCCAGACGGGATGGGCTTGCGTCGTATCGAGCACGTAAGTCGTATTGGCGGACGATCCGGCATTCTGGCTATCGGCCGCACTCCCAGCCTTCATGATTTTTCCGGGCAAGTACATCGCGGCGCTTCCACCGTCCACGATGTTTGGATCCACCACCGACCAGGTTTGCGTGGTCAAATCGAGGATATCGGTGACGGTCGCGTATTCGCTATTTCCGACGTGGATCACTCGCCCGTCCGACAAGCTGATAAAGAAACGGGTAGGTCTCAAAAGGATTGTTCGCCGCAGTGAGCTTAGTCCAGGAGTTAGTAGATGGATTATAGATTTCCGGAATTCCGGCATTCGTATGTTCAGCCGTTTGCCAACCGGCGGTGACCAGGATTTGTCCGTCCGAGAGAGTGGTGGCCGTTGGATACCATCGTCGATACGACATATTGGGGACGGCGGTCCAACTATTGTTGGCCGGATCGAAAATCTCGGCGTTGGCGATTCCGATGGTGTCTCCACTTCCCCCATAACCACCGACGATAAGTACCCTGCCGTCAGCAAAAAGGGCATGACCTGAACAGAAGAGATCGGCCGAGGTCGGCACACTGGTGAAAGTGCCGTTTATGTAGTCCCAGACGGTTGGCGTCGATCCATCCTGATAAAACAAAACTTTATTGTTTTTCAACAGCAACAAATTGACGGCCACGGCGGGTAAATTGACGACCGACGACCAACTGCCAACGACGGCTGGATTTCCAGAATTGTCGACGCTCACCCCCACCGAGGCCGAGGTGGTTGTTAGTCCACTGGTATTGCGAGCCCGGGCGGCCAAAGTGTGCGGACCGCTGGCAACGGTTCTGGTATCCCAGGTGATAGTATAGGGTGGGGTCGTCACCTCGGCGGCCAGCGCTTGCACCATCGAGCAAAAATTGCACCCCGGCGATTCCCCGTGAATCGGAGGCCAAGGCCCAAAGCGTAGACAAGTTGGTGACGATCGCACCGGGGACGGGGGCGATCATGGAAACCGTGGGAGGATTGGGATTGCCGCCGCCGCCACCAGAGCCGGGCAAAACCTCGCAAATGCTCAAGTTATATCTATCAGTGGCGGGCGCCGTATCATTAATGCTCACGCTGGCACCGCTGGTTGAGGTGGGAGCGTTTTGAATCTGAACCCAGTAGGTGTCCCCGCTAGGGGTTAGAAACTGATGAACCAAACGTTGACCCGGTCCCGGCGTTCGACTGATCGCATTGTCATAGTCATTCCCGACGCCGACCACCCAGGACCCACTCCGAGTCGTCGTCAGATTTGCGCTCGGGGCGCCGCGACTGGAGTTTCCGGTGCCAGTAGCTCCGACCGCGCCTGAGCCATTCGTCCCGGTGGTATCCACGCCGGAGAAGGACATAACGGAGATCGAGGAGTTGATGCTTTGGGAAAGATTGGCCGTGACAATCGACATTGCTTAACGGCGAAGCCGCAAAGGCGCGCCAAATCTCGGAACCGCCGCTTTGGACATTGGTTCTTTGCACCAAGGTCCAAGTTAAACCCCCGCCCGAGACACTTTTTACCGTCGTATTGGCCCCTGACAGGTAATCCGTTTCAATAAAGGCCAACAACAATTCGTTTCCAGCGATGGTGGAAACTGGGGCGCTGGAAATTGTCGTACTGGCACCTGCTCCATCGGTTGAAACTGAGGCGTCAATTCCGAGCGAAGTCGATGGCGGCGATGAGCTTTGACCCGTGAAATTGACCGAGGCAACATTGGCACCGTTGATGGTGACGGATTGGCTGCTCGGAGCAAAGGTGTAACCGGTCTGACCTGGAGTAACGACATAGTTCCCGTTGGCCAAGCCGGTGAAAGAATAATTTCCGGAAGAATCAGCGGTAACGGTCGAGGTAGACGCGCCACTGAGCTGGACAGTCGCGCCCGACCCGGCGACTGCTGGGCTAATGGTTCCGGCAATACTCCAGGTTGGCGGGGTTCCCGAGCTGAGGGGAAGCACTTCGCAAATGCTGAGGTTGAACCGATCGGTTTTGGGTGCGGTATCGTTGATGCTGACTGTCGTGCCGCTGGCGGCGGTCGGTGCGCTCTGCATTTGAACCCAATAGGTGTCGCCGGCAGAGGTCAGATTCTGATGGACCACGATCTGGTTGGGACCCGCGGTTCGGCTAACCGCATTGTCGAAATCATTCCCGACACCCATCACCCAGGAACCATTGCGCGTCGTCGTGACGCTGGCGGTGGGAGCGCCGGCTTGAGAGTTCGCCGTGGCGGTGGCGCCAATTGCTCCTGACCCACTGGTTCCAGAAGTGTCGACGCCGGTAAAACTCATCACGGTCAAAGAACAGCTGACGCTTTGAGAAATTGTCGCCGTGACCGTGGCATTACTCACTGGAGTCGAGGCAAAGGCTCTCCAGATCTCCGAAGTTCCGCTTTGGACATTGGTCCGGCGCACCAAGACCCAGTTGAGACCGCCGCCTGAGACGCCGGTTACCGTAGTATTGGGACCGGAAAGGTAGTCCGTGGAAATAAAGGCCAGCAGCAGTTCATTTGCGGACCCGGTGGAGAACTGGGCAGTCGAAATGGAGGAAGTCGTCTGATCAATGGAAACGTTGGCGTCCCGCGTAACCGCTCCGAAAGCAGAACTGCCGATGAACGAAATCAGAGCAAAGGCGAACAACGGCCAAAGCCCGATCATCTTGATACTAATTATTCGACCCGCACTGATGGCATAGCTCATGGGATGTCTTTCTTGAAAAAAAATTGGGTTGAGGAGGCAGCGGCACCTCGGCGGTCGCCTGATCGGGTGGATAACTGTTCTCTATACGGCCAATCTTCGAACCCCTTTAGGAGCCGCCACGGAAAAGCTCTCTGTCGACTCACAGGGGCGAGGCCTGAGGGAACAGGTTTTTAAGTCGAGAGAAGGCCGCTGGAATGAACTCGCGCGAGGCGCCCAACTGAGGGTTGAGCAGCCAGCGGTGTTGAAAATGGAAGCAGACGGATCTACTGCAACTGAACGAACGGGGCAATGGAGGGAACCCCTGCGCTGTTGACCAGGAATAGCATGTAATAGCCGGGCGGGGCGAAATTAGCGCTGGCCGGCGCGGAGAGGGTTAATCCACCGGGCGCTTGTTGAAACGTTAGAGGCACGTAGCAGGTATTCTGGTCAAATAAAATGCGTGACGGCTCCCGTCCGGATCAACACTGCAGTCTGGATGGCGGCGGCGTCGGGGAGTCGAGACCAACATAGGGTGGTCACCAGGCTGGCAATCAGAGCTCCCAGGACCTGAGCTTGCGCTTCGCAGAAGCGAGACCGGCACGGTATGAGGCCGTCGAAATAGCGGGAACTGTTGACTGATCATCGCAACGCTGACATTCAGCGATATTCCGTATACCTATAGCGGATACTTCCGGAATTTCAACTTGGGCCTGGATCGGCGATTCTTTGCCAAGCGCACCGATATTTGATACCAGGGCCGGAGCGAACCAACGCTTGGAAGCAAATTCCGCGATCTGAGGGCTTCGTTCTTTTTCCGCTACTCAGATCGAGTACCGCGCCCACGGGGGCGTGGGGCGCAATAAAGCGCCTCAAAATCGAATACAAACCGCTTTTTGCCCGGTTTATGTATTCTCTCGCGCCACATTTGCGAGAAATGTCCGGTTTCCGGCCGGAAAAACATTAAATTAGCTCTTTTAAGTCTTGCATCTCTTATCTTACGCATATAACTCTGCCTGCCATGGAGAGGAAAGTTTCGGAGGTTCAATGCCTCTGGCCGGACAAGGAGCGTCTGACGTGGAGCTGCAAACTAGGAAAATGCGGCAGGTTCCAATTTACTGACCAAATTGGGAAAATTAATTCGTTTCCTGAAAAAACGAATTGGGAAAGCGTTGACGTTCGCTTTCGATCACGGCGAGATCGCAAGCCGGAGAAGGTCCCGAAGTGTGAATTCACTGCGGTAGCATTAAATTTTGCTACCTGTCCGACCTAATCTGTCCTGGTCCGCAGCAAGCAAGTTTCTGTACACCAGCTTCTTCCTCTGGGAGCGCTGGAAAGTGCATTTACTTAAGCATCCGAAGAAAAGCCATTTTTAAGCCCGTTCTTTCGCGGCTCTTACAGCGCGCTTGATCCCAATCCCAACCTAAACCCCAGCCTTGAATACCTAATACGGATTTCCTCAAAAGAACCGAAGAACATGAAAACTTTACTTATTGGATTAATTTCCTTACCGCTCACTCTTTTCGCCGCCAACTGGTATGTGCGCCCGGCGGCCACCGGAGCTAACTCCGGAACAGATTGGAACAATGCCTGGTCAAATTCGTCTATCAAATGGGCCAGTGTGAAGGCCGGGGATACCGTCTGGCTGGCCGGCGGTAGCTATTCAGGAGGTCTGACCGTCGGAGCTTCGGGTAGCTCAGGAAATCCGATCACCATCAATCGGGTGTTATCTACCGACAGTGCGCCCAAAGCGGCGGTGGGATGGTCCACCTCGTTTGATAGTACGGTCGCCTTTTCCAGGGCGATCAGTCTTCCGGCCTGCAGCTACGTGACGATTGATGGACGAAAAGCCTTACATCGCCACGGTCGGAGCAAAGGCGTTACCAATGCGGGAATCACGGTCACCATCTCCATGTCGGGAGGAGATGGTATTGATGGCGCGACCTCCGGCAGCCTGACCGACGATATCGTCAGGAATGTCTCGCTGATTGGTCCCTATGCCATCACCTCCAATCCCTTCGGGGGAACGGTTAGTGGCATTAATGTCTGCAACTCCGCTCATGCCGTTACCAATTGCGTCTTTCACGGCATCTCGATTGTCGGGACCGGCGAAGCGGTTCGCGCCGCCGCCTGGAACGGGGTCGTCATCGAGTATTGCTACATCGCCGACACCGCCAACGATGGGAAGCAGCATGAAGATGTCCAGTATTCTTACCCCAGCACCAATTGCATTTGGCGATATAACCAGATCAACAACAGTCCGAACGATGGAGTTTTCTTCGAGTTCGGCGGAGCGACCAACTTCTCTTTTTACGGGAACGTTTATTATAATTCCCAATATTGGTTAATCGTCACCAAGGCGGCCAGCGGATCAGTGTATGGTCCGATGTATATTTATAACAACGTCTTCATGTGCCCCAGTGCTAACGATAGTGCCTGGGTCAGCACCAATGGTGCCGCGATGACCGGAGCATCGGCGGTCTATAACAATATTTTCTTCAATGTCAGTAATAATTTCACCGGATCGGGCGTCACCAGCGACTACAATGCCTACAATTATACTACGTTACAAGGAGCTGGCTGGCCCTCGCGCGAGGCTCACTCTTTTACCTTTGTCGGAAATCCTTTTGTCAGTCTCCCAGCTAATACCGAACCGGTCGGGACGATCGGGAATTTCCATTTGACGGCCGCGACCCAAGCCCTGTTTCTGCGAGGAAAGACGCTGACGGCAAACGGATTTATCAATAAGGATCGTGATGGGAACACCCGAGGCGCGCAAGGCATCTGGTACATTGGAGCGGATGAATATTCCACGGTCCCAGTCCTACACCGACGCCGTCACCCACGACCAACGCCAAAACCCAGTGCCAACACCAACCCCAACTCCTAAACCGACGCCGACCCCCGACCCCACCAGCCAGCGGCAGCAAAGCGAGCCTCTTTAGCGCGACCGCTCCGTGCCAGCAATTCAGAATTTGCATGACAACCTTCAACTGCAGTTGGGCGTCAAATTTCAGACTTCCAAAGCAGGCAAGGTTACGGCCATCCGCTTTTACAAACCTTCGAGTGATGTCGGCCCACACGTCGTGACCCTTTGGACCTCTGGCGGGACCCTCCTGGCCAGCACTACGTCAACGAGTGAAACCGCCAGCGGTTGGCAACAGGTCAATTTGCCAAGCCCGGTGACGCTCTCGACGGGAACGACCTACATCGCCGCTTACCACACCAGCAACTACTATTCGGCCAATACAAATTACTTTGCTAACGCGGTGTCGAGCGGACCGCTTACGGCCCCGAGCGGCAGTAACGGCGTTTATGCCTATGCTGGTCCTAGCACATTCCCGACAAGCACCTGGGAATCATCAAACTACTGGGTAGACTTGGTCTTCAGTTATTGAAACAGCGGGCAGGGAGGCTTTTGAGATAGCTATCGAAGCCTCCCATTGCCTGAATGGATTATTTATTGACAAAAGCCAGCATATATCGCTGATCGAGACGTCACACTACCGTAAGCAGTGCATCACGCAAAATCGTCCCAATTTCCCGGGCGACAACATCAAACGGTCCTCAGGGAGTTCGCGGGACGACCGCGCTCCTACTTAATACCCGCCGGTTACTCGATCCTTAAATTGGAGAATGGGCTTCTCCATAAAAAGATAGGAAGCTGTGGCAATCGCTAACGTACTGGCGGTAAGAATAACAAATATGTGGCCATTTATGGGCCGATGGCCAAAATGCGTAAATAAAGTCAGCGACAAAGATGTGATAAACGTACACTCCATAACTAATCCGGCCCAAAAAACGGAGCGGGGACCAAGTCAGCCAGTCGAGTCGCAGGTCCTTTCCTGGTACTAATGCCGATCGAACGAGAGACCCTGCAAAAAGCGTGCTCGCAGGGATGTAGAGCAACAATCTAGTTGCAATATTCCAATCTTGAACCCATGAAGTTACAATGGTAGCAAAGAGAGTAAAGAGGAGAACTCTCCAGTCTTGGAGCAAGCGATCCAGAAACTAATCGGCCGGAGCTTCCAGCGTAGGCAATCAGGGCCCCGAAAGCTAGACTATCCATGAACCCGGGTAACAAGGCCCACATGATAGGCTGCCAACCGAGGAGTACGACCATTAAACGAAACAGCGAAGCCACGGCCACTGAAGCCACGATGGCGGGCAATAAGAAACGCCGAGGGAGCAGTATGACGACCAGGAACCAGAGCAAATAAAACTGTTCTTCGATGCAGAGTCGTCCAGAAAATGCCCCGCCCCAAAGACATCCCCACGAAATCCAATTGCGATGTTGGAAAGGTAAAACACGTGGATCCACCAGTGCTCACGCATCTGAGCGATACCGAAAAGAGCAGCCCCAACGATCGCCAGGTAGTAAGGAGGGCTCAGACGGAGAAAGCGCCTCCAGTAAAAATGCGACGCGGCAACTCCTACCGGGATACTCCGATCCTTATATTGCATGAGGATCCGGGTAATTAGATACCCACTGAGCACAAAAAAAAGAATCACGCCAAAGCCGCCGGGCCTAAATGCTGCGACCATCGGGTTCGGAACGAAATGCGCAATCAACACAGCGCCGATCGCGATGCCCCTCAGTCCATCGAGCCGGGGCATATATGACAATTTTGACTTAGGTGGAGGCTTCGGGGGAGAATCAAGGTCGAGGTTTCCGACCGCAATCGGCGCCTCTTGGCCTTCCGACGATTCCATGTGCTCCGTCTTCAATTAATATTTCTCCTGATACTTAAGAGCCACATTGGGGTCAGAACCGACACGAAAGAGGACGCGCTTCCCTTTATCATCTGGGCTGGTAGAGCTACGCCTTTTACCCGACTCACCAAGTTGGTTGTTACTAAGCGAATCGTCAGCTTCGCACTTCATCTTGGCGCTTGGAAGGAGGACTGCAGTTCTCCAAGAAAGAACTCCACGCTCGTATTTATTCATTTTCTCAAGGCAAAAACTTTAAAACAGTGCGGAAGGGGCTTCAGGCAGTTGATAAATCAGCCCACCTCTTAGTACGGTCCACTTTGGGCACAATAAAGAGGAAATAAAAATTTATTTACCTCGAGTTGGCGGAATCATGGGGATAAAAAGCTTACCGCAGTGAGACCTGAAGGCGGACCTTTCTCGCTCTCGATTCTTCCAGTTCAAAGTTTTCCTAACGCCGCAATCCCAATTCATTTTCCAACTCGGATTCAACCTTTCCGTCAGCGGAAGAAAAATAGGTGGTCGGCGCCTTTTGAGCTCTGACTATTTTCGAGCGTACTCCGACGCCGTAAATCGTGACTTATTGCCGTTTTCCACCGACCCGAAGCAGGTACTGGCCGTAGGTGCTTTTTTCGTACTTCTTGGCCAGCGCAAAGAACTGGTCATGGGTGATGAAGCCTTGCTTGAAAGCAATTTCTTCGGGGCACGCGATCCGGAGACCCTGCCGTTGCTCCAAGGTTTGGACAAACATAGACGCCGCCAGGAGGCTGTCGTGAGTTCCCATGTCGAACCAGGCAAATCCGCGCCCCATCCGCTTGACGTCAAGTTGGCCCTGTTCAAGATAGACTCGAATGACATCGGCGATCTCCAGTTCCCCTCGCGCAGAAGGCTTGAGATTTGCCGCTATCTCAACCACGTGCGCATCGCAGAAGTAAAGCCCCGTCACCGCCCAGTTTGAACGGGGCGAGGCGGGCTTTTCTTCCACCGAAAGGGCACGTCCATGCTGGTCAAATTCGACGATCCCATAGCGCTGGGGATCGTTGACGTGATAGGCAAAAACGGTGGCACCGGTTTCCTTAATCTGACCCGGCGCCAGTAACTCACCCATCCCGTGGCCATAATAAATATTGTCTCCGAGGATCAGTGCTGAGGAGCTCCCTTTGACAAAATCAGCGCCGATAATGAAGGCTTGCGCGAGACCATCGGGTGTTGGTTGCACCGCGTAAGTGAAACTGATGCCCCATTGGGAACCGTCCCCCAACAAGCGTTGGAATTGCGGCAGGTCGTGCGGGGTGGAGATGAGCAGAATCTCCTTGATTCCGGCGAGCATCAAGACGCTCAACGGATAATAAATCATCGGTTTGTCGTAGACCGGCATGAGCTGCTTGGAAACAGCCACCGTCAACGGATAAAGCCGTGTTCCACTCCCGCCGGCGAGAATTATGCCTTTCATGATGGGCTTAGGATTCGTTCCAAACAGATTCCAAGCGAATCGCGCCAGGATGGCAATTCAATTCCGTACACCCGAGCGAGCTTGGCACAGTTGAGCCGCGAGTTGGCGGGGCGACGAGCAGCGGTCGGATACTCGGTCGAGGCGATGGGTGTTAACTCCGGTTCAGGCAAACCTCTGGCCGCTAAAGAAGCGAAGATGGCGGAGGCGAAACCGGCCCAGCTCGTCTCCCCGCTCCCGGTGAGATGAAAGATCCCTCGGAGCTGGAGGTCCGAGGGATTTCCCAAAAGATTTCGTGCGATGCGAACAATCGCCATCGCGATGTCAGGTGCGTAGGTCGGGCAACCGATCTGATCAGCCACCACACGCACTTCCTTCCGGGTTTCAGCCAACGCCAGCATGGTACGGACAAAATTTTTTCCGTAAGGTGCATAAACCCAGGCGGTGCGCAGAATAACATAGTCGTTGGTGGCGGCAGCCACCGCCTTTTCGCCGGCCAACTTCGAAGCGCCATAGACACTCGCGGGAGCGACTAGATCTTCTTCGACATAAGGGCTTTTCTTGTCGCCATCAAAGACATAGTCCGTGGAGAGGTGAATGATCGGCACGCCCAGCGCGCGGCAGGCTTCCGCGACGGAACCGGCGCCGACCCCGTTCACCGCAGCGGCGATCATCCGGTTCCCGTTCCGCTTGATCGACAGCAGTGTAAGCTGCAGCGTTGACCACGATATCGGGTGCGGCGGCTTCCAAGGCGGGCTGCACGGTGGCCGGCACCGCCAAATCCAAGTGCGGCCGGCCTAAATGTATAATCTCGAGATCCGGAACCGGACCTGTTTCCGCGAGTGCTCGAGCGACTTGGCCCTGGAGGCCTGTTACAGCGAGACGGATGGGCATTTAAAGTTTTTTCTGGTGGTGGAGGCAAACCGTCCAGTTTTCCTCTTTGGATAGTCTCAGGCCTTTAAATTCAGCAAAAAATGATCGGCGGGACGCCTATCCTATTTAAGAAGACCGATTCTTTCTCCAGCATAGACTTTCTCGCGCAGCGGAGACCACCACCAGTCATTGTCGAGATACCATTGCACCGTCTTGGAGAGTCCGCTGGCAAAGGTTTCTTCAGCCCGCCAACCAAGTTCTCGCTCCAGCTTGCTGGCATCAATCGCGTATCGATGATCGTGTCCCGGACGATCCGTCACATAGGTGATGTAGCGACTGTGCGACCCGCCGCCGGGCCTGAGCTCATCAAGAGCAGTACAGATATCCTGGACTACTTGCAGGTTGGTCCGCTCGTTTCTTCCGCCGACATTGTAGGTCTCACCCGGCACTCCTCTCTGCAGAATCAAATAGAGCGCTTTAGCGTGATCCTCGACATAGAGCCAGTCACGAACATTGGACCCGTCCCCATAAACCGGCAGGGGCTTGCCTTCGAGAGCATTCAAAATCATCAAAGGAATGAGCTTCTCCGGGAAATGAAATGGTCCGTAGTTATTGGAGCAATTGGAGACGACCACCGGCAGACCGTAGGTCCTATGCCAGGCCACTGCCAAGTGGTCGGAAGCCGCTTTAGAAGCGGCATAAGGAGAGGAAGGATCATAGGCTGTTGACTCCTGGAATAATCCCTCGGCGCCGAGTGAGCCATAGACTTCATCCGTCGAGACGTGCAAGAACCGGAATTTATCTTTCGCGGCGCCTGACAAGGTGGACCAATAGCGGCGCGCGGCTTCGAGCATCGTATAAGTACCAACAATGTTAGTGTCGATAAAGCTGCGCGAACCGGTAATCGAGCGATCGACGTGACTTTCAGCGGCCAGATGAAGGACCGCGTCCGGAGTTACTTCGTCGAAGACATTTCGCACGCTCGCCTCATCGCAGATATCTACTTTCGTAAAACGGTAGCGCGAACTACCACTGACCGAGCGGAGTGACTCGAGATTGCCGGCGTAGGTCAATTTGTCCAGATTAACTACGTGAGCGTCCGTTTTCGTAATCAGGTGCCGGCATACTGCGGAGCCGATAAAGCCCGCGCCGCCTGTAACAATTATGCGCATAAAAACTTAATTTGAATTTGTTTTTAAAAATTTAAGAAGACTCATCGCGGGCTGAACTCAAAAAAATGCGGCAGATCACGAAAATGCGGGTGCGTTTCATCTTTGGCCGAAAGCACGACGGATTGGTGGTCGACTGGCCAGGGGATACCTAGATCCGGGTCGCTCCATAAAACACCGGCATCATGAGTTGGACTATAATAGGCGGTCACTTTGTAGAACACTTCGGTTTCGTCTTCGAGGGTGCAAAAACCATGAAGGAAGCCGGGAGGCACCCACAATTGTGCCCCCTCAGAGGCGTCAAGTTTGATCGCGAGATGCTGACTGTAAGTTGGAGAACCTTTCCGGATGTCGACGGCGACGTCCAGGATCGAACCACGGACGACCCGAATCAATTTTCCTTGAGCGAAAGGCGGTTTCTGGAAGTGGAGACCGCGCACCGTTCCTTTGCAGGCCGAGACGGATTGATTGTCCTGGACAAAAGTAACGTCCGCAATTTCCTGGCAAAAATGACGATCACTCCAAGTTTCAGAGAAGTACCCTCGCGGATCGGAGAAGCGCTTTGGCACGATGATTTTTAGATCCGGGATATCAAACTGGCGAATATTCATCATTTGTTTCGAAACTGGAGAATTCCGGCATCCCGTCCCGCGATCAAATAGACGCCCAAAGCAAATCTGGACCGCGGAGATCGAGACATCGCATGTTCTAATAATTCATGAGCGGTCCGCCAAGGCTCGGGTCGAGCCACGTCCAGAGTTGAAAAGAAACTCGTAGAGGTACCCGGCGGTTTCCGTTAACAGATCCTTGGCGCGATCACTAGATCGCCACCATGGCAAGTCTTGATAGTCAGAAGGAACCCAGCTGACGACACCGACTTTCATTGCTGGCCCTAGCACTTTGGCAAAAACTAAACAGCTCCGCTTGGCATGAGGTCCCAGGGTGAATACGTTGAGCGCCTGCGGGTGAATTTGCTTGGCATCTAGCGCCTTGAGGACAGCCAGGGCAGATTCATAAGTACGGTGACTTTCTGTACCTCTCGAGGGAGCGAGGATAATTTTTTCTTCCGGAACGCCGGATCGCACTAGCTCGTGGTCGGCTCCTTCGGCATAACTCCATCCGGACTGCCCCCAGCCTTTGCCGGAGGCCACGCCCCCAGTGGCAACGACATATTGATAGCCGCCCTGATTGAATTCAGCGGCTGCGGCACGGGTACCCTCGCTGCCAATCCAGCCTTCCACCACCAAGACTTCCGCCCGAGTCCGTTGGGTCGACGACAAGACGGACTCCCCTCGGACTCCCCACCAAGCCACCGGGACTGCCACCAGCAGGAACAGGAGAAACGTTCCTAACCAAGTCGGGAACCAAACCGTCCGGCGTTCGACCAACCGGAATCTTTCAAACCACCCAAACATAACGGATCTTCGATGCGCGCTGCTGACGTGGCCACTGATCAAGCTTTCCAAACCTGGCCTGGCGACGCTGGCACCTTCGCCATGGCGTTTCGAGTGTCCACAATGCAGGGCGCCCAGTCCGCCAGTTCTTGATAGTTTACACTGGCGTGCGCAGTGGCAATGACGACCACATCGAATCCCGCAATCGTTGCTTGATTCCAGTCGACCGATTTAGTCCCGGCCCAGTGCGGATGTTCACGAGTAGGACGGATGATCGGTACGTGTGGATCGTGATAAGCGACTTCCGCACCGCGCTGCCTGAGCAATTCCATAATTCGGTAGCTAGGAGACTCCCGCTCGTCGTCTACGTTGGGCTTATAGGCCAAGCCGAGCACCAGCACCCGTGACCCGTTCAGAGACTTACGCACTGAATTCAGGGCTTCGGCGATTCGCTCTACCACATGATTCGGCATCGCGGTGTTAATTTCGCCGGCTAACTCGATGAATCGGGTATTACGATCAAATTCTCTCGCCTTCCAGGTGAGATAAAAAGGATCGATTGGAATGCAATGCCCCCCTAAACCCGGGCCCGGATAGAAGGCCATGAATCCAAATGGTTTTGTTTTCGCTGCCTCGACGACCTCCCAAATATCGATCCCCATGGCGGCATAGATGAGTTTAAGCTCATTGACCAAGGCAATATTAACGCTGCGAAAAATGTTTTCCAAAAGCTTCGCCGCCTCAGCAACGCGACAGGATGAGACGGGGACCAGCCTCTTGATCGCTTGACCATAGACCTGCATCGCTTTGGCCAGACAGGCCGGGGTCAGTCCTCCCACCAGTTTGGGCACCTCGCCGACTTTACTGTCCGGATTGGCCGGGTCTTCTCGCTCCGGAGAGAAAGCCAAGTGAAAGTCTGTACCGGCCGTAAGTCCCGAACCCGATTCGAGGACCTCTTTCAAGTCTTCGTCGGTGGTTCCCGGGTAAGTGGTCGACTCCAAGGCGACCAGGGTTCCCGACCTCAGATGTGGGGCAATGGCCCGGCCGGTTTGCAAAATATAGGAAATGTCCGGCTCCCGGTTCTTATTGAGCGGAGTCGGAACACAGATGATCACGGCATCCACCTCCCTGACGCGGGCGAAATCGGCGGTGGCTTCCAGACGGCCCGCCTTCACCTGCTCAGCGACCAAATCCCCTGAAACATGCTTTATATAGCTGCGTCCGTCGTTCAGGGCCTCCACTTTGTCGACATCGACATCCATGCCCAGAACAGGCACTCCGGAGCGCGCGAACTGCAGCGACAAAGGAAGTCCAACGTAACCAAGACCGACGATAGCAACTTTCAATTTGAGCGGTTTATCCATTTTTTCCTGAGGGTTTGGCAGAGCATATGATCAGCGTTCAGCGTTCGGCGTTCAGCGTTCGGCGTTTAGGCGTTCGAAGTTTGGCGGGAGGTCACATCGTCGGAGCTGACGGTGTTCAAACGCATGGGACGCCCCTGAATTCCTCGATTTCATCGGCGATCACCCGGCCTATTTCGAGGGACGCGGTCGCCGCGGGGGAAGGGGCGTTGCAGACATGAATGGCGGTCGGGCTCCTAACAATAAGAAAATCGTCCACTAAACTTCCGTCCGGACGCAAGGCCTGGGCTCGAACACCCGAACCTCCCGGGACCAGATCTTGTTCTGTGATTTCAGGTATCAACTGCTGCAGGCTGCGAACGAAGGCTTTCTTGCTGATCGATCGGTGCATCTCTTCCAATCCTGATTTGGCATGTTTGGCCGCCAGCCGCCAGAACCCAGGATAGGTTACGGTATCCACGAAATCATGTAAATTGAAGGAGGTCCGGGTGTACCCTTCTCTTTTGAGACTGAGTACGGCGTTCGGACCCGCGTGAACGCTTCCATCGATCATTCGAGTAAAGTGCACACCGAGAAATGGGAATTGCGGATCGGGCACCGGATAAATGAGGTTAGTCACCAACTGGCGTCGTTCTGGCTTCAGCACATAATATTCGCCACGAAACGGCACGATCCGCGCGCCGGGGTCCGCTCCTCCCAGTTTGGCCACTCGATCGCTGTGCAAGCCGGCACAGTTAATAATCCAGCGCGCCGAAAGAGTCTCCTTTGAGGTTTCCAGAAGGACCTTGCTGCCCATGGACCGAACCCCCAAAACGGTGGTCCCGAGCGATAACGCACCCCCTCGAGCGGCAATCATCTCGGCCAATTTTCGTGAGATGCTGCCATAGTCAACAATTCCGGTCGACGGCACCTGCAAGCCGGCTAAGCAACGCACATGCGGCTCCAGTTCCAGTACCTGCTCGGCGCTCAGTCGCCGGACAGGAATTTGGTTAGCCGTTCCTCGCTCGAACAGTTTTTCCAGCAAAGGAATTTCGGAAGTCTTGGTCGCCACCACTACCTTCCCGCACCCCTCATAGGGAATTCCATGTAGTTCGCAGAACTCGACCATTCGGCGATTTCCTTCCCGACAAAGCTTCGCCTTGAGGCTGCCGGGTTTGTAGTAAAGGCCGGAGTGAATGACCCCGCTGTTCCGTCCGGTCTGGTGGCGGGCCCAGCCATCTTCCTTCTCGAGAACGGCAATCCTGACGTCAGGCTTCCTTTCCAGAATCGTCCAAGCGGTGGCTAATCCAACGATGCCGCCTCCGATCACGGCGCAATCGAATTCCTGCATGTTAGGCCTGGATCTGAGGGTTAGGTGACATGTAAATTAGTTAGATGAGTTAGCGCGAACTCAGATCAAGTCTCGGGCAAACCTGGAGCAGAGGAGGCAAAGCGGGACGCTTGCGTACTTTTTGCTCAAACGAGGCACTCCGATGAGATGGCCGCTCGAAGATTCACGGCGACTAACTCCTGCTCTTCCTTCGTCAGCTGATGATAAAGAGGAAGAAGGATGCACTCTTCCTGAGCCCGTTCACTCTCAGAGAGCGAACCGGCAGCCCGCCACGCTTGAATTTGATAGGCCGGTTCTCGATGCGCGCACATGATTCCGCGTCGGGTCGCGATGCCCTGGTCAAGCAGCGCCTGCATGACCGGCACCTGCGAGCAGCCTTTGGGAAGGCGAATACAATAACTTTGCCAATTGCTACGGGCCCATTCCGGCTCGGCGGGCAGCAGAAGCTCTGGAATATCTCCCAGCAGTTCGGGATAGATAGCCGCAATTTCCCTCCGTCGGCCTAAGAGTTCCGGGAGTCGCTTTAACTGTTCACGACCGACCGCCGCTTGAATATCCGTCATCCGATAATTGAAACCGATTTCAGGATAACTCTCAAAAATGACCGTATTCGAAGCGTGGCGCACGGTGTCAGGCACCGCCATCCCATGTTGCCTCAACAAACGGAATCGAGCATCCCATTCCTGGTGCTTGGTGGTGATCATTCCCCCGTCTCCGGTGGAGAGAATTTTTCTGGGATGAAAAGAAAAACAAGCGACATCTCCGTGCGGCTGACCAATCTTTTCCCAGCGACCGTCCCACAGGATTTCGCTGCCGATGGCACAAGCCGCATCCTCAATCAAAGGGAGAGCATGTTTTTTGGCAATGGCCACCAGCCTGACCAAGTCACACGGCATCCCGATCTGGTGCACACATAAGATGGCACGAGTTAAAGGGGTAATAGCTGCCTCGACCAAATCCGGGTCGATATTATAATGAACGGGATCGATATCGACAAAGACCGGGGTCGCTCCGCAATAGCGAACGCTGTTAGCGGTCGCGATATAGGAATGACTAACGGTGATCACCTCGTCTCCGGGGCCGACTCCGCAGGCCAGCAACGCCAAATGCAGGGCCGTGGTGCAACTGGAAACCGCACAGGCGTGCGGAGCACCCACACAAGCAGCAAACTCCCGTTCAAAGGCCGCGACCTCAGGGCCTTGGGTTGTCCAGCCAGAAAGGATGACGCGGCGCGCGGCGGCCGCCTCTGGTTCACCGAGAAAAGGTTTAGCGATTGGAATCATAAAATATTTTTGAGTTACGGAGGTTAGCACGAATTAGGCGGAGACTTTATGGGGTGTCGTTCGGGATAGTCTGATCTTCTGTTTGGTATCCATCCCGCCAGCGAAGAAACCTGGCTGGTACCCCAGCCACGATGGCGAAGGGAGGAACATCCCGGGTGACGATAGCCCCGGCGCCGACAATACTGCCTTTGCCGACCGTCACCCCGGGCAAGAGAACGGCCCCGGTGCCAATATCCGCCCAGGCTTCCACTCGTACCGGCCGAATCTCAAGGTCGGTTTCGATAATGGGCTGATCAATCGGAAGACCAGTATGGGCGGAACCCAGAACCTTCGCTCCGGGACCCCAGCCCACATAGTCTTCCAGGATCAGGTCACGGGCATCGAAATAAGCCTGCGGGCCGATCCAGACATGGTTCCCAATCTTCGTCAGGCCATCAAAACGCCCCTGGATAAAGGCCTGGGCGCCAATGAAAACTCCGTCCCCGATCTCGAAAGTCTCCAAGTGACGGAAATGAACACCCCCACCTATCCGCACTCCGTTGCCAAACTTTCGAGCTACCGCTCTCCAGATGGCTCGACGCATTAGACTATCCAACTCGCCATCGCCATTGGCGAACCGTGAGTATTGGTCGAGAAGAGCGGTAGGCGAATAATTTCCACTGAGATGCCGAGACAAATCGACCTCAAAATGGGGATCAGGTTCTATCTGATGTTTACCGTGAACAGCCGGAACAACGCGGAATTGGTTTTCGAGTCTAAAAGTCATTGCGAAAATGGAAAGTTACTTTTTTTGCTGAGGTCCTATGGCGTCTTTGATCGAACCGAGTTTCCGCGCGAGAAAGGATAGTCCGATTTTCCGCAGATAACGTTGATCTTGTCCCTTCCAACTAACCGGATCAAAGTTCGCATGGTGTAAAGGCCGGTCCCAAGGGCTAGGAGGCAACCAATGGTCGTCGCCCATGGCTCAGGGAGGGTCAGGCGGGTGCAGAGAGTGATCGCCACCGTCGCTACTCCCAAGAAACGAGAGCCGAACATTCGTTGGTGACAACGCGAATCCCGACATCCGCCGAACGACGACGTACATGACTACCCAATGGAAGGCGTATAAGTCCCAAAAAAGCCATTCCGGTACCCGGCAGGCCGAAGAGCTTCAGCCCAACCCAGCCCAACGCCACATAGACCGAGTAAGAGGCGAAGTCGGTCCAAAAAAGGGCGGCGGCGCGGCCTTTGGCCAAAACGATAAAGCCCATCGGCCAGGAATTTACCTGCAGAAAGGTCCCGCTCACTTGCCAACAAAGAATCTCCGCAGCCTTGTCGAACTTGTTCGAATAGAAAAGTTGGATCACCCAAGGCGCAAGGGCGAGGGTCGCCAGAACGCCCGGAAGGCCAGCAGGATAGAAATCTCGGCTTGTTCATTGACCAGTTGATTGCATCGCCGATTGTCGTGGGCCACGGCGGTCAAACGCGGATAAAAATCAGTCCCCATGGCTTGCAGGACAAAGCCCACGTAGACCATGGACAAGGCGCTGGCAGCTTGAAACTGACCGGCGCCGTAGACGCCCTCCTGCCGCGCGACAAAGATGCGGAGCAGAAACAGGGCGCCGGTCGTCATTAAACCCGAGGCAAGAAAAACGAGGCCCAATCTTAAGAGATTGCGCGCTTCGCCGGTCATTTGCCGAAACGGAACCTTGACCGGTTCAATCCGGACACGGCGAGCGTAGCACCATGAAATAAATACCCCCACGCCGGCACCAAGCACCATGTAAGCGGGAATCCCGGCCGCGACCCCAAACAAAGACGATCGGAATGCTGAGAAGGGCGCCGGCCAAAGCGCCGAACATGTTCATTTTCGCCAAATCGCCGATCCGGCGCATCCCCTGCAAAAGAGCTCCCTGTCCACCCATGACGGCACCAAAAAGCAGGATGATCGAAAGCAGTCCGATATCGGAACCATGATCGGCATTCCCAAAGGCGACGCGACCGACCGGTTCGCGCACAGAAAAAGAGCGCGGCGCCGATGATACCTAGGACCAGGCAGACCCGACGGAGCGTGAATACGGTCGTCGCGATCACCGACTGACTTCCTGATCCCACCGCCGACGCAATCTGACGCACGCCCGCGCTGCTGATCCCCAAGTCGACCGCAGTCTTGGACAGAGTGATCACGGAATCAAAAATCGCCTCCAGACCAATGCCGGCGGGACCGAGCAGGATGGCCAATACCTTCGTGCGCAGCATCCGAATCAACATCACAATCACCGTCGAACCCCCGATGATTGAAGTCGATTTCAACGCCTCCGCATGGGAGGTGGGTTCCGGCTTCTCTTCGGAACACGGCAAGGCAAGACTCGAGCGCGACAGCGGACTCCGCCTGCTCGTCACCCGCAGGCTTAACAACGGAAGTCATTGAACCTTAGAGTCCATCGATTTTCTAGTGTGCGAACCGTCCGCAGAACTTAAAAGCCAAGCGTTTCGCCTTAGGCTGCGGCGTCACATGCCGGGACGCGCCCGCGCCTCCGACCACCACTGGACAAGACTTCGCAAACCTTCTTCAAGAGAGATATGCGCTTTGAACCCCAGACGGCGTTTGGCCTTTTCGACGTCCGCCAGCCTTCTCCACACTGGAGTAGCCTTGCGGGCCGGACCGTATTCGGGAGGCAGATTTACTCCCATCACCCGTCCCAAAGTTTCGGCCAACTCCGTCAAACTAGTCTCGACTCCGCTGGCAATATTGATTACGTCGTCGGTGATGGACGAATTGGCGGCGATGGTATTCGCTCGCGCGATATCGTCGACGAAGACAAAATCCATGGTTTGACTGCCATCGCCCAGGATCAAACAAGGCTTCCCAGCGCTCAGACGCTCCATCCACCGAATCATCACCTCCGTATAAACTCCAAAGGCGTCCATCCGCGGACCATAGACGTTAAAATAGCGCAGCGCGACATAGTTCAGTCCGTACATCTCATAAAAGCTGCGGAGAAGTCCTTCACCGTAAAGTTTAATAGCTCCGTAGATCGTCCGATTGCCATAACCATGATGAACTTCGGTGGTCGGAAATTCCTCGGCTTGGCCGTAGATGGAAGCAGAAGAGGCATAAACCACGCGCTTGACGTTGGTGGCCACCGCGGCCTCCAGGATGTTAAAAGTCCCGGTGGCCAAAACGTCATGAGCCAGCCGCGGATCTTCCGCGCACTGGGTGATCCGAATGGCCGCTTCGTGAAAGACGATGTCCATCCCTTCCATCACCTGCCGGACAAGTTTGACGTCCCGCACATCGCCATCGACAAAGGTGACTTTGCCGGAAGCGGAGGCGGATTCGAGATTCTGCCGCCGTCCTCGAGTAAAGTTATCCAGCACGACAATCTCTTGATAACCTTCGGTAACCAATCGATCGGCAATATGGGACCCGATCAATCCGGCTCCCCCTGTAATTAAAGCTCTTTTATAATTCATGCGATTTGCGTGTCTTGCTAAACCCATACTCGCCCAAGAGAAATCGTCCCATGAGCGCGTTCCAACCAGACAAATGTCCAGATCGGCCGCTATTGATTGCGAGTTAACCTCGAAAAGACAAAATAGTCTTCCTTAGAGCATCGCCTGTTTACCGGTAAAAGGAGTAAGATCTTTTCATATAGATCGACGAGCATCCGAGGGTCTCTTCTTTAGGCCTCCTGATAGTATCTTCTTGGCCAAGGCTCAGTTCCGCCTGCCAATAATACTCATTGCCCAATCCCGCATACACCCGGGCTCGGACCCGCGCCCGTTCAACTTCGTTTTCACTGTGTCCGGCGGAGTGATTCCTCAAACTGCTCAAGGTCAAGGAGGGCCCGACACTCCATGCCGTTTCGATTGCGTATATGTTGCTAGCATAGACCTGACCAACCGCATCGAGGCATTCTTCGAAACTGCGTCCGGGCCTGCGGCGTCCGCTTTTGCTTTTCACTCGCCCAGGCCACTGCGATCTCTTCCTCGCAACAAGCATCCGCACTCTTCTGCCAAAGAGTGTTGGTCATACTCGGCTGCATGCTTACGGTAGCAGACCATGGGCTCCGCGAAATAGGCGACATCATAATGAAGGGCGAAAACGCACCATAAATACCAATCGCCGCACCAAGGCATATCCAGGGGAAAAAAACTAACTTTTTCGTAACATTCTCGACGAACCATCCCAGCAGCAGTAAGAACGAAATTCGCCCGCAAGAGTTTCTTCAACAAAGCGTGTCCCGGGAAGATTCGGTCCCGATCTCCGTGCAAACGAGTAATAACCCAATAAATCGGTCTCGAACCCATCCTGCCACTCCTAACCCAGGGCAAAAGGCGTAGCCGACTTTCGGATGAGCGTCAAAGGTATCCACATATCTTCTTCAGGACGTGCGGCTTTCGCAAATAATCGTCGGCAGAGATCAGCCACACATACTTACCGCGGCTCAGGCTAATGCCCTTATTGTAGTTTCGTAGATGGCCCAGATTCGGGTCGTTGCGAATGTGCCTGACGCGAGGATCATCAAAGGAACGAGCGACTTCCGGCGTATTGTCTGGGGAGAAATCGTCCATAATCAGCACTTCCAGATCGGAATAGGTCTGGCCAGAATGGAATTAACGCATTCCGGCAGCAGGTGAGCCAGTTTGTAACAGGGAACGACAAAACTAACAGTGGGGACCGACATTAAGTTATAACCTTTTCGTGGATTTTGAGATTAAGACGGATGAGCTCAGAAAGGTCGCCCCGGCCAGCCAAGGGGGCGCAGCTTATTTTCTCCAGTCCGAGGCACTAGAAAGATTCACCAGGCTATTTTCAACTATGACTCGGCGGTTTAGCTGTTTTTCCAGTTTTTTGGCCACAGATCGATCCCGAAAAAAATCCTTTCGCTTTTCATGAAGCTCTCGCAACCTCTTAACATATCCCGGCTTATGCTTGGCGCCCAATGAATCTTTGTGGACTCGATAACGAATCAGTGGCTCCGTGATCGCTATTCCACGATAACCACACTGCAGCATATCGATCCAAAAGACCCAGTCTTCAAAGTAACCGTCATATTCCTTTAAAAAACCGGCGCCATTCCTTTCTTTGACCTTTTCCCAAGCTTCTTTTCTTATCACACTATGGGAGGACGCGGTGCAGCGTCTCTTGAGGAGAAACGGGTCTAGATCATCTGTCTCCCAGATCGATTCAAAATCCCCGAAGCATCGAACCCAACTAAAACAACTACCTACGCTTTCGTCGCTTTCCAAAACTAAGAGGGCTTTTTCTAAATAGGTAGGCTCCAACAAATCGTCTGCGTCCAGGTAACAAAGATACTTCCCAGCAGCCATGGCTGCTCCATTATTTCTCGTCTGGGCCAAACCTTGATTGGGTTGATGAATGACCTTGGTCTTCTGATAGGCAAATTCATTTAACCGTTTCTTGGTAAACCCGTCGGTTGAACCGTCGTCAATGACCAGGATTTCGAAGCGCTGAAAGGTTTGAGCGAGAACCGATTCCACAGCTTCGCTAACGTACATCCCATAGTTATAACAAGGGACAATGATCGAGACGAGCGGTTTCTCGTGCGGCCAGATTAGTTGCTGCTTCTTCTCATAGACGAGCTTGCTTTTTCCTTTTGCCAGCCGATAGGCTCGTTCTTCGAACGATGCTTTAAGCCGCTCCAGAAAAACCCTGAGGCCTTCCTTTTTTGCTACTTGCAGCCCGTTCTTTGCTAATTTAATTAGCGTCTTCATAAGTATCGGACCTTCGGTCGCCGTGAGAAAGAACATCGGCAAGGGTCGGAGATGGTTAAATTGAAATTTGTTGAACGCCAAGAAAGTCACCACGTCTGTCGCGCTCGATAGTCAATTCCAATGCCTTTTCGAACAGGTCGGTCGCGTCATCCCAGGTGAAGCTGGTGGCGGTGGCATAGGCCGCGTCTGAGATCCTGGTCCATTCCTCCTGTTTTAGATTCAAGACGTGCAATAACCGTTCCGCCAGACCATTAACGTCTCCGATGTCCACCAGGTATCCGTTAACGCCTTCCTGAATAAAATCGAGCGGTCCTGCCACCCGGGTAGAAACCACCGGGCACCGGCAGGCCATGGCTTCCAACGGTGGCAAACCGAATCCCTCCCGGGCGCTTCCGCACAGCCAAACGTCACATTTTGCATAAAGATCTCTGATTTTTTCCTGCGGAGGCCGGTAATGGAACTCAGCGTAGGAAGGGAGTTGAAGATCAAGCCCGGGGCGTTCTGCTCCGAAAGAAATCAGGCGGAGCGCAGGCAACGCGGCGACTACCTGCTTAAGCGCCTCGAAGCTGGTACGACAACCTTTCATCCAGGACGTGGCATAGAGAAGGCCAACGGTAGGCACTGGTCTCTTCCCTCTGGGCGGTGCGTGGAACTGATCCAAATCCACGCTGTTGGGGACCAGGGAAACGGTCGGATCCTGAAACTTCTCTTGAGCGATCTTTAACAGCCACTTCGCGATGACAATTTTATGCAGCGGCATCCGCCAGGTGGCGTCCAGGATCGGGTCCAGTTTACCATCTTCCAGCTCATAGTTCTGGATGAAGAATGCTTTGGCACCTTTCGCGCGAGAAAGGTTTAGCACGTCATAAGCGGTTGGATAGTAGGTGGCGACCACCACATCGGCGTCCGGGACATCAGCATCCACGACCGGTCTCTCCCTCTCCAGGACCCGATGCGGGAATGTTCAGGCCATCAAAATGCGAGGCCAATTCGGGTTTTGGCCAACCTCGGCCAAGAACCAGCGACTTGACCTTCCGTCGCAATGGCATGGTAAAGGGAGTCGATATGACCGCCACCTGGTGTCCCCGTTGGCGCAATCGTTCGGCGTAAATCGCCAGCACCCGAATACCACCTTGTAATCCCGCGAATGGAAGAACAAATGTGATTTTCATATATTAAATTTTCTTTTTGATCTGCGGGACCAGAAAGATCAGGAAACGGCCTTTCCCTTTAAGCTTGATAAGCCCCGTCGGTATAGCCTCGCCGCGGCCCGTCGCAAAGACTCTGCGCGGTGCAAGGCACCGACGGGAAGACCATCCGTAAGCGCCGCAGCCCCAAAGCCGAAAACCTCGGATTGGCCTCGTCGCGCCTCTAAGGACGTCGAGGACCGTGGTTTCATCCACCAGGCCTGGCATTTCCAAGATGGTCGTCATCGGAAAAAACTGCCGGGAATCGTGAAAATCCAATCCGGCGAAAGGTACTGCATTAGACATCCGGAGAAGCTCCCAAGCCTCCTTGCTAGGTGCCCAGCCATCCGCTTTTCGATTCCAAAACTCGATCCCATTCAGCATCGGGCTCCAATTCGGATCAAATCGTTTCCAAGCCTCTTTGCGACTGGGATGAGCCAAGACCGTAATCCCTCCGTGTTCTTGTGCGGCCGCCAGAACCTGCTCCGGTTCCACCCGGGAACCAATAAAGGGAACATCTCCCCAGACCAGCAGATGGATGACGTTCGTGGGGTCGCTGTATTCGATCCCGGGAATCAGCAAAATGTTTTCCGAGCTGGCCATCCGACATGCTTCCCGATGTGCCAAGGCGTTTCGCTTCATCAAAGCCTTGGTCGTGCTCCGTGATCAGCACCACTTGATACTCGCGTTTAGAAAAAGATCTTGCCAGCTGATCCAGCTTCCATTTGCCATCGTAGGACCACGTCGAGTGGACATGACAGGCCGCGCGAATTCGGTTCATCGCGATGTCTTGGTTCCCACAATTTGAGTCCAGAGGCTTCCTAAACAATCGCTGACAAACACTTTGGGGTCATTTTTCCGCCAATTGTACCAGCAATCGTCGCGTCCAATCCTGCACACGTCAGACAAGGTGGTCCAGATGGAGGGCCAATGAACCAAGGCCCTTGAATGTGAACCGCGCAAGACAAAGAGGACGTGCAATATCTCGCGGGCGAGATGCCGGCAAACCGGAACCGCCAGGGAGGGCGGCGGTATTAACAGCGGAGCGTTCGGGTCAAGTGCCATCTGGACCGCCCAAGCGGGATATTCGAATCCCAAACGCCGAGCCAAAGCCATGCTACCCCAGGCTCTTCCATTGAACTCCATAAACCATAGCTTGCCGGAGTCATCCCGGAGCATCTCGATCATGAAAAGGCCTCTCCATCCACAATCTTGGACAAAGCGTTCGGCGCTCGCTTTACATTGTTCGTCCAGGTGCGGGACAGGCGTGCAGGCGCTCGATCCAGAACCTTGTGGGTTCATCATTCTCACCCTTCGATGCCCGGTCCACGCCAACACTCCGCGATCGGTAGCCAATCCGAAAATGCCTTCTCCTACCCCGGTGACAAACTGCTGCAGAAACATGCGACCCTGTCCCGCCCATTTACCGACAGCTGATTTTAGCTCCGTCCAATCTGCGCAAGTCCAACCATGCCCTCTGGAAAGGGTTCCTTCACGTTGCAAGGCAGCCAAAGTTGGTTTGAAAACCACCGGGAAATTAATCGTCTGCTCCGAGATCTCCTCTGGCCGATCGACAAAACTGTAAGCGGGCACAGAAAAGCCGGCCGCTTGGGCCATCTGGACTTGTTTCTCCTTGTCGAGGGCCATCTCCAGAGCCTCACTCTTCGGTCCGACGAAGACCGCGGCCCCTCGAATCCCGGTTCGGCCGCAGAGCCAAAGCGCCTGATCGTCCAGCGGCATGATGGCCACCGGAACACTCGAAGAGGCACGAATCGAATCAATAGCGGCCTGCAAATCCTTCTCCGTCCGAGTGACGTCCATTTCCGGAGGTGTCACTTCGAAAACCCGAACATATCGACTCTGTTTAAGGGCGGCACGCCTCCCACTTCGGGTAAACGCGATCACCTCGAATCCATGATCGACCAGGCTCCAGGCGACTTCCGGCGCCGAAAGAGCTTCTGCGAAGCCGATGATAACGGTGGCTTTGTTCATTTCTCGATTTCTTATCGCCAACGTTTCAGTAACAATTTTAGCCGACGCCAAGCAGCTCCAGGACCGGCATAATCTTTAGTCAGGATCCCGGAGACTTTCTGTAGATCGTCGCTGCGAACAATGGTGTTCCTGGGCTGAATCCAGGACTCCGCAGAGACAGGACCGCCATCGCTGGTATAAACGCGTTCGTATCCAGAGGCGCGGAGACTGCCCAAGCACCCGCCGATCATAACCACCAAAAGGACAAGCCGCCTCAACGACTCGCGCACCGGTAATTTGTTCGATTCGCTCGCGCGCTTCGACAATTTCCTCCTGGAGTTCGCGATCGCTTAATCCGGGCCACTTGCGATGATACATCCCGTGGCTTCCGACGGTCATACCCGCGGCACAGAGAGATTGAATTTGTTGATCCGAAAGAAATCCGGTTTGACCCACCCGATTGGCCACCACGAAGAAACGGGCGGTCATTTTCGAAGCTTCGAGCAGCGGCAGAGCGACGGTATAGTCAGACTCGTATGAATCATCAAAGGTGATCAGAACATCCGGTCTGTTTTGGACGAGTTGCAGGATAGCGGCAAATAAGTGAGGATCCGTCCAATAATCTTCATCGCTTCGGCTCTGCGAGCCCAGTGGTTCGCCAAGACCGTGAAAATTTAGAATAAACACGTTTTGTTGCACCGCGGCGGCGGAACGCTGAAACTTAATATTAGGATCGATCACCCGCGTCAACGACCGGCCACTACCTCAGATCTTTTGGGCTGCTTTCGCCGAAGGACCCAGCTGCGCGTAACCAACATCCGGCTCCGTTCCGATTTGGGTAAACTGAACCGGATCCAATTTTAAATGCCATTTCAGCACCACCTCAATCTTATCCATCTTGCTCTTGAGGGCTTCATCTTTCCTTAAAGCGCTCAACATCCGGCCTCCTGCATAGCGCAATCCAAGGCCAAGAAGGGAACAGTAGCGAATCCAGACCGCCCCACGTGAGCCATAGTACTTGTGAAAATATCTGTATTTGCTCCGCTCGGTTTCTAGTTCGACTTTGATCGAATAGGTCCCGCGATTTTGACCGCCGATGTGAGTAATTTCTGCGCCTGGAAAGAAGAGCACGCGGGCGACCGGAATCCCAAACACGCCGGCACAGATCAGCATCTTCAAATTGGTGAAAATACCTTTCGTCAAAGCCGTTCAACTCCTGCAAAAGCCGACCGCGGACCAAGAGGCAACATCCCCCCTGAAATCCAATCTGGCGCTCGGTTCGACCATCCCAATTGGGATAGACGTCGGAGCAAAAACCGTCCCATAATCGCCCAGGCCATCGGAGGCCCAGGGCTTTGATAAAGGAGGTCCAAAGCGTTGGCAAAGGATGCGCCGAGAGCTGGACCGACCCATCCACGTTCAGGACCCGACACCCGAAGGCACCCGCTTCAGGATGGCGATCCGCATAGGCAACTAACTTCTCCAAGGCGCGGTCACGGATGATGGTGTCGGGATTCAGAATCAGAATATATTCGCCCTTCGCCACCCG
This sequence comes from uncultured Verrucomicrobiae bacterium, assembly GCA_963808535.1. GTDB lineage: Bacteria > Verrucomicrobiota > Verrucomicrobiia > Chthoniobacterales > JAFAMB01 > JAFAMB01. Next base: position 4,620 of record CAWEGF010000041.1, on the reverse strand, counting down.
GATGCCGGCATTGTTCCCCCGACCAAAACCTCCGTTTTCGGCATTCTCTACCATCCGGACGCCCGGGAACCGCTGTCGGATAGCGGCGACCGATCCGTCCGAGGAGGCGTTGTCGGTGACGATGATCTCGTACTCAATGCTAGTGGTCTGAAGATAAACTGACGCCATGCAGTCGAGGATGACCTTCAGGTCATTCCAACAAATGATAACCACAGACAATTTCATGATTTAACCGAAGCGCGCAAATACCGGAGAGACGTGAACTTATTAGCGAACCTTATAAAACTTCCGAGATTTTCCGGCGCCTATGCTGGACAACGGCACCTAACAAAAGACCGCTCAGAGCTGATTAACCGCCGGTCGTAATTCGCAAACCATCCGGGGTAATGGGGGTCGGTTGTGCTTGCCCGGACTGATATTGATAAGCTCCCAGATACCAAAAACCCCCAGTGCCACGGGTATTCCCATCGAGATCTTTATTGAGAAATCCGTCGGCGGCCAAAGCGATGCCGTTCTGAAACTGCGCTTGCCCCGCGGCAGTTAAGTGAAAATCGCCAGATCGGTTCCGACCGGCTGGCTATTGGGGGGATGCTGACGAAAGGCGTGCCGGTAAAGGTAAATGAATGTTTTTCATTGGAATTCCAAGCATAGCCTCCCAAAGTCGTATAGTTGTAGGCATTATAGTCACTAGTCACCCCCGTTCCGTCTGATACGTATTGCTGGCATTGAAAAAGATGTTGTTGTAAACATAAGGTCGAACCGGTCATGGCTGCACTGTTGGTACTTACCCATCCGGCAGCGCTCAGCACTGGGCCCATGAAACAGGTTGTTGTAAATGAACATTGGTCCATAAACCGAACCGCTGGCCTGCTTTAGTGCAGATCATCCAATTAGAGGAATTGTAGTAGACATTGCCGTAGAAAGAGAAATTAGTAGCGCCGCCGTACTCAAAAAAGACTCCATCATTCGGACTATTGTTGATTTGGTTATAACGCCATACGCAATTCTTGCTTGGATAGCCGTATTGTACATCTTCGTGCTGCTGGCCATCGTTATTAGTATCTGCGATGTAGCAATACTCAATAATCACTCCGTTCCATGCCGCTGAGCGGACCGCTTCCCCAGTTCCGACGATGGAAATTCCGTGAAAAGTGCAATTGGTGACCGAGTGGGCTGAATTGCAGATATTGATGCCGCTGACTCCACCACCACCGGAATTTGCGGTATAAGGACCAACTAAGGAAACGTTACGTACGATGATATTGCTGAGGGTACCTGCTTCTGCGCCCGCGATACCGTTACCCCCCGTCGAAGCATTGATGGTACACAGTCATTCCAGCGTTGGTTATCCCTTTAGATCCCACGGTGGCAACATAGGGTTTTCGCCCATCTACCGTAATGTAGCTTCCCGAGGGAAAATCGATTGAATCCGAAAAAGCCACCGTCGCGTCAAAAGAACTAGACCACCCCGCAGCCGAGGCGGGCACAGAATCAGTAGCCAGAACTCGATTAATGGTGATCGGGCTACCTGCTGATCCGCTGGCGCCGGTCGTCAAGCCTCCGGGATAACTTCCCCCGGCCAACCAGATGGTATCCCCGGGTTTTACGCTACCCCAGTTGAGGGTCGACATGGACCAGGCATTGTTCCAGTCCGCTCCACTGTTCGATCCGGCCGCACTTGGGCGAACGTACCAGTTGGCAGCATTCAGATGGCCTACCAAGAGAAGCGCCACTAGGGCGAAGTAAGTTTTAAGATGGCGAGGGTAATTGTGGAGTTCTCATTTGTTCAAAATCCGATCAAATACAATGAATTATAACAGAATCAGGACAATAATTTGCTTAATACAGGCTGATCGTGCCCAAACTCGGGATCAAAAGGAGAAAAACCGGCCAAGCAAATTAGAGTTATGATATTTACTGTATTCAGAATATTTATAGTAGCAACTTATAATAGAACAGTTTCCACCAGACTTGGTCTACTTTCCGATGGCGGTCATTTGCGCTGTCGGAACAGGATTCGGTCTCTGCCTTCCGTTAGCAATCGGCGGACAAACAAAAGCGGAGGCACCACGGACGGCGCGCTGTCTGTTCCCGGACGACTTCGAGGTGGATCCATTTCAGCTCCACAAGTTCCCGGCGGCTCAGAATCTCTCATTCCCGGCGGCCTGGCTCGAACGATCTCGGTCATATTCATCCACTCCACCGATCCGAGGCCGTTGACGAAACGGGCCAACTCATTGAGAACTTCCGGACCATCCTTGAGATCTTGATGGTGTCCGCGCAGGATAATTGCCTGCTGCAAGTAGGTCGGCGAGCAGGATCGTATTTCTCAGATCCCCGGAAACCCCCCAGCGCGGAAGAACCGGGCATCCTCGGATCAGTTCTGAGGGTCGATAACCCAATTCCTTGGTCTCAGCCCGCGGCTTTGTTGTGAGCTCTTAAGGACCCATGAGAGATACAGGCTGCCTTCAAAGCCGCAACCGGGCAGGGCGGCCAGCATCTCTTCGGAACAGGCGCCATGTGGTGGCACCATCACGCGGGAAACCGTGAGACCGCTGCGACGTTCGAGTCTTTCGATTCGACGAATCGCCTGCTTCAGCAAGTAAATCCTTTCAGACTCGGTGTAGGATTGCGCGAGTTCCCGTTTAGCGTGGTTGTTCCCATGGACCAATAAGGATAGGCGTTGCGGATGTTGTCGAAAAATGCCGGCGGTCCCGGCGGTGGGTAAACCAGGTGTCCAAAGGGATGGTGGCAAAGGCCACGTGATAGTTCTCGATCTGGGCTTGCTCAGCGAGTTGCCGATAGTCCACGTAACCATAGCGAGGCCAATGAAGATTGGGATCGTCAAAGATGAAGCAAGCTTTGGGAGGCGAAGGATTGACCGAAAAAGCGTGGCCACAAATTTCACGGAGCCACTGAAGAAGCGGCAGAATTTCAAGAAACCGATTTCCGCTCAACACGTCCTGCAGACTTCCCTCCGGAGAAAGTTGGTAAGGCGAAACCCGGACCGATAACGCTTCGCCGCTTTTCCGTTTGAAGAGGTCCATATGGGGCCACGGTCGCAGGTAGCCAAAGGCTCTTCATCAGGTCCCAGCGACAACAGAGTTGGCTCACCCGGAACCTTTGTCTTGCAGGGAGCGACCTCGAAAAGGAAACGGAACATCTCGGTGATCCGAAAATTGGACCGCGAAATCGATTAATTCCCTCTGCTGGGTAGGAATCGCTTCTGACGGCACCAGGAGGCTGGAAACGCTTCTACGCCCTGCCTTCTTCGCCGCCCCCGTTGTCGGTCAGGATCTCCCCCGCGACCTTTGTTTGGGCGAGGTCAGCGAAACGGAACTTAACCGGCAAGACGCCCTCCAAGGTCGTAAGCAATGCCCGGCTTGACGTCTGGTCGGGGACACTAATGGAAAATCGATCAGGCATGGCGCGTGAAAAAATCGTCGACATCCTTTAGGAAGAAACTTGGGCCCGCACCGGCATTTGGCCCACCTTCTGCGCTCCCGCTTTTCCCTGGCCACCGGAACCGGGCCGCTTGGCGAAATGCGAAGAGAGCCGATACAAGCGAAGACTAAGCAAAGAAAGACGATAGTCTGATCAAAATAGGAAATTGACCAGAAAGCCGTGGCATGGCCGAAGAGAATCGCCCCGAGGGTCCAGATTATAAATTGACTGCTGAGAGGTGCACCCTGGCTGGCTCGCAAGGCTTTACTGATCCTAAGAAACGCGACAACGATCAACCACATAAATAGCACCATCAAGGCAGGCCTCCCCAACGCCCATCTGGAGATAATAGTTAGTCATATCGGTATGGTTTGGATCCGCGGCGATACCCGTCAGCATCCAATGCCGGGTATGATCGGTCCCAGCAAACCACCATTCCGACAAATGATTGATCGCAGATTGGATTAATTGTGCGCGGAAATAACCGGTACTGCCGCCGGTGATATCGATCCGAGCCATCAAGAAATAGATCGGATCATTCATCAGGAAATTCAGGGCGACAATGATGGAGATCGCTAACCAGCGTATCATCGGCATTTGGCCGCGGATATTCCAAAGAGCGAGGCCGCCATGGCTGCCAAGGCAGTCATCATCGGTCCGCTCGAACCGCTGGCGAAAACGATAGCCAAAGTGGCCGCCAAACCTGCAGCGCAACCTTCCGGTTTTCCCGCCAAAAACAGAAGGCCATTGGCAAACAAACCGCTCCCACCGTCCCGGCAAGGATCGGATGACCGAATGGCCCTTGAGCCCGAAAATGACCGTTGGTGGTTACTACTTCCGAAGGGCCGAATCCCAATAGGCCAAGCGGATTACTTCCGGTTAACTTCTCGACCAACATCGTCACGGCGAGGGGAACCAAGACCAAGCAAACCATCTTGAAAACAGTACGGACATCTTCGATGCCCCGAATGAATACCCGGAAAATATAATAAAACCTAGATATCATAGAGCACCCCAAGGCGAAAGACCAGAACATCTGATTGGTGGAAAACGATGCTGCAAATATCCCAGATCGCCCAGAGCCTCATGTTCCGATCCAGCGAATTCACTCCATTCTGATACGTTCTCCGTTCATCATCGCTCGGATAAAGCCAGCGGCAATCAGAATGCGCATAG
>CAWEGF010000040.1:0-33244 GCA_963808535.1 uncultured Verrucomicrobiae bacterium | reverse complement strand
ATGTTAGCCTTGCATTTTAATGGACGATTTAACACTGGAAGGCCTCAACAATTGGTGAGGAAATCTTCATGGCTTTGAAAGTGATCCAGATCGGAGCGGGGGGCTGGGGGCAGAGGTGGTGCCAGGAGTTCTTGCCGGCCAATGTCCGCGATGGCTTAATTGAGGTGGCGGCCGCCGTAGACGCGGATCCGGCCAATCTGACGCGGGCCCGAACTTTTCTTGGCCTCCGGGAAGACCAATGTTATCTCTCCGTGGAGGAGGCGTTAAGTAAGATCAAGGCCGACTTCTGCACGGTGGTGGTACCTCCAGCGGTTCACGAACAGGTCGTCGATTCTGCCTTGGCGCACGACCTCCACATTTTGTCCGAGAAGCCGATTGCGGATACTCTGCTGGGGTCGGTTCGGATTGCCGACAAGGTGCGGCGGGCCGGCAAAAAGATGGCGGTCACGATGAGTCACCGATTCGATCAAGATAAGACCACGCTCCGGGAGCAACTTCGTTCGAAGAGGTATGGTCCTCTTGATTACCTGATCTGCCGGTTCACCTGCGATACTCGGCTGTTTGCCACCTGGGGCAAGTTTCGTCACGAGATAATAGACCCACTAATGGTGGAAGGAGCGGTTCACCATCTCGATATTCTGGCCGATTTGGCGGGCGCAAAGTGCGACAACATTTACGCGCAAACCTGGAATCCTCCGTGGGGCGAATACGGGGGCGATTCGCAAGGCCTCGTCACCATGCACTTCCAGAATGGCGTTCGCGCTTTCTATGAAGGCGCGAAGACCAATGCGGTCGGCTTAAATGGATGGACCAACGAATACATTCGCGCCGAATGCCGCGAGGCGACGGTGATTCTCGACCGGCGAAATCTCGAATTTTTTCCATACCAGGCGGATGAGAAATGGGCCAGTAAGATTCACGGTCAAGGAGTGCCCCTCCCTCTCCTTGAGCAAGGGAAATGGGCTAATTCCTGGCTGATTCAAACATTTGTCGAATGGCTGAACGGTGGTGAACCGATGGAAACCAACGTCAGCGACAATCTGCAATCGGTGGCCCTGATTTTTGCGGCCATCGAAAGTGCTCGGACCGGACAGCCCGTGGCGGTGCAGGAATTTTTAAAAAAGGCCCGGGATCAGGTAGGAACCTGATCGGGAGAAAAGTCAGAAGTTGCAGGAGTTCAGGAGTTGCAGGAGTTACAGAATAAAAATCGGAATCGTGTCCGGAACCTGATTTGCTGAACCGCGATATTTTCAGAACCTGCAGAATGCAGGAGCCTTCACAAAAACTATTTTTATCACTAAGATTCGAAGGTCGGCTTCCGATCTTAAGTTAGGAAAATTCTCACTCCCAGTTTTCTATTCGTTTGTGGTAACATTTTTGAGTTGGAACGTTTCTTGATTGCTGGACCTCTGACGCCGTCCCTGAAGAATTAGTAGCCCCCCAAGAACAATGCCCAAAACTATCTGTATTATTGGAGCCTTTGATACGAAAGGCGAAGATCACGCCTTGGTGCGTGAAGAGATTCTTCGGCGCGGCCATCAGACCTTGATGGTCAATATCGGTGTGCTAGGGAGCACCGCGCTTTTTCCAGTGGATTACGAGTCGGAAGATGTCGCTAAAGCCGGCAGCTATGATTTGGCCGAATTGCGGGGTAAAAAGGACAAGGCGGCGGCGATGAAAGCCTTCGATGAGGCGGCCCCGAAACTGGTTGGGCGATTGTTTCAAGAGGGGAAACTGGATGCCATCCTCGGGATGGGAGGAAGCGGAGGTTCCGCGATCATTGCTTCTGCGATGCGGGCCTTGCCAATTGGTGTTCCCAAGCTCCTGGTCTCGACCGTGGCTTCCGGAGATGTTTCCTTCTACGTCCGGGGAAAAGATATTACGATAATGCCCTCGATCGTCGATGTGGCAGGACTGAATCGTATCTCGCGGCTCGTCTACTCGAGAGCGGCAGGGGCGATTTGCGGAATGGTTGAAAATGAGGTCCCGGTTTCGGTAGACGATCGTCCCATCATTACGGCGTCGATGTTTGGCAATACTACTGACTGTGTGAACCTTTGCGCCAAGACTCTGAATCAAGAAGGATTCGAAGTTCTGATTTTTCACGCCACCGGGGCCGGCGGCCGCGCGATGGAGACGCTCATTACCGACGGGCTAGTTGAAGCGGTCCTGGATATTACGACTACCGAATGGGCCGACGAGCTTTGCGGTGGCGTCTTCAGCGCGGGCCCGGAACGTTTGGACGCCGCCGGGCGGCGGGGACTGCCACACCTGATCGTGCCGGGGTGTGTCGATATGGCAAACTTTGGAGCACCCTCGAGTGTTCCGGTGAAATATCGGGAAGCCAACCGCTTGTTCTACGAGTGGAATCCGTCGGTGACCTTGATGCGCACCAACGTCGAAGAGAATCGGAAAATGGGTGAGATTTTCGCCCGGAAAGCGAACGCGGCGAAAGGACCGGTGGCCTTTCTCATCCCCTTGGGTGGAGTTTCCATGCTCGACGGAGATGGGCAGCCGTTTTGTGATCGCGCGGCCGATCAGGCCATGTTCGAAGCGATCAAAAAGGATTTGAGACCCGGGATCCCGTTTGTGGAGGTAGACCTAAATATAAACGATCCGAAATTCGCAGCCCAGGCCGTCGAATTGATAGTTCAACTCATTCAAGAGGCAAAAGCGAATGGCACACACTAGACAGCAGATCCTGAAAAAGTTCCGGAAGCTCATCTCGACGCAGCAACCGATTATCGGTGGCGGAGCTGGTACGGGTATTACCGCCAAGTTTGAAGAGGCGGGCGGAGTCGATTTGATTGTTATCTACAACAGTGGTCGCTATCGAATGGCAGGTCGCGGTTCGCTGGCCGGCCTGATGCCTTACGGGGACGCCAATGCCATCGTCATGGAGATGGCCACCGAGGTGCTGACCGTGGTGAAGGAAACGCCGGTCCTGGCCGGAATTTGTGGAACCGATCCCTTTCGTCAAATCCCGCTTTTCTTGAAAGAGATCAAGGAGATCGGCTTTGCCGGGGTCCAGAATTTTCCCACCGTAGGTTTGTATGATGGGCTATTTCGCAAAAACCTCGAAGAGACCGGGATGGGCTACGGGTTGGAAGTAGAAATGATTCGAATCGCTCACGCGATGGATTTATTAACCACGCCTTATTGCTTCAATCCCGCTGAAGCAACTGCCATGGCCGGAGCGGGGGCCGATATTATCGTCGCGCATCTCGGACTAACAACGAAGGGTTCGATCGGTGCTTCGACCGCCGTGACGTTAGAAGATGCGCCGAGCAAGGTACAGGAAATTGCCGATGCGGCAAAATCAGCCAGGAACGACGTCATTGTCTTGTGTCATGGCGGACCCATTTCGGAACCGCAGGATGCCGAATACGTCCTTCATCGAACCAAAGGCGTGCACGGCTTTTATGGGGCCTCGAGCATGGAACGACTACCGGTCGAGAAAGCCGTCGCCGAAACGATGCAGAGCTATAAAGCAATAAAGCTCAAAAAATAAGCGCAGCAGAGCACGGAGGGAAGAAGGAAGAACACGGAGGGGATGATTTTACCACAGAGGCACAGAGAGCACGGAGTTAGGATTTATTAATTCATTTCCGAAACTCTGTGAACTCTGTGTCTCTGTGGTAAAATTCGTTCCCCTCTGTGTTCTCCCTTCTTCCCTCGGCGCCCTCCTCCGACCGTGGTTAGTTGATCAGCTTATTGCGGATCCGGATCAGGGACCAAAAACCGAGGATCAGCGCGTAGGCTAGCATGACCGCGAGATGATAGCAGATCCTGGAGAACGAAAACTGATTCCAGGCGGCCATTTGGAGTAAACTGACACCATGGAAGAAAGGCGAAACCTGGACCAGGGCGCCGAGAATCGGCTGATCGGCCATGGGAAAAAAGGTGCCGGAAATGAAGTACATGGGCGCGATAAGAAAAGAATAGACGGTTTGGAATTGGTTGATGTTGCGAACATACGACGAGGCCAGTAATCCAATTGCGCCGCACGGAATGGCTAGTATTCCGCCGATCAAGGGAAAAAGAAAAACCGCCCACGGATTGGGCAATAACCCTAACAGGGCCAGCACAATGCCAACCCCTCCGGCCATCAGGGCGGCTCGGATCCATACCCAGATGAACTCGCCCAAAACCACCTCACGGGTACCGATGGGGGTGGTCAGCATCGCTTTGAAGACGGATTCGAAGGTCATTCGAACGTAGAAGCCATAACTGCATTCGAAAAACGCGGTGAAGAGGACGGTGGTGGCGGCCATGCCCGGAGCGAGGTATTGGGAATAGCTCAAGCCGTGGATGCTTCCGATGTACGGAGAAAGACCCATCCCCAAGGCGGTCATCATTAAGGCTGGGTCAGCCAAAGTTGGGGAAACATTGGCCAGGAAATCTTTCCGGTAGACCACCCAGTTTCTGACTACCACGCACCAGGCTAGCCTGAGCGAGACGATTAAATCACTCATTCTCACCCAATTCTTCTCCGGTTATTTTGAGATAGACATCTTCCAGGTTCGCTGGGCGCATTTGAATGGCCACCGTTTCTGAAGCGGCTTGCAAGGCAAGGAGATCCTGGATTTGGGGCGCGCGAACGCAGAATTGCCTCGCCTGCATAAAGCAGTGCCAATTCGGATCAAGATGCGGCTTGATGGTGGGCGCCCGGGCAGCTTCGAAGATACCGACAAAGCCGGGTGTTTCTTGTGCGATCAATTCTTTTGGGGATCCCACCGCCACTTCGATCCCGTGATTGAGGATGATTACCCGGTCGCAAAGTAACTCGGCTTCGTGCATGTAATGGGTGGTGACCAGGACGGTTTTGCCCGCCTGGCGGTAGGAGAGCACTTTGTCCCATAGCAGGTGACGAACGGCAGGATCGAGACCGGTCGTTGGTTCGTCCAGGATGAGGAGCTCCGGATCAGAGAGCAGAGCCCGCACAAAGGTCAGTCTCCTTTTCATGCCTCCGGAGAGCGATCGAATCTGTGCATCGCGCTTGTGACCGAGGGACATGTGTTCCAGTAATTCTTCGATCCTCTTGAGAGGATCTTGCACCCCTTGGAAGAGCGCGTAGATCCTCATGTTTTCCAGGACCGTCAATCCCTCATCGAGAGCATTCTCTTGTGGGACCACGCCAATTCGTTCTTTGATACGCCGGGCCTCCCGAGCCGGGTCTAATCCGAACACCCGGAGGTCTCCGCTTGAGCGGTCGACGGAGCCGTAGAGACATCCGATGAAGGTGGATTTTCCGGCACCGTTCGGGCCAAGCAGCCCTACGCATTGCCCGGAATGAACGGCCAAACTTAGCTCTTTCAGAGCCACGAAATCGCCGAAACGTTTTGAAACCTTGTCGGCTTCGACCGGGACTGTGCGATTCGAAATAGACGTCATTGGCTCTGGCACGCTGCCTACCACTAACCTGTTCATTCGGGTGCGCAAGCCCCGGCAGAGTCAAAGATCAGGCAGGTGAAGCAGAGGAAGGAGGGCGAGAAATAAGGGTAAAATCTGCAACGAACCGCTCCCCGAAGCAGGGTACGGAGGGAGGAGGGAGAACACGGAGGGGAACGATTTTACCACAGAGACACAGAGTTCACGGAGTTAAAATTTTTATGATTCAATTTCCGAAACTCTGTGAACTCTGTGGTAATATCGTTCCCCTCCGTGTTCTCCCTCCTCCCTCGGCGCCCTGCAAACCGGGGCGGCTTGCCTACGTAGGTAAGGCGTCCCGCCTTACTGCCTGGTCAGAGATTTTTCTTTCGGCGGTGGACTTTCGTGCTTAGCCTCAGAGAGGGTTCGAACGAGCATCATGAGACAACTTTTTCGGCGGATACCTCTCGTTTGGCTTTTTATCGGATACGCCGCTTCGGCGTTTGCCACCTCGAACTACGAATACCAACCGGGAGAGTTTGTCACCATTACTAATGGCGAATCTCCTGACGGGCGCTATGCGATTGCCACCCATGGTGAGGGGGATTTGGGTTATGACCATTGGCATGTTTATTTGATGGACGCCCAATCGGGAAAAAAAATTGGTCCTCTCGAAGAGATTACCGATCCGTTGGACACGGCAGCAGAGGCCTATGAGGCGAAGTGGTCATCGGATTCCGGCAAGGTGGCCATAACTTATCGGGCGGACCGGCACGTGGCGGTCACTATTGTGTACCGCATCGCCAATCGTCGGGCCTATCTGATCAGTGGACCGACACAGTCCGATTGAAGGGGCAACCTTCCGGAAACCAAAGAGACCTGGTGCTGGAGGACCACAGAGGTGATTGGCGCGGACCGTCGTCGCTGGTAGGCTGTGCTCATGACAATTTGGCGTTCGTTGCTTCTTGTTTATAGCGGGATCGACGTACTGTTTCAGGATCGTTCGGGAAACTCGCAGCGTTTTGTCCATCTGTTGACAGATCCAGAAGTAATTGATGGCGTCTCTTCTTTTCAACAGCTTCCGTCGCTGGTCGAAGACCTGACTTCCCGTCGTGCCAGTGTCCGCTACGATATATACAAAGCGGAAAGAAGCCTCACCTCATTAACGCAATTGAGCGAAGGCCTGTATTGGCCATCTCCGACCGACACCAGGGCAGAGATTGATCGCTTAGCCGGGGCGGGCGCCTATCAATCGATCTTCGTTCTCTGGCCGCAGCAGAATTTACAAAACGGGGCCTTTATTCCTTCCGCCGGGTGGGGTTTGGGGATGGCGGCTTCCGCTTGGTCGAATGGTGCGACCTATGCCACGGTAGGTAACACCGATCGGTGGAGATGGCGGGTTCCGTTGATGGGTGAAGTATGGCTTCACGAATGGCTGCATGGAGTGTGCGCCCACTTCTCTGCCCAAGGCCATCTGATGCCCGAAGGAGACGCCGACGGTGGCGGCCGACATGGTTACCGGCAATCTCCGGTTTCCGGATGGACCGATTATTACCGTGATTTGATGACCGGCCAAGTGAAGGTGGCTGGAAAGGCGAGGGGAACGGGAATCCCCCTCGATGCGTGGGGGGAAAAAGTGGTAGTGTAAGTGATGGTGGTGGTTAAGGCTGAAGGCTTTGGAAGTGGCTATCTTTCACTACCACGAGCCAGCTAGTCTGGCAGCTAGGCAGCACCTCGTCCTTGATTCTTTGATGTGGTCACAGCAAAGCGCAAGCGGTGTCACCCCACCCCATGAAAAAAAATCGAGGACGAATAGTTTTGAGTGGTCGTGGGTTGAGTAATGCGTGTTTCATATTTTGCTGACCTTTCGTGTTTGATGGTTTCGACTGCCGAGATAATTCGTCGGCTTCACTTTGATGAGGTATCTCAAGCCCCGGTTTCGACATTTCGAGGTATTCTCGCAAGATAAAAGGAGGGTAGACGTTGACACTGGAAGGCGTTAACGGCACCTTTGGGCGGTTGCCGGTCTTTTCACCCCCAGATCGATGCAAGCTCACGATAGCTGCCGGCTAATTCTCTCAATTCTACCCACCGCTAAGTTATGCCTGAACACCGTGCTGCCCACCCTTTGACTCGGCGCAACTTCCTGAAAATCGCGGGCCTTGGAGCAACGCTCGCTTCCACCGCTGGTCTAACGAGAGCAGCAGCACAATCCGCCGCTCCAGACCCCAACGCCAAAGCCTCGCTGACCATCTTCGACTTTGGAGACGCCAACGCCCAACAAGTCTACAAAAACGCCATTGCCCGTTTTAACAAGCGTTACCCGAACGTGTTGGTGAAAGACGATTACTCTCCCTTTCCCAACGGTTGGGGCCAATATATCAACAACTTAAAGACCCGTGCCGCCAGCGGACTGGTGCCGGACGTGATCGCCATCGCGATCGAAGGAGTCCGGGCCACCATTACCCAGAATCTGATTCTGCCACTGGACGATTTCATCGCCAACGATCCTACCTCCAAAGAATACCTCAAGGATGTGGCCGCCCCTCTGAGCGACGCTCTGAAATTCGACGGCAAAACCTACTATCTGACCCGAGAATGGAACAACATGTGCATCCATTATAATACGAAGGCGTTTGAGGATGCAGGCATTGAACGGCCCAAAGATGATTGGACCTGGGACGATTTCATTGCCATCGCCCAAAAGCTAACCAAAGGCGACGCCGGAAACAAAAATTTCGGGTTCGGACTTCCCTTCTTTAATTTCGGTTTGCAACCCTGGTTTAACACCAACGGCACCTCGGTGCTGACCCCCGATTGGCGGAAATCGAATCTGGATGATCCGAAAGCTCTGGAATCAGTTAAGTTTATTCACTCGTTGGTCCATGAGCACAAGGTCTCCCCTTCAGTCGAGGGAACCGGAGGCAACGCGATCTTTGCCATGTTTGCCGGAGGCAAGATCGCCATGACCGGTGGTGGCCACTGGCCCCTCGGCACGTATCTGGCCAACAATTTTAAAACCATGGATGTCCAGTATTGGCCGCGCAAGACAGTCGGAAGCACCGTTTTCGGATCGGGTGGTTGGGGTATCAGCAAACATTGCAAAAATCCCGAACTCGCGTGGGAACTGATCAAAGATCTAACTAGCCTGCAAACCGATCAAGATATTGCTGCCGTCGGAGCGGCTATCCCAGCACGGCGCTCCGCCACCGAAACTCCTGCCTACAAACAATGGCCGGCCCACCCAAACGTCTTCTACGACAGCTTGCAAGAGGCCAAGCCGGTTCCTTCCCCATCCAACTTTGCCGAAGTGGAAAGCATCTTCATGCGGCATATTCAGGAGATCATGAGCAACGCAGTTACTCCGGAACAAGGCGTGGAACAGGCTCATCATGAATTAACGGCAGCGATGGCGAAGCTGAATACTTGAGCCGTGAAAGCCGGCCATCGCGAAGCGTTGTGGGGATTCCTCTTCATCCTTCCAACCTATCTTGGCTTTGCCATTTTTATTCTTGGGCCGGTCGTCGCGGTGGCCGGGATGAGTTTTACTAAATTCGACGTCCTGACCGGCGCAGAGTTCACCGGCCTGACCAATTACGTCAGGCTGTTGTCCGACGAAAGGCTTCGGAATGTCTACACCAACACCTTCGTTTTTACCATCTTTGCGGTCTTTTTCAATGTCAGCATCGGTTTGGCTTTGGCCGTTCTTCTTAATCGCCGCTTGCCTCGACTGTTGCGAAATTTTTTCCGCTCCGTCTACTTCTTCCCGCTCCTGATCGCCCACACTTACGTCGCGGTGATCTGGCAATTTCTCTATCAGCGCGATACCGGTGTCATTAACTATTATTTGAGTTTGCTCGGTATCGCCCCCATCTCCTGGTTAGGTAGCGCAGCCTGGGTGCTGCCGTCGGTCATCATCATGGATGTTTGGAAGAACACCGGCTTCGCGATGATCATTTTCCTGGCTGGCCTGCAAAATATTCCAAAAGATTATTATGAAGCGGCGCGTCTCGATGGGGCCAACGCGGTTCAACTTTTTCTTCAGGATTACTTTTCCGCTTCTGAGTCCGACTATCTTTTTCGTTCTGGTCATCTTCATGATCGGAGCAATTCAGGTTTTCGATACGATTATTGTCCTGACCGGGGGCGGCCCTGGAGATGCTAGCAAAAGCGTAGTCATCTACATTTACGAACAGGCCTTTCAAAATTTTGATCTTGGTTACGCTTCGACGGTGGCCATGACTCTTTTTGTCATTATCCTGATCTTCACCCTGCTCCAGTTCTGGTTCAGTCGCCGCTGGGTCCATTACGAATAGGTCTTTTTTCAGATGCCCGCCAAAGCACAGCGATCCTAGGCCGCTCTCCCAGTGACAAGGATGGAAACCAAAGATAATCCGGAGTTTCGATCGCGTCTGTTCTTCCTGCCGCAAAGTTCAGCCAAAGAAGCGCTTCCCGTCTTTGTCTTAACCGTGGGGGCAATTCTCGTCTCTTTGCCTTTGCTGTGGATGTTTTCGACTTCGCTGCGGCCGAGTTCGGAATCTTATAAGCTTCCTCCGCAGTGGCTTCCCACCCAATTTCATTTCGAAAACTACGGAGCCCTTTTCGGCTCATCGGTGCCATTCCTGACCCTCTTTCTGAACAGCTTGAAAATCACCTTGGCGGTTACTGGCGGTCACCTGATCTTTTGTTCGATGGCCGGGTTTGCCTTTGCCCGTCTGCGGTTCCCCGCCCGCCATTTGCTCTTCATCCTATTGTTAGCCTCCTTGATGGTGCCGAATCAGGTGACGGTGATTCCGATCTTCCTCTTGATGCGGACCTTTGGCCTGATTGATACCCATCTTTCGATCATTTTGCCCGGATTGGTCAGTGCTTTTGGCGTTTTCATGATGCGACAGTTTTATCTCAGTTTACCGCAGGAGCTGATTGATGCGGCGAAACTCGACGGAGCCGGGCCATGGCGGCTCTATACCCGGATCGCCCTGCCGCTGAGTACCCCGGCCCTTGCGGCGCTGGGAATCATCTCTTTCAATGCGACCTGGAACAGCTATTTCTATCCACTCATTTTTCTTAATTCCTGGGAAAAGATGACCCTCCCCCAAGGTGTCGCCTTGCTTCAGGGGTACATGCAATCTGGCAATCCCTCGGTGGTGATGGCTGCCGTCACCCTGGCCATCCTGCCTGTGTTGGTCATTTTTCTAGTGGCCCAACGGTGGATCGTCGATGCCTTCGTAAATGCCGGCATCAAGGGGTGAGGTCTAGTGGTAGTGTGAGTGGTAGTGGTGGTTAAAAAACCAAAGGCTATCCCTGGGCTAACTCAGGGTAAACCCCATAGGCGCTAACTTAATCAAACACTCGGCGCGGAATGTATTTCGTCCCGGAGGGACAGCATGATCGTAGCCTGGCACGAAGTGCCTGGGACTGCGCCACCCCAAAAGATCCGTCCCGTAGGGGACGGTATGATTTGTGCGTGTGCGCAACGATTCGAAGATTGGAGGAGGAAATTTGGAATGCGGTATCGGTAAGCGGAATAGAAATAGAAATGATCCTAAATTCATTGGCGGCATCTTAGACCATGTCCCTCACCTTGTTAGCCTGCTACCTGTGGGATCAGCTGCGCCCGATCATACCGTACCCTACGGGACGGTTCCTTCGGGACACCTTTTCCCAGGCACTTCGTGCCTGGCTACGATCAGCTTGTCCCTCCGGGACAAAAGTCATTCGCCCTGTAGCTGAAGGGGCGCCAGAATCGGAGCGCGTTATCGCACTAGTTGGAAATCCGCTCTTTGGCGTCTGCACTCTGCTGCTGCCCCTTCAGGGCGGATCCGTTAGAAATATAACCCAGGCTAAAGCCTGGGCTATGCTTTCATGCCCCTTTGGGGGCGCGGATCGCCCGCAGTGACCAGATAGAATGTCAGGTATCGAGATTTAAAAGCTCTAAGATATAATTAACTACGATAAGCCACTCGAGATCAACGCCCTGAAGCTGAAGGGGCACCAGATCAAGCGTTTTAACAATATGGAGGTAGTAACTGAGTTGTGCCGCCAAGGAGGATGGCTATAGCTATCTCGCGACACTCTCTGGCCTCCCTAATGCTAGACAGCCAATCGTCGTCGTCCTCCTTCTCGATCTTGGATCCTGGCCGCCACCCGCGGGGTGGGGTGGCGTTCCCAAATCGAGGACGAAAAGGATTAGATCAAAAGCTATAGGTAGCCTTTGGGCATTTATTAGCTACCACTACCACTCACACTATCACTCTTCCTCCCCCCGAGATACTCCAGAGCGGCCCGGACTCCCTCTGGTTGATGGGGGACCCCGAAACGGGCTAGACCCATTTCCACGCCGCAGAGGGTTCCGCAGAGCATCAAATCGTTAAGATCGCCGAGATGACCGATCCGGAATACGCGTCCGGCTAATTTTCCAAGTCCAGCGCCGAGAGAAAGGTTGTATTCCTCCAGAACCAGAGCTCGGAATTTCGCCTCGTCGAATCCGTCCGGCATCATTACCGCGGTACAGGACGGACTATATTCCGCGGGATTCAAGCAAAGCAGTTCCAAGCCCCACGCCTGGACCGCGCGCCGGGTCGCTTCGCTCAGTCGCCGGTGCCGTTCCAATACCTGGGTCAAACCTTCCTCCTGGAGCATCAAAATGGCTTCGCGTAAACCGTACAAAAGATTTGTCGCCGGAGTGGATGGGAAATAGCCGTTGGCGTTTGGGCCGCGCATATCTTCCCAGGACCAGAAGGCGCGGGGCAAACGCGCTTTTTTGGAGGCGGCCAAGGCCTGTTGGCTGACCGCGTTAAAACCAAGCCCCGGCGGCAACATCAAACCTTTCTGAGAGCCGCCAATGGTGACATCAACCCCCCATTCGTCGTGCCGATAGTCAATGCTGGCCAGGGAGGAAACAGTATCGACCATCAACAGCGCGGGATGCTTTTCGGCGTCTAACGCCTGCCGGACGGCCGCAATGTCACTGGTGATGCCGGTCGACGTTTCGTTGTGAACGCACATCACAGCTTTAAAGGCCCGTTCCCGGTCATGCGAAAGTTTGGTCGCCACCGCTGATACGTTGATGCCATGTCGCCAGTCGCCTGGCAGATAGTCGACGATGAGACCAAATTTTTGCGCTAAGTCGCGCCAAAGCGCCGCAAAATGACCGGTTTCAATCATTAGCACTTGGTCGCCGGGGGAGAGAGTGTTGACGATGGCCGCTTCCCAGGCGCCGGTGCCGCTGGCGGGAAAAATAAAAACCTCGCCGCGAGTGGTATTGAAAATCGGTTTCAACCCTTCAAGGCATTCACGACCCAGATGGGCGAACTGCTTCCCCCGGTGGTCAATAGTAGGCCGATCTATGGCTCGAAGGATTCGATCCGGCACATTCGTTGGGCCTGGGATCTGGAGAAAGTGCCGGCCTGCTTGGTAGGAAGGATGGGAATGGGTCATTGGAAGGGAAGTGATCAGTGCCAGTGGTCAGTTTTCAGCGTGCCTGGGTCGGCGGCCGCTTCGTTAAATTTCTGAGGCTTTGCATTATCGAGAAGGTTGCGATGGTTCTAATTCTTGTGTTGGGGAAGGGTTCACGGTCGAATCAGGTCAGCGGCGCCAGTTTGGTCCAAGGATGCGCCGACTCAAATTGGGCAGCCAAACCACACAAAAGACCATCCCGGCCTCGCGCCGCCACGAGTTGAGCACCGATCGGCAAACCGTTCGCTGCGGGGTCGGAGGGAAAACTGATACCCGGACAGCCAGATATGTTGGCAAAGCCGGTGAAGGCGGCATGCGTTCTGGGACCGGCTTCTTGTCCGTCGATTCGCTTCGGATAGAGATCCGTGACCGGCCATGGGAGGGCGGCGGCGGTCGGAGTAAGAATCGCCTCGTAGTCTTGGAAGAAAAACGAAAGGCTTTGCTCCAACTCCTTGAAGGCATTCAAGGCGGCAAAGTATTCCCGCCCGGTCCTGGCTTTGCCCTGAGCCGCCATTTCCTCAAGAGCCGGGGTGATTTTTCCCTCCCATCCGGGCTTTGAATCCAGTAACCAGGCCAATCCGACCTGTCCAATCACTCCCCAGGCTTGCGCTAGCGGTTCAATGGCAAACGGCGCTTCGCCTTCTTCCAGAGAGTGACCCAGATCGGCAAATATCTCCGCTGTCATCGCGACGCTGGCCCTGACCTCCGGGTCAACTGGGGAGTCGCCAAATTGAGGCACATAAAGAATTCGGCAAGGATCAAGCAATTCGACCTCGAAAGGATCGTTCCGGAAGTAGGAGGAAGCCGGATCCCGGACATCCACCGGACAGATCACCCGCAAAACGTTCACCAGATCCGCAGTATCTCTGGTGATGGGACCGAGCGTCTCGAGATGAAGAAGGATTGCCGGCAACCCGTCGGACCGGGGTACCCGGCCCCGGGACGGTTTCAGACCGACCAACCCGGTATGGGCAGCCGGACGGCGAATCGAACCTCCGCCATCGGTGCCGATGGCGATGGGACCGATGCCAGCCGAAACCGCGGCCACGGCTCCTCCGCTAGAACCTCCCGGCGTCAATTCAAGGTTCCAAGGATTGCGGGTCGGCCCGAATAAAAGATTGTCGGTGTAACCCTGGAGAGTGAATTCCGGGCAATTGGTTTTGCCGAGAATGATTGCTCCGGCCTCACGAAGCCTGGCGATTGGCAGTTCATCCGCTGCCGGCAGGTAGTTGGAGTAAAGGTTGCTGCCCCAGGTAGTCCGTAGTCCGCGGACTGGAATATTGTCTTTTGCGGTGAGCGGAACGCCGTCGAGAGGCCCGAGGGCTTCCCCAACGAGCCATCGTTTTTCGCTCGCTGCCGCTGCGGAAAGGGCCCCTTCCCGATCCACCGTGACCACAGCATTAATTTTCGGATTGATTCTGTCGAGACGGTCAAACACGGAGTCTAAAACATCGCGGGGCGAGAATTCCTTGTTGGTATATCCCGCAACAAGATCGACGGCCGATCGTTGCCAAAGCTCGTCTGTGGAGGGTGAGGCATTCATGGGGTTAGGGGGATTCCTCAATCGTCCTTCGTCGTCGTGGTCGTTCTCGTCCTCGATTTTTGGAACGCGTCGATGGCAAGCAAATGTTCAGAACATCGAGAACGAGGAGGACGACAACGAGAACGATTGGAGGAGGCATTTAGACACGCACTATCGCGGCGATGGGGGCGGCGCCGGGGGCGCATTGGTGTTCTGTTCCGCCGGAAACAAAGATTGCGGGATCGTTGGTGATGGAGGCAATTACGGCTCCAAGCGCGGCCCTGGCATGTCGCTCGTAATTGATGTCGGCATCGGAAAGCATTGTGGTGCGCCGGCCTCGGATGCGGCCGTCGGGACTGGCATCCGCCTTGGCAAAAATTCCGACGATCCGTTGGAGGTCGGTTGCTGAAGGGGCTCCGGAGAACTCCAGCCCGGCGTTGGCGAGCGCGGCGCGAACCCCATCGGCATCGATGGTATCCTTCAGGATCGCGTGACCGATGCGAAAATCGCCACCGGCGGCGGGTGAATTGCCGAACAACAGAATCTCACAGTTTTTCAGTTCGCCGCCGGCTGAGGTGGAAGCGACCGAAGAGAAGAGGTCCAGGCGTTTGGCAATGACCTCGTCCGTCAACTCTTTTGCCGGAACTTCCCCTAACCCGAGCGCCACTCCCAGAGCGGTGGCGCCTCGAGCGAATGGTTTTGATCCGTTGGGATCACGGGTAACGAGTTTTTTTCCACGTTGATCGGCATCGGCAATGCTGGCTGGAGTTAAGAGGGGGCCTTTCACTTGGACGTAGTGGACATCTTGAGGATCTGAAATACCGGCCTGAGCGAGGCAGCGCCGGACGGCCTCGGCCACTTCGCGTACCTGCGCCATGGTGCCAACTTCTTCTGGAAGAATGGTCCGCGTGGTCTCGATACCGAGGGCCAATCGGGAACCGGTCGTCTGGCTCGCGGATTCCGATCGCGTAAAAATGGTGGCATGGGGAGAAAGCACTCCCTCTGTGCCGCCGGACCAGACGAAGGCGATCTTTTTTGCGACCTCTTCAGGAGAAATTTTCAAGCGGCTAGCCAACAAAAGCTGATACGACAAGGTGGCAAAACCGCGGGTGAAATCATTGGCTCCGCCGTTGCCTTCCGTCTTTCCAATGAGAGCGACGATTTCGGCGGGATCGATCTCATTTTCATCGATTTTTCGTGCGAGCTCGGAAACGTCGCTAGGGGAGGCCATCGCTACTTTATGAACACCTATTTTCATCATTTTTGGCTCTGTTGGGGGTCTGCGCGGATGTGATGTTAGTTTCTGGTAAAAGCTGTGCCAATGGAGGCCGGCATACGAGCGCGCCGGCCGATCCCGCAAAGGACCATCAAGGCCAGCAAGTAAGGGGTCATCTGGATAACATAGGAGCTGATCGGAAGGCTCCAACCCTGCAAATTAAAGGCCAAGGCTGAGGCCGCTCCAAAGAGAAGGCAGGCGAACATTATCCGGAAGGGACGCCAACGGCCGATGATCAGAGCGGCCAAGGCGATAAATCCGCGACCGTTCGTCATGCCGTCCGTGAAGGTGCCCAACTCCTGAAGAGAAAGAACCGCGCCGCCGATCCCGGCGAAGGCGCCGCCGGCCACAATGGCGATTATCCGTACGCGAATGGGATCCGTTCCGGAAGAAAAGGCCGCGGCGGGATTCTCGCCGACGGCCCGCAGCATCAGGCCAGTCTGAGTTCTCGTCAGAAAAAAATGCATCGGCACCACCAGGAGAAATGCGGTGTAAGTGAGTAACGACTGTCCAAACAGGGCGTGACCGATCACCGGCAAATTGGAGAGCCAGGGAATGCGAATGGCATCAAGGGTGGGCAAGTTGATCACCGGGGCCTTACCACCGAACAATCCGCGGAGCAGGTAACTGGTGAGACCCAGCGCGAGGACATTGACGGCCAGCCCGGTGACCATATGATCTGTTCGAAACCGCGCTGTGGCGATCGCCACGATCAAGGCCAGGGCAGCCCCGGCAAGTGCACTTCCCGCGAAGCCAAGCGCCCAGTTTTTCGTGACAAAGGTTAGGACCGCTCCGGTGAACGCTCCCATCAGCATCATCCCTTCGACCCCGACGGCGAAGGTTCCAGCTGATTCGGAGAGGACTGCACCCAGGGCCACGAAAAGAAGGGGTGCCGCGACCCGGACGGTGGCGGCCAGCAGTTCCGTTAGAACATTGTAATCCATAGTCAATCAGACCCGTCTCTGTTTTGAATTGATCGCCAAGGCACACAAGACAAAGACCATGGTCAGACCTTGAATCACGTAAACGAGTGAGGATTGAACGCCGACTTCCCGCTGCATGGCCAGTGCGCCAGCTTCGAGAAATCCGAAGAAGAGGCCGGCTGGTAAAACGGCGATCGGATTGAGAGCCGCGAGGAGCGCCACGGCGACCGCATTAAAACCGAATCCCTGAGAGAACCCCTGGATCAAACGATAGTGAACGCCCAAGACTTCAACAGAGCCGGCAATCCCCGAAAGCGCTCCGGCAATCAACATCACGGAGAGAATGGTGCGCCCGACCGACACGCCAGCGTATGAAGCCGCCTTGTCGCTGCAGCCGAGCAGACGAACACGAAACCCAAACGGAGTGTGCCAAAGAAGGAGATGACCAAGGACGACCGCTAAAATAGCCAGGATGATTCCAGCGTGCAGATCGCTTCCGTCGAATAGCGGCGGGAGCCAGGCTTCTTGCGGAAAAAGCGGTGATTGAGGAAACCCGGCTCCGGACTCTCCCATCGAGCCGTGGAGCGCTTCACTGACCAGTAATACCCCGACGAAATTCGAGAGCAAGGTGCCAAGTACCTCATGAACGCCGCGCTTTAGCCGCATAATCGCCGCGACGCTGGCCCAAGCCGCGCCGGCCAGAGCTCCCCCGGCCATCGCGAGCGGAACTAAAATTACGCTCGGCAAACCCGTGACGTTCAGGGCGATCCAGGAGGCGGCGATTCCGCCAACCGCAATCTGACCTTCGCTGCCGATATTGATGACCCGTGCCCGAAAGCAGATCGCTACTCCAACGCCGGCGAGAATGTAGGGAGTGCTCTTGTTCAACGCGAACGTCACTGAGTCGACCGAACCGAAGGCTCCTCGCAACAACGCCCAATAAGCAATCAACGGATTTTTTCCGGAGGCCAGGATCAGGAGGCCTGCCACCGTGAAGGCCAACAAGACAGCGATTCCCGCGGCAAACAGGCCGCGAAATGCTGCCCCGGGTAACATCGAAGGCAATTGGCCACCGGTTTCTGGTTGCGGCGAGGTTACAGGTAGCGACGCCATTTTTTCGGTAACGGCCTCTTTTCGCGAAATGGTGCTCAAGAAATGCTCCGTTCAGATGCGTTTTGCAACGGCGCGCCCCCGGCCATCAGGAGCCCGATTTCCGCAGGATTCGCCAGATCTCGCGGGACGATCCCGATCAATCGGCCGTTGGCAATTACCCCGATGCGGTCACAGATGCCCAGTAGCTCCTCGAGGTCGGAAGAAAGATAGAGGACAGCCCCTCCTGAGTTGCGCAAGGCCAGAATTTGATCAATGACAAAACGAGTCGCGCCCGGATCGAGACCCCAGGTCGCTTGAAACGCCACCAGCACGCGGGGACTACGTCCAATCTCCCGCGCAATGACGATCTTTTGCTGGTTCCCGCCGGACAGGGTGCTCACTGTCGCCTTGGGTCCATCGCCGCGAATTCCGAACTCCCGTATTCTTGAGACCGCCCGAGATTGGAACGCTCGATGATTCAGGCGCAGACCGTGGCGCAACGGCGGGTCGGCGAAATCCCGAAGAGCGAGATTCTCGGCAATGGTCATTCCCGGCACCAGACTAGTCATCGATCGATCCACTGGAATGTAGGCCAGGCCGGCTCTTATGCGGTCGGCGACGCCCTTTTTTGTCATGTCTCGACCATCCAGAACAACTCTCCCAGCGGTGGGAGTCAGGAGGCCGGCCAGCACGTCCACCAGTTCGGTCTGGCCATTGCCATCCACTCCGGCCAGGGCGAGGATTTCCCCTTCCCGGATGGAAAACGTGATTTCATCCAGACGTTTGAAGCCGGAACGTTCTTCCAGCGAAAGTCCGTCCACCTCCAAAACCGCCGCACCGGGCATCTTCTCCACGCGGGGAGTCGGTGCGCCGAACTCACGCCCGACCATCATGCTGGCCAGCTGGTTCCGGGTGGTCTCGGAGGTCCGGCTGCCACCCGCATTTTTACCATCACGCAAGACCACCACTTCGTCGCAAACTTCGAAGACCTCGCTCAACTTGTGCGTTATAAAAACAATCGAGCGACGGTCGCCGGCTATCCTTCGCATGACGGCCAAAAGTGCCGCGACCTCCGGGGGACTCAAATTGGAAGTCGGCTCATCGAGAACCAGGAGTTCGGCTCCCCTCAAAAGCGCTTTGACGATCTCCAGCCGTTGCCGTTGGCCGAACGACAATTCACCTACCATGGAGTCAGGATCAAGGTCCAGACCATATTCCCGGCTGGTCGAACGGATTAGTTTGGCGACTTCGCGTTCCCGGAGCCAGGCTCCGGCTTTTTTCCAGCCCAGCATGACGTTCTCGACCACGGTCATTGCTTCTACCAGCATGAAGTGCTGATGGATCATGGCGATCCCGGCCCGGATCGCATCACGCGGAGAATGTCCGGTCAGCAGATCCCCTTTGAACCGGATGGTGCCGGCATCCGGCCGGACCATCCCAAAGAGGATTTTCATCAGCGTGCTTTTGCCCGATCCGTTCTCGCCCAGCAGGCCGATAATCTGGGCCCGCGCAACGGAAAGGTCGAGATTCTCGTTTGCGCGGACGGCCCCGTAACGCTTACAGATGCCTTGCATCTCAAGCATCGGCAAGGGGTCGGCCGCGTCTTCGCTCTCCACCATGGGTCATATGCCGCCGTGGGCATCTTCCTTGGTCACGCTGACTTTTAGCTCCCCGGAAGCGAATTTCTTTTTCGCGGCCTCCACCGCGTCCACGACTTCCTGGGGGACGGCAGGATTCAGTTCTTTTTCTTTGTCGTATTGAAGCTCGGCGCCGGTGCAACCCTTCGAGTTAAGTCCGTACAATTCAAACTTGCCCCCTAATTTTCCCTCTTTGGCGGCCTCGCCGGCGGCGCCGTACATCTCGCCCCATTTTTCAACGATATTGGTCAAGACAGTCTCCGGAGCAATGGCCGTATCTTCGAGGGAACGGCCGTTGGCGTGAATCCCTTTTTCCTTGGCCGCCTGGATGATCCCCAGCTGGCCTGCATTGAGCTTTCCACTCAGGTAATCGGCTCCCCAAGCAATCAGGGAAAGGGCCGCTTCCTTGGCCGCAGCCGCATCCTCCATGTCCTGGACATAAATGACTTTAATTTCGATATTCGGATTCACGCTTTTCGCGCCCTTGCGGTAAGCGCCCACTTGCGCGACGACGTTTGGCAGCCCCTCGAGACCATTCACTGAACCGATCTTTCCGGTTTTGTTCATTTTGGCGGCCATCACTCCGATCAGGTAGCCGAACTGGGTGTTGTCAAAATCGATCGAAGCGACATTTTTTCCCGAGCCGGCATTACCGGATCCGACGATGAACGTGGTCTTCGGAAATTTTGGCCCCACGAGTTCCATCGGTGAAAGGAAGCGGCCGGTGTGGCCGATAATCAGCGTGTAACCGCGCTTTGCGTAATCCCGCAATGATTCCGCCATATCGGCAGGCTGCACATTTTCGGAATAGGCCGTTTCCCAACCCATTTCCTTGAGCTTGAGAAGTCCGGCATAACCTTGGGCATTCCAGCTCTGGTCGTTAATGCTTCCGGGTAAAAGGACAGCTGCTTTGTCGACGGCCAAGGTCTTTTCCGGTGACCAGGCGGCTAGTAACGCGGTCGACAAAAGGATGGATGCGAAAACGCGATCTATTCGGTGACGACGCGACGGTGCGTTTTTGGAGATGTGATTCATAGACGGGTTCATTGCAGGTTTGTTTGGTTCCACTGGTTGAAATTGTCCCTCTGGCTTGAAAAAACAGAATCGGTCTGTCCGGGAGATGGCCTGGACCGGTCTGTCGCGAATTGACGATGGATGAATTTTTGCTGCTGGCCTGAGAGGGTCAAGCCGTTAAAACCATCTTTGCCTAATTGTATGCAAAATGACAACTCAATTTTGAGCAAATTCCTTACCTGTTCTTAATCAGGTAGTTGTGCATGACAATGCCTGGCAAGAATTGCATACAACCGTCCGTTGATCCTTTTTCGGTAGACCTAGGCGAACGGAATCGTGACCCGGAAAATTGTTAACTCATGAAGCCGCTGGCTGATCGGTTCCGGCAGCTTCCAGATAACGTCTGATGGCTTCGAACTTGTGGCGAAGATGCTGCAGAAGAAGATCACCGGTCTGCACCCCGTCGCGTCGCTCCAACGCCTCGACGATCAGTTCGTGCTCCCGCATGGCGGCCACCCAGCGATCATGATCGACCTGATTAGCCATGTACCGGGCGCGAAGCAGCCGCGCGTTAAGATTTTGATGCGTGGTGGTCAGTACCGGGTTGCGCGCCGCAGCCACAATCTGCAGGTGAATGGCTTGGTTTAACCGAAAATATTCCGGTAAGTCGTTCCTGAGAAATGTCGCCTGCATTTGGCAATGAATCGCCTTGAGATCGCAGATCTCCGCGTCGGAAATAGTTTCGCAAGCGAGCCGTCCGGCGAGCGATTCGAGGGCGCCGATCACCTCGAACAAATTCTTGATATCTGGCAAGGTTAAAGTGACGACTCTGGCTCCGCGGTTGGGAAGGATCTCAACCAGTCCTTCCGACGAAAGAACCTTCAGAGCCTCGCGCAGAGGAGTCCTCGAAACGCTGAATCGTTCGCTTAAGAGGGTTTCGGTCAAACGTGTGCCGGGCGGTAACTCATTTTGGACGATCAGGTCACGAAGCGCGGACAAGGTATCGTGATGGAGGCTGTGATTTTTGGGGGCCGGCGATCGAAGTCCAGACATCGCCGAGAGAGAACGCATCGACACTGCTTCGAGATCCTCGGAAACGATCACAGAGTTTTGGCCCATAGCTTGCCCGACGAGCTAAAACCGCCAGTCAGTCGGCTGAGCTGATTAAACGGCTCTTTCTGAAAGGCGTCAAGCAGGGGAAGTTGTCAGTTCAGTTTTGGAGAGGTTGTCAGTGTCAGTTGCCAGTAGTCAGTGGAGAAAGAGGTTCTGATCCAATCGTGCTCGTGCTCGTTATCGATCTTTCGACCGTTTTTCGACTGCTAATCCGCAGGTCTACAATCGGCCCTACCCCCTGGCAACGAGCAAAATCGATAGCGAGGACGAGCACGATTGGAGACATCCTCGCTGTTCCCCACCCGGCAAACTTACCCCCAGACAATAGTAGCCGCCTGGCGTTTTATCGCCCGGTCCGGGAGCTGACAACTGACAACTGACACTGACAACTTCTCCGACCACTGACAACCGGCAACTGACACTGACAACTTCTTATGTCCTTCTTCGTCCGGTTCGTTCGTCGAATGATAGAAGGCGACTCAGATCGGTTAACGTTTGAACTCGATAAAGAGAGTTGCCGAAGAGGCCATTTCAACCTGTCGCATTAAAAAAAAGAAAAAAATGACACATCAAATCAAGCGCGTTCCGGAAGGCTTTCATACCATTACCCCTCATTTGGTAGTGAAGGGGGCCAGCCAGGCTATCGAGTTTTATAAAAAAGCTTTTGCAGCCGAAGAACTTTCCCGGATGCCTGGCCCAGACGGGAAATCGCTCATGCACGCCTCCCTGAAAATCGGAGACTCGCACCTCTTTCTGGTCGACGAATTTCCAGAGATGGGCTCGGTTGGGCCAGATCTAAGCGGGCACAGTCCCGTCACCATTCATCTTTATGTGGAGGACGTTGACTCCGCTTTCAGCAACGCCCTGGCAGCGGGAGCCCGACAGATAATGGCTCCGCAGGATATGTTCTGGGGCGATCGTTACGGGAAGCTGGTTGACCCTTTCGGACATGAGTGGTCTCTGGCCACGCACAAGGAGGACCTGAGCCCGGAAGAAATAGGAGAGCGGGCGAGGAACTGCTCTTGCGGCGAGAACTAATGAAGAAGTGATCAGTAGCCAGTGTCAGTTGTCAGTGCTGAATCTTGGTCAAAGTCTCCTAAGCGAAATTCGCACTAGGCGGCTTTTCCCCACTGACAACTGACCACTGACACTGACAACCAGTGGCTAAAGAAGTGATCAGTGTCAGTTGTCAGTGCTCGGTCAAAGTCTCCTAAGCGAAATTTGCCCTAGGCGGCTTTTCCCCACTGACACACTGACCTGACACCTGACAGCGTGACGTAGTTGACCCGGTGCCAAAGGAAATGTTCGGCGTTCAGATGCCAGTGCCGGACATAAGCTACCTAAGATCAGGAGTTTACCGGAGTCTCAAGCGATCCTAGTGACTCCCCACGACCGCCGACAAATGCTCTGACCGTGGCTAATGGTGCTCAGTGTCAGTTGTCAGTGCTCGGTCAAAGTCCCTAGGCGAAATTCGCCGGCGGCTTTCCCACTACAACTGACCACTGACACTGACAACTACTACGCCTTCCCAAAAAACGCTGTCCTCTCTGTGTCTTGGGGGGTGAAAGATCGACCTCCGTGGCCCTTTTCTCCCTTCGGCGCCATCCCTTTCGCTATACTCGAATGCAACGGGACGCTGGCAAAAAGAGTATTGGAAAACCGTGCCATTCCCGAAGAGAATCTTTGACCTCTGACGATCGGTTCTCGTGAAGCGACGCGCCCGTCCGGAACGGATAGTGTGAGCCTTCCATAAGAATCCGAAGTCCCGGTGGAATGAGATGAAAGAAGCAAATAAGTACTATGTAACTGTGGCCGTGGACCATTGTGTCATTCCGGGAGGGGTTATGATTTACGCCGAGAACGAAGAGGCAGCAGCTAAGAGAGCTGAGATGAAGATCGCGCTTCAGATGCGAGACGCGATTACCGTAAAGGCGATCAATGTCCGGGATGGTTAATGATGCGGTGAGAAAATCCCGGATCACCCCCCTAAACCGAACTTGCCAGCAGTAGCGGATTTCGATCGAAACAGCTGAGGAATAACACACCTTGGAGCAAGCGCTTCGCAACCGAAAGTCATCCCCAATCACTGTCGAAGAGACCTGTAAATGACGCCCATTCTTGCCAAAGTTCTGACGGTCGATAGACAGGGTGACCAGTATCTGGTGGTCATTGAAATCATGCTGCGAAACTTTCGCGGCTCGTTCAATACTCTTACTTTCGGGGAGAAACCGCCTTCCAAAGGAACCTATCGCAACGGCCGCCTTGACCTCGTCTACTACGTAGATCCTTGTCTGACCACCGGAGGCACCTTTCCCTTGTGGAGACTTAATGGAGAGTCGGAATTCCATGCCGCTCAAAGGCGCTGATAAACGCTGAATAGTTGAGGGCGATTTTTTCCTATTGGTTTGCATCCGCCCGTGCATCGGACAGAATCGGCAACCTTTTGGATGCTTTCCGATCGCCGCCCGAGCGTTTATGGAGTTGAACCGAAACTGGGCAAACACCGTCAATGCATCAATGACTGCGACCGTCAGGCCTGAGGGAGAGACCTATGAGGATGCTGTTCGTTGCCGACTTGCACTACACGCTTAAACAGCTTGACTGGCTGGTCGCGAACGCCGGCCGTTTTGACCTGGTCATTATCGGCGGCGATTTGTTGGACCTCGGTTCAATTCTGGATTTTGACGTTCAGATCGTCGTGGTCGAAAAATATCTTCACCGGATTCGGAGGCACGCACCGTTGCTGGTCAGTTCGGGCAACCATGACGGCGATAGTCACAATGCGGCGAATGAATGCTTTGCCGAATGGCTTCTTCTGAGCCGGGCGGAAGGTCTGTTTGTGGATGGCGAAAGTGCTTTACTCGGTGACACGCGGGTCACCGCCTGTCCCTGGTGGAATGGACCGGTCTCGCGTAGCGAGTTGGAAGCGCTGTTGGCACGGGAGTCGGCCAAGAGCGCTGGTCGATGGATCTGGAGTCATCATGAGCCACCGGAAGGTGCGCGCGTAAGTTGGTCTGGCAAAAAGCTGCTGGGAGACCCGTTTCTGCGGGAGTGGATCAACCGTTTCGAGCCGGATCTGGTGCTAAGCGGGCATCTGCATAGTGCCCCTTTTTATCCGGAGGGCTCTTGGATTGACCGAATTGGCAAGACCTGGGTTTTTAATCCGGGGCGGCAACCAGGCCCGTCTCCAACCTATATCATCCTGGACCTCGCAGAGTCGTTCGCCGAATGGATTTCCGCTGAGGGCGAGTCAATCCGCCGGCTCGATTTGCCGGACTTTTAATTCGTCAGACTTGATCCGGGGGAACGGGTGACGATGCATCAACGTTTCCAGCACGTTATCCACCATCCCGAGATGTTCGTGTCCCTCGTATTGTCGTTTCACATCCACCAGATATTTGTTTAACGCATCCAGTCGGCGGGCAATCAGCTCGCATACATGCAAACAAACGAGTGGTGACAACTCCAGGAATTCGCGGGGATTCTGGACGACCTGAAATTCGCACGGCTGAAGTGCCCGGACCGTCGCCGTGTGATTGCCGCCCAAGAGTGCCGACAGTTCGCCGAACACCGCTCCAGGTTGAGAAGACTTGGCGACCGTCACCCCATCCTTCAGCACCTCAACGGCGCCCTCTACTAGAAAAAATAGCAGACCGGTCTTTCCGCCTTGCTCGATGACCATTTGGCCAGCGTCAAAGCGCCGCAATTCCCCACCTTGTATAAGTTCCAGGATCGAAGCCATGACAAACCCTCCGGCGAAAATGACCCGGTTTCGGTCTTCATGCAAACTAGCGAGAAGTTGCCAGTGTCAGTGGTCAGTTGTCAGTGAGCTGCTTACGCCGCCAAACGCCAACGCCGTAACGCTGAACGCTGAACGCTGAACGCACTGCGACTCCGTACTGCCCTTGCTTCGGGGGAATCCAGAATGAGTCGTTCAGCAGCCAGAGGAGACAGTAGACTAAGAAGAGGAGGGCCGAAAGGGGAAGGGGGATGAAGACCCAGGCATGCTTGGCGTGGAGCAAATAGTTAATCCGGGTCGTATGAACCACTTGAAAGAAAAATGCGGCTCCGACGATGGCGCGAAGCAGCAGAGGCTGCGGATCAAGAAACGACTTCACCAAAGCGATCACCAGGGCGGGGGCCATTAACAGGTAAGTGTGCGCTTCGGTGGCCGGGCCGCAAAGAGTCATCCAGATGGAGACCAGGAAAAACTGTCCGCAGAGGATGCGCTCGATATTCCAGGCTCTCCTCAATCCCCACAGGCAAAAGAGAGCGATCAAACCGCCGGCCCCGAGTTGGATCGAAGTGTAAAGCCAGGTTGGAATAGGCAGGCGGGCAATGGTGTGCAACAGAAACCATAAATCGATGGGGGCCATTTTAACCGAATAGTTCAGTCGATTGTCGGAGGCGCGAGTCGTGAACCAGGCGTGATACTGATCCGTTACATAGGACCAGTGTTGAAAAAGATAGGGAGTAAAGGCCAGGAGCAGAAGAGCCGCCAGCAGCCGCCAGCCAAAGCGTCGCGGGGCGATGACGCAGATCAACATGCCCACCGCAAACGGGTAGATCTTGAAACAGGTGGCCAGAGCGACACAGAAAGCGGCCCGATTCCAGTCTTCGCGCCGCACCGCGGCGAAAGCGAACATCAGAAGCCCAGCGACGAAAGGATTTGCCTGGCCCACATCCAAATTGCCGAGCGCACAGGGCAGAAGAAGAAGGCAGATCAGCGCTGAATATTCACGTTTGAGAGCCGGGATAATATTAGCTTCCAGGAGAGCCGCCAGTCCACCAAAGAACACCAGCAGATTAAGTAATAACCAAAGAATGTAAGCGATGGCCGCGGGTAAGATGGCCAGAGGAACGAAAAATGCCGCGATGACTGGGCTGTAGATGAAGCCACGCCAATTGCCATAGAGATAAGCGCCCTGGACCCAGTGTGAACCAGCGAGCATGTAGTCGTTGAAGGCGTAAACTCGATGGATCCCACCTGCGGTATACCGCAGCATCAAGGCCAAGATCGCCGTCGCCCAGGCAACCCAAGCGATACGTTTTAATGAAATGATAGGGTGAGTGGTGGTGGCAAAGGGGAAAGGTCGGTTCGAACTTTGCATCTGAGACTTCGGCGTCATTTTTTGGTCTTCTTCGTGCTACCACTACCACTTTCACCATCAGTTCCCTCATTGGACTTTGAATTTTTCTTCCACCGTTCCGTATAGGCCGCTCGCTTTCAGAGACCATTCTCCTGGGCTGAGTTGCCAGAAAAAGCGCCCGTCCGCTTGAGGCGGAACGGGTGCGCCGCCGATAGACCAACGGACATCCCCCCCGATCGTGGTCAGCAATTCGATCATTTGCTGTTGGGGAGGAAGGACCGAATCGACTTGATAGGTCGTCCCCGGCCGCGGATTAATGATCCGCGGCTCTGGCCGGACAATCGCGCCAAAGATGTTCTCGCGGCTCGAACACCAATTAGCGTATTCGGTGGGCAACATCAGTTTGCCTTCTGCCGAGAACCAGGCGGATGAGTCTTGGATCGGTTCGGTCCCCGGGAGGAAAAATTCGGTCATCGTCCGGGGACTGAATTGCGACGGCAACAATCCGGTGGTGGCACAGATTTCACATTTGGCGATTTCCTCACGAGGTGGAGGGAGGGGATGGTCGTTCAGCAATAATTCATGCATAATCGCTGCCCAAAGCGGGGACGCGCTTTGTACCGCCAGAGTGTTACGCATCGGATGCCCATCGGAGTTTCCCATCCAGACGGCGACGGTATGTTCTTTGTTGAATCCGACCGTCCAGGCATCTCGAAAGCCGCTGCTCGTACCGGTCTTCACGGCAATTCGCTCCTCAAAGGCCAAAGGCGAATTGCGGCCAAAGCTTTTTTGGCGTGCTTCGTTGTCGCACAGAATATCAGTAATAATTTCTGTTGCCGCCGCTGAGGCGACACGCCCAATGGGGAAATATTCGGATGCTAACAATTTTGGTCTGATCGCCAATCCGTCGCGAGCGAGACCGGCATAGGCGGCGGCCAGATCGGTGAGTCGAATCTCGGCATTGCCCAGGATGAACCCGGCCCCGTAATCGTCGAGGTTGTGGGGAAAATCGAAGCCCCATTTTTGCAATTCGTAAAAGGCGGAACGGGCGCCGACCCGGCTGAGAGCCAGAATGGCGGGAACATTCAACGAACAGGCGAGTGCTTCGCGCACCCGGACAGGCCCGAGATAACGGTGGTTGAAGTTTTGCGGATCGTAATCGAGGTATTTGTCACGAATGGCATCGGGAGTATCGGCCAGCAGTGTCGCCGCGGTCAGCAACCGGCGATCGATTGCGGTTAGATAGACGAATGGTTTGAGAGTTGAACCGCAGCTTCGCGCTCGCATCGAGCCGTTGACCTGGTTCCGGTCGTAGTTCGCGGAACCGACCATGGCCTGGACCGCGCCGGAAGCATTGTCTAAAATCACGACCGCCGCCTCTGTAATGTCGTATCGATTCAAGGATGCCAAATGGGCCCTCATCTTCAGCTCGACCATTCGCTGCAAATCGAGATCGAGGGTGGCCCGTTCCTTTCCTGTTAGTTCAGGTCGGCGTTGTTTGATGGCGTCCACATAATTCGGAGCAAAATGGGGTGGAACAAAATGTCCAGGCACCGGAGGCGAAGCGGCCAAAATCGTTTGCTGCGCGTCAGACAGGAAACCTGTCTTAGTCAGAAGAGCCAGTGAACGTCGATACTTGCGGTCGGCCCGATCCGGATGTCGCCAAGGATTAAACCGGGTGGGCGCTTGCGGCAGACCAGCAAGGTAGACCGACTCTGCGAGGGTCAGTTCGCGGGCTGCTTTTCCAAAGTAAGCGCGAGCCGCGGCTTCCGGCCCCAGACGGCGATTGCCGAAACTGCTGCGGTTCAAATATTCCGCCAGAATATGTTCCTTGGTCCAAAGATGTTCTAATTTCCAGGCCGCGATGCTTTCGTAGATTTTAGCGGCCCAGTCTCTCTGTTGCCGATGACAAGCTAGTTTGACGAGTTGTTGGGTGATGGTGGACCCGCCTCCCACGATGCGGCCAGCTTGTAGATTCCGAAGCCCAGCTCCGCCGATGGCCTGCCAGTCAATTCCGGGATGATGATAGAAACGCCGGTCTTCCAGGGCCACGGCGACCCGTGGCAGCCAAGGCCCCATTTCACCGAGGACGACCGGAATCTGGACCCGCGCTTGCGGCGAAGCGAGTTCGGCAATTTCGCGACCGTGGATGTCGAAAAGTACAGGGGTTCCCAAGACAGGAGCCTCTAACTCTGGAGGCAATGGGAGCCAAATAATCCAGAGCGCGGTGACGGCAACGATAACTAAGAGAATCGTTATTCCCCAGAAACGACGCATACACTGGACGGAGAAAGACCGGAAAAGCGACTGTCGTACATCGGCGAGATTTGGGTGGAGGGCCACCTGAAGGTTCCAGCGGCGGTGGCCCGCGCCAGGACGGAATATTTACCGGGACCAGCAAAGAGTTCGTTAAAATACAGGAGGGTGGAACGATCCCGCAATTCCGAATGGGAGAGTTGCAGGGCTCCCCCGTCGCTGTTCTCAGAGGGAATTTCGTAAAATTTGGCAATTAACGCCAACGCCGGGTTGACCGTTTCCAGCCCGGCCGGAAGGAGATCTTCGAGCGCGACATAGTTCTGGGACTTCTGCGAATTCACCCGGTAAGTGACGAGGATTTGATCGCCTAATTTAAATGGAGATTCCGCGCTTCCCAAGCGTTTTGGATCGCTCAAATCATGGACCACTCTTTCGATGCGAATACCTCGATCGAGCCGTTCGGTCTGCAAGGATTCGGTGATGTATTTGGCCCGCAGCAAATAGCTGAGATTTGGCTGATTCCAGGTCACGGTGAGTGCCACGTCAGGGAGTTGGCAGTTCAGCCAGGACGCGGATCGTCCGTTCTTTGAGAGGAGGGCGCTGGCATCGGAGATATTTAATGGAGCCGATTCCTCGGCCCCTAGCATCGATTTGAATGCCAGTAGCAACCATAGATTTTCCTGGGTGGAAAGCGACCCGGAAGAACTCATCAAGGTATTCAATCGTTCCCGCACGCGCTTTTGTTTTTCCGGTGTCCAAATGGTTGGGCGCGATGGTTGCGAAGGCGAAAGTGCGAGATCGCTTCCGCGCGGGTGGTGGAAGTGAAGGTGAGTGCGTCAAAAGCGCGGGGCTTGATGGGAGCATCAATTTCGCGCAGCAATTGATCCTGCTCCTTCGGCATAATGGCCAGACGATGAAGTGCCAAGGCCAGGAGCGCCCGCCCTTCGTCGCCGATTTCATTTCGACGCAGGTAAAGTTCCTCCGCCGCATTCGCGAAGTCTTCAGCCACCGTGGCGTGGCTCAAGGCAAAAAGGGCAAACACCTGGTCGAATCTGGAAGCAGAAATTTGGCCTTGGACGATCTTAGTGAGCGAGCCGCGCAATTTGTTCACCAACCCTTCCGGGACCAGGAAACCCGCTTCGGCCGCCTCATCGATCGCCCACAGCGATTGCGCGGTGACAAAGCCATTCCCCTCAGTACCTCCCGGCCAATAAGGGAGCATTCCATTTTCCAAGGTCGATTGGTCCAGTTGTTGCATCCCTCGCTCCACGATGGAGCGATACTCTTGATCCCGCGACTCCCGAGTCCGGCAAGAAGGCGAGCAAGTTGCCCAGCATGGCATATCCAAGCAAACGACTGGAGATCTGCTCGAAACAACCGTGAGGATATTCCAGGAGTGCCGGCAAACCGGTGATTTCCGGCAGCCAGGGACAAGTCGAAACCGTGACGTCCATCGTGCCGCGTCCCTGTTTCCACGCTTCCGGCATGATGGCCTGGATATCAAGCACCGTTCCCGGCAATGAACCCGCAACACTTTCCACTCGTGTAACGGTTGGCGCGTCGACTGGAAGTGTTACTTCGATGGAATCGGTCATTTTAACATCCGTTTGTCGCCGTCACATCAAATCGGACCTTGGTCGCCTTCAGTTCGTGATCGGTTACCGTGGCTTTGAATCGGAAGACGGTCGGGACGTCTCGCACGACGGTGGCGGTCAAATCAGCGGCTCCCGTCAGCGTGCAGTTCGTATCAGTCGAACAGTGAATGCGAAGTTGGTCCGAGTCGGTAAAGCTTTGGTGGACCACGG
The DNA here is from genome assembly GCA_963808535.1 of uncultured Verrucomicrobiae bacterium. Taxonomy (GTDB): domain Bacteria; phylum Verrucomicrobiota; class Verrucomicrobiia; order Chthoniobacterales; family JAFAMB01; genus JAFAMB01. Next base: position 2,688 of record CAWEGF010000040.1, on the reverse strand, counting down.
CTCGCAACTCGACTTCATCACCGTCGCGAAGGAATCGAGGCAGGGCGGCCTGTACCAGGACCGGCTTGAAAATCTTTAGCGTCGTGCCGGCATCCCCGCCAAATCTGCTTTCCTTGGTCCCTCCCAGCGCCACCACCCGATAAGTCGTCAGGTTGTCGGGCGCGGTAAAATCAAAGGAGGCGTTTCCCTGGTTGTCGGTTTTCAGCGATCCGGCCCAGAATGCCAAGGTTTTGAATTCTTTTCGCAGGTTTACGACGTTGCCGACTTTCTCTTCACCGCCGTCCCCAATAATGAATCCTTTGTGAGTCAGATCTCGACGGGTGATCGCCTCCTGGTAGGAATCGAGTGATTGGTAGCTTTTTACGCCGAAAGCACGCTCGTAATAGAATGAGCCAAGGAGGTCGGGCAATTGCCAACCCCCGAGTTGCAGCACGGCATCGTCGACCACGAAGACCGTTAGATCAGCGTCCGGCGATGGTCGGCCTTCGGACGTGACATGGAGCTGGCCGTGAATCATTTCCCCTGGCTGGGCGGTCAAGGCGGCAAGGTGGGGTTCGATTTTCAGTCTCCAATCGGGTCGTTGAACGAGGATCTGAGTGAAGGCGAAACGCTCGAGCGGAAGCGCATGCTCGCCGCCGGGACGGGTGAGATAGATCGAAACAAAGGCGTTGGGAGCATATTCCTTTTTGACGGGAATCTCGATGCGGCCGGCATTGCCAGGGATGGGGACCAGGAAAGTGTCGAGAATTTTGTCGGTTTCAATCGAGACCCAGGCCATCCCCGGGAACGGAGCTTTCGTCGTTAGTACGGCGGTCTCTCCGGGGATAAACGGTTCGGCGCGCTGATCGATCGTAAAACTGGTCTCGTTTTCCACCGGCAACTCTGCGGGCTCTTCTCCAGTGACGGTGGTCTCGTCGCTGACCAAAGGGGTGCGAACTCCAGGGGCACTCACGGCCACCACGTAGCGGCCAGTTTGTGGACACGTCGAAATGAACCGGTCCCGAACCCTTTCGTTCCTGCGAAGCTATCTTGGTGAAGCGGTCGGTATTTCGGTATCGATAGACAAATGGCGCAACCTGTTCTTTGACTGTTTTTGTGACGACAAAAAACAAATCGGACTGTAAGGCAATATCGGTCACCGGGTGATTGTCCTGATCGAAGGCCTGGATTTGCACCTGCACGCCTTGGCGTGAACTGGCGTCCTCGGTCGCCTGCACCGCCAGTCGTACCTGGGCAGAAGAGAGTTGGGCAGAGGCGCCGCCGACCAATGTCTGACCATCTACCGAAGTTATTTCTGCGCGCCAAGAAATATCACAAACTCCGACCGCGAGATTATTCTCGAACGGAGATCGGCATTCCAGCGACGCCCGGCCGTGGTCGTCGAGTTCAGCATCGCCTTCGATGGTTTTAGTCGGCAGGGCGTCAGGATCCAGCCGGGGGCCGACTTCAGGGTAGGTATTGTAGCATTTGAAGCTATCTTCGCGGGTCTCCGCTGATACGGTCCAGGTTGCTTTCCAGTGCACGTGGGCGCCGGCATTTGGCGCACCATGGAAATAGGCCGACGAAATTGTGGCGTGCGCAACTGGACCGACCTCGTTTACAGCCTCGGCGACCACAGAAAAGAGGGGTACCCGGTATTCTTCGATGTCAACTTCCGCCATTCCCGTGTAAGCCTTCTTTCCGATTTTGCAGCGGATCTGGTAGGTTCCCGTTCGCGCCTTTTCCGGCACTTCCCATGATGTCTCCCATCCTCCATCCGGGGAAAGGGTCGCGGTTCCTTCTTTGACGATGTGTTTTTCATCTCCGGCGGTCACCTGCCAGGAAACTTCGCCGGATTCAGGAATGGTCAGTTTGGTTTCCATCGGCCTCACGGAGAATCCCCTTGATCTTAACTATCTGTCCGGGCCGGTAGAGGTTTCGATCCGTAATGATCGCGGCGCGCCGTTTTTGTGGGGCTGCTATGACTTCACTTCCCGATGTATATTCTGTATTGGAGTCTAGCGAGCGAACGACCGGGCCGGCGGGCAGATCAGCAATGACGAGTGCAGCATGCGGTTGCTGACCGGGAAAAAGGTCTGCCCGGGAGAAAGTGGCCATGCCATTTTTATCGGTGGTCGCGCGCTGCAGTTCGATATTTTCAGCCGTTACCGCGCGAACTACACACCGCAACGGGTTGTGCGTCCGCCATCCCTGCGATGCGTACGATCACGGAGTCCGTGTTCCGCTTCTGGGTCAGAATATAGTTGCTAACCAGGACAATTGATCGATTGCCGACGATCCGCCCTCCAGCAAGTGTGGAACTCGCCTCGAGTAAATAGGGGCCCGAAAACGCCTGGCGGTCGCTCGACGCGCATTGAATCTCGCGCATGGTCTCTTCGTCGCCCTTTGAGGCATCCAGCGTGCCACTGCTAACAACCGGAAGCCCAAACGATTCGATCAGCAAATCTGTGGGACGCATTTGCGGAAAACCGGTTCGCGGATCGACCTCTGATTTTCCGGTGAGTGGATTGATCTGTTGCTGTTCGAATTCCGATAGCCGCGCGTTGACCGCACCAAGCTTTTCCAAGGGAATGCGCGCCAGTTTCCATTGCACCGGCCCCGTATTGATTTGGAGAAACGAAAAATGCAGCTTTGAGGGCCCGCAGATAAAGCTCCGAGGAGGCAAAGATGAGACATGGATCTTTTGGG
>CAWEGF010000039.1:0-36150 GCA_963808535.1 uncultured Verrucomicrobiae bacterium | reverse complement strand
GCCGCCAATGTCTCGAGACAAGACCGGCAGAGGCAGGCCGGTTCGAAGCGATCTCCGGCCAGCGCCCGAAGGATGTGACCGGGGACGATGATCTCTTCACACCAGCAAGGACCCTTGTAAAGATGACCTTTCGCCACCCGGCATCGATTGTCGCCACCGCACACGGGGCATTGTTCGTCCCGGCTGAGACCCTCAACTTCAATGGAGGGGAGCGAAGTTCGTTCCTGAGTCTGGTTTGTTTTCATCAGGCGTTCTGCACTCAGGTAAATCCCGGGTCGCGGTTCCTCAGAGGGAATCTCGTCCCTATTGGCATGCTTCGCAGGTATTTCCGTTGAGCGCGGCATCGAGGGCGCAAGCCGGTGCGGTGAGGATCGGTTCGGGCTCGCTCTTTTTGCGTTCCCGGTGGCTGGAATCGATACCTGATTTGTTCAGGGTCCGCAGATAATAGGTGGTCTTCAAACCGCGCTCCCAGGCCTCGCGATACATGAAGGACGCTCGACGGGCATCATTCTCGGCGAGGAACAGATTCACCGATTGAGATTGATCGAGCCATTTTTGGCGCACCGCCGCGCATTGAAGCAGCCAAGTCGGTTCGATCTCGAAAGCGGTCTTGTAGAGCCGCTTCAGTTCGTCCGGCACGCGCTCGATGTTTTGGATGGAACCGTCGAAGTACTTGAGGTCAGAGAGCATCTCTTCATCCCAGAGTCCCCGGTCCAGCAACTCCTTGACCAGATGCCCGTTGGTACGGACGAATTCGCCGGACAAATTCGACTTAGTATGAATGTGCTTGTACGTCGGCTCGATGCACGGCGTGCACCCCATGATATTCGAGATGGTCGCGGTAGGGGCGATGGCCAGACAGTTTGAATTGCGCATCCCTTGGCGACGAATCCTGGCGCGCAGACCATCCCAATCGAGGCGGGTCTTCCGATCCACCAGCAGGGGGGTTCCGCGCTCTTCTTCGAGGATCGCTAGAGTATCAAGCGGCAGGAGGCCTCGATCCCATTTCGATCCTGGGAACGTGGCATAGCGACCACGTTCGGCGGCCAGATCAGCTGAAGCGGAATAAGCGTAGAAAGCGATGGCCTCGATGATCTCGTCATTAAAATCGACAGCCTCAGGAGAGTCGAATCCGATCCGCTTCGTATAAAGCGCGTCCTGCAAACCCATGACCCCCAGCCCGACCGGGCGATGCCGGGTGTTAGCTTTTTCGGCGGCCGCTGATGGGTAGTAGTTGATATCGATGACGTTGTCCAACATCCGCATGAGAACGCGAACCGTGCCTTCGAGCTTGGGATGGTCGATAGAACCATCTTCGCGGAGATGATTCGGAATATTGACTGACGCCAAGTTACAGACCGCCACTTCTTCCGTACTGGTATTGAGGGTAATTTCAGTGCACAGGTTCGAGCTGTGGATAACTCCTGCATGGTCCTGCGGCGATCGAATGTTGGCCGGATCCTTGAAGGCAATCCAGGGGTGCCCCGTTTCGAACAGCGCTTCAATCATTCGCTTCCACAAGGCCAGCACACGAATCTGGCGCTGAAAAATCTTGCCCTCCTTGCCAAGCGCCTCGTAGTGGAGGTAACGCTCCTCAAATCGCCGGCCATAGAGCTCTGGCAGATCAGGCGTCTCGTTGCTGCGAAATAAGCGTCCAGGTCGCGTCCTTGGACAACCGCCCCTCGGAGATGTCGCGTAGCCGCTTCATGAACAAGTCGGGCACCCAATGAGCCGTGTTCATGTTGTGGGCACGGCGCCGGTCGTCGCCGGTCTCCTTGCGGAGATCGAGAAAATCCTCGATATCGGCGTGCCAAAGTTCGATGTAGCTGCACAAGGCGCCGGGACGCTTGCCGCCCTGGTTCACCGCGACGCAGATATCGTTGGCCACTTTGAGAAACGGAATTACCCCCGAGGATTCGCCGTTGGTACCGTGGATATGTGCGCCGGTGCCCCGCACCGCGCTCCATGAGCACCCCAGACCGCCCGCCCATTTCGACAGCAAGGAAAAGCGGGTCCACGTCTCGGCGATCTCTTCAATCGAATCACCGCAATAGAGCAGATAACAGCTCGACAACTGGGGACGATGAGTACCCGAGTTGAACAGGGTCGGCGTAGAGGAGCAAGCCCGCTTGTTTTGATAGATGCCGTAAAACTCCTTAGCCCGGCTTTCGCGTTCCGGCTCCTGAACAGCCAACCCCATTGCCACCCGCATCCAGAAAATCTGTGGTGATTCCACCCGACGCCGGCCGTCCGGCCGAGCGGGGTCTTTCACGTGAATCAGATAGCGGTCATAGAGATTCTGGATCCCGATAAAATCAAACTGGAGATCGGCGTAAGGATCAATCGCGTCAGCGAGTTCGTTTAAACGAAATTCGCCCAGTCGAGGATCAAGCCGTCTCTGTTCAATACCGCTCGGAATATATTTCAGAAAGGCCTTCCGATGGGCCTCCTTCAGTTGATCGATGCCATCGACTATTTTCCACGGCAACGTTTCTTCATAGACGTAGGTGAGCAGAATACGGCCGGCGAAAAATCGACTATCAGCATCGACATCGAGGAGATTCTTAGCGTTGAGAATGATAGTCTCGCGTTGTTCCTCCGGGGTGAGCGAAAGCGAAACGCCGCGCATCAGTCGTGCAGTGAGCTCCTGGTCCGAGAGTGTCAGGTTCAAGCCGATCCGGGCGAACGAGAGCCGGAGCCGCAGTTCATGGACGCGATCCGGAGAGGAAAGCTCAAGTTGTTCGACTGGACCAGAGTCAGTTTGCGCTTCGATCTCGCGCAAAACGGCGCGGCGAGCCCGATACTTGGCATAGGCCAGAGCGACCGGTCCGTAATGGAGTTCGATCAGCAGGCTCTCGACCAGATCCTGCAGTTGTTCGATGTGGATGAAAAGCGGACATTGCTTCTTGACCCGGAACTCCGCTTCCGCTTGCAACTGCTTGCCGACGGGCTGATGTCCGATTGCAGCGCAGGCCGCGTCGACGGCCTTCTCGATCTTATGGCCGATCCAAGGAACCACCCGGGGTTTGGTCGACCTGGCGCCAAGTAAATCGCGGCGAATGACACGGGGCAATTCGGACTCGGCCACCACCCCCAAGTTTCTCTCCAGCTCCAACGCTTCGGTGCTCATAAACGAGATTTTCGGTTAAATGAGATCCTCTTCGTTGGTATTCGTCACGCTGCCCCCGGTCTGGTACTCGGTGACACGCGTCTCAAAAAAGTTCTTCTCTTTCTCGAGGAAAATCACCTCATCCAGCCAGAGGAAAGGGTTGGTTTGCACTGCGGAAAGAGGCGGCAACTCAAGGCCCAGCAATCGTCGATCGGCGTTGTAATCGACGTAATCGAGAAAGTCCTTCTGGGTGATCCCGACGAGATCCTCCGGCAGGCAATCCAAGACAAATTCTTTCTCGAGTTCCACCCCCTCACGCATGAAATCGACTAATTCCGCACGGAAATCCGGCGTCCAGATATCCGGATTTTCTTCGATCAATTTTTCGAGAATGTACCGCCCGAGGGCGATGTGGTTCGACTCGTCGCGAAGGGTATATTGAAACATCTGGCCAATACCGGTCATCTTGTTCTGCCGATGAAGGGAGAGGATCATGGCAAAAAGCGCGTAGAACTGGGTGCCCTCCATGATCTGGGTGATGCCAAAAATCGCCTTGGCGAATTTTTGTTTGTTCACCGTCTGCGTCAGGTCAATTCCCATTTTTAGTTGGGGCAATTGACGGGTGATGTAGGCATTCTTTTTTCGAATCGAGGAGACGTCCTGGAACTTGGCGGTGACTTCATCAAGGTTGATGTTGAGGCTGTCGATGATGTGGATGAGCGAATCCATGTGGACCGATTCCTCCGCGATCTGCCGCAATGTTGCGTGCTTGAGTTCCGCGGCGGTCAGATTGTCCTCAATGACATGGAGAACGCTGTCCCCGACAATTCCCTCGGCCGCAGAAAAGTAGCCGACTCCCATCTCGATGATCCAGCGCTCGCGGGCGTTGAGCTTGGTCGAATGCCAAGTCGCGCAGTCCTTCGTCATGTCGATGACATCCGGCTCCCAATGGTTGGCCTTCATCCGTTTGTAGATCCGATAAGCCTCGTGATACTTGAGCGGCAGTAAATTGAGCTCCGCGCTCCGGATACCGTTAATCACCCGCTTGCCGGCAAGACGAGCACGGGCCTTTTCTTTATCGAGGCGAAAGGTGCGATTCTGAAACGTGTAGACGACGTGGCGTCCTTCCGTGTGCTCTTCGGTCATTTGCTGTAACTCTTCCAGTACTTCAAACATGAATGGTTCTCCCGCTTCAAGCGCCTGCCAAGGCGCGGTTATCTGCGTGGAGCGGGAAAACAAAAAGCCTTCCCAACCCCAATTCGGGATCCGGAAGGCAGCAAACAAGCAGCAGCAGCATTCGGTATCCCATCCCTCTCTTTGGCGAGAGAGTAGCCTCGGACCTAGATCCGGGGACTTGATGAGCGCGAAAAAGCAGGTCTTCTGACTTCGAGGTCTTCCTACCGGCCCCGCCTTACCGCACCCTTGCGCAGTGGCATAATTGGGGCTTTCGTCGCTCGTTACAGCGGCGCTACCGCACGGGATTTACACCCGTTTCCCTATTCTCCTCCGGCCATAACCGGAGGCACTTTTTCACGTAACCACACTAGATATTGTGGTGAGCTTCAAAGAACTATACAGCTAATAGCGGTATCCCTAGGTAACGTCAAGAGTGAAAAGAGAAGAGTTTACGTGAGGGTGCGAGCAGCTGGGGATAGTTCCGGAACGCTCGGCTAAATTGCCAGTCTGTTCCTAGAGCGTCGCAGCCCAAGAGGTGAGGCGAGAGGCCTAACTTATGTTGGCCAGCCGTCCCGGCTTGCTCCCGAGGCGGCAGCCCAAGACGTCAGGCGAGAGGCCTAACTTACGTAAGCCAGCCGTCCCGGCTTGCTCCCGGGGTGGCAGCCCAAGACGTCAGGCGAGACGCCTAACTTACGTAAGCCAGCCGTCCCGGCTTGCTCCCGAGGCGGCAGCCCAAGACGTCAGGCGGGACGCCGCACTTACCGGTAGAGTGCGTCCCGGCCTGGCGGATTTTTACTGGGTCTTAGTTCCCGGTGGTCAGCACTACTCGGAAACGTGCTTTACCGCTCATCATCCGCTCATACGCTTCTGGGGCTTTTTCCAGCGGATAGACTTCGTTCATGGCCCGGACGCCGGAAAGAACGCTGAAAGCAAGGGTATCTTGCGAATCGATGGCCATCCCGGAATACCAACCCTTGACCGACTGGCGGCCCATTAGCAGTTGGATTGGAGATATTTGCATGGATGGAACGGCTCCGATGATCATCAGCGTTCCGTTCACTCCAAGGCCGCCGGAAACCGCACTCATGGCTTCGGCATTCGTCGCGGTGGCCAGAATCACCTTGGCACCGCCCAATTTAAGAAGTTCCGCGGCGGGATCCTGGCTCTGACTATCGATGTAATGGTGCGCACCAAGTTTCATGGCCAATGGTTCCTTATCTTTTCCCCGCGCGATTCCGACGGTTCGAAATCCCATCTTCGCGGCATACTGAACCCCAAGATGGCCGAGTCCTCCCAATCCCAAGTATGGCAACGACATCTCCGGATCGAGCACCGCTATTGCGAAGACAGTTAAACGTCGTAATGCCCGCACACATCAGAGGCGCGGCTTCGACAGCGGACAATTCTTCCGGGATGGCGGCAATGCCTTCAGCGGGAGCAACCATGTAGTCCGCGTAACCACCGTCGAAAGTGAGCCCGGAAACCAACGTAGAGGTTTGGCAGGCAAAAAAATCTCCGCGACTACAATTGTTACAGTATCCGCAATGCCCGGCATGCCACCCGACTCCTACCCGCTGGCCAGGTTTCCATTGGGCGACGCCCTGACCTACGGCGTCTACGATTCCAATGACTTCATGACCCGGAACCCGCGGATACTGGAGACCCGGCATTAGTCCCTCTTTGGTGAGGGAGTCGCTGTGGCAAATTCCACAGGCTTGTACCTTGATGCGTACGGATCCAGGCTTTGGTTTCCGGGATTTCACGTTCTACAACTTCGAGGGGTCCATTCGGTCGTGGGACCTGCACGGCGCGCATTTTTGTCATAGTATTCGAGGTATTGTTTTCTGAGGCGGCAACCTAAGTCTCGGGAGTGCAGGGCGCTCAAGCGAAGATTGAAGTCTTCCTCCGATCTACGCGCAAATCGCGTCCGCCCCAAAAGACAAAAGCGCTTCCACCACCAAGTCGAAAAATGACGCAGAAGGCGCGCCCCCTAACGCTAATTACGAGTGCCTTTCGATGGGCGTTGTTTTCTGAGATCGGCAACCTGAGTACCTGGGAGTGCCGGGCGTTCCAGCGAAGATTGAAATCTTCACACCGATCTACGGGGCTAATCGCGTCCCGCCTCGGACAAGTACGAACATGCACTTCCGCACCGAGGTCGAAGACTGATTAAGTTGCGCGCTTAGGCGCGCGCCCTTGGTTAGCGATGCAGACTAAGCGTTCGAACTTTCTCGGAAAGGAATACCCGTTCTGATCTAACCTCGGTTAATTGCAACGCTTTCCTGAAATGTCCCACCGCCGTCTGGAAATGTTCCAGTTGGGCTTCGAACTCTCCAAGGACCGCGTAGAGCAGATAATACGACTCCAACTCTCCTCGATTCTTAATCGCTTCGACGGCCTGAATACCGGCTGCGGGGCCGTTGACATTCGCTACCGCCACGGCTCGATTGAGGGCGATGACAGGCGATTTGTCCATCCTCGCCCATTGATCGTAAAGGGACAATATCCTTGGCCAATCGGTGGATTCATAGTCCACGGCCAAGCAATGACAAGCTGCGATGCCCGCCTGAATATGGTACTCGCTGAGCTCGTCTCCGGCCGCCGCCAATCCCAAGTGAATCATCCCACGATCGATCAATGGCCGGCTCCATTTCGAGCGGTCCTGTTCCATCAAGCGAAGGATATGGCCTTTGGCATCTACCCGAGCTGACAAGCGTGCGGCGTCCAATAACATCAGCGCGACGAGGGCATGAGTTCGGGGTTGATTGGCCGAAGGATGTTCGGCCAGCAAGGTTGCCAGCCGGATAGCTTCGTAGCAAAGATCCTCTCTGATCAGATTCTCGCCGCTGGAGGCCTTGTAGCCCTCGTTGAAGAGGAGATAAAGAGTCTGCAGCACCCCATCAAGCCGACCCGAAAATTCCTCACCGGACGGAATTTCGAAAGGAATCTTGAGCTCCCGGATTTTCTGCCTGGTTCGAGTCAACCTCTTTGCTATCGCCGCTTCGGTGGTCAGGAATGCCTTGGCAATTTCGGCCGCGCTGAATCCGCAGAGCGTTTTTAGCGCCAGCGCAGTTTGCGACTCCTGCGAGATCAGCGGATGGCAACAGGCAAAAATCAAACGGAGCCGATCGTCTTTGATTTCGGTGTCAAACAAAGGCCCATCGTCAACGACGGGACTGGCGGACGATTGCTCAATGGAGACAACGATCTCGGGTTGCTTCTCCCGAAAAAGCTTTTCCCGGCGAAGCAAATCGTAAGCTAAATTTTTCGCGGTTTGGGTAATCCATGCGGCGGGATTCTTCGGGATGCCATAGTAGGGCCAGGTCCGGAAGGCCCGAACTAGCGCTTCTTGCACCACGTCCTCAGCCAGTTGCAAATGGTCTATCCCAAACAGACCAGTGAGGACCGAAACCAGCTTTCCGGCTTCGAGCCGAAAGAGATGCTCCGTCAACCGAGATATTTCCCCGCTCGGGACACTGCCATTATCCTGAAGCTCGCTCACCCGTTCAAGACGCCGCGTGGGCCAACGGTGAGTTTGCTTTTTGCAGGGGCGGGCACTCCGCGGCGATTGGTCGAACCTCCACCCTCATCCCGTATTTCAGGGTCGGACATTCCTTGGCGATTTCCAACGCTTCCTCGAGATCACTTATCTGCAGCAGAAAATAGCCAGCGATTGCCTCCTTGGACTCGGCAAAAGGACCGTCGGCAACCGTTTGACCCTTCTTCCAAGCAACGATCTTGCCCTCATCCATCAGAGGATGAGCGGATTTGATCTTTCCTCGTTCGATCAATCGATCGAACCAGGATCTCCACTCGCCCATGACATTCTGAAGTTCCTCCGGGGACAAACCTTTATCCCAATGCGTGCCGCGAAATAGCAGCATGTATTCCGAAGTTGTAGTTTCCGTGGTCATATTTTTCTCTCGTGCTTTTCCGTTATGCGATCAATCAATCGTTCAATTTGGCTATCCTTTGGGAGGAGAGCTCTGGGGTAAAATCGATCTTGTAAAAACAGGTTCGTTACTCGCCTTCCAAGTTATTCTTTGTGATCAGTGATTTTCCTTGGACCCGCATGGAGGGTGGTTGTTTTCGCATCGTTCCTGCGGCGTAAATTCCTGGCCACCAAAGCGCTCAGTCCTCCTGTCGAAGCGGTACCCGCAAGATAAATCGTCACGGTGGCGACACATACGGGACACATTATATCACCTCACTTCCAGCCGAGCGTTCGATCGGAAGACCATAACTCCGGGAACCCACCGCATTTTCAGCAATTGGTCGTCCGCGGAGACTGACTTCGACTCTGACTCTTTCAAATTCGGGCGAGGTGAGGCGCCCCGGAATCCGGCCGCCTGATCCTTCGGTCGCCATAGAAAAACGATCCTTGTGATCGTCACCTGTATCGAGAAGCACGTTTCGGGCATTCATATCTTGCTTTTTGGGCGTTTTGTTCCGCTTCAATCAACCGACGAATGAACCTCAAGCGTTCAGGACAACGGCGGCAACCTTTTTATGGTGGTCGCGAAATAAGGTCTTCGATTTGATGGAGGGATCTGCGGGCGGGACGCCCCTTGCGTAGGCAAGCCGTCCCGGCTTGCTCCGGGGGGTGTTCCGGAGCGGGAAGAGGTAAGAGCGGGACCCATTACGTACGTAGGCGCAGCCGTCCCGGCTTGCTCCGGGGGGGGCCCGGAAGGGAAGAGGTAAAGCGGGACGCATTACTTACGTAGGCAAGCCGTCCCGGCTTGCTCCGGGGGTGCCCGAAGGGGAAGAGGTAAAGCGGGACGCTTTACTTACGTAGGCAAGCCGTCCCGGCTTGCTCCGGGCCCGAACGGGAAGGTAAAGCGGGACGCTTTACGTACTTAGGCAAGCCCTCCCGGCTTGCTCTCGCGAGGGGTCCAGCTCGGAAGGCGCAAGAGGTGTCAATAGCGGGACGCATTACGCTCGACTTCGTGCAGCGAGCCGTCCGCGGTTTGTCCGGGAACACCGGGACGTCTTTACTTACGTAGGCCGATCTTTTGTTTTCAACAGCTCTCGGGCATGTTCCACCGCCGATTTCGATCTACCTCCCAGCATGCGTGCGAGCTCTTCGATCCGGTTCTCCCCTGTTACCTCGGTCAATGAAGTCTTGGTGCGACCCTCGATCACGGCCTTGCTAACGTTGAAGTGCCGGCTCGCAGCGGCGGCAACCTGCGGCATGTGGGTGATTGCGACCACCTGACGGCTCTCGCCCAACGAACGCATTTTCGCTCCGATGGAGTGCGCGATCTCGCCTCCGACATTGGCATCGATCTCATCGAAAACCAGCAAACCAACCAGATCTTGCTGGGCAAGAGCGGTCTTGACGGCCAGCATCACCCGCGAAATTTCACCGCTGGATGCTACCGCTCTGAGCGGCTTCAATGGTTCGCCAGGATTAGCGGCAAACAAGAACTCCACGGTTTCAAAGCCGGCCGCGCGCGGTTCAACCAGCGGATCGATCCGGATCTCGAATGCCGCTTGGCCAAAACCAAGATCTTTCAGATGGGTCTGGATAGTTTTCGCCAGACTCTTGGCGGTACGCGTCCTGGAATGGCTTAACGCTTTCCCAAGCAGGGTCAGGGTTTTCGTTTCGGCCAGAATTTGGGCCTCGACTTGCGCCAGCATCTCTTCCCGCCGGTCCAGCCGTTCGAGCCGGATTCTCAATTCCTCTCTCAATTCCAAGAGTCCGTTTTCGTCCCGATGATGTTTCCGTTGTAAGGATTGTAAGAGATTGAGCCGATCTTCCATCCCTTGAAGCGCCTCTGGATCAATTTCCAGACGGGTCCGATAAGTAACGATGCTGCGTTCCAGCTCTTCGAGTTCGATGGCCGCGGCTTCATGAGCGCGCGCCAGCTCAGAGGTAGATTCGTCCAAACGATTGACCTCACGCAAATGACGGGCGATCTCGGCCAACTGCTTTAAGACTGAATCCTCGGCGACGGAAAGCTGTTGTAAAATCGCCCCCGTCGCCTCGATCAGGCGTCGGGCATTGGAAGCCACGCCATACCGAGTCTGCAGCGTCTCCAGCTCGCCAGGTTGCGGGTCGGCAGATTCAAGCTCCTGCCACTGGTGGCGCCAGAGTTCCATGTTCTGATCGGTTGTTTGTTCCAGAATCTTTTCCCGTTCGTTTCGCAGGCCGGTCAGCTCTTGAAAGCTGGCGCGGTATTTCAGCAATGATTCATCGTGCTCGGCAAAGGCGTCGACCAACACCAATTGCCGATCAGGGGAAAGCAAAGACTGATGATCATGGGGACCATGCAGATCGACCAAGCCATCTCCGACCTGCTTGAGAACTCCAAGTGTCGTCTGTGATCCGTTGATAAATTGCCGGTTGCTGCCCGAAGCCGAGAAAAATCGCTTCAACAAAAGCTGGCCTTCTTCACACGCGTCGATCCCCTGTTCGCCAAGGATCCGATCGGTTTCCGCAACATCTTCCAGTTCGAACAGTGCTTCGACGGAGCACTGATCGGCCCCGGTTCGAATGAGTGACTTGTCTGCTCGCTCACCAAGGACGAGCTTAAGCGCACCGACAATGATCGATTTACCTGCCCCAGTCTCCCCGGTAACCACACTAAAGCCAGAAGCCAATTCCCAGTCCAGCGATTCCACCAGAGCCAGGTTCCGAATTCGTAGCGATCGCAGCGTTGCGGGCACAGAGCGATTATGTAAGGGTGCAACGGTCTTTTTTCAATAGATGCTAGCGATCACATTTCTGGGCACCGGGACGTCCATGGGTGTACCCATGATTCGTTGTCAATGTGCCGTCTGCCAATCCACAGATCCGCGCGATCAGCGGATGCGGTCTTCGATCTATGTCCAAAGCGATGATCGATCTTGGATCGTGGACACCGGCGCCGAGTTCAGAATTCAGGCCCTCCGCCAGAAGATAAAAGTTTTGGACGCTGTCCTCTACTCCCATTCACATGCGGATCATATCATGGGTTTCGATGATCTACGGAGGTTTGGTTCGACTGAAAGCAAGCCCATTCCCATTTACGCGTCCAAGGAAACCATGAGCCATCTGGAGAAAGCCTTCGCCTACGCCTTCAACGGAACGGCGCGATTTCCGGGGTATTTGCTGCCGGAACCCCATTTGATAGACGGTCCTTTTCGGATTGGGAACACGGAAATTCACTCCATCCGGGTAGAACATGGTAGAGCTCACGTGTTAGGTTTTCTGTTCCTCCAGGAGGGCCGCCGAACCGCCGCGTACCTCAGTGACTGCAAGACGGTCGAACCGGCAGGACTGCAAATTCTCCAAGGCGTGGAAACGCTGATCCTCGGGACGCCTTGCCGTAGACCGCATCCGACGCACATGAACATGATCGAGGGCATGGCCCTGGCCAAAAGCGTGGGTGCACGACAGACTTACTTCACTCACTTAAGTCACGACTTCGGTCACGCCGGGACCCAGAAGGAGTTGCCCGATACTTTTTTTCTCGCCTACGACGGGCTTCGACTGGAGTTATAGCAACCTTGGCTGTGGGTGGGGCTAGTCATCTCGCCGCGCCTGAATCCTTGTCCATCCGCAGGTGGGCGGAAACCGATGATATCGCAAAAAGGCAGACTGGGGAATGGATCGAATGGCGGGAAGGTAAGCAATGTTCCGCAAGTTCCTTCGCCCCGAAGCCGAAGGGGCTTGAGAGTTCAGCCCAGGGTTTAACCCTGGGAATCGCACCTCCCCTACGAATAGCCCTGAAAGGGCTTCAGATCGAAGGCGTTACCAGCAGATCAAACAACTATCGATCTCTCGCCCCTTCAACTTCAGGGCAAATCGACTTGCTTGATGGGTTCCCAGGGTTGAAACCCTTGGGGGCTGAATTCTTCAGCCCCTTCTTCGGGGCAATAAAACTCCCAAAATCGCTTCAATTTCGTGCCATTCTGGACTGGATCTCAATTTTTTAATCTTGAACGCCGATGAAATATTAGTAGGCGACATGCCTTGTATTTACCAATGAAGCTATTGATCATTTTTTTAAGCTGCCTACCCCTCCTGGGGACTATCGCCAAAGGGGAAAACCCCAGAGAAATTCGCGCGGCGGGCGATCCACCTTATTGCAAACGTTACGAGGGGTCGGTCTTATTCCGGTTTACCCAAAAGGCGTACGATTCCTACACTCTGCCGTTGGGCCCAGAAAATGCCGAAAATTCGTTCGACAAGAAGTTGGATCTTGAAGGTGAAGTGCAAAAACGGACCTACGCAATACCCGAGGGCCGAAGTGGACTGGAAGTCTTCAGAAATTATCGACACGAGTTAGACGCCGCAGGTTGGACTACTTTATGGGAGGAAAAAGGGGAGGCGTTGGGCTTCTGGTTTGCCAAAGCTTGGGATGACGTCGGAGACGGCAGCGTTGATAACCAGTATTTCGCGTTTAGCCCCACCGCGATGTTTTACTGGGCCGGCAAGATCGAACGGGCTGACGGAACCTATCATGCTTCCTTGGTGGTGACGCAATTCGAAGATGGCGACGTTCACTTTCAAATCGAAAAGGGGCAAACGATAGTCCAATTAAATACGGTCCGCGCCGGCGTGATGGAGAAAAAGATGGTGGTGCTGAACGCGGACAAGATCCAGAACGGCATCCGGGCGGAAGGGAGGATCGCCATTTATGGCATCTTTTTCGATTTCGACAAGGCAGAGCTAAAACCGGAATCGGAAGCGCAAATATTGGAGATGGTCCGGTTTCTTAAGACGCGTGCGGAAACGAAAGTGTTTGTCACCGGTCATACCGACAATAAGGGTACGCTCGATTACAACCTTTCCCTTTCCGAGCGGCGCGCCAACGCGGTAGTGACCCGACTATCATCCCGGTATGGAATTTCCGCCGATCGGCTCCTGGCCCGCGGTCTTGGACAATTGGCTCCAGTGGCGTCCAACGACACTGAAGAAGGCCGGGCCAAGAACCGACGAGTGGAGATGGTTCAACAATAAAAGCCAAGTAGTGGATGCGAGCGATTTGCGCTCCTGAAAGGGGCGCAGCCCTTCGAGCCAAGCCAGGCTGGAAGACAATTGTAGGTGGGTTTCCGGAACGACAAACCATGCCTGGAAGAAGCATCAATGGAACGTGTCCCCGCCCCCACCGCAAAGACGCCCTGGCGCAATGTAGGATAGGCTTCCAGCCTGTCTCTCCGAACCACCGGACGAACCATCGAGAATCCGGTCTTTCGCCATAAGTATTGCAGACAATTTATTGATCAAAGAGGACAACCTTGTCCCGGGAAGGGATGAAGGGAACGTCCTGTGGACCCGGAGACAGGCTGGAAGCTTATCCTACATTGCTTTCCGGAGCGTCGAGCGATGACCTAGGGCTGTCCTGCGTTTACTCCCGAAACTATCCACATCAAACTGTCTTCAAATGCCCAAACTGCCCCACCGCCGCCACCTCACTCGCGGCCCGCGAGAGTAAGGCGGGACGCCTTACCTACTCGTCAACAAAGAATTTCATACTCGATTTTAAAGTGTACATAACATATATACATACTGTTTTATGCATCATCATCATCGAGACGACTCAGGTTCTTTCTACCAGTCTACTTACCAGCAAGCCTGCTCTCTGGTTACGCCGCTTTTACGAGAACCGGCTGACCATCTCAACGAAAAATGGACCGAGCTCGAATGGCAAGCGTTGTGGTACTCGGGAGCCTTTGGAACTACTTTCCGTGCCGTTTCCGGTTCCCTGGTCGAGATTGTCCAGTTTGGCTTCTGGAATCGCGAACCCGGTCCCGATTTCGTTCACGCCTCTCTGCGGGTCGATGGAGACAAATTGCTCGAGGGAGACATCGAATTGGACATCCACGTCGCCGATTGGGATCGGCACGGCCACTCGCAGAACCCAGACTTTGATCGCGTCATCCTTCATCTGTTTCTCCGGCAAGGGGGAGCCACTTATTTTACCCGGACCAGCTTGCATCAGGAAGTCATTCAGGTTCACCTGCAAAGCGAAATCGACCTCCTGCACATCCATTCTCCGATTGCCCATCCAGGCCGCTGTCGCGCGCCACTGGGATTGCTCCCAAGCCAGACGATCGATTCTTTGATCGAAACGGCCGCCCGGGTTCGAATGCAAAGAAAGGCCGATCAACTTCGACGGGCCGCCATCGCGCACGGCATGGATGAAGCCCTCTTCCAGGCCTTTGCCATCGCGCTCGGCTACAAGCTGAACAAGATCCCTTTCCTGGTCTTGTCGCAACGATTGAAACTGCACCTCCTTCATGATCACGGACCCGCCGCAGAAAGTCTTCTGTTCGGCGTGGCCGGGTTTTTGGAGGACCAGCGAATCAACCGGGCCGCGAACATCGACCAGGAATATTGGCGCGGTCTGTGGGAGCATTGGTGGCAATTGAGGGGCCAATTCGCTCACCTTATCTTGCAAAAGAATCTCTGGCATTTCGGGATGACGCGCCCAAGCAACCATCCCCATCGGCGGCTTGGCGCGCTCGCCGAATTGGTCCGTCGATGGAAGGAAATCCGTTTACTAACTCCTCGCCTCCAAGAAGTCGCAGAATGGATGAGCGGATTAACTCACCCCTTCTGGGATTACCATTTCACCCTGATCTCCGGGCCGATCGGCCGGCCTTGCCACCTGCTGGGCGAAACCCGGATCAACGAAATCTTGGCGAATGTCATTCATCCCATGTTAGTGGCGACCAACCAGGCCGACTGGGAAACGTACAAAAAAATACGGGCCGAGTTGAGCAATCGACGTCTGGCGATCGTCTGCCAGCGCCTCTTCGGCGGGATCGATCGTGCCAAAGAACATTTGCGTTTCCTTTATCAGCAACAAGGCCTGCTGCAGATCTTTGAAGATTTCTGCCTGGCGGATGCCACCAATTGCGCCAATTGCCGGTTCCCGGAAATGATCGCCAAGCTTTCTGCCTAGGCGTGGCTAAGAAAGAGACTAAATCAAAGAGTGAAGAGGTAAAGCGGGACGCATTACGTACCAAGGCGCCTGAACCCGCGAACGCCGAACGTTAAATAGAAAGCGCCAGAGAAACCCAAAGGTTGTCTCCGGCGCCTTCCTCCCCCCAGACAATGTTCTAGCTGCAGCCCTGTGAGGTGCCGCATTCTGTGCAAACACCGCAGGCTCCGGCCCGAATCACTTTCGTGCTCCCGCAATTCGAGCAACTGATGCCCATAAACATATTACCCAAAGCCGCGCGAACCCGGTCCGCATGCGTCTTCGATAACCCGTTGCCATTTCCGTTCGCCACTGGCTCAGCCGTACCTTCGGAATTTGATCGATTGGTTATGACATCGATAATCTCTCTCTCTGCCGTGCGAGGCAGTTCCGCCACCGGTCGATTGATCGCCTTCTTATCGATATCGGCGATTTCTTTCATTGGCAGATCAAGCTGCGAGCGACTCGGCGAGGTCGCCTCTTTGTACCCTTTGATGAACTGGCACCCGAGCCATCGAAAGATGTAATCCGTGATGCTGGTGGCATTCCGAATGTCGGGATTTTTGGTAAAGCCACTTGGCTCGAATCGTTGGTAGGCGAACTTCTTAACCAGACTTTCAAGAGGCACTCCGTATTGCAGTGCCAGCGAGGTCAAAGTGGCCACAGTGTCCATCAGGCCGCCAATGGTACTCCCCTCTTTGGCCATTTGGATGAACAATTCTCCTGGCTGCCCACTCTCGTACAATCCGACAGTGATATAACCTTCATGACCGGCGATCTCGAATTTGTGGGTGAGCGAAACCCGGGTGTCCGGCATCCGGCTCCGGGAAGGTTGCTCCACTTCCTCGCGAAGAGTCTGCACCTCTTTTTCAAGATCGACGATTCGACGCCGAAGCATTTCCGGCTCTGGACCCGGTTCGGCATGCCCTTCAGAACCCATGTCCTTCGTCTTTTTGGTGTTCAGCGGGGCTGAACGCTTCGAGCCGTCACGGTAGATAGCGATGGCCTTCAGCCCTAGCCTCCAACCCTCGATATAGGTGTTCATGATCTCTTCGGCTGTCGCGCCGCTCGGCAAATTGACGGTCTTCGAGATCGCACCACTGAGAAAAGGTTGGCACGCGGCCATCATCCGCAAATGGCCTAGATAATGCAGGCTCCGTTCGCCTTTGAACGCCTTGAAGGCGCAATCAAAGATCGGCAAATGTTCCTCTTTGAGTCCGCTCTTGATGACGCTCTGGCTTTCAGGAACCGCCACATCTTCGATGGTGTCGTGTTCATTGATGTGCGCCAAAATCTGCTCGGTCTGTTCCGGAGCATAACCCAGCTTCTCCAAAGCCGGTCTGACCGTCTGGTTAACGATCTTAAGCATCCCTCCTCCGGCTAAAAGCTTGTATTTTACCAGGGCGATGTCTGGCTCAATTCCGGTCGTATCGCAATCCATCAGAAATCCGATGGTACCGGTCGGGGCCAGGACCGTGACTTGCGCATTCCGGAATCCGTTCTTTGAACCAGCCCGAATCGCACTATTCCAAACCTCTTTCGCTTCTTCCTTGAGGAAGTCGAATTCAATGGAGTTTTCGATCCGGTCGCAATATTGCCGATGCAATCGAATTACTTCCTGCATCGAATCGACATTGTCCTCGGCGATCGTGCGCGTATACCCAGTTGCCTTGGCATCTCGATAGCCTGGAAATGGTGCCATCGCCGAAGCCATCCGAGCGCTCTGGAGATACGCTTCGCCAGTCATGATGGCCGTAATTGACCCGGCCAATGCTCGTGCTTCGTCCGAATCATACCCGTGCCCGTAACTCATCACTAAGGCACCCAGGTTGGCAAAGCCGAGACCCAGCGTTCGGAAAATATGACTGTTCTCCGCGATCTCCTTGGTGGGATAACTGGCGTTGTCCACCAGAATCTCCTGGGCGGTGATAAAGACCCGGACCGCTGCTTTCAGCTTTTCGACGTCGAAGGTTCCGTCTGGTCCCTTAAACTTCATCAGGTTCAGCGAAGCCAGGTTGCACGCTGTATTATCGAGAAATAGATATTCTGAACATGGGTTCGTCGAATTTTGGCGAGCCGTCCCTTTGCAGGTGTGCCACCGGTGGATGGTCGAATCGAATTGCATCCCGGGATCGCCGCAGACATAGGTCCCTTCGGCAATCTTCCGCAAAAGGGTGCGCGCCTCTTTTTTCTCGCATGGTTTTCCACTCACCACGTTGCGGGTCCACCATTCATTCCCATCGATCGCCGCCTGCATGAACTCGTCGCTCACGCGCACCGACAGATTTTCGTTTTGATACATGATGGAGCCGTAGGCCTCCCCATTGTAACTGCCATCGTACCCCTGCTCGATCAGCGCCCAGGCTTTCTTTTCCTCCTTGGCTTTTGCTTCAATGAATTCCTCGATGTCCGGATGCCAATCCTTGAGGGTATTCATCTTGGCGGCACGCCTGGTCTTGCCACCGCTCTTAACCACATTCGCCACTTGATCGTAAACTCGCAAAAATGAGAGCGGGCCACTCGGACGGCCACCGCCGCTGAGTTTCTCGCGCGTACTGCGGAGGGTCGACAGATCAGATCCGGTCCCGCTTCCATATTTGAAAAGCATGGCCTCACTGGTCGCCAACCGCATTATGTCTTCCATCGTGTCGTCGACCGACTGGATGAAGCAGGCGGATGCTTGCGGATACTCGTACTGGGTCGGTGCTCGCTCCGCTTCGCCAGCCTCGGGATTGAAAAAGTAATTCCCGCGTCCCGACCCTTTCCCGATGCCGTATTGTTGATAGAGACCGACGTTGAACCAGACCGGGCTGTTGAACGCTCCGTGCTGATTCACGCAAAGCCAAGTCAGATCGCCGTAGAAAGCCTCGGCCGAGGCGACATCCGAAAAATAGCCGTCCTTGATTCCCCAGTCTGCGATCGTCCGGGTCACCCGATGAACCAATTGCCGAATGGAACTTTCCCGCCCATGGGCGTGGGGATCAGTCCCGTTCGCGATATCGCCGTAGAAATATTTCGAGACCGCGATCTTGGTTGCCAAGGCACTCCAGGATTTTGGTACTTCGACGTTTTCCTGACGGAAGATGACCTTCCCGCTATCATCGGTAATCTCCGCAACGCGACGCTCCCACTCTATTTCATCAAAAG
This sequence comes from uncultured Verrucomicrobiae bacterium, assembly GCA_963808535.1. Lineage (GTDB taxonomy): Bacteria > Verrucomicrobiota > Verrucomicrobiia > Chthoniobacterales > JAFAMB01 > JAFAMB01. The sequence goes on along the minus strand of CAWEGF010000039.1, from coordinate 17,805 downwards.
GCGAACTGCCTTCCTGGCTGAAGGAGCGCTGAAACTTCAGACCGCTCTTCTTTGTACCCGCGCCGGATCTTCGGGCGCGCGGCCTCAAATCATTCGTTCGGACACCTTTTTTCAATTTTATCATTGCGGGGGCTTTCTTTCCGAAATCTGCGTTCCGGTGACAATAACTTGTTAATAACTCCCGGTTTCCCGGCTAAATCCTGTGTTTAACTTGTGATTTGGCGGGAATAAGTGGTGTGTTAACCCATTATGTAGCACAAGCGATCTCTACTAGACACTAGATCTTGTGGTTATCAAGCAAAAAGCCGTATCGTCTCAAAGAAATCTTTCCATCGCTCTCCGCCAGCCGTTTTTCAGCCCCAGACACGATAAAAGGCGGCCGTTGCGGGCCGCCTTTTTCCATCTGATCGCGGTTAGAATTATTCGGATTAGCGGACCAAATCGGATCTTCCTTCGGGTTTGTCGGTGTTGGTCGCCATCAAACGCCGGTCTTCGACCAGATCCTTGACCGCCCGACTGATCGCTTTGTCTACGATGGCTACGCCCGTACCGATCGTGATCCAGTTAAAAATTTCGATCACGTCGCTAGAGCGCATTCGAATGCAGCCGTAACTGGCCTTTTTCCCCAAAGTATCTTCTTCTGGAGTTCCGTGAATGTAGATGCACCGGTTAAAGGCATTTTTATTCGAGAAGTCCAAACCGCGCAGCCAAATAATCCGACTGACGATCGGATCCCGTCCCGGTGCGTTTACGGAAAGAACTTCACCGGTGTAGTGTCTTCTTTGAAAAACACCGCCAAAAGGCACCGCACCACCGATCTTCGTGGCGACCGCCAGGCGACCAATCGGCGTACACCAACTTCCGAGACCATCCCCTTCCCCGTAACGGGAGGTAGATATTTTATAGCTCTTGTAAACCTTGTTGTTGACTACGACGGCTAATTTCTGTTCCGGGATACTGACGACGAACTCAGTTCCGAACACCGGGGCCGGGGTTGGTGTCGCCATCACCGTCGGAGTCGCAGTTTGCGGCGTGGGAGCCGCAGAAGGAGCTGGAGAAGGGCTTTGAGCCCTGCCGAGAACCACCAGACCAGCCACTAAAAACGCTGTGAAGAAATGTTTTCCCATTGTTTGTCACGCAACCGAAATGTCCCTTGGATGCCACGGCGGGCGCATCACGCGCTGCCACATTGAACCGAATGCTACGTAGGCGAAGCCTATTTGAAACAACATTAGAAAGGGTACTGACAGAAACTGCCGGTTTTGAAAAGCATGAAATACAAAGTATGTAAAGTAGACTGCAAAAAGAAATTCAATGAGCGGAATCACTGTCCGCACTGCAGAGTACCGGCTTTTCCATTCTTGCTTGGCCCTTTCGATCCCGTATTTCGGCGTGCGATAGAAGTCTGAGCGACGATTGAAAATCGCTTCCAGAACCGCTCGCCCATTGTTGATCGACAAGCCTATTCCGAGCGCTAGAACAAACGGAAAGAACCAGATCTCGCGCTTCCAGGTTTTCGGGTGAAGTTCCCTTTGCGCACAAAGATAGAAAATGGTGGTCGAGACGGTGGTGACGATAAAGATGGGAAAATCAATCAGCATCGAGCGAACGACTCCCCCGGCCGCCACAGAACTGGGCCCGGAAGATGGGTGCTGCAAAACGCAAAGGCAGGCTAGCAAAAGATAGGCGAAGTTCGCGGTCAGGTGGGCGGTGGCTTCGATTTTGATGAAGACCGGCAATTTGCTTCTCCAGAGGCGCGGCAGAACCTTTTTACAGGTCTGGATAGAACCTTTAGCCCAGCGATGCTGCTGGGTTTTCAGGCCGTCAATATCAACTGGCAGCTCCGCCGGCGTGACGATGTCGCCCAGGAAAACGAACTTCCACCCGCGCAGCTGAGCGCGGTAACTTAAATCGAGATCTTCCGTCAAGGTGTCATGCTGCCAACCGCCCGCTTCGCCAATACAGCTTTTCCTCCAGAGGCCAGCGGTCGAAAGGGGCGCAGCCCTTCGAGCCAAGCCAGGCTGGAAGACAATTGTAGGTGGGTTTCCGGAACGACAAACCATGCCTGGAAGAAGCATCAATGGAACGTGTCCCCGCCCCCACCGCAAAGACGCCCTGGCGCAATGTAGGATAGGCTTCCAGCCTGTCTCTCCGAACCACCGGACGAACCATCGAGAATCCGGTCTTTCGCCATAAGTATTGCAGACAATTTATTGATCAAAGAGGACAACCTTGTCCCGGGAAGGGATGAAGGGAACGTCCTGTGGACCCGGAGACAGGCTGGAAGCTTATCCTCATTGCTTTCCGGAGCGTCGAGCGATGACCTAGGGCTGTCCTGCGTTTACTCCCGAAACTATCCACATCAAACTGTCTTCAAATGCCCAAACTGCCCCACCGCCGCCACCTCACTCGCGGCCCGCGAGAGTAAGGCGGGACGCCTTACCTACTCGTCAACAAAGAATTTCACACTCGATTTTAAAGTGTACATAACATATATACATACTGTTTTATGCACCATCATCATCGAGACGACTCAGGTTCTTTCTACCAGTCTACTTACCAGCAAGCCTGCTCTCTGGTTACGCCGCTTTTACGGGAACCGGCTGACCATCTCAACGAAAAATGGACTGAGCTCGAATGGCAAGCGTTGTGGTACTCGGGAGCCTTTGGAACTACTTTCCGTGCCGTTTCTGGTTCCCTGGTCGAGATTGTCCAGTTTGGCTTCTGGAATCGCGAACCCGGTCCCGATTTCGTTCACGCCTCTCTGCGGGTCGATGGAGACAAATTGTTCGAGGGAGACATCGAATTGGACATCCACGTCGCCGATTGGGATCGGCACGGCCACTCGCAGAACCCAGACTTTGATCGCGTCATCCTTCATCTGTTTCTCCGGCAAGGGGGAGCCACTTATTTTACCCGGACCAGCTTGCATCAGGAAGTCATTCAGGTTCACCTGCAAAGCGAAATCGACCTCCTGCACATCCATTCTCCGATTGCCCATCCAGGCCGCTGTTGCGCGCCACTTGGATTGCTCCCAAGCCAGACGATCGATTCTTTGATCGAAACGGCCGCCCGGGTTCGAATGCAAAGAAAGGCCGATCAACTTCGACGGGCCGCCATCGCGCACGGCATGGATGAAGCCCTTTTCCAGGCCTTTGCCATCGCGCTTGGCTACAAGCTGAACAAGATCCCTTTCCTGGTCTTGTCGCAAAGATTGAAACTGCACCTCCTTCATGATCACGGACCCGCCGCAGAAAGTCTTCTGTTCGGCGTGGCAGGGTTTTTGGAGGACCAGCGAATCAACCGGGCCGCAACCATCGACCAGGAATATTGGCGCGCTCTGTGGGAGCATTGGTGGCAATTGAGGGGCCAATTCACTCACCTCATCTTGCAAAAGAATCTTTGGCATTTCGGGATGACGCGCCCAAGCAACCATCCCCATCGGCGGCTTGGCGCGCTCGCCGAATTGGTCCGTCGATGGAATGAAATCCGCTTACTAACTCCTCGACTCCAAGAAGTCGCAGAATGGATGAGCGGATTAACTCACCCCTTCTGGGATTACCATTTCACCCTGATCTCCGGGCCGATCGGCCGGCCTTGCCACCTGCTTGGCGAAACCCGGATCAACGAAATATTGGCGAATGTCATTCATCCCATGTTAGTGGCGACCAACCAGGCCGACTGGGAAACGTACAAAAAAATACGGGCCGAGTTGAGCAACCGACGTCTGGCGATTGTCTGCCAGCGACTCTTCGGCGGGACCGATCGTGCCAAAGAACATCTGCGTTTCCTGTATCAGCAACAAGGCCTGTTGCAGATCTTTGAAGATTTCTGCCTGGCGGATGCCACCAACTGCACCAATTGCCGGTTCCCGGAAATGATCGCCAAGCTTTCTACCTAGGCCTCCTAAAAAGAGACTAAATCAAAGAGTGAAGAGGTAAAGCGGGACGCATTACGTACCAAGGCGCCCTGCACCCGCGAACGCTGAACGTAAATAGAAAGCGCCAGAGAAACCCGAAGGTTGTCTCCGGCGCCTTCCTCCCCCCCAGAGAATGTTCTAGCTGCAGCCCTGCGAGGTGCCGCATTCTGTGCAAACACCGCAGGCTCCGGCCCGAATCACTTTCGTGCTCCCGCAATTCGAGCAGCTGATGCCCATAAACATATTACCCAAAGCCGCGCGAACCCGATCAGCATGCGTCTTTGATAACCCGTTGCCATTTCCGTTCGCCACTGGCTCAGCCGTACCCTCGGAATTTGATCGATTGGTTATGACATCGATAATCTCTCTCTCTGCCGTGCGAGGCAGTTCCGCCACCGGTCGATTGATCGCCTTCTTATCGATATCAGCGATTTCTTTCATTGGCAGATCAAGCTGCGAGCGACTCGGCGAGGTCGCCTCTTTGTACCCTTTGATGAACTGGCACCCGAGCCATCGAAAGATGTAGTCCGTGATGCTGGTGGCATTCCGAATGTCGGGATTTTTGGTAAAGCCACTTGGCTCGAATCGTTGGTAAGCGAACTTCTTGACCAGACTCTCAAGAGGCACTCCGTATTGCAGTGCCAGCGAGGTCAAAGTGGCCACAGTGTCCATCAGGCCGCCAATGGTACTTCCCTCCTTGGCCATTTGGATGAACAATTCTCCTGGCTGCCCGCTCTCGTACAATCCGACAGTGATATAGCCTTCATGACCCGCGATCTCGAATTTGTGAGTGAGCGAAACCCGGGTATCCGGCATCCGGCTCCGGGAAGGTTGCTCCACTTCCTCGCGAAGAGTCTGCACCTCTTTTTCAAGATCGACGATTCGACGCCGTAGCATTTCCGGCTCGGGACCCGGTTCGGCATGCCCTTCAGAACCCATGTCCTTCGTCTTTTTGGTGTTCAGCGGAGCTGAACGCTTCGAGCCGTCACGGTAGATAGCGATGGCTTTCAGCCCTAGCCTCCAACCCTCGATATAGGTGTTCATGATCTCTTCCGCTGTCGCGCCGCTCGGCAAATTGACTGTCTTCGAGATCGCACCACTGAGAAAAGGTTGGCACGCGGCCATCATCCGCAAATGGCCTAGATAATGAAGGCTCCGTTCGCCTTTAAAAGCCTTGAAGGCGCAATCAAAGATCGGCAGATGTTCCTCTTTGAGTCCGCTTTTGATAACGCTCTGACTTTCAGGAACCGCCACATCTTCGATGGTGTCGTGTTCATTGATGTGCGCCAAAATCTGCTCGGTTTGTTCCGGGGCATAACCCAGCTTCTCCAAAGCCGGGCGGACCGTCTGGTTGACAATCTTGAGCATCCCTCCTCCGGCCAAAAGCTTGTATTTTACCAGGGCGATGTCTGGCTCAATTCCGGTCGTATCGCAATCCATGAGAAAACCGATAGTGCCGGTCGGGGCTAGGACCGTGACTTGCGCGTTCCGGAATCCGTTCTTTGAACCAGCCCGAATCGCACTATTCCAAACCTCTTTCGCCTCTTCCTTGAGGAAGTCGAACTCAATGGAGTTTTCGATCCGGTCGCAATATTGCCGATGTAATCGAATCACTTCCTGCATCGAATCGACATTGTCCTCGGCGATCGGGCGTGTATACCCAGTTGCCTTGGCATCTCGATAGCCTGGAAACGGCGCCATCGCCGAAGCCATCCGAGCGCTCTGGAGATACGCTTCGCCGGTCATGATGGCCGTAATTGACCCGGCCAATGCTCGTGCTTCGTCCGAATCATACCCGTGCCCATAACTCATCACTAAGGCACCCAAGTTGGCGAAACCAAGGCCCAGCGTTCGGAAAATATGACTGTTCTCCGCGATCTCCTTGGTGGGATAACTGGCGTTGTCCACTAGAATCTCCTGGGCGGTAATAAAGACCCGAACCGCTGCTTTCAGCTTTTCGACGTCGAACGTTCCGTCTGATCCCTTAAACTTCATCAGGTTCAGCGAAGCCAGGTTACAGGCTGTATTATCGAGAAACAGATATTCTGAACATGGGTTCGTCGAATTTTGGCGAGCCGTCCCTTTGCAGGTGTGCCACCGGTGGATGGTCGAATCGAATTGCATCCCGGGATCGCCGCAGACATAGGTCCCTTCGGCAATCTTCCGCAAAAGGGTGCGCGCCTCTTTTTTCTCGCATGGTTTTCCACTCACCACGTTGCGGGTCCACCATTCATTCCCATCGATCGCCGCCTGCATGAACTCGTCGCTCACGCGTACCGACAGGTTTTCGTTTTGATACATGATGGAGCCATACGCCTCCCCATTGTAACTGCCGTCGTACCCCTGCTCGATCAGCGCCCAGGCTTTCTTTTCCTCTTTGGCTTTTGCTTCAATAAATTCCTCGATGTCTGGATGCCAATCCTTGAGGGTATTCATCTTGGCGGCACGCCTGGTCTTGCCACCGCTCTTAACTACATTCGCCACTTGATCGTAAACTCGCAAAAATGAGAGCGGGCCACTCGGACGGCCACCTCCGCTAAGTTTTTCACGCGTACTGCGCAGGGTCGACAAATCAGATCCGGTACCGCTTCCATATTTGAAAAGCATGGCCTCACTGGTGGCCAACCGCATAATGTCTTCCATCGTATCATCGACAGACTGGATGAAGCAGGCGGACGCTTGCGGATACTCGTACTGGGTCGATGCTCGCTCCGCTTCGCCAGCCTCGGGATTGAAAAAGTAATTCCCGCGTCCCGACCCTTTCCCGATGCCGTATTGCTGATAAAGACCGACGTTGAACCAGACCGGGCTGTTGAACGCTCCGTGCTGATTCACGCAAAGCCAAGTCAGGTCGCCGTAGAAAGCCTCGGCTGAGGCGACATCCGAAAAATAGCCGTCCTTGATTCCCCAGTCTGTGATCGTCCGGGTCACCCGATGAACCAATTGCCGAATGGAACTTTCCCGCCCATGGGCCTGGGGATCGGTCCCGTTCGCGATATCGCCGTAGAAATATTTCGAGACCGCGATCTTGGTTGCTAACGCACTCCAGGATTTTGGTACTTCGACGTTTTCCTGGCGGAAGATGACCTTCCCGCTATCATCGGTAATCTCCGCAACGCGACGCTCCCACTCTATTTCATCAAAAGGCGAACTGCCTTCCTGGCTGAATGAGCGCTGGAACTTCAGACCGCTCTTCTTTGTACCCGCGCCGGATCTTCGGGCGCGCGGCCTCAAATCATTCGTTCGGACACCTTTTTTCAATTTTATCATTGCGGGGGCTTTCTTTCCGAATCTCGATCCGGTGACAATAACTTGTTAATAACTCCCGGTTTCCCGGCTAAATCCTGTGTTTAACTTGTGATTTGGCGGGAATAAGTGGTGTGTTAACCCATTATATAGCACAAGCGATCTTTACTAGACACTAGATCTTGTGGTTATCAAGCAAAAAGCCGTGTTGTCTCAAAGAAATCTTTCCATCGCTCTCCGTAAGCGTTTTTCAGGCCCAGACACGATAAAAGGCGGCCGTTGCGGGCCGCCTTTCTCCATCTCATCGCGGTTAGAAGAATTCGGATTAGCGGACCAAATCGGATCTTCCTTCGGGTTTGTCGGTGTTGGTCGCCATCAAACGCCTGTCTTCGACCAGATCCCTGACCGCCCGACTGATCGCTTTATCTACGATGGCTACGCCCGTACCGATCGTGATCCAGTTAAAAATTTCGATCACGTCGCTAGAGCGCATTCGAATGCAGCCGTAACTGGCCTTTTTCCCCAAAGAATCTTCTTCCGGAGTTCCGTGAATGTAGATGCACCGGTTAAAAGCATTTTTATTCGAGAAGTCCAAACCGCGCAGCCAAATAATCCGACTGACGATCGGATCCCGTCCCGGTGCGTTTACGGAAAGAACTTCACCGGTGTAGTGCCTTCGTTGAAAAACACCGCCAAAAGGCACCGCACCACCGATCTTCGTGGCGACCGCCAGGCGACCAATCGGCGTACACCAACTTCCGAGACCATCCCCTTCCCCGTAACGGGAGGTAGATATTTTATAGCTCTTGTAGACCTTGTTGTTGACCACAACGGCTAATTTCTGTTCAGGGATACTGACGACCAGCTCAGTTCCGAACACCGGAGCCGGGGTTGGTGTCGCCATCACCGTCGGAGTCGCAGTTGGCGGCGTGGGAGCCGCAGAAGAAGCTGGAGAAGGGCTTTGAGCCCTGCCGAGAACCACCAGACCAGCCACTAAAAACGCTGTGAAGAAATGTTTTCCCATTGTTTGTCACGCAACCGAAATGTCCCTTGGATGCCACGGCGGGCGCATCACGCGCTGCCACATTGAACCGAATGCTACGTAGGCAAAGCCTATTTGAAACAACATTAGAAAGGGTACTGACAGAAACTGCCGGTTTTGAAAAGCATGAAATACAAAGTATGTAAAGTAGACGGCAAAAAGAAATTCAATCAGCGGGATCACTGTCCGCACTGCAGAATACCGGCTTTTCCATTCTTGCTTGGCCCTTTCGATCCCGTATTTCGGCGTGCGATAGAAGTCTGAGCGACGATTGAAAATCGCTTCCAGAACCGCTCGCCCATTGTTGATCGACAAGCCAATTCCAAGCGCTAGAACAAACGGAAAGAACCAGATCTCGCGCTTCCAGGTTTTCGGGTGAAGTTCCCTTTGCGCACAAAGATAGAAAATGGTGGTCGAAACGGTGGTGACGATAAAGATTGGAAAATCAATCAGCATCGAGCGAACGACTCCCCCGGCCGCCACAGAACTGGGCCCGGAAGATGGGTGCTGCAAAACGCAAAGGCAGGCTAGCAAAAGATAGGCGAAGTTCGCGGTCAGGTGGGCGGTGGCTTCGATCTTGATGAAGACCGGCAATTTGCTTCTCCAGAGGCGCGGCAGAACCTTTTTACAGGTTTGGATAGAACCTTTAGCCCAGCGATGCTGCTGGGTTTTCAGGCCGTCAATATCAACTGGCAACTCCGCCGGCGTGACGATGTCGCCCAGGAAAACGAACTTCCACCCGCGCAACTGAGCGCGGTAACTCAAATCGAGATCTTCCGTCAAGGTGTCATGCTGCCAACCGCCCGCTTCGCCAATACAGCTTTTCCTCCAGAGGCCGGCGGTCCCATTGAAGTTAAAGAAGCGGCCCGTTCGACTCCTGGCCGTCTGTTCCAGTACGAGATGCCCATCGAGTAATATTGCTTGAGCCCGCGTCAACCAGGAATAGGACCGATTAATATGACCCCACCTGGTCTGAATCATCCCCACCTTCGGATCGCGAAAGTAATGGATACAATCACGGAGGATGTTGGGCGGGGGAACAAAGTCCGCATCCAAGATAAAGAAAAATTCTCCTTTTGCCCTATTGAATCCGTAGTCGAGCGCCCCGGCTTTGAATCCGACTCGATCCTTCCGGTGCAGAACCACGGCATCAAAACCATTCGCTTGGAGATTGGCGACCGTGCGATCGGTCAATTCGCGAGTCTCGTCAGTAGAGTCATCCAAAATCTGGATTTCAAATTTATCCTTTGGATAGTCGAGTTCGCTGATCGCTTTCAGCAACCGTTCGACGACATGGACTTCATTATAGATCGGGAGCTGGATCGTGACGATGGGGAGGACATCAAATTTCGAGGGGGTCTCAGGCTTTCGATGGCGATTTTTGAAATAGAGATAAAGGATGGAATAACGATGAATGCCATATAAAGACAGCCCGAGAACCACGCAGAAATAGCAGATACTCCAAAGCAATGTCCAGACGTGTCCATGCATATTAGTTAGTGATAATCAGAAGGTTAAGGCTGAGAATCCCCGCGTCATGATGCCTCTTTGCCCCCGATGGTCAAGTGGAAATCCATGTCACAACATCTCTGGTCACGCGCCCGCAAAGGCGATATCTTTCTTGTAAACATGGATGTCTAGCGAAATGTGGCCCTTGATTTCCGCCAGCCTTTTTGTCGGTCTGACTGTGGCTTTCGGCCCAACCGTCGAAGCCCAGGAAGATGCCGATATGTCGGGGGATTCTCATTTTCAAGAGGAACTCGGTATCAATCGGTTCACCACTCCTTCGATCGAGGAATTGTTCGATACGCTGGATTCTTTGAAACCAATTCCAGTCCAGGAATTGACTCGGCCGCCACAAGCGCTTCGGCTGGATAACCGGGTGAAGTTTGCCCTCAGCTTTGGGGTCTTGATCGGCGATGGATTTCTAGCCGTCGAAGGGGAACAGATAAAAGCCATTGAACCACTTGGCCGAGAGCTGCTTCGTCGAGCTAAAGGGCTTGGGGTTCAACAGCGAGTGAGCCGCCACAGCAAGCAGATTCTCGATCTTGCCAAACGATTGGATTGGAGCGGGCTTCGTAAAGAGTTGATCGTCACCCAACAGGATGTTGAAAAGGCGATGCTCGATTTGCGCGACGAAGAAATGGTACATCTTCTGAGCCTTGGCGGTTGGATTCGCGGGTTGGAGATCGGCGCCGCCAGCGTGGCGGCAGATTTTTCGCCAGAACGTGCCTCCCAGTTGCGGCATCTGGATCTTCTCGACTATTACTTGCAACGGTTGGATACGCTCTCGACGCCTTTAAAATCCACCCCTCTCATCTCTCAGATCATCTCTGGCCTGAAAGAAGTGAGACAAAAACTAGCGGGCCACCCGACCATTTCACAGGAGGATGTCTCGGGCATTCAAATGACGGCTCGTAGCTTGGTAGCGCTCATCGAAGGCAGTCCCTCCACCGCCTCCGCCGTAGGGTCGAACTAGTTCAGGGTTCACGGCAGGGATTGTAGTCCAAACAACACATCCTGTCCCGGAGGGACAACACCGATCGTAGCCTGGCACGAAGTGCCTGGGAAAGGTCCTCGAAAGAACCGTCCCGTAGGTACGGTATGATCTGGTGCCGTTAATCTCGGCATGTCACCGACACGAATCACACCGTATCCTGTGGGACGGGTTTTTTGGGGTGGCGCTGTTGCAGGCACTTCGTGCCAGGCTACGATCGCACCGTCCTCCGGGACATTTCGCAACAGGATTTGGATAGCCTGAGCTTCTATCCTCTCATGGCCTTCAGGCCGCTTTCATGCCGCTTCGGGGCGCGAAGCGCACTCCTAGCCTAGACCGTTCATAGCAAATAAAATTACACTTTATTCTTGTGTTATTTTATAATCAGATAATAATAATAACATTCTAATCTTGTGTTGCTTAATTCACCCCATATGAGTCGATCCGCAGAAGCTTCCGCTCCGGGCCCGGAAATGGTAAATGCGGTCGCCGAGATGCTCCGAAATCTGGAACAGATTTCAGATGATCCGGCCGTTATCGGGCAATGTCCCGAACTCCCGGGTGTGGTCCTCGACAAAGTGTTCGCCTCTTGTCTGGATCGGGAGGGGCCGGAATACGCCAAGGTCACCCGCGACTACTCAGCTTTGAGAGCTCACTATTTTAAGGCGTTAGCGGCGGATCCGGTCGGCAGAGCGCTGGCCGCATTGGCGGTCGGATCGACGGGGGTGGAATTGATGGAATTGGGCCGTCCGCCAGCTTTCGTGTCAGAAGCCCGCTCCAAATGCGGACGGCCATTACGCGGGCGGCGCGACACCTACAATTGCCATCACGTGGTACCCAAAAGCATTCGCCCGGCCTCCGACGGAGTTTCGATCAATCACCCAACCAATTTTGTGGTCGCAAAAACGACCCGCCGAGGTCTCGATCAATCGGGGAATCCACATCATTTTTGGCACAGCCTGTTTCTTCATCCTCAGACGCATAACGCCCCGGCCGAGCCTATCCCGATCTATGTGGTCCGCCCGCTTTTCCCATTTTATCCGCCGATCACCCAGGGATTCCGCACCGCCGAAGAAATTCGCCAAAAGCTGGCCTCCCTGGGTGCACCGCAGCTCCCAGAGGTTTGGGAAAACCGGATCTTGGAATTTTCGAAAGCCACGAAACACCAGCCGTACGCCGTCCCAAAGGAATTTCATGAGATTACCCGGATGTTCGGTGATCTTTTCAAGGCGCAAAACAAAGATCCGGCCATAAGTAAACAAATACGTTCCAGCCTGGCAGAACAAGGAGCGCGATTGGCGGCCGATTTTTTACCGGCTGGGGCCTATGTGAACGGCAAACAGCTACCTGCGGACCATAAACCAAGGAAATCGCTCCCAATGATCGAGACCCAAAACAAGCCTGAAACAGTCGTCCAGCCGCCGCCGGCCCGTCGGAAAAGCTGCTCGACCAAACGCCAGCTGCCAAGGCCGGTACTTCAAACGCCAACAAATCATCTGAAAGTCTAGATTATGCCCCTCAATCCGAAATACCTAAAAGAGTTGAGTCATCTTTTCGTGGAGGACCTGAAAAGGTCCGACTACTACCGAAAACTTCCGGACAACGAGCGACGCGATCTCGACGATCGAATTTCCAGCGAGCTTGCCCAGGGTCGGCACCCGCTCCTCCCAGGTGCCGAGGAGGAAGATCTGCAGAAGCTGTCCAAGGCCATCCAGCAAAAACTCCATGTCCGGTTGCCAGTCGAGGTGATCGATATCCTCAGGCAAGTAGACGGGTTCTCTGAAAATGGAGTTTCACTTTATGGCATCGACCCAGAGTTGCGCGACGATCAATTTGATTCGGGGCCGAGTCTCCTGGCCGAGAATCTCGTCAATTGGGACAGTGTTCCCGTGAAGACACAGAGGTACCTTTTCGTGGGTGATTCAGATCTCTGGTATTTTGCGGTTGAACTTGCGACTGGACACCCGGTCGTCCTGGATAAAGCGACTCTGAAACAGGTAGAGCGCTTCGCTTCCCTGGAAGAGTTAGTCAACGAAATGATGGAGCAAGCTCTCGGAGACTATTTCGGGGATCCTGAGGACGAGCCCGGTAGCCATTCAACTGGGTTTCATTTTTCCAGCAATTAGCCTGATCCAGATCGATTAATTTATGGAGACCATAGACGACCTATTCAAAGGTCCGGATCCGATCACCTCTGATCAATTGACTGGTCCGCTCCTGAATTCGGTCCCCCTCTTAGGAACAGACGTCTGGCAAGAAGCTATCAACAAGTTCGATGAATTCGGCGAGACGGAGGCCCGTGCGGACCTTCCAATGGAACAACAGCAATATCTAAGCGATCTGAGGGTTGATCGTTACCTTTGCGATGTACTCACGCACGAATGCGAACTGCTTGAAATCTGGCAACGGGAAAATCCCGGGCACCCGGAAGCGGCGCTGGTTGCCTCTTTGCTGCAGCGCCATGGTCAATCGGGCACGCGGTCCCGAGTTGAGCAACAGGAGAAACTTTATCTCTGGGCCCAAAAAAACGAACGGGACGAAATCGCCGGTCCGATTCTGGGATGGCGACTGCTTTGTCAAGAGTTAGCCGAATCACTACTTCGATGGTCCGGGCAAGAGCCGGGGGACCCGCGCGGACAACAGATCCGGCTCTGGCAAGAATCGCTGGGATTTTATCCGCAAAATCGCTTGAGGATCTGGGCTCTGCGGTTTCCAGCAGATGCCCGTGCGCCGCAGATCCTGGCGTGGGAGGCGGCAGTAAATCGCGAGATCGGCGAAACCCATCCTGAACTTCTGCCGGGAAACTGATTGGATTCTATGGAAACTCCCTTCGATCGACCACCGATCAATGTCAGCGCAGCTCTCGTCGAGGGCCGCGTACCGCCCTGGAGCAAGGACTATCTGGCCACTGTGGTTGCCACCACTGAGGAGAAAGGGAGGCTATTGGAGAGCCTGCGCACCGGTGAAGATCCGACCATCCGCGACGGGGTTAACCTGGCCTTGAACCGCTTGTTTGATCCGGAGGCTCCTAAAGACGGGCTGGGCAAAATCGCATTCCTCGTCCATGACGGAACCGGAACGGGCAAATCCTTTCAGGCGATCCTGGCCGCGAAAGCGGCTGCGCACGAGACAGGAGAGCCCGCGCTAATCACCACCAGGGGCGATCTTCTTCCGGCTCTCCGCCGCGACTTGGACCGGCTGGGCCTGGATGATTCTCAAATCGCTTTTGTCGCGCTGGAGCGTTTGGGAGCGTTTGTCAAAGACGCCCAGAAACAGAGATCAAAATTCTCCGTGGCGATCATCGATGAGGCGCAGGATTGCCGAATTCCGGAAGTCCGCAAATTCCTCGACCGAATTCCGGCTAGCAGACAGCTCTTTTTTAGTGCCACTCCATTTAATAACATTTCCGAGTTTTGTTACTTCTCTTCGAAGCTGACCGGCAAACCGGTTCACCAGGTCAAAAGCGAGCTGAGTTCGGCACCTGATCTCCACCTGGCCGTTGCTGATCAGCTGAAACAAATCACTTCTGCGGGAGGTATGGTCCATCGGGAATTCCCTTTTTATGGCACGGTGAAACCAGCCGCGCTTTTGTCGTTCAGCGCAGAATCGCGCGCCGCAGAAACGCGGCTGATGGAGGGGTATGCCCGGCTTTTCGAGAATGGCGATTTTCCCCGGCAACGAAAACTCCGGGAAGATCTGGCCGGCGAATTGAACACCGCATCGGACGCCACCAAGGTTGATTCAATTCTTCAGCGGACGTTAGAACTCCTTTCTCAGAACAAGAAGGTCATGATAGCCGGCGAGGATCGGGCGGTGGCTTCTCGAATCCTGAAAGAACCAGACGGCTTGCCGAAAGAGACACCCGGTTTTCTCTCGGCCCTGAAACTTGCGCTAGCGGCTCACGGAATTGGATATTCGTTCATCCAAGCTTTGCCGCCCAACAGTGAGGCCATACCGGCTCTCTCCGGGGAACGAGCCTCCGTCGCGGCCAGGAATTTGGCAGAAATGGCTCGTTTTGTCGATGGCGCCTACCGGACGAACGAAACCGGTCAGCGCCTCGAACTTCGCGGTCGTGACAACAAACCGGTCTACGCGCCAAGTCAGACCAAGGTCATTCTTCTGCCCTATCAGCAGGCGGCGGGTTGGCCGGAATTAAACCAGCGGTTCCCGCAAGCGCCAGAACTCTCGATGATTTTGACCCCCACCGCCAGCGCGGACCAATTCATCCAGGCGATTGGCCGCGGCAGTCGTCGTAACAGTCAAGGCCCCACTGACGTTCATCTCGTTGCCAATGACAGTTGCGCTGATCGCCGAAGGCTCAGCCAACTGTTGAAAGGCCTCCAGTTCATCGCGGCAACCGGCTCACCGGCGACCACCCCTTTTCTGCAACTGGCGGTCGACTCTATGGTTAAGGCCTCCACCCTACGCGCGGCACCAGATCAGAAATTGGTCCACGCGCAAAGAAATCAGCAGGCCAAAAGCGCCCGAGTGTTCGATCCCAATCGATATCGAGCACAGCTGCCTCAGAGCAGTGTCCGGCCTTAATACATCGACCGACAATTGGAGCTGTATGATACCCCGCAACAATATCGCGGCGCACTAAGTTCCGAATTTTAAATGTTTTCAAATCCTGACTTCGTGTTCTCTGTGTCTTTGTGGTGAATCCAATTCTCCGTGTACTCCCCTCCTCTCTGCGCGCTCCCGAAGTATGATACCCCGCAACAATATCGCGGCGCACCAAGTTCCGAATTTTAAATGTTTTCAAATCCTGACTCCGTGTTCTCTGTGTCTTTGTGGTGAATCCAATTCTCCGTGTACTCCCCTCCTCTCTGTGCGCTCCCAAAGTATGATTCCCCGCAACAACATCGCGGTGCGCTAAGTTCCGAAATTTAAATGTTTTCAAATCCTGACTTCGTGTTCTCTGTGTCTTTGTGGTGAATCCAATTCTCCGTGTACTCCCCTCCTCTTTGCGCGCTCCCAAAGTATGATTCCCCGCAACAACATCGCGGTGCGCTAAGTTCCGAATTTTAAATGTTTTCAAATCCTGACTTCGTGTTCTCTGTGTCTTTGTGGTGAATCCAATTCTCCGTGTACTCCCCTCCTCTCTGCGCGCTCCCGAACCGACCTTTTTAGCTGTTTATGGTTCGCTACGTCGCCGCAGTCTGGCGAAACAAGGGTCAGTGGTCATCCGAGGTCTTTGTTTTCACACCCATGGGTTAATGCGAGGACTTTTGTTCTGGCAAAACGGGTATCCGGCTGTTCTCGAACAGCCGGGACTGGTGAAAGTCGAAATCTACCGGGTGCTTAGCGAAACGGTGTGGGATCTCCTGGACCGTTACGAGGGATACCAACACTCGCTTGGTTTTCGCGCTCTTTTTTATCGAAAAGAGGTACCTCTGTTACGTCCGGCGATACGAGCTTCGGTGTATTTCCTAGGCAGGGAGATCCCGAGGGGAAAGAAGACTACCGCCCGCCTGTAAGCTGCTTCGAACGGCACGATGGTAGGCTCGAGGCCGTCGTCAAGATGGAGAGACTGTCATTTATTATCTCGAAACCAAAAGGGGCTTGACCATCTATATGTGTTCATAAGAACATATGCACCACCATGTCGATTACCCCACGAGCCCTCCAAGATCTACTCGACGAAGTGGAAGCATCAAGAGCCTCCCGTAAACGCTCTTGGGAAATCCTGCAGGAAATCCGCTGGGTGCTCAAAGAGACCGCCGGGACAGAAATACCTCCGCCGGCCCGGAAAACGATCGATCTCGAAGGGAGGTTGGTCAAAGACGCCGTCCGCAAAAATCTGAAGGATCGACAGGATGCCCTTACCAACCTGATTCACGCCATCCGGGAACTTCGAAAATTGATTGACCAGCCATTAACCCTGCGAGGATCCGATTACGCTCAGGTGGTCCAGGAACTGAACAAAGCGATCGATCGTGCGGAAGAGTTGCTGCAATGAATTTGCCAAGTAGTCGCCGATCTGAATACCAGAGATCGCGCTATTGGTCGTTATCTTCAGCGAGGGAACGAATCGGCGCGAAAACTCTGCAGAATAGTCACTCCTGAACGACCACGGGAACCTTATCACCGGGCTTCAACTTTGGAAGACCGCGCGTTTTTACGACGACGTTTCCCCATTCGCCGGAAGGCGGAAATCCCCCGATCTGATGAGGTTGATCAACCAGCTCATTCAAATCCAGCCGGAATTTTTCAAGAGTTACTGGCACAATGATTTCGATATCGATCCGGTAATTATTTCCGGCTTCTTTCTCGACGTTGGTCGCTATTGCGAAAGGAGTTTCCATATTCTTTATCCTGACTTGCGAAACAGACGTCGCCGATTTCGCGGTCTACTTCTTGAATTCGGCTTTAGGTTTTAATCGGGTATCAATACTAGGGATGAGTAGTATCGATGCGAATCAGGATCAGCGCTATCCCTGAAAATAGAAATTTTTGTCACCCTGGAATGAGCCCTGTGGGCCTCGGACCCACAACCCATTACCCCGGGGAAGTTCGCCGGGAACGGCTCCTCATCCCCTCTAAACCCTATCCACTTTTTCCTCCGACGCCAAGCCTCTCACTTTTGAGACTACTGATCAGCCGGTTTGCCAGGCACCATCAGGAAAGGCCCTTGGGGCGGCACAAGCTCGCGTTTAGGAATGGCTGCAACCAATGCCGCATCATCAAGATGTTTTCCCCGCCTTGAACCGCCCGTCCATGAAGCTGGCGTCCTTGAGAAGGAATGGCTTCAACCAAGATATTCAACCTGATGATTCTTGTTCCGAACGCTGACGGAATTGCCTGGCTCGGACAATGTCACGTCAAACGTGCTCTCGTCTTCGCACTCGATTAATATTTTCACTCCATCTTCCAAGATTGTCCGAACGTGCGCTTGCTCCCGAAGTGGTGGACTATTGGATTCCATGATTTTTATCTGCAGCGTGGAACCGTCGAAGAATCCAATGGAAACCTCTGAAGCGTCCACTTGCATGCTTTGAACTATGCGGCCTTTTAAAACGCGGGTCAGCTCGTGATTCACATCCATAATCATTCTCCAGCAGGGTTCGCCGGCTGATCCCCTTTCTGGATGGCCTCTTG
>CAWEGF010000038.1:0-66180 GCA_963808535.1 uncultured Verrucomicrobiae bacterium | reverse complement strand
GGATCAAGTACAGACTTCCGGAGGAATTGAGCTGGCGTGCCATCTGGCGGCGCAAGTGCGCCTTGAACACGGCCGACTTACCTTTTCCGGAACTCTGAAGAACCTGAGTGACGCCACGATTACTACTCTGAGTTGGCCCGTCTTAGGGGACCTATGCCCACCTGATAAGACGGATTTTCTTAACCGGGAAAATCTCGACTACGGCACCATGAAGCGCACTCCGTTATGGCCCCGAACGGGGAACGAACGTGGCTATTACGGCACCAATTATCCCATTCAGATGGAGGGGAAGGGCTCCATGCTCGCCGGCATTCCGGGTGCCTACCATTTTCCTCAGCGCTTTGTCCTGCTTAGCGCCCGCGCCCAAGGGGTCTACATTGGGGTTCATGATGCCAGCGCGCGGCAGATGGTGTGCTTCCAGTCCGAATTGCGACCCGGTTATCTCGACTCCTTTCATGGCGTCAGTCCTGATCTCTCCGAGATAGGAGAGACCCCGGTTCATTTGACTTTTGAGTCGGTTCATTACCCGATGGCGGCTCCCGGGGAAACGGTGGAGCTTCCGGAGATCGTCGTTGCGCCCTATACCGGAGATTGGCATGGGGGAATCGACATTTACCGCCAGTGGAGAGCGACCTGGTATCAGCCGGCCATAGCGCCGACGTGGATTCATGAGGTCCATTCCTGGCAACAAATTCAAATTGGCTCCACGGAAGACGATTTACGGACGCGGTTCACCGATTTGCCAAAGCGAGCCCGGTATTTAGCAGAACATGGAGTAACCGCCCTGCAGTTAGTTGGTTGGAATCAAGGCGGTCAGGATCGGGGGAATCCTTCACATGATCCTGATGAAAGACTCGGCACCTGGGATGAGCTAAAAGCGGCCATCGCCGAGATTGAGGCGCTCGGTGTGCGGGTGATCCTCTTTAATAAATTCGTTTGGGCCGACGTTACCCGTGACGACTATTCGTCATTCCTCCAAAGCGCAGCCGTCGATCCCTATGGGATGCCTTACTACCATCCTGGCTATGAATATCAAACGCCGGTACAGTGGATGAGCATCAATAACCGACGATTTATGGTGGCTTGCCTGCATGATCCGGAGTGGCGCAGACTTTGCCAGCGAGAGTTTGAAAAGAGCCTGGCCTTGGGTGCTAGTGGCATGCTTTACGATGAAGCGTTCCATCACTACGCGGCAACCCATTGTTTTTCGGACCAGCATCAGCATCGAATCCCCGCCACCCTGGCGTCCGGCGACCTGGCGTTAGGGCAAGCCTTTCAGGATTTACTCCGGGAGCAGGACCGATCAGATTTCTTACTCTCCGCCGAGGCCCCCTTTGATCTGCAGCATTCCCATTACGCGCTCTCTTATTTCAGGATCTTCGACGGGCATATTCCAGCTGAACGATACGCGGATCCCTTTTATCCGATCATGATCGCGGTCACCGGATTCGACGACCGGGAAATGATCAATCGAGCGCTTCTGTACCGCTATATCATTAGCTACGAACCGTTTAACTTTAAAGGGGACCTCCCTGATTTTCCGCTCACCTTGGACTATGGGAAAAAGGTGGATGTGTTCCGGTCTCTCCATTCCGACTATCTCTGGAAAGGCGAATTCCGCGATTCGCTGGAGGTGAAAGTTAAGGTTGGTTCCGGGGTTCCTATTTCGTATAGTGTCTTTCGGCATGCCCAACAGAAACTACGGGCGGTAGTGTTGATTAACGACGATCGGCACGAGACCCAAGAGGCGATCCTCGATTTGCCGCGACCCAATTCATTAAGCTGCGCGAGTCCGGAAACCCCGGAGCTTCGCCCCTGCGGTTCGCAGGTGGTGGTGCCGGCCCGTTCGGCGTTGGTGGTGTTTGAGAGGGAGTAGGAGCGGAGGGGTAGGTTTAGAGTAGGGTGTGGGTGGGTTACCTTGCGCATGACAAAAGATCACGTTCCAAGACGAATACCGCCTGGGCATTGGAATCCCGCAGCGTGGTCGAACACAATTCTCTGCCGCCCCGTCAGGGCGGGTCCGCTAGAAATTTAAACCCAGGCTAAAGCCTGGGCTATGCTCTCATGGCCCTTCAGGCCGCAGATGAGTTAGTGTTTGGGATTAAATACCGCAACATTCAGCTGCTTTCTACGAAGAAGAAAGTTGATCTCTATCTTCGATGAACCGTTCGACAGGGGCCCCAAAGGGTCTTGGGAGCATAGCCCAGGCTGCGGCCTGAGGCGGCCAGGAGAGTCATTGCCGGGTTCAGACACGTCTGCGGCCTGAAGGGCCATGAGAGCTATTGCCGGGTTCAGACACGTCTGCGGCCTGAAGGGCCATGAGAGCTATTGCCGGGTTCAGACATTACGGCCTGAAGGCCAGGAGAGTCATTGCCGGATTCAGATGCGTCTGCGGCCTGAAGGCCATGAGAGCATAGCCCAGGCTTTAGCCTGGGTTGTATCCCTAACGGATCCGCCCTGAAGGGGCGGCAGAGAATCGTGTTTAGGCAACGCGGCGGAATTTTCGGCGTACGTTCGAGGCAAAGACCGATAAAACAGATTTCCCAGGATTTTAAATCTTTGACAGAAAATTACATGTATATGTTATGTTATTGATGTGCCTCAATCTCTGGCTCGTCTTCTTGTTCATCTTATTTTCTCGACCAAAAACCGGGAATTCCATTTCGCCGATCCGGTCCGTCGGAGAGAAGTTCACGCCTACCTGGCTGCCGCGGCGATCCATTTAGGGTGTCCGCCAATTTGCGTCGGTGGAGTCGCTGATCACGTTCAGGTGGTGTGTTTGCTTGGTCGGACCCTTAGCCTCGCAACTTTCGTTGCCAAGCTAAAAGTCAGTTCCAACCAGGTGGCACGGGAGAGGCTCGCGCAGTTCTCGTGGCAAAACGGCTACGCCGCCTTTTCTGTGGCCGAATCCACCCTCGAGGCGGTGGTTGAATACGTCTCCAATCAAGAGGCGCATCACAAGCGACAGCGCGTCGAATACTCATGCCGCTTTGGAAACGCCAGGTATTTCAGTTGAAAGGTATGTTGGCGTCTAAGCTAATCCGAGATTCGTTCAGCCGTCCCGCCGGGACGGAATTATTTTCCTCATGACTCCAGGCACTGCGTGCCTGGCTACTATCATGCTGTCCCTCCGGGACGTTAAAACCCTGGGCTGAATTCTATAACCCCTGTCGGGGCACAGCTCAATCCTTCCCAGGCGCTCACTTTTTTAACTGGGCTTGCCGGTAGCTCAGATAGCCGTCGCGCATGGCGACGTATGGATCGACGGCTTCGGACTTGAGTTGATCATACGCCTCAATGGCTTTGGGTAATCCGTTGAGGAAGCGGGTCGCTGAGAGGGCGATGCTGGCGGCGTCCGGGATATAGGCACAGTGAATGAAGCCAAGGGTATGCCAGTTGAGTGGATTGATCACGTAGTCGCCGGCAAAGCCGACCGCGTCACGGCAATCGGTGGGGCCAAGTACCGGGATGACCAGGTAGGGACCAGGGGGGAGTCCCCAGACCCCAAGGGTTTGCCCGAAGTCTTCACCGGGTACGTTGGCCAAACCCGAGACGTGATCAGAGACCCGGAAAAAACCTGCGATGCCGGCGGTGCTATTGATGACGAATTTGCCGGTTTCCTGGGCAGAACGGATCAGTTTACCCTGAAGCACCGAATTAACGAAGCGGACGGGAAATTGAAGGTTGTCAAAGAAGTTGCCCAGGCTGTTCCGAACCGGAAGAGGCACGACAATGGCGTATCCGTGCGACAAGGGTCGAAGAGCGTAATTGTTGAGCCCATCGTTGAAATGGAACATCGTTCGGTTAAAACCCTGGAGAGGATCACTTACTTTTTGCACCGGAACGTTAGCGAAATCAGGGCCGGCGGCCGGAGCCGAGGCGCCCACAGAGGGAGCAGCAGAATGTTTCCCGGCAGTTGCGCACCCCGACAGATAAAGGAGTGGCGCGAGAAGACAGATAAGTATCGAGTGCTTCACGAGTGAGAATCCCCAGGTGCGGCGAGTTTGGTTTCGAGAGTGCGGATGACGGCAGAAGCGCCGCCTCTTTGAATGATTTCGTCAAATTGGGCGCGATAGTTGGCGACGAAGCTAACGCCTTCTATCAAGACATCGTAAATGCGCCAGCCGACCGGGAGTTTTATCAGGCGATAAACCACGGCGACAGGATCGCTGCTCGTGGAGGTGGTGACGCGACTGGGAATTTCGCGGCGATCTGGCGCTAGTTCAACCGGCGAGCCATAGGCAATTTTCGGCCGCTGCGTCCCGACCACGCGGGCGGAATAGGTTCGGATTACCAGTTCAGTAAATAGATCAGTCGCCCGCTTTTGATCAGCAGGGGAAAACTGACGCCAACCCGGGCCCATGGCTTGGCGGGTGACCAAATCAAAAGCAAAAGTTTTTTCCAATAGTGGCCGGACCCGTTCGGCCACGGCTTCGCTGCCGTGCCCGCTGTAGGCGACCGAGAGAACCTCGTCCACCGAACTGCGGAGCATGGTCAAAGAATCGTCAGCCGCGGCGGCGCCGGAAAGATCGAACGGTTCCAACGGCGAGGAGGATAAGAGTCGATTTCAGGACGAATTTGAAGAGATCGATACACATAGTCATTTAGGCCCGGAAGGAGAGGGTGAGGGTGACGAGGAAACATTGCCGAAGGCAAAGCGGCTGATAATCGACTCCAGGTCCATAGCAGATTCTGTGTCGGTGATCGTACCACCTGGAGCCAGGTCTTTGCTGTCGGCGCCCGGTGCCAGGGCAATATATTTGTCCCCGATGAGACCGCTGGTTTTAATCGAGGCGATGGTGTCGGAAGGCACATGAACCTGTTGCTTCAGGTTCAGGTGGACGACCGCAGCGTACTGGGCATCTAGATCGATCTTTTCTACGCGCCCTACTGGCACGCCGGCGATGAAAACCTGGCTGCCGGATTTGAGGCCGCCGATGTTGGTGAACCGGGCGTTGACTTCGTAGGTCGATCCTCCGATGGCCACGCCCGCCCCAGCCTCGACCGCGAACCAGACGATGGCTGCGATGCCGAGAAGGACAAAAGCGCCGACGGATACTTCGATGTTGGATTGCTTCATGCTTAAAACGAGCTATTTCTCGAGGCTGGTCCGGAGGTTGACAATATTGTCGCCAAAGCTTCGGACAATGCAATCATCCGAGGAAGTGAACTCGGCTGGTGTTCCCTCGAAATGGATCCGTCCTTCTTCGAGCAGCGCCACCCGATCGCTGGCGGCGAGCGCTTCATGGACATCGTGGGTCACGACCACGGCGGTGAAGTCAAATTTTTCCCGGTAGTGGACGATCATTTCAAAAACGGCGCTCCGCGCGGGCGGGTCGAGTCCGGCCGTCGGTTCGTCGAAAAGCATCAATTGGGGACGGGTAACCAGCGCACGAGCAAGGGCCAGCCGCTTTTGCATCCCGCCAGACATCTGTGCCGGAAAATAATCGGCAAACTTCTCCAATCCCAGGCTTTTGAGCGCTTCGAGTGCGGTTTGGGCAATCTCGTGACCACCTAGCCGGGTGGTTTGTTCCAAGGGAAGGGCGACATTTTCGAGCGCGGTCAACGAATCGAAAAGAGCGTTGCCTTGAAACAGATAGCTGCAGCTGCGGCGAAATCCAATCAGCGTCTTGTTTTCAAAGCGAACCTCACCGCCATCCGGAGCCAGCAAACCGGCGACGCACTTCAGAAAAACCGATTTACCCGACCCGCTCCGTCCGAGCACGGAAACAATACTGCCACGAGGCACCACCAAATTTACCGAGGCCAGCACAGTGTGCTCGCCAAAGTGTTTGCGGAGGTTAACGACTTTCAGAATGGGAGGCAACGACTCTTCGATCATACGAGAAAAGAGGTGATCAAATAATCGGCCGCCAAGGTAGCAATACTCGCCAAGACGACGCCCCTGGTCGTCGAAACACTGATCGCTCGTGAACCCGAAACATCACTCCGGCGGTGAGTAGTGAAACCGCTGTGACAACAGATGGCGATGGTGATGGCGCCAAAAATAAACGCTTTGGCGAGGCATTCGCGAACGTCGGCCAGACGGATCGCGGAGTGAACAGCGGACCAGTAGACACCGCTATCCAGTCCGAGCAAGACCGAGCCGGAAAGATATCCGCCGACCAGCCCAACTAAGGTAAAAGTCACCGTCAGGATGGGAAAGGCCACCAGAGCCGCGAGCAGGCGTGGGGTGATCAAATAACCGAGCGGATCGATCCCCATGGTAGTGAGAGCATCGATTTGTTCCGTGTTGCGATGAATGCCGATCTCGGCTGCGATGGCAGACCCGGCCTGCCCGACAATCATCAGAGAGCCCAGAACCGGAGCTAACTCCCGAGTTAACGTCAGCGAAACAAAGGTCCCCAGGACTCCAGCAGATCCGAAACGCGCCAGCACGTAGTAGCCTTGAAGCCCGAGAACCAGCCCGGCGAACAAACCAACAATCGTCACCACCGGCAGACAGCGCACACCCTGTTCGTGAATGGCCCTGATCCAGCGGCGTCCGAGGTGGCGCGTGCGAGGTGCTGCCGTAACCGCGCGCCCCGTAAAGGTGGCAAAATCGCCGAGATCGGCGACGGTCGCCAAACAGTTCTGGCCGAGCGCTTGCAGTAAACGCATCATTTCGACGACTCCATAGTGGAGGGCTCAAACTTTTGCAAGTGGAGCGGGGCCCTCAAAAGGGAAGGCCTTGGGAAAGAAAATGGGGGAAAGGAAGGTTACGACTTTTCGCCGACCTTTTGAAAGCCAAGCAGTCCACTGCTCAGGGGGCCTTACGCTTTCCCGCTATTACTGGGCGCGACTTTTGTTCCAGTTGGGCTTTGTGGGCGTTAACGATGGCCGCGATCAAACCTGGAAAACGCTGGTCCACTTCCGCACAGCGGGAGGTGTTATGCATTTCGACCCCTCGACGTTCGCCCCAAATCAGACCTGCTTCCCTGAGGGCCTTGAAATGGAGAGAGAGAGTTGATTTAGGAATGGTTTTCTCGCTGACGTTGAGAAAGTTGGAGCAATTGCGCGAACAGTCCGAGCCCGCGATCTGGACAAAGATGGCCACCCGCACTGGGTCAGAGAGCGCGTGAAGGATGGCCTCGACGGTAACGTCTTCGACCGAGGGGTGAAATAGAGGCCTCATATGGAGGAAAGATAACAGGACTTGACACTTTGTTCAATAGTTTATAAGTTCGGAACTACAGAAGTAATGAGGGCCTGAAATTTTTTCGCCTTCATCCGCTATTTCCAATTCTAGCAAACACTTATGAGCAAATTGACAGGTAAAGTCGCAGTCGTTACTGGTGCCTCCAAAGGGATTGGAGCCGCCATTGCCAAGTCACTCGCCGCCGCAGGCGCATCAGTGGTGGTAAACTACTCTTCCAGCAAGAGTGGCGCGAACAGCGTGGTCGCGGCCATCATCGCGGCCGGTGGCCAAGCCGTCGCCGTCCAGGGTGACGTCTCCAAAGCCGCCGAAGCCCAAGGCATCATTGAGGCCACCGTTCAGGAATATGGCCGCCTCGACATCCTGGTCAACAATTCCGGGGTCTACGAGTTCAGCCCGATCGAGGCCGTCACTGAAGAGCAGTTCCACAAAATATTTAATGTCAATGTGCTTGGTCTACTCCTGACCACCCAAGCCGCCGTCAAACATCTTGGCGAAGGCGCCAGCATCATTAACATCGGTTCTGTGGTCAGCCGCATCACGCCTCCAGGCAGCTCGGTTTACACCGGCACCAAGGGCGCGGTAGACGCGATTACTGGCGTCCTGGCCCGCGAACTCGCTCCAAAAAAGATCCGGGTCAATGGGCTGAATCCGGGGATGGTGGAGACTGAAGGCACGCATAGCGCCGGCTTTATCGGCTCTGATTTCGAGACGGGAACGGTAGCCCAGACTCCGCTTGGACGGATCGGTCAGCCCGGTGATATTGCTTCCATCGCGGTTTTCCTGGCCTCAGATGATTCCGCCTGGCTGACCGGAGAGTTGATCCTCGCTGGCGGCGGCCTCCGCTAAGGGAGAGGACGCGGAGGGGGATGGAGGACGCAGAGGGGGATTAGTTATTACCACAGAGACGCAGAGGACACCGAGGTAAGAGGAAATTGGAAAGGATCTGTGTCCGAAAATTTAATCTGATTCCGAAACTCTGTGTTCTCTGTGTCTCTGTGGTGCGACAATTCTTCTCTGCGTCCTCTTCCTCCCCCTTGGCGCCCTTCCAAAGCAGGACGCGGAGGGGGATTTTTTACCACAGAGACACAGAGGACACCGAGGTAAGAGGAAATTGGAAAGGATCCGTGTTCGAAAATTTAATCCGATTCCGAAACTCTGTGTTCTCTGTGTCTCTGTGGTAAAAAATTCCCCTCTGCGTCCTCTGGCCTCCCCCTCTGCGCTCTCATGAATTTCCAACTGCTGCTTGTGGCTTGCGGTGAAATGGTGTAGTACAGCGCTGCCGTGGTGAACAGGATGAGGGTTCATTGCTCTACTTCGCAAGTCGAGAACTGCGGTGAGCTAGGACAAGCAATCACCTTATGTTCGCACGAATCCCCTTCGATAAAGTCAACTGGTTAATCAGTTCGTTTCTAATTGGTACCCTGTTTCTCTCGCTGACCGCGGTACCAGCATACCTATATTTCTTCGGCATCGACTTGTTCCAGATCATCCTTTTCTTTGTGATGTTCTGTGCCTGTGGATTTTCGATCACAGTCGGCTATCACCGGCTTTTCTCGCATTTGACCTTCCAGGCGCATTGGGCGGTGCGACTTTTTACCCTCGTATTTGGGGCCGGAGCTTTCGAAAATTCGGCCTTACTCTGGGCCTGCGAACACCGTAGCCATCATAAGCACGTGGATCACGACGAGGATCCTTACTGCATTTCCAAAGGACTTTTCCACGCCCATATCGGGTGGTTGTTATTCAAACTCGATCCGGGGCCGCCGTTCGACAACGTGACTGACCTCCAAAAGGATCCGTTGGTGAGATGGCAGAACCGGTATATTCACCTGATCGCTGCTCTAGTCGCTTTTGCTTTGCCGACCACCATCGGGTTTATTTGGGGCGGTTGGAGATCGGCCTTAGGTGCTTTCCTGATCGCCGGAGTGGCCCGGGTGGTTATTCTTCAGCATTGCACGTTTTGTATCAATTCGCTCTGTCACTACCTGGGTACCCGCCCGTATTCCTCCAAATGCAGCGCCCGCGATTCGTGGTTGATGGCGCTGGTCACTTTTGGAGAGGGATATCACAACTATCATCACGAGTTTCAGCACGACTATCGCAACGGGGTCAAGCCTTGGCAGTTTGATCCCACGAAGTGGATCATCTGGACGCTCTCGAAGGTGCGCCTGGCCGCGAAACTCCGGCGGGTACCGACCGAAAAAATTGTTCTTTCTGAGCTCACCGAAGCGCAGCGCCGACTGGCCACGAAACTAGCGGATCCCAGCCTGACCGCGATGGCGGTCGCTTATCTGACGACCGCTGGCCAACGTTTGGAAGCCGTCGCCCAACATTGGACGGAACGGAGAGCCCAGGATCTAGAGGTGACACGCGAAATGCTCATCGAACTGCGCCGAGAAATTCGTGCCGCTACCAGTATCCTCCGGTTGCCGGGAGTCTATAATGGCCAACCCGCCTAGCTAAGAGGACGGGCTGATCATTGTGGAAGAACGAGTCACGGCACGGGCGGAGTATGGAGCAGTGCGTGCTGATCAGATGCGTGCCTGATGGAAACTGGCTCCGCCATTAAACAAATAGCCTTCGTCGGGGATCATCTTCCTCGCCGATGCGGTATTGCGACCTTCACCGCTCACATTTGTGAAGCCATCGCCACGAGATTTCCGGAATGTAATTGCATCGTAGGCGCGGTCAACGACCGCCCGGAAGGTTACGACTATCCACCTTGGATACGATTTGAAATTGACGAAAAGGAACTCGACTCCTATCGGCGGGCGGCCGACTTTTTGAATATCAACAACGTCGAAGTCGTCTCGGTGCAACACGAATTCGGCATCTACGGCGGGCCGGCTGGCAGCCATCTGCTGGCGCTTTTGCGCGATCTTCACATGCCGGTGGTGACGACCTTGCACACCGTATTGCGGGAACCGAATGCCGATCAACGGGCCGTGATGAAGCAACTCGATGAACTCTCGAACCGGTTTATCGTGATGTCCGACCGCGGCAAAGAGTATCTGGAGGAAATTTTCGCCATCGCGCCCGGAAAGATCGACGTGATTCCGCATGGTATCCCGGACATTCCGTTCATCGATCCGAACTACAATAAGGATCAGTTCGGAGTTGAAGGAAAGATAGTCCTCCTAACCTTTGGACTGTTGTCTCCTAACAAAGGGATTGAGAACGTCATCGAGGCGTTGCCCTCGATTCTCGCGCAGCACCCGGATGTCGTTTACATCGTCTTGGGTGCCACCCACCCCAATTTGATCGCCCGGGACGGAGAATCGTACCGGCTGAAGCTGGAACGCCTGGCGGAGGATCGGGGTGTTAGCTCGAACGTTATTTTCTACAATCGTTTCGTGACCCAGGAAGAGTTGAAAGATTTCATCGGGGCCGCGGATATTTATATCACGCCTTATCTCAACGAATCGCAAATCACCTCCGGCACCTTGGCCTACGCCTTTGGCGCCGGCAAAGCAGTCATTTCTACTCCTTATTGGCATGCCAAGGAGTTGCTGGCCGATGAACGTGGCATCCTGGTCCCGTTTTCCGACCCGATGGCCATCTCAGAGGGGGTGAACCGCTTTCTGTGCGATTCGGTTCTCATGACCGCGACCAGAAAAAGAGCCTGGAAACTAGGCCGGAAAATGATCTGGCCGGCGGTGGCTCAGCAGCACATGGAGAGCTTTCAACGAGCCCGGTGGAATTTAAGCAAACCGCCGCGGAAAGCATTCGCGGTGCGGACCCTTGACAATCGGCCTTACGAATTACCGCCTCTGAAACTGGACCATTTGCTTCGGATGACGGATAAAACCGGCATTTTTCAGCATGCGATATTCAACGTGCCAAACTTCGCCGAAGGCTACTGCACGGATGACAACGCGCGGGCCTTCATTCTTACTTTGTTGCTCCAGGAAACGACCAGCCAAGTCACCCAGAAACAGCTCGAACCGTTATCCAGCGTTTACCTGGCGTTTTTATGGTACGCCTTCGACCAGGAGAGCTGCCTCTTTCGTAATTTCATGAGTCATCAGCGCCAATGGCAGGAACGCGCCGGTTCGGAAGACAGCCACGCCCGCGCGCTTTGGGCGGCAGGTACGGCGTTAGGGCCGATCCCAGGATGACGGCCATCGGAATTTATGCGCCTTGCTATTTCAACGCGGACTGCCGGCGGTCGAAGGATTTAGTTCACCACGGGCGTGGGCTTTTGCCTTGTTGGCCATTCACGAATATTTGCGGGCCTTTTCTGGTGATCGAAACGCCAATCAATTGCGAGAAATATTGACCAATCGCCTTTACGCCCTCTTTAAAGAGAACTCTTCGGATGAGTGGGTTTGGTTCGAAACGGTTGCCACCTACGACAATGCCAAACTTTCTCATGCGATGATCCTCAGTGGATATTGGACCTCGCGGGGCGAAGTGGTGGAAGCGGGACTGAAATCGCTTCGCTGGCTGGTCGAGCAACAGAAATCAGATTCCGGCCATTTTACGCCCATTGGCAGCAATGGCTTCTGGACCCGCGGTACCGCCTATGCCCGCTTCGATCAGCAACCGCTGGAAGCTCACGCGATGATTTCCGCCTGTATCGAGGCGTATGCGCTAACCCGAGATGCGACTTGGTACCGTGCAGCGCGCCGTTGCTTTGAGTGGTTTCTGGGCCGCAACGATCTTGGGCAACCGCTCTATGATGCTACCTCGGGAGGATGTCGTGATGCCTTGCATTCGGATCGGGTAAACCAAAACCAAGGGGCCGAATCCAGTCTTGCTTTTCAGTTGTCGCTGGCCGAGATGCATCGGGCAGAAGCGATGCTCTTCAGCGAAACCCAAAAGATATCAAAACCCTGAACGTCATACCTGCTGGAATTGAATTTCTGCCGTGCGCCAGCAGGGTTCTCAATCGGTCGTTCATCCCCACCGGTCCTGGCCGGGTCAGAGGCATCATCGCGCGAGTGCTGGCCCTGAGCGAAATAGAAGTGGGCCGGCAGTTAGATCAGCTCCGCGCGGAGCTGGCCGCTCGGCATGCTCGACCTTGATGGATCCTGGCTTCGCCAATTTGACCAAATACGGGCTTACCTGCCAAGTGACGTTTCCCTTTCCGAGAACCGCCGGCGTGTCTTGGGCGCTTACTTCACGGGAGAATATGCGATTGAATCCGCGGCCTTGTTTAACCCTTCAATCGTGCCGCACCCGGATCAAACAAACCTGGCCGAAGGAGATCTTCGCTTTATCCTGAGCCTGCGAGCCGTGGGCGAAGGCCATGTTTCCTCCATCGAGTTCCGGACCGGAACAGTTCGCCGCGACCATAGTATCGAGATGGACAAGACATCCGGGCTGGTGGTGGCGCCGGAGATTGATCCGAAGCCGACATTTCCGAAAAGTATTTTTCTCCATAAGTTGAACGACAACGGGCTGGAGAACAATTGGTCCAGATCGGTGGTGAATCGGCTGGGGTCCACTTTTTCCCGATCGCAATTGGATGACGCGGTGCAGCGCGCGTCCTATGAAGCTCAGCCTCATTCACAAGATGTCCGGCGCACGATTGAGTTTCTTCAGTGGCTGGTCGAATCCAACTACGAGGTCAATTTTGATCCGGGAGTACCGCTCTCGGAGCGGGTTATCTTTCCGGTCTCGCTGAACGAAACCAATGGCATCGAAGATGCCCGGTTTGTCCGTTTTGTCGACGAGGACCAGAGTATCACCTACTACGCGACCTATACGGCTTACGACGGCCGGATCATTCAGCCTCAGCTAATTGAAACCAGCGATTTCGTTAAATTTCGTATCCGGACCTTGGCTGGGCCGGCGATTCAGAACAAAGGGATGGCTCTTTTCCCCAGGAAGATCAATGGGCGTTACGCCATGCTTTCGCGTTACGATGATGAGAATCTTTTCCTGATGTTCTCCGAGGATCGCTATTTTTGGCGCGACCCACAGGTCCTGTTGCGGCCGTCTGAGTCCTGGGAATCGGTAAAAATCGGCAATTGCGGTTCCCCAATTGAAACTGAGGGTGGTTGGCTGGTCTTAACGCACGGGGTGGGACCGATGCGCAAATACTCGATCAGCGCGGCGCTGCTTGATCTGGAAGATCCTTCGAAGGTGATTGGTCGGCTCCAAACGCCACTCTTACAGCCACCGTCCGATCGAATCGACGGCTACGTACCCAATGTCGTTTACACCTGCGGGGCCTTGATCCACGGAGGTCACCTGGTTTTGCCGTACGGTTTGAATGATTCAGTCACCACCATCGCAACCATCGAGCTGGCGAGCTTGCTCGCGGCCTTGACGAGATAGAGGGTGCCCGGGAGTTAGGGGTAGGGGACGGTGGGGTTTGAGCGGTTAGATTGTTAGTTGGGTCTATGCAGGGTTCTCACGTTCCCATTTCACGGCCAAGTAGAACCGATGGTAGAATAGGGGCAACATATGGGCAACATTGTTAGGAAATCCACGCCCCGCAGGGCATGAAAGCATAGCCCAGGGTTTATCCTGGGTGTGTTGTTTTATCGCGGCGCGCCCTGTAGGGGCGCTAGAATCGGAGCGGATTATGGCAGGCGTGGAAAGCGCTCTTTGGCGTTGCATTCTGCCGCCCCTTCAGGGCGGTCGCCAGTAGAAAAACTAACTCAGGCTAAAGCCTGGGCTATGCTTTCATGCCCTTTCGGGGCGCAGAACGTCGGAGATTTCATGACAAAGGAACGTAATTTCTAGCTTCGATGAACCGCTTGGGATCTGCGCCCTGAAGGGGCTAGAGAACATAGAAGCCCAGGGTTCACCCTGGGTATGTTGTCTTATGCGGCGCGCCCTGAAGGGGCGCTAGAATCGGAGCGCGTTATCGCAGGCGTGGAAAACCGCTCTTTGGCGTTGCATTCTGCCGCCCCTTCAGGGCGGTGCCGATTAGAAAAACTAACCCAGGCTAAAGCCTGGGCTATGCTTTCATGCCCCTTCAGGGCGCAGAACGTCGGAGATTTCATGACAAAGGAACGTAATTTCTAGCTTCGATGAACCGCTTGGGATCTGCGCCCGAAGGGGCTAGAGAACATAGCCCAGGGTTTACCCTGGGTATGTTGTCTTATTGCGGCGCGCCCTGAAGGGGCGCTAGAATCGGAGCGCGTTATGGCAGGCGTGGAAAACCGCTCTTTGGTGTTTGCATTCTGCCGCCCCTTCAGGGCGGTCGCCGTAGAAAAACTAACCCAGGCTAAAGCCTGGGCTATGCTTTCATGCCCCTTCAGAGCGCAGATCAAGGGATCGAGGCAGAGTTTATCGCTTAATACATGATGGTTAGTCCTTGAACTTGATGACTCAAATCGAATCGTTTCGATGACGAAGGAAGGTTATCTAACTTCGATGAACGGCTCGGTGTTTGCGCCCCGAAGGGGCTAGAGAACAGAGCCCAGGGTTTACCCTGGGTGTGTTGTCTTATTGCGGCGCGCCCTGAAGGGGCGCTAGAATCGGAGCGCGTTATGGCAGGCGTGGAAAGCGCTCTTTGGTGTTGGATTCTGCCGCCCCTTCAGGGCGGTCGCCGATAGAAAAACTAACCCAGGCTAAAGCCTGGGCTATGCTTTCATGCCCCTTCGGAGCGCAGAATTTGTAGCCCCTGCGGGGCTGGCCCTTCGGTCCGAATATAGGACCTATCCCGCGGTCTGAACCTCCATTTATAGTCTCGAGATGTCCAAACTCCATATCCCTTTCGGGCTGCGGCCCTGCGCCTTCTTTTTACCTAACTTTCAGGTGCCTGGCGGCGACGGCGGCCGCTGATTAGATAGACGGCGGCGCGGACTTCGAGCAGAGGGTCATCCGAGGGGGCGATTCCATCGAGGCGAGGGATGGGGTCAAAAATTATATGCTTCTCCTCGTGCGCGTTGTCCGGGACCAGGCTGGTAAGGACAATTTTACCGAGATCAAGCAGAGGCCGCTCCTCGGGCCAGTGCACCGTGGCGTCGTCGACGATATCCTCAGCATTGGCCACTTGGACCCGAAGCTGAAAACTTATCGGGCCGGCGGCAATCCTCTCGGCGAGCTCGTCAAAAAGGAAATTGGGGCTTTTCGTCTTGGTGGTTTCGTCGTCCAGATGGTCGTTCCCGGCGTCTGGCGTGATGCGGTAGCGTCCAAAGCGGCTGGTGCCCTCCTGGTTGGTGAATCTCATCGCCGTCACCCCAAAGTACGTTTCTCTAGCGAAGCTAGACGGACAAGGCTTTGGCGCTTGGACAAAGGCGAGCGCTTTCGGATGACTGCCGAGAAAGACCTCGACCGGCGAGGGTGAAGGTTTGGACGGGTCGCTCGAAGCGATCGCAGTCAGGAGTTCCAGAAATTCCTGTCCCGTTCTGGTCGGGAATCCGTCGGTGGAATGACTCACGATATCGGTATGGACGCGTTCCGCGAGATGGAATCGAATGGCCAGTCCCTTCGGATTAGCGTTGGGATCATTATCCGGGATTAACGGGATGCCAGTGGAATTGGAAAATCGCACCGTGACGGGAGTCGATTCGCGGACGATGTGATCCGCCCTGCTGAGGGCGGCAGCATCTGGCGCCGGGGTAAAAGTTCCGGTGAGCATGAGGCCCTTGGCATGAGCAGGTCGAAACCCTGGATGGAGGCCAAAAATGGCGTCGAACTGCTTGAGCAAATCCTGGCTTAAGGCAATAATTTTCTCGTCAGAAGGTAGTGGCATTGGAGATCTCCTGCGCGAAGATATCGCAATTTATCGGAAGCGGCTACTCAGGAAACGCGTTCGTATTTTTCGTAGACCGGCTCCCAGACATTCGCCGCAAGTTCCTTCTCGAATTGCGTCTCGTCGACCGGAGCAAGGCCTTCCTTGATGGCTTGTTTCCCCACGGCTCTGGCCACGGAGAGACTGACGGACCGAATGGAGGCCAGCGGTGGCAGAAGACTGGCGCTTTTATCTTGTTTCGTGGGCGCCAGCTCAGCAAGGCCAAGGCGGAAGCCTTAATCATACCGTCGGAAACGCGCCGGGCCTTAGAGGAGATGGTGCCGAGAGCCAATCCAGGGAAAATGTACGAGTTGTTGGTCTGATCGATGTGGACTTCTTTGCCGTTGAATCTCGCTGGTCCAAATGGGCTTCCAGTCCCCACCAAAGCGCGGCCGTCGCTCCAATCAACTACCTGCTGCGGAGTCGCTTCACAACGCGAAGTTGGATTGGAGAGCGGAAAGATAATTGGACGTTCGGTATTTTTGGCCATGACACGAATGACATCTTCGGAGAAAGCCCCGGCCTGTCCGGAAACGCCGATTAACACGGTGGGCTTGGCGTTCCGAATCACGTCCAGAAGTCCGATTTCCTGTTGATTGGTGACCTGCCAGTGGGCAAGTTCGGACTTCGAGCGGGCGAATGGCGCTTGTTCAGAGCGGATCCCTTGACCGCCTTCGACCAGCAGACCGTATCGGTCTACGGCATAAAACCGGGCATAGACTTCCTGCTCACTCAACCCAGCATCCCGCATGACCGACCAGATCAATTGGGCGATCCCGATACCGGCCCCGCCGAAACCGAAAAAAGCCACCCGCTGTTCCGAGAGAGGCAAACCGGTCACCGTGATGGCCGAAAGCAGGGTTCCCGTTGCGACCGCGGCCGTTCCCTGAATATCGTCGTTGAAGGTACAAAGTTGGTCGCGATAACGTTGCAGGAATCGATCCGCATTGATGCCGGCGAAGTCTTCCCATTGCAGGAGAACGTGCGGCCAGCGTCCTTTAACCGCCGAAACGAAGGCGTCCACAAAATCATCGTACTGCTGACCGCGGATCCGGCGATTGCGCCAACCGACGTAAAGGGGGTCTTGGAGGCGCTCTTCGTTTTCGGTTCCGACATCGAGCAAGATGGGGAGGCAACTTTCCGGCGCAATGCCGGCCAGAGCAGTATAGAGGGCCATTTTTCCGATAGGTATACCCATGCCTCCGGCTCCTTGATCACCAAGGCCCAGAATGCGTTCGCCGTCACTCACCACGATGCATTTAATCCCTGCATAGCGGGGATGAGCAAAGATCTGATCGATCAGATTTTTGTTTGGATAGCTGAGAAATAGACCTCGGGGTTTTCGCCAAATTTCGCTGAACTGTTGGCAGCCTTCACCGACGGTCGGGGTGTAAACGATCGGCAGAGTTTCTTCAATGTGGTGGGTTATCAAAGAATAGAAGAGGGTCTCGTTGGTATCTTGAAGATCTCGCATGAAGCTGTATTTCTGGAGGGGAGTAGTCTCGCCGTCCAAGCCATTCTTTCGCCGCCTCCGCTGCTCCTCCATCGTCCCGATATGAGGGGGTAGCAATCCGTGCAGTCCGAAGGCGTCCCGTTCGTTTTCGGTAAAGGCCGTGCCTTTGTTTAGTCGAGGATGAATGAGCAGATCATATCCAGTTAGATTTGTTTTCATGTTCTTTGGTTTTCAGTTGAACAAAGCGCACGATTGGCGTCCCCGGTAACCCAATGGTCATCCGCGGAAGGGGGAGATTTTCATAATACACGACAATCAAAAAAGTTCAGGAGTTACTGAACGGGTTGGCGTTCTTTTCTTACCTGAGGAGGTGAATATTTCCCATAAGGAGGTCCTAACTTCAGAAACCGGCGCACTTTCTGCTTCATTCTCGCCAAGGAAAATCTAATTTGGGATCATGTTTCTGACACCAGACGACAAGAACGAGCACCCGTCGCAGCCAAGATCGGATCGCTTGACGGCTACCGTTCTGCTTCCGATTTGAAGCACCAACCACCCGAAAGAAGCACTGACCGCGGAGGAAGAATGAAGAAATCAAAACCGCTCACGATCTACATCCTCTTAGCGATGATTCTGGGCATCATTGCTGGCTATGCATGCAATAAGGCATTCCCTGACAAGCAAACTGCGGCATTGGTCTCAGGCTATATTTCGCTGATCACCGATTTGTTTCTACGCTTGATTAAGATGATTATTGCCCCTCTGGTCTTTTCGACATTGGTGGTGGGGATTGCGCATATGGGTGATTCCAAGACGGTGGGCCGCATTGGAGCGAAGACAATGGGATGGTTTATTACTGCTTCCCTGATGTCCTTGACGCTCGGTCTGATCATGGTGACCATTTTGCGCCCTGGCGAGAATATCGGGTTGCCGCTTCCGGATGTTACCGCCTCCAGCAACTTGAAGACCGCCTCCTTTTCCATCAAGGAGTTCGTGACTCACCTGGTGCCGACTTCCATCTTCGCGGCATTGGCGGGCAACGAAATGCTGCAGATCGTGGTTTTTGCTATTTTCTTCGGCCTGGGCGCCGCCGCGCTGGGTGAACTGACCAAACCGATGATTTTGCTGATCGACCAGGCGGCGCTGGTGATGCTGAAAATCACGGGCAACGTCATGAAGATGGCGCCCTTGGCAGTATTCGCCGCCATCGCGTCGACGATCACCACCCAAGGTATCGGCATTCTCGTCACCTATGCCAAATTCATGGGAGGGTTCTATCTTTCGCTGATCATGCTATGGGGATTATTGATCCTGGCCGGCTATATTTTTCTCGGACCTCGAACCACCCGCTTGGTCACTTACATTCGCGAGCCGTTTCTCCTGGCGTTTTCGACTGCCAGTTCTGAGGCAGCCTATCCCAAGCTGCTAAGTCAATTGGAACGATTCGGGGTGTCCAGCCGGATCACCAGTTTTGTTCTCCCGATGGGTTATTCCTTCAATCTGGACGGCTCGATGATGTACTGCACGTTCGCCTCGATCTTCATCGCGCAGGCTTACAATATTCACCTTTCCCTGGGAACAGAGATAGCCATGCTCCTTTTACTGATGGTCACTTCGAAAGGGATGGCGGGCGTACCGCGTGCTTCCCTGGTTGTTATCTCGGCCACCCTGACCACGTTCAATATTCCAGAAGCCGGCTTGCTTTTGATTATGGGCGTCGACCAATTTCTTGATATGGGTCGTTCGGCAACCAATGCCGTCGGAAATTCAATAGCCGCGGCGGTGGTAGCCAAATGGGAAGGCGAACTTTCGGCCGAGGGAGAGCCCGAAACAGGAACAAGTCCGGTCCCGGCGGAGGCGTGAGACCGTCTATGCTCGGTTGGAAATGTGGTATGACTCGCCACAGACATCGCTTTGGGGTCTGGTTATGGGCTACCCTGGCCGGAGTCAGCGTGATCGGGTTCGTAAACGGCCAGGAATTGAAGGGAACCCTCAAGAAAGCGCATGATACCGGCACCGTGGTTCTAGGTTACCGGGAATCATCTATCCCATTTTCCTATCTGAATGTTAGAGGAGAGCCGATCGGGTATTCCATCGATTTGGGACGCGCGATCGTCGAGGCGATGAGTAGTGAACTCAACGGTCAGGCATTAAAGATCAAGTTTGTCCCGGTGACTTCGGAGTCACGGATTGGTGAGGTGAAGACCGGTGGGGTTGACCTGGAGTGCGGTTCGACTACTAACAACACCGAACGGCAGAAGGAGGTGGCGTTTTCGCCTATTATGTTCGTCGCCGGGACCAAGCTTTTGGTGAAACGCGGCTCCGGCATTCAATCGTTTCGTGACTTAAACGGTAAAAACGTAGTCGTCACGGCCGGAACGACCAATCAAGAAGCGATGCGTCAAGTTTCGGAGAAGTTTGCGATCAATGTCCATCTCGTGTTGGCCAAGGATCACGAAGAGTCCTTTGAACAACTTGTCACCGGCAAAGTGGATGCCTTTGCCGGCGACGACGTTCTGCTTTACGGATTCGTTGCTGAACACAAGGCCGGAGACCAGCTAGTAGTGATCGGCGATTTTTTGTCCTACGATCCTTACGGAATCATGTACCGAAAAGATGACCCGGAACTAGCCGATCTGGTAAATCGCGTTTTCCATGAAATGGCCGAATCGCGCGATCTGGAGCATACCTATAACCGATGGTTTTTGCAGAAATTACCCAGTGGCGAAACCTTGCACCTTCCGATGAGCCCTCAACTCAGTGAAATATTCAGAGCCCTGGGTGCGCCAGATTAGAAGATTAGAAGGGGAAGCGGGCGGAGAGGATAGTGGATGGCGCGGGGCGATGTTGGCAGAAATTGGGGCGAAACTAATGCCCCGCAGGGCTACAGAATTCAGTCCCAGGGTTTTAACTATGGGAACCGACCACCCAAAGCGACGCGCCCTGATGAAGGGGCGCCAGATCGAAGGTCCTAAGAAGGTGGAAGCAGGTTAATAGTCCGATTGCAGCACGTTCCAATTGTGCACTCTGACGTTGGCGCGGCAATAGGTGCGAGCTTCATCTGTACCCGCTCTCGCCCTTTCAGGGCGAACCGTTAATTTTGAGGGGTTCCCAGGGTTGAAACCCTGGGCTGAGTTGTGTAGCCCTGCGGGGCAGGCCCTCGGTCCACATCCTAAATCCAGCCCCTTACCTTCGCGCCATTCATGTCAACCCCCAAATTTCTTTGAGCCTGGCTTGACACTGGGCGGTTCCTAGGGCAGAGGAGACGTTCCACCATGCTTTTCTCCTCTTCATCGTCTATCATGATCCTCGCGGTCATTATTATTAGCTCCTCCTTGGGGCAGGGATAGACGCGCGCCGATCGATCGCAACTCTAAATCCGAAGCCCTGAGTTAACGCTCAGGGTTTTTTATTTGCCCAAATCTCCAATGAACACCGACCCTGTTTCCGAAGTTTCTCTTTCACAAATCGTGGAGGCCCGTTCGCGCTTGAACGGGGCGATCGTGCGTACCCCATGTACGGAATCGGCGGCGCTGAGTGAATTGACGGGAGCACGCGTTTTCTGCAAGCAAGAACATCTGCAGAGGACCGGCAGTTTCAAAGAACGGGGGGCTCGGAACGCTTTGGCCCAACTGAGCACCAGAACAGGCCAGGCTGGGGGCCATCGCCGCTTCGGCCGGCAATCACGCGCTGGGACTGGCCTGGCACGGACGCTCGCTCGGCATCCCGGTGACCGTGGTGATGCCACGTTTTGCTCCGTTGGTGAAAGTGGCACGCTGCCGACAATTCGGTGCCACGGTCGTGCTGTCCGGTGACACCTTCGACGAGGCTCGGAACGAGGCGGATAGAATAACCCAAGAGCATCGGCTCACCTATATCCATCCTTTTGACGATCCCCGGGTCATCGCTGGTCAAGGGACGTTGGCCTTTGAAATCCTGGAGCAAGTACCCGATGCCGAAGCAATTGTCGTTCCGGTGGGTGGGGGTGGCCTCCTGGCTGGGGTAAGTACCGTGTTACATGCCCTGAAACCTAGTTTGCAGATTATTGGGGTCGAGCCGGCAAATGCCGCCTGTTTCGCGGCGGGACTTGCGGTCGGAATGCCGGTCCGCGTTTCGACAAAATTTACGCTGGCGGACGGCTTGGCAGTAGCGGAAGCAGGCCGGCACACGCTCGGTATTGTGGCCCGATCGGCCCACCAGATGGTGACCGTCGAAGAGGAGGCTCTGGCCCTGGCGATGTTGAGACTGGCCGAGTTAGAAAAATGCGTGATTGAAGGAGCAGGGGCGGCTGGTCTGGCCGCGTTGATGGCCGGAAGTTTGCCAGAGTTGCAAGGCCGCCGAGTGGTGCTCCTGTTATCGGGCGGCAATATTGATCCTCTGGCTCATAGCCGGGTGATCGAACGGGGACTGGCGGCGGATGGCCGGATTTACCGATTCGATGCCCTGATCAGCGACCGGCCTGGTGGGCTGGCCCATCTCTCAGGGGTGCTGGCGTCGGCGGAAGCCAATGTCACCGAGATCGTACACAATCGGACTTTTGCGGGTCCGGACCTATCGAGAGTTCACGTCCTTTGTACGGTGGAAACCCGAGATCGCGCGCACATTGAAGAGATCAAGCAGAGGTTGGCAGAGAACGGAGTGGAACTGTGCTGAGGAGACAGGAGACAGGAGTTGCAGGAGTTCAGGATCAGTTCGCCATGTTTGGTGGCGCGATGGGAGCTGATGCGGGGCACCACCGAAAAGTGCCGTCCTCGTAGATGGCAGTATACCCGATACCGGCTGGAAAGAGATTTGCGTCACAGCTTTGACCAGTCCTAAGATTGACTCTGTTCTGCGTTAAACCATTTGGTATGATTCGTGTCGTCGTAGACTTGGGCCATCGATTGGCCGGTGGCATTTTGCGATGATCCTGGCGAAATTTCTGGGCTGGGCTGTGCAAGAGTCTGTGAGATCCTGAAAATGTGTGGCGTTCAGCGTCTGATCCTTGTTAACAGGAATGCCGTATCGGATTGAATAAACAATGTCGCTTCAATCACGCATTAACGGTGATCTCAGACGCAAGAAATCCGTCACCTGGTTCCCCTGCTACCGTGGACGCATTGTAGGTGGAGATTTTTAGTGCAACCGCCAAGGTGCGAAAACAGCAGTGCCCCATGTTAAACGTTTCCCCCAACTTCGCTTGAAGTCCCTGTTCCTGCCATAAATGCGAGGAACTGTACTCAGGTTCTTTGCTTGGTCAGCAGGGGTTGATCATCAAACGCTATATACGGTGGTTCGCGCGAACAAAGTTTGGGTGGCGTAGGTGCGGCGGCCAAGGCAGAAGTTCACCAAATCTTCGCTCAGAAATTCCTCATCGCCCCTACGAGGCGGTCCGCCGAGCGAAATTTCGCATTGGGAACACTGTCTGGGGAACGCCTGGGCGACGATCAGGCCTTTCGTCGCCGATCCCGTCGGACAGAAGCCATTGCCATCGAAGGGTCATTAAGTTAGCGCTTGTGGGGCTAAAGCCTGGGCGATGCTTTCATGGCCTTTCAGGTCGCGGATTTGCCCGTTGTGGCTTGCTAACATGGCTCGCCAGCAATGGTAGGGCCAGCTTTAGTTTGCAAGATGACTCAGATCGAAAAAGCAAAACGCACTATTCCTATTGTTGTCGTAACCTCATATCCCGACCGATTCACAAAGAAAGATGTGCTCGCGGCCGGCTGCGAATCCTTTGAAAACAAGCCGATCGACACACGCACATTTGCCGGGCTTGTGAGTGAAGTCGTTCTCGCTAGACAAATGAGGATTAATTAATGCCTGGTCTCACACTGACTTCCGGGCTTTTTTATTCTGGAACTCCTGAAGCTCCTGTGACTCCTCCTCTACCATTGTCGCGGTCACCGAGGCCTATTTGCGCGCCACCAGGACCAAAGGGCAGAGTATTCTAGGACGCGATCTCTTCGAGTCTTTCCTGATAATCCGGCTGAATTGGTCGCTGCATCCGCAATCTCAATGTTCACGGACCGAGGATCTCGTAAATCGGGACGCCGATGCGATGGCGGTGAGAAATATGACATCCGACGGCCGGAATGGGCGGGAGGCGAATTTGAAGTACGGTACTGGAGTTCAAATAATTTCCCGGTGCTCGGCCCCCAAGGAGAAATCCTTTACAGCATCCCTTGAGTCGAGGATCCGACGATCAAGATTCGTCACGGAATACGAAACCGCCCAATTAACCTCGCGAAGCGAACGCGAAACAAAGAACTTTCTGGAATCTTTTGCGCATCATGGCACCCATGGTGATTTTCGGTCACTGAGGCACAAAAAATGCCGTGTGTTAATTTGTTTAAAGCCGCTGAAGATTTATTGCGCTATCC
This sequence comes from uncultured Verrucomicrobiae bacterium, assembly GCA_963808535.1. Taxonomy (GTDB): domain Bacteria; phylum Verrucomicrobiota; class Verrucomicrobiia; order Chthoniobacterales; family JAFAMB01; genus JAFAMB01. Next base: position 42,514 of record CAWEGF010000038.1, on the reverse strand, counting down.
GGAAAAGGAATTACTCGTAAAGAATGACCGTCATCTTTCCACCAAGGAAGAGGCCGACTGGTTTATCAAAGATGATCGACGAGTTTTAGAAGATAAGAAAATGCTGCTCATTGAGGAAGAATCCTTTGGCCGGGATTCGAAATTCGGCGAGGGCATGACGGTATCCGCCAGACACGACAGCCGCAGGGTATTGCGGGGCGTGATATGGCGATCCGCCGAGGCCTTTATCGATAGCAACTGATGTAGCCTAGGCATTGGAAGTGCCTGGGACGACGCCAGGCACGGGGCCTCAAAAACAAGCCGTCGACCAGTAAATCGTACGGCGTAAGGCATATTCGGGACGTGTGCGGACCGGTGCGAAGACGGGGCAAGATGATCCCTGGACCGACAGCCGCGGGGTATTTGCGGCCGGCGTTGATCATGGCGATCCGCCGATGGCCTTTCTCGAGCAGCAATTTGGTCGCTAGATAGCCGCCTTGGAATTCGTCTGGGACGACGCTAGGAACGGGGCTCTTCGGAGCGAAGCAATCGACCAGGACAAGGGGAAGGCGGAAGGCATCTTTCGGGACCCGGACGGACCGGTGGTACATGGCCGCAAAAATGATCCCTTCGACTCCACGCTCCAGCGCCATCTGCACGGCGGCGTTTTCCAGTTTCGAACTGGCTCCGGTGTTAAAAGTCAGGAGGAGCATGTCGCCGCTATTTTAGCGCCGCCTTCTTGAGCTTTCCCTGAATATTTGACCCGCAAAAGGCGCTGGCAAGATGGAGTTTTATCCGGAGAGATTCTCGCTTCGCAAAGCCGTTCAGGAAACCTGTTCTGTATCTGATCCGGTTGCACAGAAAAGAGGCATTCATATCGACGTGGCCGTCGCGCCTGAAATTGGTAGCGATATCGTCACCAATAGAAACCGAAGCACTTTCGTTCAACCTGCTCTCCAACGCGATCAAATTTAGCCATGACGGCGGCAAGGTCGGAATCTGGGTGCGCATCGTACATGCCGAGCGCATCAAGGTGGTGGTGTGAGCCGGTATGGTCTCAGCGCCAAGGATTTCGGCCGCCCTTCAACAAGTTCGACAGCTTGAATCCGGACCTTCGCCATCTTGAGGCACGGGATTGGACTTCGGTTAGACTCGCGAGAATCTTAAAAGAGCAAGGCGGCGAAATCAGCGTGGAAAGTGAAGTCGGTAAGGGCAGCAGCTTTACGATCGTATTAACGGGCGATCATCCTTGATCGTAGCCACGGGACATTTAAGGATGTAAGGCGAGGAAGGGGAATTTTTAACCACAGATTTCACAGATTACACAGATTAAGAAAACACAGGTTAATTGGGGGGAGGAGAATCTGCGGTGGTTTCGCGGTGCGGCCAAATCGGAGCTAATTTCCAGGCGGTCAGACGATGGACCAGAACTGATCCTTTTTTAACGGTAAAGCGTACCTCCAAACTATCTTCCCGAGTTGGATAGAGACGCTGGGTGATGCAGGCCGCGTCCGCCAGGAAGACTTCCAGAACTGAACGATCCAGAAAAGCGCGAAAGCGAATGACGCCTTGCTGATCGGGAGGCAGTGGCCCGGAAAAGGTTAAGTTATAGTCCTCTGGATCAAGGCTGGACTTGCTGCCGTCGACGGTCAGCAATTTTTCCGCACTATCATAAGAAATGGTAGTGCATTCGGAGTTATCGGGGCTGGCACGGAGGCTCAACTCGCAAATGGACGGTTCCGCAAAGGAGAGTTCCGCCTCGAATTCGAGACCATCCCCGGAGAACCCCGAAAAGGGATTCAGAGAGGAGGGTGTGAGTTCCACCTCTTGAATGGTCCGGCTTTCGGTTCGCAACGCCTCGAGTTCCGCCGCCGGCTTCAAAGTCAGATGGTAATCGCGATCGAGACCGCACTCCTTTGGGAGGCTGAGCAAGCCTGCCCATCCAGCGGCCCGGCGGACCTTTCCGGGACGTCCTTCCTTTATCCAGGTCCAAAGCAAATACCGATGACGCACCGGGTCATAAAGAGCGTTGGCGGCGTAGGCGTATCTCCCATGGTCCAGTGGACCTTGCCGTTGCTCGCGCAAGCAGCCGTTCTCCCGATCGCCGGCAAACCAGTGGACGTATTTTGCTTCCGGGTGAGGACAGACAAACAACACCACCCGCTCGCCCCATCGCAACAGAATCGGACATTCCCACATGTTGCAATCGGGACCAACTATCCCGCTCAGAAACGGATGCAAGTAACGCCAGTTCCGCAAATCATCCGAGTCGTACAGAAGCGTAGTTCCACCTTTTTCTCCCTTTCCGGAGCCCATTAGAAGCAACCAGCGGTCCTCTTCGCGCCAGACAAACGGATCACGGAAATCGGCGGACGAATCTCCAGTAATCGACGGGAAGCCAGTCAACTCCAAGCCAGGCGGCGGCTCGCTGAGAACTGGAGCATCCAGTTTCGTCCAGGTTCTGAGATCATCGTCGCCCGTGGCCAGACATACCGTCTGCGGGCCGGGCGCGGTGTAGAGAGCAGTTGGTACCCCGCCGTCGTCGACGATACATCCAGACCAGCATCCGAGTTTATCCGGCCCGTCCTGCGATGGGGTCAGGGCGATAGGATAATCTTCCCAATGGACCAGATCCGCACTAGCCGCATGGCCCCAGTGGAGAGTCCCCCAGAAAGGCCCATTCGGATTGTATTGATAAAATAGATGATATTTGCCTTTCCAGAAAATCACTCCGTTGGGGTCATTCATCCAATTGGCGGGCGCGATGAAGTGATAAAGGGGTCGATGCCGATCACCGGCCAGTCCGGCCCGCAAATTCTGTAACGCTGCAGTCGCTGTATCGGTCAAGGTCTCAGGTAGATCGGCCATTAGTGCTCCTTTTGGTTATAACGATCCCGAAGGATTCGTGCTTGTTCGACATTCTGTTTCGAATACTCACGGGTCCGTTCGATTTTGCGTTCGAGATGTAGGTTGCGTAAGGTTTGGTAACGAGCGAAACGTTCGCGCGCCGCTTCCAAAGCGGCGTTCTGGGCCTCTGTATAATGCGGTTCAGAGACTGATAACCGATCCGACGGCGGCCCCATCTTCGGAGGGGCCGAGGGCAGACGATCGCCCACCGGCAAGATCGATTTAACTGGCGACGGCAAAGTCTGGTACCAATAGGCGGTAGAACTCCAGTCGTCGGCCAGATGATTGGCGTGACCATGTTCCATCGTTACCGAGATGCGCTTGGCAAAATGGACCGGGTCCGCCAAGTGAAATCGATAGCTGACCTGATATCCGGGCACGGCGCTTTCGTGCAAGGCCGAACCGTTCATCAAGAAGGCGTTATCCTGCATTCCCCAGGCGTGATTGAAATAATCTTCGGAGCCGGTTCCATGAAGGCTTGGGGGCCAATCGTCATCGTCGATAAAAATCATTTCATCTCCTTCTCCCCACCAACTGCCCTGGAAATGAGCGACCGATAAATTACATCCGACGTAGTGCCCTTGGCCTTCGGTTTCCAGGATGAGATAATTACCCTGGCCATCCAGATGCGAAATATTGACCTCCGGACTATTCACCTGCAATTCTGGCGCCCAGCCGCCACAGGGATTCTCCCGGCGCCAGTGAGCGTGGAAATAAGCGAGAGGTTCCGGAATTGGTTCACGATATAGTTCGTAGTCGATATAAAAATATTGCCCGTAAGGAATGTCATTCTGGTTTTCGAGGACGACCTTGGCCTTTTTTTGAAATGGCATCGGGAAGTAGCAGTTAAGACCTGCGCTGCCGCCGAATCGGTGGCGTTCCTCCGGCTTACAGGAAACAGTTATCGGCAGGGAGGCAAAATTCCCCGGCATGGAGTGGCCGATACAAAAGAAATCACCTAACGGCGCGAGCACCCCTGGTTGTTCCTGATCATCCCAGAATATCTTCAAAAGTACCTTCCGGTAGTAGAAAGGGTCAGGCTCCTCCCAATTGACTCCCAGGGCGTTGTGAATTTCAAAAACCGGGGCAACATAGCTGCCTTGAACTGGATCGATCAGGCCGGGCCCAATTAACCGGCGGCAAAATTGAGTCATCCAGAGATGAGTAAGGCAGCCGGGGCCGGTCAATTCGGCCAGAACTATCTCTTCTCCGGGCGGGATGACCCAGTAATCCTGGTTTTTGCCGCTTTGATCCCAGCTGGAGGATCTCCCGCTGCGGGCGTGACGGAGAGTTCCCAGGTTCTGGAGAAAACCGTTCGAAATTGGGTTATTCATAGGTGGTTGGGGGAGGAGACTAGTGAGTCACGGCCGCTGGTTGTTTCAGCGCCGCGGAGAGTTCCTCGTTGGCGGCTTGCAGGGCCTCTTCCGGTTTAACTTCGTCCGCCAGCACTTGCCCGAGATGTTGGAAGAGGATTTGTTCAATTACACTGTAGTTGGCGGGGGCTTGGACCGGTGTCGCATAAGAAAGGGTCTGGTAGAAAAGGGACGCATGTTGGGGTTGAGCCAAAAACTCCGGAGACTCGGCTACGGTGCGCCGAGCAGGAATGGCGACCCCTAATGCGGCGGCTTGCTGCTCGCTGGTGGTGCTGGCCAGTTCTTTGACCATTTCCCAAGCGATGGCTCTCTCCTTTGCTTTCGTTGAAATACCCCACCCATCCGCTCCGAACACGGTCTTGGCCGTCTTGTTTCTTGGGCCACGGCAAGATGTCGTAATCATTGAACTGGTTGGCATTGAAAAATTGGATCGGCCAATGGCCACCGCCGGTCATCCCGATTTGGCCCGTGGCGAACATTTGAAAAATCAGTTTCGGATTCGTATTGGCCGGATCAGGAGAAACTGCGTTCTCGTGCACCAGCCCATGAATGAACTTTACGGATTCAAGGAAATTGGGGTCGAGCAGGTTTGATTCCGTCAGGTCATTCTTCAGAACAGCAGTGGCGTTTGAGTACCAGAAAGGGGTAAGCCCGAAATTGAAATAGGGGATGCCGAAGCCGAACTTTTTATCAGGGCCTTCACCGGAGGTCAGCCGCTTGGCCACGGAGAGGAAATCGTCCCAAGTCCAATTATCTGCCGGACGTGCGATGCCGGCCTCTTTGAAGACCTTGGTGTTGTAATAGATCAACATGCTATTCCAGGCGACCGGCATCAGATAAAGCTTTCCTTCGACGGTAAATCCCTTGAGAAGCGCCGGATCGATGTCGGTCAAAACATCTTTGGCGGCCACATCCGAGTTCGCATAAGAGTCGAGCGGAATGAGCAAGTTCTTGCTGATCGCGAGCTGAGCGCCCTCGGTCGCCACGTGGATGAGGTCAGGCGCATTACCAGCTGCCACCTCGGCCATCAGTTTCTCAATGTAATCGGCCCAGGAGGAGACGGGGATGAAATGATCGGTAACCTTGATGTTCGGATAGTGGGTGTAGAACCTGGCGATCGCCGCGTCGCGAACTTCTTTGTCATTGGCGTCGCCGAAATCAAAAAGGACCAGCTCGCACTTCGTGTCCGGCGGTGGCATATCGTCAGCCAAAGCCGTCGGAGAGTGGCCGGCGAGCAGGAGACAGGCTCAAAGCCAGGGAGGGAACGAGTTGTTTCACGGGCCAGCAGTGTAGGGAGGGCTGACAACGTTGTCAATGTGAGATGACAGGAGACGGGAGACTGAGGAAGAGGAGAATTTTTAAACCACAGAGTTCACAGATTACACCGCTTAAGAAATGGTTTGGCGTTTGGGCGGGTGACGGCTTGGACGTAAGCGCGGCTTGTCTCATGACGCGTTCTCGGGGAAGAATTTTAAGAGGAGACTGAGGAAGAGAAGAATTTTTAAACCACAGATTTCACAGATTACACCGATTAAAGAAATGTTTTTGCGGTTCCAGCGGATGACGGTTTGGCGGCGTTAGACACCCCATCCGCGGCTTCTGTTAAATTCTTCCCTGGGAACGCGGCATGAGACGAGCCGCTCCCTCGCACAGGATGTCACCCGCCCAAACGCCAAACCATTTCTTAATCGGTGTAATCTGTGAAATCTGTGGTTTAAAAATTCTTCTCTGCCTCCTATCTCCCTCCCGGTTCCAAAATGACTTTCATCGATCCGTGGTGGGTGGCGACTCGATCCATCGCGGTGGCGAAGTCGGAGAGGGGGAATCGATGAGTGACAATTGCCTCCATGGGCAAGATGCGCCGTTCGAGCATTCGAATCGCCACGGGATAACAATGTGGACCTAGGTGGGATCCTCGGATATTGAGTTCTTTGGTGTCTCCAATGATCGTCCAATCGACCGTGGCCTTCTCACTCATGACGCTGAACTCCACGAATGTTCCGAGTTTTCGAATCATCCGTAAGCCTTGTTCCACGGCGGCCGGCCGGCCGCTCCCTTCGATGTAAACGTCGCAGCCATAACCATTGGTGAGATCCAATACTCGGGCGATGGCATCCTCTTTTTTGACGTTAATTCCAAGGTGGGCACCGCAAAGTTTGGCCAGCTCAAGCCGCTCGTCATTCGGATCGACCGCGATCAGGAGCGCTGGGTTCTTTATTTTAGCCGCGGCGATCATGCCGAGGCCAAGCGGTCCGCAACCCGCCACCACGACGGTGTCTTGAAATCCGATGTCTGCGCGATCTACCGCATGGATCGAGCAGCTCAACGGCTCGATAAACATAGCGTGATCGATCGGGATCGTCTTCGGGACCTTGTAATTAAGCGCTCCACGCGGAAAGAGCATATAATTTGACCAAGAACCTTGGGTTCGTTTTCGAAAGCCGTAGATGTCATGAACCGCGCACATCCAATATTGGCCGTTCAGGCAATAACGACACGCCCAGCAGGGGACGATATTTTCGCTCACCGCGTGGTCGCCAATTTTTAACCCGTATTTTTCACTTGCTCCTTCGCCCAGGCCGACCACTTCACCGATAAATTCGTGTCCGGGAGTGACCGGAGGCTGACACCAACCGATGCGGTGTTCGTCGCCCCAGAACCAGGGAGCGCCCTGGAAGCATTTGATATCACTGCCGCAAATACCGGTGGTTAAGACGCGAATCAGAACTTCTTCCCGACCAGGCTGGGGTACTCTTAGCTCTTCATATCGGAAGTCGCCGCGCCCATGGTTGACGACGGCATTCATTCGTTTTGGGAGAGAGTCAACAGTCGCGGTCATAGACGCATCAGCGGAATTTTAGCGGAGGGTTTCTTGGACGAAAGTCACCTTCAGGTGGTTAGTGAAAAGAGATCAAGGCAATAATTCCAAGAAGCGGCAGTGCGACCGGAAAATACCATCCCAGAAACTCGCCGGTTTGCCTACAAACGGGCCCAATAGTTGCCAGTGTCAGTGGTCAGTGGTCAGTGGAAGAGAGAGTGGCCGGTTGGAAGACGGCCGGGATAGTGACCTAGGCATTGGACACCTCGGAGCCCACAGTTTTGTCCAATTGCTTTTCTTGGCTGAGACGGGCTCGCCAGGCTGCTGGCCGCTTGACGCTTTCGTCGCCCCAGGCGTTAGGAACATCACACCGACACTAACAATAGGATTTTTGGATGTTTTTCATAATTCTTCGCCTGACTAATCGCATACTATAGAAACAACATAAGATAATAGACAGCAGATAAGGTCGTCCCCTGAGTTGTTTGGTCAGGCGGGAAAGTCGGTTGCCTCCTCCTACCTCGATCGTTATTTTCTCTTTCCATATACATCTAACTGTCTGCGGGAAAGTTCGCACGACGAAGGAGGTTATGGTCACCCAAACGATAAAAGAGAAACCTGTGGCCGATTCCGCGGCCAGCAGGGCACTGGCAATTTTTCGGCTCTTATTTCAAGACTATCACCCGCGCGACTTCGGGATCTCATTGTGGGACGGCAGCCATTGGCCCGCAGAGAACGGCACCGCCCGCTTCACTTTGATCGTCAGGCATCCGGATGCATTGCGAGGCCTGATAAAGGCCAACAACAGTGACCTCTCCGTGAGTGAAGCATATATCAACGGAGACCTGGAAGTAGAAGGTGACTTAGAAGCCGCCATGCCCTTGGGCAGCTATTTGGCGAGCCGCAAATGGCCCCCTCTAACGATGTTGCGAATCGGAAAGAATTTGCTCCAGCTGCCGCGCGTGGATCGAAGGCGCGAGAAGAGCTTGGCGCCGGTGGACCTATCGGGCGAACCTCATTCCATGGAGCGTGACCAGCAGGCGGTGAGCTATCACTACGACGTTTCGAACGATTTCTACGCTCTGTGGCTGGATCGCCAAATGGTCTATTCGTGTGCCTATTTTGAAACGGCTGATGAAGGATTGGACGCGGCCCAGACACGTAAGCTCGACTATTTGTGTCGGAAACTTCGTTTGCATGCTGGTGAGCGTCTGCTCGATATCGGCTGCGGGTGGGGTGGTTTGATCATCCACGCGGCGCGAAAGTATGGCGTGAATGCTCGTGGGGATTACGCTAAGCAAAAATCAAGCGGCCTTGGCCAATAAGCGGATTGAACAAGCCGGTTTGCAAAAGCAATGCCGGGTGGAACTGCGTGATTATCGTACCTTGAATGAAGCAAGCGGCTTCGAAAAAATTGTCAGTGTTGGGATGTTTGAGCACGTTGGCGAAAGCCGGCTTCCGACTTACTTCCAACAAGCTTGGCGCCTGTTGCGACCAGGGGGAGTTTTTCTCAACCATGGGATCGCCAATCGGGTGATTGATCCCGAGCCAAGCGATTTGAATTTCACTAATCGTTATGTTTTTCCTGATGGTGACCTGGTGCCGATCAACGTGACCTTGCGTCTGGCTGAAGAAGTCGGCTTTGAAGTGCGCGACGTGGAAAGTCTGCGCGAGCACTATGTGTTGACTCTCCGCCGCTGGGCAGAGCGCCTCGAAGGGCGCCGTCACGAAGCCTTGCAGGTAGTCGATGAGCGGATCTTCCGAATCTGGCGGCTTTTTCTGTCTGGATCAGCTCACGGGTTCGCGGCTGGGCTACTAAACCTCTATCAAACTTTGCTAGTAAAGCCGGTTGAAGGCCGAAGCGGTTTACCGTTGACTCGCGCGGATTGGTATCGGTGAGGTTCAGCGTTCAGCGTTCAGCGTTCAGCGTTCAGCGTTCAGCGTTCAGCGTTCAGCGTTCAGCGTTCAGCGTTCAGCGTTCAGCGTTGTGTTAGCCGGGGCAGAGTCAAGTACGTAATGCGTCCCGCTTTACCTCTTCTGAACTTAGCAAGGTTGCTTAGCCACGTTCTGACTGCAACGCTCTAAACGCTGAACGCCTAACGCCTAACGCTGAACGCCGAACGTCAAACGCTGAACAACTGACTCAAGGCAGGGTAGAGGGAGGGCGGGCCGGCGATGAGGCGATTTCCTTTCCAGAGTCCGTCGTTGGAGAGAAAATCGCTGATGGTGCCGCCGGCGGCTTGAATGATCGCCAGGGCGGCCAGGCAATCCCAGGAATTGATGTGCGGTTCAACGTAGCCGATCAACCGACCGCAGGCCACATAACAGAGGGTGAGGGCCCCGGAACCGTCCCGATAGAACATCGCTCCCTGATGGAGTAATCTTGAAAAAAGGTGCAAAAACTCGTCAGGCTTCACGCGGGGAGAATACCCGACTCCAACTATGCCTTCGGTTAAGCGGGTGGCGGCGCTGATCCGGATGTCTTGACCATTGAGGGTAGCTCCGACTCCATGCTGAGCGGCGAATAATTCTCCCCGGGCTGGACTGGTAATCAAGCCGATCTCCAGTACTCCGCGGAGCATGAAAGCGATCGAGACACACCACCCGGTGAGACCGCTGATAAAGGGTTGGGTGCCGTCGATGGGGTCGACTACCCAAATGCCTTGATCGGCGGCAAAGTCGGTGCGGCCAGTTTCCTCCCCCAGAAAGGCGTCTTCGGGAAATCTTTCTTTGAGGCGATTACGAATGAGTAGTTCGGTATTCAGATCCGCCTCGCTGGCCATGTCCTGGGGACCTTTGCTGTGCACGCGTAAAGTATCCAGACGCCGGAAATAATCCAGGGCCAGATCGCCAGCTTCCTGGACGAGGGCGTGGGCAAATTTGAAACGTTCCTCGATCGATGTAGAGCCCATAATATTTTCGGTTGGAGAAAGGTAGAGTTGAGAAGCCAAAAAGTTAGTATTCTTTCCAGAGCCAGGCGGCGCCCCGGACGCCGCTGGAATCTCCATGAAGCGCTTTGCGGATCGGCGTTTCGAAGACCGTCGAGAAGACGTAGGACGCTAGTTCCGGAGGAAGGTCGGTATAAAGTTCATCCACGTTGGACATGCCGCCTCCCATGACCAGAATGTCCGGGTCGAGGGTATTAACTACCACCGACAATCCGCGCGCGACGCGATCGATGTACCGACGCCAAACTAAACGAGCAAGGCGATCCCCTTTCCTCATCTGGGTGATGATTTCCGCGGCGGTCAGTTCGGATTGGGTATGACGTGCGTAGTCGGCCTCGAAGGCGCGCCCGGAAACCCAGGTTTCCAGGCAGCCCCGCTTGCCACAGTAGCAAGGCTCCCCGGAGATTTCCGTGAGATCAGGAAGAGGCAAGGGATTGTGACCCCATTCACCGGCGCTGTTGTTCGGTCCGTGATGGGCGCGGCCGTCAATGGCGATCCCGGCGCCCGCTCCACTGCCCAGGATCACGGCAAAGACGACACGATAGCCGGCCCCGGCACCATCCACCGATTCGGAAGCAGCGAGGCAGTCGGCATCATTTTCGACCCGGATCTCGCGCCCGATCGCCGCTTGCAAATCGCGCCCGACCGGACGACCGAGCAACCAGGTCGAACTAGCGCCTTTGCCCAAACCGGATTTCGGCTCCAGCGAACCTGGAATGCCTATCCCCACCCGGCCGCGCCGTCCCGTTTCCCGCTCGATACGATGGACAATCTCGACAATAATTTTGAGACAGCCCTCATAATCATGACGAGGCGTTTTCTCGCGAAGGCGAACAATTTCCTCTCCCTCCTCCGTGAGAGCAACCCCTTCGATTTTTGTGCCACCCCAATCGATTCCGATAAGCATAGAACTAGCCACGGTTAATGTTCTTTGAAAGTCGTTGGTTGGTCTCCACGCGAAAGAGGAGATCACGATCTCGCGAGAAGCCGGCCAAAAGGGGCAGGCTCGCGGCCCCCAGCACGCTCGCTTCGCTCCCGATACACCCTTCGACAATTTCCACCGGCGCGACGCCCGGCATTTCCATCCGCTTAAATTTTTGCCGAATCCGTTCGACGAGAACGGAACGGACCGCACCCGGAAAAGCTCCATCGATCACGACGGCTTCAAAGTCGATCACGGAAATAGCTGAACCGATGGCCGCACTGACTCCGTTGCTGGCTTGATCGATCCAGGCCTCCAAGGTCGCTCCCAGCTCGCTCCAGGCCTCCGGCGAACCTCTTAACTTTGAAGGGTCCTTACCCTGGCTCTTCAATTGATTCTCGAGAAGATAAATTGAGGCGGAGCGGATGAGGTACTGGCTAGAGTTTCTCGGTGCGCTGTCGTCTGGCACTAAGATTGAGCCGAATGACCCGGCGTATCCTGTGCGTCCCGGGTAGAGACTACCGTCGAGGACTACTCCTCCTCCGATCAAAGTGGCAAAAAAGACGTAGAGGAAGTTAGCATACCGGGCCCGGTTGCCGAAGGCCAGCTCGGCCGCGCAGGCCGCCGTGGCGTCATTGCAGAGATGAACCGGCCAAGGAGCGAGTTTCTCGACTTCCCTTCTGATGTCATAACTCCGCCAGGCCGTCACCACTTCGTGAGGGGTTCCGACTTCGGCTTCCCAACCCCACATTTGAAAAGGCACCGCGATTCCTAAACCGCATACCTTGCTTACCTGCTCCCTGTTTAAAGAGGCGTTTATCTCGACCAGTCCTGAACGGACGAACTTCTCCAATTCTTCCGGGATGGGATAGCGATAAGTGAGATGCTGAATCCGGCGAACGTTACCGATCAAATCCATTAGTACAAAGGTGGCACTGCGACGGCCGAATTTAAAACCGACCGAGAAGGCGCCCTCCGGATTGAGCGACATCGGGATCGAGGGCTGCCCGACTTTGCCCCGCATCGGTTTTTCGCGTACCAGGAGGCCGTCGCTCTCCAGATGCTTCATGATCACCGAGCTGGTTTGGGTGGAGAGACCGGTGCGTCTGGCGATTTCAGTTTTGGACAGACTGCCATGACTGCGAATCAGCGAAAGAACTAACCGTTGGTTATAAAGTTTAACGCCTGACTGATCCGTTCCGCGACTGGTATCGACCGCCGCGCGCGGATGATTGGGAGAAAATGAGCGGATGGGGCGGGGCATTTTCTTCAATTCGCCTCGAGGCCAAGATGGTTAGTTGGGACGATCGGTGGATCGTTGATCTCTATCGGCGCGACAAAAAGATCAATCTCGAGAGGCGCCCAACAACTTTCAAAGGAAGGGATAGATAGTCAACTTTTAATGATAAATCATTCCGATTTATTTATTTGACACTGCGGAGTGCATGACAGACTGTTTTTGACTTTCGTTCCTTTACCTTTCCACAATCAAGGAACCAGGCTTTCCGGTCCCCCCTTAAAGGTTGTGTAAAGGAGGGAATTTCCCTATGCCATTTCCCCAGGACTATGTACGCGGCCTTCTTTTCGAACCGGGCGTTCTCAAAGTTGGCAGCGGCATTACTTCTGCGGCGATGACTCTGTGGGCGACGTTCCCGAGATCGAAAAAAACATCCAGACTAAAAGGCTAATCAAATGCGAAATGCGACCCCCCGCGTTGCGGACACCGGCGAAAAGAAGGCCGGCCAAACATATCAACTAACAGACCTAACGACGAAGTCGAAGGCCGCTGCTCACGCCTGCCAGGGCGCCCGGATCGGTTTCCGACTGGCTTTCGGAGCCCTGGCCCTATCGGCGCTAGCGACTTTTGCCGGACTAACCACCTCCGCTCGAGCGGCTGACGAGATTTTAATCGGACTAGTGACCAAGACCGAAGTTAATCCATACTTCGTCAAACTCCGACAGGCGGCGACGGCGGAAGCCGAAAAGCATGGAGCTAAGCTCCTCGCGCGCTTTGGTAAATTCGACGGAGATAACGAAGGGCAAGTTGCCGCCATCGAGAATTTCATCAGCGCCGGGGTCAAGGGGATTCTGATCACCCCGTCTAACTCGACGGGCGTTCTTGGGGCGGTCAAAAAAGCCCGTGATAAAGGGATTCTGGTCATCGCCCTCGACACGGCGACCGATCCCGCGGACGCGGTCGACGCCACCTTGGCGACGGATAACTTCCAGGCCGGCGTCCTGCAAGGACAATACGCGAAAAAAGCGCTCGGCGGCAAAGCGCCGAAGCTGGCTATGCTGGACGGAGCTCCAGGAGGTACGGTAGACGTGCAGCGCCATGATGGGTTCCTGAAAGGGTTCGGGATCAAAGAAGGCGATCCCGCGATTGTTGGAAAGCAGAACACCCACGGAGCCCTGGATGAAGGACAGACGGCGATGGAGAATCTTCTCACTGCGCATCCCGACATTAACGTGGTTTATACCATCAATGAACCGGCCGCCGAAGGCGCCTATGCGGCGATTAAGAAAGCCGGTAAGGCTGAAAGATATCGTTTTGACTTCTATTGACGGTGGTCGTCTTGGAGTCCAGTACGTTAAAGACGGCAAGATTGCCGCTACCGTGATGCAGTTTCCTAAGAAAATGGCCGTTCGCGGGGTGGACTATATCATCGACTTTGCCAAGACCGGAAAGAAACCGACCGGATTTATCGACACCGGGGCGGAACTGATCAGTGACAAACCGTTTCCGGATCTTCCAGTGAAGGATACGAAGTTCGGCATTGAAAATTGCTGGGGATAGGCCGCAGCGTTTTTGACGACGGATCCGGCTGTAGAATTGGATAGCCTATGGCGCCAAACGCCGTTGCATCTTTGAATCGTGGCACGGCCTCACTCGGCCGTGCCATGGCCGCCCCAGCGGTTGGGCCGCTGGGGGTTTTGGTGGTGTTTTGCGTCATCTTCTCGCTGAGCACCCACACCTTCCTGGCGGTTGGGAATTTGTCGCTGGTCATCCAGCAGAGTGTGATTGTCGGGACTTTGGCTATCGGCCAGACCATGATCATTCTCACCGGTGGGATAGATCTCGCTAACGGCGCCATCGCAGTAATGGGAACCATTGTCGCCGGCCGACTGGTCAACGATGCGAACAACCCGGCGCTCTGTCTATTACTGGCTATCTTCCTTTGTACGCTGGTTGGGTTGATCGCCGGATTGCTGGTGAGCAGGCTTTCGCTGCCACCTTTCATCGTAACCCTTGGTTTGCTAGGGATCGTCACGGCGGCCACCCGCCTAATCGCGCAAGGGGGAGCTTTTCCAGTGACTGATGAACTGCTCGGCTGGACCGGGAACAGCTTCCTGATGGATGGCAGCGGCGTTACCTACGGGATGCTGATCATGTTCGGCCTCTACTCGCTGGTCTGGTATCTGCTAACGCAAACGGCTTGGGGACGACACATCTATGCCATCGGCAACAATCGGTTAGCGGCGCGATTGGTAGGTATTCCGGTCCAGAACCGGTTGCTTTCAGTCTACGTATTCGCGGCCTTTATTTATGGAATCGGGGCTTGGCTGGCCTTAGGACGCATCCCCAACGCCGATCCGAATGCCTTACAGAACGCCAATCTGGATTGTATCACCGCCGTGGTGATCGGTGGCACCAGCCTTTTTGGCGGACGCGGAAGCATTTGGGGCACCATCGTCGGAACCTTGATTGTCTCCGTGTTGCGCAACGGTCTGACCCTTTCTGGTTTTGACCCGCTGTGGCAAGATCTAGTGACTGGAGTTTTGGTCATCAGTGCAGTGGCCGTGGACCAGATCTCCCGAGGAAGATCGCGATGAACACCTCCACCGTTCGGAGCACGGCGCCGGCCAAGGGCGAGATTGTCCTAGAGGCGCGAAACATCGTAAAACGCTACGGACATGTCACCGCGCTGGACGGCGCGAACCTGGAACTGCGCGCCGGTGAAGTCCTGGCCGTGATCGGTGACAATGGCGCCGGGAAAAGTACCATGGTCAAGGTGCTGTGCGGAGCGGTGGTCCCGGATCAAGGCGAGGTGTTGCTGGATGGAGTTCCAGTTCATTTTCAGAGTCCCCTGGACCCGCGAAAGCGCGGGATCGAGACTGTCTACCAGGATCTGGCCGTCGCGCCGGCCCTGGATATCGCGACCAACCTTTTTTTGGGTCGGGAAATACGTTGCCGCGGAATTCTGGGTTCCTGGTTCAGGTTACTGGACAAGCGCAGAATGAAGACTGAGGCGCAGAAAGAAATGGCGGAATTAAAGTTTCGCCTGCCTTCCATTGACAGTGCGGTGGAAGATCTCTCCGGGGGACAGCGTCAAGGTGTGGCGGTGGCGCGCGCCGCGATTTTTGCTCGTCGGTTAGTGATTATGGACGAACCGACCGCCGCTCTTGGGCGTACGCGAATCCGGGGAAGTGCTGAACCTGATCCGGACTATCCGGGACCGCGGGTTGCCGGTGCTTCTGATCAGCCACAACATGCCGCATGTTTTTGAATTGGCAGACCGCATCCATATCATGCGCCTTGGCCGGCGCGTCGCGCTGACCACGCCAAGAGAGCATTCCATGGGCGAGGTGGTGGCCATCATGACCGGCGCGATGCCAGGGAACGAGAAGAGCGGGGGAGGAGAAGAAGTGGGAGTGTGAAGTGGTAGGGTGAGGGGCTGGGGGCCTCTCCAATCGTGGTCGTCCTTCGTTTTCGGTTTTTGAATTGGGCTTGGGCAATGGCCAGATCCATGGTCAGAGATCGAGAACGAGCGACGAGAACGATAGGAGAATCAGGCTCCACGCTTTTCTTTGGAACTACCGTCCGTGGGGATGAGGTTTGAAGTGAAGGAAGAATTTGCGTCGTGGCCAATCCCTGATCAGCATGGAAAAATGAAAGTCGAGCGTGTGAAATATGTTATCTGGGCGGCGGATCCGGGACGGGCAGTGAGATTCTATCGTGACGTCTTGGGCGCTGATGTGGTGAAGGAGTCGGAGGTGATCAGCGAAGTGGTGGTAGGCGGGGCGACGATCAGTATCCACGGGGGCGGAGCAGGAGAGCGGACCTGGACGGGACTGACCTTTCAGGTACCAGATGTAATGACCGGAGCTCAGGAAGTGGTGGCCGGCGGCGGGCAGTTAAGCCGGGAACCGCAACCCGAAGGAGGCGAACCTCCGCATCTGGCCATGTGCATAGACCCGGAGGGAAACGAGTTTATGTTAACGCGCAAGCGAGGGTGAGTGAGTGATGGGGTCGGTGGTAGTGATGATAGTGGTAGTGGTAGTTAGGTCTCCTAATGGTGCTTGTCTCTCGTCGCGTTTTCGATTTCGATTTCTTTCGGAAGTCTAGGGGCGAGTCTGACTCGAAGGCTGGGTTAGGTGCTATATGCGCGCTGAAGGCCTGCCCCGAAGGGGCTAGAGAACTCAGCCCAGGGTTTCGACCCTGGGAAGAACCCTCAAAATAAACGGTTCGCCCTGAAAGGGCGAGAGGTGCGGCGACGAGGTGAATCTCGCGCCCAGTGCCGGGCGAAAGTTAGTAATGGAGACGTTTTACCATTGGACCATTGGCGGCCTACTTTCGCCTTGTTAGGACGTTCCATCTGGCGCCCATTCAGGGCGAGTTGCTTTGGTGATTGGTTCCCAGGGTTAAAACCCTGGGCTGAGTTCTAGAGTCCCTTCGGGACAAAGAACCGTCACAACCCTTTCCTCGGAATCTGCCATTTCAAAATTGGCGATTCAGGTTAGGATGATTGATGCCGACAAACGTGCTGGGAACAGAATTGCGTTGCTGCTGTAAAACCCCGGTGACTGGCTTCTACCGGGATGGGTACTGCCGGACCGGTCCAGGCGACGTTGGGTTGCACACGGTTTGCGCGCGGATGACCGAGGAGTTTCTGCAATTCTCCCTGGCCAGTGGGAATGATCTGGTCACCCCGCAGCCGTACTTTCAAGGTCTGAAGCCGGGCGATCGTTGGTGCCTTTGCGTGACCCGTTGGAAAGAGGCTTTGGAAGCCGGTGTGGCGCCGCCGGTCGATTTGGCAGCGACCCATTCTTCAGCGGTCGAATTTGTCAACCTGGAAGAATTACAGGCGCACTCGCTAGCGTAAAGAAGCGATCTACTCTTGCTGCTGCAAACCGTAGGCGCGCTCCGCGGTACCGCCAAAAATATCTGCCCTTTCCTCTGCTGAGAGTGCGGAGGTAAAGCGACTAACGATGTCGCACCAGCGGCGATAGGAGCAAGCCGCGAGGCAGACGGGCCAGTCGGTGCCAAAGATCAGACGGCTTGGCCCAAACGATTCGAGGGCAATTTCAAAATAGGGGCGAAGTTGGCCTTCGTCCCAGCTAGCAAAATCAGCCTCCGTGACAAGGCCTGAAACCTTGCAATAGACGTGCTCTCGTTGAGCCAGTTCCTGTAGATTCTGACGCCATGGATCGAGCATTTGCTTCTTTGATTCGTGGCTTGGCGAGATGATCAAGCACGAATACTTGCTGGGGATGCTGATCGACAAAAACGATCGCTTCCGGCAGTTGCCGCTCGAGAATGAGCAAGTCATAGGCGAGATCCAGTTCTCGGAGTATGGAGACCCCGCTATTGAAGTCCTTTCGGAGGAGAAATCCGTCCGGCTCACTTTGAACCACATGTCGAACCGCGCACAGCAGCGGATTCTGGGCCAGCGATTCCAAGTCGCGGTAGGCGGAGGAATCGGTCAACGGGACCCATCCTACCACGCCCTTAATAAAATCATTCTGCGCCGCCATACTTAACAGCCAGCGCGTTTCTTCTAGCGTTTGCCGCGCTTGTACAGTGATCACCCCGTCAAATCCGGCGGCGTCCACTTCTTTTTTCAAGTCTGCGGGAAGAAAATCGCGGCGAATAACCTTCATGGCATCCTCGATCCACCCGTATTCCAGAGCCGAGTATTTCCAGAAATGATGATGAGCGTCGATTTTCATCCTGATGGTTAATGGGCGCGTGCCGCCTGGCCTCTTTTTTGGATGGGAGGGTCGGGGGGCAGGCCGGCGCTGAAATAGCTAGACTTCAATCATAGCTTTGATCACGCCGGTCTCCACCTCGGTCCAACGGGGAAATTCCGCGACGGCGTCGGCAAATCGGGCGCGATGTGTTATCCACGGGGCGGTATCAAGGCGGTGGTTTTCCATCAGGCTGATGATCCGCGTAAAATCGGCGGAGCGGGCGTTCCGACTTGATAAAACAGTAAGCTCGCGCCGGTGAAAGTTCGGATCGTTAAAGGTCACATCACCAGGGAACAATCCGACAAAGACCAGTCGGCCTCCATTGGCAGGGTACTCAAAAGCGGTCATCATCGATTGGGGATTTCCCGTGGCGTCGAAGATCGCGGTTGGCAAATCACCGGAGGTAATCTGCTTTAACATTTCCAAGGGTTTTTCGACGGCTGCGTTGATGGTATAAGGCACGCCGAGAAGCTCACGGCAAAAGGTCAAGCGGGCCGGATTAATATCCAGGACGATAACCTGTGCTCCAGCTTCAACGGCAAACTGGATCACGGTCAATCCGATGGGGCCGGCCCCAATTACCAGTACGAACTCACCCTTTTCCAATTCTGCACGATCCACGGCATGGCACCCGATCCCGAGCGTTTCGATCAGGGCTAATTGGTCGAAAGTTAATTGCCTTGAAGGGTGTAATTTTTGGCTCGGGACAACGATCGCTTCGCGCATTCCGCCGTCGGTGTGGACACCGAGGACCTGGAGATTTACGCAACAGTTAGTTTTGCCACGCCGGCAAGCGATACAATGACCACAGTTAAGGTAGGGTTCTACCGAGCAACGATCGCCTGGCTGCACATTTTTCGAGGAGCTACCCACCTCGACCACCTCCACCCCAAGCTCGTGACCGAGCACTCGAGGGTAGCTAAAAAACGGCTGCCTGCCCTTGAAGGCGTGAATATCCGTGCCGCACACTCCAATGCGGCGCACTCGAACCAAGGCTTCATCAGGCTGGAGCGAAGGGGCAGGCTCATCGGTGGAGAGGAGGACCAATCGGCCGGGTTCTTCGAGACGGATGGTTTTCATACAGAAACTGTCGACGGGCCGCGGTGCGGAGAGTTGCGACGGAAAAGGGGAGAGGGTTCACTCATGACTTCGAATCGGCTCGCGATGCTCAGGGCGTCCCCGGGTGAAATTTAAATTGTGGATCGGCTTTAAGATCTCGAGGACCTCGGAAAGCAGCTCCAGGTCCATTGGTTCCTCAACGAAGGCGAGGTTGTCCCGAATGTTTTCTGGTCGCGCAGTGCTGACCAAGGTGGTGGCGAGGTCAGGATGCGAGCAGGAATATTGGATGGCGAGCTTAACTATATCGACGCCTTTGGCAGCGCAATACTCAACCGCTTTTCGGCAACCATCGACAATGGTTTTGCTGGCAGGGTGCCATGCGGGTGCTCCGCGGGCGGTCAATAATCCCATACCGGTCGGTGAGGCATTGATTATGCCGACACCCCTTTCTTTAAAGTAAGGGACCAGACTAGCAAGGGAAACATCGTTCAACTCGTAGCGGCAAAATGAGAGGATAGTGTCGACGGTACCCTGGTCCACCCGGTCGAGGATACTCGGGAATACATTGAGCGGGAGACCGGTGATCCCAATGAAACGCGCTAGCCCTTCTTTTTTAAGGCGTAGCAAGCAGGGTAATGTTTCGTTGGCAATTTGATCGTGATCCGCAAATTCAACATCGTGGCATTGAATGAGGTCGACATAGTCGACTCCTAACCGTTCAAGGCTATCGTGCAGGCTGCGCTCAGTCCGGGCGGCGGAGTAATCGTAGCCTCCCTTTGCTTCACCATAAGCGCCGACCTTGGTCGCGAGATAGTATCGATCGCGATCGATCCCTTTAAGCGCCTGGCCAAGATTCGATTCCGCTAGAGTCTCACCATAAGCCGGCGCGACATCGATGAAATTGATTCCTCCGTCCAAGGCCTCCCGGACGGTTTTCACACAATCATCGAGAGAGACCTGGTGAAATACGCCACCGAGCGACGAGGCACCAAAGCTGAGAACCGATACCTCGAGACCGGTATTGCCGAGTTTGCGGTATTCCATAATCAATAACGGTTCTGGTCGGGGAGGCGTGGGGTAAAATATGAGCGAGATAAGCGAGATTGGATCTTACCAAGCACTTCGGTCATAAAGGGGGAAAAGATTGGGAAGCTGTCAACCGCCTTCTGGAACCTGGCACCTTCAGAGCTTGAAGCCCTCATGTTCCCCAGGAAGTAATCAAGAGGAGACGGGCATCGACTGCCTTCGCCAAGCTTTCCGTAAACGGCGCCAGCCGTCCCGGCTTGCTCTGAAGAAGTAAGGCGGCACGCCTTACCTACCGAGCTTTCCCCAAAGTTTAGAGATGACCCCATGTGATTGAGAAAAACACAATTAGTTGTGGTCTTGGCCTTGCCAGATCCTGCAGGTTGTGTGTACAGTGGCTACTATTATGTTGTCGAAAACAGAATTGTGGCCAGCCAAGGATCGGTTGAAAGACGCCGATCGCCATCTCGCCTACGTCAAAGGGAGTATCCGGCATATTAAAAGTGTGGAGGACAAGCAGATTGTCAATGATCTGGTGGGAGCGATAGAGGCTCAACGCAAAGCCGTCGAGCAAATGCTACAGGTCCTGGATGTGGTGGCGAGGCATGATTTTTGTAGTGTCAGACTTCAGGAACTCGAGGGCCCAGAGACTAAGATGGTTGACCGAAAAGAAACTAGAAAGCGGCGGCTGCGCGGCGAATTGCCTGACCCGGCACAAGGAGTTTTCCCGGCCCAGGTGGAGCAGGAATTCGTGGCCAGTGAGCAACCAACCGTCTAACGCTTAGCTGCTCTGCGCGCGATAAACCGGTTGCAGGTTGAAGGCGGTGCCCTGATCGCGGAAGAGTTTACCGGGACACTGGCCGAACAACTGACGAAGCCAGAAGATGGTCTGAGCCTCTACTGGCTAGGTCAGGCAGGGTTTGTCCTGACGACCGCGAATTGGCGCTTGCTGATCGATCCTTATCTTTCTGATTCTCTGGCTCGCAAGTACGCCGGGAAGGCACTGCCGCACGTTCGATTGATGGAGGCGCCCATTCGACCGGAGGACGTTTCCAGATTGGACTTTGTTCTTTGCACCCATCGCCATGGAGATCATATGGACCCGGATACCATCCGTCGCTTGGCGGAGCGTCACCCGGAGTGCCGTTTCGTGGTGCCGGCACCGGAACGAGACTATGCTCTGACTCTCGGGATTTCTCCTGATCGTTTGTTAGCTGCGATCCCGGAAGTGCAGATCACCCTGGCGGCGGACCTCACGCTCTTTCCGCTCCCGGCGGCCCACGAAGAATTCAAGGAGGACGTTCTGGGGCATCACCATTTCCTTGGTTTTATGCTCTCTGCGGCCGGCCATCAAATCTATCATTCGGGGGACAGCATTCCCTTTGCGGGACTGGCGGATCGGCTGCGCAAGTTAGGTTGCGAACTCGCCTTATTACCGGTGAATGGCCGAGACGCATTTCGCAAAAGTCAAGGTATCCCTGGCAACTTCACGCTCGAGGAGGCGATAGCGCTTTGTCGCCAAGCGGAAATTAGAACCATGGTGGCACACCATTTTGGGATGTTCGATTTTAATACGGTGGCCCCGGAATCGATCGATGAAGCCGCTAACAAACGGGGCGAATTCGTGCAAGTGATAAGGGCCCGGACCTCGAGGCGTTATTTGCTTAGGTCCCGGAAGGAAATCTGAGCATCGCGTCTCGGGGTGGCAATTTCCTTGGTGATTAAGACATAATGATAAACGGAGGCTTCCTCGCCGGTATGCAACTGTAAAACCTGGTCGAGGATTTCACGTTCAGTTTTGGTCATCCGGCGATGCAGGAGCAGATGCTCCTGCCAGGTCGGCGAGACCGCCTCCATCCGAAAAATTGAATGGTTCGCGAGGCTCTCGTAAAGTCGTACGCTGGATGCTCCGTTGCGCAAATAAGCCAGACGGAGTTCGCGCATTAAATCGAGGAACTGTTTACGATCTTCTTCATCGACCTTCAGTTCGGCGACCACGGCAATCGGTCCATCGTCAGGGCTTGGGTTTCTGGGGAAGGTCGGCATGCGCGGGGGAAGTGCTGGCTCCGCATCCAGCGCCTTAATGAAATCGATCGATAGTGGGCCCGCCATCGCCAGGTTGAAACAGACCAGAAGAGTAGCTAGCAAGAGGGTGTATTCGAATCCGGTAAAAGCCGCGGCGGCCCCCCAAGCGAGACCTCCGATGGCAATCCCGCCCTGAGAAACCATGATCGTGGCGGCATTTAACCGTCCACGCGTCCAGCCTGGCATGGCTTGCTGGGCGACCACCCAAAGCTCAGAAGCGGCCAGGGTCCATCCCAGACCGGCCAAAGCGGCGACGGCCATAAAGACTTCCAGTTGGCGAATGGCGGCCATTAAAATATAGACCGCCGCGATCAAGAGACTCGCCAGCATGGTGACCTCATTGGAGCTGAAATGCGCTCGAGCCCAAGGCACCACGAAAACAGCTCCTAAGAGCGAACCGATTGCCATGCTGGTGAAAAGAATACCCAGGTGGGCGGAACTCAGTTGGAGGGCTTTCAGTCCGACGGCTGGCAGCAAGGCCGGGATAACCGAAATGAGCAGGGCAAACATCAGGGCGCGAATCAGCACGACCTGGATTCCCCGGCTGTACCGGACATAGCGCACCGCGCCAACGAATGCTTCGAGCATGCTCTCGGTGGGGGCTCTCGATCGCTTGCGGGGATTATGCCAGCTGACGACGGCGGCGAGGACCAACAGCAGGCCGACGGCATTGACCGCGAAAACCGCATTCGCGCCGATCAGGGGGAGCAGCAAGCCGCCCAGAGCTGGCCCAATGACCCCGGAAATATTCATCTGCACTCCCCCCAAGGTGACAGCGGACGGGAGTTCCTCTTTCGACACCACGTCCGGAATCACGGACGTCCAGGCGGGCGCGTTGCAAGCAAACCCAACCCCCAACAGAAATACCGCAATCAGGATGACGGAAGGATTCAGCAGGTGGAGCCATCCCAGCAGCGCGAGTCCCGCGGCGGCGAGGATCAGCCAGACATGCATCACACAAAGCAGTTTTTTGCGATTAAGCATGTCCGCGAGTGCGCCCGCAGGAAAGGTAAACAAAAAGAAAGGAAGAGAAGCAGCGGTGGATAGGAGCGACAGGAATAGCGGTGACGGAGTCATCGTATTCATCACCCAGGTAGCGGCCATGTCGTGGGCCGAAACACAACATCCAGAAACGACACTTGCCAGCCAGAGTTTGAAAAAAACCGGGTTCCGAAGGGCTACCCAGATGGAAGTTGAAGAAGTGCTCATTTACCGGATTTCGACCTCAATGCGGACGTGCAACTACTGAATAGCGTCTTCTCGATTGTGGAAACGAGATCTTTTTTCGTAGCCTTGCTTTCCAGTCGACGCACCAATCCGGGAAGAGTATGTATGTGCGGATGACGCGACCGAGCCCCTCCGACTTGGAGCGCCTGGCTACTGAACTCGAAGGCGATCTCCATTTCGACGCCACCATGCGGACGCTTTATGCGACCGATGCGTCCGTCTATCGCGAAATGCCCCAAGCCGTCGCGCTGCCCAAGACCGAGGCCGATATTTGTAAACTGATCCGGTTCGCGCGCGAGCACGGGACATCGCTTATTCCACGAGCTGCCGGTACATCGTTGGCCGGCCAGGTGGTCGGGGGAGGCATCGTGGTCGATGTTTCGCATTACCTCACTCGGATTATCGAAATCGATGCCGCCGCGCGCCGTGTGCGGGTCCAGCCGGGCGTGGTCCGGAATGAACTTAATTTAGCCTTGGCTCCGCACGGCCTTTTTTTTGCCCCGGAAACTTCCACTCAGAATCGCTGCATGATTGGCGGCATGGTTGGCAATAATGCCTGCGGAGCGAACTCTGTGGTCTACGGCAGCACACGCGACCATGTTCTCTCGATCCGGGCGGTGCTCAGCGACAGTTCCATCGTAGAGTTTAAAGCTCTTTCGCTGGAGGAGTTTGCGGCAAAATGCCGTGGTGACACGCTGGAGGCCCTGATCTACCAGAATGTTAGCACGCTCCTGGGCAGTCCGGAAAACCGGGCGGAAATTTCCCGCGAGTTCCCCAAAAAATCCATCCATCGACGGAATACCGGATACGCAATCGACTTGCTAGGGCAATGTTCGCCGTTCATAGCCGATGGTCCCGCTTTCAATTTTTGCCGCCTGCTGGCGGGTTCGGAAGGGACATTGGCCTTCCTGACCGAGGTTAGTCTTTCCTGCGAGCCGCTGCCGCCGCCTCAATCCGCTCTTGTTTGCGTGCACTGCACCACGATCGACGAAGCGTTGCGAGCCAATCTGGTGGCTTTGAGACATTCGGCTCGGGCCTGCGAGCTGCTGGATGACAATATCCTGGAATGCACCAAGACTAATATAGAGCAACGGCAAAACCGTTTCTTTGTTCAGGGGGATCCGGGCGCCATTCTGGCGGTGGAGCTAGCCGCCGAAACCCGGGACGAGGTGGCAGCCTTGGCAACCGGCCTGGAAGCGGAATTGCGGACCGCTGGGCTTGGCTATCACTACCCGGTCATCTGGGGTCCCGACCAGAACCGGGTTTGGAATCTCCGCAAAGCAGCCTTGGGCTTGCTCTCTAACCTCCCCGGAGATGCAAAACCGGTGGCAGTTATCGAAGATACCGCGATCGATCCGGAAGATTTGCCGATGTTCGTTCATGAATTCGACTCTATTCTCGGGAGTCATGGACTCTCGGCAGTTCATTATGCCCACGCGGGTTCCGGCGAACTGCATCTGCGACCGATCCTGAATCTCAAAACGGAGGAGCACCGAAAGCTCTTCCGGGTGATTGCCACGGAAATAGCTCGCCTAGTGAAACGCTATGGTGGGTCGCTCAGCGGTGAACATGGGGATGGACGATTGCGTGGCGAATTTCTTCCCGACATGGTCGGCAAGCGGAACTACGCTCTTTTTCGTCAAATTAAGCAGGCGTGGGATCCCGCGGAGATCTTTAATCCCGGCAAGATCACGGACACGCCGCCGATGGACGCAAGCTTGCGCTATGAATCCGGACAGATCGACCGGCAATTCTCTACGGTCCTCGATTTTGCCGGTTCCGGAGGGATCTTACGCGCGGCAGAGCAATGCAATGGATCTGGCGACTGTCGTAAGTCCCACCTGATGGGCGGCACGATGTGTCCCAGTTTCATGGCGACCCGGAATGAACGCGATACCACCCGCGCTCGGGCAAACATTCTGCGCGAGGTGCTGACTCGCTCGCCAAAAGCAAACCCATTCGACAGTGAAGAAATCGCAACGGTGATGGATCTCTGTCTTTCCTGCAAGGGATGTAAATCTGAGTGTCCATCGAACGTTGATGTTGCTCGCTTGAAAGCCGAATGGCTTCAACAGTACTACGATGCCCGCGGCGTCCCGTGGCGTTCAAAGCTGATCGCTGGATTTTCGACGGCCATGGCGGCAGCTCAGCTGGTTCCCGGATTCTATAATTTCCTGGTGACAAATCATTCGACGGCTCGGTGGTTCAAGCGGTTCGCTGGCTTTGCGGAAAAGCGGTCGATGCCTCAACTGCATACGACAACACTCCGTCGCTGGCACCGGCGCGAGGCCAACAAAGAACTATCGTTTCCGAAGGGTCGGGTTTTCCTTTTTTGCGACGAGTTTACAAATTATAACGACGTCGAAACCGGTATCAAAACGGTTCGACTATTGAATTGCCTGGGTTATGAGGTGGTTATTCCAAATCACGTCGACAGCGGCCGGGCTCAGATTTCCAAAGGACTTCTGCGGGAGGCGCAACGGCTGGCCATTCGAAACGTAGAGCTGCTCAAAGACGTGATCACGGACGACATCCCGCTGATTGGCATTGAGCCATCGGCTATTCTCGGGTTCCGTGATGAGGTGCCAGACTTGGTACCGAGCCGTTTAGCTGAGCCCGCGCGGAACCTTGCCAAGCGTTCCCTTTTGGTCGAGGAATTCATTGCCCGCGAAGCTGGCCGCAACCGAATTGGACGCGAGGCGTTTACCCAAAATTTTCTTAATATTAAGTTGCACGGTCATTGCCATCAAAAATCCCTGGCTTCACTTACTCCCACCGTGCAGGCGCTCGAGTTACCGGTTAACTACCAGGTCCAACTTATTCCTTCCGGCTGTTGCGGGATGGCCGGGTCGTTCGGTTATGAACAGGAGCATTACGATCTCTCAATACAAGTGGCCGAATTGGTTCTGATGCCGGCCATACGTTCTGCTCCGGCTGACACGTCTATCGCGGCTTCAGGCACCAGCTGCCGCCACCAAATTAAAGATTGTACGGGCCGGGTCGCCCTACATCCGGCGGAGATTCTGTATAACGCCCTGGCGTAGTACATCGTCTCCCCGCTAAGGAGACGAAAAGCGTTTCTGAAGCCGGCGCAATTATTAAATTTCGGGCTAACCTGGTGGATTCGCTGGGAGAGATGCTCACCAGCCGGGGCTATTTGCATTGTCTCGATGAGACTGGTAGCCCAAAAGAATGGATTTCGAGAAAAACGAACGGGGCCTGCTTCGCGGGAGCCGGTTCCCCTGGGCGGGTTTTAAACCGAGCAGGTACGGCTCCCGGGGCGTCCGTTTTATTTGGCCTTGAAAAGTCCTCCCCCGAGTGGTTGCACACCTAGCATTTTGTAGAGGCGAATCCCGAGTACTTTTTTCGCTTCTTTGAAGGTGAATTTGTACCCTTGGGCGACCAGCGCCTCATAAATGTCCGCGGTCTTCAAGGGGTTTTTGCTTTTCTTCAGGATCGCCACCACGGCCGGGCGGAGCGTTCCTCTGCCCTCTTCGGTAGCCTGGGGTGCTGAAGGGGCGGCTTTTTTTGGTGCGGCGACTCGACGCTTCGGTGCTGTTCTTGGAGAGCTCTGTTTTTCCGCTATCGAGTCCCCTCCTTGGAGCAAAACGCTGAGTTGTTTTTCGAGTGATTCAATTTGTTCCGCTATTTCGGCGGCCTGCGCAAAGGTCTTGGATGAAAAGTGCACTGAGCTCATTTAGTTACTTAGGATTAATTATGTGAAACTACTCAGTTCTCGCCAGCACGCAAAAACTTTTAATTATTTGGGTAGGAATAAAGACTATAGACAGCCCAATCGACCCATAGCCAATCACCAAACAAGCTACCGAAACAGGAAATAATTAAAGAATTCGACGGGAGCGAAACTGGATAGCACTCGTTTGAGCAGAGATAGAAACACTATTGAAGAACTGCCAACAA
The DNA here is from genome assembly GCA_963808535.1 of uncultured Verrucomicrobiae bacterium. Taxonomy (GTDB): domain Bacteria; phylum Verrucomicrobiota; class Verrucomicrobiia; order Chthoniobacterales; family JAFAMB01; genus JAFAMB01. Next base: position 15,280 of record CAWEGF010000038.1, on the reverse strand, counting down.
TACTAATTTCACTGCGATCCCAAAAAATTCCCTTCGAGATATTGCAATAGAGACAGAAATTCCCAAAGCGATGGCACGCTCGCGAGTTGTCCTACAAGTGACCGGGCCTTGGATTTGGTTCTCGCCTAACCAATAACCGCAAATCGCAAATTCGGACTAACGACGATTTGGTGAACCATCCTTCCGCTTTCCTTTAAGCGATGCCGGGAGTGGTTAAGGATAAATCCATTGCTCGAAACATTTAACTATAGGGCGGGTACCCTGACCGGGTGGTCACCAAGCGAGGGCCTGGGAGTTACCACAAAGTCTGGATGCGGCTGACGAAAGAAGCTGGGCAAATAGACGGGGCGGTCTGACGATGGATTGAAAGCGGCGACATCCAAAATCTGATCGTGGAAACTGCGCAGGGTGCTTCGGTGACCGACGCTGATGATGGTGGGCCGCCAAGGAGCAGCGCGCAACAGGCCGTAGAGTTTAGCCTCGGAAACCTCGTCCAGAGCCGAAGTAGCTTCATCCAGAAATAAGAGGGCCGGCTTTAAAAGCAGGATCCGGGCAAAGGCCAGTCGTTGCTGTTCGCCCAGTGAGAGGCGCTGGGACCAGTTCTGGACATCTTCGAGTTCGGCGGCCAAGGCGCCTAGACCGACCTCCTCCAGCGCGGTCGCCAACCGGAGAATAGGAAAGCTATTTTTTTCACTGCGCGGATAACGCAGCGCGCTGGCTAAAGTGCCTAGCGGTAGATAAGGCCGCTGCGGCACAAAGAGCATCGGTCCTTTACCTAGCCTGATTTCACCGTGGCCGTAAGGCCAGATGCCGGCAATGGCCCGCAACAAGGTGCTCTTGCCCGCGCCGCTAACCCCGGCGATTAGCACCGCTCGGCCTCGGGCCGGAGCAAAATTCACTCCGCGCAAGAGCGGGGTGCCATCGGGCAAATCAAGATTGAGTTCTTTGAGTGCCACGCCCATCCCTCCACGGCGAATCACTATCTGACTGGTAGTTCGTTTGGCGTGGTGGAGGGCCTGCAACCGCTCCTCGAACCCACCTAACCGTTCGGTCACCGCCTGCCAGGCGGCAATATCAGCGTAGGAATTAATGATGAAGGAAAGGGCGTTCTGGACAAAGGAGAAGGCATTCACCGCTTGCATCAGGCCGCCCAGGCCGATCTGCTTGAGGAAGTAACGCGGCGAAATCATCACCACCGGAAAGATCACCGCCACCTGGGCATAGCCTAAAGTGAACCAGGTCAGGCGCTTTTGGCGCTTCATGATCTGACAGAAATTTTCAAACACGCTGCCAAAGCGTTCCTTGAAAAGCTTGAGTTCGACCGGTTCGCCTCCGTAGAGGGCGACACTCTCGGCGTTTTCTCGAAAGCGCACCAAGCTGAAGCGGAAATCGGCTTCAAAACGCTGACGAGCATAATTTAAAGGGACCAGCGGGCGACCAATGATAACCGTTAACCAGGTACCGATGCCGGCGTAGAGCAAGGCGGCCCAGACCAGATAGGCCGGGATATGCAGGGTCCCCCATTGACCCAGGGCAATATCGGCCGGGCCAGATAAGTCCCCAGAGAATCACCAGAAACGAAATCAAGGAGACCACCGAGCTGATCATCCCAATGGAGAGACTTAACACAAAGGTAGTGAATTGGTGAAGATCCTCGGCGATTCGCTGGTCAGGGTTATCGGTCCGGCCGCCCAGCTCCAATTGATAGTAAGCCCGTTCCGCCAACCAGGCATCCAGGTACCTGCTGGTCAACCAGCGCCGCCAGCGGATCTGCAACATCTGACTGAGGTACAGGCCATAGACCGACATGGAAATCGCGAAAGTGACCAGAATGCAGAAAAGGCCCAGTTGCCGGAACAACTCCGCGCTATCGAAAGCCTGCAGCGCGTTGTAAAAGGAGCGATTCCATTCATTGATCCGCACGCTGATGTAGACATTCCCAAGGTTGAGCCCGATAACGCCGATCAATAGCGCCCAGGCAGACCATTTTTCTTCCGATGTCCAATAACACTTGGCGAGCCGCCACGCGGCGCGGGTGATATTTCGCCTGGTCTTGTGCATTGCTATTATTCTTTATCGACGGTTTCCGATAACTCTTTAAGAGGTCGCTCTGCCTAACAAGCGCTGAATGAAGGGAAAGCCATCCCAGTGAGCCGGCGCGGACCTTATTTGGCATTGAGTACAAAGCGGAACAATGTCATGCAGCGCGGAATTGGCTTATCAACTCAGGTAGTCTTCTAATAGAGAGGACCCAATTCTCAGAATACGGAATAAACGCATTGAGAGATAATTATTTGCAGCTTTCTACAGCTGACTGTCAGTTCGACGCTGCTCGGCGCGATTGCCAAAACGGGAAAACTTAATATTAACTTTCGGCTTGATCTGGGTCAGCCAAGAATAGGAGGCCCTATCAAAACAGGCCGTTGTGCCCGCCGTTGTTCAGCCATACTAAATTTGGGCACGCGTTTTCATGACCAAATGCACAGACCGTATTGTACGGCATTTTTCCGGCCGCCTTTGCTCGGGCATGGAGCACAACATTTTTTCGATAGAGTGCACTCCACGGTTACTGTTCGGCATTTTCTGCCAGAACTTAAATTGTCGTCCGGCTTAGAACCCAGCCATCGAGGTGCTCGCTTGCGGCGGGGAGAGATCGATGGCGTTCAAAGATGGAGAAGGACGGACGACAACGATGTAGAGAGACCAATGACAACCGCTCGGAGGGGGAGAGCGAAGGGAGACGACAAGGGCGATTTGGTCGGGGGGCGATTTTCGCCCGGCTAATCAGGGTGGCCCGTTCAGAGATCGAGGACGAAGAACGACGACGAGACTGAGGACGATACGAAGGAGGAGCGAAGGCTGCGAGATCGAAGACGGATGGGAAGAAGTGCGGTTGTGTCTTTTTGGCGCAGGATCGAGCGGAGATGGACGAAGAGGATCCTCGGCAAGCCAGATAACCAAGATCGGCATGAAAAGTGCTTTAGCTACGGCAAGGAAGTGATTGGTATGGAATATTTAGTAATCGCAGTCCCGGCGGCCGGGGTTCTATTCGTTGGTCGTCACCTTTATTTAAGACTGGAGCGCTGGAACCGTAGCCGGCGGTTGCGAGGAGCCCAAGCCTGCTTGGACGCCGTGCACGATACACTGGTTACCCTTGCGGAAAGCAATCCGAAGGTCAGGTCTGGCCGGTCCTCCTAGCCTCAAAATCGCCAACTTTATAAATTAGGCCTGGAGGGTGAGGGCGGTAACTTCGGGTGGGCAATTGAAGCGGGCGTTGATATGGATCGTTCCGATTCCGCGGGTGGTGTAAATCTGCGCTTCTCCCACGCGGTATAAACCCATGTCGTAGACCAGTCCCATTGGCGGCAGGATGAGGGGTCCCACGATCGGCAGGCGGACCTGACCCCCGTGACTGTGACCGGAGAGCTGAAGATCCACCGGAAATCGGACGACAAGGTCTTTGATATAATCAGGTTCGTGCACGGCGACTATAGTGGCGAGATCTCCGCGTCTATTTTGGAAGGCGGCATCCGGTTCGGGCGCTCCGCCCCAAGCGGAATCAATGCCGGCCAGGTAAATAGAGTCGTTTCCGCGCTGAAGAATGATCCCGTCGTTGGTGAGCAACCGGATGCCAGCCTGGTTCAAGGCTTGGGTCACGATTTGCGGACCCTTGCGATGATCGTGATTACCCAAGACGGCAAATGTTCCTGCTGCGGAATTTAGCCGGCTGAGAACCGGGACCAGATCAAATACCGCCTCCACGTCGTGCCAGACAAAATCCCCCGCCAAAATAACCAGGTCGGGCTGGAAAGAATTGGCGAGGGTAACCGCGTCCGAGACAACTTGAATCGGAGTGAATGGATAAAGATGAATATCACTGAACAAGGCGATTCTAAAGCCATCAAAGGCGCTGGGAAGTTTTGGAATTCGGATTAGCCGTTTTTCCAAGAGGACGCGAAGTGGTTCATGACGAGCGGCGTAACCAACCTGGGCCGCGCCCTGAATTCCCACTGCTACGCCTAAGCCCGCAGCGATTTGCAAGAACTGGCGTCTCGACAGTTTTAAAGTCCTGGCAAGCTCAAATGCAGAGTTCTGGCTCAAACGAGGTAGTACAGCCTCTTGGGAGAGCTGTCAAAGAATCGGCGGGCCTGCTTGGGTCGAAAAAAGGCAATTCACACAGAGATCGCAAAGATCGCAAAAGAACGGATGACCACGGATCTGAGGGGCAACCCAAACCGGGTCGGTCTGAGTGATCTTTGCGATCTCCGTGTGTAAAACTCCGATCAGAAAAGGCAATTCACACAGAGATCGCAAAGATCGCAAAGGAACGGATGACCACGATCGAAGGGTCACCCAAACCGAATCGGTCTGAGTGATCTTTGCGATCTCCGTGTGTAAAACTCCGATCAGAAAAGGCAATTCACACAGAGATCGCAAAGATCGCAAAGGAACGGATGACCACGGATCTAAGGGGTCACCCAAACCGGGTCGGTCTTAGTGATCTTTGCGATCTCCGTGTGTAAAACTCCGATCTGAAAAGGCAATTCACACAGAGATCGCAAAGAACGCAAAGGAACGGATGAACCACGGATCGAAGGGTCACCCAAACCGGGTCGGTCTTAGTGATCTTTGCGATCTCCGTGTGTAAAACATCCGATCGGAAAAGGCAATTCACACAGAGATCGCAAAGATCGCAAAGGAAAGGACGAACCACGGATCGAAGGGCCATTCAATTCAAAATCCGATCTTAGTGATCTTTGCACTGCTGACATCGAAGATCGCGCAATTTCGAGAGGATTTTCAGGCTGCTATTTTGGTAAGTTGTTCAACATCAGCGTAACAGGCGGCAAGCAGAGCAGTGATGATTCGGCGGCCTTTGGCCGTGAGCTGATAGCGATGAGAACGGGGGAGCTTGCGCAGAAGTCCATGGGCACGCAGGAGTGCCAATTGGCGGGTAATGGCTGCACTGGTGCGCCGGATCTGGCGCTGGTCGGTTTTGGCGCCTTGAGCTGGATAGAGCAAAGCGCGCAAGTCGGCGTTACGCAGGCCAGCCAGGGCAAACTCGCCGCGGCTGACTGCCAGGAGTAAAGCGTGATCTTTGTCCGCCAGAGCATTGAGTCCGCGATAACGTTTTCCATGGCGGGTGATGGGGCGACAGACTTCCGAGGCTTCCTGAAGAAGGCTGGTGGAGCCGGTCACGCTGGCCAGGGCTTCCAGGTAACGGTGATTGGCCGCGCGACACACTTGGCCGCGTCGATACATGTCGCAGACTCCTTTGCGCAAGGTCCTCCAGCGCTGCTGATCCTTCGGGCTCGCCTTCTTTAGCCCGATAAACTCTAAACTCCGTGGGCCGCACTATGGTGGTTTCGACTCGCAGAACGCTGCCCTCCTTGTCGTACATCTTGAGCGAATTACCATTGAGGGTGTGGCGGATTCGTACTCCTTCGGGTCGTTCCTGGAGTCGGGAGCTGACTTGGCCCGTAAAGGCGGCGTGCGCTTTGCCGCTGGACTGGGGAACCTTTCTGCCAAGGAAGCGCAAGACGTCGGGACTCTGGAAGGTGCTGATCGCATGGCGGATAAATTTCGGGTAAAGCTTTTGGAGTTGCGCGGCTTGATCGAAGAGCACATCGGTGGCGTATTCACTTTGGGAAGCACTCCAGTAGTAGCTCAGGCCCGCCATGGGAGCCGTAATTTCGCCATGCAGAGGATGGGCGAGCTCCAAAAAGGAGTTCATCAAGGCGGGCCAATCGGTGCGTAATTGTTCATCCAGCAGCCGTTGGACTGCCGCGCCATCCTCGACCCAGATAAAACAGTTATCCCGCTGCTGATAGTCCAGGCCGGCTCGGTCCATCTGACGGGCGAGCCATTGCCGACCGTGGAGGCACACGTCCACGCTGAAGGGAAACCAAGTTTGCACCCGGATGTGCATCAGCCCAATTTCGGGGTGCTGATAATAGTGGTAGAGATGGGTGCATTTGGCAGACTCCATCACCAAGCGCACCATTTTAGTTTGGTGATCGCTTCGGACCCGAAACGATTGACACGGTTCTACACAGCTCAACCGAGCAATCGGTCCTTCCTTGATTTGCTCCTTTGCGATCAGTTCCTGGATGTGTGTAAAATTCCCTCTCCCTCGCGGTTGCCGCGGCCGGGGGTGGGCCGTCCCTGATGCTATTCCCATTGACCGAGATTCCTGGCGTTCCTATAGTAAATTTGCAGCCAAAGGGGCAAGCCGCAGACAACTTATAACGGAACTATATGGCTCTATCAATTGGAACGAAGGCTCCGGATTTTGCACTCAGCAGCAAAACTCCGGATGGTATCAAGCTGGTCAAACTGAGGGACAATTTTGGGAAAAAAAATACCCTGCTTCTTTTCTTCCCGATGGCGTTTACCGGAGTTTGCACCACGGAGATGTGCGAAACCAGCGAGGGGCTAGACAGCTACAGCGAACTCAACGCCGAGGTGTACGGGATTAGCGGCGACAGCCCCTTTTCCTTGGAAGTCTTGGGCTCAGAAGGAGGGGATCAAGGTCACCCTTTTAAGCGACTATGACCATACGGTAACGAAGAGTTACGGTGTTGCTTACGATCACTTTGCGCCGGATCGCGGCCTGCCCATGGGCGGGGTTCCCAAGCGCTCGGCGTTCATTATCGATCGGGAGGGGGTCGTTCAGTACGCGGAAAGCTCCGACAATCCGAGGCAGCTACCAAATTTCGACGCCATCAAAGCGAAACTTAACGAATTAGCCTAAGCAAAACCTATGATCCCGGAAAATGTGATTCGCTCCTTTGACGCAGGCGGAGGCAAAAAGGGCTTTTATTATTCGCTGCCGGCATTGGAAGAAGCCGGAATCGGAAAAATCTCTCAATTGCCCGTCAGCATTCGGATTGTGCTCGAATCTGTGCTCAGGAACTGTGATGGAAAAAAGGTCGCTGAGAAAGATGTGGTGGCGCTGGCGAATTGGAATGCCAAAGAACCGGCGAACGAGGAAATCCCCTTTGTAGTGGCGCGAATCGTCCTGCAGGATTTTACCGGCGTCCCCCTTGCTAGTGGACCTCGCAGCAATGAGAGCAGCGGTGGCCAAGCTGAACGCCGATCCGAAAATAATTGAGCCACTGGTCCCGGTGGATCTGGTCGTTGATCACTCCGTGCAAGTTGACTTCGCGGGATCGTCCGCAGCGCTCGGCCTGAACCTCGATATGGAATTCAAGCGCAATCGGGAACGCTACGAATTTTTGAAATGGGGTCAGCAAGCCTTCAAAACGTTCGGAGTGGTTCCTCCGGGGATCGGGATCGTGCACCAGGTGAACCTCGAGTACCTGGCAAAAGGGGTATTAAGTTCCACCACGGGACAGGGAGAAGTTTTTTACCCTGATACCCTGGTGGGAACCGATTCCCATACGACCATGATCAACGGCCTTGGCATCGTCGGATGGGGCGTGGGCGGAATCGAAGCTGAAGCCGGAATGCTCGGGCAACCGGTCTATTTTCTAACCCCGGAAGTGGTCGGAGTTCACATGAGCGGGCGCTTGCGGGAAGGGGTAACGGCTACTGATCTGGCGTTGCACGTCACCCAGTTGCTCCGGGCGCGAAAGGTGGTGGGCAAATTTGTCGAATTTTACGGGGAGGGAGCAGCCTCGCTGCCGCTCTTCGATCGCGCGACGATCGGAAATATGGCTCCGGAATATGGAGCGACGATGGGTTTCTTTCCGGTCGACAGTGAATCGGTCAATTATCTTCGGATGACGGGGCGGACGGAGGAAGCGATGCGCGCGATTTGAAAACTATTTCAAGGCTCAGGGAATGTTCGGCATGCCCAAAAAAGGCGAAATCGCTTACAGCGTGGATATCGACCTCGACCTGGCTACGGTGCAACCGAGTGTTTCGGGTCCGAAGCGTCCGCAAGATCGGATTAATCTGGCAGACCTGGGTCAGACCTTCCTGGGTCTCTTCATCAAACCAGTTAAGGAGGGAGGCTACGGAAAAAGCGCCGATCTTTTGTCCAAGCGAACGACGGTCTCGGTAAACGGTTCCCAGCCTGCTGAAACGGCTCCCAGTCACGGCAAATCTGGTCCGGTCGGACACGGCAGTGTTTTGATCGCTGCGATTACCAGTTGCACCAACACCAGTAATCCGAGTGTGATGTTAGGCGCCGGACTGCTCGCTAAGAAAGCGGTCGAAAAAGGGCTAACGGTCAATCCAACCGTTAAGACATCGATGGCGCCGGGTTCACGAGTGGTCACTGATTATCTGGCGAAGACTGGACTGCAACCCTATTTGGACCAGTTGGGATTCAACATCGTTGGATACGGCTGCACCACTTGTATCGGGAACTCGGGTCCGCTTCATCCGAACATCGAACAAGCGGTGACGGACAATGATTTTGTCGCTGCGGCAGTCCTTTCCGGCAACCGCAATTTCGAGGCGCGGATCCATCAGAATATTAAAGCAAATTTTCTCATGTCGCCTCCCCTGGTAGTGGCTTTTGCCTTGGCCGGACGGGTGAACATCGATATGGCGCGCGATCCGATTGGCACAGATAAAGAGGGGAAAGAGGTTTATCTCAAGGATCTCTGGCCGACGATGGAAGAAATCCATCAGGCGATGGCTTCCGCACTTAAACCGGAAGTGTTTCGCCAGTTATACGCGGATTTTGCTAGTCAGAATCCAAAGTGGAATGAAATCACTTCTTCGAAGGGCGACCTTTATGTGTGGGACGAAAAAAGTGATTACATTCAGGAGCCACCATTCTTCGACGACTTCTCGATGGAGGTGGTCAAGATTGAAGAGATTCGGAATGCCCGGCCGCTAGGTATCTTTGGGGACTCGGTTACGACTGATCACATTTCACCGGCGGGGGCGTTCAAAGATAGTTCGCCGGCCGGAAAATATCTGGTCGCGCGTGGGGTCCAACCGATCGATTTCAATAGTTACGGGAGTCGGCGTGGTAACGACCGGGTAATGACGCGCGGAACGTTCGCCAATGTACGAATCAAGAATTTGATGGTGCCCGGGGTTGAGGGTGGAGTCACGGTCCATTATCCGAGCGGGGAAAAGATGTCGATTTTCGACGCTTCGGCTCGCTACCAGAAAGAACAGACTCCTTTAGTCGTCATCGCGGGTCACGAGTATGGCACTGGTTCAAGCCGGGATTGGGCGGCCAAGGGAACCCGTTTACTCGGGGTTAAAATGGTGGTGGCCTCCAGTTTCGAAAGAATTCACCGCAGCAATCTCGTCGGGATGGGGGTCTTGCCCTTACAATTCGCGGATGGGGTGAATGCGCAGACGTTGAATCTGGACGGTTCAGAAACTTTCAGTGTGATTGGTCTCGGCGATAGCATCCGGCCGCGCCAGGAGGTGACCCTGGAGATCACGCGAAAAGACGGAGCGGTCGAACGGGTCCCGTTGATTCTAAGAATCGATACTCCGATCGAAGTCGATTACTATCGGCATGGCGGTATCCTGCCCTTTGTATTGAGAGAAATCCTGCAGAAGATTAAGAAGGAAGAAAGTTAACCACAGATTTCACAGATTACACAGATTGAAGAAGGGTTTGGCGTTTAGGCGGGTGACGGTTTGGCCAGGTTAAAGGCTTCCTCTCAGCAAACGCCTACGTGACAAGATTTGTTAACCACGAATTTTTTTGAGGACCGTACTTGTCGGAAGATGTTTTTCAGCGGCCAAACCGCCAGTCCGCTCAAACGCCAACCCGTCTTCAAATCTGTGTAATCGTGAAATCTGTGGTTTAACTTTCTTCTCTTCTTTCAAATCTCCTGACGGATGACCCACAGGTTGCCGGGGATGACTTGAATAATCCAGTCGAGAGCGGGAGCGAATACGGTTTGGTCAGCAGCGGGCATTTGCGATGGCATGACCACCAAGTTGGTTCCGCTGGACTGAATAAACTCGCAAGCTGTGAATCCGGTGTTGCCCTGCAGAAGGTGATAGTCCAATTCCATGCCCGGCCGCGCTTCAACTTCGACCCAGGATTGGAGCGTTTCCTCGGTAGATAAAGTGCCATTATTAACCCCCAGAGCCTTCTCTTTAGCCTGCGCGAAGGTGGTCTGGACGTGGAGGAGGGTGATTATTTGATGGCCGCCGCCTCGCTGCGCGAGGTCAAGCGCCGACCGAAGGACACGCCGACTTGGCTCTGACAAATCCGGCACCACCACGATGATACCCTCCGGGGGTTTCGGATTTTCATTCGGCTCGGTAAATAACAAAAGATCGCAAGGAGCGCGTTTAAGTAGCTCGCGAGCTACGTCACCGGTAAAATTGCGATGAACACTTTCCGTTTCCATTGCCCCGGCCACCAACAAATCAATGTTTTCCTCCCGCTGGACTTTGAGAATAGCTTCAGCAGGTTCTCCTGGCTCAAAGCGAATCGCGCTGCCGGGGTCCAGGTGCAGGTCACGTAAAGCAGATCGGAAACGCTCCTCCTTTTCCGGTGCGAACTCGTCAGCGTGGATCAAGCATAATGGTGCGGCCAGAGAGAGACTGACGCGACCTGCTTCTGCAAGCACTGCCATGAAGCGAGGGGAAAAAGTTGTCGCAACTCCTACTTGGCGATACACGCGGGGGAGAATACGTTAGTTATCCGCGGCCAACAACTCGGTTTCTCGGCAGAAATGCGGTTTTCGAAGCCGGCCGGAATCGGAGCAGCAGCCGTAACCAGAAGACCGCCTCATTCTGCAAGGATAGCGCTCCCTTCATCTGGGTTTGGTCAACTGCCGAGAACTAAAGAGCGGCAGTTTCGGGAAGGCCATTCGATGGCCAAATGAAGGTTTTCGATCAACTTAAATACTTGTTCCGGAGATATTCGATACGATAGCGGGCCTGGGTGGGTTCCCCGGTAGCCCGGCGCATTAGTTCGGTCGGAAGATACCTTCGACCGTGTTGGTGAACGTTTTCGCGCAGCCAATCCAGTAAAGGCACATAATTGCCTTGAGCCAGCTGTTCAGATAATCCCGAAACCTTCTTTTCGGCGGCGAACATCAGCTGCGCCGCGTTAAGGTTACCCAGGGTATAGGTCGGAAAGTATCCCAGCGAACCGAGACTCCAATGGATGTCCTGGAGCACTCCTCGGGCGTCATCAGGAACGACCAAGCCAAACAGTTCCCGAAAACGGGCATTCCAGGCCTCGGGCAGATCCTGGACCTTTAACCGCCCTTCAATCAGGGCCAACTCCATCTCGAATCGGAGCAAAATGTGCAGATCGTAGGTTACTTCGTCCGCTTCGACGCGGATAAAAGAAGGGGCCACGCGTTGCACGCCGTTCGCCAGATCCGTTGGTGAAAAGCGGGCCACATCCGGCAAATGTTTACACGCTGTGGCGTGCCAGAGATGCCAGAACTGAGGCGTTCGTCCCACATGGTTTTCCCAGAGTCTGGACTGGGATTCGTGGATCCCCAGGGAAACCGCATCACCGACGGGTAAGCCAACTCGATCTGGGCGAAGACCTTGCTCATACAGGGCGTGACCTGTCTCATGCATCACTCCATACAAGGAAACCTCGAAGCGATGCGTGTTATAACGAGTCGTAATACGCTGATCGAATGGACCGAGGGTGGTGGCGAAAGGATGCATCGTGGTGTCGACACGTCCAGCGGCAAAATCGTAACCAAAGGCCGTGGCTACCTCGGCGGAAAACGCCTGCTGACCGTCGATCGGATAGTGACCATCCAGAAAGCTCTCCGACACAGAGTTACTGGCGATCTCGCCAAGAAGTTCCACCAGGGCCACCCGCAATTCTTCCAAAACCGGTTTGAGTTCGGCAGCCGTGATACCCGGTTCGTAGTCATCAATTAAAGCGTCGTAAGGAGATTCCTGGTATCCCCAGAGATCTGCCTTCTGGCGGGTGAGTTCGACAATCTTTTCCAGATGTGATTGAAAGATTGAAAATTTGGCTTCTGCGCGAGCCTGAACCCAAGCTTCGCGAGCGATCGTTCGGGTCCTTTCAAATTCTTCAACCAGCGCGACTGGTAGTTTGGTCGCCCGATTATAGGATCGTCTCCACTCCCGGATATTGGCGCCCTCTTCCGATTCTCGGTCGAAACCGAACTGTTCGGCTTCCTGGAGCCAGTCGCCGACGCAGGATTCGGTAAAAAGGGTGTGGGCTTTGGCTTCGAGGTAACTCAGTTGGTCCGCCCGGTAAGCTACGGCCTTGGAAGGAAGATAAGTCTCGAAATCCCAGGAGAGGACCGCGGCGATAGACCGCAGCAAGTAGACTTCTCGAGAGCGTTCACAGAGTTGCAGGTAGGCTGCAGACGACATGGGCTGACCCTATTCCGTCTTGCTCAATGGCTGCAACTTCTTTATAAACCGCGGCCTATGGAGATTGTTATCGGCATAGTCGCCGGGGTTTTTGCCTTCCTGTTTTGTTATTGTTTGCTGGGCGGTCTTTACACCATCAATCAAAATGAACGCGCCGTAGTCACGAACTTTGGACGGGCGGAGCGCATCGGGCATGCGACCAGTCTTGATCTGCCGATTGCCGAACATCTTCGACCGGAGGAAAAAGAGCGCTACGTTTATCCACAAGTTCGAGTTTTGGGTCCAGGCGGACCTTACCTTCGAATGCCGTGGCAGCGGGTCTATAAGGTCGCCGTCTCAATCCAGACCGTGAATGTCGCTTTTGATCCCGACGCGCCGGAAGCCAATCAAAAAGGGACCATCCTGGAGGCGGTGACGAAAGATCAGCTGAATATCGGTTTAACCGGCCAGATCCGTTACCGGGTGAGTGAACAAAATCTCTATGCTTATCTTTTTGGCGTAAAGAGACCAATCGCCCATGTGATTGGTTATTTTGTCTCCATCTTGAGAGAACGGATTGCCAATTACGAGGCGCCAGAGCCGCTGGAAAGCGACCAGCCACTGATTGAAAAAGCCAACGAGAGCCTGGCCAAGGCGGGGGTGTCGATTAACGATCTGCGAAAAAATCTTAATCATCTCAATATCCAAATGGATCAACAATGCGTCTCTTCTGCCGCCCGCTATGGAATGGTCCTGGATGCTTCGCTGATCACTGGCATTGATCCACCGATGGACATCGAATCGGCGTTATCGGCGATTAACACCGTGCACAACGAAGTTTCGTCGAACATCAGCCTGGCCCAAGCCAATGCCGATCAGCGCATTGAACAATCCAGGAGAGCAGTAGAGATCGAAACGAACCGCGCGGAGGCTGAAGTTCAGCCCTTGCGGTGGATGGCCCAACAGCTGGCCCAATTGAAGCAAAGCGGAGAACAAGCCTTGCCGGCCTACATTCGCAATATCCGGCTCGACCTGTTCTCCAAGGCCAGCCGAGTTATCTTCCGCGCCAAAAACTAATCCCATGAATTTCTTATTCGCCTTTATCGCCGCGTTCATCGTTTGCTGGATCGCAGTGCCAATCCTGTTGGTGTTTCTGGCGGCCATCAACTTTTACACCACGGTCATGGAATGCCGGGCCAAAGTTTATGTGCTGTTCGGCAGGGTGCTGGGAGTGGTTTCCGAACCAGGTCTCCATCTGCTTTGGCTCCGGTTGGGACCGCAAGCTGCGCTGGTTCGTTTCTTCGGCCGGATGTACGAAATTGATACCCGTCTAGATCAAGAGTATCTGCGAAGCAATCCGGTTAATACGGAAGAGGGTACCCCAATGGGGGTGGGGATTTGGTATGAAATGCGGGTCAAGAATCCCGTGGATTATCTTTTCAAAAATCTCGATCCTCGCGGCTCATTGCGAGCCAACGTTGCTAACGCCACGGTACGAAACCTGAGTAATTTACCATTAAACGAAATGCTGGAGAGCCGGCATTCGATGAGTCGAACGGTACGGGCGGAAGTTTCGCCGAAAGCGGAAGAATGGGGGTACCAAGTGGGTTCGGTTTACGTTCGGAAGGTGCATTTTCGTGACAATCTAATGATTCGCCAGATTGAACAAAAGGTGGTGAACCGGCTGCGGCAGGTGACGTCAGCGATCCGGCAGGCCGGAACCAATCAGGTCGACGTCATTACTAGCTCGGCGGAACGACAAGCCGCCACCGAGTTCGCCAAGGCCAGGTCGGTTCGGCCTCAGATGATCGGGCAGGCTCTGCGCGAAATCGGGCAGGATTCAGACGTCTTAAATGCCGTTTTCACTACGCTTGAAGTGGAACGTTTGATCAAGACGAAAGCAGAGATCACCTTGATTCCTGAGCAGACTTCCGAGACCCTGGTCAGCCTTCTGGCGTCTGGCGTAGATCCTCGGTCGGTTCACTCGGCCCTCTCCATGCCACCGCCTCTCGCTCCTGGTCAGTGACGTGCCCATGGAACTGGCCGGCGAAGCTGAGTTGCCCAAAAGTCTCCCTCTGGAAGGGTTGTTTAGTCGCCACGGTTATCGACCAACCATGGCGCTCAAGCGGTTGCGGCCCGATGAATATTTTAATCATCACGGGCCGCGCGAGATCTTGAGACAGCGAGCGCGCCTTGTTGGAAAGGCGTCCGGATGGCTTTGTCTGTGAACCTCCAACTGAAGAGGATTGCGTCGCGGTGATTCGATTTGCCAGCAATTTTGCCAAGGTGGACCCGGTGCGGACCTTTCGCGAGTTGGGCTCTCTCTGGGAACCAGATTTTGTTTTGTTGCAGCCGCACCACCGGACAGAAAATAGTTGGCGGTTGTGTTTGTTTCCCAACGGGATGGACCCTGGAAGAAAAACAGAATCATCCGCTAGCGTTTGTTCATGCGCCAGTTCCAGGGTTGGAGACTCAACTCGGTCCAAGCATAGAACGATTTTTTGTTAATCTGAAACCGCAGGAATGTTATCAGCGATCCAACTGGAGCCTGACAAGTTCGAGACAAATGAACCAACGACCGCAAGATGGCATCGCAGAGCTGGCCGCGAATTGCCAACCAGACCGAACGTTTCTTCGCGTGGAATGGCAGGCCCTAATGTCGATTGATCCCCTGCGCGATATTTTCGGGATCCGAATTTACCACCTCACCCTGGAGACCGTTTGCCAACACCGGGAAGCCGCCACCCTGCTGGCGGAAAACCTGTTATCGATGCCAACGGAGATGCTTGAGTATAAACGTCTGGCAAAGTGCCGGGACCGAATCGTGGAATTGCTGAGGTAGTGGATGGAGCTGTTGGTGCTATAGGGTCAGAGCATGGCGACGATGCTAGGAAAAAGGGTTAGAATGATTGTGCCCCGCAGGGGCTATAGACCTCAGCCCAGGGTTTCAACCCTGGGAACCCTAACAATGCTCGCCCTGCAGGGGCGAGAGATGAGGCTAGATAGATGTCGCACCTATTGCCGC
>CAWEGF010000037.1:0-74787 GCA_963808535.1 uncultured Verrucomicrobiae bacterium | reverse complement strand
GTGGAAAAGCTTGCGAAGTTGCTTCAGTTGAGCACTTTGGCGGCTGGTAATGGCGCGAAGCCGTTGATCCGCTGTAGGTTGAGGTGTCTCGGCCATGGGTTCCAAATAGGAACTTATCCTACAACGCCTGTTCAATTCAGGAGCAGGCATCGGCAGCAGCGTGATCATGCCTCTGTTGCTACTCTCATAGGCGGCGCGCCAGTTCCTGCACCGCCATATTATCTGCACTCGAAGAGGTTCGGTTGCGTCCCGAAATCATAAGAATCAGCACGACTAATCCTGAAGCATCCCTGGTAGCCTACGCCGCTGAGAAAATTAAGGCCGGCGTGGTCCTGGGAATGCCAACCGATACCTTTTACGGCCTGGCGGCAGACCCGTTCAATCTGCATGCCGTGGACCGCATCTACGAAATCAAGACTCGCTCCCGGCACAAGCCTTTGTCCTTGCTGACCGAGTCCATAGACCAGGCTGCTGAGTTGGCATGGCCGGTGCCTGAGACGTTCTACCTGCTGGCCCGACGCTTCTGGCCCGGCCCATTGAGTTCGTCGTAGAGCTGATCCCAAGGTGCCCCTGAAGGTCACCGCCAACGCCGGCAACGTGGCTCTGCGCGGCCCGTCGTCGGAAGTCGCGCTGGCCATCCTTGGCGCTCCCGGACTGCCCATTACTGCCACCTGAGCCGATCTGCACGGCGAGGCGGAGTGCGCCGCGGCGCACGGGGTCCGCGACCGACTGGGTATTCCTCCCCGTCATCGTGGACGGCGGCCAAGCTTTGGCGACGTTCTTCAACCATCGTCGACCTCACCAGCGAGGACGGCCATTGGCGCATTCTTCGTCCGGGCGCAATTCCCTATGACGAAATCGCCGAGTTGCTGGGACGGGAGTAGTCGCCACGGGAGCCCCGCTTCCAAACCCATCCTGTTCGCTGCTTGTTTGTCGCTATCGTCCTGATCCTTGGGTGCCAGCTTTTTCTACCTGGTCGCGCCGGTGATGGTGAGGCCCGGCTGGACAAGCCCCACACCGCGACTGCATCCTCGTCCTCGGAGCCGCCGAGTACGCGGGCCGACCCTCCCCCGTTTACAGAGCCCGGCTGGACCACGCCTATGGCCTGTTCCAGGAAGGCGTGGCGCCTCCATTGTTCCCGCGGCGGGTCGGGCCACGACCCTGCCTTCCGTGAGGGTCAGGTTGGAAGGAACTATATGAGCAGCCGCGGTGTGCCCGATGCCGACCTGATCGCCGAAACCCAATCCGACAATACCGACGAATCAACCCAGCGAGCGGCCGTGATCATGCGCCGGAACGGTCTCAACAGTGTGCCGCTGGTCAGCGATGCCTACCATCTGTTCCGCCCCAAGCAAATGATCATCGCCAGGGATTCACCTCGTATATCTCGCCCCGGCCAGATCAGTACCCAAAACCGCGTGGGGCAGCTTCCTCGGCGCCTCCCGGGAGGCTTTCAGTTTTGTGCTGTATCGGTTCATGTGAGGTAAAGCCGCTTTTGGCTATTCGCTATCGCTTTCGCTTTGGCTTTTCGCCTGATAGTTGAATCCCGAGTTCGACGGTTTCGGCGATTCAAGAGTTTGCACTCGGCGGAAAACATGCATGATTTGCTGAAATGGCTGTAGCGTTCAGCTCTTCTAAAGGCCAAAAGCGACGGGAATAGCCGCACTTCATCTCACCAGCGCCAACAGCCGTACCGGCGCGCCGGAGCCATCGCCGAGTTTCAGCGGCGCAACCACGATGGTTGCTCCCGCGGGTGGCACCAATCCCAAGCCGGCCACGTTCTCCAAGTGATACACACTTTCCTGCGACGTGAACTGGTGCACGGGATACGTCGTAGTCGCCCCTATATCCACGCTCATGGTGTCAATGCCCAGGCCCACCACGTTGCGCGTCTTCACCAGAAACTTGGCAGTCTCCAGCGAAAATCCCGGAAAGTGCGGCAGTCCGTCCGGCTGCTGATTACGAAACTGCTTCTGTGAGCCCCAGAGTTCTTCCCACCCTGTATAAGCCATGACCACGGCCCCCGTAGGGATCTCACCATGCTGGCTCTCCCAGTCGGCTATGTCGGCCACGCTCACTTCGTAATCGGGATTGCCTTGCGCTTTGGCACGAACATCCAAAATCACCAGCGGCCGCACCAGCCGCTCAGCGGGAATCTGCTCCACCGTCCACATGCCGTGGGCGAAATGCGCCGGTGCGTCCGGATCGGGTGCCGTAGTGCTCCTGGGTGGTGGACCCCAGGGAATAATAGCCGTCGCGTTGTAGATTGCCGGTCACGGTCGCCTGGAAGGGCGAGTGCTCGGTGCCCTCCCAATTCGGCGAGTGAGCATCCAGGGTGTGGGTCAAATCGATGACGTCGGGTTTGGCATTGAGATCGGACATATTGGATTTGTGCTGCGCGAATAGTAACAGCGCGAGCGCGCCAAACTCCCAGCCTACGGCAAATGTTTTCCACTTCATCATGCCACGATCAGGCGAACCAGACCTGCTGCTCTTCTATAGATGCCAGCCACCCGGAAATTGTTCCCTGCGCTGCTCGAGTTCACAGCCGCTTGCGTGCGAGAATGCCCAAACCACAGACCCGCTGTAGTTTGGACGTATATCGGAGGCTTTTGTGACGCCGGAAACTACAAAACCGAACCAGACATCAGGAGGGTGGCGTCAATCCCGCTGGTTAATCTTTGTTGAATTTGTTCTGGTGCTGCTCATCTACTTGGCCGACAGCTATCGCTGGCACCAGGTCATCGTCTTCAGCAAAACCTTGTACCTGCTGGCCCTGGGCTGGCTGTCGGTGCGTTTGCGCGGTCTGCGCTGGAAAGACATCGGCATGCAACTCTATCGGGGCTGGGGCCACACGCTGGCCATCGGCGCGTTGATTGGTGTCGGGATTGAAGCGCTGGAATTATTCGTCACTCAACCGATTCTGGTGCGATTGACCCATCACTGGCCCGACCTGTCCGACTTCCGCGGACTGCGCTGGAATTGGAAGCTGTTGCCGTTGGCGTTGCTGCTCACATGGACGCTGGCCGCATTCGGCGAGGAGATGGTCTTTCGCGGTTACCTGATGAACCGCGTCGCCGACCTGTTCGGCCGCAAGCGCATGGCGTGGATCATTAGTCTGTTTACGGTGAGCGTGGTGTTCGGCTTGGCACATTTGTACCAGGGCATGACCGGCGTCATGGAAAAACACAATCGACGGTGCACTGTTGGGACTGGCGTATCTGCGCTGCGACAGGAAGTTGTCAGTACCGATTGTGGCGCACGGCGTGACCGACACGGTGGACTTCCTGCTGATCTTTATCGGCAAGTATCCGGGGATGTGGTGGAGAAATTTGCGCTGGATGACACGAGAGAGCGTACCCGCGCAGGAGCATTCGTGATCACTAGAACCGGCGTTCTGCGCTAATACGCTTCGTCCAGCAATTCGATCACGTGCGCGACGCGAGTCTTCATACTAGCCCGCTGAGTTCCGGCACGGAATTGCAGCATGCAGCCGACATTGGCGGTGGCGATAATCTCCGGCGCAACGCTCGCGATGAATCCCATCTTCTCGTCCAGGATCTTCATCGAGATTTCGTTCTCCGCTACGTTATAAACGCCGGCGCTGCCGCAGCACGTATCCGGACGCGGCGACTCCACCAGGGTTGCGCCGACATGTTTTAGCAATTGTCGAGGGGCGGCACGCACTCCTTGTCCGTGCGCCAGTGCGGAGTTAGTGGCTCCCTATAGCACGGTGATTGATATTGATCCGGCCAAACTGCCGCATCCCAAGTCCGTCATGGGCTGGAGTTCAACTGAATACGCCAATGCTTTGCGCCACGTAGAATCATCTCCAGATTATAATCCTAACTTCCGCCAACTGTTACATGTCGGTTTCAAGGTGGCGGCTGGGATGGGACAACGGTTTACCGACGCACTGGAGGCTAACGAGGAGATCGTTGGACGGAACGTTACTCAAAATCTTTTTAGCCGGCATTTGTTGCCGCTCTTCGGATGAGATTGGGAAGAGATTGAACGGGAAAGGCGAAGAAAAATTTAACCACAGATTTCACAGATTACACAGATTGGGAAATGGGGTCGCGTCCACCCGGACACTCGGTGGGTTACGACGCTTTCCTATCGGATGCATCCGAGAGATTACAAGTCACGGAGGAGGTGTCACCACGTTCACAGATTACACAGATTAGAATTGGGGTTGGCGGTTCGGCGCGTGACGATTTGGGCGGGTAAGACGCGTTTCTTGATCGAGCGTCCTGAAAGAGATTTCACACAAAGATCACGAAGAGAAGAGGTTTAACCACAGATTTCACAGATTACACAGATTGAAATGGGGTTGGCGTTTTGGCGTGTGACGATTTGGGCGGGTACGACGCGGTTCCCATAGGATGCATCCCGAAGAGATTTCACCCAGAGGGCGCAAAGATCACGAAGAGAACAATTAACCACAGATTTTACGGATTACAAACAATAATCCGCAAGGCATCCGTCTGGCCAGCGTAGTTTTCAAAAGCGACCTTTAACGCACCAGCCTCTGCGCCGCCGAACGCTGAATCGACGCTGAACGCTGAACGATTGAACGTGAGGGGACAATTGGGGAGATTGGGCGGGGATATCGATGACAAGGGAAATAAGGGGTTTTCAGAGAGTGAGAAAGATATGCTGCAAGACCTGAAGGCTAATCCCGAAGTTAACGCCACTACTACCGGGCGCTATCGCTGGATTGTTTGTGGACTGTTATTCTTCGCGACGACGGTCAACTACATGGACCGGCAAATCCTATCGCTCCTTAAGCCGATCCTTGATAATCAACTCCACTGGAGCAACGGGCAGTTTGGGGCGGTGAACTCCGCCTTTCAAGGAGCCTATGCGGTTGGGGGATTGATTTTTGGATATCTAGTAGACCGCTTAGGAACCAAAATCGGATATGCCATTTCGATTACGGGATGGAGTCTAGCGGCCATGGGGCACGCGCTGGTTTCCAGCGTGAGCGGATTCTTCGTAGCCCGTCTCTGTTTGGGAATCAGTGAGGCCGGCAATTTTCCGTCGTCGATTAAAACGGTGGCGCTCTGGTTTCCGAAAAAAGAACGGACTTTCGCTACCAGTCTATTTAATTCCGGTTCAAACTTCGGGCCCATCATCGCCCCGATTCTCATTCCCTGGATTGCGCTCACCTGGGGTTGGCACATGGCGTTTATTGTGGCCGGACTGGCCGGGTTCGTCTGGTTAGCTTTCTGGCTTCCGCTTTATAATGTGCCGGAGCGGGAAAAGCGTCTGAGTGCGGACGAACTGGCCTATATTCAGAGTGACCGCGATGAATCGCACGCGGAGGAGGCCGGGAAAGTTCCTTGGCTGAGCCTTTTCAAATACCGGCAAGCCTGGTCCATCATCGTCGCCCGATTCATGACCGATCCGGTCTGGTGGTTCTTTCTCATCTGGCTGCCCGATTATTTTAAGAAGACGCGTGATTTGGATATCTCACACAGTTGGATGCATCTGGCGGCCATCTATGCCATCATCACCGTGCTGAGCAATATTGGCGGCTGGCTTCCCGGATACCTGATGAAGCGCGGTTGGAGCGTAACGCGGGCTCGCAAGACCGCGATGTTCATCTTTGCCCTCTGTGTGGTGCCGATTCTGTTTGCCACCAGTGTCGGCAACTGGAGTGCGGTTTTCTTGATTGCCTTGGCCGGATCCGCGCACCAAGCGTGGTCGGCGAACCTCTACTCCACGGCGTCGGATATGTTTCCGAAGTACGCAGTAGCATCGTTGATCGGATTGGGCAGTGCAGCCGGTTCAATTGGGGGGATGATCTTCCCGATCTTCTGCGGTATCTTATTGGACAAGTTCACCGCCGCCGGCAATGTCACGGGCGGTTACACCATATTATTTATTATCTGCGCCTTTGCTTATCTAGTGGCGTTCCTGCTTAACCATTTGTGCGCCCCGAAATTCGAAGAATTGTCAGCGTTGGAATTGGAGAAGCGATAATTGGTGGCTTGATAGGTAACGATCCCTTGTAGGTTACCTTCGACGTCTGCGTTGCGAACTTCCAGCGTTGTCGTTACTAATAAAAGCCCTTTAAAGCCAATCTGCGTATGCTTTCATGTCTCTTCAGGCCGCGGAGGTGCCTTAAGCACTTAATTCGTCATCAATGCAGCCCCAGGTTCACCGGTTACCCTCCTTTTCGGAGACGCTCTTTAATTCTGGCGATGCCCCAGAGGAAACCTCCGTATCTGCTAGCGTCTAGCCTCCGGCAACATTCAAAAGGCCTCAGGACTTGCACTTTCCGTCGACAGATTGCCTTTTTTGGAGTTGGACAAATCCGCGGCCTGAAGGGCCATGAGAGCATAGCCCAGGCTTTAGCCTGGGTTTATATGTCTAACGGCTCCGCCCTGAAGTGGCGGCAGAAATGGTGTTACGCGACGTGCGGAATGCGGTGAAATTAGATTCTCAGAGGAAACCGATTGACTCCTTCATTTTGAAGGCCCTCTAGCCGCAGAGGTCACAGAAAAACGCCCAACGCGCCTTGCTGGCTTATCGTGCCCTGCGCAGATCAAGGGCATCCGAATCCCGCAGCGATGTAACACGATTTTCTGCCGCCCCTTCAGGGCGGTTTCGCTAGGAAATAAAACCCAGGCTGGAAGCCTGGGCCTGGAGTTTGGACATTTGACGACAGGTTGATTTGGATAGTGTCGGAAGTAAACGCGCCAAAATGCAGGCTCCGGAGCAAGCCGCGACGGCTCGCCTACGTAGGTAAGGCGTCCCGCCTTACTCCCCAGGCACTTCGTGCCTGGCGACCCAGGCTGGAAGCCTGGGCTATGCTCTCATGGCCCTTCAGGCCGGAGGAGGGCCACGCGCGGATACGCCGTCGTGCCGATACGCTCTCTGCCCAAGCCCTAACTAATTATGCCTTTTCGCTGCAAAGTTACGCATCGTTGCATCGTTAAGAATAGCCAGGCTCCAGCCTATAAGCGCTAACTAATGCGAGGCCTTCGATGGGCGAATGGCTTTTGTCCCGCGAGGGACAGCATGATCGTAGCCAGGCACGAAGTGCCTCGAAAGCGCCACTCGAAAGAACCGTCCCGTAGGGTACGGTATGATCGGACGCAGCTGATTCCACAGGTTTTTCTCGTTCGAAATGTGCGTCGCGTTTCTTTCGGAAGACTAAATACTCTTCCTTCAAGGTTTGTCTCCGATGATGTTCGAGCCTGCTACGCAGGGTTACGAGGAGACGGACATGGCTTACGACGCCGCCAATTCTATCGGGGGATCATTTCTATTCTGCTTAGCGATACCGCTTTTCGAAATCTCCTCTCTCCAATCTTCGAATCGGTGTGCACACGCGCGCGAATCATACCGTACCCTACGGGACGGCTCTTTTGGGATGCGCTGTTCCAGGCACTTCGTGCCTGGCTACGATCATGCTGTCTCTCCGGAACGCAATACATTCCGCGAAACCGCCCTGAAGCTGAAGGGAAGGCGGCAAAGATCGAGTTCCTCAATTACGGGCTTTCGAACGATTGCCAGATTTCAGTTTGGCCCTCTTTGTCATTGAAGTCCTCATCGATTCGCTTCTCGCTTGGGTCAATGGCTTCAGTTTGCGGTGGCGGGTCTAACTGCTCGGAGGACGTTTCATCCTCAGGGTGCTCAGGATCAAATGCCTTCAGAACGTTTTCTTGTTTCTCGGGGAGTTTCATCGACTTTCCAACTCATTCTACTGCTGCAATTTTCAGTGACCGCTACCTCAAGCGAGCGACTGAGAAATTGCTAAGTGTTTAAGTGGGTTCGGTTTCGAACGTCGATCTGGACGCCATGAATTCAGGAGTTGCAGGAGTTACAGGAGTTCAGGAGTTGCAGAATGCGGAGCCTTTTCTCTTCTAAAAAGCTTACCGGCTCGAATTCTGGATCCAATTTCAGCTCCTGAATTCTGTCCCGGTGTGCCCGAACGCAGAACACCCCAAAATCTAAGCGGCGCCTGGATCAAGAAACGCTAAAGAACGTTCTTTCTTTGGACCGTGCGATACAATTCTGGCGCCATTCATCTACAGGATGCGCTGGAGGGGGAGGATCCAGGAGTTCAGCATGGATCAGAATTCGAGCCAGTAAGCTTTAGGAAACCAGAGGCTCCACATTCTGCAACTCCTGAACTCCTGTAACTCCTGCAACTCCTGATTACGGCAACTCCTGAATTCTTCCCCAGTCAGTCCTGCTTTTTTGCCGCGTTCATGTTGTCCACCAAATTGGGATATTTTCGCCCAGCTTTAGTTGCGGCAGCTTTTGCTTTGGCTTTGCTCTGGGGTGTGAGTTCTTTGGTCCGGCTCTTTTTCGGGGGTGGTTTTTCCCAGGGTTCGCCAGGTTGTTTGGCCATGCACTAAATTCGTCTCCTGGTGGGCGTTCGGCCTTGTCGATCCTGTCTGGCCGGGCAAGGATGATGCCGTCGTAGCGAACGGCCGCGCTGAGAACTCATCCTGATCATGCCTGAACTTGCTGAAGTCGAATATTTTCGTCGCCGCTGGGTTCCTGGATTGGGTCGGACGGTGATTCGAGTGGCTACACATTCGCAGAAACGCGTGTTTCGCGGTTCCGATGTCGCTTTAATGGAAAAGATGCTTACAGGCGCCAAATTTATCGCATCAGAGGGGCTTGGGAAACAGATGCTCTTTCACTTTTCGCGCGGAGCCTGGCTCGGAATTCATCTCGGGATGAGCGGTGAGTTGCGCGTCGAGCCAGCCGGATTTGTGCCCGGCAACCACGATCACTTGGTGCTGTTTCAAAAAGAGCGCAGCCTGGTCTATTCTGATCCCCGGATGTTTGGACGCGTCCGGTTCGCCAGCAGTAAAGGGAAGCCGGAGTGGTGGGAGAATCTGCCGCCTGCGGTGACATCACCAGGCTTTACGCAGGCTCTCTTGCGCGAACAACTGCTCCGGGGTAGGCGTTCACCGACCAAGGCCCTGCTATTGGATCAGAGTATCTTTCCGGGAGTTGGCAACTGGATGGCTGATGAAATCATGTGGCAGATCAAGCTGCATCCAGCTACGCGTGCCGGTGATTTGAGCGGTTCGCAACAAAGCGATCTTTGGCGAACTAGCCGGGCGATCTGCCGCACCGCTTTGAAAACAATTGGTGTGGAGTGGGGCGATCCACCCAAGAATTGGCTGATCCATCACCGATGGGAGAAACGGGGCCAATGTCCGCGGGACGGCAACTTGCTGGAGCACGGGACGATCGCCGGTCGCTCCACCGCCTGGTGTCCCGTGTGTCAGAAACCCAATAAACAGTCGGCGGGCAAGCGCGCGAAGAAGTAGCGCTAAGCCAAAAAGACGGAGCCGCTAGGCGAGAGGAATTTCGCGTCACGTTTTATTAACGCATGAACGCTCCAGCTCAGACCCTTGCCTTGACGGGAGAACTGCGTGCCTAGACGAATGTCGCGAGAGCCTGACGAGTATCAGACCCACTAAGGCTGTGGCACCTCCACCGAACATGACCGCTGAGGTGCCGAAGGAGTCGACTACCCGACCACCCAACACCGAGCCCAGAGCGATGAAGATTTGAAACGTACAAACCAGAAGTGCGGCACCGCCTTCGAGAGCCTCCGGGGCTGCTTTGAAGACCCAAAGCTGAAGGCAGACCGGCATTGCTCCGAAGGCCAGTCCCCAGCCGATCAGGAGAATCGTTACTCCGGCGAGGTGGCCGCGAACCAATGGGAGCAGGAGGATCGCGCTCGCCAACAGGGAAACGACACCGGTCATGGTGCCGCGAAGGTTGCGCGCTACACCGGCGCCGCCGGCGAAGTTGCCGACGATTCCCGCCACTCCAAATGCCAGCAGCAACGCGCTCAGATACCCGGGAGTGATACTGGCATTCTCTTTAAGAAAAGGTGTCACGTAAGTGTATGCGGCAAAATGCCCGGCAATCACGCAGGCCAGAGTGAGCAAACCAAGTCGTGCGTCGGCGTGACGTAGCAAGTGGGTGAGTTGGCGGATACCCGGAGAAGGCGGGGGCGGCAACCGGGGAAGCACGAACAACTGGGCTAGCCCGGACAGAAGGGCCACACCACCAATGGCGGCAAAGGCCATGCGCCAGCCGGCGAATCCGGCGATTAATGTGCCGGCGGGGACGCCGATGACGGTGGCAATTGAAATTCCGGCCGCAATGATCGTGGTGGCGCGGGTCATCATAGGCTTGGGCACCAGGCGGCTGCCGAGCGTCACCGCGATGGTCCAAAATCCGCCGACACTGATACCGAACATCACGCGGCCCGCCAGCATCATCGCGAAATTCGAAGCGAGCGCGGAGGTCAGGTTGGAAGCGACGAGTAGCCCCGTCAATCCCAGCATCAGGATCCGGCGATCAACCCTCCCCGCCCCGATGGTCATCAGCGGTGCGGCAAACGTGGCGACCAAACCGGGAATGGTGACCATGAGTCCGGCGATCCCGTCAGAAACATGCAGTCCAGCAGAAATCTGAGTCAACAAACCGATGGGCAGGAACTCGGAGGTGACGAAAACAAATGCGCCGAGGGCAACCGCCAGGACCGCCAACCATGATTTCAAGGCGGAGCGATGATGCAGGGAATCGTGGTAACGCTCTGCTTGATTCATGGACGGGGACGGTGGCCCTGAGAGCGGACGCGAAACTCAGTGTCGGCGTTCAGATTGATCAAAGTGGAAATTGATAATGCCAGATTCCGCCGCGGAGCTGGCCGCCATCTAACTGCCTGGAAAAAGCATTCTCGTCCGCCCCTTTCAAGTTGCCCCGATTTCATGAATCTCCTACTCTAACCCTTAGTTCGAAATATGTCATACAAGCCTTGCCGAACTAGCAACGACCTCTCTCTGATGGAGATTCTTCAAGCGCTTGCCGATCCGATCCGGCTCGAAATCGTTCGACAGCTGGACGAGTCAGGGCAAAAACCCTGTGGCATGTTCGGGATCGAGATGCCCAAATCATCTCTCTCACACCACTTTCGGATCTTGCGTGAGAGCGGCGTGATCATCTCCGAGGGCGAAGGCACCATTTTGATGAACCGGCTCAGGCGTGAGGAGATGGAGGCAAGTTTCCCGGGCCTCCTCGAAAGCATTCTGAAAGGGGCTCAGAAGGAGTGCCGGGGCTCGAAGAATCCAGGAAATAGCTGACGACCAAATTCGCCTTCTTGCGGGTGTCCGGTCCCGTCGATCCTTGCCGGCCAAGCAAGCATCCTTTGGGCTGGCGCTTGCGTTTCGACGCAAATTGGTTCAGCTCAGGGGCACGAATCCGGATCAAAAAAGCCCTGCTTCAACTCCGTTACCGACGACCGCGATTGGCTCAAATCATTGGCGCATTGCCGAGCACCGCGTCGAAAAGTGGATTACCGCGTACCGTGGGGGACGGATAGCGGGATTTCAGCGAGAAGCTTGGCGTGCCTGGGGTACCGGGGAAAGCGGATTGATTCATGCGCCGACCGGCAGCGGAAAAACGCTCGCCGCCTTGGGTGGCCCGATGATTGAGGCGATGATCCGCCGTGCACCGGCCAATGAGGGGTTGTCGCTTCTTTGGGTGACGCCGTTGCGCGCGCTGGCGGCCGATTTAACGGTGCAACTCGAAGCCCCGCTCCGCGATCTAGGAATACCGTGGCGGGTGCTGCGCCGCACCGGCGACAGTGGGAGCGGTGAGCGCTCGAAACTGAAGGCAGGACAAGTCGAGGTACTTGTGACGACGCCCGAAAGTCTGGCCCTCCAGCTTTCATATGAAGAGGCGGGATCGCGTTTTGCGATGCTTCGCAGCATTGTGGTCGACGAATGGCACGAACTGTTGGGGAGCAAGCGCGGAGTACTTTTCGAGTTGGGACTGGCGCGGCTGCGCCAAATTGCGCCCGGCGCGCGAATCTGGGGCTTATCAGCGACGATTGGTAATCTCGAGGAGGCAATGACGGCGCTCCTGGGCCCTGGGCGACCAGGCCGCTTGATCGCGGTGCACGGTTCCAGGCCGACGGTTATCGAGACCGCATTGCCTCCAGTTATCGAACGCTTTGCGTGGGCCGGCCACCTGGGATTGTCGCAACTCTCACGAGTGGTCGAAGCGGCGGGGGCCGCGCAGTCGGTGCTGGTGTTCACCAACACCCGGTCTCAGGCCGAGCTCTGGCTGGAGGCTATCGCTTCGGTGTGGCCCCATGCTCCTGAAACGTTAGCGATCCATCATGGCTCGCTTGATCGCGGTCTACGGCGAAAGGTCGAGGATGGCTTACGCACTGGGGCGGTGCGGTGCGTGGTGGCGACCTCGAGCCTCGATCTCGGAGTCGACTTTGCCAGTGTCGATGTGGTGATTCAAATTGGAAGCGCGCGGGGAATCGCGCGTCTTCTCCAACGGGCCGGGCGGTCGAATCACCGACCCGGCGAAGCCGGCCGCATTTTATGTGTGCCAACCCACGGTCTTGAGCTGGCCGAAATCGCCGCCGCCCGGCGGGCACTGGCGGCTGGGGCGATCGAACCACGGCCGCCATTGCCCGGCGGCGCCGATGTCCTGGCGCAACATCTGACGACGCTCGCTCTGGCGGGCGGCTTTGGCGCCGACGGGGCTTTTACCGAGATTCGTCAGACGCATGCTTACGCGGATCTTGATCGTGCAATGTTCGACGCGGTGCTGGCTTTTCTAGTTCATGGGGGTGCGCTCCATGCCTATCCCGACTATCGACGGCTCATCGAACACCGCGGTCAGTATGTCTTGGCGGATCCCCGCTCGGCGCGGCGACATCGGTTTAACATCGGGACGATCGTTGCTCACGGCGCTGTTGAAGTGCGATTCTTGCGCGGCGGCCGCTTGGGACAGATCGAAGAAGCATTCGCGGCGCGGCTGAAGCCTGGCGACCGGTTTCTATTTGCGGGACGCCATCTCGAATTCGTGCGGGCCCGGGATATGACCGTTTGGGTCAAGCTGACCAAGGGGTCGCGAACCGCCGTGCCGCGATGGATGGGCGGGCGGTTGTCCTTGTCGAATGAGCTTGGTCACTGGCTGCGCCGCACGCTTCCGGACGACCAGGCGAGCGAACCTGAAATGGAAAGGCTCAAACCGTTGCTGGCACTGCAACGGCAGAAATCGCAAATCCCAGCTCCTGATGAACTTTTGATCGAGATCGTCCAGGTCCGCGACGGCGAGCACCTTTTCGTTTTCCCGTTTGCCGGACGCCGGGTGCACGAAGGACTCGGCGCCTTGTTGGCGTTGCGGTTGGGCCGGTTGGCGCCGGTCACCCTGACGTTCGGAGCTAACGATTACGGCGTAGTCGTCTCCGGGAAGCAACTTCCCCCCATTGATCTCGGGCGGTTGCGCCTCTTGTTCGATCCGGGTTCGTTACGTGAAGATGTAATCGAGTGCATTGGCGCGACCGAACTGGCCAAACGGCAGTTTCGAGAGATCGCCCGTATCGCCGGCTTGGTTTTCGACGGCTACCCGGGTGGTGATAAGTCGCTACGTCACCTACAGGCCAGCGCCGGTTTGATTTATGACGTGCTGGCCCGGTATGATCCGACTCATATTCTGCTCCAGCAAGCGCTCGACGAAGTCTGCGAACGAACGTTCAACTTTGGCCGTTTGCAGGCGACCTTGGAAGAGATGAAAACGCGCGATCTCATCCTGAGGCGTCCCGCGGCGCTCACACCCTTCGCCTTCCCGCTATGGAGCGATTGGGTGCGCGGCGGCTTATCGAGCGAAGACTGGGAAACCCGCGTCCAGCGGCTGGCTGAACAGCTCGAGAAACAGTCCATATGAAAGCGATTGACACCCAGATCGCTGGTCAGCCGATGCGGATCGACGCGCGTCGGGCCCTGTTTTGGTCGCATGAAAACGCCTTGCTAGTCGCCGATTTGCATCTGGGTAAGGCGAGCCTGCTGCGCCAGGGAGGTACTGCGCTGCCGCCCGGCACTACGACAGAGGGTCTGGCGCGCTTGAGTTCCCTGATCGCCGATTACCGCCCGCAGCGATTGCTCATTTTGGGGGATCTGGTGCACGGTACCGAATCCCGGGCCGCACCGTGGCTGGACATGTTTGCCGCTTGGCGAGAGTCACATCCTGCGCTTGAGCTGCTGTTAATCAGTGGCAACCACGATAAGCCCGCTACGCTGGATCAACTCCGCGTCGAAGGTTTTGACGAATGGGAGATCGGGAACATCTTGTTGCGGCATAAGCCCGATCCACATCCCAGCCGATATGTTATTGCCGGGCACCTTCATCCCGGAGCGACTTTGCGCGATGGCAGGTTGAGCCAGCGTTTCCCCGCCTATTGGATCGGGCCAAAACGCTGTCTGCTACCCGCATTCGGTCCGCTGACAGGTTTGGCCTCTTGTTCGCCTGAGCAAAACGATCGGGTGGCGATTCTGACTCCGGGCGGGGTGGTGATGAAAAGGTCTTCGCTGGAATAGGAAGGGGCAGAATTCAGGAGTTGCAGGAGTTCAGGAGTTGCAGAAGAGCCTTTGCAGAATGCGGAGCCTTTGGTTTGCTAAAAGCTTATCGGCTCGTATTGAGATGGACGATCGGAGTGGAGAAGGACGGAATTCAAACCTTCAGGATTCTAGAATGGATCCGGATTCAAGCCTCTGAGCTTTTAGCAAACCAAAGGTTCCGCATTCTGCAACTCCTGAACTCCTGAACTCCTGAATTCTGTCCCAGAGGGGGGGGGGGGGGGGGGGGTTTGTTAGGAAGAGGAGGCGTCTTGACTTCCCGGGTTTGCCTATTATAATTCTTGTAATTATTAATAATATGCAAAATTTGGGCGCTTTCGGCCATTCTTCGGCCTTTGTTACCACCCCTGAGCCAGTTCAGAGAGTTCAACGATCGGCACGTCATCGGCCAGCGATTGAAGTTTATAAATCAAAGGCGGGAGAATCCTCCATCCGCAGCGAAACGATGTACAAGAGACGATTCTTTTTCGGACTAATCTTGCCTTTGGCTTTTTTGGCGAGCCAAGCGGAAGCAGCCACCTACACCGTGACAAATCTCAGCGACTCGGGCAGCGGATCCTTGCGTGCTGCCATACAGAGCGCGAACGCCAACCAGGGAAATATTGTCGTCTTTAGCACAAGTGGAACGATCAATCTCTCCGGCCCGCTCCCTGCCATCACCAGCCAAATGACCATTGATGGCACGACCGCCCCAGGTTTTTCCACAAATCCACTGATCTCGGTTAATTTTAATTCCATGCCGGGAATCACGGTTGCGGCCGGAGCCGATGGTTCTATGATCAAGTCGCTTTCCCTCGTCCGTGCCCTCAATGCGGCTATCACACTGCAGGCTTCGAAAGTCACGCTCCAGCGGAATTACATAGGCCTGCTGACCACGGGCCTCGCCACGGGCAACTCTCGGCGACGGTGTGAAAGTCCTTTCTCCCTCTGGAGGCAACTTGATTGGAAATTCTGATCCCGTCTCGAGCGTCGATTATTTCAATACTTCGAATACAACGAACTTCACCCTCCAGCCAGTGACAGCATGGCAAGGGATCAGGAACAATGGGACGACCCCAAATCAGTATCTAATCTGCGGAACGACTAACACCAGCACTGCGGCCTGCTCTACCTCGGCCCAATACAAGGCGGCGCGCGGCCAAAGCTTCCCCGTTATATACCCGAGCACTATCCCGACAACCACCACCGCCACCAGCGTCTACGGCCCTGATAATCTGTCGAGTGGTTTGCGGCTGGTCGGCAGCTATCGCATAAGTCCCACCACGGTTTTTAATTATGGGTTTGTCTGGGAGGGCACCACGAGCCAACTACCGTCCGGAGGGGTATTCCGCCGGATCGCTTACCCAGGTGCGACGTACCAGTTTACCCATAGTACGATGGGCACGTTAGCGGTCGGTAATGCGGACGGGCCCCAGCCTGTGGGAAGCAATCTGACCCTCCCGATTGGTCCTGGCGTCGCCTACATCTATGATCTGGCCAAAAATCTTTTTGTGACCAACATTGTTTTCCCCGGATCTAAGAGCAATACCGCTTATGGTATCTGGCTGAATGGCGGGCCTAACTACACCATTTGCGGCGGATATAGTCCCTTGGCTGTCAATAACCTGGCCAACGAAAGGCTGCCCCTGACTCAAGGCAAAGGCTTCCTGGTGGACTACAATGCGGCTAACAACACCTTCTCCAATTGGACCTCCTTCGACTACCCGAATGGTCCCGGCGGTATCAATTTCATCACCCATTTTGAGAGCATTAGCAGCGTCGAGCCTGGCGTCTATTCCCTATGCGCCGACTCGGTGCAGACCGGCTCCGGCAATACCGCCCAAGGTTCCTGGGTCTCCGTCCGGCGGCAATCAAACGGAACCTTCGACAAGGGAACATGGGTTGATCTTAATTACCCGACAAATACCCCGAACATCAGCAGCAGTAACTCGGTCTACGGCGATCAAGTCGTGGGGCTGGTGGTTGAACCGAAGGGTACGCCGACCTCGTTTTCTTACCAGGCGACGGTTAACATCGACTTCCAGCTCTCCAATGTGATCAGCGCTAATATGGGCAATGGGATCAACATCTCCGGTTCAAAAGGCAATATCATTGCCGCGAATTACATCGGTACAAATCCCGCCGGTACAGCACCTCCGGTTTCGGTAACAAAATTGAACGGAATTCTGGTGACCGGGGCTTCTGCCGGGAATCTGATCGGCGGACAGGCGGCCGGAATCAATAATCCGACTGGCAGTAAGAATCCCGCCAACGCTGTTTTCCAGACCCCGCCGCAAGGCAACCTGATCTCTGGTAATCAAGCCAACGGAGTATTAATCAACGGTGCTTCAACCGGGAATATTCTGAGTGGCAACTTCATCGGCACGGACCTCACTGGAAAAATCCCCTTGGGCAATGGACAGGACGGCGTCGCGATTACGAATTCTAACAACAACTCGCTGATCGGGTGCACTCTTTTTCAAAACCCATTCGTTTTTTACAATGTCATCGCCGGCAACCGAGGGCAACGGTCTGAGCATCAATAGTTCGAATAACGTGACCGTGCAGGCCAACTTTCTTGGCATGGGCGCGGACAATCGCTACTTCGGTTCCCAACCTGGGGAACGGACTCCTGGTGGCTGGAACTTCCCAGAATACCCAGGTAGGTGGGGTCATTCCGCTGGGGAACGTCATCTCAGGCAATACCCTCAATGGAATTCTGGTGCGGGACGCGGCCACCGGTTTCGTCTCTTTCAATACCTTCGGGGGAATCGCCGCCTTTCAACCCTTTGCCTCTCCGAACGGACTGGATGGGATCCTCATTACCTCGACCGGGGGCAATAACACGGTTCGAACTTGTATTATTTCGGGCAACATTGGCAATGGCATTGAGATTGCCGGCAATGCTTCAGGTGTCCAGATCACGGAAACCTCAGTCGGAACCAACACCAATATCTCCGGGGGCATTCCCAACCAAGGAAGCGGTATCGTGATCAGAGGCGAAGCACACGGCAACGCCATCGGCGGCTTCCAACCCTCGGTTGAACCTCAGAATTTTGTTTCGGGCAACCTCAAGTACGGAATTGCCGTGATGGATCGCGCCTACAACAACTCCATTTTTCACACCAAGACTGGTGTGGGCGCCCTCAATGTCTCGATTCCCAATCTCGCCGGGGGCATACTGCTAAACACCGGCACGACCGGCACAACAATCGGCGGCCCTACGGTCCTCTTACAGACATTGATGCAAGACAATGGCGGACCCGGATTATACATCAATAATTCGACTAATAACCTTGTCGTGAACAATAGCATTACGCTCAACCGGTTGGTGGGTGTCTACGCAGTCGGAGTATGCACCGGAACGCTGATTAAAGGCAATACGATTCAAAACAATACTCCGACGAATATCAGCATAGCGAACGCCACCGGGGTTACGTTGACTCCATGAGGCTAAGCGGGGACGAGCGGCGCAGCCGCACGCCCAGCCTGCACGGTCCCTCTCTCGTTCTCGGGTCTCGTCCTTCTTATCGCGGACCAAAGCGACAACGAAGGACGAAAAAATACCGATGACGCGATGGGTCGGCCCTATGGACAGCACCTAAACCCGCGCTAAAACCGCTGAATGGCACTAAAATAAGCTCGGTTTGGGATGTTCTTCGTCCCGGAGGGGACGGTGCGATCGTAGCCTGGCACGAAGTGCCTGGGACGGCGTCCTCTCGAAAGAACCGTCCCGTAGGGTACGGTATGGTCGGGCGCAGCTAATCCCAGAGTTATACTCGTCGGAAGCTGCGCCGTATTTCTTAAGGCGAATAACTTTTCTTGAAAGGTTGATGTCCGATGATGTTCCTGGGCTGCTGCTCGATGCGATGGACCGTTTCCTGAAAGAAATGTAAGCGGTTAGCTATCCGCATCTAGGCCCTTCTTGGCGCAACCTTTCGATCAAAGGGTCGATTCGGGTGTTGCCGTTTATCTGCGGCCTGAAGGGCCATGGAAGCATAGCCCAGGCTTTAGCCAGGCTTTAGCCTGGGTAGCTTTTTACCGGCACCCGCCCTGAAGGGGCGGCAGAGAATTCGGCGCATCTTTTTTTGGAGGAATACCGGGTTTTATTGCCCTGGTGCTCTGATTAATGGGCACATCCCGCTGCATCGCGGAGTACGATTTTCTGCCTCCCCTTCAGGGCGGGTGCCAGTATAAAACCTAACCCAGGCTAAGCCGCGGCTAAAGCCTGGGCTATGCTTTCATGCCCCTTCGGGGCGCGGATATCTCGATGCAAATCCTAGGTCGATTGGTCAGTTTATTCCAGGGTTGAAACCTGGGTGAGGCTATTCAACCAAAGAAATCACCCTGCATACCCTTTTTCGGTTTTTGGATGCGACATCTCGTCACTCCAATCATTGAATCGGCCCGCACGCCTTACGAATCATCCCCCTGTGGGACGGTTCTTTCGAGAGGACGCTGTCCCAGGCACTTCGTGCCAGGCTATGATCGCGCCGTCCCTCCGGGACGAAGGCCACCCCAAAACAAAGCCCGGAACGATGCCGCTTCACCCGACTCGCAAAATAATTGCTGCATTTATAGTAAATAGGCTTGTTTAATCTATTTGTCATAGTTATAAGCGTCTCTCGAAGGCTTCCTTATGATTTCAAAACGCTTCCTCATTCGCCTGAGCCAAGAGATCTTCGTGATCTCCTTTTCCCTCTGGAGTTTCTGCCTCATTCCACCATCAGCCCACGGCCAGATTCCTCTTTATTGGGACAGCGGTCCAAGTGGTAACTGGAATAGCATTTCTTGGTCCACCAATTCGGCCGGTGGATCTTTATCTCCCTGGACAAATACGGATAATGCGGTTTTCTCCGCCACCAATCTCCAGGCGACCGGGAACTACACGGTCACTCTGGATGCCGACGTGGGAGTCGGAGATCTAACCTACCGGGGCGGAGATCCTGGCAGCGTCCTCCAGATTGCTGCGGTCGGGGGAAGTGCCTTTTTCACAGGGGCAGAGATGAACGTGACAGTCGATCCCTTAACCACGCTGGTGGTGGCTCCCGCCATCATCGGCAACACTAATTTGATTCTCAATGGCGGCACTTTGATCCTGACCGGCGCGAAGGGTTACAGCGGCGGCACCACGATCACGGCGGGCACCCTTCAGCTAGGCAGCGTCGGGACACCGGGCTCGATCATCGGAACCGTGGTTAACAACGACACCTTCAATATCGTCAATGCGGACACCAGCGGAATTACGGCGATCACTAACAATTTCGGAACGACGAATTTCTTTAACGCGAGCACAGCCGGCAACATTACGATCACCAATAATGGCGGATTCACCGCATTCTTCAATACCAGCACCGCCGGCACGGCAGCGATCACCAACAACGGCGGCGGAACCACGGAGTTCTTTGACACCAGCTCGGCTAATCACGCTGGTATTACCACCAACGATGGCGGGTTCACGGAATTTTTCGACACCAGCACCGCCGGGAACGCCACGATTAACGTCAATGTTGGCGGAGAAACGGAATTCCACAACGCCAGCAACGCTGGCACTCGGCCATTACCAACGACGGTGGAACGACCAATTTCAATGACACCAGCACGGCTGGCTCCGCTGCCATAACAAATAACGATAACGGAACCACGAATTTCAACAACACCAGTACGGCCGGCCACGCGACCATTATCGACAATGGTGGAATTACCAATTTCAACAATGCGAGCACGGCTGGCAATGCGACCATCGGGAATAACTTCGACGGAATCACTAATTTCAACAACACCAGTACGGCCGGCCACGCGGCCATCGCCGACAGCGGCGGAGTCACCAATTTCAATAATGCCAGCACGGCCGGCAACGCCGCGATCATCAACGAAAGCGGGTTCTTTAACCCGGGCCTGGCCAACCGGGCGGGGTTAACCCGGATCGCGCCGATGACACAGCCGGAATTGCCAATTTCAATGACACCAGCACGGCCGGGAGCGCGACCATCACGGACCTTGGCGGAATTACTAACTTCAATGCCGCAAGCACGGCCGGCGGGGCCACTATTATCAATCAAGGCGGAGTGGTTAACCCCACGGTGGTAAGCCCCTCCGCCCCCGCGCCCGTTAGCCTTATCGGAACCACGAATTTCAATAATGCCAGCACGGCCGGCAATGCGATCATCATAAATAACAATCACGGTGAAACGAATTCTTTGACACCAGCACGGCCGGCAACAGCACCATCACCACTAACTCCGGCGGGGAAACGCTGTTTTTTGCCACCAGCACCGCCGGCAACAGCACCATCACCACCAACTCCGGCGGGGAAACGCTATTTTTTGCCACTAGCACGGGCGGCCAAGCCCGCTTCATCACTAACGCTGGGGGAATTGTTGATATTTCAGGACTCACTTCCGCTGGGATGACGGCTGGCTCGATCGAGGGCGCAGGCACTTACTCTTCTCGGGGCGAAGTCGCTCACCGTCGGGTCGAACAATCTCAGCACCACAGTGAGCGGAGTCATCGAAGACGGCGGATTGATTCCCGCTGCCAACCTGGCATCCGGCACGGGCGGTGCATTGATTAAGGTCGGGACCGGGACTCTGACGCTGACCGGACTCAACACCTACAGTGGGGGCACCAGCTTCAATGGCGGCATCGTTGCGGTGAACAGCGAAGCTAATTTAGGGGCCGGGCCGCTTAGCTTTAACGGTGGCGGACTTCAAGCCCTCGCGGCGGGTGGGGGATTGACGACGGCCAAAGCGATCACGTTGAATGCCGGGGGCGGCACATTCTTCGCCGACGCCGGCACTATCTCGACCTTCAGCGCGGCGATCAGCGGCGCCGGATCTCTAACCAAGGATGGGCTCGGTAGCTTGGACTTGACCGGTGAGAATGTTTACCAAGGCGGTACGGTCCTGAAGGCCGGGACACTGACGGTGCACAGCGGACAGGCGCTGGGCCTTGGCAACGTCACGGTCAATGGCGGAATTCTGCGAAGCGACCCACAGCCGATCAATGTAAAAGGGAATTACACCCAGACTGCTGGCGGCACCTTACAATTACAGGTGGCCGGCGCTAATGTTGGCCAATACGACACCTTGAACGTCGGCGGCAACGCCTCACTGGGCGGTACATTGCAAGTGATCTCCCTTGGATTTCAGCCCAAGGCGGGGAACCAGTTGACCTTGGTTTCCACGGGCGGAGTGGTCTCGGGCCGTTTCGGCCAGTTTATCGATCCCTTCAGCTCCGTAGAACCGGAATTTACCATCGCCGGCCTGGTGTACAATTCGAACTCGGTGGTACTCGAATTTCGCACCGCCGCCTCTTTTGCGCTCACTCCTAACCAGTTCGCTGCCGCCAGCTTGGTTGATGCGGTGCATCTCGAACCAGCTGCGGCTAACCTGATAAGCTTCCTCAATACGGAACCTTTTGACAATCTGCCTGGCGATCTCGAGAAAATCTCGCCCGATGGCTTAACGGCCTTTTATGAAATCAGCTTTTCGAACGCCAACATCCAAAGATTAAATCTGGAAGACCGGTTGGACGAGGTTCGCCACGGATCTAACGGCTTTAGCTCCAACATGAAGGTAAATGGCGCCACGGTGAATCTGGAGAACCGGGTCGATGCGGATGGAAAGTCCGCCAAAAACGTGGTGGAACCAGTCCTCCAGCATGCGCCTGAAAACCGCTGGGGGGTCTGGGTAACCGGCTTCGGTGACTTTGTCAGTGTCGATGCCGATGGGAACTCCAACGGCTACAACTTTACCACCGGTGGAGTCAGCCTCGGCCTTGATTACCGGATCACTGATCAACTGGCCATCGGGGTGATGGGCGAGTACTCCCACACTTGGACCGGTCTTAACCCGAGTGGTCACATCGATGTCGATAGCGGGCGTGGCGGGTTGTATGCCACCTGGTTTGCCCATGGGATGTACCTCAACGCGGCTGTTTACGGAGGCTACAACAGCTACGATTCGAATCGGTCCGGCCTGGGAGGACTAGCCAGCGGTAATACGCAGGGAGCAGAGTGGAGCACCTTTGTTAGCGGAGGGTATGATTTCCATTTTGCCCAGCTGACCGTCGGTCCAATCGCGGCGCTGCAATATACTAGTGTGAACGTCGACAATTTTAGTGAGAACGGGTCGCTGGCCCCCTTGGCGATCCATGAAGGCTCAGCTGAGTCGCTCCGGAGCGACGTGGGTCTCAGAGCTTTTTACCAATGGCAGATCGGACAAATAGTCATCGAACCGTCCGTGAAGGCGACTTGGGAGCATGAGTACAAGTATTCGGCATTGCCGATTACGGCTGGCTTTGCCCAGATCCCCGGCCCCTCGGCAACCTTTTTTGGCCCGAACGAAGGTCACGATAGCGCAGTGATTAGCGCCGGAGTGAACGTTCAATTGACCCCTGCCATATCGACCTATGTCAACTACGACGGGCAGTTGGGGCGCGATCACTACGATTCAAATGCGGTGACCGGTGGAGTTAGGTTTAAGTTTTAACCGAGAAACATTAACCCAGATCTCACAGATGGTTCTAGACTGAAATTCGCGCGACCTTCCGGCATAGCGAGGGAGTGCGATCCGACGCCCTGACGGGGCATGAAAGCGTAGCCCAGGGTTTACCCTGGGTGTGTTATTAGATTGCGGCGTGCCCTGTAGGGACACCAGAAGGCAGACCACCGCGAAGAGGATCTTGCGATGCCCGTGGGTCCGATTCTGGAGACCTTTCAGGGCGCGCCACAATATAATAGCACCCAGGGTGAAACCCTGGTCTATGCTTTAAGGCCTTTCAGGCCGCAGATTACCTCAATCACTAGCAAGCTAATTAGTAACTCGGGGCAGTATCCGCGGCCGAAGGACCATGGAATCGAAGCTTTCCAGCCACCAAAGGCACAAATTTGCGCGGGGCTTGGATATTTTGGCCGGGGAGATGGCGCGACGACAAACCGCGCACGGCTCATCCTACGGCCTGAAGGGCCAAGAAAGCCCAGGCTTCAGCCTGCGAGATACCGTCACATCGTACCCTCAGGGACTGGCCTTTTCGGGATTGGCGCAACCCAGGCACTTCGTGCCAGGCTACGATCGCATCGTCCCGCAGGGACATTTCAGACAGGAAGAACTCAGGAGTTGCAGGAGTTCAGGAGTTGCAGAATGCGGAACCGTGGTTTGCTAAAAGCTCAGAGGCTTGAATCCGGATCCATTCTGAATCCTGAAGTCTTGAATTCCGCCCTCTCATTCCGATCGTCCATCTCGATACGAGGCGATAAGCCTTTGACAAACCAAAGGCTCCGCGCTCTGCAACTCCTGAATTCTGCCTCCTTAAACTTAGCGTCATTCGGACCAGGGTCGTTTAATTCCACGGCAAGCGTTTACGGGTAGACCAATACTCCTCTGGAGCTTCGACAAGTTCTAACAATTGCGCGAGGAGACCGGGATCAAGAGTAAGGCGGGTGGCCATGATGTTAGAAAGCAGCTGCTCTTGAGTAGTTGCTCCACTCAGGACAATATCCACAAATGGCTCAGCCAGAGTGGCCGCGAGGACGAGACGGTCTATCGAGACGCCCAATTTCATCGACTCTTTTTTTAGCAAAGTTAACTTTGGCGCAAAATCAGGGTCATGGTTGCGATCGGTAAGCCGGCCATTGGCGAGGGCTTCCTTGATAATAACTCCCATTCCAGCATCTTGGGCTTCCGACAGGGCGGGACCGGCAGATCTTTCGAGGAGGTTCCAGGTAGCTTGAACGCATTCGAAGAGAGGCGATCCATCAAGAACGATCGTCATCGCCGTTCGCAGAACCTGGGCTTGGCTCGGGCCAGTCAACGAGAGACCGATGCGAACGCCTTGGTCTCGAAGACGCGCCAGTTCTTTGAGGACTTGGTAGTTTTCTAAAACACCGCTCTCCAGGGTCGCGGAATGAATCTGATAAAGTTTCAGGTATCCGTTGAGCAGGGCGACGGACTCGTCCCATTGCTTTTTCAGCATTGGCAGGCTGTGTTCCTTTACCTCGTGGACTTCCGCCTTGATGTTCCAATTAGCTGTATAGCGATAGCCCCACTTTGAGCCCACGGCGATCTCTTCCGGGGATAAGCCGCGCTTAGTCAACCAGCGGCCGAGAAAACGTTCACCTAACCCATAGGACCTGGCCACATCGAAATAGCGGATACCCGAACTAAAGGCGGTATCGAGCAGGGAGTGGGCTCGATTTTCCATGGCCGCTTCCCCGACCTCGGCACCCAAATCCTTTCCGTGCCCAAGATTGATATAGCCTGGCCGTCCGAGTGCGGCCATCCCAAGTCCGATCCGAGAGACGGACGGTCCGTTTCTGCCAAGGGTACGTAACTCCATGCTCTCGTTCCGTACTGATAACTGGCAACTGGCACTGACAACTATTCTCCGCGCTTACTGCGCCGTCCAACCGCCATCGATGACAATATCTGTCCCGGTCAGAAAGCCGGCCGCCTCCGAGCACAAGTACAAAGCGAGCTGACCAATCTCTTCCACTCGGCCCCAACGGCCGACGGGGATTTTCAAAAGAAACTGCTGGTTTAGTTCCGGGTTTTGCATCAGCGGCGTATTCATTTCGGTAGCGAACGGACCCGGGCTAATGCCGTTCACCGTGATGCTCTCGGGAGCAAGCTCCAGGGCCAAGGCACGGGTCAAGCCAAGGAGCGCAGTTTTGCTGGCGGAGTAGGCTGAACGGCCAGGAAGAGAGACGTGGCTCATGATTGACGTCATATTGATGATGCGCCCGTAACCGGCTCCTTTCATATGAGGGACGAAGCTTCGGCACATCAGGAAAACGCTGGTCAGGTTGGTATCGAGAACGCGTCGCCATTCTTCCAGTGAGAACTCGATCAACTGTTTGCGCAAATTGATCCCGGCATTGTTGATCAGGATGTGGACGCCATTGAACGCCTTCATGACTTCGCGTTCGAGCTGGCGAACGTTTTCCTCTTCCGAAATGTCGGCCTGAAAGGTCTCCGCGTGGCCACCCGCGGCTTCCACTGCGAGTTTCACGGCGTTCAATTGTTCAAGGTCTCGCGAAACGAGCGCCAGGTTTGCCCCCGCGCCACCCAAGGCCAGGGCCATGGCCTTACCGAGTCCTTTGCTGGCCCCGGTGATGACGGCTACTTTACCAGTCAGATCATGTTCTTTCATTTGCTTTTTCCGGAGACGAAGAGTGCCCTCGATCCGGTTTCGACGCCAATGGTTTTGGGAGAGTTACCAGTGTCGTTAGTTAGCCAGTGTCGTGGTCAGTGGTCAGTTGTCAGTAAGACGGCCCTAGTGCGGCAAGATGTGAACTGGTTATGATTCGGCGGCCCGAGGCAGAGCGGATGGCGGATGAGACCAGGCGACACCGAATGGTTATCTTGAACCAGTTCTTTTGATTTTCTTGCCGGGCCGCCTTTCTCCGGGGATAAACGGGTGTTTTGTCACGAAACATAGTGCCTTCCTTGTCATGAAACTGAGAGTCGGCGTTGGGTCGTGTCCGCGAGAAAAAAGCAAGCAAACGATGAGCGAAAAAAGGCAGACTTACGTTTCGAAGAGGAGAAAAGCGCTGCTGAACGCTTCACTTGGGAAGGCCACTTGATGGTAGAAAACAAGACTCTTTGGTTGCGGGCAGCGAAAGTTTCAAAACACTTTGGCGCGGTCCTCGCCCTGGAGGCCATCGATGTGAACGTTCGGTTAGGTGAGGTCCTGGCGTTAGTCGGAGATAACGGGGCCGGGAAGTCGACGCTGGTGAAGTTGCTCTCCGGGGCGCATGCACCGTCGGGCGGAGAAATCATGATCGATGACCATCCGGTGACGATTGAAAGTCCGGGCAAAGCCCGGCAATTGGGCATCGCAACGATTTTTCAGGAGCTGGCGCTGGTGGAAAATCTATCGGTCTACGAAAACATCTTTCTCGGTAGGGAAATGACTCGCCCGATCCTAGGCTTGCCAGTTCTCGATAAGAAGAGAATGCGTAACCGGGTGGTGCAACTGATTGAGGAACTTGGCTCTCATCTTTCATCGCCCTCCGTCCTGGTCTCTGACTTATCAGGTGGGCAACGCCAGGCAGTGGCCATTGCCCGGGCGATTGACCTGGAAACGAAATTGGTCATTATGGATGAACCGACAGCTGCCCTCGCCGTGGCCGAAACCCGCAAGGTGCTAAGATTGATTGAGCAGCTGCGCGACAACGGCCGGGCGGTGTTGCTGGTCAGCCATAATCTAAACGATGTTTTCGAAGTCGCGGACCGGATCATGGTGCTGCGACGCGGCCGGAAAGTGGCCGAGTGTGAGAGGTCAGAGACTGACCTTGAAGAGGTTGTCAGTTGGATTACTGGAGCGAAACCCGGGCCCTGATGAAAGGCGCCGGATCAATAACGCCCCATGCCGGGGATCAACACTAAGAAAGGTAAGATGCGCAGAGTAAATCGATGGTTAGCTTGCCTGGCCGCAGGCTTCACACTGTTCACGGCAGAGTTCGGACTTGCCCAGAGCAAGCCGAAAGTAGCGTTCGTGCCGCAGATCGTCGGCATACCCTACTTCAACGCGATGGAGGAAGGTGGCAAGGATGCTGCCCAGAAATTTGGGGTGGAATTCGTCTACACGGGACCGACCGACACCAATCCAGCCGAACAGC
Source organism: uncultured Verrucomicrobiae bacterium (assembly GCA_963808535.1). GTDB lineage: Bacteria > Verrucomicrobiota > Verrucomicrobiia > Chthoniobacterales > JAFAMB01 > JAFAMB01. The sequence continues at coordinate 47,757 of CAWEGF010000037.1, read as the reverse complement.
TGAGGATCGTCAACGGGCTGATTGATCAAGGAGTTTCCGCCGTTTCTCTCTCCGTGCTGGACGCGAGTTCTATTGATCCGATCATCAAGAAAGCTAAGGAAAAGGGGATCAAAATCTTTACGTCGGATTCTGACGCCCCGAAGAGCGAACGGGAGGTCTACGTGGGGGAAGCTTTGGACCAGGATCTTGGATTCACGATCATTGATGAGCTTGCCAAGCGGATCGGCGAACAAGGGACCATCGGCATCGTGTCAGGCGAAGCAACTGCGACCAACCTCAATACTTGGATTGGCTTCATGCAGCAGCGGGTAAAGGAAAAGTACCCGAAGATTAACCTGCTCCCCCCGCAGTTTGCCGGAGGCACCTCGCAGCGCGCGTTTCAACTCGCGACTGATCTGATGACCGCTCACCCCGATTTGAAGGGCCTGATCGCCGTTGCTTCGACTACTTGCCCAGGTGTTTCGCAGGCCATTGAATCGGCCGGAAAGATCGGCCAGGTCATTGGCACCGGCTACGGTTCGCCGAACACGGTTCGATCTTACCTCAAAAGCGGCGCCTTCGGATTTAGTGTCCTCTGGAATCCTCGTGACCTCGGCTATCTGACGGTCTGGGCCGGGAAGCAATTGATCGACGGGAAACCGTTCGCCGAAAGCAACGAGGTCCCCGGGTTGGCGCAACCGGTCAAATACGATTCCGCCACCAAAGTGCTCTTGCTCGGACCTCCAACGGTGTTCACGAAAGACAACGTCGATCAATTCAAATTCTAAGAGGAGATTGGGGGAAGAAGAGAAGAGGATAAACCACAGATTACACAGATTTCACAGATGACGGAAGGGTTGTGGGTGATTGGGCGGCAGGGAGTTTAGGGGCGAAACTCGTTGTGGGGTTTGTCGCTCTTTATCGGAGAAATCTGTGAAATCTGTGGCTTTCGAAGATTCGGGAATATGGCTTAGCGCGCTCGCAAGGACGATGAACTGGAAAAGATGGGTGCTGGGTCGACGGGAAGTTACGCTGGCCTTGGCTTGTGTTGGGGTGGCGGTACTTTTTCGATGCTTGTCCCCGTATTTTTTTACCGTTCAAAATTTGACCACCATTCTCCGCAACAGCGTTGAGTTGTTGTTAGTTAGCCTGGGGATTTCGTTCATTCTGGCGACGGCGGGCATCGATATCTCCGTAGGAGGAGCACTGGGGATTTGCGCGATTTTTGTCGGGTGGAGCATCCAGGGCGATTGGCCTTTTCCGGCGGTGCTGTTCATCGGGCCGATGGTCGGGACCATGCTCGGGCTCATTTCAGCGGCATTGATTGTCTGGGGAAAAATACCTCCGATTGTCGCTACGCTTGGGTTGTTTGGTATCTACCGGGCGGCCATTTTCCTGCTCCTGGGCGGGAGCTGGATTTCCGGTTTGCCGGACGCCCTTGGGCCGGCGGTCAATGGGGCGATCGGCGGATTTCCGGTCGTCGGCTTTTATGTGATATTCCTTTATTTGGCAGGTTGGCTGATCCTCCGGTGGTTACCCCTTGGGATCGCCATCCTGGCCACGGGAGGCAACGAGCGAGCAGCCAGGCTTTCCGGGGTCGGCGTCGGGAAGACCAAATTTTTCGTCTACGGATTTACCGGGTTGTTGGTTGGATTCGCCGCCTTGTTGTACGTCGGCCGCTATCGAAACGTCGAAACCTCGACCGGCGGTCTGGTAGCGCTGGATGCGATTGTGGCCGCAGTCTTGGGCGGGGCTTCGGTGCTGGGAGGCAAAGTGAATCTCCTGGGGACGATGTGCGGTGTCCTTCTGGTTCGTCTCTTGCAGAACGGATTTGTCCTGATCGGCGTTCCATCGCTTTGGGAACAAGTTATAACTGGTGTCCTGCTGATTTTGGTGTTGATCCTGGATGCCTTGGCGGAGGGCCGGACCTGGAAGTTCCGTCCGGTAACCATGGCGAATCTATGTTAAGCGCCCTAAAACAGATTCGGTGCGGCGCACTTATTGTTCTCTGGCTGTTGGCGCTGGCCATCTTCACCCTTTGGGCGCCCGGCTTCTTCAGCTGGGCAAACTTCACCTCAATTTTGCAGTTCTCGACTTTGTTAGCTCTAGTGACCGTGGGCCAAACCTTCGTCATTCTCTCCGGGGGCGGCGGTATCGACCTCTCGGTCGGCGGAATTGTTAGCCTCTCTGGATTGGCGATCGCTTTTCTGCTCAAACAAGGTGCGCCAGCGCTGGTTGCCGGTGGCGTTGGAATTTTGCTGGGTGGGGTTCTGGGAAGTATTAACGGTCTGATCATTACCCAACTGCGATTGTTACCTTTGATCGTCACCCTGGGGACATTTTACGCTTATAACGGTTTGGCGCTGGCGTTGACCGGCGGCGCGCCCATCACAGGATTGCCAGCCTCCTTTGGCACCCTCGGGCAAAGCTCGATCCTGGCAATTCCTCTGCATACCCTGGTGTTTGTCCTGCCGGTTTTCGTGGTAATGATTTTCATCCTCCACCAAACGCCATTGGGACGATGGATTTATGCCATCGGCAGTAACGAAAGAGCCTCGCGCCTGGTTGGTCTGCCGGTAAACGCGATTCGACTTGGAGTATACTCTTTCAGCGGGATGCTTGCTGCGTTAGCAGGTCTCGTAGCCGACTCCTGGCTCTTAAGTGCCCGGCCGAACATTGGTGACAATCTCGAATTGTTGTCTCTGACCGCCACACTCTTGGGCGGAACGAGCATTTTCGGCGGTTCAGGCGGTTTGGCCGGCTCGCTGGTTGCTGTCCTATTTTTCACCTCACTTCAGGTCGGGCTCCAGATGTTAAACATTAACAACATCTGGCAGCTCGGAGTGGTTGGGCTCTTCCTGATTGGAAGCGTGCTTTTGGACCGAACCCTTCGAACCGCTGAGACAAGATGAAACAAGAATCAGAAACACGAATCATTGACGCCGTCCACCGTGGCCGGGAGCGCATCGCGCAAACACTTCAAGAGCTGATCCGCTTTGAGAGCGTAGTCATGTCCGACCCAACCAAAGCGGGGCCGGGCGAACAAGAATGCCAAAAATACCTGGAACGCCGACTGGCGGCGGCCGGGTTCGAAACTGATCTTTGGGAACCGGATGCCGACGCCCTCCTGGAGAAGTATCGAGGCAAACCGGGAGCACAGTTGGGCCGCAATTTCCGCGGCCGTCCCAATCTTGCCGGAACCCTCCGTGGTTCGGGCGGCGGCAAATCGATTCTTCTGACCGGTCATATTGATGTGGTTCCGGCCGGTCAAAAGACTCACTGGCGGCACGACCCGTTTGCTGGGGTTAGGGAAGGGGAGAGCGTTCATGGCAGAGGCGCGGTGGACATGAAAGGTGGAGTGGCCTGTATGCTGTTGGCGGCGGAAATATTGCGAGAGCTGAATATTCCTCTTTCCGGAGATATCCTTTTCTCGACCGTCGTCGATGAAGAGATTGGCGGAATGGGCACCTTGGCGATGGCAGACCGCGGCTATCGAGCGGACGCCGGGATCTTGACTGAGCCCACCGACAACCGGATATCTCCGCTTTGTCATGGGATTCTTTGGGGCAAAATCATCATCGACGGAATCGGTGGTCATGCCGAATTGAAGGCCCGACATTGGGATGCCGGAGGACCCGTCGATGCCGTCCGTTTGATGAGATTTGTCCTGGACGGGATCGATGTCTTAAACGAGCGATGGCGAACTGATCCGCGAAAAAATCACCCGCTGATGGAGCTCTCTAACCAGATCATTGTCACCCAGGTGCGGGCTGGTGAACACCCAAGTTCGACGGCTGGACGAGCGGAGATCATCATCGATGTACAATATCTGCCCTCGGAAAAGGATACGGATGGAGTCGGCGGTACAGTAAAACGCGAAGTCGAAGATTATCTCGCCACGTTGGCGCAAGTTGATCCCTGGTTAGCTCAATGCCCTCCGCGAGTCGAATGGATCCTCGACGCCGATTGTGCCGAGGTGAAACCGGATCATCCCTTGGTGGAGACCTTTGCGGCAGCGTGTGCGGAAGCGTCTCATCCGTTTCAGCTCTGGGGCATCGGAGCGCACACTGACATGGGTATCCCGACCGACCTGGCGAAGACGCCAACGCTGAACTTCGGCCCGGGTGATCCGAGCCAGGCGCATCAGCCCAACGAACACGTCTCGATCGATGATCTAGTGACCTGTACCAAAATCATAGCCCTCGTCGTGGCGCGCTGGTGCCGTTGATGCGCTTTCTTTTATGGAAACAAAAGTATTGCTAGTCGGAGAAAGTTGGGTCAGTAGCTCGACCCACTTCAAAGGATTCGATTTTTTTTCTTCCACCTATTACGCCACCGGTGGCGATTTCCTGCTGGAGGCTCTGGGTTCGGCCGGATTGCAGGTCAAACATCAACCGAGTCACGAGGCGGCGAAATCGTTCCCGTTCGAGCTCGGTAAGCTGCAGGAATACGATGTAGTAATCCTGAGTGACATCGGCGCTAATACCTTATTGTTGCCGCCAGAGGTTTTTCTGGAAGGCAAGCGCGTTCCAAATCGGCTGGCGCTGATTAAAGAATACGTGTCACAGGGTGGGGGATTAGTCATGGCCGGTGGCTACCTCAGCTTTCAAGGCATCTATGGCACGGCGCGCTACCATCGAACCCCGATCGAAGAGGTGTTACCAGTGTCGATGTTGGCGATCGACGACCGGATCGAGAGACCTGAGGGCGTCAATCCGAAGGTGGTCAAACAGGATCACCCGATCACCGAAGGGCTTGATGGATCATGGCCATATCTTCTTGGATTCAACGAAGTGAAAGCGAAAGAAAGTGCGGAAGTTTTAGCGGTAGTCGGAGAATATCCATTGTTAGTCGCTGGATCCTTCGGCAAAGGCCGCGCGGTGGCCTGGACATCTGACGTCGGACCGCATTGGTGCCCGAAAGATTTCGTTGATTGGCCAGGTTACGGCAAGCTTTGGGAGCGGATTGTTCGCTGGGCGGCTGCGACCTGTTGATGGTGTCCCTCGTCTCGTAAGTGGCAGACTGGCGGATTTTCTGGAGAGGTGGTCTGCTCACCATGGGCAGACCAGGCGATCGGGCATACGAGCTGGCAACCAGTTTGCCTGGACATCGGCAATCTGGTTCACCAAACGAAACAAGCCGGAGGGCTGTGGTTTGGGAGCTTTAGCTTTTTCAGTGCTGGGGAAGTACCGCCGCCAGTAGCAGAATGCGGCCACAAAAAAGATGGTGCTGGCAGCGAGAGATGCCAAGGCTCCAACTAAGCAACTGGCGGCGCTGAGGTCGGCCGCGTCATCGGAGAGTGGTCCGTGGTAAAGCGACAATAAACCGATCCCTGCGAAACCTGACCCGAGAGTGACCAGACTGACGCCGATGGAGATCTTCTGGGCCGCAGGTGTGACTTGGTAAGTAACGCTTTGGGATAAACCAGCCTCCGGAGTTTGATGGTGGTAGCATTCATAAGGCGTTGATGGATTTTTCGCTTCGGACTCGCTGCGTTCATCGAGCGATTGATCCTCTGCTACCTGGTACAAATGATTTCCGGGGGCCCGGTTTCAGGTTTATCGGAAATTTTTGAGCCCCCGCCCCAGAATCCATAAATGTGACCGGGTAGCGGTCCTTCCGCTAAGGGCTGAAACGTCTTTGGGGGTTCGTAGTTTCATAAGACGATTCTGCCGCCCTTTCAGGGCGGTTTCGTTGGAGTGGTTAAATGTAAAACCCAGGGCTGAAGCCTGGGCTATGCTTTCATGGCCTTTCAGGCCGCGGAACTGCACATTCGATCTCGCTAGTTTGTTTTTGATTAAAACCCCCTGTGGGTAGCGAATCCCCGCCTTCAAAGGGGCATGACATCAATAAATCAATAGAAGCCCGGGGTTACCTTCGGAAACTACCGTAGGCAAGCCCGTCCCGGCCTGTTCAGGGAGGCGCCGACGCGGAGAGGTGAGGCAGTTTATTCCAGGGAAACCATTCCCTTGGAGGCCTACGTGAAGACGATAGGTGCTGAGCTGCCCAACGTTTGTGATATTCCATTCCGCTTTTAATTCGTCAAAAAAAGTATGGGAGAATTTGGGCAGGGAGGATCATGATCAAACAGCACCAAGAGAGGCAAATGAACGAAATTCTCGCGAAAGTCGTGAATGTTGATCGAGTCGGTGACGAGTATCTCATCACGGTCAAAGTCGGATGCGAAAAACATGAAAGCGCGTTCGAAAGACTTATTTTCGGAGAAATTAAGCCGCACGTCGGTTGGTACCGCCATGGATGGCTAGACTTGGTCTATCATCAAAATCCCGGTCTCAAGGCAGGACAGTCTTTCCCTCTGTGGGAGGATTCAGAACCGCGAAGCAAGATTCACCCTCCTTTGCCCTTAACCAGGGAACAAACCTTGGAGGAACTTTCGGAAATTGGCGGGATCAGATATCCGGAAGCGGGCTTGGGTAGTTCCAGCACCGACCTTAATGCTCAGCAAACGGGGTCCGGTGAGTTCGAACATGCTCTCGTCCGTCAGGTCATCTCCGGCACATAGGGCGATTTCGTAATCATCGTTTTGCTCCAGGACGCGGGCCACCGCGGCTCCTTTGTTATTTTCCGCGGCCGTCACTTCGACCATCTTCTTGCCGTGGCGCACCTTAATCGGATGATTCGCGGTCAAAGCGGACAATTCCTCCGTCAGTTGGTTCGCTTTCCACCCGCCGAATTCCTCATCCGCTCTTCGATAATGCCAAACGATGGAAGAATGTTTCTCCTCGATCACGCTGCCCGGGGTGGCTTGTTCGTAAATTTTCAGGATGACCAGGAGTTCTTCTTTCCAAGCGTAATTGAGGTTCCGATCCCAGCGCTCCCATAGCTTTTGCCCCGGTCGGCGCAAGGCGGCGCCATGTTCGGCGATGAGCCGGAAAGGATAACCCCCGAGAAAACTTTCGAGATCTTCCTGGGAACGCCCACTGATGATCGTAACGTCCAGGTTCGGCGATCGCTTAAGATGATCCAGCAAGTCCTGAACGGCGGTGTTCGGTGTCGCCGCCCGTGGCTCGAGTTCGATTTCCCGCAGCGTGCCATCGTAGTCCAGAAAGAGAGCGATCGGTTTTCCAGTGGAGATGGCCTTTTCCAGCCGAAGATGCGCCTCTTGAATATCGACTTCCACCATCCTGGGGTCGCTGACTGGCCCTTTCGCCAAGTCCTCAATGAAGGACCGCGCCCAGTGCCGGGCGTCGTAGCGCATGACGCGTTCCCGCATGGGAAGAATTCGTTCCTGTTTCTCCTTCATGGACAGGGCGAGAGCGCCGGTCAGGCTTTTGGCTACGGCGGCGGAGTCATAGGGATTGACGAGCACCGCGTTGAAGAGTTCTTCGGCTGCTCCGGCAAATTCGCTCAAAATCAATAATCCAGCGTTTTCCCGCTGGCAGGCGATGAACTCCTTCGCCACCAAATTCATCCCATCAATCAAGGGCGTGACCAAGGCGATGTCAGCCAAGGCGTACAAGGCACAGAGGTCAACAAAAGGAATCGATCCGTGGATGAAATGGAGGGGGCTGTTTAGCAAGGTGGCATACTTGCCGTTCAGTTGTCCGACTCGCGATTCAACTTCCTCGACCAAATGCTGATATTCTTCGATCCCCTCACGGGAAGGGACACTGACAAAAAGAAAACGGATCGCATCGATTTGGTCTGACCCGGAGAGGAAATTGTCGATGGCCTCCAGGCGGTGGAGAATACCTTTGGTATAATCCATCCGTTCGACAGAGACGACCAGGCGTTTGCCTTCATGGGCCACTCGAAATTCCTCCCGACGCTGATGGAACTCACTGGAGTCCAAAGTCTCCTCGAATTTGAGGGCATTGATGCCGATCGGATAAACTCCTAACGCGGTATTGTGACCTTTATTCGGGATATGCGTCAGTTCCGTTTCGATGCCAAGGAGTCGTTGAACGGTGCTGCAGAAATGCCGTAAATATCCGAAAGCGTGGAATCCGATCCGGTTCGCGCCAAGCATCCCGGTCACCAGTTCTTGCCGGCGGGGATGGCAACGGAAAATCTCGTAGGCGGGGAAAGGGGTATGCAAAAAAAAGCCGATCCGGAGGTTCGGGGCCGCTGCTCGCAGCATCGCGGGAAGGAGCATCAGTTGGTAGTCATGTACCCAGACCAAATCACCGTCGTGCACAGTATCGAGAACCTTATCCGCGAAAGCCTGGTTGACTCTTTGATAGTGTTCCCACCAATCAGGTTCGTACCGCAGATAATTTGGCAAATAATGGAGCAAAGGCCAGATGCTGGAATTGGAAAATCCTTCATAAAAGGCCGTCGCTTCTTCCTGGCCGAGAAAGACGGCGATACAGCCATGTTCTTCTTCCAGGGTTCGGGCAACTTCCTGTCGCCGGCTTTCATCAGGAAAAGCGGCCCCCGGCCAACCGATCCATTTGGTGGCGTATTGACCTTCTGAAAGCCCTTCCAGCGCAGCCACCAGCCCTCCGGAAGACTTGACGATGCGATCTTCCTCGACAGTGACTGGCAAACGATTGGAGACATTGACAAGGGTGCTAGGCATCGGTGCGGCGTGGTATGTTTTTACAAAAGTGCTCAACGGCAAGGCGAATGTGCGCCCGCAATGAGGGATAGCAAACGAAGATTCGATGGGCTTGCGACCTGACGGCGGGGCGCGGATCTCCGCCCATTTTGTCGTTCAAATCTCGTACAGGTTCAACGCCGGTCGCGGAAGCTTCCGTCAGGCTTAGCTCAGGAGTTGAATGGCCGATTTTGGATTTATGCCCAGGGGCTGAATGGCGCGAAGATAAGGAGTAGGATGATTTTGCTCCGAGAGGGCTGTAAGCGACAATCCTAGGGCTGAGGCCTTTGTTTTGCGCCCCGCAGGGGCGACAGAACTCAGCCCAGGGTTTCAACCCTGGGAATCGTTCACCAAGAGCGACGCGCCCTGAAGGGGGCGCCAGATCGAACGTCCTAACAAGGCGGAAGTGGGGGCAATTGTCGCACGTCCCAGTTGCGCACTCTGACTTTTGCGAGGCAATAGGTGCGAGCTTAATCGGGTACTCGCATCTCTCGCCCCTTCAGGGCGAACCGTTTATTTTGAGGATTCCCAGGGTTGAAACCCTGGGCTGAGTTCTGTCGCCCCTGCGGGGCAGGCTCTTGGTTTTATATATAGAGCCCATCCCAAATCTCCTTATCTTGCGCCATTCAACCCTGGGCTTAATTCTCAAGCCCCTTCGGGCGAAGGACCTTCCGGAACATTCCTAACTTAGCGCCATTCAGCTCAGGGTTCTGCATATAAGCCAGATAGTTACTTCTTAGCTAGACAAATTTCGGCAGGAAGCGTTTAGCGTTTGGCGTTCCTGACGCTTCCCGTGTTAGATCGCCTTTGCTCGTTCGCCCAACCAACCATTCAGGCCAGCAATCGCTTCTATTTACTTGGTTTTAATGCTGAGAGGCATTCCTGGTAACCCGGCATAGAACACTACTAACTCGACTGGTTCATCCGTGGTATAACCACGATGAGTGGCGTTAACACATTCCGCTAAAGCTTGGCCGGCGCGGAAGGTTTGGCGTTGCCCGGTATCTTTTTTTTCCAAAGTGATTTTTCCGGATAGTACGTACCCGGCGTTAATCATGGGGTGCTGGTGCCAGGGCAGAGCGGTATGCGGCGGGACCGTGATTTTAAGAACCGTGACCTGAGGTTGACCGCGAAGATAACTGGCATAGCGGGTTCCGTCCCAGGATCCCGTGGTTTGCAGAAGTTGTTCCGATTTGACCGGCGACTCGCGAGCAAGCAATTGAGATGTGGAGGAGTAAAACCAGCATAAACAGCCGAGTGTTATCCCGCTAAAGAGCCTTTTCATCATACCCCAAAAGTACGACGTCGGCAGAGGGCAGCAAGCGCAGGTCAGCAAAAGAAAGTAGGGAAGGCAAGAACGGAGATCACGGAGAAATCTTTTTCACCACCAAGGCACAGAGACAGGAGTCACGTATGAAGAAGGAGTTGCAGGAGTTCAGGATTGCAGGAGTTACAGATTTAAAAAATCGGAGTTGTGTCCCAGGTCTATTTTCTGAAACGCCTGGAAAGAAGGATAAGGCGGAATGCTTTGCTTACAGTGCAGATAAGCATCGCGGTCCCCTGGTACTGTTCTTCGCTCAGGCGGCAGTACGCTTCTTGCCTTTTTTGACCGTCCCCAGACTTTCCTGGAGAGCAGCCACCAAATCGATGACATTGCTCTTCGCCACCTTGGGAGGGGCAGGTCGCCGTTTCTGGCCTTTAGCCTTGGCTTCGATCAGTTTCTGAACCTCTTGGGAGTAGGTATCCTGGTATTTTGCCGGATCAAACTTGTCTGCCATCCCTTCAATAAGTTTGGTCGCCAAAGAAACCTCATTCGGGGAGGTCTTTTCCTGGAGCGGTAGCGAGAGTTCTTCCATCGGACGAATTTCGCTCGCGAACCGAAGAGCATTCAGCACCAATCCCGGACCTTGAGGCTTCAGAACACAAAGGCTTTCTCGATTACGGAGAACAAATTGGGCGACGCCAACTTTACCTGTTTTCGTTAGCGCTTCCCGCAGCAGGGAATAGGCTTTGCCAGCCCCTTTATCGGGCTCGAGGTAGTACGGTTTTTCGAAATATAAAGTGGAGATCTCGGATTCATCCACAAACTCCTGGATCTCAATGACGCCGGATTTCTCAGGCGCCACTTCGTTGAGTTCTTCATCCGAGAGAATCACATATTGATCTTTCTCGACTTCGTAACCTCGGACGATCTCGTCGGCGGGAACTTCTTTACCGGTCGATTCAGCGACCCGTTGATAGCGGATTCTTGAGTTGTCCTTCTTGTAAAGCAAATGGGAGGCTAAACTCTGGCTTTCAGTCGCCGAGTATAACCGGACAGGGATGTTTACCAGACCAAAGGCGATGGCGCCTTTCCAGATCGATTTCATTCCAAACAATATTAGTAAGCTGGTCGGGGCAATCCGTCTACCGCGGCGTGCGAAAAAAGCTTGAACCTTCTTTCACTCGGGACCAAGTAACTTTTTGAACACTATATCTTGTGTTTTATCAAACTGTCCCATACTATATGGTGGCATGACGCAAACCGCGATCCTCACTGAGTGGAAGTTCGTCGTAGAATTTGAAGACGAAGAATCCAGGGAAATCTCAGGGATCATCGGAAAAGCCGATACCCTTGAAGAGTGCGAAGGAGCAATTGAGGATGAAATTCAGGACCAGATCTCGCAAGGACGCACCATCGTTAATGCCGAAGCGGTCGAGTTATGCGCCGTGTGTGAAGGAGAAGGGAAAATTCGGGCTGGGGACGATGGGGAGATTATTTGTGAGGCCTGTGGCGGACATCTTGGTTCAATCGCTATTTTGGCGCTGCCCGACTTACTCCGAGGAGAAGCCCAGCCTTCGCTCCAGACTTCTTCGATCAGCTGGGTTCCTGACGAAGCGAAAGTCCTTAGCTTGGTCTCTTGCGAATAATTAAAGCGAGGACCCCCGCCGACTTTATGGATCTAAACGAGTCCCAAAGGGCGGCGGTCGAATACGGGATTGGCATCGGGGGGTCGTCCGCTCCTCTCCTGATCATTGCCGGGGCGGGAACCGGCAAGACGATGACGCTGGCCCATCTAGTCGCGCGCCTGGTTCTCAACGGTACCGACCCGCAACGCATTCTGCTATTAACTTTTACCCGGCGGGCCGCTGCTGAAATGACGCGCCGGGCGGCGAGGATTCTCGGCGAAATGCGCCGATCCTCTCCTGCGAAGGAGACAGGGGTTAGTGGCAGGGAGGTCGGTTGGGCTGGAACCTTCCATGGCATTGCCAACAAATTGCTGCGGCTGCACGCCTCGGCGATCAGTTTAAACCCCTCGTTCACTGTCTTGGACCGGTCCGACTCCGCCGATCTGATGAATTTGGTTCGAAACGAACTGGGCCTTCACCAGAAAGCCGCCCGCTTCCCCAAAAAGGATACCTGCCTGGCCGTGTATTCCCACACGGTCAATGCCTGTTGCCATCTGGGGGAGACGCTCCGGACCGCTTTCCCCTGGTGCGCCGATTGGGTGGATGAACTCAAAGAACTGTTTCGCGAGTATGTCGCTACCAAGCAACGTCATAACGTTCTGGATTACGATGATCTACTCCTCTACTGGCGTCATATGATGGAGGACGCTGACCTGGCCGCAGAAGTAGGGGCCAGGTTCGATCACGTACTGGTGGACGAATATCAGGACACCAATGCTCTGCAAGCGGAGATTATTCTTCGGATGAAGCCCGATGGTGGCGGCTTGGCGGTAGTGGGAGACGATGCGCAGTCGATTTATTCTTTTCGTGCCGCGACCGTGCGAAACATTTTGGACTTTCCTCAGCAATTTTCGCCGGCGGCCAAGGTAGTCACTCTCGAGCAGAATTATCGGTCCACCCAAGCGATCCTCGAGGCCAGCAATGCGGTAATCGGCCTGGCGCCGGAACGTTACCCCAAGAGTCTCTTCTCAACAAAGATTCCGGGAGAGAAGCCCCAATTCATCAACGCGGCCGACGAGGTGGCGCAGGTCCAATACGTAGTTGAGCGGATTTTGGAGCACCGGGAAGCCGGCATCGATCTTAAACGGCAGGCGGTCCTGATGCGGGCCGCTCATCACAGCGCGGCACTGGAGGTGGAACTTGCCGGAAGAAACATTCCGTTTGTGAAATACGGCGGCCTGAAATTCCTGGAAGCTGCCCATGTCAAAGACGTTCTCTGTTTGCTTCGTTGGGCGGAAAACCCAAAGGATGCCGTGGCCGGTTTCCGTGTCTTGCAGCTTCTGCCGGGGATGGGACCGGTGGCCGCCAGGAACCTGCTAGCGCAGTTTTCTGAAAAGCATTTTTTATTTAAAGCATCGAATGGCGTCCAGGTCCCAGCCGCCTCGGCCCCCCATTGGGGCGAGTTCTGTTCCACGATGGCTCAGTTACGGAACTCGGCGACTCCATGGATCGGACAGGTTGGGATTCTCCGCCGGTGGTACCAGCCACATCTAGAAAGGCTTTACGATCATCCGAACGCCCGGGCGGGTGACCTGGAAAAGCTGGAGCAAATCTCCGCCGGGTATGGGACTCGTGAACGTTTCCTGACCGAACTGACACTCGATCCTCCGGAGGCCACCGGAGTCGAAGCCGGCACTCCCCTGCTTGATGAAGATTACCTGATCTTGTCGACCATCCATTCAGCCAAGGGACAGGAATGGGATGTGGTGTTCATTCTTAACTTGGCGGATGGTTGCATCCCGTCAGACATGGCGACCGGTTCTCCTGACCAGATCGAAGAAGAGCGCCGGATTCTCGGTGTCGCGATGACGCGGGCGAAACTGCATCTCCATTTGATTCAGCCCTTGCGGTTTTTCCGGACCCAGCAACATCGCCACGGGGACTCTCATCTGTTCGCACCGCGCAGTCGTTTCATCCCGGAGGAGGTGCTTAATCTTTTTGAATGTCGGATTTGGCCTCCAGAAGTTCGAGACAGCACCAGGGCGCCCGGAAATTTCCAACGGACGGACGTGGCAGCGCGGATGCGGGAGATGTGGCGCTGAGATACCTGATCAGCAAAGGTTAACTGGGTGCATCGCTATCGTTGCCAGTGGGCCTCCACCTCTCGGAGGATAGACTGATGGCCGAAGCCCCAAGCTCAGCTTGACTTCATACAAAGGGCAGAGATTTAGTGGGGGCCAAAATTGAATTAGAAACGGCGGGGTTACCGCAAGCTGAGGTGGTGGCAATAGCGTCCGACATCCTGACCGAGACCACCGAGAAAATAGCGCTGGTGATCGGAGAGGCCGGCCAGAATTCGAAATAGATCTCTCGGTTGATGGAGAAGGATTGATTAGCTGTCAAGTAAAGCGATTGAGTTACTGGTAATCTTATGGGAACTCCTTTCTTTGTCTTTGCCCATGGTGCCGGAGCACCTTCTTCTCATCCCTGGATGCAGGGCTGGATTACCAGGCTCTCGAAAATCGGCCCGGTGACGGCATTTGACTATCCATATATGAAAAGTGCTGGCAGACGTCCTGATCGTTTGCCGGTATTGATTGAGGCCCATCGCGCGGCATTGGCGGAGGCCCGGCGGCAACACAGCGGCCCAGCGGTGCTGATTGGCAAGAGCATGGGGTCCCGGGTGGGATGTCACTTGTCCTTGGAAGAGGAGGTCGCGGCGGTGGTCTGCCTAAGTTATCCCCTCTGTGGCGGAGGTGATCCGACAAAGCTGCGAGCAGAAGTCCTCCGGGCACTTTCCACCCCGATTCTTTTCATCCAAGGCTCTCGCGACCGGCTCTGTCCGTTGGATCTTCTGGAGAGTGTACGGCGGGAAATGACAGCGGTGAATAAACTCCACTTAGTGGAAGGCGGCGACCATTCGTTGCTGGTTACTCAAGCTCGACTGAAGGCCTCCGGAGAAACCCAGAATGAAGTCGACGAACGCATCCTGGAAGCAATTAGAGCATTTATCCCAACCTAAGGGGGCTAACCCAACCCTCCGGGCTGTGCGCGTTTTGACCGGCTGCTTTGTCGCTCATCGGTCGAAGACCACCGCGGGTATTCTCCCTCGCTTCGTGCCTCCAGTCAAAATTGGAGCAGCGCCACTACCTCAGTCACTGACTTGGTGCACTACTGGGAGGATGTTTCCGGGAGGCGGGAATCGCATTCGGTTTTGGATGATTCAATGCCGTTGCTCGCCGGGTCAATGGCTTGCTTGATCTCCCGAAACCGGCTCACCCCGATCCTGGAACAGAAGTTATCAGAGCAAAAATCGACCGCCAAACCACGGTCAAGCCATCGGTAAAGTTCAATTTTTTCCCTCGCCTCCAAGCTCCTGATCTGGTCCTTGATGTGTTCGAGGGTCATGGTGACTTTCAGCCTGTGCGGGCCTCGCTGGCACCACCGTGGTGAGCTGCCCCTGGCATTTCAAATTCACTATCATTCGCACCGAGGGCTCAGGATGGATTTAAGAAAATGCGCAGTCGGCGCCTGGCCGACCTCGGAAGGATCGAAGAGAGATCGCAAAGGACCAAAGGACACCAAGGATGGGAGGGCGAGGGGACTTGTGAAAGTCTGATCGCCAATGAGAGCGATGTTAAAATCCACCATCCTTGAGTGCCTTGACCAACTTATGATGGCCGTCGGTTTCAATTACCTCACCGTGTCCGACGATGATTCGATCGAAATCCCACGAGGTCAGAGTCTTTACTGATTGCTGGAAAGCTGCTTGATCTTTAATCGCCATGCGGAACGGGCGTGACATCCCGGGATGATGTTGGCGACCCACGGCGCAACGGACCAAAAAGCGAGTCCAGGCCGAAGCTTCGGGACCAAAGTTAAAAAGCAAATCTGCTACGATCAAGGTGCGCGAGGCCCGATGAAAAACGACGTGTTCTTGCATGCTGGGGATCCCTTCCAATGCCAGAAGCAAAAGTTCGTCACCCCAATTGGCGGGCGCGGGGATGAGCGGCTCAGTCGGAAAGCCGACCACTTCGCTGAACCCTTGGGGCGCCAGGAAGGGGATTCCGGGAAAGGCTTGGCGTCCTTGCTTGCTAAAAGTGTCGTGTCGAAGCATGACCTCCAGCAGCCAACCCGGTTGGCCCAGGGCCAGAATGGCGGCGACGTCTTCCGAAGTGAACGGTCCCGTGGAGTGGATGACCAGTTCGCCCGAGCGCAGCCGCACGATGGTCACTGTTCGTCTCAAATCACCTCCCAAAAGCCGGAGCGAATAGGGGAGAATCCAAAGATCTTCAGCCAGTTTTTTCATCAAATGAGAACCTCGGACTTGTGTATTGAGCAACGACTTGGAGAATAAAGGACCATATGAGCGCAGATATTAAAATTAGCCGGGAGCAAATGATCGACCTCCTCAATGAAGATCTATCCCGCGAGTACCAGGCGGTCATCGCTTACACAGTCTACAGCCAGACGATCAAAGGCGCCGCTTTTAACAATATCGCATCTGAACTCGAAGGGCATGCTTCGGAGGAACTTAGCCATGCCATCCAAATTGCCCGGCAGATCGACTACTTAAACGGCACCCCGACCACGGTGCCAAAAGAAGTCAAAACCTCCGACAAAGCGGAAGAGATGCTCCAGTTTGACCTGGAAAATGAGAGGCAGACGATCATCAACTATCAACAACGGATTCGCCAAGCCGACGCCATGGGCGAATTTGCGCTCGGTGAGGTCCTGCGAAAAATCATCGAACAGGAGCAAGACCATTTGATTGACCTGGCCGATGCCTTGGGTGTCGACACGCCAAAAGTTGCGGACTGATTGGGAGTGAGGCCGGATTGGGCGGAGAAGGTAAGCGGGGGTCGAGATTTCCGCGAGGTTTTTGCCCCGAAGGGACTACAGAACTCAGCCCAGGGTTTCAACCCTGGGACCCCCAATACATAGTGGTTCGCCCTGAAAGGGCGACAGGATGCCGGATGAATTTCGGCATCCGTCGTTGCGCAAAATGTGTGTGCAATTGCCAAGTGCCACATTGGTCGCGTTGGACCCTACTTCGCGTCGCTAGTAGATTCGATCTGTGCCCCTTTCGGGCGAACCACTATTTTGAGGGTTCCCAGGGTTGAAACCCTGGGCTGAGTTCTGTAGCCCCTTCGGGGCGCAGGATGATTTGCTCTAAATAAATACGAACGGCTTAACCCTGGCCTTCCATGCTTCCCAGCCCTTCTCGGGGCGGGATCGCTGGAGCGGAAAAGAAGTTGCCAGTTAGTAGCCGTTCATGCGCTATCGTAGGGTCCAGAAAACGGATTCAGTATGGCAGAGGATAACAAAGCCGACAGCTCAGAGCTTAAATCTCCGATTGATCCCGAACTATTGGCTGCTGAGATCGTTGTTCCTACGCTTGCCATGGCGCCACCTTCTTCCGAACCGGCGAGTTGGATACAAAAGACGCTCAAAATCTTTGGCCCGGGCCTGGTGACTGGCGCTGCTGATGATGATCCAAGCGGAATTGCTACCTATTCCAGCATCGGTGCCCAATTCGGATACACCATGCTTTGGACTATGCCTCTCATTTACCCATTTATGGGAGCCATTCAGGAAATCAGCGCCCGGTTGGGACGAGTCACCGGACGTGGGATCGCCGGTAACATGGGGCGCTTCTATCCCGCGTGGATGTTGTATAGCATCGTTTTTCTCCTTTTGGTGGCGAACATTATCAACATTGGTGCTGATATCGGCGCCATGGGCGCCGCCGTCACCCTTTTGGTAGGTGGCCCCACTTTGATCTTTTGCGCGGTTTTTGCGCTGGTCTCCGTTCTGCTGGAAGTTTTTGTTCCCTACAAAAAATATTCAGCGATTTTGAAATGGCTGACTCTTTCTTTGTTTGCGTACGTTGGCACTGTCTTCGTCGTTCAGATCGATTGGAAGAACGCGCTGCAAGGAACCTTTGTCCCAAATATTTCGTTGAAGAGCGATTACCTGGCAGCCCTGATCGCGGTCCTGGGCACCACGATTAGCCCGTACTTGTTATTCTGGCAGTCCGAGGAGGAAGTCGAACAAATGGAGGGTGTGGCTGGGGAGAGCCGCTAAAAAATGCGCCCCGCCAAGCGCCGGAACAACTTAAGCGGATTAAAATCGATACCTACGTCGGAATGGGCGCCTCGAATCTCATCGCTTATTTTATCATTCTCACGACGGCGGTGACTCTTCACGCCCATGGAAAAACCCAAATCGATACGGCCGCCCAGGCAGCGGAAGCGCTTCGGCCGATTGCCGGAGTCTTCGCCTCGCTGCTTTTCAGTCTGGGAATAATTGGGACCGGGCTACTGGCGTTACCCGTCCTCGCGGGGTCAGCCGCGTACGCGGTCGCTGAAGCGCTGCATTGGCCAGTAGGTCTTGAGCGCAAAGCGAAGGAAGCAAAGGCCTTCTACGGCGTGCTGGCGCTCGCAACTCTGGTCGGGTTAGCTCTCAACTTCATGAAGTTGGATCCCATCAAAGGACTGGTCTGGGCGGCGATCATTAACGGTGTCACAGCAGCTCCGGTGATGTGTTATATGATGCTTTTGGCGACTCGGCGCGAGGTCATGGGGAAGCTAACCTTGCCCGCGTATCTGATAGTCCTGGGATGGTTGGCCACAGGTATCATGGCTCTCGCCGCTGTCGGACTGCTGCTGACCCCGGGGCACTAAATTGGAAGGGGGAGGGGAGAAATCTTCACACGGAGATCGCAAAGATCACAAAGGATTTTTTCTTGGCATTGCCGATTCCCATGACTGTTCGGCCGCATGGCAGGAGTCATAGCAGCGGGATGGATATATCGTTGTCCGATACATAATGATATGGTAATTTCCAATAGTTTCAACCGGAACGCGGTTCCCTGGGGACGAAAGATTCGGGAAAACCAGAAAAATGCTCTGTCATCCCATTGCGATCGCAAAGATCTAGAGAGACGCTTTGGGAAACTGTTCTCGAAACCGCAGAACCTGCGGAAATCCATCCGACGTGCGCAGTCCTTGCGGGGTTGGATCACGATTGGAGTCCAGCGCCTCGAGCGGCAACGTCGCTTAGCGCCGGAAGATCTGGCGCTCGCCCAGGGTAACTTAAGAAACTCGTTGAGCTCTGAAGATATGAAGCCCCTTTTCTCGGGCATGCCCTCCGAGCTCGTAATGTTAGCTTCCATGCCGCCCGTCTAAGAATCAACTCAGAAGCTTTTTCGACCGTCTCAACTCTTGAACCCTTGGTTGGCCTCACAATTTTGTCACGGCTCGTTGATCGGGTGGGAAGTGGCGCAGGCTGATCTTCGACGTCTCTCCGGGACGGGGTTCTTGGATCGCGACCCTGGCCCTCATAAGGCGTTACCTCGTAGCGCCTTGTTGGAAAACACCCGTCCGCCGGTTGGAGGTGCTGAAGGGGCGAGAGATGCGGGTACCAGATAAGCTCGCACCTGATTGCCACGCAAAAGTCAGGGTGCGCAATTGGGACGTTCTACAATTGGACCATCGGACCCCGCTTCCGCCTGGTTAGGACGTTCGATCTGGCGCCCTTTCAGGGCGCATCGCTCTGGGTGTCGGTTCCCAGGGTTAAAACCCTGGGCTGAGTTCTGTAGCCCCTCTGGGGCATGCCCTCCGGGCTGTAGGACACGTTCCGGCTCTAAACCGCTCATCAGTCAGAGTTTCAACCGTCTCAACCTTGAACCTTGGGTAGGCTCTAACTATGGGCATCTCGTAGGGCCTTGCCTCGCAGGGGCTTACAGAACTCAGCCCAGGTCCAACCGCTTGGAGGTCGCTCTGAAGAGAGCGAGCAGATGCGGGCACCAGATGAAGCTCGCACTATTGCCACGCAAAAGTCAGAGTGCCGATTGGGACGTCTACAATTGGACCATCGGACCCCGCTTCCGACCTGTAGGACGTTCGATCCTGGCCCTTCAGGGCGTGTCGCTTTTGGTGGACGATTCCCAGGGTTGAAACCCTGGGCTGAGTTCTGTAGCCCCTGCGGGGCACTAAAACATCGGACTCCAGCACCCGGTTTGCGGCCAAGTAGCCCTTTTCGGAATCAAACCGCATCCCACTGAGCCTTGGCTGGTTCGAAAAATGGAGCCATCTAGTTGGTCACGGTATTTACTAGTGCGATGATGTGGATCTTGATCGCGGTTCGGTGGGTTCACCTTTCGGCGTCGGTGGTGCTGGTATCGATCTTGGTTTTTAGAATTGTAATTCTCGCTCCTCTTTTCAATGGCTCTTCGGCGTGGCCGCCACTTAATTCGATGGCAATTTTAGGTCTGGGCAATGGGATGGTTTTAATTTGGGTCGCAGAAACCATTTCCAATCTCCTTTGGTTGTGGGTTGTCTCCGCGTCGATGAGCGGAGTAGATTTACTGACCGCTCTTGGTCCGGAGACCTGGTCAACGGTGGTGTTGGGGACAGAATTTGGCCATCTCTGGATGGTTCGCTCAGGAATTGAAGTGATGATCGGATTGAGTCTTTGGCTCTTTGCCCGGGGACAATTCAGAACACCTTATCTAGAAGGGATGGTGACCGCGCTGGCGATGGCTCTGCTGATGTCCTTAGCCTGGGTGGGGCATGCGGCGGCGGCAATTAATTCTTCTGGAACGCTTCATCTCGTCAACGATGCGGTCCATCTTGGGGTGACGGCCTTCTGGCCGGGTGGCCTGGTGCCATTCGCGGTCCTACTTTTCCGAATGTTACGCTCCCGGTCATCGGCTCTTGGGCGAACGGTCGCTCAGATCACGCGTCGATTCTCGATCAGCAGTCTGATCGCGGTCGCCGTCTTATCGCTGACCGGCTTGGCGAATAGCGTTTTCCTGGTTGGGAGCATTTCGGGTCTACTGAGCACTCCCTATGGGCAAATACTGTTATGCAAGCTGGTGCTTTTCCTGGCCATGGTGGGGATCGGCGCCTGGAATCTTTTCGGGTTGCGACCAAGACTGGAGGCTGACAATCCGGCGAAAATGGGGTCTCGAGAGAAACGGCCAGGGATGCTTTGCTTCGAAATGTCATCTTGGAAATCGTCTTAGGTACTGCAGTGATCCTGATCGTGGCCGCACTCGGCATCACCGCGCCTCCCACACGTTGATGCTTCAGGTGTTGCTCGGCGGTAAATCCCTAATCCTTGATTTTGAACCGGTCCGTTGGTAAAGGGACTGTGTTTTGCAACCTCTCCTTTACCTCTAATGCACCATGTCACAGTTTAGATCCATAACGGCTGCGGTTCTCAGCGCTATTTTACTGGTCACTGGTTGTCACAAGAGCGAGACCGCTAGTCCGGCTGCCGGCGGGGGGCTGACGAAAGTGCGGGTCGGTTATATCGGAATCACCTGTGAAGCGCCCATTTTCTCCGCGGTGGAAAATGGTTTCTTCAAGGAAGAGGGACTGGAGGTGGAATTGGTGAAGTGCGAGTGGTCAAAATACAAAGACGTGCTGGCGCTTGGTGGATTCGACATTACCCACCACCTGATCATGTACTTCCTCAAGCCGATCGAACAGGGGTTGGACATCAAATTCACGGCTGGAATCCATCGGGGTTGTCTGCGGGTCCAGACGGCCACCAATAGCAGCATCAAAACGGCGCAGGACCTTCGGGGAAAGCGGATTGGCGTACCCGGCATGGGAACTCCTCCCTTCATCTTCGCCAACCGGGTGCTGACCGCCCAGGGGATTGACGCCAGCCGAGACGTCAATTGGATGGTTTTCCCAGCGGGAGAGCTTGGATTGGCTTTGGAAAAAGGTGAGGTCGACGCGATCGCTGACTCCGAACCGATCGGTACCTTGCTGGTGAGCAGCGGCAAGGTTCGGAACGTCTCTGACCAGGCCACCGATGTACCTTACAAAGATGAATACTGTTGCGCGGTGGTGGTGAATGGAAAATTTCTGACCAATAATCCAAAGGCCGCCGCGGCGGCAACCCGAGCGTTGCTGAAAGGAGCAAAATGGGTTGAAACCAATCCTGCCGCCGCCGCCAGGCTTTCAGTCGAGAAAAAGTATCTCGCTTCCAATCCGGAGCTGAATGCCCTGGCGATCTCGCATTTGCGCTACATCCCAAGTATCACCGGAGGTGAGGATTCGGTCAAATCGGCGGCCGCCGAAATGAAGTTGGCGGGAATGCTCAACCCCACGACCGACGTTTCGTCCTTAGCGAAGAGCGCCTTTGCTCATTTGGAAGGGGTCTCGGAGGAATGGCTCCAGACTCTGCAGGTGGACAAGGTGGCGGGCGGGCAAGTGGCTCCGGATCAAGATTTCCGGGTGGCCGCCGAGTGTGCAGCGACCCAAGGGGTTTTAAGTGTCGCCTCCTGCTGTTCACCGGAAACAAAGTGAACAAATTAGGAGAGGTTAAAGAGGACGCTCAAGTTGGCGGTGTTTTCAAACGGACGGCTGGTTCTCCGGACGGACGCGGTCCTAACACCGCGAAAATGCGGTGGCAGACCGTAGCAGCTGTCCCGTTGGCGGTTATCATCGCCCTGGTCGTGCACTGGTTTGCGGCCAGGAAAGAGCCACCGGCTGAGACCTTTTTATATGCCGCTTTCCTGGGCCTTCTCCTGCTGGCTTCCATCAGTGCGGCCGCGGTGCAGTTGATCTGGATCCGCCTGCGCGACTGGATGCGGGATGGATTTCCAATCATATCCGCGGGCCTTTTATTGGTCACTGGATGGGAGCTTGTAACGACGGGCTTTCGCTGGCTTCCGTTGCCTTATTTCCCAAGCCCGGCAGCGGTATTACAGAGTTTAATCAATGATCGTGAACTCTTATTCGATAGCACCTGGCATTCGTTAGCCTTGCTTCTCGGTGGTTATACCCTGGGGGTGGTCAGCGGCCTGTTTAGTGGCATCTGCATTGGATGGTTTCCCCAAGCTCGCTATTGGGGAATGCCAATTCTAAAAATCGTTGGTCCGATTCCGGCCACGGCGTGGATACCCCTGGCGATGGTCCTTTCCCCTTCAGCCGGCTTTTCCGCAGTCGCTCTGATTGGGCTAGCGGTCTGGTTTCCTGTGACCATGTTGACGGTGTCCGGGGTTTCCAATACTCGAAGCTCCTACCTCGATGTGGCCCGAACGCTCGGAGCCGGCCGAGTCTATCTCATTTTCAGGGTGGCCATCCCGGCAGCGATGCCGAGCATCTTCATCGGCCTCTTCATGGGGCTGGGAGCCTCGTTTTTGACGCTCGTCGTAGCAGAAACCGTGGGCGTGAAATCGGGTCTCGGCTGGTATGTAAGCTGGGCCCAGGGTTGGGCGGAATATGGAAAAGTGTATGCCGCATTAATCATCATGGCCGCCTTTTTCTCGACGATCATGACGGCTCTATTCATGGTCCGAGATCGGGTGCTGGTCTGGCAAAGAGGGGTTATCAAATGGTAGGTACACCACCTGGCGACGTGGTGAGCGAGGGATCCTCTTTGGGCGTGCAGGAAGTCTCCAAAGAATTTCCGGCCAACGACCGCACGACCGCTCAGACCCTGGCCCTCGATCGGATTACATTTAGTGTTAAGGCGGCCGAATTGGTTTCGATCGTCGGCCCCAGTGGCTGCGGAAAATCTACCCTGTTACGCCTGATCGCCGGTCTGGATTTTCCTAGTTCTGGGAAACTTCGGATCGGAGCAGAGGCGATCACCGGTCCCAGCGCCGAGCGTGGCTTAGTATTCCAAGACCCTAACTTGTTCCCCTGGCTGACGGTCCGTCGTAACATTCAGGCTGGCTTGGTAGCTTTGGGCCTTCTGAGGGACAAGCGTCATGAAGTTAACGAGTTTATTCATTTTGTCGGACTCGAAGGATTCGCGGATGCCTACCCTCATCATCTTTCGGGTGGGATGGCCCAGCGCGCGGCGTTGGCGCGAACCCTGATTACCCATCCCAGAGTTCTTCTGCTGGACGAGCCGCTAGGGGCTCTGGACGCCTTTACCCGGATGCGAATGCAGGACGAAGTGCTGCGCTTGTGGCAGAGTCGTCTAACCACCACCCTCCTGGTGACTCACGATATTGATGAAGCGATCTATATGAGTGACCGAATTCTTATCATGACCCCGCGCCCGGGCCGGATCGATCGAATCATCCCGGTAGACCTCGCCCGTCCGCGAGACCGCAGCAGCAGCAAATTCCTTGAGCTGCGTAGCGAGATCCTTCAGTTACTGCACTTTGCTGGGGATAGAAGACAGGAGTTGCAGGAGTTCAGGAGTTCAGGAGTCTCAGAATAAAAATCGGAATCGTACCCTGAGCGCTGATTCTGAAATTGCGGTGTTTTTCAGAGGGACTTTGAAATCTAAAGCCCTGTTACTACAAAATAAAGTTTTTGACTCGAATCGGTTGGCGACGGAAAAAGCTCACAATTTTCAATCAAGACGAACTCTCTTCTGTTTTCTCGGAAAAGACCGGGTTCAGAAAAATCAGGCCTTGGACACTATTCCGATTTTTTATTCTGTAACTCCTGCAACTCCTGAACTCCTGCAACTTCTCAGAAACACCACCACCACTTTTTCATGGAATTCCAGCTCAATAAAGACACCCAGCTCTGCATGTCGCTAGCGGCGCGGCCAGGAAATTTCGGAACTCGATTCCATAATTTTTTGTATCGGGCGCTGAATCTGAATTTCATTTACAAAGCCTTCACCACTCGCGATATCGGCGCGGCAATCGGTGGAGTTCGGGCGTTGGGAATTCGTGGATGCGCGATTTCAATGCCTTTCAAGGAAACCTGTATCGAATATCTCGATGAAATGGATGCCTCCGCTGCCGGCATCCGGTCCGTAAACACCATCGTCAATAGTGATGGCTATCTGAAGGCCTATAACACCGATTACACGGCGGTTCTTGAGCTTATTCGCTCGACCGGAATTCCCTCCGGGGCCGATTTTGCTCTCCTAGGCAGTGGGGGAATGGCGAAGGCGGTCGCTTGCGCGCTCAGAGATGCGGGTTTTCTGAAGGGCTTGATCGTGGCCCGAAATCAGGAGACTGGAACCGCACTGGCCGGGCAATATGGCTTTCGATGGCAAAGGGACCTAACGGATGAAAAGCCGCAACTGCTGATCAACGCCTCTCCGATTGGCATGGCAGGTGGTGCCGAGACCGAGGAACTCGCTTTTTCGGAGAAATTGGTCAGCTCAGCGAAGTTCGTCTTCGATGTGGTGGCTCTCCCCGCGGAAACACCCCTAATCCGATTAGCACGTTCGTCAGGAAAGAAAACCATCACCGGTGCTGCTGTAGCCGTGCTCCAAGCGGTCGAACAGTTTGTGCTTTACACCGGCGTTCGCCCAAGTCCGGAATTGATCGAGAAAGCCGCGACGTTCGCCCGGTCTTGAGGGGTTGAGGGAGTGAATCCCCAATCGTCCTTCGTCGTCGTGGTCGTCCTTCGTTCTCGATTTGTCCGGCAGTTGGATTATCTAGCGCCACGGTCTCTCGAATCCGCTCGGACGTATGAACTCACTCGTGTTCCGCGGTGGATTTCGGCCCTCAGGACCATTAGGGTGAATACCAATAATTTTCGTAATTACACTAAAAATCTCTATACTGGATTGGTATCGTGGTATACTTGAAAAGATATGGCAAACGGTGATTGGCATTTGGTCTGGCCGATTTCTTGCAGTGATCTCTCGCGGTCATCTTACAAAATCGAGCCCTTAAAGGCAGTTCGCAGGTACGATCGGAATGAAAACCATTTTACTGGTCGATGATGACCCACAGTTACGCACCTTCCTTGGGCTGACTCTCCGGGGAAGCGGCTACTCAGTGATCGAAGCCGATTCCGGGATCGCGGGTCTTGAATTGGCACGGAAGCATCTCCCGGATCTGATACTCAGCGACATCGATATGCCAGGAGGCGATGGCGCAAGCCTCCTGCGCGAGGTCAGAAGTGATCCGAAACTAAAGTTCCGACCGTTCGTCTTGATGTCGGGACGACCTGATTTGATTGGCGCCCAAGACATCGAAAAGAAGGCTGATGGTTTCCTAGCCAAACCGGTGAGACGAGAAGAGTTGCTGGATTGCTTGAAGAAACGCCTCGATCATAGCACCTGTTGGCGAGCGGAGAACCCAATGGCGAGGCCAGATTCGCTCCTTGACGTCGCATAGCGAGGAGAGAGAATTGGCCGAGCCAGGATATCCTCGGCATGGCGGCGGAGATCCGGGCATTGGTGCCCCTGGCCTTGGAGGCGGTGCAAAGCGAACACGAAGCGGATCATTCGCCAAGCGTGGCATTTGAAGCAATCACCAGAGGCTCGATACTGATCGGCGAAACATTAAAGCGGATCGGCCTTTCGGCGAAAATTGCCTATCAGCAGGCGGCGGTGGCCAGACGGTTTGTCGACGAGATTGCGCTAGCCACTAAGGCCGGCGGGAAGATTGCTGATGGATAAAGGAAAGATTCAAAGGAGTAAAGTCGACTTCAGGCGCAAAGGAGGTTTTGTGGTCTTGAATGACACTCATCGAAAGTGTGGCGGCAGATGCATAGGTCGTCGTGTCCATAAACTTTTGTCTTGATACCTTATTCTCCCGGAATTCCGGGCAAAAGTTGCGCGCTAAGAAAATAAAGATTGCGAGAGCTTGGCGTGTGAAGTCGAAAGCGTGAAGGAAAGACAGCGGAGGCGTCGATTGCCAGCAAGACCAAAGTTTAGGGAAGAGTTATCGGAAACTATTACCCCGGCCATTTGCTCGCTTCCTGACGACGGAATTCCACGTCAGAGGCTTCCGCTCGAAGGCCTAGGGAAATTGACCCCTGATCTTTCGCGATACTAATCGCTTTGGAGAAAGTCGCCTGGATTCGAGCCTGATCTGCTGCCATGGCCGCCAGGAATACTCCGGAAAGACGGTGCAGTTCGGCCGACCACCAGCGCTGTTGATAGCGCTCGGCGAAAGTTTCCGCCTCGCAGATCGCCTCCAGCGCCGCAGAAGGATGGCCGGCAAAATGCAAAGATTCAGCCTTGAGGGCGAGCAAATATGGCATGTCCAGGACTGAGGTGGTAGCTCGATAGTCTTGTAGTCCTTCCTCAACCCAGGAGAGACCCTCAACCGGGGAACCGGAAGCGCTAAGAGCCCAGCCGCGAAGAACGACTCCCCGCGACAACCAGGCAGCAAAACTCTGGTGGGTGGAAATTTCGATTAATTCTGAGGCCGTTCTTTCGACTTCGGCGGGATTCTGTTCAAACTGCCCGACAAATCCGGCGAACCATAGCGCCTGGGCTAAGGCATGCTGGTCTTTCAGCTCCCTGGCCAGCGAAATCGCCTCTGCGATCGCCGCCTGGCAGAGAGGGAGTCTTCCAAAATGCCACTCCGAAAGACCTTGATAACATAGACACGAGACCGCCGGCGTGATGGGCTCTTCGCCGGGAGTTGGCCGGCTGTCCGAACGCCAAATCTGCAGAGCGCGCATCGCATATCTTCGTGAAGACTTGAAATCGCCGAGAAAATAGAGGGTGGCGGCCAGAGCCCGGTAGGCGCCGACCATCAGGCCAGCGTCGCGTTGTTTCCGAGCCATGAAATAGATTCGCCTGGCGATTTGGATCGTCGCTTTTAGCGGGCCGGTGTTCAGCGAATATCGCCATTGACCAACCAAGGCGACATGCATGAGGTCAGGGCGATCGAGCAAACCGCACAAGGGTTCGGCGCGCTCGTAGCAACGGAGCGCGTCCGCCTCTCCCAATCCCCGGGTGGCAGTCAGGTACAACCCGGCTTGCATCAAAATGAAAAGCTGGTCCTCCGCGGTGAGGCTTTGTTCCTTGGCCGTGGTCTCCCTGATGGAGCCCCAGCGTCCGGGTTCGAAGAAGTGCGACAAAACCGCAAGCAGCGGTCCTCTGGCCCCAAGGACATTGGCGGTGAAACAGGCAGCCCCTCTCTGAATACGGGGAAGGTAGACTTCGTGGAGTGCGTCACGATAAAGACCGGCGTGGCATCCGCTGACCACGGCCGAAAAAAGTGGCTCCATTTCGGTGAGAGTATCAGGTAGCCGCGGAGAGAGCCCTCGATAGTAGTCATACAAACGCCGATGGCCTTCAGCCCACGCTTCCGGGCGCAGACACCGGAGTTGTTCGCTAAAATAGGCCCGAACCAGAGGATGGGTATCCAAGGATCCAGGGTGGTGCGGATCCTCTTGAGCAAGCAGCTCGGCCCTTCTTAGTTTGGCGAGAACAGTTCGCCAGGCCGCGGGACTTGGATCGGAAATTGAGTCGGTGAGACCCGCAATGGCCGGGGGCTTGAGCAAGGCGGTAAACGCCTTCTCTTGAGCAGGTCGGTCGAACAATCCTAACATCAGCAAAACCGAAACTTCGGGACCTTCCCCAAACCATGCTTGATAAGATTCCATGACCTTCTGCGCATGAATTCCCTGGCGCGGGTCATCGACAAGCCGTGCCGACACCTCTTGACGACAATGAATGTCTCCGTGGTAAGCGTCGGTCAGATAGCTGCCCAGCAGGGTGAGCGCCAGACAATGCCCTCCCAACTCGTCACTGGCCTTTTGTAGGTCTTCGGCACGCCCCTTAACGCCCAGCGTTCGCAGCAATTCTGCTCCGGCTTGGCTTCCTAAATGTTCCAGGTCGCGCCGAAGAACCGAGGCCCCTTCGCCATCTGCCAGATCCGCTACCGGGGAGCGGGTGGTAATAATGCACAACCCTTGGTTTAAGGCAGCCAGTTCGCGCAATAGTGCTTGCAGGGAAGCTCCACGTACTCGTCCCTCTCGTGGACCAGGCGGGTTCTGGAAGGGTTCTAGTCCGTCCAGAATCAGCAAGGTTCGGCGGTCGGCCACGAGTTTTGCCAGTCTCTGGCCTTTTTCCCACTCAGTCCCAAGACGAGGATCTGGGTCACGGAACCATTCCAACGCGGTGTTAATAAATTGGTCGGCAGATGGAGAAGCTCCACGGTTCCCCTGGGTATAGAAGGACCATCCGTAAACGATCTCCGCGCCGTGGTATCCCTCGATGGCGATCCGTCTCAACCAATGATTGATGAGGGTGGATTTCCCTACTCCGGCCCAGGCGACAATCGTGACGATATTAACCTGCGGGGTTTTCCATGCCGCATCCAGAAATGCGATATCTTCCTCTCGCCCAAAAATATGCCTTCCGGTCACCGGTAAATGGGCTAGGGAAATTTTTCGTGATCCTTGGTTCGTCGGTCGCGGACCAAATTCGGGACCCGAATCGGCATCCAGAACCTGGGCCGAGTCTAAGTCACCATCTTTTCTCTGCCGGTCCCGTGCTGTGGTGAGCGCGGTCAACGCTTTCAGAAGTTCAGCCGGGTTTTGGAAACGCTTTCCAGGGTCTTTTTCCAAAAGCGTCTGGAGCAGAGCGACGACCGATTTGGGGCATGCTCGGAGTTGGTTCAGCGGCAACGATGCGGACAGGTGTTGTTGGATCAGTTCGGCCTTGGAGCCCAGGAAAGGCAGTCGACCGGTTAACATTTGCCAAAGAGTGACACCCAGCGAGTAGAGGTCTGAGCGTCCGTCTACTTCGTTGCCTGCCAATTGCTCCGGACTGGCGAAGGCTGGGGTGCCGACAAAACTGGTCAAAGCAACGCTCGGTTCCGTCGAGTTAGTCAGCGCCTTGGCGACGCCAAAATCAATCACCTTGACCGTCAATTCGGGCTGATTCGTCAGCATTAAGTTGGCCGGTTTAAGGTCACGGTGGACCAATCCTTGGTTTTGCGCAGCAGTCAGGGCCCGGGCGATCTGCGAGACCATCTGCAAGGCTAGCTGCATCGGCACCTGACCCGTGCGGCTGAGATGCGTCTCCAGCGTTTCGCCTTCGACGAGTTCCATGGCGTAAAAGCGTTGACCATCGGTTTGGCGCACGCCGTAGTAAAAAACGGAAGCGACGTTGGGGTGCCGAAGTTGCGCGGCCGCCCGGGCCTCACTGAGAAAGCGTTCCTGGGCTAGAGGGTCCGCAGCTAAATGAGAATCAATCACTTTGAGAGCCACCGGGTGACCTAACACCGTATCAATCGCCCGGTAGGTTACGCCCATAGCGCCGCGCCCTAACTCCACGGGGATGCCTTGAGAGTCCGTCTCGAGTTGGTAATGGTCGAAACGATCGACGTTCCCGGTTATTTCGTGATCCATTGCCCCGTCCAGCAGGCAGGCCCAGCAATGACCGCCCAAAGGCTCGTCACCCAGCAAAAGAGCATGGCAAGCGCGACAGGTTTTGGGCATTGGAAGGAGGCAGGAGTTGCAGGAGTTGCAGGAGTTGCAGGAGTTGCAGGAGTTGCAGGAGTTGCAGGAGTTGCAGGAATGACCCTTTACCCTGATCGGAGATTGCAAGTCTTAGTTGAGGGTGTATTCAAGCTATTCCAGTCAGTAACTCTTCTCAGAAACACCGCGGTTCAGAAACAGACCTCCGGGCCGCGATTCCGTTTTTTATTCTGTAACTCCTGCAACTCCTGACTCCTGTCTCCCGCCCCTCAGCTCCTGAGCGAGGCTCGCAGGTATCGCAGTTCCTCTTCGACCTCGTCGGGCGTTGCCGCGGTGCGGGCTATCTCCGCGCGCAACAGTACGCGATAACGGATCCGCATCCGGTGAATAGCAGCTTTGATCGTTGGCAGGGTCAGGCCCAGGGCTGCGGCGGTTTGCTGATAGGAAGCCTCTTCGTCGCCGACCAGATAGCCTTGCAGTGCCTGGAATAAGCGGCCTTTGTCTTCCGCTTCCATCTCACCGCGTAGGCGGTCTATAGCTGCTTCAATGAGTGCCGAGGCCCAGCGCAGGTCAAAAATTTTATGAGCAGAAAGTCCGCGCAGCACGGCGACTTGATAGCGAGCTTCGGCCGCTTCTTCGTCCAAGGAAACTAACACATAACCGCCCCCTCGTTTCTGAGTTTGGGCCCGTTCGGCCGCGTGCGCCAGGAAGTGGTCGAGAGCGCCGAGCAAGAAGTTGCGAAAGCGGCCTCGCTGCGGGTCAGCTCGGCTCAGC
This sequence comes from uncultured Verrucomicrobiae bacterium, assembly GCA_963808535.1. GTDB lineage: Bacteria > Verrucomicrobiota > Verrucomicrobiia > Chthoniobacterales > JAFAMB01 > JAFAMB01. The sequence continues at coordinate 17,439 of CAWEGF010000037.1, read as the reverse complement.
GCGGCTTTTTTGCCAGAGGTGCACGAAGAAATCCTGCGTAAGATCCTGCGCATCCTCGTGCCCATAACCGCGGCGCCGGATGAAGGCATAGACCGGATAGCAGTAAATGGAGTAAAGTTCCCCCAACGCGGCCTTAGCTTTTGGCGAGTCTATTCCAGCCGCGGTGACCACCAAGGCCCACTGAGTGGTCACTAACTGGCCTGCGCCTCCCGCCGTGGTGCTGAGCGTCGCGTTCACCAGCGGTTAGCTTAGTCAGCGCGGGATGATCGCTCAAGCAAAAGCGGATGGGGGCACCTGGTGGACTTCAATAAAACGCTTGGGCCGGGTCGGTGCGCTGCGCGGCGGCTAACGACTACTTTTAGTCGGGCAGACCTTTGGAGGTAGTTGCGTGACACGATTTCTGCCGCCCCTGAAGCTGAAGCTGCAGGACGATTTCGCTAGTAAGGCGGGACGCCTTACTTACGTAGGCCAGCCGTCCCGGCTTGCTCCGGGAGCGTTTCTACGCGGGGCGAAGAAAGTAAGGCGGAGACGCCTTAGCTACGTAGGTCAGCCGTCCCGGCTTGCTCCGGGAGCGTTTCTACGCGAGTCGAAGAAAGTAAGGCGAGACGCCTTAGCTACGTAGGCCAGCCGTCCCGGCTTGCTCCGGGAGCGTTTCTACGCGAGTCGAAGAATGTAAGGCGGGACGCCTTACTTACGTAGGCCAGCCGTCCCGGCTTGCTCCGGGAGCGTTTCTACGCGGGGCGAAGAAAGTAAGGCGAGACGCCTTACCTACGTAGGCCAGCCGTCCGAGGGCCCGCTGCGCGGCAAGTCATCAAGCTGGGGGTACCTCGCTCAAACTGAAGAATACCGGTTTGCCAGCGAGGCGGGCAAGTTCCACCATCTCGTCGGCACCCGTGGAGCGGCCTTCGATCCGAAGAACGGCGTCCACGTGGGTGATTAGTTGGCGGCCGATCGGGTGAAAGATTTCGTTCCAGGGTGCGTCGCCCATCTGTTTAGATCCGGCGAGCTCAATTAAAGGCAGCGCGATGGCCTCCCCCGTCACTGGCGTATGGCCGCGCCGGAACAATTGCAAAGCCGCTTGGTTCATCCGGAGATAGTTCTCGGCGATTTTGGCTTGGTCATCGTTGGTGTAAGAGCGATACGGTCCGGCGACGAGGATCAATAGTGCGCGATCAGTAGAAGCGGTCATAACAATAACCTGCCAGAAAATTGTTTCATCAGATCAAGAGTCTAGCGCTCGGGTTTCCGCGAGGGTAACGATTAATTGCCATGAGAGCCATCACCTACGATGATGGCTGTCGTGGATTCGAAACTGCTCCCAGATTTACTTGTCTTCTTCGAGGTGGCTCGGGTCGGAAGCATCTCAGAGGCGGCGCGCCGGTTGCACATGGTCCAGACCAACGTGACCGTCCGGATCCAGAAGCTGGAAGCTGCCCTCGGCATTCCGTTGTTGGACCGAGGAGCCCGAGGGAGTCGCCTGACGGCTGGCGGAGAGGCCTTGGTACCACTCGCCGCGAGGCTCGTAACGTTACTTGAGGACGTTGATCTGGCGTTTCAGAAATCTGACCACCACAAATCGGAACTGCTCCGGCTCGGCGCGATCGAGACGGTGGTGGCCGCACGCCTGCCCTCACTGTTGGAAGGGAGCCGCGTCAAGCACCGCTGGCTTCAGTTTGCGATCACTTCAGGAAGCTCGGTAAAACTGATCAAGATGTTGCAGGAAGGACATTTGGATGCGGCCTTCGTTTCCTACCCCGCGCGCTCTGACCGGCTGAAGACGGAGATGGAATTTCGGGATGAGCTCGTTTTAGTGGTGCCGCAGGAGTCGGTTGGACCACCGCCAATCGACGTTGCGGCCCTGGCCGACCACTTCCCGCTGTTAATCCAACGTCTCGGTTGTTCCTACACGGAACACTTTATTTCCTACCTTTCAAGCAAAGGCCAGCGGCGGCCGCGAGTAGTGGAAGCCGGCACTTTGGAAGGGGTTCTCGGCTTCGTGGAGCAAGCTCTCGGAATCGCTGTCTTGCCCCGGACCTTCGCGGAATACTCTGCCCGCCGAGTCCGCATCCTGCTTTTGGAAGAGTTTTGGCCAGACCGTTTTGTGAGGGTGTACCTGGTGAGCGCGAGCGAGCGATCAACCAGTCAAGGGCTCGGCCTGTTTCTCCGACATTGTCAGATGGCGCTCAATCCGCCGCAAGGCAGTCTGCCCGAAAAGCAACTCCGGGGCAGCTCCCGGTCGGTTTCTCCGAATCGGTGAGTCCGTTCTTAAGTAAAAAGAGGGATTATTGCTAGAGCAGAGACCAGAGACATCTGGTGGTTAGAACCGTAAGGCTAATTGTTCCATAAGTGGAGCATAATGTGGTACTTATAGATTTATCTGCATCTTTAAAAAACGTTGCTAGCGATTAAAATCGGGCTTGGTCCTGTCAAATTTCTGCCTTTTTTGACTATTCCAAGGAAACGGTTGCTTTTGACAAGTTATCAAGCCGTTCGGATAATTCAGGCAGTGAGCAATCTGGATCTCAATGACTTACTCGATGGCTGGCCGCACGAGCCGGGGCAAGTGAAGGCCCGCAAGATCGTCGGACGCGATGGTGGCGAAAAAATCCAGCTCAGGATCGATCTCGGGTTGATCCAAATGGAGCTGAACGGACGTCCGGATGGTGTTCGTCCGCATGGCTTTGAATCGCTGTTACACTATCATCAGGCGAAATCGGCGATGGTTAAGTCTGGCGATCAGGCCTACGCGCTTTCGGATGCTGACATCACGGCGTTGCAACAGGAAGGAGCTCAATACTACCACCGTTACTTAAGCCTTTTTCAACTCCGGGATTTTCCCAATGTCATTCGCGACACCGAACGGAATCTGGAAATGTTGGATTTTGTCAGCGAACATGCGACCGACGAAGATTCCAAATGGACCTTGGAGCAGTTTCGTCCCTACGTCATCATGATGAACACGAGAGCCAAAGCGTCCTTGGAGTTGAAAGACGGTAATACCGGGGTGGCGGTAAAGTTGATTGAGGCAGGCAAAGTTAAAATTGAGACCTTCTATCGATCGATTGGCCAACCTGAGTGGATCGAATCGAGCAATGAATTAGCTTTCTTGAGCGACTGGTTGAAGGAAGTTCGCGACGCCGTCCCCCTGACGCCTTTGGAGCTCATGGAGCGTGACCTGAAACGGGCGATCGCAGATGAAGCTTACGAGCGGGCGGCGGAACTGCGGGACGCCATTCGTTCGTTGCGGATCTCCAAGAGATTGCCGGGAGAATCGATTGATCATTAGGTTTGAGCGATTCTGACTGCAGTGGAAGTCGAGCTGTTTAGGGATCACAGCTTGGGCTCGGGCCGGTGTCTGAAGCACGATAAAATGTCGCGGAAGCCGTGGGACGGGAAGCGGCCATTGCCAATAAGACACCGCTGATCCATATTCCCGGTTTGCCGGAGGTCGAGTGGGCACCGGTTGGGGTTTGTGTATGAAAATGTCTCGAATCTTTTTCTCGAGGGTGCCGGACGCGAGGGTTGATCGTTTAATCACCGCGAAGAATTCACGGTCAGAACTGATCAGCGACGGGCTATGAGAAAGCTCATTTTAGCGGTCGCCTTGCTGATCTGCATCGGGCTGGGCTGGCTTTGTGCTCGGGCGCGCCACGGCCACTAAAAAGGGATATAGCCTGACTTTGCGGGAGGCCAACGAGCACAAAATTCTTTTAATGGTGGTCGGCAGCGAACCGCGAACCCTCGATCCGCAAGAAGCGCAGGGGGTGACGGAGCATCATATTATCATGGCGATGATCGAAGGGTTGGTGGCGCCGAGTATTGACGATCAATCGAAGGTAGTTCCGGGGATGGCGGACCACTGGGAACACAACGAAGACGCGTCGATCTGGACTTTTCACATCGGAGCCGATCGAAAATGGTCTAACGGTGAACCGGTCAAAGCGGGGGATTTCGTATTCTCGTATAAACGGATGCTGACCGCTTCATTCGGCGCCCAATACGCGGAAAATCTTTTCATCTTGAAAGGAGCGGAGGACTACTACAGCGGTAAAACCACTGATTTCGACCAGGTCGGAGTGAAGGCCATCGACGATCGGACGTTACAAATCGAACTGGTGGGTCCGACCCCGTATCTGCTCTCTCTGGTCCAGCATGATTCATGGCTGCCGGTCTGTCCGACGGCCATTTTGAAATTCGGAAAAATCGACACCCGCGACAGTCGGTGGACGCGAGCGGAAAACTACGTTTCGAACGGCCCGTTCAAGATGAAAAGCTGGAATCCGAACGACGTGATAGAAGTCGTCCGTAATCCGCTCTACTGGGATGCGGCCAATGTTAAATTAAATGGCATTAATTTTTACTCGATCGAAAACTACGAATACCGAGGAGCGCGCCTTCCAAGCCGGTCAATTGCATAAGACGCTCCAGGTCCCACTCGACAAGGTGCCGTATTACCTGCGCGAGCATCCCGAACTCATCCGGATCGATCCCTACGAGGGCGTTTATTTTTATCGGATGAACATTGCCCGGAAACCGCTCGACAATCCAAAGGTCCGATTGGCGCTGAACCTTTCGGTAGATCGTGAGGCGATTGTAAAAAATATCCTCCGAGAAAAACAAAAACCGGCCACGGGATATACACCACCCGGGATGGGGGAATACCAGCCGCTGAATAAGATCACGTACGACCCTGCGCGGGCGCGACAATTGCTAGCCGAAGCGGGCTATCCGAATGGGAAAGGTTTTCCTAAGTTCACCATTCATTTTAACACTCTGGAAGCGCATCGGGCGATCGCTGAGGCGATCCAACAGATGTGGAAGGAAGAGCTGAATATCGATGTCCGCCTTGAGAATCAGGAATGGAAAGTCTACCTGGACACCCAAAACAGTAAGAACTATGACCTCTCGCGTTCCGCGTGGATCGGAGACTTCATGGATCCGGTGACTTTTCTGAGTATGTGGACGACCGGGAATGGCAATAACAACACCAATTGGGGAAGCCCGAAGTTCGACGCCCTCATCGAGCAAGCCGCCAGGACCGGCGATCCGGTCAATCGCTTCAAGATTCTTCACGATGCAGAAGACATTTTCCTCAGTGAGCTGCCCATCGTGTTGATTTATTGGTACACCAATCCGTATCTGTTACAGCCGTCAGTGCAGAATTGGAATCCGCTGGTGCTGGACAACCACAACTACAAGTATATCGATCTGAAGACGGAGCCTGATCTAGCCAAATGATCAAGATCATCGTTGGGCGTTTACTGCAGCTCATTCCGGTGCTCTGGATCATTTTGACTCTGACTTTCTTTATGTCCAAGGAGGTACCGGGTGGTCCCTTCAGCGCGGAACGTCAGGCAACTCCGGAAGTTCTGGCCAGACTGAATGCCTACTACGGCCTCGATAAGCCGCTCTGGGAGCAGTATCTCGGCTATCTGGGAAAATTTGTCCGGTTCGATTTGGGCCCTTCTTACACCTACCAAAGCGAGTCCGTAAACGAGGTGATTGCCCGTTCCTTCCCCATCTCGTTACAGATCGGGACCTTGGCTTTTTGTATCGCCTCCATTATTGGCATTACCGCTGGAGTGATAGCGGCCGCAAATAAGAACAAGCTCTGGGACTATTTTCCCATGTCGCTGTCGATGCTGGGCATTTGTCTTCCGACATTTGTCCTCGGACCTATCCTGGCCTTGCTTTTTGGACTGGTTCTCAGGCTCGCTCCGGTCAGTGGGTGGCATGGCCTGAATTATGTACCATTTCACCCGATGATCATGCCGGCCGTAACTCTGGGCCTGTTTTATTCGGCTTATATCGCGCGATTAACCAGGGGCGGGATGCTGGATGTCTTGAGTCAGGATTTTATCCGCACCGCTCGGGCTAAGGGAGTGCCTGACCATGAAATCATTTTGAAACATTCGCTGCGCGGGGGGCTACTCCCAGTGGTGGCATTTTTAGGTCCTGCATTTGCCGGGCTTCTCAGCGGTTCATTCGTGGTGGAAAAAGTTTTTAACGTGCCGGGGATTGGCCAGGAGTTTATCAAGTCCGTCTTCAATCGTGACTATCCGCTGGTTTTGGGCACGGTCGCCTTCTTCGGAGTTTTGATTGTGGTGTTCAATCTGATGTCGGACATCATCCAGACGCTGATGGATCCCAAATCGCGGAATTAAATAAATGAATTCTGCTCTGTCTTCCCCTTCAGCATCGATCGAACCGGGTTCCATTCGAGTCGAAAAATTGGAACAAGGGACCTCGCTTTGGAAGGATGCCTGGCACCGTCTCAGAAAAAATTATATTGCCCTGTTTGGGCTCTACGCATTTTGCGTCATCTCCCTCCTTTGTTTGATTGGTCCTTATTTTACTGGGTACACCTACGAACAAACCGAGATCAGCCTGAAATCCAGCGCGCCGATGGAACCGATCTTTTGGCGGTCCGAAGCTCTGAAAACGGGGGAACCGAAGAAGAGCTCGATTGCGCTCTCGAATTTGGAAGATGAATTCCTGGATCGGTCGAAATCGGATCGTCAAGCCATCGTGGCGAAAATTGCCAAAGGTGAAATTTATCGTGAAGGCAAGGTCACCTACGAACCATCCAATCGACGCCACCTGTTCGGCACCGATCCGCTGGGTCGTGACTTGCTGACCCGCATTTTGATCGGAGGGCGGATTTCTTTAGCGGTCGGTTTCGCGGCTACCATTGTCTCGGTTTTAATTGGAGTGTTGTGGGGAGCGATTGCCGGTTTTGTCGGCGGGAAGACCGATACGGTGATGATGCGTTTCGCAGATATTCTCTATGCTCTGCCCTTTACGGTCATCGTCATTCTCCTGATGGTGATGTTCGGCAGAAATTTTATTCTGCTCTTTGTCGCGATCGGGGCGGTGGAATGGCTGACCATGGCTCGGATCGTTCGCGGTCAGATCCTTTCGTTGAAAAACCAGGAATTTATCGAAGCGGCAATTTCACTAGGTCTTCCTGGCCATCGGATCTTGTTTCGCCATCTGATCCCAAACGTCCTGGGCCCGATCATCATTTACGCCACGCTGACCTTCCCGGAAGTGATGCTCCTCGAGGCGGTCCTCAGCTTTCTTGGTTTGGGCGTTCAGCCGCCCTTGAGCTCCTGGGGAGTGTTGATTGATGAAGGATCCCGCACGATGGAAACTTCGATCTGGTTATTGATCTGTCCCGCATTTTTCTTCTCGTTGACGCTCTTCTGCCTGAATTTTCTGGGTGATGGCCTTCGGGATGCGCTCGATCCGAAATCGTCGAAGGATTAGAGGGGCAGGAGACAGGAGTACAGGAGTCAGGAGTCAGGAGTCAGGAGTCAGGAGTCAGGAGTCAGGAGTCAGGAGTAGATTAGGGGTTTTAATGAAATGCAAATGAGAAGTATTCACCAATTTCGATGGAGGGGAAAACCGGAGAGCCATTCTGCAACTCCTGAACTCCGGGAACTCCTGAACTCCTGATTTCTCCCATGCCTTTGCTCGAAGTCGAAAATTTACGGACCTATTTTTATACCCGAGGCGGGGTGATCCGCGCCGTCAACGATGTTTCCTTCTCGCTTAATAGAGGTGAGACTTTGGGGATTGTCGGCGAATCGGGGTCCGGCAAATCAGTGACCTGTTATTCGATCCTCGGCCTGATTCCGAAGCCGCCCGGAAAGATCGTTTCCGGTCAGGCCAATTTTGATGGGGTCGATTTGCTCAATTGTCAGGAACAACTGTTGCGTCGGATTCGCGGTAAAAGAATCTCGATGATCTTCCAGGATCCGATGACTTCGCTGAATCCTTACATGAGGGTCTCAGATCAGTTAGTTGAACCGCTTCTGGTGCATGAAAAAATAAGTCGATCACGAGCGCTCGCCAAGGCGATCGCCAGCTTGGAAGAAGTCGGTATTCAGGATGCCGCGGGACGAATCAACCTTTATCCGCACCAGTTCTCCGGCGGGATGCGGCAACGGGTGATGATTGCCATGGCCTTGATCAGCCGGCCGGAGATCCTGATTGCCGATGAACCGACCACTGCCCTGGATGTTACCGTGCAAGCGCAAATTCTAGAGCTGATTAAGCAACGCCAAAAAGATTTGGGAACGGCGGTAATTTTTATTACCCACGACCTCGGCGTGGTGGCTTCTTTCTGCAAAGAGGTCAACGTGATGTACGCTGGGCGGATCGTCGAATCGGCGCCGACCGAGGAAATATTCGCTCGTCCGATGCATCCCTACAACGCGGCGCTGCAACAATCGATCCCGGCATTACACAAAAAAGGAGAGATCCTGTTCACCATCCCCGGAATGCCGCCCGATCTGACCATAGATTTTACTGGGTGTTCTTTTGCTCCCCGTTGTGCCCATGCCACCGATCCTTGCTGGGAAAATACTCCTTCGCTCAAAGAGATGACTCCGGGGCATCGGACCGCTTGCTCCCGATTTCAGCAAGGAGAGATCGCGAACGTGCGAATCAAGGACGTTGCCGCAATCGTATGAACACGTTCCTTGAAGTCGACAATCTCAAAAAATATTTCCCGATTTTCAAGGGCGCAATTTTTCGTCGACAGGTTGGATCAGTGAAGGCGGTCGATGGCATCGATCTGCGGCTGAAGGCGGGAGAAATCCTCGGTCTGGTGGGTGAGTCAGGGTGCGGTAAATCGACGCTGGCTCGCACGCTAATGCAATTAATGCCAATGACCGAGGGAGCGGTTGTTTTGGAAGGAAGAGATCTTGCGAAGATCAGTCAGCGGAGCATTCGCGCGGAGCGCATGAATTTCCAGATGATCTTTCAGGATCCGTACGCCTCGCTTAATCCGCGAATGACGGTTTACGACATGTTAGCGGAAGCAATTCGGACCAGACAGAAGTTCAGCGGCAAGCTGTTAGTGGAAAAAGTGGCGGAGCTCATGACCACGGTGGGATTGCCGCCTAATCAAATGCGGCGATATCCTCACGAATTTTCCGGCGGTCAACGCCAGCGTATCGCTATCGCCCGGGCCTTGGCGCCTGAGCCGAAGTTGATCATCGCCGACGAGCCGGTTTCGGCTCTGGATGTTTCCATCCAGTCCCAGATCCTAAATTTGATCTTGAGGCTGTGCCGGGAGCGGGAGTTGACGATGATTTTCATCTCCCACGACATTTCGGTGGTCAAATATATTTCCGATCGCATCGCCGTGATGTACTTAGGTCGTTTGGTCGAGTTAGGGCCGGCCTCGGAAGTGGTCGATCGGCCGCTGCATCCGTACACCAGGGCGTTGATCTCGGCGGTCCCCGTACCCGACCCATTGGTGGAGCGATCACGCCGGCGCATTATTCTGGAAGGCGATCCGCCTTCGCCGATGAATCCTCCCGAAGGATGCCCGTTTCATCCTCGGTGCTCCTATGCCATCGAGGCTTGTAAAGCGCATCGGCCTGAACTCGAAGTGAAGGAGCCCGATCGGCTGGCCGCCTGTATTCGGGTCGGAGAGATTTAGTTTGATCTCGCACTCTGCGCCCAACAAGTGGGGAAAGACTTATTGGTTGATCGTGATGAACTGTTTTGTTAAACGGAAGAACTTCCCCCTTTATGCAAAGAATTGGCGCAGGCATTATCACCACCACCCAGGATGTCGACGGTTTGGAATTTGACTGGGGCAAAATTTACTTTCTAAGCGAGCCGGCGGTGACCGGAGCAAGCCGCTTCAGTTTCGGCCTGGTTGAACTTAGCTGAGGGTAAAGGTCACGCCAGGCACAATCACCCCGGCGCTGAAGAGATCATTTATGTCGTCTCGGGGAAGGGTGAACAAATGCTGGATGACCAACCTGCGGTCAAGGTTGGGCCGGGCTCCAGCATCTATATCCCAGCCGACGTTTACCATTCTACGCTGAACACCGGGACGGAAACGCTAAAGCTGATCGTGGTTTATTCTCCAGCCGGACCGGAACGATTGCTGCGTGACATCCCCGGATGCAAAGTCGTTTCGGCGGCACGTGCCTAAGGTGCCACGCGTTGAATTCCGGTGCACCTTGTGGGCAGGAGGTATTAAAGAACCCTCCCAGAGGGTAAATCCAGACTATGCTTCCATGGCCCTTCAGGGAACCGCAGATCGCGCCGTTGCGCAGCAGAGCAAACTCTGCGGTCCCAATTTCCTTCGGGGTTGTTCAATGACCTAAAATTGGATGCGGCTTGTAGGGAGCCGCTAGATATTCGAGTTCCTCTGGAGTCAGTTTAAGTTCGGTCGCCTTGATGGCATCCTCGATATGGTGCGTTTTTGTCGCACCGATGATCGGAGAGGTGACGCCGGGTTGTTGCAGCACCCAGGCCAGCGCGACCTGGGCATTTGGGACACCTCGTTTCTTTGCTATCTCCGTGACATGGTCGACGACCTGGAAATCATCTTCTTTATAGTAAAGACCGTGGGCGAATTCGTCGCTTTTGGCACGGACAGTTTCTCCCTTATCCTCGGCTCGCCGATTGCCCGCCAGGAACCCACGGGCCATCGGGCTCCAGGGAATCAATCCGACACCTTCGGCGCGGCAAAGCGGGTTCATCTCACGCTCTTCTTCGCGGTAGATCAGATTGTAATGGTTTTGCATGGAAACAAACCGGGCGTAACCATGGCGATCGGCGAGATACAAAAATCTGGCAAACTGCCAGGCGTACATGCTGGAGGCGCCGATATAGAGAGCCTTGCCCTGGTTGATGACGTCGGTCAAAGCTTCCAGAGTCTCCTCCATCGGGGTAGTGGAGTCGTATCGATGAATCTGGTAAAGATCGACGTAGTCGACTCCTAAGCGCTGCAAGCTGGCATCGATGGAGTGGCGAATATGCTTCTTTGAGGTGCCTCGCTCGTTTTTTGTTTCGCCCATCGGATTAAAGACTTTCGTTGCGATGGCCACCTGCTCGCGTTTGACACCGAGCTTCTTCAAGGCCCGTCCGGTAACTTCTTCGCTGGCACCCAGGGAGTAAATGTCCGCAGTGTCAAAAAAGTTAATCCCAGCGTCCAGGGCTTGTCGAAAAAATGGCAGCGATTCCGCCTCCTCTAAAACCCATTCCCGCCATTTTGCTGATCCATAGCTCATGCAGCCAAGACAGATGCGTGATACTTGCAGTCCAGTTGTTCCAAGAGATACGTATTCCATAATGTTTCTTCTGAGATAAACTCATCGTTGCGGCTGAGCCTCAACGCAACCGGAGGAGAGCGCAGAGGGGGAAGGAGGAGCGCAGAGGGGGATTATTTACCACAGAGACACAGAGAACACGGAGTTTCGGAACAAAAACGGAATCAAATTAAAGGTACCTTTTGATTCCGTTTTAAGTTTAAATTTTTTTAAATTCCGATTTTGTTCCGGAACTTCGTGTTCTCTGTGTCTCTGTGGTAAATAATTCCCCCTCCGTGCCCTCCTCCCCCTCTCTGCGCTCTCCTTTAGCTGATGATCAGACCGGGGGGCAATGATTCGCCGAAGAGACTGGCGCGGTCGGCGACGCCGATCGGCACGTATGAACGGAGCCTGGCCAGCTTGGAAGGAGCCACCCCGGCTTTCTGCAGTTTGGAGGCAATCCTTTCCCGAAGCGATTTTGGTAAATCGATTTTCGCATCGTTGACGATGCGTCCGGCGCGGAGAAAGAGCGTTTGAATTTCAACCAAAGGCGGTTCAGCCCAATCCAGATCCGACAACGCGTCATAGGCCTTTTCAACGTCAGCGGCGGGCATGATAAACTCTGGGCCGGCATAGAATAAGCCGCGATTGAGCAGTAGCCCGAGAGCGACGAGATGCGGGCCGGCATGTTGATTTTTGGAGGCGAGATCGTGCGCCGCCGGGAGAAATTGCTCAAGAATCTCGGTTTTGGTAGCCAACTCGATCCTCTCGAGGGATCCAGCAAGCCGGATAAGCTCTGCGGGCGGGTGCGCTGGCGCACGAAGTCTCGGTAATTCCGGGGCGAGAATCGCCTCCTGTCTTTCACGACTCAGGCCGCCCGCGACACGTCGCCAGAGGATATATATTTGGAGCTGATTCCGTTTTCCAGGGTATTTCAGTCCCTCGGTATGAAGGCGCCAGAGTTGGTCGATGCGGGCGTGGTCTCCTGGGGCGCCGAATCCCGGTCGCAGAAAATAGCCGGCCAGAATCAACCAGGTTTCCTCATGTTCGACCGACTGCTGGCGGTTGGAGAAACATTCGTCGAGCGAGTTCCAAAGCGAGCGAATCAATGGGGAAGTCCAATCCGCTTTTTGTTTTGCCGAGAATCTGTTCAAGGTTCTTCAGAAGCTGGGCAGAGGAGATTTTGTCGCGCCGGTCCAAGGGTCGGGAAAAAAGCGTCTTCATCCGGATTCGCGCACTATCAAGTCGTTTTGGTTCAACTCCCGGATTGCTATCGACCGCTTCGTCGTCCGGGGCAGGGCTCTTTGATCCGCTCGATTCGTGTGGTCGAAGATCGAATTCCAGCGGCCAGGTGCCCGGCGCGTTCGGATTTGTACTGACGCAGGAGACCCGAAGTAAGCCGAGCTCGTTAAGATGAGCAGTGAGTGCCACTGGCAACCGGTCGCCTTCGTGATCGACAACGGCAAGTCTGGCCGTCGTCTGGAATGGCGGGAGACGTTGGAAGTCGCGATCATTCCAGCGGACGACGGAGCCCGCCTGGTCCCTGGATCGCCGGGTCGAATAAAAAGGTTGGAAACGGACCGGGACGATTGACCCGCAGCTCGAGGCCCTCTGGAGCAACTTGGAATGTTTCTTCTGATGGCGCACCACTAGGCAGAAGGCAAATCAGGGAAGGGGTGGTGCCTGGCCCCTCCTTTTTTTGGTGGACTTCCAGGTAGATGGAGCGGGCCGCCCCCGCTTCGATCCGCTGAGCGCGGTGATGAACGATCGATCCAAAATGAGCGGCTCCTCGTGCTACGGCGAGGCTAGGTTCCAGATTCTCAAGAATTCGCGGCGGGTCGCCGCCTTGCCATCGAGTGATCTGTTTTTGCAATCGTTCACGGAGGACCTGGGGATAAAGCGATCCGCCATTGAACAGGATGGCATCTACCCGGGGCCGGTCGCGCAGAAATTCTGCCAGATAATGGGTGACCGCGCTATCCCCGGCGTAAGGAAGCGCCCATTCCCTCAGACCGGCCTGGGTCCGCAGCGGTAGTGCTTCTGAAGTGCATTCGGGAAAGAACCCATCTAAAACAATCGACTCGATCTCCTCCCGCTCAATTTGAGCGCCGAGAGTGCTCTTGAGCAGGTTTGAGCCGCGTCCGGGAATCGATAGGGTGAATACTTGGCTGGAAGAATCCGAGAGGCAACGCTCTTTGATATCACGGCTACGCGCCACCAGGAAGTTCCACTGAACCTCGGAAAGGGGCTCATGCGCCGGGAGGCGTGATTCGATCCGATGAGCAACGGCCAGGTCGATATTATCGCCTCCCAGAAGAAGGTGATCGCTGACGGCGATTCGCTTGATGCCGGCGAGGGAATTCTCGGAGTGGGGAGCAATTTCAAAGAGGGTCAGGTCGGTGGTGCCGCCTCCGATGTCGACGACCAGGACGTGCTGGACTTTCCAATTGGAAAGTGCCGTTAGCGCGGCCTTCTCGCCGGCGTCAATACCGCGTTCCAACCACCAGTAAAACGCCGCCTGTGGTTCCTCCAGCAAGCGGATACCTTCGGGAAAACCGGCCTCTCGCGCGGCGTCCAGAGTGAGCCGCTGAGCCGCCGCGTCGAAAGAGGCCGGAACGGTAATGGTGATCTCCTGGTCGTCGAAGCGCAGCCCCTCGGCGCCGAGCTTGGCATCCCACGCCGCACGCAGGTATTGCAGGAGCAACGCGGAGGCCCGGATCGGCGAGATTCGTTTTTCGACCGGGATTTCGTCCGATCTCCACGGCAAGAACGACGCGCTGCGATCCACCCCATGGTGGCAGAGCCACGATTTTGCGGAATGGACAACCCGGCCCGGGGATTCGGCCGCCCGGGTTCTCGCGAAGCGGCCGGGAACCCATTCGGCACGCGGCCCGTTGTTCCCTGACATCTGCGTGGATTCATCTTCCGAAAGCAGATAAAGAAAGGAGGGCAGCGTGGAAGCCTCAGAAAATCGCGAGGCCGTTTCCCATTGAGAGATCGGAAACACCTCCTGTCGCGTGTTGGGGAGGGCGAGTCCTTCGAATGCCATGGCACAGTTGGTGGTGCCAAGATCGATCCCGATGCTGAATTGCGGAGAAGCCATCGAATGGGGCCAGCCCGGATCTTACTCCATTCGTACCTGGTATTCGACCTTCCAACGCCGATCGGAGCCGGTGTGCTTCATCCAGAGCTCGAGATTTCCCAGTTCGGTGACGATTGGATTGATCACCACCGGAATGGCCTGACCTTCCGGAAAGCCCTCGACCGGCTGGCAAGGTGACCTCGATTTTGCCAGTTTCTTCGAGTTCCCTTTCCGGGTTGGCGACAATGGTGCCGGGCGCATCTCCGCTCCGGACTTCGGAGGCGAAAAATCTGAACTCAGCCGGTAGTCCGGTGATGAGGCCGAATTCTCGCTCGTCGATCAGCAATTGACTACCTTCCTCCATGCCCTGCGGCACCACGCACAGCGCTTTGATGGGCGGCTTGAATCCCGGAATAGCGAGCGCCGACGACTCCAGTCCGATGTAATACGAACGTGCGGTGCCGGCCTTGATCCGGATACCCTGTCCGGTCGCCCGGTTGTGGCCGTAGAGAGCTGCTCCTTTGGCCACGGCCAAGTCCGGTTGAAATCCCGCCAGTTCGCGCACCGGCGCGCCCTCGCCCCATGAGACAAGGAGATCGAGCACGCGTTTTCGAATCGGTGCGGCATTGAAAACCCCACCGTTAAACAAAACGGCCGTCGGTTTGAGATAGGTGCCTTCCAATGATTCCGGTCGTGATCTAACGAGAGAGCTGAGTGCCTCACTCGCTTTGACATTTATCAGGCTCCGCGTCAGAAAGCGCGCCAGATGCTTGCTGACCACTGGGTCGGAGGCGTAAGGAAGACCGAATTCTTGAAGACCCGTACTTCGGGACTCCTGAGGAAGATCGGTCACTTTGGTCAGAGGAAAAAAGCCGTCCAGGACCACTTGTTCGAGCGTGGCGCGCTGAAGTTTAGTGGAAAGAGTCTTGGCGAGCAAACTTGATCCTCGAGAGGGAACTGCGACCGGGGAATGATCGAGCGACAGGTCCGTGAAGAGCTTCACCTTGGCGAGACCGACGCTATGCATGAGGGCCAGAAATTGCCACGAGTCGATCGACTTTCCGCTCTCTTCCAACTGCGCTTTCAGCGTATAAGCAAGCGCCAGATCCATGTTGTCGCCTCCCAAAAGGATGTGTTCGCCAACGCTGATCCGTTCCACTTCGAGATTGCCGTCCTTTTCGCTAATCGCGATCAGGCTGAAGTCGGCCGTGCCGCCTCCGACATCGCATACCAGCACAATGTCGCCTCGACTTACCTGGTTCCGCCAGTTACTGCCGGCTTGCGCCGTCCAGGCATAAAATGCTGCTTGCGGCTCTTCGAGGAGGACGACCTGGCCGAAGCCGGCCGCGTCAGCAGCCGCGGCAGTCAAGGTCCTGGCAATTTCATCGAAGGACGCCGGAACGGTGAGCACGACCTGCCCTTCGGCCAGGTCCCAAGTATGGCCTCGAGCGGATTCAGCATAGAGAAATCCTTCTCTCATATGTTCGAGGTAGCGCCGTGAACATTCGAAGGCCGAAAGTTTCTGTTCCTTGATGTCGGACTTCCAAGGCAGGACCGGTTTCTTCGGATCAATGTGAAAATTGGACAACCAGGATTTGGCCGAAGTGATCAAACGATCCGGAATCAACGCTCCGTGATCCCGGGCAAAATGGCCGATGATGGGCTCGGCTGCGATCTTTCGACCACGGCAATCGTATCGCCTTCTCCGGAAACTCGTCCGGATGCGGGATGTAAAGAGCCGACGGCAGGGTTGGTTTTTCGCCGATTTGATTGGGGCCGAGGATCTGGGTGATTTCAACGATCTCGTTTCGGCCGCTGCCGAAATCCTCGAGTGCAATCGCACTGTTGCTGGTGCCAAGATCAATTCCGAGGCTAAAACGTGTGCTCATTTGATGGGCTGTGAAGATGTCGTCGGGATCAGCAAATACCATTATGGGACCTCTCCCCAAGAATATTTTATTCCGGTTATCCGAGATTCAGTCTAGTCTGACCGGGACCGAATGAAGGATCGCACAGAAGATCACCAAGATCACAAAGGCGGGAGGAATTCAAATTGGCACGCGGCCTCCGGGAGCGACCACTGAACTTGGCGAACTCAGTAAACTGTGGTGCTGTTTTTCCTTGCCCTAAAGCAGAGGGATCGCACAAGAGATCGCCTAAACCTTGAGTCCTTATTTGAGTTCGACTTCTGCGGGGGCGATGGCGGGAAGTCGGTTCGGAACTCACGATTCGCGGAAGCTTAACGAATTCGGTTTTCCAACCTTTGTGGAGGAGCGTTCCCGTAAAGGGGGGGTCCCCACTGAGTTTTCCGACTAACCGGTATTGATCCGGAGAATAACCTGCTGCGACGGTGACTTGTGCCCCTTCCGGGGCCTCAGAGATCGGAGAGATATTGAAGTAATCCTGGAGGACTTGACGGCATCCCTGATGGATGACTCTGGCGGCCGCCCCGACTTCTGCATCCTCGTAGGCGGTGACATCTTCCATCAAAAAATCGACCAACCGGCCCTTTTCCTGGAGCAGGCCAAAGAAAGCTACGATCTCCGCTTCGGCCTGGGGCGCGGCTGGCGCGAGAGGCTTGATCGGGATTGCCGCGGGTGTAGGAATGGCGGTATGGGCCGGCTCGGATGGGGCGATACTCTTTCCGCCGGTCAAAGATAAAATCAGAACCATCGCCGCCAGCACCAGAGCCAGCGTGGCGATTGGTATGATATGAGCGCCGGCGGCCGGAACCAGGAGCAGGCCATTGAGGATCACCAGTAAAATTGCGCCGATCGTGATATAAGGTTTCATTGCACTGTTTTTCCTTCCAGCACATCGTGCAGGGTCACCAGCAAATGAGCCACATCGAAAGGCTTTTTGATATAAGCTTGCACCCCCATTTCGGATGCGCTGGGCGCGCCCAGCGCAGATCCAGCTCCTGTCACGACAATGATTTTGACCTTGGGATTCATCTGCCTGAGCACTGAGATGGCTTCCACTCCGCCCATATCCGGCATATGCAGATCTGTCAATACCACGCTAATGTCGGCCCCTTGCTTCATGTAGAACGCCACCGCTTCTGTTCCCTGGGTGGCAATCAAAGTGCGATACCCACATGATTCCAAAATTCGCTTGGTTACTGATCGCACGGCTTCTTCGTCATCGACGATCAGAATCAGTTCACCAGATCCTCTTGGGGGTGTCTCTATGTTGGGACCCTGTTTGACCGCAGCCAATTGCGGCATCTCCGGACTCCGGCCGGAAGATAGACCCGGAATTCCGTTCCGTGGCCGACTTTAGTATCGAACTCAACGT
>CAWEGF010000036.1:0-98342 GCA_963808535.1 uncultured Verrucomicrobiae bacterium | reverse complement strand
ACCATTTGTGGTCCGCCGGAATAATGTACCAAGGCGCCCAATCTGTACTCGTCTGATTGAACATCTCCTCGTATGCCTCGATGTAATCGTCCCAATATCTGCGTTCGCGAATGTCGGCGGCTGAAAATTTCCAGTTTTTCTCTTTCTCGTCGATCCGTTTGAGAAATCGGGATTTCTGTTCCGACTTCGAAACATTCAAGAAAAACTTCAGGACGATTATGCCGTTGCCCACCAGGTATCGCTCGAAAGAATTGATTTCTTCGAATCGGCGTTTCCAAATTGATTCGTTTTTGCCGAGCGTCGGCAAGATGTTGTTGCGCCAAAAGATCCGGGTGGACCCGGACCACCAACACCTCTTCGTAATACGAACGATTGAAAATGCCGATCCGGCCGCGCTGGGGCAAACCCTTGGCCGAGCGCCAAAGATAATCATGATCCAGCTCTTCATGGGACGGAGCTCTTGAAACTGTAGACTTCGCATCCCTGCGGGTTTACACCGACATCACGTGCTTGATCGTCCCATCCTTCCTGCGGCATCCAGGGCTTGGAACACCAACAACAAGGCGTAGGTATCTCCGGCCGTAAAGAACGTCTTGTTCGCTTGGCCAACCGTTCCACATTTAATTTGAGCTCCGCTAAAGCTTCCTCTTTGCCTTTGAACGCTCCCGTGTACTTCGGGTCGAAATCTTTCCTTAATGAAATTGTCTTGCCCGGCTCCACGAGCAGATGTTTCAGGTCAAAGCCGGACGATTCGGGGAGATGATTCGCCAAGTTGCGCATCGTTTATGGTATAGTGCCCGGGCATGCCCAAAACCTTAAAGAACTGAGAGCACTGCGAGCTGACCAGAGCCTCTCGATCGCGCAAACGAGAGCACCACCGGACGGGCTTGAACGGACCCCGAATCTGGATGTCCAACCTAGCTATGCGTGCCGTTGGTTTGTTAGTTTTGGCCCTGATGGCATGCCTCGACATTTGCCCAGCCCACGCCGAGATGAATGACTTTCCCGATCGCTTGGATAATTTCGGTTTCAGCTTGCTGGAAAGGCTGGAAGTCTCCGGACCAAAGAATCTTTTGATTTCGCCAGCCAGCATTGAATTCGCTCTCGGGATGGCTTGGACCGGGGCCGATGGGGAAACCGCTCAAGCGATGAGCCGGCTCTTGGGCATCGACCGTTCATCCCGAGAAGCAGCTCTCGAAGAACTTAGCGACTTGCGGGCGAACTGGAAAGCCCCGGATCAGGCATAACTTTGAAAGTGGCCAACGCCGCGTGGATCGATGACTCCGTTCAGCTCAACAAAAACTTTTCGACCGATCTGGCCGCTACCTTCAAGACGAAACTGGAGACCGTTCGTTTCCGCGATTCGAACACCATCTCTCAAATCAATGATTGGGTCAGGGAGGCCACCGGAGGAAAGATCAGCTCGCCTCCTCGAAAATCCGCCGGTTCCCCCGATGTTTCTGGCCAACGCCATTTATTTTCACGCGTCCTGGAATAGCCCTTTTCGAAAGCAAGCGACTCAACCACAACCATTTTATCCGGCCCGCGGTGCAAATTTGACCGTTCAGATGATGCAGCAAAAGGGTCTCTTCCCTTATGCCAAAGGTCCCGGATACCCAGTTGTGGCCTTGCCATATGTCGATGACCGTTTCGCGATGTACTGCTTTCTTCCTGACCAAGGGATGAATGCCCTGGTGGAAGCATTAAAGAAAACTTCCTGGTCGGACCTATCCCGGACGCTTCATCCCATGGACGGGTCAGTGGCCCTGCCAAAGTTCAAGATCCAATATGGAACAGACCTGAACGAGCCGCTCACCAATCTTGGCATTGGCATCGCTTTTGACCGGAATCGAGCCGATTTCACCCGGATGATCGACGGTCCCGACAAACTCTACATTGGCGGCGTCCTGCACAAAACGTTCTTGGAAGTGGACGAGGAGGGAAGCACCGCCGCCGCCGTCACCGGCATCCAAATGAGGGCCACCGCCATGATGCGACCCAAGCAAGAATTTAACTTAGTTTTCAACCGGCCCTTCATCGTTGCCATCACCGATAACAAAACCGGAATTATTCTTTTCCTGGGCATCATCAGCGACCCCGTTGCGGGCTGAGCAATAGTCTCACCGGCAGTTAAGCTTCCCAGACGGCTCAACTACTTTCGCTCACCCCAAAACGCCCGATTACTCATTCGGCCGCCCTCTTCACAAACGCCGGTCCGTGCCGTGGCAAAGAAGACATTCCCCTCGAGCCGTCAGCGGCCCAAGGTAGCTATCGGCTTCCAACCTATCTCCGTTCTGAGCAACCCACTTAACTAAGGAAAAGCCTTGAGGATCGGTACGCGTCCTCCAGGACGTCAGCGGGGCCTCTCTACAGGCGCTCCTTTGCTACCGCCCTCCATCTTCCCGTACCCGGGTCACACACATTTTTTGGGGACAGGTCCAATGTCGCATCTTCTTAGCACCGGCACGCGTTGAGGCCTCCAGAAATCTCAGATATCTGACCTGTCCCCCAAATGTGGGCGTAGAGACGGCTATTTGGCGAATCGCATCCATCGTTTTCACGATTTGATGATTTGATGGTTGGAGAGACTAGGCGTATGGCACGGGCGATGCCAAAGCGGCAAAGACCGTTACGTCCGAATGTTTTGGGGCCAAATCCGAATGGCGCGAAGATGCTTAGGATGATTTCGCTCCGAAAGGGCTGTAGGCGACGATCCTTGGGCTAAGGTCTTTGTTTTGTGCCCCGCAGGGCTACGAACTCAGCCCAAAGTTGAGCCCCAGAGTTTTACCTTGGCAATCGTCCACCAAGAGCGACGCGCCCTGAGGGGGCGCCAGATCGAACGTCCTAACAGGACAGCAGCGGGGTGCCGGTGGTGCAATTCTAGCAACGTCCCGATTGCACACTCTGACTTTTACACGGCAATAGGTACGAGCTTCATGGCGAACCGTTTATTTTGAGGTCCCCAGCTTTGAAACCCTGGGCGGAGTTCTGTAGCCCTACCGGAGCGTGCCCTCGATCCATATATAGAGTCTAACCCAAGATTGAAGTCTGAGGCGGTTGAAAAATCTGAGTTGAGTAGCTCAGTCCTCCAACCCCTTCCGGCTTCGGACCAGATTGCAACTTCTAGGTCTCAAAAACTGCGGAGCACAAGACACCCCAACTCCTTATCTTTGCGCCCTTCCGAATATCGCTCCATTGGGGACAGATCGCTCCATTGGGGACAGGTCCAATATTTTCCGGTTGCTAACACATGTTATGGATCTCAGATATCTGACCTGTCCAATGACGCTGAAGGTCCTATTTCCGGTTGCTAACACATGTTATGAAATCTCAGATATCTGACCTGTCCCTAAATAATGGTGGAGGGGCGGGTAAGAATAGGCGAGCAAGCTAATTCTGAGGGACAAGCTAATTCTGAGGGACAGGTCCAATGTTTGGCAATTGCTGATTCGCTTGAGGAGACTGCGTCGCACCAGTGTGAGATGCGAATGTGCCAAAGGCGAACGTCAGGAATTTCCTATGAAGTTCGATGATCAAACCTAGAAAGAGGCAGATCCGAATCCTAACAAATCGGGAGAACTGAGGATAAACGATCATTTTGGTAAGCGACGGCAGCTCACAATGAGCACTGTCGATTCCCGTTAACGAACGTCAGGAAGGCATCAAAGGAGTGTGGACGAGGAAAAAAAGGCGCCGCGCCGCTTTTTAGGCGTTGGAAAGGAGATAGCTCAACCGGCCAAATTGCAGGGTCCTGGCTCAAAAATAGCTGATCTCGGAGGCCGGCTGGCGGTTTTTTAACGCACGAGCGAAGCGATCATATCAGATCCTACGGGGTCGAGCCGCTTGCGCAGCTCCCAGGGTAAACACCAGCTGATCACAACAAATAAACCGCTGCCTCCGGGATAGGGCGCTAGCCGAACACCCGGACTCGCAGATTGCGAAAGACCCACAGCGTAGCGGGACCCAAAAGCTTACAGGCGGTTGGTCCACTTTTACGTCTGTAACCCAGCTTTTGTTTTAGTCGTTGGCAATAATCTTCCACAAAGCTGCGGCTCCCCAGAATCACTCCATCGGTAAAGTAACGTATTTTGCAGCGCAGCTGTTCCTGGATCGAGAGTTCTCCCTCTTCTTGCTCGACCACCTCTTGGGCCTTGGCCAGGTCAAAGGCCGGGGCCTTATTTTTGCTGCCCAAGGCTCCCCTGGTGAACAGTAGTTTGCGATACTCCCGGGCCAATTCCTCTACGCTCGTTTCCGGCGGCAAGCCCAGCACGATCCGGATTCCTGCCAAGGCTTCTGGCGTCCCTTTGGCCACCGCGGCGGCATACCCGCAGTGGCGATAATCCTTGGGATCCTCACACAGGCCCGCTCGCACCGCATTTAAACTGATGTAAACAACTACCATCACCACGGCTCGCCCTGCTTCCAACAAAACGCTCTTAAAACGCTCAGACCACAGGGCGCCGTAACGGTGGTATTTACGGTTGTACCACTGGGCATAGTCCCCTTTGAACTCTTTAACAAAGATCGGGAGATCGTTCATTCGCCGCCGGTACTTGTCCAGCAGGCGGTCGAACTGTTCCAGGCCATCGGGCTGCCCGGCCAAGCGGGCCTGTTGTGCCCGCAGCTCCCGGGCTTTTTCAGGGTAACGAGCGGCGATCCGCTCCAACACTTCCTCGACCGATAAGAGCCTGGGTTCAGGCACAAAACAGACCAGATGAAAGTGATTGGACATCAGCGAGTAATCCACAATCTGGATCCCACTGAACGCGGAATAACTTCTGATCATCGAAACTAATTTCTCGGCGTCCTCGCCCTGCAGGCCGGAAGTCCCAAAGGGGAAGAACCCGGAAACGACTCTGGAAATGACGTGATAAAATCCCTGACCCTCAGCTAAGACACGGGGAAAGCGCATGATGAGGATTCATATAACACAACATATAATAAAAGTGTATATTTATTTCGCACAAATTGCCAGGCGTAGAATCTATTCAGGGTTACGGAATTCCTTTTTTAAATTCTCAATCAAAATTTAAACCTTAGTGGCCGGAAAAAGCGGCGCCGGATCGCATGTAACCGGAAACGGTGGTGTTGGAATGAGGGGCTTCGGTCATCGGACCGATGAGTTCGGGAGGTTGCTCGGCGCATCCAGGGAACCACCAAAGGAGGGCGGTGATGGCGATGGTGGCCAGCAGGGGACCTTTTCGGAACCTCATGGGTCACATCCTATTCGTTCGGGCAGATTTCTCAATGGAAACCCGGCCAGGCGAGGGTCTCCAGTCCATCTACCGAATCTCTCTTTGTCCTCCGGAAGAGAAGTTTCAATCCTTTACAGGCAGAAGTCTTTATCGGAAAAGCTCTGGTGCAAATTACGCCGAAGAGGCGGCGGAATTGTTGCTAAACCTACCTTGATGAAACCGAAGACGATCAAGCTCCTTGTTCAAGGTTCAATGTTCGCTTGGGCGGGGCCGATCGAATCGTTTTATCAAAGGCAAATGACGCAGAAATGAAGGCATGAATCTCGTAACGCTGCTGGCGGGTTTAACATTGTTTTGCGGGGTGGCCTTCGGAGACGAGAAGAACGTGATTCAGCAGTCTGCCAAGGAGCTAACAGGTGAGGCACCCTGGTGGTCAATCGATCTGAATTCCGATTACACGCTGGGCAGTAAGATTATGAAATCCGGGGATTTCGGTTCCCAAGCCGTTTATCACTACGAGATCGAAGCACTGCGCAACTTCCATTTGTTTGACCAATACTATCTGCAATGTGGCATTGATTCGGAACGATTTGATTTCTCCCGTTCCAATAGCATTTATCCGTCTTCCATCTCGAGCGTGGCGGCTGAAGTTAGTCATCTCCTACTGGAACGGTGAGGATTTTCACCCGGTATCTCAAGTTGGAACCTGGTTTTTACTACACCAGAGACCATATCACACCAAATTCTTTTGATGTTCCAATCCGGGCAGTAGCAGGGTATCAGATTCGCGACAATCTGCACTTGGTCCTCGGAGTTGACGTGGACCCGTTCGAACAGGAACCGGTCATTCCAATTTGCGGAATCAATTGGAAAATCAACGATCAATATAACTTGCGGGCAGTTTTTCCCCAGCCGCGCTTCAGTTATATGCCGAACAAGACATTCGAATTTTTTGTCGCCGCCGACCTGACGGGCGGCGGATACCGGAACGGTCCGACGAATGATCATCGGACGAATAATGCCCTCTTGAATTATTCGGAATATCGGTTGGCTAGCGGGGTGAATTACAATCCCCAGAAAGGGGTGTCCTTCGAGTTGACCGCCGGCTGGAGCATCGCTCGCCGCTTCGATTACTTTCGGGCCGGGCCCGATAATACAGCCAAGAGCGCGCCGTATTTTAAGCTGGATATCAGTATTGATTTGTAACTGAGGAAGGAGTCAGCAGGAGTTACAGAATTTACAACCTGCTAGAAGAAATTGCTCGTATCGGAACCCGATAAACAAGCTAGAGTGCCTTAACCTAAAAGCTTGCAATTACCAATGCGGGCGAAGGATTGAACTCCTGCAACTCCTGCAACTCCTGCAACTCCTGCAACTCCTGCAACTCCCTGTCTCCCTGCCCCCTCACCGTCTTTTGGCGTGGCCGCTGACGACGGCCCCGGCGGCAGGGTCGAGTTTTACGAAATCGAGGACGGAGACCAAGGCGATCAGTCCTACCAGGACAAAGGCCAGATGAAAATCCGGGATGGTCGGGTTGGTGGCTGAGTCGTGGCGCAACAACGCGGCGACCCGCAGGGCGATCGCTCCGACAGCGACGCCCATCCCCATGGTCATTTGCTGGACCATGCTGGCAAATGTGGTCGCGGCGCTCATCTGGCCAGATGGAATATCAGCGAAGCCAAGGGTGTTGAGACTAGTGAATTGCATCGAACGACAGAGCCCGCCAAAGAAAAGGATCGCGGCAATGAGCGCGGTCGGCATGGCCGGGGTCAAAAGAGCACAAGCGAACAAAGAGAGTGCGGTTAGCAGCCCGTTACCGATCAGCACTTTCCGAAACCCGAACAGCCGGATGACCGGCGTGGTGACGGTCTTCATCCCGAGGTTGCCGGCAAAAACGGCCAGCACCAGCAACCCGGATCTAAACGCACTCAGTCCAAAACCAATCTGAAACAGGAGCGGCAAAAGAAATGGGATCACGCTGATCGCGACCCGAAAAAGTGAGCCGCCCCTGATCGTTACCGCAAAGGTCCGAATACGGAGCGACGAAAGACTGATCAACGGAGTCGGATGCCGACCGGAATGCCAAATCATCAGAGACCCGGTCAACAGGCTCACAATAAGAAGAAGGGTGATGGTCAGCCAAGGGGTGGGTTGTTGGCCGACCAATTCCAGCCCGTACATCAGCGTCGAACAAGCAACCGCCGAGGAAACGAATCCGGTCCAGTCAAAAGGACGATGCTGGTCTGCTCGACTATTGCCAATCAAGAGAACGGATAAGACGATACCGATCAATCCCAGCGGCACGTTGAGAAAGAAGATCCAGCGCCACGAAGCATAGGTGGTAATGAATCCGCCGACCGGGGGGCCGAGGACCGGAGCCACCAAGCCTGGCCAGGTAATAAAGGAAGTGGCCCGCAAGAGATGTTCCTTTTCCGTGCTGCGCAAGACGATCAATCTCCCGACGGGGACCATCATGGCGCCGCCGATCCCTTGAACGATCCGTGAAAGCACAAACTCTGGCAGACCGTTGCTCAATCCACAGAAAACCGAGGAAACGGTGAATACGGCGATGGCACCCCCAAACACCGTGCGAGCTCCAAACCGATCGGCGATCCATCCGCTGATCGGAATAAAAACGGCCAAAGTCAGCATGTAAGCCGTCATCCCGACATTGAGGCTGACCGGCCCAACCTGGAAAGAGTGAGCCATCTGGGGTAACGCCGTGGCGATGACGGTCCCATCAAGGTTTTCCATGAAAAAGGCTCCGGCGACCAACAGCGGTATGGCGGAGGAATGTCGATCGGAGAGAGCCATCAACAACACTCAGCGGAGGAGATTAAAGACGAAGAGAGGAGATAAACCACAGATTTCACAGATTACACCGATTTAGAGAAGTGGTACAAAGGGACCGCCTCGGGGACAAAGGGCGCTAGGCTCTGATCTGCGGTCCTCTGCGAATCCGTGAAATCCGTGAAAATCGGTGAAATTCGTGGACGAAGATTCGGCACTTCGGCTAGTGGGAAACGTTGGCGTCGGCCTTGGCGGCGGTCACGACGTTGCCTTCGCCGAGATTCCGTTTGAAAAGTTCGATGGCCATTCCATAGACCATGCGGGCGGCCGCGGCGTCGTAACGAGCTCCCTCATCACGCATAAAGGCGTGTGCGCCATTGAATTCATGCCAGCTAAAGATGCGTTCGGCATCGGACAGGGCATTGTAGATGGTGGCTCTTCCTTCGCGGGGAATATGCGGATCCTGACGACCAAAAACGATCATCAACTCGCCATTAATCTCCGGAATTCGACTCAATGAGTTATCATGCAATCCCTTGCCAAGGCTGCCCTTGTGAATGTCGGTCGGGTAACAGCAGGTCGCGGCGAGCACCTCCGGATTCATGGCGGCCCGGAAGGCCAGATGTCCGCCGATACAAAAACCCATGACCCCCAATTTACCGGTACACTTAGGGTGGGTCCGCAAATAGCTGAGAGCCGCGCGGGCATCGTGGTCGTAGCTGGACAACTCCTTTCCGATCTTATCGGCGTTTCCCCGATCAGCACCTGCCTGGTCATAAGGCAGAACGGTGCCCGGTTTTTCGAGCTCATGGAAGATCTCGGGCACGGCCACGACAAATCCATGCCCGGCCAACATGGCAGCGGTCCGGCGGATGGGGCCAGTGACCTGAAAGATCTCCGAAAACAAAACCAATCCTGGGTAACGGCCTTCGGCGACGGGCCGTAAAACATAGGTTCTCATCGGACCGACCGGGGTTTCGAGATCGATCACTTCGTCGTCTTTGATTGTCATAAGAACAGCGAATAAAGGGGAAGCAGGGCAACGCCGCAATCTCGAAGTTCGACGCCGATCATCTCAGCTTGCGGTCTTCGACCTGGTTGGTGATATTTCGGGACCCGGAATATTATTTCCAACCGGGCTAGTCGTAACCCCCCTTCTAAGTTGCTTATGATATTCGATTCTCAAGTTCTCAGCGTGCTGCGAAATGTCGAAGCCTTTGGTCAGTCGAACGACGGACGGGAAACAGACCGCGCTCGACGGATGCTGAATCTCGAACGGCCGACCGCGGAATTAATTCAGCTTCTGGTGCTGAGCAGCGGCCGCAAGCGGGTTCTGGAGATCGGGACTTCGAATGGCTTCAGTGCGATCTGGTTAGGCGCCACGTTGCGGGGAATCCCCGGGGCCCAGCGTTTAGAGACGATCGAACGCGATGCCGAAAAGGTAAAACAGGCGCGTTTGAACATCGCGAGCGCGGGTCTCAGCGAGAAAATCACCGTCCGTGAAGGCGGGGCCACCGAGATGGCCGCGACTCTACCAGGCCCATTCGATTGCGTATTTTTTGATGCAGACCGGATCAGCGCTCCTGAACAGTTGCGGCTCTTACTCCCAAAGCTGGAACGGGATGTCTTGCTCCTGGCCGATAATATCCTGTCGCATCCCGAAGAGGTGGCCGGTTACTTGAAGGAATTCGAGCAACTGCCGGAATTCGTTACGACGACCGTGACGGTGGGCAAAGGATTGCACATTGCGTGGAGAGGAACCGGAAGCGTGACGGCATAGAGATATCTTCTCCAAGAGAGCTTCCCGAGCCCGAGATTAACATGCAATGAGCTTGTAAAGGTGAATCCGGGTCGATATGTAAAGCTGCGGTCGGCCTCCAGCGACCAAGTCTCAGACGGTCAAATATGTCATCTGCGAATGCGTCATTAAAACAACGAGCGGCCGGCGAAACCATGCGGCGGGACGCTTGGTGGACCAAGCCATTGGTCGTTTTTCTCGGGCTCTCTGCTTTTCTCGTCTATTCGACTTGGGCGGCCTTTCAAGGGGCCCATTACTGGCTCGATCAGAACGGTGCGGACTATCTTTCGCCGTTCTATTCACCTGAGCTTTTCGGTAACTCGCCGCACGCGATTTTTGGAGCGAGACCAGGCTGGTGGCCATCATGGCTGTTGTTCTCGCCCGCTTTTCTGGTTCTCTGGGCGCCGGCCGGTTTTCGCCTAACGTGCTATTACTACCGGGGGGCTTACTACAAAGCGTTCTGGGCCGACCCTCCAGCCTGTGCCGTTGGCGAACCACGAAAAGGGTATCCTGGCGAAAACTCTTTTCCGCTGATCATGCAGAACATCCATCGCTACTTCCTTTACATCGCGTTGCTGTTCATCTTGATTTTGGCGCACGATGCCTGGAAAGCGATGTGGTTCAGCGACGGCCAGGGCGCCAAACACTTTGGTGTCGGCCTGGGGACGATTATCCTGACGATGAACGTTGTCCTTTTGGGCAGCTACACCTTCGGCTGTCATTCGCTCCGCCATTTGATCGGAGGATTTCTCGATGAAGTTTCCAAAGCCCCTGTTTGTGCCAGGGGTTACGCGTGCGTGAGTTGTCTGAACCGCCGCCACATGCTTTGCGCCTGGATGAGCTTGTTCTGGGTCGGATTCAGTGACCTTTATGTCCGTCTTTGTTCAATGGGTATTTGGCACGACTGGAAAATTTTCTAGGAGGATAGTTCTGCCAGCGATCCCTCCCCACCCTGCTAACATCGGCAATCCAATATCCTAACACTTTCGCGATCCAAGTGAGCAATTACGCAACTCTCGAATACGACGTTCTAGTTATCGGCGCCGGGGGTGCAGGATTGCGTTCAGCGATTGAAGCTTCGGCGGCGGGAGTTCGGGTCGGATTGATCTGCAAATCGCTCCTCGGCAAAGCGCATACCGTGATGGCAGAAGGCGGGATGGCGGCAGCGTTGGCGAACGTCGATGATCGCGATAACTGGAAGGTTCATTTTGCCGATACGATGCGCGGCGGCCAGTACGTTAACAACTGGCGAATGGCCGAACTGCATGCCAAGGAAGCTCCCGAAAGGGTGCGCGAACTTGAGAAATGGGGAGCGGTCTTCGACCGCACGGCGGACGGAAGAATCCTGCAACGCAATTTCGGCGGTCATCGTTATCCGCGACTGGCACACGTGGGCGATCGCACCGGCCTGGAAATGATCCGGACCTTGCAGGACCACGGGATTCATCAGGGAATTGAAGTGCACATGGAGCATACGGTGGTCACGTTGCTGAAGGACGGCGAACGCATCGCGGGTGCACTCGGGTACGATCGGGATCGTGGACGATTCAAGGTTTTTAAAGCGAAAGCCATCATCCTGGCCACGGGCGGAATTGGCCGGGCCTACCGAATCACCAGCAATTCCTGGGAATACACCGGTGATGGGCAATCTCTGGCGTACCACGCCGGAGCGGAATTGATCGACATGGAGTTCGTCCAGTTTCATCCGACCGGAATGATCTGGCCGCCCAGTGTGATGGGCATTCTAGTGACCGAAGGAGTCCGCGGCGAAGGAGGCGTCTTACAAAATCGGGAAGGTAAACGCTTCATGTTCGCGGGAATTCCGGACGCCTACAAATCTCAAACCGCGGACAACCCGGAAGAAGGGTGGCGATATACCCAGGGCGACAAAAATGCCCGCCGTCCCCCGGAACTACTGACCCGGGACCACGTCGCGCGCTGCATCATCGAGGAAGTCAAAGCGGGCCGGGGCAGCCCGCACGGCGGAGTTTTTCTCGACATTGCGTGGATCAAAGAAAAGATTCCAAACGCCGCCGAACATATCAAAAAGAAGTTGCCGAGCATGTATCACCAATTTATGCAGCTCGCGAACCTGGACATCACCAAGGAACCGATGGAAGTCGGGCCGACCACTCATTACATCATGGGGGGAGTGCGAGTGGACGCCGAAACACAGATGTCCAATGTTCCCGGCTTGTTCGCGGCCGGCGAAGTGGCCGCCGGTTTGCACGGATCTAACCGCCTGGGCGGAAACTCGCTCTCAGACCTGCTGGTGTTTGGCAAGCGGGCGGGTGAGTTCGCCGCGAAATTCAGCAAAGAATCAGCCCAGGGTCAGATCGGCGACGCGGAGGTCGAAGAAGCGGCCCGACAAGCCCTGGAGCCGTTTGAAAGCGCTAGTCAACCGGGCGGGCACGCCGAAGGACCCTACCAGGTGCAGCATGATCTGCAGGAAATGATGCAGAACCTGGTCGGCATCGTCCGGCGCCAGGAAGAGATGATTCAAGCCCTCGAGGGATTGGACAAACTTTGGAGCCGCGCGCAAAACATCACCGTTTACGGGCACCGGGAATACAATCCGGGCTGGCACACGGCGATCGATTTGAAACATCTGCTCACCGTTTCCGAAGCCATCACCCGCGCCGCCCTGGAACGGCAAGAGAGTCGAGGCGGACATTTTCGCGACGATTTCCCCAACAAGGATGCAGCAGCAGGTAAAATGAATATCGTTCTCCGCAAAGAAGCCGATGGTTCGATGAACGTCCGCCGCGAAACCATTCCCGAGATGCCCGAAGAACTGAAACAAATCATCGAAGAGATGAAATGAGCACGGCCGTTTTCAAAATCTGGCGGGGCGACGCAAACGGCGGGGCATTTGCGGAATTTACCACCGAGGTCACCGAGGGGATGGTGGTGCTCGACGCGGTGCACGACATTCAAGCCACACAAGCCAATGATCTGGCCTGCCGATGGAATTGCAAAGCGGGCAAGTGCGGTTCCTGTTCGGCAGAGATCAATGGCATCCCGAAGCTGATGTGCATGACCCGACTGGACGCCATCCCGCTTGACCAACCGGTGACCATCGAACCGATGAAGGCGTTTCCGTGCATTCGCGATCTGGTGACCGACGTTTCGTGGAATTTTCGAGTAAAGAAAAAGATCAAGCAATTCAAGCCGCGTCCCCCCGACGCGCCGGATGGGACTTGGCGGATGGCCCAGGCGGACATCGATCGGGTCCAGGAATTTCGCAAGTGTATCGAATGTTTCCTTTGCCAGGACGTCTGCCATGTTTTACGAGATCATCACAAGCACGAAGAGTTCATCGGACCTCGATTTCTGGTTTTTGCCGCCGCGCTCGAGATGCATCCCCTGGACACCGAAAACCGGCTGCCGGAATTGAAACAGGCCGGCGGCATTGGATACTGCAACATCACAAAATGCTGTACGAAGGTTTGTCCCGAAAACATCACGATCACCGATAATGCGATCATTCCGTTAAAAGAACGCGTGGTGGATGAGTTCTATGATCCGCTCGCCAAGTTGCTTAAACTTTTCCGTCCAAAAACCTGATGGGAGAAAAACCATGTTTGAACTGAAGCGACTTTCGGCAGAGGCCATCCCGGCGGCCCTGGAAAAAGCTTTGCGCTATCGACTGCTGAACGATCCGGCGGAAGCCGAAAGCATTTGCCATGATGTCTTACAAATCGATCCGGAGAATCAGCTGGCCCTGGTCAATCTCCTGCTGGCGTTGACCGACCGCTTTGGCAAGGGTTATGCCGTAGGGGTAACCCAAGCCCAAGAGGTGCTAGCTCATCTTCATGACGACTACGAGCGAGCTTACTATGCAGGCATTATCTGCGAGCGCCGAGCGAAAGCTCAACTAAGTCAGGGCCATCCGGGCTCCGGCCATGACGCCTACGAGTTACTCCGCGAAGCGATGACCTGGTACGAAAAAGCGGAAACGCTACGTCCGGCCAAAAACGACGATGCGCTATTGCACTGGAATACCTGTGCCCGGCTAATTATGGGAAACCAACTCACCCCGAGAGCAGAAGAGATAGCTGAGCTGTCGTTGGAATAGCGAGATCCACCGACCGGCATGAAAGGAACCCTTATCGGCGCGTACTGCGCCGTGATTTTCTGCTCCCTCACCCTGTCGCTGAGCGGAACAGAGCCGGTAGATAAGAGCCTACCACCAGCCCTACCGACTCCTTCAATAACCAAGCAAAAGTTAATTGTCGGGGTAGCTCCCGGGCCGCCCTTCAATATTCTCAATCCCGACGGAAGCTGGACGGGGATCAGCATTGAATTATGGCGGGAGATTGCCGAAGAACTCGGCCTCGATTACGAATTTCGGGAGACGGATCTGATCGGGAATTTTGACGGACTGGCCCAAGGATGGCTCGACGTGGCGGTCGGCCCGTTGACGATTACGGAACGTCGGGAGGAAATTTGCGATTTCAGCCACGCGTTCTTTTCCTCAAGCATGGCGGCGGCGGTGCCAGTGAACCATCTGCCATCCAACTTTAGATTTATTGCAATACTCGCCGACACCGAACTCTGGTTGACGGTTTTGCGGATTACCGTCGGACTGCTCTCCGTGATGGCGTTCGTCGCCGGTTTGATTTGGCTTTGCGAACGCCGGGCTAACCCTGCTCATTTCGGGGGCGGCGGCCGACCGATCCGTGGGTTTGGCGCGGCCTTATGGTGGTCGGCCGTTACCATGACCACGGTCGGCTATGGCGATATCTCACCACAAACGTTCCGGGGCCGGGTGATCGCCGTTTTCTGGATGTTCATCAGCCTGGTGCTGGTTTCCATTTTCACAGCCACGATGGCGTCCATTCTCACCAGCGCGCGCCTCAGCCAGGGTCCAGCGGTCCATAGTTTGAATGACCTCCGTAAAATTCACGTCGGCACTTTCGCCGACAGCTCCACCGCCCAGTTTCTGGAAAAAAGTCACATCGATTACGAGGCGCTCTCACGCACCGAACTTTTCGCGGCGCTCGCTAAGGGGAGGATCCAAGCGATCATCTATGACGAGCCGTTTCTGCGCTACGTGATCCGCACCCAATACCCAGGACAGTTCACGGTGATCCCGCTCAACGTAGATCCACAACTCTATGCTTTTGCTTTGCGAGAAGGAAACCCTCTCCGCGAATCTATTAACCGGGTGCTCCTGCGCAAGATCCATGAACCGGCCTGGCACGACCTGCTTTACCATTATATGGGGAACAGCCCCGACCAATAAAACGATTAGGAGGATGAAGAGGAAGAGGGTTAACCACAGATTACACAGATTAGGAAATGGGTTGGCGTTTGGGCGCGTAACGGTCTGGCCGAGTAAGACGTATCTCTTTTTACGGGTTTCGTCCTAAAGAGAGATGTGGTTGCAAACCCTCTCAGAGACGGCGTCAGGTCAAGAAAGCCTCTTTCGCTGGAAAAATGTCACCTACCCGAAAACGCCAACCCATTTCATAATCTGTGTAATCTGTGAAATCTGTGGTTAACCTCTTCCTCTTCCTGTTCGAGTCGGTTTAAGGTTTTGATCCAAGCTTCATCCCGCAGGAATCGCGGATGACCAGATTACAATCCAGCAGGATATCTCGAATCGGCATCGTGGGCGCAGCGACCCGTTCGAGCATCGCGGCGACGGCAGCGATCCCAATCTCTTTGCACGGTTGGTGAACGGTGGTGAGCGGCACAGGAAGAAGACTGGCATATTCGACATCGTCGATGCCGACAATGCGGACATCCTGCGGGATCCGATAGTTCAACTGGATCAATCCCCGCATCAAATGGCCGGCGGTCCGGTCGTTGGCACAGACGATGGCCTCTGGCTTCAGTTTTTCCATGATCATGCGGATTTCGCTAATTTCGTCACTATCCAGATTCCGCACCAGGTCGGGCGAAACGGAGATGCCGGCGATGAACAAGGCATCCCGGTATCCTCCAATGCGCGCCGTTACAGTCGCCGCCGAATGGGTATAGCCCAAAAAAGAAATACGCCGGCAACCGAGATGGAGAAGATGCTCTGTGGCCATGTATCCAGCGCGCCGGTGATCGATTCCAATCAGGTCATGTCTGCTGCGCCTGGGATACGGCAAAATGCAGCGATCGAGGAGGACCACTGGAATGTCCGCCCGTTCGAAGGCCGAGACGACGAGTTGGTTGGTTTGGTCACTAGCCGGCGTTCGCTCTAAGGGTGCGAAGAACACTCCGTCCACTTTCTTAGCCATGTATTGCTGGCAAAGTTCCCAAGTTTGATCATCCTTCGTCTCGAGATCAGAGGCAATATTGCCCCAAAGAAGGGCGTTTTTGCGGGCCTGGGGTGCCTGTGACATCCCTTGGCAGATTGGTCCAAAGATCTCGGTGTCTCCGAGGTTCGGGATCAGCAAGCCGAACAATAATCCTTGATCTCCCGATGCGGTGGTCCCGACATAACTTCCGGACCCGGCTCGACTCTGAATCAAGCCCGCCTGCCGCAATTCGCGAAGGGCCCGACCCACGGTGATCCTAGAAGCGCCGAACCGTTTTCCTAAAGCCGCTTCGCTCGGCAACTTCTGACCGGGCTGATAACGACCGGAGAGAATCTCGTTCTTCATGGCTTCCACGACCTGCTGATACTTGGGAAGCTGCACGGTGGCTTTGGTGAAAGACATTTAAAACCTGTCATAACATGTTAATCGTCTGCCTGTCAACGATTTGCGCCTGTTATTCCCTGCTTTTGGCCACAATTTCTGCGGAATTTGATTAGACTTGCTCTAGCGGGCTGTCATATTGGTCAGCGTAAGAAAAGTTTCTCTGGGCATTCCGGAAAGCGCTCCGATTAGGATCTGCCGATCCAGAATGCTGAGAGAAAGAAGAAAGCAAAGTCCCGCGGGGGAAAATGGCTTTCTCTGCTCTCAATAACTAACCTGAAATTGAGAAAAGAGAACCTATGGAATTCGCCAAAGACATCCGCGACCTGGCTTTTGTCATCGTATTCATCGCGATGACACTAGCACCGAGAATTGTCTCCGCGTACGCCGCGGTTCGCAAAGACAACTAACCTGCCGGTTAGAACAACAACCACTGGCCTGGCGCCCGGAACTTCGCAGCGGAGCTGGGTGCTTATCTAATCGCTGCCTAACAACAACAGAAAAAAAACAAACTAATACTATGGAAGCATTAATCATTGGCTTTATCGCCGTAAACCGCCTGTACAAACAGGAAGAGCAGGTTCTTCCGGAGACCGAAACCCTGAAACCGTTGGATCTGCAATCACTCCGGTATCTCTACAACGCCACGGGACGAAAAGCTGGCCAACGAGCTGATCGAAACGATGCGCCCCTGGCCTCAGCCGTTTCCTGAGCTGACGTTATGAGTCGGCGGCCTAATCCGGTTCCCTCCCAGAACCCCTTTTTCGATTGTTGTCCCGGTAACTGATGAGGATTTCACCCGGAGCATTCGGCTTCAGGGTGGACTAGAAAGTGAAAGGTGAAATCCTTATGGAACACGAGATAGCAGAACCCAACAACCAGGGTGCGAAAAGCACTTTGGCAAAGATAGTTAACTTCGGTAGCAGCATCTCCGCGATTTTTGCGGTGATCTGGGCACTAGCCGCCCTCTGGCACCCGGAGGCCAATCCTCTCAGCGGCCTATCCTGGATAGGATTGATGTCAGGATTGTTAGTCACCATCTCAGCGTTAAACGCTAAACTTCGAGTGGAGTTGGAAGAACCCGACTCGGCAGAATAAGCGTCACCAGATGAGTGAGGGTCCAGCCCGAATGTCCTGAACGATCAGGCATTTTTTCCGGCGGCGGCCAAAGCCAGCTCGCATTCATTTTTTCCCGAAAACCAGGACGAGGGTAATGATCCTGGCGTCTACGAGGACGAGCTACTCCACGCCGCGTGCTTTGTCTGAAATTATGGCTTTTACGAATATGGCAGGATTGTAACTTTCCCTCAGGCAGCGGAAGGATATTGTCGCGTGACCGGAGAAATCTATGGATCACGAAGATATCGATGCTCGGAGGATGGATTTGCATCGCAGGATTGCCTTAGTGCTCCGCAAGGAGCCCGGACTGGTGCGCGATTTTGCGGAACGACTACGATCAAAATTGGCCGCCGCCCCTCCCGATTCAGCAGCCACCGCAAGTGAGCGGGAATGGTATGTCATCCTTACTCTTTGCCCTCCCTTGCAGGTGATTCGTTTGCTGGAGGATTCGAGTGAACGAGCGGTCAGGCTTCGTCAGAATTCTCCCTTTGTTTCGCTGCTCTCGAGACCGTTGGAGTTGAAGCGCGGGGTGGCCTTGGAGGCTGACTAGAGGCTAAAGCCGTGCCTTGGAACTGACTAGATGAATCTCATTTGGTGCCTCGGGAAAAAATCTCGCAGCGGCGCGGCGTACGGCTTTCTGCCGACCCTTCAGGGCGGATCCGTGGGATATAAACCCAGGCTAAAGCTCGGCTATGCTTTCATGGCCCTTCAGGCCGCAGATGGTTAGGTCAGAAAATTTCCAATCAATTCTGCGTAATCGTTTGGCTAACTAGACTAATGATAACCCTTCTTGTGTTGGCGGCCCGAAGGCGGCATGACCATATAACCTTATACCCTCCCCTACCGCTTCAGCCGTCGCTCACAGAACCGTAGCCGCCTCCGCCGGGGGTCTCGATGACGAAGACGTCACCGGCTTCCAACTCGGCGTGCCCGGTCCCGGTTAAGATTTCCTTGCTGCCGTCTCGGCGCTCGACCCATTGACGACCGGGGAGGCCCTCGCCGCCGCCGTCGAGACCGAAAGGCGAGTGGGTGCGCCGGGAGCTGACCAGGTTAGCCGTCATGGGTTCCAGGAACCGGATGCGGCGGAGGACGCCGTCGCCGCCTCGCCAACGCCCCGGGCCGCCGGAGCCAGGCCGAATGGAAAACTCTTCCAGGCGGACGGGATATCGGAGCTCGAGAACTTCCGGATCGGTCATCCGCGTATTCGTCATATGACTATGTACGGCCGAGCAGCCATCGAAGGAGGGCCCGGCACCGGTCCCTCCGCAAATAGTCTCGTAGTACTGGCGCCTGGCATCGCCAAAGAGAAAATTGTTCATGGTTGCCTGGCTGCAAGCCAGGGCCCCAAGAGCGCCGAACAAGGCATTGCAGACGGCCTGTGAAACTTCGGTGTTGCCGGCCACGACCGCGGCATCAGGATGCGGAGAGAGGAAGCTACCTTTGGGAATCTCGATCTCGATTGGCTTCAGGCACCCTTCGTTGAGTGGAATATCGTCACCAACCAGACAGCGGAAGGTGTAGAGAACGGCAGCCACCGTGACCGCCCGGGGGGCATTGAAATTATTGGCTCGCTGCGGGCCGGTGCCCGTGAAGTCGACCTTCGCAGTTCGCGCGGCATGGTTCACCGATATTCTCACTTCGAGCGGCGCCCCATCATCCATGACGTAGGAGAATGAGCCGTCGCCTATTCGATCGATGACCCGGCGGACGCTCTCCTCCGCATTGTCCATCACATGCTGCATATAGGTTTGGACGATTGGCCAGCGGTGCTGCTCTATGACCTGACGCAACTCCCGAACGCCTTTCTCATTGGCGGCCACCTGAGCCTTAATATCGGCGACGTTAACGTCCGGACTTCGCGCGGGGTAGCGGGCAGAAAGTAGCAGGGTGCGAAACTCCGTCTCCCGGAAGGTACCCGCATCAACGAGCAGAAAGTTATCGATCACTACGCCCTCGTCCTCCAGGCATCTCGACTCGGAAGGGGTTGAGCCTGGCGTCATACCGCCAACATCGGCGTGGTGTCCACGGTTCCCGACAAAGAACTGGATCCGCCCGTCTTCCCCGAAGACCGGAGTTACCACCGTGATATCGGGCAAATGAGTTCCGCCATTGTTAGGATTGTTCAAGTGCAATCACGTCACCCGGTTTAAGCCTGTCGCCGCGCTGGCGAATGACGGTGCGCACGCTCTCCCCCATCGCCCCCAAGTGGACGGGCACATGAGGCGCATTAGCAACGAGGTTACCCTTGGCGTCGAAGATGGCGCATGAGAAGTCCAGCCTCTCCTTAATATTAACGGAGAGCGAGGTATTCTGTAAGACTACGCCCATCTGCTCGGCAACGTTCATAAACAGATTGTTGAAGAGCTCCAGGAGGACAGGATCGGCACTTTCCGAGCCTTCGGAAGAATCAATGCGGCGGGGCTTGGTCCGACGCAAAACCAGATGATTCCGCTCCGTGATCTGCGCCGTCCACCCGGGTTCAATGACGATGGTGGAAATAGCCTCGCAAATGAGAGCAGGGCCAGTGATCAGTTGGTTGGCCGACAATGATTCGCGGTCAAAAACCGGAGTGTCGTGTGCAGCGCCCCCACTCCACATTTCCACTCGGTCGATCGGCGGCGGCTGTTCAGTTGATTGCGTAGGCCGCGTTTCCTCTTGCACCGCTTCGCCGGGTGAAATGACCTCAACCGCGACCGCCTCGACGGTGATCGGCCGCTCAGGGGTGGCAAAACCGAATCGATGGCGATGGACTTGGGTAAACTCCGCCCGCATACGGTCGAGGGAGTCGAGATGGACGACCAAAGCCCCTTCGGTCCCCGTGTAACGCAGGTGCAGGGTTCGACGGGCGGTCAGCAAGTCAGGAACAGCGCCTTGGGCAAGGAGAGTCTGGCGCGCCTCGGCCACCAAACGGTCTGCCCAATCGTTCAAGTCGGCCAGCGCAGCCTCGGTAAGCTCGACCTCCATGGCCTGTTCCCGCATGGCCACCTGGTCGGCAAGCCCCATCCCGTAGGCAGAGAGAACGCCGGCGAAGGGATGGATGAAGATGGTCTGGATGCCGAGTTCATCGGCGACCAGGCAGGCGTGCTGCGCGCCCGCGCCGCCGAAGCATTGAAGTGCGAAACGGGAAGCGTCGTGCCCCTTTTCAACTGAAACTTTTTTGACGGCGTTGGCCATGTTCCCGACTGCGACCCGCAAAAAACCTTCGGCGACTTCACGGCTGTCGGAAGGAGGACGGCCGGTGGCTTGGCTGACCTCCCGCGCCAGTGCCAAAAATTTCTCCCGGACGATATCAGCGTCGAGCGGTTGGTCGCCTTCCGCGCCAAAGATGGCCGGGAAATGCGAGGGTTGGATCTTCCCGACACAAAGATTGGCATCGGTGACAGTGAGCGGACCGCCTCGCCGATAGCTGGCCGGTCCGGGATTGGCGCCCGCCGAGTCCGGTCCTACTCGAAAACGGGCTCCGTCGAAATGCAGGATGGAGCCACCGCCGGCGGCGATCGTGTGAATGGCCATCATCGGAGCCCGAATCCGAACGCCCGCAATCTCGGTTTCGAAGGCGCGCTCGAACTGACCGGCATAAAGGGCCACGTCGGTAGAGGTACCCCCCATATCGAAACCGATAATCTGGTCGAACCCGGCCATTTGGGCTGTCCGGGCGGCGCCGACAACCCCGCCCGCGGGTCCGGAGAGGATGGCGTCTTTACCTTGGAACTGTGACGCCTCGGCCAAGCCGCCATTAGACTGCATGAAGTAGAGCCGTCCGCCCTCTAGTTCGGAGGCTACCTGGTGGACGTACCGCCGGAGAATCGGGGAAAGATAAGCATCTACGACGGTGGTGTCGCCGCGAGGTACGATCCGAAGGAGTGGACTAACAGAATGGCTGGTGGAGACCTGGCTGAAGCCCACCTCACGGGCGATTTCAGCCAATCGAATCTCCTGCTCCGGGTATTTCCAGGCGTGAATCAGAGTGATCGCACAAGCTTGAAACCCGTCGGCACGGGCCCGTTCGAGCACCGTTCGGGCGTTCTCCTCGTCCAACGGTTCGAGGATCGTTCCATCGACCGCGACGCGACCCTGGATCTCCTCGATTCGTTCATAGAGCATGGTCGGAAGGATGATCTGAAGATCAAACAGCCTCGGACGAGCCTGGTTGCCGATGCGGAGAAGATCGCGGAAACCGCGGTTAACCAGTTGCAAGGTAGGCTCGCCCTTGCGCTCCAGGAGGGCATTCGTGGCGACGGTCGTGCCCATTTTTACTGCTTCGATGACGCCGGATGGAATTCTAGCATCCAGGGGCAACCCCAGAAACATTTTGATTCCGGCGATCGCCGCGTCGCGGTAGCGCTCTGGATTCTCGCTGAGCATCTTGCGCACGGAAAGCGTGCCGTCCGGATGACGCGCGACGATATCGGTGAAAGTGCCTCCCCGATCGATCCAGAACTGCCACTTGGTCATAACGTTCGACGTTCGGCGTTCAATGTTCAACGTTCAACGGGCGTTTGGCAGCGGGGGGTGCATAAGAGATGAAATGGGGATGCTTCGCGTTCTTGCCGAGGGACGGAAAATGTTGTCATTCTTTTGGGGAAACCCAGACCGAGCGGTCGAATCATGTCGGAAACTTTTAGAGCAGCCCGGGATTTTCTCCTGGCGAAACGCACCGATTACGAGGTGGCCTACAGCGGCTTTCAATGGCCCAGGCTGGATCGGTTTAACTGGGCCCTGGATTGGTTCGACAAAATCGGGGCGGGCGAACGAGGCGATCAGGCGGCGCTTTGGGTGGTGTTCGAGGACGGGACAGAAAGCAAAGTTTCTTTTCGGGAGCTCTCCCGTCAATCCTCGCAACTGGCGAACTATTATCGCGAACTGGGGGTCCGACGGGGCGATCGCGTCATGGTCATGCTGGGAAATGTGCTCCCTCTTTGGAACACCGTCCTGGCCCTGATCAAACTGGGAGCCGTCATCGTACCCACCACTCCGCTGCTGGGCGAAAACGATCTCGCGGAACGCCTGGAAAGAGGGCGGATCGGACACATCGTGTGCGCCGCGGATGGGGTCTCAAGATTTGGTCACTTGGGAAAACAGTGCACCCGGATTGTGGTCGGCGGATCGATCCCGGGTTGGCACGCCTATGAAGACCATTCCGGGGCTTCAGCAGAATTTAAGCCGGACGGAGAAACGCGGGCCAGCGATCCGATGCAGCTCTACTTTACCTCGGGTACCACGGCGAAGCCTAAGCTAGTGATGCAGACGCAGGTCACTTACCCGGTGGGGCATCTCTCGACCATGTACTGGATTGGAGTGCAGCCGGGCGATATCCACTGCAATATCTCGTCCCCGGGTTGGGCGAAACATGCCTGGAGCTGCTTCTTTGCGCCCTGGAATGCCGAAGCGACGGTCTTCGTTCCGAATCAGTCCCGTTTCAACCCCAAGAGCCTGCTGGAGACTATAACCCGGAACAAGGTAACCACGCTTTGCGCTCCGCCCACAGTGTGGCGGATGTTGGTCACACAGCCGCTTGGGGATTACCAAACGAAGCTGCGGGAATTAGTGAGTGCTGGCGAGCCGCTCAACCCGGAAATCATCGAGCAGGTTGAGGCGATCTGGGGTCTGACCATCCGTGACGGATACGGCCAAACCGAAAGCACCGCCGTGGCCGGCAATCCCCCGGGGCAACGCATCAAGACGGGATCGCTGGGCAGAGCGTTGCCGGGCTTTCGGCCAATCCTGCTGAATCCCAACGATCAAGAAACCAGTGAAGGCGAATTTTGTCTGGAACTTGAACCGCGACCCCTGGGTCTGATGCCCGGCTACCAGAATGAAGATGGTTCTTTGTCCGCGCTAAAAGGAAAGGTGCACCGGACGGGAGACCTGATGTCTCGCGATGCCGACGGTTATTTCACTTTTGTAGGCCGGGCTGATGATGTCTTCAAGGCTTCGGATTATCGCATTAGCCCATTCGAACTGGAGAGCGCTTTGATCGAGCATAGCGAGGTGGTTGAATGTGCGGTGGTGCCGTCACCTGATCCGATTCGTTCTGCGGTGCCAAAAGCTTTTGTCGTTCTTCGGTCCGGCGTAGAACCTTCGCGGGCTGTCGCCCTATCGATTTTCCAGCATATCCGCAAAGTGCTACCGCCATACTATCGCATTCGCCGGATCGAATTTTCCGATCTGCCAAAAACCATCTCCGGCAAAATTCGCCGGATCGAACTGCGTCTCAGCGAGGCAGCCCACACCACAGGAGATTTCCGGCCGAGATTAGAATACCGGG
Source organism: uncultured Verrucomicrobiae bacterium (assembly GCA_963808535.1). Lineage (GTDB taxonomy): Bacteria > Verrucomicrobiota > Verrucomicrobiia > Chthoniobacterales > JAFAMB01 > JAFAMB01. The sequence continues at coordinate 74,534 of CAWEGF010000036.1, read as the reverse complement.
AGGAAGATTTTCCGGAGCTCGAATCTAGTCGATAGAGAAGAAGAGGAAAACTAACCACAGATTTCACAGATTACACAGATTTGGAAATTGGGTTGGGCGTTTTGGACGGGTTGACGGTTTAGCGCGTAAAACGACACTGCCTAGGCGAACATTCATCCGCAAAGAATTTTGTGTGCACAAAGTCCTCTTGCCGACGCGTTTGCCAAGAGATAGAGTCTCACCTGCGTGTCGACCGCCACCCGCCCAAGACGCTAAACCCATTTTCCTAATCTGTGTAATCTGTGAAATCTGTGGTTAAATGCTTTTCTTCTCTTCTTCCGCTAAGCGGCGTCTCATCTGGAAGAAGGGGCCGCGGGCCCAGTTGCGTTTGCGGACGCGTTCCATGGCTTCAGGGTCCAAAGTGACCTTAGCGTGGGGAGAGAGGGTCTCCGTTACCTCGATGGCGTCCACTGGACAAACCGCATAACAAATGGTGCAACCAATACATCCCTCCATGTCGATCTGGTGCTGCAGATTAACATAGGGGATCGTGTCGACCGGGCAAAATCGGCGGCAACTCCCGCAATTAATACAAGCCGGCTCATCGATATGATATTGGAATTGCGTGTTCTTCATCACACCGGTTTTTTCTAGGTCTGGGGATTACCTTTCGGTTGATAGAGACGAGCCAAGTCACGGCGTTTCGAGACTAACCAATCAGAGTAGTCGGAATACTCTTGTTCTTTAATCGCCTGATAGTGAGCCAGATCTTCCAGATGTTTCTGGTCGTCACCGGCCATCACCCGGATCCAGGAGGAGAGGCCGATATGATTGTCTTCGTCGGCCAGAATGTAATCAAACATCTGGACCAATGGATAGATCCCCTCCTCCAGGAAGTAGCGTCCCCGTGGACGATGCTGATCGACCGAGATTCCTTCGACGACCCGCTGCAAAACGATCAGGCGCTTCAACACGTCGGGCTCATCACCGACGAATTTGTTAATATAGGCAATCGACGGATGCCAACCGAGATCGGCTCCCAAGTGCCGCAAGATCCGCCATTGAGAAGCGGCATGCCGGCATTCATCCCACATTTGGCGGCATAGTTCGAATCTCATGCGCCACGGGAGATCTGGAAATTCCACTAAAATCCGGCCGACTAATTCAGCGGCTTCTGTCTCCACCACCACCAGGGTTGAAAGCATGATCTGTTGAATTTCGGTTTCGTTCTGGGGATCAAAGGCGACTGGCGCAGAAGGTCCCTGGCCCGGGGTGTAGTAAACGATATTCAGCCGAGGATCACAGGCGGGCGGTTGACCGGTAAAATGCATCAGCGATTGGTTGGGCCCGACTGGCCCACTAACCATGCTCTTAACGTTATCCAAATCGTCCAAGCATCGCACCAAGCGCTGGCGCCACTGCTCGGCCTGTTCTCGGGCTAACAGATCGTTCTCCACCTGTTTGGCCAGCCAGTCCTTTCCCCAAGCGATCTGCAAACGCTCCTCGCGAACGATCTGGGCCAAGATGCGGAGAGTGGGACCTTCCAGAATGGGATCGGCAGCGAGCAGATACTTTTCATATTCCTGGAGAAGCCAGGGCTTGAGCGCCCCGTAAAGTCCACTCAACTTACATGGCAAAGTGGTGGCCTGGGCCACTTCGCGGCAAACGAGGTCCAGCGCTTCCAGTCCCAAAGGGCGTGGTTCCCATCCATAAGGGGGCAGGCCGGGTTGCAGTTCCTTTTGGCGGCCAAAGCAGAGATCGGCATGAGTGGCGTCCTCATAAGCGTGCAGACCAAATGTTAGCTTGGTATCAAGATTTGCGGTATTCCAAATCCAGGCGGAAAGGATTTCCATCCCGCGACGTTCCAGGAAGGCGGCTCTTTCGATGAACCAGTGCGCTTCCGCGACGGGATGGCAATGGACCAAGTGATCGATCATGGGCTTGGATTCTCCTGTTTGGGAATTAACCATGAAGTTCTTCTCCTGAGGTGGGGATGATCTTTACAGCATCAATATTCAAAACTGTCCGGTCGTTGGTGCGAGTATAAAAATGCGGCAAATCTGCGGCCGTCAGAGCAATACATGGCCCGACCAGGTGACGCGGAAGGGCGCGTCGATTGAATGCGTAGATCGCGGCGTGGACGAGCATTCGTGCCTGGTACTCCGGGAACATCGCGCAGACGATGTGATAGATGCCGTTCTGGAGCCAGTCGTAAGCTTGTGGGCCGGAGAAGCCGAAACTGCAGATCAGGACATTATCCAGCGGCAAATGAAGTCGTTCGTAAGCCAGACGCCCCCCGATGGCCGATTCATCATCTACCCCAAAAATGACATTGAAGGTCGGATCGTGGCGGAGCACCTCCATGGAGACCGCGGCGGAGGTCTCGATGTCCGCGCGACCGTCGACCCGTACGCTCGTGACCTCCGGAAAGCTTTCCCGTAGACCGGCCAGGAAACCATCGCTTCGTTCCAGTCCCTCCTTGAGCCAAGGGGCTGCGACATCCAGCACTTTGACGGGGCCGGCCAGAGCCCCTTTTTTCCATGCCGCGGCGGATCGTCCGATTTTCTGTCCTCCTTTATAGTCGTTAATCATCACGCTAGAAACGACGGCCGGGCTATCGACCCAAAGCGATTCCGTAATGACCGGGATTCCGGCAGCGTACACCGCCTCAAGCATGGAAGGCGCGGTCGCCGGATCGGCGGTGCTGTAGATCAGAACGTCGATTCCCTGACGGAGAAATTGTTTGATCTGCTCGCTCTGCCTGGCGCCGTCCATATTGGCATCGACCGCTTCCAGCGAGATGCCTAGTTGGGCGGCGAGATCGCGCTCGGTCGCGGACTGCAATTGATACCAGATATGCGCGCCGTAATTGATGCAGACACCGATCCGGCGAGGGAGGGCCAGACCATCAATACTAATCCCCGCTTCCCAGTTCGCGGCTTGGGGGCTCGGAATCTCGTTCACGGAATTCTCCTTGGTTAGTCGTTGAGACAAAAGCTCCCACAAAGATTTAGTTCGGTCAGGAGCTCGTTGTTTTTTTCGGGCACTTAAAATAAATCGCGAACCCGGCCATAGAGTTCGCGATAGGTTTGGTAAAGTTGATGGTACCGGGGAAACGTTTCTTCGTTTGGCATCACCGGGGGACGTTGACGGACCATAGCCGCCGAAACTTCCTGGAGGTTGGAGAACTGGCGGACGGCCAGAGCCGCCAGCATGGCAGCACCCAGCGTTCCGGCGTCACGGACCAGGGTCGGCTGCACTCTCCTGCCCAGCACATCGGCCCGGATGCGATTCCAGATCTCGGAAGTAGCTCCTCCTCCCGTGAGGTGAACCGTGCTCGCTGAGAGCCCAGTGGCTTTTTCAGCCGCTTCCAGGACGTGCCGGATGCTGAAAGCAACACCTTCCAGGACGGCGCGCAGAAAATGAGACCTGGTGTGCTCCAGCGAAACGCCAAAAAATATCCCGCGCGCCTTGGGATCCCAGATCGGCGCTCGTTCCCCCTCCAGATAAGGAAGAAACAGCAGCCCCGCGGAAGTCGGCGCAATTAAGTCATCGAGCGTCCGCGGATGTTCGGTCGTTTCTTTCGAGAGGAAGGTCGAGACAAACCAATCGACTGCTCCGCCGCTCGTCTGAGTCGGACCGTAAACCACCTTGAGATCAGTATCCAGGATCGGGGCCACCAGGACCCCTTCGTGGTTCAAGGGTTCGTTCTCAGAAGTCAGGCCAACAATTTCTGAGGTTCCCGAAATATCGAAACCGGAGCCACTTCCAGCCAGAGCTCCGGTGCCGAGCATCCCAGACAACGCATCAGTCCATCCCACGGCCACGGGCACGCCAGGTGCCAATCCGAGGGTTCCGGCAGCTTCCGGGGTAAGCGGTCCGAGGAGATGATGAGGATGCCGGCAAGGAGGTGCCAGTCCGGGATCAATATCCAGAATCTTTCGGTAAGCCTGGATAGGCTCCCCGGTACTTAAATGGGCCAGCCCTTTGCTACCCCAATAGTCACTGGCCAAAATTCCCGTCAAACGATAATTAAGATAGTCTTTTGGCTGTAACAAGTAGCGCGTTTTGCGCAGAATCTCAGGTTCATGGACCCGCAGCCATCGCAGGCGGGCCGGAGGATAGGAAGCGTTTCGCGGGAGGTCGAGCCCTAACCAATCTTTCCATTGGTCGGGCGTAATCTGTTTTTCGAGGGCCATCGCTTCGGCAGCAGCTCGGCTATCTTGCCAAATGATCGCCGGCCGCACGGGCTCGCCCGCTCCATCGAGCAAAACCAAGCTCGGGGTATGCCCACAACAGGCCAGGCCGATGATGGCGGCTGGATCAATCTTGCCCACAGCCTGCCGAATCGCCCCCACTGCGCTATCCCAAAACTGCGAGCAATCCTGTTCGACCCAATTGGGGAACGGCCGCTGGACGGTACACGAAGTCGTCCCATGACCCAGCAGTTCACCCGAGAGGCTGAAGGCATCGGCCTTGCAACCGGTGGTGCCCAGGTCCACGCCGATGACCACCGGCGGAGTCATCTTTTGGTCTCACGAATCACCCGCAGGATCTCTTGAGCATGGGTTCCTATGAGGGTGTATTGTTTGGCCGCCAAAGCCTCAGGATCCAGAATAGCTTTGCCCACCCCGACCATGGCCACGCCGGCCGCCAGATAGGCGGAAATCCTGGCCGTATCAAGCCCGCCGGTGAGCATGAACACGGGTTGATAAACGCGGAAAGGCTCAAGGACATCCCGAACATAGGCGGGGGTAATGAGGCTGGCCGGAAATAACTTCACCGCTTTAGCTCCGCTCCTTAAGATTCTGAAGATATCTGTCGGGCTGGAGGCGCCGGGAATGTAGAGAACATCCGACTCCCGGCAAAGTCTTTGCACCGAGGGAATGAAGACGGGAGAAACGACAAAATCGGCCCCCGCAGCAATTGCCCTTTTGGCTTCACTGGAGTGCAGCGCTGTCCCTGCTCCAATCAGCAATTGGTCACCCCACTGTTGGTGCAGTTCAGCGATCGACTCGACCGCCGTTGGGTCATCCAGCGTGAGTTCCAGGGCGGGAACACCGGCCGCCACCAGACTGGCGGCGACGCCCTGGATGTGGTGTTGCTCCAAACGTCGAGCCACTACCACTAACCCTCCTTGTTGCAACCGCGTTAACACGCTTCCCAGCGTCACCCCGCTCTCCCTCGCGATGCTGGTGAGTCGATCCTGTCGCTGTCGGTTTTTCGAGCACTATCGGATCGAGCACGCCAGCCAAATTGTTCAGAAATAAGCCGGGCGGTATCCGTCACAGAACGAATAATATGGCTGGGTCTTGAGCCAGTCATCCGGACAGAAGGAATGGACACGCTAATGGCGGCGATCACCTTGTGATGGAGGTCGAAAATCGGGGCGGCAATGCATTCGCTACCAAGATGATGTTCCTCGGCATCGGTGGCATATCCCCGATTTTTCACTTCGCGCAGGCACTCCTGTAAGAGAGGCAACTCGGTAATGGTATTCGGAGTGCAAGCAGAGAGACCGTGCTTTTCTGCCAAAGAGACGACTTCACTCTCAGGACGATAGGCCAAAATCGCCCTTCCCATCGCGGTGGCATGGGCAGGTACCCGCATCCCAAGGCGGGAGTTCACCGAAAGGGTATGCGGTCCTTGTGCGCGGTAGAGATAGACCACTTGTCCATCTTCGAGCACACCAAGGTGAACGTTCTCTTCGACTTTGTCTCGCAGATCGTCGAGAAAGGGAGGCGCCACCCGACTAACCTCAGTATAGTCGATCACCAGGGCTGCCCGATCGAGAAAACGCCAGCCCAAGCGGTACCGTTTAGTCTGCGGACTTTGAATAACATACCCATGTCCTTCCAAGGTGCGCAGGAGATTGAAGAGAGTGCTTTTATTGAGAGAGAGCAAATCGGCCAACTCGGTCAGACTTAGCTCCGGCTTGCGGGGAACGAAGGCGTCAAGAACGTCCAACGCTTTTTGGACGGAACCGACCAACTGACCGGCGCCATAACCTTTGATACTCTCCTCGGGGGTCTGTGTCGGTATCATAGCTTCCTTTTCAGCAATGGGAAATTCGATTTGACCATCATGGACGAATGGTTCCCAGGGTTAAAACCCTGGGCTGAGGGGCTATAGCCCCTTCGGGCACAAACCAGTTCACCCTTCACCTCAGTGCCACTCTGGTAGAGGCGCTTGATACCCTACTCTAACCCCTTACCGCCCTCCGCTACCGCTTCAGCGGTCGTTCACAGAACCGTAGCCGCCTCCGCCGGGGGTCTCGATGACGAAGACGTCACCGACCTCCAATTCGGCGTGCCCGGTCCCGGTTAGTATTTCCTTGCTGCCGTCTCGACGCTCGACCCATTGACGGCCGGGGAGGCCCTCGCCGCCGCCGTTGAGACCGAAAGGCGATTGGGTACGCCGGGAGCTGACCAGGTTGGCCGTCATGGGTTCCAGGAACCGGATGCGGCGGAGGACGCCGTCGCCGCCTCGCCAACGCCCCGGGCCCCCGGAGCCAGGCCGAATGGAAAACTCTTCCAGGCGGACGGGATAACGGAGTTCGAGAACTTCCGGGTCGGTCATCCGCGTATTCGTCATATGACTATGTACGGCCGAGCAGCCATCGAAGGAGGGCCCGGCACCGGTCCCTCCGCAAATAGTCTCGTAGTACTGGCGCCTAGCATCGCCAAAGAGAAAATTGTTCATGGTTGCCTGGCTGCAAGCCAGGACTCCAAGAGCGCCGAACAAGGCATTGCAGACGGCCTGTGAAACTTCGGTGTTGCCGGCCACGACCGCGGCATCAGGATCTGGTGAGAGGAAGCTACCTTTGGGAATCTCGATCTCGATTGGCTTCAGGCATCCTTCGTTGAGTGGAATATCGTCACCAACCAGACAGCGGAAGGCGTAGAGAACGGCAGCCACCGTGACCGCCCGGGGGGCATTAAAATTATTGGCCCGCTGCGGGCCGGTGCCAATGAAGTCGACCTTCGCAGTTCGCGCGGCATGGTTCACCGATATTCTCACTTCGAGCGGCGCCCCATCATCCATGACGTAGGAGAATGAGCCATCACCTATTCGATCGATGACCCGGCGGACGCTCTCCTCCGCATTGTCCATCACATGCTGCATATAAGTTTGGACGGTTGGCCAGAGGTGCTGCTCTATGACCTGACGCAACTCCCGAACGCCTTTCTCATTGGCGGCCACCTGAGCCTTAATATCGGCGACGTTAACGTCCGGACTTCGCGCGGGGTAGCGGGCAGAAAGTAGCAGGGTGCGAAAGTCCGTCTCCCGGAAGGTACCCTCATCAACGAGCAGAAAGTTATCGATCACCACGCCCTCGTCCTCCAGGCACCTCGAGTCAGAAGGAGTTGAGCCTGGCGTCATACCGCCAACATCGGCGTGGTGTCCACGGTTCCCGACAAAGAACTGGATCCGCCCGTCTTCCCCGAAGACCGGAGTTACCAACGTGATGTCGGGCAAATGGGTTCCGCCGTTGTTAGGATTGTTAAGCGCAATCACATCACCTGGTTTAAGCCCGTCGCCGCGCTGGCGAATGACGGTGCGGACACTTTCCCCCATCGCCCCCAAGTGGACGGGGACATGAGGCGCATTAGCAACGAGGTTACCCTTGGCGTCGAAAATGGCGCATGAGAAGTCCAGTCTCTCCTTAATATTAACGGAGAGCGAAGTATTCTGTAAGACTACGCCCATCTGCTCGGCAACGTTCATAAAGAGATTGTTGAAGAGTTCCAGGAGGACGGGATCGGCACTTTCCGAACCTTCGGAAGAAGCGATGCGGCGGGGCTTGGTCCGATGCAAAACCAGATGATTCCGCTCCGTGATCTGCGCTGTCCACCCGGGTTCAATGACGATGGTGGAAATGGCCTCGCAAATGAGAGCAGGGCCAGTGATCTGTTGGTTGGCCCACAATGATTTGCGGTCAAATACCGGAGTATCGTGCGCGGCGCCCCCACTCCACATTTCCACTCGGTCGATCGGCGGCTGCGCAGTTGATTTGGTAGGCCGCGGTTCCTCCTGCACCGCATGGCCGGGTGAGATGACCTCAACCGCGACCGCCTCGACGGTGATCGACCGTTCGGGGGTGGCAAAACCGAATCTGTTGCGGTGGATTTGGGTAAACTCCGCCCGCATACGGTCGAGGGAGTCGAGATGGACGACCAAAGCCCCTTCGGTACCTGTGTAACGCAGGTGCAGGGTTCGACGGGGCGTCAGCGAGTCAGGATCAGCGCCTTGAGCAAGGAGCGTCTGGCGCGCCTCGGCCACCAAGCGGTCTGCCCAATCGTTCAAGTCGGCCAGCGCAGCCCCGGTAAGCTCGACCTCCATGGCCTGTTCCCGCATGGCCACCTGGTCGGCAAGCCCCATTCCGTAGGCAGAGAGAACGCCGGCGAAGGGATGGATGAAGATGGTCTGGATGCCGAGTTCATCGGCGACCAGGCAGGCGTGCTGCGCGCCCGCGCCGCCGAAGCATTGAAGTGCGAAACGGGAAGCGTCATGGCCCTTTTCAACTGAAACTTTCTTGACGGCGTTGGCCATGTTCCCGACTGCGACCCGCAAAAAACCTTCGGCGACCTCGCGGCTGTCGGAAGGAGGGCGGCCGATGGCCTGGCTAACGTCCCGCGCCAACGCCAAAAATCTCTTCCGGACGATATCAGCGTCGAGCGGTTGGTCGCCTTCCGCGCCAAAGATGGCCGGGAAATGCGAGGGTTGGATCTTCCCGACACAGAGATTGGCATCAGTGACAGTGAGCGGACCGCCTCGCCGATAGCTGGCCGGTCCGGGATTGGCGCCCGCCGAGTCCGGTCCTACTCGAAAACGGGCTCCGTCGAAATGCAGGATGGAGCCGCCGCCGGCGGCGATCGTGTGAATGGCCATCATCGGAGCCCGAATCCGAACGCCCGCAATCTCGGTTTCGAAGGTCCGCTCGAACTGGTTGGCATATAGGGCCACGTCGGTTGAGGTGCCCCCCATATCGAAACCGATAATAAGGTCGAACCCGGCCATTTGGGCTGTACGTGCGGCGCCGACAACCCCGCCCGCGGGTCCGGAGAGGATGGCGTCTTTACCTTGGAACTGTGACGCCTCGGCCAAGCCGCCGTTAGACTGCATGAAGTAGAGCCGTCCGCCCTCTAGTTCGGAGGCTACTTGGTGGACGTAGCGGCGGAGAATCGGGGAAAGATAAGCATCTACGACGGTGGTGTCGCCGCGAGGTACGATTCGAAGGAGTGGACTAACAGAATGGCTGGTGGAAACCTGGCTGAAGCCCACCTCACGGGCGATTTCAGCCAATCGAATCTCCTGCTCCGGGTATTTCCAGGCGTGAATCAGAGTGATCGCACAAGCTTGGAACCCGTCGGCACGGGCCCGTTTAAGCATCGTTCGGGCGTTCTCCTCGTCCAACGGTTCGAGGATCGTCCCATCGACCGCGACGCGACCCCGGATCTCCTCGATTCGTTCATAGAGCATGGTCGGAAGAATGATCTGAAGATCAAACAACCTTGGACGGGCCTGGTTGCCGATGCGGAGAAGGTCGCGGAAGCCACGGTTAACCAGTTGCAAGGTGGGCTCGCCCTTGCGCTCCAAGAGGGCATTTGTGGCGACGGTAGTGCCCATTTTCACTGCTTCGATGACGCCGGTCGGAATTCTGGCGTCTAGGGACAACCCAAGAAACATTTTGATTCCGGCGATTGCCGCGTCGCGGTAGCGCTCTGGATTTTCGCTGAGCATCTTGCGCACGGCAAGCGTGCCGTCCGGATGGCGCGCGACGATATCGGTGAAAGTACCCCCGCGATCGATCCAGAACTGCCACTTGGTCATAACGTTCGACGTTCGGCGTTCAACGTTCAACGTTCAACGGACGTTTGGCGTTTGCGGCGGGCGGGCGCATAAGAGATGAAACGGGGGCGCTTCGCGTTCTTGCCGAGGGAGGAAAATATTGTCATTCTTTTGGGGAAACCCAGACCGAGCGGTCGAATCATGTCGGAATCTTTTAGAGCAGCCCGGGATTTTCTCCTGGCGAAACGCACCGATTACGAGGTGGCTTACAGCGGCTTTCAATGGCCCAGGCTGGACCGGTTTAACTGGGCCCTGGATTGGTTCGACAAAATCGGGGCAGGCGAAAGAGGCTATCAGGCGGCGCTTTGGGTGGTGTTCGAGGACGGGACAGAAAGCAAAGTTTCTTTTCGGGAACTCTCCCGCCAATCCTCGCAACTGGCGAACTATTATCGCGAACTGGGGGTCAGGCGGGGCGATCGCGTCATGGTCATGCTGGGAAATGTGCTCCCTCTGTGGAATACCGTCCTGGCCCTGATCAAACTGGGAGCCGTCATCGTACCCACTACTCCGCTGCTGGGCGAAAACGATCTCGCGGAACGCCTTGAGAGAGGGCGGATCGGACACATCGTGTGCGCCGCAGATGGCGTCTCAAGATTTGGTCACCTGGGAAAACAGTGCACCCGGATTGTGGTCGGCGGTTCGATCCCGGGTTGGCACGCCTATGAAGACCATTCCGGGGCTTCAGCAGAATTTAAACCGGACGGAGAAACGCGGGCCAGCGATCCGATGCAGCTCTACTTTACCTCGGGTACCACGGCGAAGCCTAAGCTAGTGATGCAGACGCAGGTCACTTACCCGGTGGGGCATCTCTCGACCATGTATTGGATCGGAGTGCAGCCAGGCGACATTCACTGCAATATCTCGTCCCCGGGTTGGGCGAAACATGCCTGGAGCTGCTTCTTCGCACCTTGGAATGCCGAAGCGACGGTCTTCGTTCCGAATCAGTCCCGCTTCAACGCCAAGAGCCTGCTGGAGACTATAACCCGGAACAAGGTGACCACGCTTTGCGCTCCGCCCACAGTGTGGCGGATATTGGTCACACTGCCGCTTGGGGATTACCAAACGAAGCTGCGGGAACTAGTGAGTGCGGGCGAGCCGCTCAATCCGGAAATCATTGAGCATGTTCAGGCGGTCTGGGGTCTGACCATCCGTGACGGATACGGCCAAACCGAAAGCACCGCCGTGGCCGGCAATCCCCCGGGGCAACGCATCAAGACAGGATCGCTGGGCAGAGCGTTGCCGGGCTTTCGGCCAATCCTGTTAAGTCCCAGTGATCAAGAAACCAGTGAAGGCGAATTTTGCTTGGAACTTGAACCGCGACCCCTGGGTCTGATGCCCGGCTACCAGAATGAAGATGGTTCTTTGTCCGCGCTAAAAGGAAAGGTGCACCGGACGGGAGACCTGATGTCCCGCGACGCCGACGGTTATTTCACTTTTGTAGGCCGGGCTGATGATGTCTTCAAGGCTTCGGATTATCGCATTAGCCCATTCGAACTGGAGAGCGCTTTGATCCAGCATAGCGAGGTGGTTGAATGTGCGGTGGTGCCGTCACCTGATCCGATTCGCTCTGCGGTGCCAAAAGCTTTTGTCGTTCTTCGGTCCGGCGTAGAACCTTCGCGGGCCCTCGCCCTATCGATTTTCCAACATATCCGCCAAGTGCTACCGCCATACTACCGGATTCGCCGGATCGAATTTTCCGATCTGCCCAAAACGATTTCTGGCAAAATTCGCCGGATCGAACTGCGTCTCAGTGAGGCAGCCCACACGGCAGGAGATTTCAGGCCGAGATTAGAATATCGGGAGGAAGATTTTCCGGAGCTTGAGTCCAGTCGTTAGGAAGAAGAAGAGAAGAATTTAACCACAGATTTCACAGATTACACAGATTAGGAAATGGGTTTCGTTCTTGGGCGGGCGGCGTTCTTGGGCGGGCGACGGTCGACACTTGGGGGGAGGCTATGTTTTGGCACACGCATCGGGAGAGGACTTTTGCACACAAAATTCTTTGCGGATAACGTTCGCTAGGCGGTGCGTTTTACGCGGCCGAACCGTCACCGTTCCAAGACGCCAACCCAGATTTTCTTAATCTGTGTAATCTGTGAAATCTGTGGTTAAATTCTTTTCTTTTCTTCCTGAGCTAAGCGGCGTCTCATCTGGAAGAAGGGGCCGCGGGCCCAGTTGCGTTTGCGGACGCGTTCCATGGCTTCTGGGTCCAAAGTGACCCTGGCGTGGGGAGAGAGGGTCTCCGTTACCTCGATGGCGTCCACCGGACAAACCGCATAGCAAATGGTACAACCAATACATCCTGCCATGTCGATCTGGTGTTGCAGATTAACATAGGGGATCGTGTCGACCGGACAAAATCGGCGGCAACTCCCGCAATTAATACAAGCCGGCTCATCGATATGATATTGGAATTGCGTGTTCTTCATCACACCGGTTTTTTCTAGGTCTTGGGATTACCTTTCGGTTGATACAGCCGAGCCAGGTCACGGCGCTTCGAGACTAACCAATCAGAGTAGTCGGAATACTCTTGTTCTTTTATCGCCTGATAGTGAGCCAGATCTTCCAGATGTTTCTGGTCGTCACCGGCCATCACCCGGATCCAGGAGGAGAGGCCGATATGATTGTCTTCGTCGGCCAGAATGTAGTCAAACATCTGGACCAATGGATAGATCCCCTCCTCCAGGAAGTACCGTCCCCGTGGACGATGCTGATCGACCGAGATTCCTTCGACGACCCGCTGCAAAACGATCAGGCGCTTCAACACGTCGGGCTCATCACCGACAAATTTGTTAATATAAGCAATCGACGGATGCCAACCGAGATCGGCTCCCAAGTGCCGCAAGATCCGCCATTGAGAAGCGGCATGCCGGCATTCATCCCACATTTGGCGGCATAGTTCGAATCTCATGCGCCACGGGAGATCTGGAAATTCCACCAAGATCCGGCCGACTAATTCAGCGGCTTCTGTCTCCACCACCACCAGGGTTGAAAGCATGATCTGCTGAATTTCGGTTTCGTTCTGGGGATCAAAGGCGACTGGCGCAGAAGGTCCCTGGCCTGGGGTGTAGTAAACGATATTCAGCCGAGGATCACAGGCGGGCGGTTGACCTGTAAAATGCATCAGCGATTGGTTCGGCGCGACTGGCCCGCTAACCATGCTCTTAACGTTTTCCAGATCGTCCAAGCATCGCACCAAACGCTGGCGCCACTGCTCGGCCTGGTCTCGAGCTGACAAATCGTTTTCCACTTGTTTGGCCAGCCATTCCTTTCCCCAAGCGATCTGCAAACGTTCCTCGCGAACGATCTGGGCCAAGATGCGGAGAGTGGGACCTTCCAGAATGGGATCGGCCGCGAGCAGGTACTTTTCATATTCCTGGAGAAGCCAAGGCTTGAGCGCCCCATAGAGTCCACTCAACTTACATGGCAAAGTGGTGGCCTGGGCCACTTCGCGGCAAACGAGATCCAGCACTTCCAGCCCCAAGGGGCGTGGTGCCCATCCATAAGGAGGCAAACCGGGTTGCAGTTCCTTTTGGCGGCCAAAGCAGAGATCGGCATGAGTGGCGTCCTCATAAGCGTGCAGACCAAATGTTAGCTTGGTATCAAGATTTGCGGTATTCCAAATCCAGGCGGAAAGGATTTCCATCCCGCGACGTTCCAGGAAGGCGGCTCTTTCGATGAACCAGTGCGCTTCCGCGACGGGATGGCAATGGACCGGGTGATCGATCATGGGCCTGGATTCTCCTGTTTGGGAATTAACCATAAAGTTCTTCTCCTGAGGTGGGGATGATCCTTACAGCATCAATATTCAAAACTGTCCGGTCGTTGGTGCGAGTATAAAAATGCGGCAAATCTGCGGCCGTCAGAGCAATACATGGCCCGACCAGGTGACGCGGAAGGGCGCGTCGATTGAACGCGTAGATCGCGGCGTGGACGAGCATTCGTGCCTGGTACTCCGGGAACATCGCACAGACGATGTGATAGATGCCGTTCTGGAGCCAGTCGTAAGCTTGTGGGCCGGAGAAGCCGAAACTGCAGATCAGGACATTATCCAGCGGCAAATGAAGTCGTTCGTAAGCCAGACGGCCCCCGATGGCCGATTCATCATCTACCCCAAAAATGACATTGAAGGTCGGATCGTGGCGGAGTACCTCCATGGAGACCGCGGCGGAGGTCTCGATGTCCGCGCGACCGTCGACCCGCACGCTCGTAACCTCCGGAAAGCTTTCCCGCAGACCGGCCAGGAAACCATCGCTTCGTTCCAGTCCCTCCTTGAGCCAAGGAGCTGCGACATCCAGCACTTTGACGGGGCCGGCCAGAGCCGCTTTTTTCCATGCCGCGGCGGAGCGTCCGATCTTCTGTCCTCCTTTATAGTCGTTAATCATCACGCTGGAAGCGACGGCCGGGCTATCGACCCAAAGCGATTCCGTAATGACCGGGATTCCGGCCGCGTACACCGCCTCAAGCATGGAAGGGGCGGTGGCCGGATCGGCGGTGCTGTAGATCAGAACGTCGATTCCCTGGCGGAGAAATTGTTTGATCTGCTCGCTCTGCCTGGCGCCGTCCATATTAGCATCGACCGCTTCTAGCGAGATACCTAGTTGGGCGGCGAGATCGCGCTCAGTCGCAGACTGCAGTTGATACCAGATATGCGCGCCGTAATTGATGCAGACACCGATCCGGCGAGGGAGGGCCAGACCATCGATACTAATCCCCGCTTCCCAGTTCGCGGCTTGGGGGCTCGGAATCTCGTTCACGGAATTCTCCTTGGTTATTCGTTGAGACAAAGCTCCCACAAAGGTTTAGTGCGGTCAGGAGCTGGTTGTTTTTTCACGGGCACTTAAAATAAATCGCGAACCCGGCCATAGAGTTCGCGATAGGTTTGGTAAAGTTGATGGTACCGGGGGAAAGTTTCTTCGTTTGGCATCACCGGGGGACGTTGACGGACCATAGCCGCCGAAACTTCCTGAAGGTTGGAGAACTCGCGAACGGCCAGAGCCGCCAGCATAGCAGCACCCAGCGTTCCGGCGTCACGGACCAGGGTCGGCTGCACTCTCCTGCCCAGCACATCGGCCCGGATGCGATTCCAGATCTCGGAAGTAGCCCCTCCTCCTGAGAGATGAACCGTGCTCGCCCAGAGCCCAGTGGCTTTTTCAGCCGCTTCCAGGACGTGCCGGATGCTGAAAGCAACACCTTCCAGGACGGCACGCAGAAAATGAGACTTGGTGTGCTCCAGCGAAACGCCAAAAAATATCCCGCGCGCCTTGGGATCCCAGATCGGCGCTCGTTCCCCCTCCAGATAAGGAAGAAACAGCAGCCCCGCGGAAGTCGGTGCAATTGAGTCTTCGAACGCCCGCGGATGTTCGGTCGCTTCTTTCGAGAGGAAGGTCGAGACAAACCAATCGACTGCTCCGCCGCTCGTCTGAGTCGGACCGTAAACCACCTTGAGATCAGTATCCAGGACAGGGGCGACCAGAACCCCTTCGTGGTTCAAGGGTTCGTTCGCGGAAGTCAGGCCGACGATTTCTGAGGTTCCCGAAATATCGAAGGCGGAGCCACTTCCCGCCAGAGCTCCGGTGCCAAGCATCCCAGACAACGCATCAGTCCATCCGACGGCCACGGGCACGCCAGGTGTCAATCCAAGGGTTCCGGCAGCTTCCGAGGTCAGCGGTCCGAGGAGATGATGAGGATGCCGGCAAGAAGGTGCCAGTCCGGGATCGATATCCAGAATCTTTTGATAAGCCTGGATAGGCTCCCCGGTCCTTAAATGGGCCAGCCCTTTGCTACCCCAATAGTCACTGGCTAAAATTCCCGTCAAACGATAATTAAGATAGTCTTTTGGCTGTAACAAGTAGCGCGTTTTGCGCAGAATCTCAGGTTCATGGACTCGCAGCCATCGCAGGCGGGCCGGAGGATAGGATGCGTTTCGCGGGAGATCGAGCCCTAACCAATCTTTCCATTGGTCGGGCGTAATCTGTTTTTCGAGGGCCATTGCTTCGGCAGCAGCTCGGCTATCTTGCCAAATGATCGCCGGCCGGACGGGCTGGCCCGCTCCATCGAGCAAAACCAAGCTCGGGGTATGCCCGCAACAGGCCAGGCCAATGATGGCGGCTGGATCAATCTTGCCCACAGCCTGCCGAATCGCCCCCACGGCGCTATCCCAAAACTGCGAGCAATCCTGTTCGACCCAATTGGGGAACGGCCGCTGGACGGGACACGAAGTCGTCCCATGACCCAGCAGTTCCCCCGAGAGGCTGAAGGCATCGGCCTTGCAACCGGTGGTACCCAGGTCCACGCCGATGACCACCGGCGGAGTCATCTTTTGGTCTCGCGAATCACCCGCAGGATCTCTTGAGCATGGGTTCCTATGAGGGTGTATTGTTTGGCCGCCAAAGCCTCAGGATCCAGAATAGTTTTGCCCACCCCGACCATGGCCACGCCGGCCGCCAGATAGGCGGAAATTTTGGCCGTATCAAGCCCTCCAGTGAGCATGAACACGGGTTGATAAACGCGGAAAGGCTCAAGGATATCTCGAACGTAGGCGGGGGTAATGAGGGTGGCCGGAAATAACTTCACTGCTTTAGCTCCACTCCTTAAGATTCTGAAGATATCTGTCGGGCTCGAGGCGCCGGGAATGTAGAGAACATCCGACTCCCGGCAAAGTCTTTGCACCGAGGGAATGAAGACGGGAGAAACGACAAAATCGGCTCCCGCAGCAATTGCCTTTTTGGCTTCACTGGAGTGCAGCGCTGTCCCTGCTCCAATCAGCAATTGGTCGCCCCACTGTTGGTGCAGTTCAGCGATCGACTCGACCGCCGTTGGGTCATCCAGCGTGAGTTCCAGGGCGGGAACACCGGCCGCCATCAGACTGGCGGCGACGCCTTGGATGTGGTGTTGCTCCAAACGTCGAGCCACTACCACTAACCCTCCTTGTTGCAACCGCGTTAACACGCTTCCCAGCGTCACCCCGCTCTCCCTCGCGATGCTGGTGAGTCGTTCCTGTCGCTGTCGGTTTTTCGAGCACTATCGGATCGAGCCCGCCAGCCAAATTGTTCGGAAATAAGCCGGGCGGTATCCGTCACGGAACGAATAATATGGCTGGGCCTTGAGCCGGTCATCCGGACGGAAGGAATGGACACGCTGATAGCGGCGATCACCTTCTGATGGAGGTCAAAAATCGGGGCGGCAATGCATTCGCTACCAAGATGATGTTCCTCGGCATCGGTGGCATATCCCCGATTTTTCACTTCGCGCAGGCACTCCTGTAAGAGAGGCAACTCGGTAATGGTATTCGGAGTGCAAGCAGAGAGACCGTGCTTTTCTGCCAGAGAGACGACTTCACTCTCAGGACGATAGGCCAAAATCGCCCTTCCCATCGCGGTGGCATGGGCAGGTACCCGCATCCCAAGGCGGGAGTTTACCGAAAGGGTATGCGGTCCTTGTGCGCGGTAGAGATAGACCACTTGTCCATCTTCGAGCACTCCAAGGTGAACGTTTTCTTCGACTTTGTCTCGCAGATCGTCCAGAAAGGGAGGCGCCACCCGACTAACCTCCGTATAGTCGATTACCAGGGCTGCCCGATCGAGAAAACGCAAGCCCAAGCGGTACCGCTTAGTCTGAGGACTTTGAATAACATACCCATGTCCTTCCAACGTGCGCAGAAGATTGAAGAGAGTGCTTTTGTTGAGAGAGAGCAAATCAGCCAACTCGGTCAGACTTAGCTCCGGCTTCCGGGGAACGAAGGCGTCAAGAACGTCCAACGCTTTTTGAACGGAACCGACCAACTGACCGGCGCCATAACCTTTGATACTCTCCTCGGGGGTCTGTGTCGGTATCATAGCTTCCTTTTCAGCAATGGGAAATGCGATTTGACCATCATGGACGAATGGCAGGGAATTGTCAAACCTTGGGGGCACGTCAACGTCGAATCGGGGTCAGATCTAAATATCACGTTGTAAGGCCAAACAGGGCAGTTTATCAGCATCCTCAGGTGGGGTTGGCCGCCGATCGTGAAAGCCTTGATCGAGTTAACCATGAGCGAGGATTCTCAATTGCGAACTTTTGCGCTCTTTAGGAGGGGTTATCGAACCTAGTCACGTGGGCCGAGTTCCGCGCCCCGAAGGGGCATGAAAGCATAGCCCAGGGTTAACCCTGGGAACCCATCCCAATCGAAGTGCGCCCTGAAAATGGCGCCAGAATGCAGCGACGTTAAAGAGCGGTTTTCTCATTGTCCGCACGGTCCGATTCTGGCGCCCCTACAAGGCGCGCCCCAATAAAACAACACACCCAGGGTAAACCCTGGGCTGAATGGCGCGAAGATAAGGAGGACGTAGGCGATTTATTTTGCCTTGGCTTCTCTGCAAAATCCCGCTCAAATTTCAAGTTCTCTTCCCTAGCTAAAGCTTGTTTGAAAGTTTGAAAAGTCCCGGAGGGACGATGCGATCGTAGCCTGGCACGAAGTGCCTGGGAGAGTACCACCCCAAAAGATCCGTCCCGTAGGGTACGGTGTGATTCTTTCAGGTGTAAGCACGAATCGATCGAGAACGTCATTAGCTGCGCCCGATCATACCGTACCCTACGGGACGGTTCTTTCGAAGACGCTTTACCAGGCACTTCGTGCCAGGCTACGATCGGTCTGTCCCTCCGGGACGGGCTTGCAGACGGTTCCAACGGCTTCTAGGCAGCGCGTGAGCAAGATTCTTCAGGGCAAAAACATCCCAAACTACCCTTAACTTAGCGCCATTCAACCCTGGGCTCGACCCAGGCTATGTTTTCATGCCCCTTCGGGGCGCGGATTAAGACCCATGTGACAACGTTCTATACCTCTCCTAAAGAGCACAAATATCCCCAATGATGCCAACTGCCCGTGCACTAGCGATTGACAAACAGGCCCGTTCAAATTTATGATGGACGAATTAGGTGCGTCCATGCCGAAGAAGTACCTTACCCCGTCGGCGGGCTGGATGCAATGATGGCCCGGATTCTCACCAGTGAGTAGTGTACCCTTAATCCAAGTCCGTAACGTGACCCGTCGTTTTGGGCATGTGGTGGCCCTCCGGGATGCCAATTTAATTGCTCACGCCGGTGAAGTTTCCGCCCTGGTGGGAGACAATGGAGCTGGAAAATCGACTCTGATCAAGATTCTGTCCGGAGCGCTGCCGCATGATGACGGCGAAGTACTCTTGGATGGGGAACCGATCCGCTTGAACTCTCCTCATCAGGCTCGTGAACTTGGGATTGAAACGGTTTACCAGGATCTAGCGCTGGCGCCGTCCCTGGATGTGGCGGCCAACTTGTTTCTGGGCCGCGAACTGCGGCGCCCCGGGATTTGGGGGGCCCTCGGCTTTCTAGACGACCCTGCGATGCGGCGGAGGGCGCAACAAGAGATGGCCAACTTGCGGGTTGGCCTGACTTCGGTCCGTCAACCGGTCCTGTCTCTCTCCGGCGGGCAACGCCAAGCCATTGCGGTGGCCCGGGCCACGGCTTGGGGGAAACGCATCATCATCATGGACGAACCGACCGCGGCCTTGGGGGTGCGCGAAACGGATAAGGTCCTGCGATTGATTGAGCGAATCAAAGAATCCGGAATCGCCGTGATCATGGTAAGTCACAGTCTGCCGGAAGTTTTTGAGGTTGCTGACCGGATCACCATCTTGCGCCTCGGCTGCACGGTCCGAGAAATGACCAGAAGCGAAGCCGATATGACCGCCGTAGTGGCATTCATGACCGGAGCGGCGGGTGAGCGTGCTTCCGAACGAGAATAAGGAAGCACCATGTCGCCCGCCAAATCTTATCAGTCTCCAAGCAAACATTCTCCGTCTGAAGGAGGAACAACGACCGAAGCGAAAAGGACACTGGGCAGCCGATTTCAATTCTTAAGTCGATCGACCAGTCTTTACATTCTGCTGGTGGAACTAGGGTTGCTAGCTGTTTTTAGCCTGATCAGTCCTAACTTCTTTAGTCGGACCAATTTTACTAATGTTGCCTGGGACACTTCGGAAACCCTATTGCTAGCTTTGGGCCAGACCTTTGTAGTGATCACGGCAGGAATCGATCTCTCGATTGGGACGATTCTGATGTTGTCGGGAGTGACCGCCTCGTGGATCATGGCCCAACTGGCGGGGACGCCGGCGGAAATCGCCAACGGACAGCACCCACATGCGCTGCTGGCCGTCCTAGTTGGCATTCCAGGCGGTATCCTGGTCGGCTTAATTGCCGGGGCCGTGAACGGCATTCTAATCGCGCGCTTGCGGCTTCCTCCGTTCATCGTGACCCTGGGAACCTTCAGCATGACCATGGGCCTAGGCGACTTGCTGAGCTCCGCGGGGGCCGCCGGTCAACCAACCATTCCCACGGTGCCTGACCTCTTCGCCAACTTGGTGGGTAACGGAAATCTCTTTTTCGGTCTCCCCACCCTGGTGATCGTTTCGGGGATCGCGGCTATCCTAGCTCACGTGATTCTCAAGCATACCATCTTTGGGCGCCGAACCTTTGCGGTCGGAAGCAACTTCGAAAGCTCTCGTCTGGCGGGCGTGCCGGTGACCCGTCAACTGATTCTGGTCTACACCTTCTCAGGATTTATGGCGGGGCTAACCGCCATTCTCGACCTGGCCCGCTTCCACGTTACCGACATTCAAGGACATAGCCTCGATAGTTTGAACACTATTGCCGCGGTGGTCATCGGAGGAACCAGCCTTTTTGGCGGCAGCGGCTCGATTTCAGGAACGGTGATTGGCGCTTTTATTCCCGTGACCTTGAGCTATGGATTCAACGTCGTCGGGATCTCATCGTTCTGGCAGTCCGTGGCGATCGGGGCCATCATTATCGGCGCGGTCCTGGTCGATCAACTACGGCGTCGAGGTCTCGCTTCCGTCACCTAACCATGTTCCCGCCGCAAAAATCGACCAATCCTCTTCCACGTTACAGTCTATTCACTAACCGTCCCCTCCAACTAACAGCCCAACTCCTATTTATATCTCTATGTATCTAGATATCCTTCCTACCGTGATCAAGAAGGCCTTGGGCCTTGGTCTCTTCATGGCCATGATCCCTCTGGCTCCCGCAGAAACGCCCGCCAAAAACAAGCCTTATAAAATCGTTTATATCGCTGGGATCGCGTCCGATCCCTACTATATCGCCTTAAATCGTGGTGCTCAGGCCGAGGCCCAAAAACAAGGGGCCACCGTCCAGTTTAGCGGATCCCCGAGCGCCTTCAGCCCTTCCACACAGATTCCATTTCTGAATGCGGCGATTGCCCAAAAGCCCGACCTAATCATGATTGCGCCGACCGATATCGTCGCGATGCAGCAACCGATTCAAACTGCGGTGAGCGCCGGGATCCCGGTCATCCTGGTCGATACCACTCTCAAAGATCCTTCCATCGCCATCACCAGCATCGGTTTCGACAACTTGACTGGGGGAGCACAAGCTGCCGACGCCCTCGCTAAAGTTATCGGAGGCAAAGGAAAGGTGGCGGTGGTTAGTACCACCTTGGGGACCAGCACCGGAGACGACCGGGTGCGCGGCTTCAATCAACAGATGGCCAGCAAATATCCAGACATCAAGAATATCGGAACCTCTTATGCGGGAGATGATACAACCAAAGCCGCTTCGGTGCTTAAAGGATTGCTGACTTCCCATCCCGATTTGGCAGGAGTGTTCACGATTAACGGAATTGTTGGTGATGGGGTAACGATCGCGGCCAAAGAAGCCGGGGCCGAGAACAAACTCAAGCTAGTAGAATACGGGTCCAGCGCTTCGCAGGTCCAAGGGGTGCAAAACGGGACGGTTACGGCTCTGATTGGACCGTCGCCTTACACCATCGGAGAGTTGGGCGTCCGCTTGGGGATCCAGTATCTCCAGGGGAAGAAAGATCTCCAGAAGCATTACGATACGGATCAAGGGATCCTGACCAAAGAGAACGTCGACGATCCGAAGAACAAACCGTTCGAGTATTAAGATAATTAACAGGGAAGTGGCCAGTCGTTCCGGATGAAGAAGGAGTTGCAGGAGTTACAGGAGTTCAGGAGTTGCGGAATGGGGAGGGCGAGATCGCATCTCGAGGAAACCATTCTCTGAGGCGAAGTGAAATCGGAATTTCGAAATCCTGAAGGTGACGCTGGCCCGGCGTAGCCTCGAGCCAACTAACTTCCTGGCGGTGCTCCAAGTAAATTCAGCGTCATTACCCATTTTTTAACCGGATCCACCGATGCGTTTGAAAGGAAAAGTTGCTCTTGTGACCGGCGCTGCTTCGGGCATCGGTCAGGCGATCGCCAGGTTGATGGCTCAAGAAGGAGCGCAGGTAGCGATCGCCGACATCAATGATCAGGGAGGTCAAGAAACGGTGGCCCAGATCGGCGAGGAGGCCGCCTTTTACCAACACACTGACGTCGGCAGCAATACAGAGGTTCAATCGCTGGTCGAAGCCACGGTAGCGCGGTTTGGCGCCATCGATATCCTGGTTAACAACGCCGCCATCGTGCTCTTTAAAAGGTTAATCGACACCGAACCCGAAGAGTGGGACAAGGTCATAACCACCAATCTCCGCAGTGTCTACTTATGTTCTCGTTATACGATTCCTCACATGATGCGTCGTGGTCATGGAGCAATTGTTAACATCTCGTCGGCGCGAGCCCTCGCGACCACTCCGCTGGTCTCGAGTTACGATGCCAGCAAGGGGGCGATCGTCTCCTTGACCCGGAGTTTGGCGCTTGAATATGCGAGCCACGGCATCCGGGTGAACTGTGTCCTGCCGGGCGCCATCGACACTCCGGTCTTTCGAGCCAATTTACGCGCGGATGGCCGTGAAGAAGAACAGTACCGCGCCACGGTTGACCATATCCCGCTTGGGCGAGTTGGTTTACCCATCGATATCGCCCAGGCGGTGGTATTCCTGACCAGCGAGGAGTCCAGTTACATGACGGGCGCTTCTTTTCTGGTGGATGGTGGTCTGCTGGCGCAGGCATAAAGAAGGATAATAATGAACGATGCTTTAGCAGGGATTCGGATCTTAGATTTCTCGCAAATGATGATGGGGCCATGGGCGACCCAACTACTTGGGGATCTGGGAGCAGATGTAATCAAAGTAGAGCGGCCGAAAGTTGGCGAGTGGGAGCGAAGTTTGGCGGCCATGGGGCAACTGCTAAATGGCGACAGCCCCTTTTTCTTGTCGATGAATCGCAACAAGCGGAGCCTGACTCTGGATCTGAAACATCCCAAGGCAGGGCCGATCGTGGATCGTCTCATTACGAAAGTAGACGTGGTGGTGGAGAACTTCCGTCCGGGAGTGATGGAACGTCTGGGTTTTGGTTTCGAGCGGCTTTCCCAACTTAATCCACGCCTGGTCTATTGCTCGGCTAGCGGCTACGGATCCCGGGGACCTTATGTGAAACGGCCCGGTCAGGATCTCTTGATCCAGGCCATCAGTGGTCTGGCCGCTAATACCGGACGAGCCAGTGATCCTCCCACGCCGATTGGCACCTCGATTTGTGACGCGATGGCGGCAATGATGGTGGCCTGCGGAATTCTGGCTGCTCTTCAGGCCCGGACCCACACCGGCAAAGGTCAGAAAGTCGAAGTCGATTTACTGAGTACGGCCTTGGCCGCCCAATGCCAGGAAGCGGTCGTTCATCTCAATAATTTTCCTCGCTGGGAACGGAGCGCCGCCGGAATCACCCAACCATGGATCGGAGCGCCGTATGGCATCTACCCGACTAGCGACGGGCATCTGGCGCTGGCGATGAACTCGCTTCGAGTGCTCGGCGAACTACTGGACCTGCCTGACGTCGCTTGGTATGAAGGGAATCCGCAAGGAGCTTTCACCGACCGGGATTTGATCAAGCGGCGACTAGAGGAACGGTTGTTGACCCGGACGACCAACGAGTGGTTGGAGTTGATGGCCACGCGGGACATCTGGTGCGCGCCGGTAAAGGATTTTGAGGCGATTTTCAGTGATCCCCAGGTCGCAGCCGCCGAAATCGTTACCACGGTGGAACAACCTAACATTGGACCTCTCAAGGTCATCCGGGCCCCGATTACCCTAAGCGGAACCCCAACGACAATTCGTCGCCCTTCTCCAAACGTCGGTGAACATAACCAGGAAATACTTCGGGAAGCGGGCTACGACGATGCCGCGATCGCCCAATTGGAAAAAGAAGGAGTTTTATAGTGAGCGATGACTTGGTCCTCTTTGAGCGGACAGGATCGGCCGCGATCATCCGACTGAACCGCGAAAGCAAGCTTAACGCTCTGAATCGGGTCATCTTTGATGCGCTCAACGGCCATCTGGATGAAATTGCCCGCGATGAATCCTGCTCGGTGGCAATCCTGACCGGGACAGGGCGGGCCTTTTGTGCCGGGGCCGATATCGGTGAATACTGGAAAGGAAGCGGCAGCGCCTTTCGCGAATTCCAATACCGTGGGCGTCAGCTTCACGATCAAATCGAGAAAAACCCCAAACCGGTGATCGCGGCGGTGAATGGCTTTGCCTTTGGAGGCGGCTTCGAATTGGCTCTGGTTTGTGATTTAATCGTGGCCAGCGAACGAGCCCAATTCGCGTTACCTGAACCTGCTTTGGGCTTGGTTCCCGGCGGAGGTGGAACGCAACGCCTTCCTCGGATGATTGGACAAAATCGCGCAAAAGAGATCCTCCTGACGGGACGTCGGATCAGTGCCCGGGAAGCTTACGAGTGGGGAATCGTCAACGCGGTCACTCCGGCTCAAGAGGAAATGACCATGGCCTTGGAACTGGCTGGCAAGATCGCGGGGCAAGCGCCCCTGGCGATCAGGGCGCTGAAGCGTCTGGTGAATGAAGGAGTTAACGCTCCTTTGGAAACAGCTCTCTCCTATGAACAGCAAACGCTCCTCTCGTTATATGCCACCGCCGACGGACAAGAAGGGGTCGCCGCCTTTATGGAAAAACGGCCCCCTATCTTCAAAGGTAGTTGAGGAGCCTTTTTTCCGCCCCGGCGCTTGGGGCCGCACGGAACTTCATCAGTTCACCTATCTTGCTGAACTCCCAGGAGAAAAATGATCGAGCTAAAAGGCATTACCTGGGATCACCCTCGTGGGCTGTCTCCTCTCCTGGCCACCGCTGCCCGTTTTACTGAACAAAACCCGGGTATTCGCATTCAATGGACGACCCGCTCCTTAGCCGCCTTTGGCGAACAATCCATTGAGCAACTAGCCCGGAATCACGATCTGGTGGTCCTGGACCATCCTTTCATGGGGACGGCTGCGCGCACCGGCTGCCTGGTCCCATTGGACGAGCACTTGCCAGCCACTTTTCTCCAGGAACAACTTCAGCAAAGCGTCGGAGCCAGCTATCGAAGCTATACCTACGAGCATCATCAATGGGCCTTGGCGGTGGATGCGGCTGCGCAAGTCAGCGCATTCCGACCGGACCTCTTGCAGGCTAATGATGTCCCGGTTCCCAGGACCTGGCCGGACGTTTTTGAGCTAGCTAAGCTTCTACCGGTCGGTATTCCGCTCAATGCGACTGGCGCCATAGATAGTTTTCTGACCTTATGCGCCAACATCGGCGAGGAACCGGGTCGGCACCGCGAGTACCTGGTTAGCCGCGCCACGGCCAGCAGAGCACTTGACCTGTTATACCGGTTGGTTTCCCTCGTCTCCGAGGATTCGTTCCTCTTGAACCCTCCTCGGATGCTCGATCGGATGGCTACTACGGATGACCTTGCCTATGTTCCTTTGCTTTTTGGTTATTCGAACTACGCCAGACCCGGGCAATTTCCCAAGATCTGCCACTTCACCAATATCCCAGCCGTGGAGGAAATTTCCGGCTGTCGAGGCGCCCTTCTCGGCGGCGCTGGAATTGCTATCTCAGCCTCCTGCCAGGCCGTCAACGAAGCGGCTAGCTATCTGCAATGGATCACCAGTGCGGAATGTCAGCGGACAATTTATTTTGCATCGGGAGGTCAACCAGGCAATCGCCTGGCTTGGACCGATGGAAAAGTTAACGCCGCGGCAAACGACTTTTTCCTGAACACCCTGGAAACCTTAGATCAGGCTTATGTCCGGCCGCGCTATGACGGCTTTGTTCATTTTCATGATCAAGCCGGCCGCCTCTTGCATGAACATCTTCGCGGCGGAAGGACCGAGGTGGATATCTTCGCAGAAATTAATCAGCTGTATTTGGCGAGCAATTGGCGCGGCGAGGAAGTGCTGTGAGGGCGGAAATGGCGCGGATTATGCTGGCCGCCAAATAATTGTCGTCGGAGGTACGACGTCAACTGGGAAGAAGTAAGGCGAGACGCCTTACCTACGTAGGACAGCGTCTGTTCCAAAAAATGCTCATTATTAATAAAAATTATAGCTTTACAAGCAATTGCAGTTCTCGCCCGGGCCGCGATACTTATCTAGCTCGGGAACTCAGGATTCATAAGCTAGATGCGACTGCAGCCGAAAGAAGTAAGGCGAGACGCCTTACCTACCTTAGAAATGGCAGTTAGAATCGCCGACGACGGCGACTGGAACGTCGCGCTTGCGCTGGCTTGCGCGACTGCGGGAAGTAGTCGTCCTCATCTGAGTAGACCCAAAGGACGCGATTCGCTTTAGCAAATTCATAGAACTCTTCGGAATCCAACGCTGTGGAGAGAACGAGTTCGGCGACCCAGTAGAAGAAAGCAAAAATCCAGAGCAAGAACGTGATGACCGTCTCGAGGATAGCCCAGAGAAGCCGGAAATTAAGAAACCCGAAAACTGATCCGGTCATTAGGACCGGAAAACTAGCGGACCAGAGGAATAATCTGCTCGAAAGCTTCTTTTGACGAATTTTGCCCGCGAAAAAGAGCCACCAAGTCGTCCAGGTGCTAATGCTGCATCCGATACTCCCGTTTTCGTAGGCTAAAACAAATTCTTTATGCGACATTATGTCTCGATCTTTTCAAATGCTGGCGAGAATCGAAATTTCCACGTTGCAATGTGCAAAGATCGGGTACCGCTACTGGTCGTTAGCACAAAAACAGCACAAATGTAAAATAATTCATATCTGGGCAGAGGACTATACAGCATAAATCCTGCCAATAGGAAGTTGTCAGGTGTCAGTGAGTCAGGAGTCAGGATCGTGCCAATGAGACTGTCTGGCCGGTTGACACGGCGGGATTTCGCCCAAGCAAGACCGCGAAAACCCAGACCTGAACGATCTTTTTGAGCCCTGTGCCGCCTTCTAGAAACGCTTGACCGAGGCCATCGCCACTTGCTGCCAACATTTGACCCCGAAGGCCACCCCTTCCTGGCAACCGACCAAAGATAATGGGAACTGATCTAGCCCCGAGCCGCCTCTATCTGACCGACCACTGCCTCTGGCCTTCACTGGCACTGAACGCCCCTCTTACTGGCAACTGACAACTGACACTGGCAACTGATCCTGCTATAACTCGCTTGAATATGATCACAGAAACAATCAGCTGCGCTGAAATTCCTAACGCGATCTCCCGGATTGGTTTGGGTACCTGGGCGATTGGTGGCGGGTGGGGTGAAAACAATGACGAAGATTCGATCAAAACGATCCAGCATGCGGTCGATATCGGCATCAACTTAATCGACACCGCGCCGGTCTACGGATTTGGGCACTCCGAGGAGATCGTGGGCAAAGCGCTGGCCGACGGAGGGCGACGTGACAAAACAGTCCTGGCCACAAAAGTGGGCTTGGAATGGATCGACGGGAAGTCCTTCGCAATTCCTCGCCCAGCCGAATTCGCCAGGAGATTGAAGATTCTTTGCGGCGGCTTCGGACGGATCGTATCGATATCTACCAAATCCATTGGCCCGATGGGGCGACACCGATCGAAGAGACGGCAGAAACTCTTTTGAGTCTGCAACGCGAGGGCAAAATCCTGGCGCTAGGGGTCAGTAACTTCTCGCCGCAGCAGATGGATGAGTGGCGTCGGGTGGCTCCACTTCATACGACCCAACCGCCCTACAACATTTTCGAGCGCGAAATTGAGGCGGACGTTCTGCCCTATGCGTTGGAACACCAACTACTGGTACTTTCGTACGGGGCGATCTGCCGAGGGTTGCTTTCCGGGAAAGTAAGTCATGCCCGCAAGTTCGGGAGCGGCGATTTGAGACTCAATGATCCGAAATTCAATGAGCCGCGGCTTTCGCAATACCTGGCGGCGGTGGATCTGCTGGCGAAACATGCCAAGGAAAACTATGGCAAGAGCATCCTGGCCTTCGCGGTTCGTTGGATTCTCGATCGAGGAGAAACCATGACCGCTCTCTGGGGCGGCCGGAACTCGGCACAACTGGACCAGGTCGAGGAAGCGTTTGGATGGAAACTCTCCTCTGCAGACTATAAAGCGGTTGATGAAATTCTCGGGGAAACCATTAAAGACCCGGTCGGACCCGAATTTATGGCCCCTCCTCCTCGCCAATAGAAGACCGCCGAGCGGCCAGGATTCCTGGAGTGATTGAAAGAGAAAGCTCTTTATTGCAGTCTCTTTGATGGTGTTCACTCCAGGTCTATGGGCGTTTTACTACAGGGATTCTTTAAATTACCCCCTAACAACGCGGTTCCTTCTCCCGCGGATGGCGATCCATCTGTTCCATGGTGGTGGGACCATCTCGCGGGCCAGGCGAATGAACTCCGTCAGGCCGGATTTACTGCTGTCTGGCTACCACCGGTATTGAAAGCCGCCTCAGGGGCCGATAATCAAGCCGACGGCTACGGCCCATTCGACGATTACGACATCGGGTCAAAGCAACAGAAAGGCACCCTTCCCACCCGGTTCGGCACCCGTGAGCAGCTCCAGCGGTGCGTGGCGGTCATGCGGGCTAATGGTTTGGATGTTTATCTGGACTTGGTGGAGCACCAGCGGATCGGCGACACGGACCATTCGTCTTTCGATATCCTGGAGCCGATGGGACGCCGGAATTGGGCCGTTTTCCAAAAGATCCACCCAATTTCGTTCCCCAGGTTCCCAGAGATCCCAACCTGGGCGGTCCGGTAGCCGACGATATGGCTTTTGGCCGGGAATTGGCACCGATTAACGGCCAACCTCCGCAATTCGTTTCCAACAGTTTGATCGCGGCCGCCGACTGGCTGACGCGAACCTTGGGGGTGCAGGGCTACCGGATCGACGACGTGAAAGGGATCTCCACGGATTTTCTATTCCCTTTTCTGAACAGCCAATCAATGGCCGGCAAATTGGCGATCGGCGAGTTTTATGATGGCAACCAAGATCTGATTAACAATTGGATTTTCGATCCAGCCGGCATGCGGGGCCGGGTCAGCGCCTTCGACTTCCCATTAAGGTTCGCCTTGGCTTCGATGTGCGCGAATCCGAACAATTTTAACATGTCAGGTCTCGATCACGCCGGGCTGACTGGTATCTCTCCGCTTAATTCCGTCACCTTTGTGGAAAACCACGACACCGATTTACAGGATAACAACAAGATCGTTGGCAACAAAATCCTGGCCTATGCTTACATCCTGACCTCAGAAGGCTACCCGTGCGTTTACTATCGCGACTATAGCAACGACGCGAATTGTTACGGACTGAAGCCCCTGATTGATAACTTGATCTGGATTCACGAAACTTTGGCGGCCGGCCCGACCCTTCAGCGATGGGAAGACTTCAATGTTTTGGCCTATGAAAGGATCGGAGCGCCAAACCTCTTGGTCGGCTTAAACAACGATGCCAACGGGCCGCGAACGATTAACGTTTTCACGGGGTTCGGCCCGAACACGGTGCTCCACGATTATTCTGGTCACGGACCCGATGCCGTGACCGACGCCGAGGGCAAAGTAACGATTACGATTCCTCCTAACAATAATGGATTGGGATACGTCTGCTACAGCCGCGCCGGATTCGGCGGCGGTTTTAACGTTGTTCCCTTACCCGTCACGCAGGATTTCGACGGCGCTGCGGATCTCGACCTGTTGCCGGCAATTAACGGCCGACCAGTCCAGGTGGGTCGAATTTGGTGCGCGGCAAATTCTCCGGTTCAGGCGGTCCTGAAAACGGATCTGGCCGGTTGGACAGGCGCTACGGCCATCCAATTGAATTTCCTCGCCCCGGACGGCACGGTTCGCGCCACCCAGAACTACACTTCGCTGACGCCGCCGGGTTCAGCGCTTGAGAGCCATTGCCTCAACAGACGGGTTTCACACTCTCCAATTGATCGCGACGAACACTCCAGCGGCCAATCCCAACCCGGTTTTCACCCTTTCGGTAACCTATACTTCCACTCGGGTTCTGGCGGCGCCTCTTCCGGTCCCGGATCCAAGCGTAGTGGGGCAATGGTCAGAGATAATCCCGCTTCCCAACGTGGCGATTCATACCCACGTCTTACCAACGGGGAAAGTCCTGTTCTGGGGACGCCGGATCAATCCCACCGATTCGGTGGACGTCCAGGCCTCGGAACCTTTTTTGTGGGATCCGGCGACCGAATCAGCACCCCTACCGCGAACCGCCCGACTCTCGCTGATGGCACCCCGATCAATATTTTTTGCTCCGGACACACCTTTTTACCGGACGGCCGACTGCTGGTCGCCGGGGGCCATATCGTTGATAGCAACGGAATCAATCAGGTCTCGATTTATGATCCGTTTCAAGACACCTGGAGCTCCGCCGCGCTGATGAACGAAGGGCGCTGGTATCCCACCGCGATCACCTTGGCGGATGGCTCAGTACTGGTGTCTTCCGGCAGTCTGTTCGCTGGAAACGGTCAAATCGTTATTAACGATGTTCAGCAAGTCTGGAAGAATGACGCTTGGAATTCGATCGTCAATTTTATTGGATTGCCGCTCTTTCCCCGGATGCATATCGGACCGGACGGCCGGGTGTTCATGTGCGGAGGTAATGCGCAAAGCTTTTTCCTCGATATACAAAACGGAGGAACCTGGGCCCCTGGTCCTTCCCGCGCCGCCGGCAATCGCGATTATGCACCCTCCGTGATGTATGATGTGGGAAAGGTTATTTTTATTGGTGGCGGGTTAGACACCGACACGATGGCCCCGACTAACATGGTCGAGATCATTGATTTGACGGCACCCGCGCCGGCCTGGAGTCAGACGGCACCGATGCAGTTTGCCCGCCGGCAACACAATGCGACCCTTTTGCCGGATGGGACGGTGCTGGTCACCGGAGGCACGCAGGGCAACGGTTTCAATAATCTCGACCCTGGGCAACCGGTTCATGCCGCGGAACTCTGGGATCCAACAACGGGGAGTTGGACCGTGTTAGCCGCCGAAAGCGTGGACCGGTGCTATCACGCCACCGCCGTTCTCTTGCCCGATGGCACGGTGTTGAGCGCCGGAAGTGGTGAATTTCGTCCGACCCCGGCCACGGAAAACGATCCGAAAGAGAGTCATCGAGACGCCCAGATCTTTTCGCCGCCCTATCTTTTCCAAGGAGCACGCCCGGTTATCACGAATGCGCCGACCAACCTAGTCTATGGCCAGGTCTTCAGTGTTAGCACCTCTCAGCCGGGAGAGATTGGCCAAGTGACCTGGCTACGACTTCCTTCAGTGACTCATTCCTTTGACCAAAATCAACGAATTAACTTTCTTCCATTCCAAGTCAACGGAAACGCCCTGTCGGTCACGGCCCCGGCCGATCCCAACAGATGCCCGCCAGGGCATTACATGCTGTTCATTATTGATAAAGCGAAGGTACCGTCCGTTGCCTGCATAATTCAGATTGGCGCAGCCGCCAGCACCCCAGTTGCCCAACCAGCAGCGCGGTTGCGACCGCGGACGGTTACCTTGCAAACCATCGAGACCGACGCCGCTATCCAAGCCGGGACGACTCGCCGACCCGTGGAAGTGGGTGTCACGGCAGCTTGCCCTTACGGAATCTCCGCGTGTTGGGGCGGTGCCTATCAATCTTTATCAGGACTCGAAGGAGTCGAGGTAGTGCGACCCATTCCCAATGCCGAAGATTCCACCGCCTATGTTTACTTGAAAGCAGACGGTCTGCCAGCCGTTGCCAAATGGCCCGCCGAATTTGCCCGGACTGCCAATGGGACCCATCGGTTCCGAGGCGTTGAAGTAACATTGGAAGGGGTGGCACAAGCCCAGGGCGATCATTTAACATTGTTAGGAAACGGAACCAGGCCTGCCGTGACCCTGGCTCCATTGCAGGCGGCGAACAAAATTCAATGGGATCATCAGACGGGGTCCTTGAAAGCAATGCTACCAGAGGAAGAAAGCGCATTCACCGACCTAGAGAGGGAGGTTAGGAACGCCGGCGGTAAATTGCAGGTAACGGTGATCGGACCTCTGGTGATGCCGGAAAGGGTGGAAGTGCGGAGGTTTGTGTAGGGGGGCGGGAGGAGGAGGCGCGACAACAATTTGAGGTCCGTTTTAGCGCCGCATGGAGACGAAATTAAGAGTTTAGGGACAACTGCGGAAGGGGCATGAAAACGAGCCTTGGGGGCTAACAGCGGGAAATTTGCTTTATGGGAATTCCGCAACATTGGATAACACGATTTTCTGCCGCCCCTTCAGGGCGGATCGGTTGGAAAATATAAACCCAGGCTAAAGCTTGGGCTATGCTTCCAAGGTCTTTCAGGCCGGGGGGGGTGCTAGTCATGGTGGACCAGCCTATCTAATCTCAGAGCACTCAGCGCGTCGGTGATCACCTGTCATTTAGGAACGCTTCTGCGGCCTGAAGGGCCTTGAAAGCATAGCCCAGGCTTTAGCCTGGGTTTACATTTTCTAACCGATCCGCCCTGAAGGGGCGGCAGAAATCGCGTTACGCTAGGTTGGGTGATTACCCTGCCCCCTCTAAGAGCAAGACGCGATAGAATAGGTCTCCTGCGAGAGCTTTCCCGCACTGCCTGGTTGGAACTGACCTTGAGCTTGGCGACGATTATTGCGACGCTAAGGGACCGACCAAGTGAACATACCACGTGAACGTGATCAGCAACCCCACCGACGCAGATTGCCGGACACGCTAAGCGGCTCGCGGTGGCAGCCAAGTAGGCATGAACTTCTCTTCGATAGACCGGATCTGCAAAATTTGGTTCCCGGTTTTTGGTCGAGAAAATAAGATGAAGAAGTATGCGAGCCAAGGATTGAGGCATAAGACACAACATTAAATTAAACAGTAGTCATCCGTTAGATCAAAATCTCGATAGCAAAAAAGTTTGTTTGCGGATATCCAGGTGGCCTGGAGGCTTGAAAGCACAGCCAAGTTGCCCAATTTTAACTTTGGGGAGCCTGCTTTATTGAGCATGGAAATTCCGCAGCGTTACATAACACGGTTTTTCTGCCGCCCCTTCAGGGCGGGTCCGTTAAAGATATAAACCCAGGCTAAAGCCCGGCTAAAGCCTGGGCTATGCTTTCATGGCCCTTCAGGCCGCAGAAGTGGTCGTCCTGGTTGCGCCAGCTTATTTCATCCCAGAGCATTCAGCGCGTCGGTGAGTGGCGCGATTCGGGAACCCGTCATTCTTTTTGATCTTTGCGATCTCTGTGTGTAATAATCACATCGTTAATCCCGCACATAACGTTCGTCGCGTGGCATCCCGTCCCCATTCACGATCTGCAAAAGGGTACGACGTAGGGTCCTTCGGGGATGACGGCGATGGCGGGGTCGGCGCTGGCGGTGACGCTCTCCAACACGGCGGAGCGGACGGAATCTATTGAATTGACGCCGGTCAGCGCGTGTTGGGCGGGGCTCAAGCCAGTGCTGTAAAGTTGGAGAGTGCCCACGGCCATGGGTTTCAGCTGCATCTGGGTCTGCCATTCATCGATATCGGCATGCGATTTGAGCAAGATACGCCGCAGAAATTCGGCAGATCCGAGCTGAATCATCCGGCGTTGGGACTCGACGAACTTCGCCGAACCCAAACCTTCCGAACACTCTGAGGCAATAATAAGGCGGCCGCCCGGCTCTAAAATATCGATTGGACCTACCATTCCTTTAACGGTCTGATAGTAAGTGCGGTCCAGCGGATAACCGGCAGCGCTGGTGACCACCGTCTTGAATCGGCGTTTGACGGAAACCTCGGCATACTGGCGCACGAAAGCGACCGCGGCCAGGTGACTGGCCACGACCTCGCCAAAGTTAACGAACGAGAGTTGGCGATCCTCGTCGACGATAGTATTGAGCGCCAGGGCGCCTCCCAACATCCGGACTATCTCTAGCTGTTCTTCGTGGAGAGGGTTCCCTTCGAAATTACAATTAATGGCATTGAGGTCGGCCATGAAACGCGCGCTATGAAACGTGGTGATCGTCTCAGCATGGGCCAAGCCCGGAGCGATTACTTTGCGTCCGCCTGAGTAGCCGGCCATAAAATGGGGTTCCACCAGTCCGGTGACGATCTTCAGATCGGCATCCACAAAACGTCGATCGAGTCGAACGACGGTCCCACGAGTGGCGGTGGTCCCAAGCAGGACGTGATCTTCATCCCGGTTGGCGTAGTGGTTCTCGACCTGCACAGTGCGCTGAACCCACGGATCCCCGATTAGTTCTTCTAACTCCATTCCCAGATTCGGCCGATGCAACCCGGTCGCCACCAATACCCGGATTCCGCTAGCCGGAATCCCGGCCTGAAGCAGCATTTCGATCAGCGGACGCAGAAACAAATGGTTCGGCACCGGGCGCGTGATGTCGCAGATGGCAATGGCGGCGCTACGGGCGGCTCGTGCCGATTGTTCCAGCGGAACAGTGCCGACCGGTTCCTGCAAAGCTTTTTTAATGGCCGCCGAAGGATCGGGCAGGACCGGCATAGGAGGCTTCCGCACTACCGTGACGTCAAGCTCGTCTGGCAGATCCACTGGCAGCTTGCGCCGGCCGTAGTTGAGTTCCAATTGCATTCTTCAGGAGTCAGGAGTCAGGAGTCAGGAGTCAGGAGTCAGGAGTCAGGAGTCAGGAGTCAAATAAGTCAATTTTCTGGCGGAGCGCTAAATTGCAAGCTTTTCCCGCTTCGAATTCGGCGCTTACCTGAATCTCGATTCGATTCGCCGTTTATTAACTATCACTACCACTGAGACCAACACTTTCCCCGGTCTTCGAGCTTCGTTCTTTCCTGGAGTTTTTCCAGTCGATGCACCAAGGAGAGCAATAGGTTTCTCCCTCATCAGTTAACAGCTTTTGATCGGCTCGTTGGTAAATCAGAACTCCGCAATTGGCACACTTAATGTAGTCTTCTATGTAAAAGCCGCTCTCAGAAAATTTCATGTTATCCCCTCGCGGTGTCCGTAGTACCTTTCTGCACAATCCAGGGAGACGTATCCTTGTTGGAGGTCATTGACGATCAGTTCTCGTGGACGCTCACCCGGTTCGCCGTAGCCACCACCGCCAGGACTGACCAGCCGCAAACGGTCACCTTTCATGATCCTGACATTCGAATAGCGGCTCGAGGAATTTTTGCCAAAGGCTTGACGCATAGTCTGCCATTCCTGGGTGCCAGCGCGCAAAAACAAAGTGGCCCCCAACCCGCCTGGCTGGCCTCCGTGAAGCCCCCACGGAGCAAAGAGATGGCGGTCGGTCATCTGGGAACAGATGATTTCGTCGTTCAGACAAATCATTTGCTTGGTGTACCCGACTCCGCCTCGAAATTTTCCGGCCCCTCCGGAATCGGTGTCGAAGGCCAGGTATTCAACGCGCCAGGGAAATCGGGTTTCAAAGACTTCGATGGGGGTAGGCCGGCAGTTGCCGTTGATTGAATCAACCCCGTCATTGCCATCCGCGAAAGCGCGTCCACCCCAGCCCACTCCGGCGATATCGTAACAAATGAAAAATTCGCCGGTCTCGGCGTCGACGCCCCCGAATACCAGGTTGGAATGGGTGCCGCCTTCCGCCGCCATAGTCCTGTTCGGAACGGCGTTGGCCATGGCGCCCATGATCGTCCCGACGATCCGGGGATGGGTTTCGGTGTTGCCGCCTACCTCCGGACCAGGATAATCAACGTTCAGGATGGTCCCCGGCGGAGCTAGAACCCGGATCGGGCGAAAGCACCCGGAATTACGCGGAATCGACGGATCGGTCATATGCAAGACCGCATTGTAAGCAGCGGAAGTGGCCACCCCGAGCGTGGCATTGATCGGACCTTTGGCCTGGCGCGAGGAACCGTGATAGTCCACCACGATGCTGCCGCCAAATTTGTGAACCTCGACCTTGATGGTATAGGTGCGATCGGCGTCTACGCCATCGCTTTCGATATAGTCTTCAAAGCCATAGATCCCATCAGGGATGGCTTCCAGTTCGGCTCGCATCCGACGCTCGGAATAATCTAACAAATCGTGAATCGATTCCCGGAAGACCGCTTTCCCATACTTGGTGATAACTTGCACCGCTCTCGCCGCGCCAATGTCCACCGCCGCGATAAGGGCCCGCAGATCTCCGTAATTTACCCGGGGAGTCCGGACGTTAGCGAGAAGCAGTTTCCAAACTTCCGCGTTGTCGGCACCCCGCTTTTTGATCTTCACTGGTGGAACCCGGAGGCCCTCGTGAAAAATCTCGGTCGCTTCACCGCAGAAACCGCCGGGCACCATGCCTCCGACTTCCTGGATATGGCCGATGGCCACGGCAAAGCCCATCAACTCGCCGTCGACGAAGATAGGTTTAAAAAACGTATGCTCAGGGGTGTGCAAGCCGCCGCGGTAAGGATCGTTATGGAGAATGACATCGCCCTCCTCGATCTCTGAGACTGGGATTTCCTGAAGGCAAGACTTCACCAAAAGCGGCATCCCACCGATCTGCGATGGACAATAGTCCGCCACGGCCATCAAATCGCCGTTCATCTCCGCCAATCCACAAGTGAAGTCGAGCGCTTCGCTAAAAATTGTCGAGTACGCAGTCTTCATTAGAACGATGCCCATCTCGCGGCAGATGGAAACCATCGTTGACTCCAGAATGTTGATCGTGACCGGATCCATTTCGAGCACCTCAAGCTGAGATCAAAAGGTTTCCATAAGCATCGACCACCAGGTTCTGGTCAGCACAGAGAACGGTCGCGGAAGAAGTCTCTTCGATAATCGCCGGCCCCGAGATCCGGCAACCCTGACCAAAACTCTCCCGAGCGTAGACTGGCACTTCCTCCCAACCTGGTTCGAAGCGAACCTGACGTTTTCCTGTCGGCTGGGCGGGACCTGACTGTGCGCGGAGTGGCTTCACTTGCGGCTTCTTGAGCAGACAAACTCCGACGACCTTCAAGTGAACCGTTTCGATGGTCTCACCTGGAATGCAAAAGCCAAATCGACTCTGATGCTCCTGATGAAAGCGACGCCACAAATCGCTAATACTTTCCCGGTTGAACTCATTCGCTGGAAAGGAGAGTTCGAGTTCATGATTCTGACCGAAATACCGGGCCTCAACAGAGCGGTAGATCTCGATATCTCCGGTATAACCCTGAGCGTGCAATTCCAAAACGGCGCTGTCGACCAGTTCGGTCATGGCTCGAGTGGCTCGCTCTCCGCTAAACGATTTTGATGTTTGTTGGACGGTCCGATGTTTATCGACCCTGGCGTCGGTCATGATAAAGCCAAAGGCAGAAAATTGGGCCGGAGAGTTGGGGACCAGGGAACGTGGAATCGAAGCGAGACGCATGAGATCACAGGTGTGAACTGGGCCGGCCCCTCCGGAGGCGACCAGGGTAAAATCCCGTGGATCAAAGCCCCGTTGCAGGAGGACCGTCCGGAGGGCTCCCAACATATTGTTATTCGCGATCTGTACGATGGCCAAGGCGGCGACGTCGATCGTCATCTGGAGTGCTTTCGCGACCTGCTCGATCGCCACGGAAGCGGCTTTTTGGTCCAGCGGCATCCGTCCACCAAGAAAGTAATTTGGATTGATGCGCCCGAGAACAACGTTGGCATCGGTCACGGTTGGCAACTTGCCACCCCTCCCGTAGCAGGCGGGACCGGGAGCTGCGCCGGCTGATTGCGGACCGACGCGAAGCATCCCACCCTTGTCCACCCAGGCGATCGAACCCCCGCCCGCTCCGATGGAATGAATATCAATCATCGGAATCTGAATAGGGATACCCCACTCGATTTCAAACGCTGTGGTGATGTGCTCCTGGCCGTCCACGACCGTCGAACAATCCGTGGAAGTGCCGCCCATATCGAAGGTGACGAGATTCCCGATCCCGGTTAGTTTAGCCAGCGCGCGGGTAGCTACCACCGCCCCCGTTGGCCCGGAGAGAGCCAGTTGGACGGGGGTGGTCGCGGCGTTGGCGAGGGTCGCCTCTCCTCCGTTGGACTTAATGATCCCGATGCGGTTTCCGAGGTCGGCGGCTTTAAAACGCTCTCGCATGCGGTCGAAGTGATGGGCAATCACCGGTTTCAGGAAGGCGTCGGCAATGGTGGTGGAGGCGCGCTCGTATTCTTTCCATTTTGGAAGAACGTCATAGGAAATAGAGATCGGGACGCCGGGAATTTCTTCGGAAATCAGGTCGCGCACCCGGCGTTCATTCTCAGGATTAAGGTAGGAAAACAACAGGCACACGGCGACCGCCTCGATCGATTCCTGCTTAATAGTGCGCGCTAACTCGCGCACCTCCGCCTCATCCAGGGGCACGATCACTTCTCCACGCGCGGAAAGCCGCTCATTGATCTCATAACAATGCCGCCTTTCGACAAAGGGCTTCGCCTTGATCCAACTGATATCGTAATGACTGCGCCGGTCACCCCGCTGGATAAAGGGGATATCCCGGAAGCCTCGGGTGGTCACGTAAGCCACGGCGGCCCCTCGCCGGGTCAGTAAAGCATTTGTGGCAATGGTGGTTCCGAGTCGAATTTTTTCGACCTGGTCCAAATAGTGGACCTGTTTGAGCCCCGTCATGACTGCCTCGATCGGATCCAGGGGGGTGGTGAGCTCTTTCCAAAACCGGACCTCTTCCGTCTCGCGGCAATAAAGAACAAAATCTGTAAAGGTTCCGCCGATGTCCGTACCAACGATATAAGACATCTCCGTATTCTTTCCGGTTAAGTGGAGGACATGACCTTGGTGCTAGCCTCACTGATGCGTCGTTCCGCATCCCGAAAATGCAGCTTTAAGAGATGCTCGGCCTGCGTAACATCTCCTCTCTTCAAAGCAACAAGGATGGCTTGGTGCTGATTGACTGATTCCGACAGTTGACGAAGGCTGTGACGGCTTCCTTCTTCGATTTGCCCAAACAATTTCCAGAACATTTCGAGAATATTCAAAAGCACTCGATTGTTCAATTTCCGGTACAAAAGCCGGTGAAACTCCATGTCTTCCAAGAGAAAAGTTTTGGACTTTTTCAGTTTCTGCCGCATGCGGCCAACGACAATCTCGAGAGCCTGGAAGTCATCAGTAGTCAAACGGGGCGCCACTTGCGAAAGAAACCCCAATTCCAGGGCTTTGCGAACTTCCAGGATATCGCGCACGCTCGGCCGATCAAAACGAAGAGAGATCGCCAGGTTGTCGGCGATGGCCGTGGAATCGAATTCGCTCACGAAACTTCCTTTTCCTTGGTGGGTTGTAATGACGCCCACCGCCTCCAGCGCTTTCAATCCTTCCCGGATGGCACTCCGGCTGACGCCGAGTTTGCCCGAGAGCTCATTTTCGGATGGGAGCCGATGCCCGGGCATTAGTTTACTGCCCATGATGTACTCCCGGATTTGTTGTTCAACCAGGCCAGAACGGCTGGTGGTCTCGATGACGTTAAAAGCCTGGTCCTGTTTTGCGATTGCTCTACTCATATATCATCACGCTAGGGCGGAATTTATTTTGCCAGGAGACCGGCCCTTCCAAACGCCATAAATAAAGCCTTGCGCAAGATTCTGCGGAATGCTAGCTCAGTCTTCACATCAGACGTCTGACAAGTCAATTTCAAAGAGAGGTTCCCCTCATGCGTAAGCACAGCATCGTCATTTCGATCTATCTCGCGGTATTCTTCTCCTTAGTTGGTTGGACCCCGACTTCGCGGGCCCAGGAAAAACCTTATCAGGGCACCACGATTAGAGTGGGTTGTCAATCAAGCCAATGGGCCAATGTCTCCAAGCAGATGGCGGCCGAATTCACGGCGCAAACCGGAATTAAAGTGGAGTTTGAGGACATTCCGTTCGGGGTGGAGTATGAAAAACTCAAAACCGCTTTCGTGGCCGGTTCGGTGCCCTACGACCTCATTTGGTATGATTCGATGTTTACTCCGGAGTTCTCAAAAAGAGGCTGGCTCCAAGATGTCGATCCATACCTGACAGATCCCTATCTAACCCCCAGCGACTTCAATTACCCCGCCGATTTTTACGGGGTCTCTTATTCCGGGAGATACACCAAGGAGTTGGCGGCCCAATACGGCGTTCCAGCTAAAGGCACTTTCGGGATCCCCTGGATTGCCGGTTTCAATGTTCTGTACTATCGCACCGATCTTCTGGAAGCGGCTGGTTTGAAAGGCCCGCCCGTCACGACGGAAGACCTCTTAAAAGATGCCACCACGCTCAACAATCCGGAAAAGGGAGTCTACGGTTTTGTCATGTCGGCAAAACGAGATCGCATTTGCTATGATTTTTCCCAGTACCTCTGGACTTTTGGCGGTGATTTTTTCGATGCCAAATTCAAACCGGTTTTCAACAGTGATGCCGGCGTCCAAGCGCTGGAGTATTACTTGCAGCTAGGGAAGGTCGCCCCGCCCGGGACCGGCGGATATCATATTACCGAGGCTTGGACCTCTTACATGGAAGGTCATGCAGCGTTCGCTTGGACCTGGCAAGATCTGGCCTCTGTGGCCCGAGAAAAATCGCAGATTATTGGAAAGTTCAAGTGCGCGTCTCCTCCCACTCATAACGGGGTCTCTCATCCGTTAGTCGGCGGCATCGTGGCGTCGGTCCCGGCGAAAGCGGCCAATCCGAAAGCGGCATTTAAATTTGTGACTTGGTGTCAGAGTCCGGCCAACGCCAAGCGGGCCACTCTGCTGGGGGCGACGACTCAACGGGCGAGTACGTGGGATGATCCCGAGGTCATAAAGATGTACCCCTCCGCGGAAGGCGATCTGGTCAGGACGGCGAATAAGGGCGGAGAAACGGTCCCGCTCCTGCCTGAGTGGGCGAGCATTGATCAGATCATTGCGGAGCAACTCTCGATTGCCTTCATCGGGCAAAAGAGCGCGCGAGAGGCTCTGAACGAAGCGGCGACCAAAGTTGAGGAGTTCATGAAGAGCGCCGGGTACTACGACAATTAGCTAATTTCCTAGGGACCTCGGCGGCGGGTTATTCAGTAGTAAATACTTATGAAATCGAGCCTTTTTTCGCTCGAACCGAGGAGTGTCCCGAAGGTTAAGAGCAAATTCCGGCGGATCATAACTGATCTGCCGGCCCCTGGTTCATTGCCGATTCTAAACCGGCTCCGCGAGAACGAGCCGCGCTCGATGTTCTGTCAGCCGCCGGTACTTTGGGATCAGGCAAAAAATTTTCAGGTTTTCGACGCGTTTGGAAATATCTGGTTGGATTGGACTTCCGGGGTCCTGGTCGCCAACGTCGGGCATGCAAATCCGAAGGTGAAGATCGCCATTATTGAAGCGGTCGAAAAAGATTTGCTGCATACTTTTGCCTTTGCCAATGCCGCTCGTGAGGCTTTGACGCAAAAGTTGATCGAGAAAGCGCCTTCGCCGCTGGACAAAGTCTATCTGTTCACCACGGGATCGGAAACCACGGAATGTGCGATTAAATTGGCACGGATCTATGGACAGACTCTCAACCCCGAAAAGTTTGCCATCGTCTCGTTTGATAACGCGTTTCATGGCAGAACTTTGGGGGCTCAAATGGCGGGCGGCATCGCGAGCCTCAAACAATGGATCAAAGAGCCGGCCCCCGGATTTTATCAGGTGCCTTTTCCGGACGGCTTCAGGGCTCCTGGGTACAGTTTCTCTGACTTTTTATATTCCCTGGGGGTCCTCGAACTTCAACCCGACCAGATTGCCGGGATCATGCTGGAAAGTTATCAAGGCGGGAGCGCCAGTTTTGCACCAGTCGAGTTTATTCAGAGCCTTCGAGAATGGTCTGCCGCCCACCAAATTCAATTGATTTTCGACGAAGTCCAAGCGGGATTTGGGCGCACCGGACGATATTTCGCCTTCGAGCACTACAAGGTGGTGCCAGACATCCTCTGCTGTGGGAAAGGGATGTCGGGTTCGTTACCGATCTCAGCAGTCATTGGCAAGTCAGCGGTTTTGGATTTGCAAGCACCTGGCGAGATGACCAGCACGCATGCGGGAAACCCGGTTTGTTGCGCCGCAGCATTGGCTTGTCTAGAGGTGATTGATGACGAAGACTTGGTGCAAAAGGCGAACTCCGTTGGCAATACTTTGCACGCTGGATTGGCAAAACTGAAACTGGATCATGAGATAGTGGGCGCGGTGCACGGGAAAGGTCTGGTAGCCGGACTTCATATTGTAAAGCCAGGGACTACCGAACCTGACGCGGAAATGGCGGCCGAAATCACCTATCAATGCTTTATCCGGGGTCTTCTTCTCTTTGCTCCTCTTGGTTTTGGCGGGGCAACCATCAAAATTTGCCCGCCCCTGACAATTACCGAAGAAGCGGTGAATGAAGGAGTGCAAGTGCTGGGAGAAGCTATTCGGGCAGTCCACGAGATCCCGCTGGTAGTTCATTGACGGGTTATCGTGAAAGTCTTTCGGCATTCACCTGCGGCAGTTGGCAAAGCCGAGGATCCTCCTTCGATCGGTGCCCAGGTCCGTCTGGTGGTCAGAAAACGCGCGGCGTGGTTGCAACCATGGCTCTATCTTGGCCCCGCGCTGCTGGTGATGTTGACGATGACCGTTTATCCCTTTGTTTACACGGTCGTTTTGAGTCTCAGCCGGTGGAACCTGACCTTTGCCCGACCACGAACCTTTATTGGTCTCGCCAACTACCAAGCGATCCTTGGGTCGTTGGATTTCTGGAATAGTGCCGGGAGAACCTTTTGGTACGTCGGAGGATGCGTGACGACAGAATTTGTGCTGGGAGTTTCGATCGCGTTCTTGCTCGATACGCAATTCATTCTTCGAAGTCTGGTCCGTGCCTTGATTCTTTTACCGATGGTCATGGCCCCGGTAGTCGCCGGGCTGATCTGGCGATTCATTTTTAATGACGAGTGGGGTCTGGCCAATAACATCGGCAGCCTCTTCGGACTCAGCAGCAAGGCATGGCTGGTCGACCCGCACCTGGCCTTCTTTGCGGTGATTGTTGCTGACGTTTGGCAATGGACGCCATTTATCGTCTTGATAACCCTCGCCGGATTGCAAGCCGTTCCCCGGGAACTGATCGACGCCGGACGGGTCGACGGTGCCAATTGGTGGCAAATACAACGGTACATTACACTCCCCACCATCCGGGCCATGCTAGCCAT
Organism: uncultured Verrucomicrobiae bacterium; assembly: GCA_963808535.1. Classification (GTDB taxonomy): domain Bacteria; phylum Verrucomicrobiota; class Verrucomicrobiia; order Chthoniobacterales; family JAFAMB01; genus JAFAMB01. The sequence continues at coordinate 31,419 of CAWEGF010000036.1, read as the reverse complement.
TGGATTATTGATTCGACTCATCGATGCTTTTCGAAATGTCGACCAGATCTTTGTCATGACCTACGGCGGACCCGGCGTCGCCACGTCGGTCCTTGGGTTTTATACCTATTTGAAAGCCTTCAAGTTTTTCGACATGGGTTACGCATCGGCCCTGGGGATCATCATGCTCTTCATTATTTCGGTCCTGGCCCAGATCGTCATGCGCCTGCTCGGGCGAACCGAAAAGAAGAAGCCATGAAGATTTTCGCGAAATATTTAGCCTTGTTTCTGGTGATGTCGTTCTTCATGACTCCGATCCTGTGGACCGCGATCACCGCGATTAAGCCCACCGAACTGATTTCGGCAAACCCGATCGTTTGGTCTTTTCGGCCGACCTGGGAACATTTCCGGCTGATTTTTGCCGAGGATAACATCGCGACACCGCTCCTCAATAGCACCATCATCGCCAGCTTTAGCACCTTGGCGGTTCTGGCGATTGCCGCGCCGGCTGCTTACGCCTTGTCCCGCTTTCGGGTACCGTTTGGGTCGCAACTAGCCTCGTATTTTCTTTCCGCGAGAATGGCTCCACCGGTCACGGTGATCCTGCCATTATTCCTGATCTTTCGAAATTTAGGCCTGATCGACACTCACTTGGGCCTGGTGGCCGCTTATGTGACCGTCAACATGCCTTTTGCCATCTGGATGATAAAAGGATTTTTCGATGAAATTCCCGCCGAACTCGACGAGGCTGCCTTGTTAGACGGCTGTTCGCGATTTCATGCTTTCCTGCGTATCATTCTCCCCCTGGCCGGACCTGGCCTGGCCGCGACGGCGATCATCTCTTTCATTTTCTCCTGGAACGAGTTTTTGTTCGCCCTACTGCTGACGAATTTTCACGCTCGAACATTACCGGTGGCCGCTTCCGCTCTGATGACGGATCGGATGGTTTTGTGGGGTGAACTCTGCGCGACGTCGATCATCATTTACCTTCCGGTCATGGTCTTCGCGTTGCTGGTTCGCAATTATCTGGTCAAAGGCCTGACTTTTGGGGCGGTGAATCAGTGATGGAAGAAGGAGTTCAGGAGTTGCAGGAGTCAGGAGTTGCAGAATGGGGCGGCGCGCCTTCCGGTCAATCGTGCTCGTTATCGTTCTCGTTCTCGTTCTCGAGTTTTGAACGTTAGCTAGTCCAAATCGAGTGACGGTGGCCCGGGAAATCGAGAACGAAGGGCCACGACCACGAGGACGATTGGGAGGCCTCAGATTCTTGGCGCTACCGGGTGCCGGTCCCGTTTGGGAGTGGCTGCCGCATAGGCGGAATCCCCAGGCTGCACAAGGGGTATCGCTTTCCTGACCCGGGTGACATTTCTGGTGCTGCCGGTGATTTTCACCGGGGTGCCAACCTGCACTCGGGCAAAAAAATCTGCCGCAAGGTCTTTGGGCATTCGCACACAACCGTGGGAAGCCGGGAAGCCTGGCAGATAGCCAGCATGCATTCCGAAATTCTTGGCGAACTCCATAAAGTAGGGCATCGGAGCAGGCTGGTAGTGGCAACCTGCAGGGACATGTGAACCTGGAGTCGCGTTGGTATTGACGGTCCGGCCGGATGAGTCGTTGATCAGACCAAAACTTCCGGACTGATGGTTTGCGTCTTTCTTGATTACTCTAAAATTCCCCGTCGGGGTTCCCCATCCCAGTTTTCCTGAAGCAATTGGCGAAATAAAGCTCACCCGACCATCCTCGATCAAATAGGCCGCCTGCTCCGCGAGATTAATAACCACCGCGGCGTGGCGAGCGCTCGCTCTCGAAACCAAACCAATTGTCAACAGTGTGATCACTAACTTAATCGCGACTTTCATACGTACTTTTTCTCGTTTCGTTCCACCAAATCGTGATGTCTGTGAAAGGAAGATATTCGAGTCTGGTTCTCTGAAAATGGTACAAAAGGAGTAGATCGAGGCGATGGATCGAGTGGTAGTGGCAGGTGGGCTTGCTAGCTCTCTTTAAATCGTTCTCGTTCTCGTCGTTCTCGTCTTCGATTTTGAATACTGGGCAGCCCATGATCGGGTTAGCGGATCCTCTGATCTCCTTTAATAGTCGCGATCAAAAGGCTCTGTGCACCTGGCAAGGCGAGTGAATTGGTATCAAGGTATATATCGACAACGTTTCGATGAGCTTGATGGATTTTTTGCTCGACGAGTTATCGAGGACTTGCATTGGGGTTTAAACGGGGAGGGTTCTGGGTGCCGTTTGGTTGAAAGTGGACGTTCGGGACAGTAAGAGAGCTCGGGTTGTTACCTGGGAGCGTAGATCCTGCGGCGTCGGGAGAAACCGGACCGCTCTCTGCCGCCCCTTCAGGGCGGATGTAATGGGAATATTGCCCAAGATAAAGCTTGGGCTATGCTCTCGTGGCCCTTCAGGCCGCGGATGTGCTCATCGTCGTCGCGCTAGCCTATTTCCATCCTAGAAGCCTCGCTGGATTACAGATTGCCTGCTAGCCCTGTAACCGTCCATCGTTTATCATTGCATCCGCACTGAAACAATAGCCAGGGTAACCTGCTACATATGACTCGCGCCTCCTACCCTCACAAGGCGTTACCTATTAGCGTCTTGGTGGAGAAACGCCCAGCCGCCGGGTTGAAGGGGCTGAAGGGGATCGGAATCACGTAGCGTGGTGTGACACGGCTTTCTGCCGCCCCTTCCGGGTGGATCCAAAATAAAAACGAAAACCCAGGCTAAAGCCCGGTTAAAGCCTGGGCTATGCTCTCATGGCCCTTCAGGCCGGGGATGCACTATTCAAATTAGCCAAAGGTAGCTAATTAGTTACTTCGAAGAGGCGAAGCAAAAAGAGTCCTTCCCCGGATCGGCCGCAACCGATGGCCGCCGCAAAGTGACCTAACTTAATAAACCATGAAACGCCAGCCTAATTCAAGTTAAACGGCGATCCGCGCCCCGAAGGGGCATGAAAGCATAGCCCAGGGTTTACCCTGGGTTTTCGTTTTTATTGACGCGCGCCCTGAAGGGGCGCCAGAATCGGCGCGCTGCGGCAAAAAACCACTATGAGGCGTTGCGGCATTCTAGCATTCTGGCTCCACTTTCCTGGCGCGCTTTAATTGGGGTACCTTAAGGTAACTCCCGACTATGTTCTCTAGCCCCTTCGGGCCAACCAAAGCAAAAGTGATTCCCAAGCTCACATTTGACTCAAGAGAATCAAAGAACCTGCGATAGCTGCGGGGATGGCTACCAATAACAGTAGACAGCCACTTCCCCCGACTCGCTTCGTCTGATAGCTGAGGCCTGTCCCTGGTACACTGAAGGTGTCCCGAACGCCTCTCTTCGAGACGTTCATGCTGGCGCCTCGGCCGCCAACCGAGAGTGAGCCACCCTTTTTCGAAAGATTGATATAAATGCCTTTGGCCAGGCGAATGCGTTTTCGAAAGCGGAAGCCCATATTTCAAGTGGCTTACCCTGTGGTTTCTAGCTAAAGCCAACCACAAACCTCAAATCGTGTAAGCCTGAACGGAAGCTCGCCGACTTCTGGGCGAGTACCCTAGACTCATAAGATCGAGTTGCGGTCGTATTCGGGTATGGCTGGCCAGAGTTGAGCGGACCAAGGGTCAGGCCGGAATCAGATATAAAGAAAGATGGCGGTCGAGGGCGGCGAAAGTGCTCGCCTCGGCGGACGGGTACCGGAACCCGATATGGCCATCGGGCCGGATAAGAACCACGCCGCCCATCGGGAGGCCGGCGCGGACGGGATCGACATCGGGGTCGTGAGAAATCTCCACGCGCTTGGACCAGCGTTGCTCCAGCCGCGCAAGGGCTTCGCTGTCTTTTACGGGTCCAAAAACAAGCATATGGTGGGAAGTCCCCCCAAACCGGATCCAATCCGGGTAGCGCTGGCCGGGATGCGGCTCCGGGGTGTCGGATCCGTTAGTCGTCACGTAGTCTGCTACGAGCGGGCTCCCTGCGTAGTCAATGTCGAGCATGGAACGCGCGTTGCGTGCCAGTGCCATCGCTATCGGGTCCACGACCTCGGCGGGCACCTCGCGTCCCTGCCGGACGATGTCGGCGATATCGATGAGTCCCTGATGTACCTGGTCCGAAACGTCTAAGCTGTGGCGGTCCGCCATGGCACGCTCCACTGCGTAGGCATCGAGCAGTGACTGAGTCGCATGGCCGCGTAAGACGAGCGCAAGTTTCCAGGCGAGATCGTAGCCGTCATGGAGCCCGGTATTGAGTCCCTCGCCACCGAACGGACTCGAGAGATGAGCGGCGTCGCCAATCAGGAATCGCCGGCCCTCCGCCAAGCGCGAGACGATCCGCCGATGCATCCGAAACGGCGCGAACCAACCGACGTCGGTGGGCCGACAGCGCCCGCCAAGTCGGACTTCAGTCCGGGCGGTCACATCCTCGGCAGTTACCGACTGTACCTCTTCCTCCAAGTCCTGAAAACTGATCCATCGTCCGCCCGGGAGAGGTGATACTAGCAGCAAACCCTTTTGGCTGCAGATGACGCTGGTCTGATCTCGCGGGAACGGCGCCTGCATCGCGATGTCGGCGCCGAGGAAATGGCCTTGGTAAGTGGCACCCTCGAGCAGCTGGCTCATCGAGTTGCGCGTGATGCTATGCGCCCCACCCGCGCCGATGACGACGCCTGGGTGCATGGTCTCAACCTCCCCGCCTCTGTGGACCAGCTCGACAAGGAAGCCGTCGGCGTCCGGTGTCATCTTCGTCGCCGTGATCCCCCGCTCGACGGCGCCGCCGAGCGAGACAAGGTGGGCTTCGAGAATCCGTTGGGTCTCGTACTGGGGCAGACTGCACTGAAACTCATATCGGCAGCCGAGACCCTTTAAGGTCATGGCACGAAGCTCGGACAGGTCTGCGCCGTAGACGCGGGCCCCCCGGATGTACTCGGCGGCCTCCAGAAACGGCGGAAACAGACCGACAGAATCCAGGATTTCAAGGGTACCCGGCTGAATCGCCGTGGCGCGAGCCTCGCGATGCGGCTTTAGATCCCGCTCGACGAGCCGCACGGCCACTCCGTGGCGAGCGAGTTCGCAGGCGGCGAACAGTCCGGAAGGGCCGGCACCCACAATTAAGACGTCGTTTCGCGGCATGCATTTAGTTGTCAGTGTCAGTTGTCAGTTGTCAGTAAAGAAATGATGCTTTTTCAGGCGGTCGGGGAGTTGTCAGTTGTCAGTAAAGAAACGAGGCTTTTCACGCGGATGGGGAGTTGCCAGTGTCAGTTGTCGGTTGTCAGTAAAGATATGATGCTTTTCAGGCGGTCGGGGAGTTGCCAGTGTCAGTTGTAAGGTATCCGTTAAGAGATGCGAATAGCCGGGCGGGCCTCAAGGCGCTGACCGTCTCTGGACGAGCTGAGAACAGAGTTAAAATATCCGCGCTCAGAACCTACTTAGGGGCGCGCAGAATGACAGACTGATCCCACTGACAACCGACAACTGACACTGGCAACTACCCGACACTGGTAACTATTTCCCCCGTCGTACCCGGTTGAAACGTTCGAGGGCAACCAGGCGTTCCTTGGCGTGATCGACGATCGGGAGAGGGTAATTTGTGGCGAGACGGTCGCTGGGCGGTTGCATGAATAGGGCTGGGTCCACCTCTCTCAATTCCGGAACCCAGTTCTTGATATACTTGCCGGCGGGATCGTAGTTTTTGGTTTGGCTCCAAGGATTTTGAATCCGGAAATACGGGGCGGCATCGGCTCCGGTTCCGGCGGACCATTGCCAGCCCCCGTTGTTGGAGGCGATATCCCCGTCCACCAATTTCTGCATAAAATATTGTTCCCCTTTCTTCCAGTGGAGGTGCAAATCTTTGGTCAGGAACATGGCCACGATCATCCTGACCCGATTGTGCATGAAGCCGGTGGCCTGCAACTCGCGCATTCCGGCATCGACGATCGGGAAACCAGTGCAACCTTCGCGCCAACGCTGGAAAACCGCCTCGTTTTCGTCCCATTCCAAGGTAGCGAACTGATCGTTAAAGTCTTGCTCTAACACACGTGGAAAATGGGCCAGGATCTGCATGTAAAACTCGCGCCAAACCAATTCATTTACGTAAGAATTGATGCTCTGGCGAATCCCGGCGGGCACCGATCGACTAGCCTCCAAACACTTGAAATAGACTTCCCGCGGCGAAAGCGTGCCGAACCGCAGATCCTGCGAGAGACGTGAGGTCATCTGTTCGCCGGGAAGATTCCGCTTTTGGCGGTAAGATGATAACGCACCATGCAAAAAATTGGTTAAGCGCAGGCGAGCCGATTTTTCGCCGGAGGGCACGATCTCGGCTTCGGCGTGCAAGCCCCAAGTCTCCAGCGTCGGCAGAGGCAAGCTGGAGACTGTGGTGGGCGTCCTCAATTTGCGAATCTTCGGCGACAGCGAGGGCTTTTCGCGTTGATGCCAGGCTTTTGCATAAGGACTAAAGACGCGAAAAGGGCGACCCTCATGGTTCAGAACTTCGTCCGGTTCGAAAATGGTGATGTCTTTAAAACTAAAAAGCTGAATTTGCAGTTTTCTGAAAACTTCCTCGAGCCGCTGTTGGACTCCGATACTGTAGGCATCCGTTCCGCGATTGAAAAAAATAGCTTCAGCGTGCGTCTCTTGGACGAGCTTTACCAATTCCCGGACAGGGTCACCGGCGCGCAAGATGAGTCGACCGCCGATGGTTTCCAAGTTGTTGGCCAAAGACTGCAGACAGCCGCAAAGGAATTCCTGCCGGTTCGGACCGGTCCAGCGGTGCTTATTTTTCCAGTCGGAGAGAATGTAGACCGGAATGACTTCCTCTGATTGGTTACCAGCATGGAAAAGCGCCGTGTTGTCGGTGATCCGGAGATCGCGTCGAAACCAATGGATGACTCGTTTCATAACGTTCAGCGTTCAGCGTTCACCGTTCGCAGGGTGCGCTTGGCGTTAGCGAGTTTGAGGCGGGGTGGGTTTCGAGCCACGAATTCGGCGTTTAGTTCGATGGCCAGGGTTAGCCATAGGCAGAGAGGGATCATCCAAAGGCCGGCCGCTCCGAATTTTTTCGAGGTCACAATCGCGAGGAGCCATGCAAGGATGAGCGACTTGAGCGCCCAATCAGGCCGCTTGAGATCACCGAAAATTCTGGTCCAAATCGAAGTAGAAACCGCCTGCAGGAACCAGAGGGAGATCCCTCGATTCCTTTCCACTCCTACGGTTCTGGAGGCGAAAATTGCTGCGGCCCAAGCCGACGTTGCGTAGTTCAAGGGCCAAGCAACTCCAAACACCCAATTCGGCGGGGTGAGCGGCGAAACTTGCGCTTGCCGATACCAATGCTCCCGGAAAAAAGCGGCCTTTCCTCCGGCCACGCGCGCAATCATTAAACGGCTCAAAAATAACCACAGAAAGTATTTCTTCATTTTTATTCGTTTGTTAGCAGGGCCCGCTTTGCTCAAGAGCCAAGGTTAAGCCGGTTGGTCGTTTACCGGCCTCGGACAATTGATGGGAGCGGAACCGGCGCGATAGACTCGTCCTCGCCATTTGCGCGGACGACCCGCGAAGGAAGCCAGCAAGGCGGACCATTGAATGAATAGCAGGCTGATGATCCCAAAAGGATGAAGCAAGACTCCAATCAACGGCTGACGGAATCGCCCGCTGGCAATCACACGCGGCAAGAGGGCAAACATGGCCGCCAGGAGAGCTAAGATTAGCCCTTGGCCGGTAAGACCAGAATGAAATGCTAGCAACCCGAAAGGCAGGACTTGCCCGCCGAACAGAAAAATGGTCATTGGCAGGATAGTCCGGGGAGCCGCCAAACCTTCCGTCGCGTTTCTAGCCAGGCCACGCCAGACTTCCTTGTCGGTTTGAAACATCCGGCAGGTCGCGAGATCTGTCGCATCAAAGAGATCGGTAGAGAAACCGGCTTTGCGGAAGACGCGAGGAAGTTGCAAGCCGTCATGGAGCGAATTCCTGATGGCGGCATGGCCACCGCAGGCTTGATAGGCTTCGCGGCGAACGACAAAAAGCTGACCACAACCGGCGGAGCAAGCCGGAGAGGTGGTTCGTCTCATTCGCTGAATCGGAAGAAAAGCCAGAAGAATGAAGTGGATGAGCGGGATCAACAGACACTCCGAAAAGGTGCCCAGCTGTTGATGAGGCACGCCGCTTGCTAGCGCAACCTTCCTTTCCCTGACAAAAGCCAACATTCGATTGAGCGCATCGGGGGCCAACCGCACGTCAGCATCGATGAAGACTAGAAAAGGATGACGTGGCCAGTCTGGCCAGCGAGTTGCAGGCATGCTGCTTACCGCACCAGCCTTCCGGAAGAATCGGAGCCGATTCCAAGCGCAGCCGCGAGTCCCGACTAGACATTTCCGACACGATCTTCGCAGTCCGATCGTTGGAGTGATCGTCCATCACGATGACTTCCAGGTCGACATCCCGATTCGCTAAGACAGCGGCCACTGCGTCACCGATGTTGCGCTCTTCGTTTCGGGCCGGGATAAGAACAGAGACGGCATGCCTAATAAAGGGGGAGCTACGATTATCTCCTAACTTAGTTTTGTTAGTCGGCCGATAGAGCCTGAGATTAACGAAAAAGAATGCGCATGGCCCAGCGCCCAACAGACAAGCCACATATGAAATCGCGTCTAAATTCACTTTTCTTGAATGTCCGGCGACCTTTGACAACCGTTAACCAACTGCGCTTTTCGATTGATGAATCTTTTTTCGAGGAGTGCGAGCGAGAATTTCCTCAAATGCGGTCGGATCACGCCGGGCAACTTCCTTCGCTAGCCGATCCTGAGTAACTTCCAGACGCCGTTCCAGGACGGTGGTCCAATGCCAGGCGGTCAAGCCGGCCGAATCCTCGGCGAGGATTTCGATGGGCTCGCCAAAACGGCAGAAAATTTCTGGTTGGCGCTGGTTCCAGAAAGAGTATTCAATCGCGACCGGCAAGAACCGCGCCCCCTGAACCCGAGTGGCGAGAACTCCCAGACCCCTTTGAAATTGAACCGGGCGTTCGCGGGCGTCCGCGAAACGTCCTTGTGGGGTCACGGCTAACAAATGTCCGGTCTGCTGAAGGATGGTTTCCGCAGTTTTAAAGTAATCCATCACTCCACGGCGATTTTTCCTTTCTACCCCGAAGAATCCCATTTTGCTCAGAATCTTGTAACGCCGCAGCTCCGCGGCCTCGATAGGAGCAAACAAGGTATAATTGGAGAGAAACTCCGCTTTCAGAATTAGACCGACGAGAGGATCCCACCAGCCGGCATGATTGGCGTACAAAACAGTAGGCATCCAAGTAGCGATGGGCATCAGCGAGGAGCGAGAAAGGCGAAGAGAATTAAAGTGCTGTCTGATATACCACCGGCAGTAAGAAGTGAACCAGATGACCAGCGGAGGCCACACGCGAGGCAGTCGCTGGGGCATCGATTCCGACGGCGGGTGACTAGCAGCCCACCTGTTGGCCAACGGCGTCCGATCGGACAAGCTACGCTCATCTCGTTTGCTCGGCGAAATTCCTGGTCTCCGACGCCGAAGGGTGGGCACCTTCCTTGGGCACTATACCGTCGCGGTCCAAGGCATCCGCGGCGATCCAACCGCTCATCAAAGCCATCGGCATACCCGGGCCCGGGTGCGCTGATCCGCCGGCCAGATAAAGACCACGCAAATCCGGGCTCCGGTTGTTTGGTTTAAAGGCGCCTAACCATCGCCCGTGGCTGGCTAACCCGTAAATCGCTCCGTTGAGAACCCGATAGCGTTGATGAATATCAAAAGGGGTCAAGACGCGTTCAAAGACGATCCGATTTTCGAGGTCTTCCATCCCGGCGCTTTGCTGGAGTTTGGCCAGAATGATCTTTCGGTAATCCGGCCACATTTTCTCCCAGTGGTGATGCGGGCGCAGATAAGGGGTATGAGTTAGCACGTAGAGTGCCTCGCTACCTGGCGGAGCCGTCGAGGAATTGGTGGCCGCGGTAGCGGCAAAATAGCAAGTCGGATCCAGGGAGGGCTCGCCTCTTCGATAGATCGAATCAAACTCCTGGTGAGGATCCTGGCTGAAAGCAAAGTTATGATGGACCAGATGTTCGTAACGTTTTTTTAAGCCGAGATATAAAACCACTCCCGAACAGGCCGGTTCATACTTGCGCCGCTTGTCGAAGGCTGTTGCGACATCGCTCCCGATCAGTTCGCGATGCGTGCGGACCGCATCGCCATTGGAAACCACGGCCGCGAACGGGATCTCCTCCCCCTTCGTGGTCCGGAGTCCCGCCACCTGACCATTCGCCTGCAGGATCCGTTCGACGGAAGTCTCCGAGCGGATCTCGACACCGAGTTCGGCGGCGAGCCGACCGAGAGCGGAAGGCACGGCAAAGGTACCGCCTTTCGGGTACCAGATGCCTTCACTGGTCTGCATATGCGCAATGCCGCAAAGAACGGCCGGAGAGTTGTCAGGCGATGAGCCAACGTACTGGGCAAAATGATCGATCATTTGGGCCACCCGCGGTTCCGGAATATAAGATCGAACGACCGCCCCGGCACTGCTTCCCATTTTCATGCCCAGGACATCGCGAAGCAGCGCCGGCCGGAGCATATTACGCCAATCGACCATATCGAGAAGGCCGCCAATGGGTCGGTCAAAAAAGAAATCCTTGGAGATCCGGTGCAGGCGCTCCGAAAATTTAAGGAAATCGGTGTAGCGCTCACCCAGATTCTCGCCAGGAGAAAAGCGATCCAGCGCCGACGCCATTTGTTGCGGATTCTGCAGCAGATCCAAGGTAGATCCATCGGCAAAGAAACAACGCCATTGGGGATCCAGGCGAGTTAGTTGAAGATAGTCTTCCATGCGGCGGCCAGCCTCGGAAAAAAAACGTCGCAGGATGGAGGGCATGGTTAGAATGGTCGGTCCCATATCGAACCTGAAACCATTGGCTTCCAAGCAGGCTGCTTTGCCACCTAGCCAATTGTTGCGCTCGAATAAGGTGACCGAATAACCGCGAGCGGCCAGCGTACAGGCGGCGGCCAGGCCGCCGAGTCCGGCGCCAACGATTGCGATTTTTTGGGGCGACGATTTGCTCATGGACGACGAAAGAAGGAATTCCCTTTGAAAAGCCGCTGCGCGAGAGTGGACAAGGCGTTCCAACGGCTGCGGAGCCTACCCGCATAGGCGAGTTTTAAGTAAGCGTATAGGAGCTCAGAATTTTTCTCGGCATTGCCGTCAAGGTGGGGCCGAAAACGCCCGCGACGAACAGTAACCACCTTAGGAAAGGTCAAATCGAGTAAGCCCTCGCGGCCCCTGGTACTGCCAAACCCACTCCGCCCTCTCCCACCGATAGGAACCCTGGGGTCGGCGGCTGGGACAATGACATCGTTGATTGTAATGAGCCCGACCCGCAGCCGAGTCGAGATGTCCCGGGCGGCGGCTTCATTGGCGCTGAAAATAGAAGCCCCAAGAGCGTAAGGGCAATCGTTGATCCGACGGACCGCTTCCTCATCGTCTTTAACTCGAAGGGTGGCAATCAAAGGGGCGAAAATATCGGTCCGGAAAAGTCGGCAGTCCGGCGAAACGTCGCCGAGAATGATAGGAGCAACAATACTTTCGTCCTGCTCAATGGCCCCGCAGATAAGATGAGCGCCTCGCGCCAAAGCATCCTGCAAAACCGGCCGGATACGATTCGCGACTGACGCCGTTAATCGCCAACGCGATTGGCCTCGGAAATGGACGGCCAGTAGATTTTCTAATTCGTCCGCTCTAGACTCGACTACGAAGATCCGGTGGGGAGCGATGCAGGTCGCCCCGGAATTAAGATTCAAGCTGAATTGCAGCGATTTCTTGACCAGCTCGAGATCCCCATCTGCGCGCACCAGCAAAGCGTCGCAGCCTGACAATTCCATCGTGGCCGGGACAAGTTGAGGGGCCAGTTCAGCCAGAATCTTAGCTCCCACTTTGGCAGAACCGGTGAACAGGACCCGATCGACCCCGGCGCCTACCGCAGTCTGGGCAGCCTCGATGGATTCGGGTAATAGGGTCGCGAGCCCACTGGACAACCCAGCAGCATCGAAAAGGCCTAGCAAAGAGCAAGCAGAAGACGTCCCGCCCAAACCAGGTTTCAGAAGGACGGCGTTTCCGCTGACCAAGGCCTGCAACAGTTGAATCCCTGGCAAAGAGAGTGAATAATTCGCGGGTCCAATGATGAGGACCACCCCATAAGGATCACGATGAATTTCAGACGCCAAGCCGTGCAGCCAGAGGGGTAGTCCGCTTTTGCCGAGCCGCCGGGGAGCGAGGATCGAGACCGCTTCCCGTTCCAGAAATTTGCAGGCAGCAATGAGTGGAAAGATCTCAGAGGTTAGAATTTCGCATTCCGGCCGGTTCTGCATCCGGGAGGTTATTTTGCAAAGGGCCGGCGCACACTCCGCGAGGAGTTCGCGAAATCTTCGCACCAAGTTGATCCGTTTTTCAGTAGGGACGAGCGCCCACTTAGCTTGAGCGGTACGGGCTTGAACGAGAAGTTGGTTGACCGGCAGCTCAACAGTTGGTTCGGCTGTCGTCTGATCGAGCATCGTACCCTGTTCCAATTGGCATCGCGGATGAGATCATTGGCAGTATGGTCTATTTACGTCGGCAACTGTTGCCGTGGATGCGCTCTGGCCGGCGAATGGCGCCTCGTACCGGAATAGACACTCTGAGGCTGGTCAGCGCGCGCGCCGTGACCCAAGTCCTTTAGTAAAAGCCGGCTGGTGATCCGGGCACTTTCAAAAATAACTGGCAGGCCACTCCCGGGATGGGTGCCACCGCCGACCAGGTAAACCCCCTCGACATCTTCGAAGCGATTGTGGGGCCGCAAATACAACATCTGGTCGAGACTGTGCGCCAGATTGAACGTGGCGCCTTGGTGGATCTCATACTTGCGATCCCAATCCGCCGGGGTGATCACGTGCTCGAAACGGATCCGTCGTTCCACATCGACGAAACCTGCTTTCGCGATTCGTTGAAGTATTCGATCGCGAAACCCGCCTCGTTCCTTGCTCCAGTTTATATTGGGATTTTGATGCGGAACCGGGACTAGAATGTAAAGGGTGCTACAGCCCGCCGGCGCCAGGGTGGCATCGGTGACGCTGGCGTTTTGAACGTAGAAGGAGGGATCGTCACTCAGGATATGTCGAGCTTCGACTTCTTCGATGTTTTTCTCATAGTCTTCGGAGATATAGATGGTGTGATGCGGCAGGTCGTACTTGCCCTCAAGTCCGAGATAAATCATGAAGGTCGAACACGAGAATTTCTTTTTGGCGATCTTCCGGTCCGTCCACTGTCGCCGGCGCCCATTGGGCACTAGTCGCTGCATGAAGCGGGCAAAGTCGGCATTGATAACAATGGCATCGGCAAAATAAGAACCGGACCGAGTCCGCAGCCCGACCGCACGGTGGTGATCAAAAAGCACTTCCTCGACGGGGTTGCCGGTTAGGATCTCGACGCCAAGCCTCTTGGCCAAACGAGCCATCGCTTCTGTGAGTGCTCCGCAGCCTCCCACCGGATGCCACACGCCTTCTTCGTACTCCAGAAAGGAAAGAATGCTGAACAGACTAGGACAAGTAAAAGGAGACATCCCCAAATATTTTGATTGAAAGCAAAAGGCGAGACGCACTCGTTCGTCGGTAAAAAACCGCTTAAGATAAGTGTTTAGCGACTGGTGCGGGCGAAGCAGCGGAAGCATTTTCAAGAGCTGCAGGGAAGCCATGTCACGCCAGCTTTGGAACGGGCTGGCCAGAAAAGGTTTCATCCGATTGAACTTGAGCCGATTCTCGGCGATGAATCGCCGAAATGCGGGGGCGTCGGTGGGAGAGATGGTGGCAATAGATTCCTCCATCCTGGCGATATCCGAGGTGCAATCCAGTTGCCCCCCTTCGCCGAAAAGGATCCGGTATTGGGGGTCGAGCCGAATCAATTCGACCTCTTGTCGAAGATCGGCATCCCCGGCTTGGAAGATCTCCTCGAGAGCGCTCGGGTAAAGGAAAAAAGTGGGACCCAGGTCGAATTTGAATCCGTTTGATTTGATGGTGGAAGTTCGTCCGCCGACGGTTTCGAGGCGCTCAATGATTTTTATCTCGAGGCCCGCCGCGGCTAACAGAATGGCGGCGGATAAGCCTCCCGGCCCAGCTCCGACAATTAGAACTTTCTTTCTCATGAGGAAGCGGAATTACCTATCCAGATGAAGGCAGCGAACAGCAGATCTCGGAAGCGGGAGAGGCTGGCCAGATTCGTATTTCTGACTGACCGCTCCCCGCGGAGTCTCGCGTTATTTAGGCATCAGAACAGTGTCAATGGCATGGATCACGCCATTGCTGGCCGGGATATCGGCTTTGACTACCGTAGCATTATTAACCATCACTTTGCCGTCTTCCACTTTCACATCAAGTTGCTGCCCGTTGACAGTCGGGGCCATCATGGTCTTGACCTGTGAAGAGAGGACTTTTCCAGAAAGGACGTGGTAGGTCAGGATGGAAGCCAATTTTTGCTTATTTTCCGGCTTTAGCAGTTCTTCGACGGTTCCTTTTGGCAGTTTGGCGAAAGCGCTGTCGGTGGGAGCAAAGACAGTGAACGGTCCTGGTCCCTTGAGGGTGTCCACCAAGCCCGCGGCTTTGATGGCGGCGACCAGGGTTTTGAACTGGCCGGATCCAGCGGCCACGGCAACGATGTCTTTGGTTGGTTTAGCTTGAGCTTCTCCGACGAAGGTCACCAAGGCGAAGAGAGCTAAGGTAGAAGTTAACAATTGGGAAGGACGAAGGATATTCATATTTATTTTGCTTCATCATTGTCTACGGTCCTTAGGCGTTGGTGGATGTCTATATTTCGTGGAATAAAGCCTGCTTCGCGGACGAAGCGTTTGGGAAAGCATTACGGGTCGGTAATTTTCTAAGCCGAACCAAGATCAATCCATGGCCATGCCGCCGGGAGGAGATCGGGAGATCGCGGCTACTGGGAATAGCGGCGCGGGCGCAGTCCCGGGCGGCCCCCTGATTCCAACATTGACGCGAAAAACGAAGAAAAGATTAACCACAGATTTCACCGATGACACAGATGACTGAGGGGATCGGAGCAAAATATTAACATTCGCCCACTGAGTTTATTGCCTGATGAAAGAGTTTTTATATCAATCGCGACTCTGGCTGGCACGTTCGCCGACCGAAATCTTTCCTTATTTTGCCGATGCCAAAAATCTGGGAAATATGACCCCGCCTTGGCTGCATTTTGAAATTTTAACCCCGGGTCGGATAGAAATGGGTGTTGGAACACTTATCGATTACCGGATCAGGCTGCATGGGATCCCGGTGCGCTGGAAAACCAGGATCACGGTTTGGGAACCTCCTTTTCGATTTGTCGATGAACAGATCAAAGGCCCCTATCAACGCTGGATTCACGAACACCGTTTTGAGAAGAGCGGCGAAGGAACCCTGTGCAGCGACCAAGTCAGATATTCGATTCTGGGTGGTTGGATTGTGAATCGATTCTTCGTCGAACGCGATGTGAAGCAAATTTTCGAGTTTCGGGCCGCGAAGCTCACTGAGATTTTCGGTTCGGAGGCGGTAAGCGACTAGTAGTTAGGAGAGGGGTGGTTTTGGGTAGTACGATCAGGCTGATCTGGGCCGTGAAGGGATTGGAGGCCACAATCCTTGGGTTGAGGTCTTTGTTTTTGTGCCCCCCAGGGGCTACAGAACTCAGCCCAGGGTTTCAACCCTGGGAATCATCCATCAAGAGCGACCCCCCTGAAGGGGCGCCAGATTGAACGTCCTAACAAGGCGGAATCGGATCCGATGGTAGGTCCCAATTGCGCACTTTGACTTTTGCGCGACCAGAGGTGCGAGCTTCATCTGGTACCCCCCATCTCTCGCCCCTTCAGGGCGAGCCGTTGCTTTGGTGATTTCCCAGGGTTAAAACCCTGGGCTGAGGGCTACAGCCCCTGCGGGGCAAGCCATCGGTCCATACATACAGCGCTGACCAAAAAACACATGCCTTTTACCAACCAGATCATTCCCTAAACCGGGCCACCTGATAGCTTGCAAATTGCACCTCGATCACCCCCAGAGCACGCACTAGGTGGTAGGCGCGCCGGACTTTTAATTGAGCCTGACGGCCCTCCGGGAGGCGCGGTGTTTGTGATATTTACTACTGCTGGAAGGAGCCAATCCATGGACACCATGCGCGAAGACAGCCCCAAATTCACTCGTCGATCATTTCTCAAGAAATCCCTGCTGGGAACCGGAGCGTTAGCGCTGTCGCAAGTGCCGTTTGGACAGACGGTCCATGCGGCCACCGGACCAGTCACTCTCACCTATTGGCATGGTTGGACCGGCGAATGGGAAAAAATGGTCCAGTACGTGGTCGAGATGTACCACGCCAAACAGAGCAAGGTGCGGATCAACCCGGTGGTCGTTCCATGGGACCAGTTCATCCCCAAACTGACCGCGGCAATCGCGGCTGGTAATCCCCCGGACGTGGTCACCCTGTTTTCTACGGCCCCTATTCCGACCCTAGCGGCCCAACAGGCGATCATTGCTCTAGACGATATTTCAGGGGTCAACCTGGCGGCCGCTCAAGAATGGTTCGAACCCAGCATTTTCACTCTCGGACAATATAAACAGAAGACTTACGGGCTCTCCTATTGGGCCGGCGATTACTGCGTCCTTTACAACAAGGAACACTTCAAGGCGGCGGGTCTGGATCCGGAAAACGGCCCCAAAACGATCGCGGATTTGGATGCTTTCGCTGAGAAGCTAACGCAAAAGCGGGCTGGCGGCGGAATTGATCGAATGGGTTTTCTGCCGAACACCGACGAGAACCAGTTCTGGCTTTTCGGCACCGTTTTTGGAGGCAAATTTTACGACGCCCAATCGCAAAAGGTCACGGCAGCTGATCCGAATCTGGTGCGCGCCTTGGAATGGTTTCAATCCTACTCCAAAAAGTTCGGGGCGAAAGAAATTGCCTCGTTCCAGTCCGGCCTTTCTTCGGAGCGAGCTCAAAATCTAGATCCCTTCATCGGAGGAAAGCTTTCCATGATGGTCCAGGGTCCTTGGAAACTGGGCGACTTGAAGTTGTTCGGCAGCAAGTTGGATTATGGAGTGATCGCGCCTCCGCTGGCCGATGCCAACGGCAAACCGGCGAACTGGATTCACGGGGATATTCAAATCATTCCAAAAGGCTGTAAGGACCCGGGAGCGGCCGCCGATTTCGTTTTTTTCACCGGGGGCGTGAATGATCCAGACGGGTATGCCCAACGGGTGACTTGGGGAAATCGGCCGATCAATATTCCCGTCTCGAAGACGGTCCTCAAAGAACCGGGTTTTCAAAAAGTAGTGCAGGACTACCCTGGCTTTCAGACTTACATCGACGCCCTTTTCAATTCGTCCCAGGTTGGTTCACCACCGGTGATGCCCGCGGCCGCTTTTTACGCGGATCGGTTACAATCGACGGTCCAACAGGTGATGCTCATGCAATCCCAACCGCAAGCGGCGTTGCAATCACTCACAGACCAAGTCCAACAGCAGATGCAAATGATGGGTGAATCTTGAGGGCGGCCCAAAAAAACTATTGGCCGAGCGAGACTCGTCGTCTCACAGGTGGACGTCTGCTAGCTACTGGTGAGACCTGGCACTAGACTTCAATTCCTGAGCATCTTTCGTGAGTGAGGCGTTTAACATTGGCCGATGGAGCGGCTGGGCGCGTCACGTGGTCCTCTTTCTATTAGGACTGGCCTTCATGGCGCCCTTCTTATGGCTGATTTCCACTTCGCTGAAGACCAACGACCAAATTGTCCAGGCTGAGCCGGCCTGGATCCCTCGGCCGGCGACCCTACAAAACTATCTCAACGCCTTTCACACCGTACCGCTGCTGGAATACGGCAAAAATACTCTGATCGTGACTCTTTTCAGTGTGTTTGGGGCCCTCTGCTCAAACACCTTAGTGGCTTATGGTTTCTCTCGCCTCCAATGGCGTTCCCGAGAATTCTTTTTCATACTAACCCTGGCGACGTTAATGCTCCCCTTCCAGGTTACCATGGTGCCTTTGTTCATCATGTTCTCGAGGTTACATTGGACCAACACTTACTTGCCGCTCATCGTTCCCTGTTTTTTCGGCAACGCTTTTTACATTTTCCTGTTGCGACAATTTTTTCTGGGCATCCCCCGAGAACTGTCGGAAGCGGCCAGGATGGAAGGAGCCTCGGAGTTGCAAATTCTCTGGCACATCATCCTGCCACTCGCCAAGCCGGCCTTATTTACGGTCGCGCTTTTCCAGTTCCTGTTTTCCTGGAATGATTTTCTAGGGCCGCTGATCTACCTGAATGACCAATCCAAGTTCACCTTGGCACTCGGACTGGCCAACATGCAGTCGGCGATCGGTCTGAGCGATTTTGGGATGATCATGGCGGCGGCTGTCGTCACGGTCGCGCCGGTGATCTTTTTGTTCATCTTTGCCCAGCGCTATTTTATCGAGGGGATCGTTCGCGCGAAGGGTACCACCTGAACCAGAATCCGGTCCGAGATGAAATCCAAGGTTGTCCAATCTTTCGGCCCTGAGCTCAAAGGGTTGCTTTTTATCAGTCCCTGGATCGTGGGCCTTCTCTGGTTCTATCTCTATCCATTTATTGCTTCGCTCTACTACAGCTTTCACAACGCGACCGCCTTCGGTTCGGGCGCATTCATCGGGTTTCGAAATTACGAAGTGATGGTGCGGGATCCGTTGTTTTGGAAATCACTCGCCAACACTATTTATTTTACCAGCGGATCCCTTGGGCTGGGAACTTTATTAGCTCTTTCGCTAGCTCTGTTGCTGCCGAAAAATGTCAGGGGAGCGACGGTCTATCGGACCATCTTTTATCTTCCCACGGTGGTCCCGTTTACCGCCATCTCCGTGATCTGGATTTGGATACTCCACCCTCAATACGGCCTGCTTAATCATCTGCTGGAACGACTCGGGATGGAGGGACCGGGATGGTTGAGTGACCCGACTTGGGCGATGCCGGGATTAATTCTGGTCAGTGCCTGGAGCATCGGCAACATGATGGTGATTTATCTGGCCGCCATGATGGAGATCCCAGCAGAACTTTACGAAGCGGCGAAACTCGATGGCGCCTCCGCCTGGCAGCGCTTGATTCGCATTACGATCCCGATGCTGACGCCCGTCATCCTCTTTAACCTTATCATCGGCCTGATCAATGGCTTTCAATACTTTGTCCAACCCTACGTCATGACCAACGGCGGCCCAGCAGATGCCACGCTGGTTTATTCCCTCTATTTATACCGAAATGCTTTCCAGTTTTTCCGGATGGGTTATGCCTCCGCGATGGGCTGGATCTTGTTCCTGCTCATCCTGGCGGTGACCGCCATTCTTCTTCGGTCGGCCAGACGATGGGTGCACTATCGTGGTTAGTTCCAAGGCACAGAGGGGGGAGGGAGAGCGCGGAGGGGAATTTATTTACCACAGAGACGCAGAGAGCACGGAGTTTCGAATTCTTTAAAATTTCAGATATCGGGGCGATTTTTCGTGCCGGGCTACAAAGACGCTCGTTTCCTCGGCGCAGGGAGATAATACCGTACCCTGCGGAACGGTTTTTTTGACAGACGCATTTCCAGGGCACTTCGTGCCAGGCTACAATCGGTAGTCCCTCCGGGACGAGATTGTCACTTAGCTTTTGTATTGAGCACTCTTCTTGCGGAGGGAGCTTGGCGGACGGCCGGTTAGTTTCCTGAAGGCTCGGGAGAAATAGAATTCATCACAGAATCCGAGACGGGAGGCCGTTTCTTTCACCGAGAGATTTTCTTCATTGAGAAGAATAATCGCTTTTTGCATCAGATGTCGCATCCGGTAGCGTTGCGGGGACACCCCGAATCGGCGAGTAAACTTCTTACGGAAAGTCTCGTAGGAGAGACTGAATTTTTCGGCGATGCTCGTGAGGCTCTGGTTCGGCGGCGTGAGCTGCTCAATGATATGAGCCGCAGAAATCAACCATTCTTCGGCTGGTTCGGTAGTCTTGGTTTGCAGAGCGATCAGGTCGAGCAAAATCGACTGGAGATCAATAATTGCAGCGGTCGCACTGTTAGCCGTCCTCGTCGAAGTCTGGCAAACTTTGGTCAATCGTTCGATCCAGAGAGGTGCCGCCTCAAGATGCTGCACTGGGCGGAGCACATCGAACATCTTTCGATTTTCCCAGAGATCGAAGATTGGTCCGTCGAAGACGACGAAGAACTCATTCCAGAAATGATCTTCCTGAGGACCATAATTGTGAGCTACTCGCGGGGAGACCCAAATCAAATCGCCGGGAACGACTGGTTGGGAAATACCGGTGCTGTCCCGGTAAAAACCCAATCCATCCAGCAGACAGACCAGAGCGAAACTCGGATAACGCCGCAGCCGGCCTTGGCCACTCCCAGAGCCATTGGTTACGAAACTGGCCAAGCGTATAGTTCCGAGGGGCGACACGGCCGGTTGCGCCAGCGCAGAAGTCATAACATTCCGACGATCCACGAGCGGCAAAATACCACGTTACACATGGGATTTCCCACCACATCCATTCAAAGGCTCCTCTAAAGTCGTACATTCTCTCTATGCCACAAGTCTGTTCCGATGCGCCGCGCTCCAGCGGGGAACTTTTGGAGAGTGAGGAAAATACCTTCGGCCTCTTGAGAGATTCTGCGAGTCTATTGGCTAATCCCGGTGAACTACGCGACCGCCTGGAGTCGGACGGCTATCTTTATTTGAAGAACTTCTTCCCCCGGAAAGATGTCCTGGAGGTTCGGAAAGGTATTTTAGCCCGTTTGCACGAGCAAGATTTACTTCTCCCAAGCCGCGACCCTCTGGAGGCCCGGGCCAATCCAGGTCAGCGGACTTCTTTTATGCCAGAATTGGCGGCCCACAATCCGGCACTCGAGAAACTAATCTACGGAGAGAGGGTGATGTCCTTTTACGAGAGTCTTCTCCAAGGAGAGGTGCTGCATTATGATTTCACGTGGTTTCGGCCCGTGGGTCCGGGCCGTGGAACGGCGCCCCATTGTGACTTGGTCTATATGGGACGCGGAACTCAACAGGTCTTCACGATGTGGGTACCTTACGGTGACGTGCCTTTGCGACTCGGAGGATTGATGGTGCTGGAAGGGTCGCACCGCAAAAGTTCGCTTTTGCGAAACTACCTTTCCAGAGACGTCGACTCCTACTGCGCCAATCGACCAGGGGCTGAAGAAGCCAAGAATGCGGACTCCTTCCTTTGGGACGGCAAGTTAGCCAAGGATCCGGTTAGTCTGCGAAAAAAACTGGGTGGCCGCTGGTTAACCGCAGAGTTTGAAGCCGGCGATATAATCACCTTCTGTATGACTCTGGTCCACGCCAGCCTGGACAACCAATCGGACCAGATTCGTCTATCTTCCGATTCCCGATATCAGTTGGCGAGCGAAGCCATTGACCAACGATGGGTGGGAGCTAATCCAGTTGCGCACTCTCGAGCAGGGAAACTCGGCCGGATCTGCTAAAGCGCCGGGTGACCTGTGATCGTTCGGCCGGGTATTCCCGCCTATCGATGGGGATCAATTGGCGCGTAGTGGCGGGTAGCGTATCATGTCGGCATGCCCAACGTTCCACCTAGCTCAATCGTCAGCGTCAGTGACTTGGTGGTGCGTTACGGCACCCAGACGGTGCTCGATAAGGCAACGCTGACGATCAACGAAGGAGAGCGGGTCGGATTGGTCGGGCGCAACGGTTCCGGAAAATCTACTTTTCTCCAGATCGTGGCCGGGCTCCTCCTCCCAGATTCCGGCGAAGCTGTTCGGCGACGTGATCTGGTCACGGGCTACATGTCGCAAGCCATGACGCTGGATGAAAACGCTAGCGTGATGACAAATATCCTGACCGGGGCCCAGCAGGTTCTGGATCTAATTGCCGAATATGAAAGCCTGCCGGCCGAAAACCTCCGAAGTGCAACCTTGCTCGATCAGATCAATCATTTCGATGGTTGGCAGATTGAACATCGGATGCAGAGCCTGATCAACAACCTGCGCGCTCCGGACCCGGAGCGCATGGTCGGAGAATTGTCGGGAGGCGAACAACGGCGGGTAGCGTTGTGTCGCGCCTTGTTGGCTCGGCCAGATCTACTGATCCTCGACGAACCTACCAATCACCTTGATACCGACTCCATTGAATGGCTGGAAGATTTCCTGGCGCGCTACACCGGAACTTGTCTCTTTGTCACCCACGATCGCTATTTTCTCGATCGCGTCGCCACCAGCATCGTCGAACTCTCGCGGGGCAAGTTCTCCCGGTATCAAGGAAATTACACGGACTTCTTACTGGCCAGGGCGGCGCGACAGGCCGTGGAAGAGCTTCAGGAGAGGCAACGTCAGAAATTTCTGAAACGCGAGCTGGAATGGGTACGGCGAAGTCCCAGCGCCCGGAGGACCAAGTCCATTAACCGGGTCGAGCAATATTTTGAGTTAGCCGCGCAAAGCGCGCCGGAACCGGAGCTGGACGTGGAACTGATTGTTCCGCCGGCGCCAAAGCTAGGGGACCGGGTAATCGAGTTGCGGGGAGTTGGTATGCAACTGGGCGGTCGCCAGCTCTTCGAGAAGGTCAACCTGGACCTGCGCCCGGGTGAGCGGTTGGGAATTGTCGGACGAAACGGACTCGGAAAATCTACTTTGTTGAAGTTGATGCTGGGGCAATTGCCTCCCGCGACCGGCGAGATAGAGATTGGGCCGCGAACCGAGATCAATTACGTAGATCAGAGTCGAACGCTTTTGGACGATCAGAAAACCGTTTGGGAAGAAGTCGGGGAAGGAAGCGAATATGTGAGGCTGGGCGACGAAAGCATTACCTTACGAGGATATTTGCGCCGCTTCCTTTTCACCGAAGACCGGATCAACTCCAAAATAGAGCTTCTCAGTGGCGGCGAACGCAGCCGGGTCCTCCTGGCCAAGATCCTTAAGCGGGGAGGTAACGTTCTCATGCTGGATGAGCCAACTAACGACCTCGATTTGGGCACTCTTCGTTTGCTCGAAGAAGCCTTAGTGGCGTTTAAGGGTTGCGTGGTGGTCGTGAGCCATGACCGCTATTTTCTGAACCGGGTCTGCACTTCTATTCTGGCCTTCGAAGGAGATCGCACGGTGAGGTATAATGCAGGGGACTACGATTACTACCTGGAAAAACGCGCCGAACGGATGGCCACGACAACAAACTTTCCGAAAGCTGGATCGTCCGCCTCGGGCTCGGAGCGCCCGCTATCCAGCAGCCGGAAACCCCGCAAACTAAAGTGGAGCGAACGGCAAGAACTAACCACGATTGAAGCCAGAATTCTCGCCGCGGAAGAAGAAGTCGCCCTCACGGAATCGCAGTTAGCCGACCCGGAATTCTACAGCAAGTACGGTCAAAATACGCAGACCCTGCAGGCGCAACTACGAACCGTCCGGGAAAATGTTAGCCAGCTTTATAGCCGCTGGGAAGAATTGGAGCGAATCCGGGCGGAGAGTTAGTGTTAGGCGGTGGTCGGTGGCGGTGTCGGTTGTCAGTGTCAGTGGTCAGTTGCCAATAGAAGCAGGAAGCCGAGGTTCTTCGATCGTGCTCGTTATCGTGCTCGTCATCGAGCTTTTGCCGTTGCTCGGCCAGCAGACAAAAAACCTTCACTGATCGAGAATGAGAACGAGCAAGATAACGATTAGAGGAAGATAAGCCTCGGAGTGATCGCGCGACGGTGACGAGTTTTTCAGATCAGAAGCCCTCGCGGCTTTTGACCGGTGGCAACTTCAGACGAAGATCTTGTAATCCGCCTTTGACAAAGATCGCGGTAGCGCTCAACATCAGCTCGTCGGACTCGTTTTCGGAGACCGGGGTTTCCCCTTTGTGCTATGCAAGCAAAAGCAAAAATTGTCGTTATTTCACAAATCGCTGCCTTGACCTTGGCGCTGGGCAGCCTGACTAATTCTTTCGCGGCCGAGCCATCAAAAGTTAGTCCGGATGAAGCGCTCAAGCACCTCGTGGAGGGGAACGCCCGTTTCGTCTCCGGCCATTTAATCCATGCCGGACCCGAACAGGTGGCGGAAGCTCGCAGCAGCGGCAGCGAAGGGCAGGCCCCCTTCGCGGTGATCGTCGGCTGCTCGGATTCCCGTGTCAGTCCCGAGATCGTCTTTGACCAGGGGATTGGTGATCTTTTCGTAGTCCGCACCGCCGGCGAGGTGGTAGACTCTGTGGCCTTGGGGAGTATCGAATACGCGGTAGCCCATTTAGGTAGTGCTTTAGTCCTGGTCCTTGGTCACGAACGTTGCGGCGCGGTCGCCGCGGCAGTGGCGGGCACCAAAGAGCCCGGGCATATCGCCGCCGTGTTATCGGCTATTGAACCCGCCGTCAAGAAAACGAAAGGCCAAGCAGGCGATCCGGTCGAGAATGCGGTGCGGGCTCAAGCACTCGATGTAGCCAAGCAACTGCAAGAAGCTAAGCCAATCCTGGCCGAACGGGTAAAGTCCGGAAAGATTAAAATCGTCGCCGGACGCTATGACCTGAAGAGTGGCAAAATCGATTTGCTTTCTCCCTGAGACTATAACGTTCAGCGTTCAACGTTCAGCGTTCGGCCTTCGGCGTTCGGCCTTCGGCGTTCGGCGTTGCGACCAAGGGACAATATAATATCTGCCACTCGAATAGCGGATCATGTTCGAGTTCCCAGTCCGGTTCGTAAAATCCGTGGCCTCTGTGTCTTGGTGGAAAGTTCGATTTCCTCCGGGTCTTCTTCCTCCCCCGCGTCCTCCCTTACTCGTTTGGGCCTTGCGATATTATACTTTCTATGCTAAAGCGGGATCTGTGGTGGAAATAAGTTCGCCAAGCAAAGGAGATTCCATCTATGCCTGTTCCTAAAGCGGACGAGCCAAAATCGATTCCGGTTCTGGCTAAACAATCCTGACTAGCACCTCGTCTCATCATTGAGAGGCCCTTAGACGACATGAAATACTCGATGGGCGTCCGGAAATATCGGCACCAGACGAACGCCGATGACAAAGGGAGTGACTGTTTTTAACGGTCCGATAGTCAGGACACTACCAGCGGAGTTTATGACATTGATCCCCACTCCCACTTTCCCAATTTCCGGAATCGCGGGGGTTAACGTTCCGCTCAGAGAAACCTCGACTTTACTATGGTCGCTTTCCGAAAGAAACAGGGTGAAAGTCCCCGCCTGGACGACTTTGGCGGCCACAATAAGTCCGGCATCCCACTGCTTCTGTTGGAAAAGTTCCCGGAGGTTGGATTCCACCTCGAGAAGGTTTTCGATATAGGCTTCGCTGGCGTCGGTCGCAGAAATTACCAGGGCGCCAGTGCGTTCGAATGAAATAGCAAATCCTGCGCTGGCTTGCGGGACCTCAGGCAATTGGACGCTGGTTTCTCCACTGGCCTTGGTCGCTACGGAACAGCCCGAGGAGCTGACAAAATTCATCTGAAAAGGGGCGGTACCTTCTCTGGAGACCAGTGGAACATGCTTCGTCGCTTCATTACTGGAGAGGCTCCCGAGACGTTGAAAAGTGCCGTCGGAATTGAGAGAAAGAATATCACCTGGGGAGACCAGGGTGGTCGGTAACCAAACTGGGCGAAACTCGCCGAACTGGTGACGAATAAACGATGCGTACTGGGTGGACGCGGCGGTCATAGATGTTGGAGCTCTGGAGGTGGGTTCTTTGGGGGGTCGTCCTGCGGACCTGATTTTTGTCAAATGATCAGAGCCGATAGTCGGATTCGAACCGACGACCTGATCATTACGAATGACCTGCTCTACCAACTGAGCTATATCGGCATCTCAATCTCTCTTCGCCTTCATCTCGCGGAAAGTATCTGCCGGTTGGGTATCAGGCAGGCTCCTTGAGCAACAAAGACGCTGGGAAAGCTGGGATAATAACTCTGGAGAAGTTGAGCGTCAAATGGCGGCGGGCGAAGTCCTCGCTGGCTTGGCTTCTCTTTCATTCCCCTACCCTGATCACCACCTTGCCAAAGTGAGAGCCGCTCGCCATGTATTCGAAGGCTTCGGGCGCCGAGGCAAATGGAAAAACTTTATCGATGACAGGTCGGACCTTGGATTGTTCAAGTGCTCGATTCAACTCCTCGAACATCTCCCGGCTGCCGACATAAATTCCGAAGACCGTGGCGCTCTTGTGGACGATCGGAAAAATTTCCGTTTTAACCTCAATCCCCGACAGGATGCCAATCATTCCGATCTTTCCGCCAAAGCGGCAAGCGCGGACCGACTGCAGGAAGGTCCCAGCCCCACCTACCTCGATGACGTGATCCACCCCGTCGCGCCCAGCAAGGTTGGCCGCAGCTTTGCCCCATTCCGGAGTGGTCTGATAATTGATCACCGCGTCCGCACCGAGTTGGCGAGCACGTTCGAGCTTCTCGTCACTACTTGAGGTGATGATTACCTTGGCACCGGACATTTTAGCGATCTGGAGACCGAAAATGGAAACCCCTCCGGTTCCAAGGAGAAGGACCGTTTCACCAGGAACAAGTTCACCGCGGACAATTAAAGTTTGCCAAGCCGTCAACGCTGCGCAAGGAAGGGTCGCTCCCTCTTCAAAGGAATAATTTTCAGGCAGATGCACCAAACCATCTTCGTGAAACTTCGCTTGTTCGGTCAGGACGCCGTCAATTGGACCTCCCAGCGCGGTTCGATGCATTTCGCCGCTGAAACGTCCTGCGGGCCATCCCTGAAAAAAGCAGGCGGCAACTCGATCACCCAGCTTGAATTTGGTAACCGCCGGACCGACCGCCACGACTTCACCGGCCCCGTCCGATAATGGCACTCGCCCAACGGTAGGATTGCGATCATATTTCCCCTGCAGAACGATGAGGTCGCGATAGTTCAAGGAAGTGGCCTTGATCTGCACCACGACATCGTAGTTGTCGGGCTCGGGCAAAGGCCGGTCCACCAGTTTTAAGCCGGACGATCCACCGTATTCTTGAATTTCGTATGAGCGCATTGGGAGCTTGGAAGTTGCCAGTGTCAGTTGTCAGTGGTCGATTATCTCTGGAGGGAAGAGGCCAGCGATGAATAACTCCGTTTTGGGGCTCGGAAACAAGCCAAATTCTATAATTTGCCTCGCCACTGAGCACCGACCACTGGCTAGACCCAGCGTTTGAAAGTCTTGATTGGTCCAGAGATGGCCGGTTTCGCGACTTTTGACTCAAAGGAGAGACCGAAAACTCCGGAGCCGAGGGTGAAGTATAAGACGATGGCGGGGAACGACAACCCGATTCCGTGGAGCGGCGGATGGCGGGAAAAACAGGCCAAAAAGATGACTGAAACTAGCCAGCGTCGGCAATACAAGTGCGGCCAGCATGAATACTTGATAGGTCTTTTTTGCGCCAGCTTGAATCGGCGCGGTAGACGATTAACGCAACGGCGAAAAGCAAGCTAGTAATTGCACTCTGCGGAGAAGGCCGGGCGGCATAGAGCGTGGCCCGTTGACCGCTCGAGTCAGGCAGAAAGAAAAGATCCAGATCCGGGACCCGAATTCCGCAGGCGTATTCCAGCAGGAACACGGCAGCGAAACAAAAGACGACTGTCGAGAGAGCCGTTGAGAGGATGATCCGAACGGGATTCCGGACCCGGCCCGGAGAGGCGATCAGAGTCAGCGCCAAGCTTAAAACGATCACCGACAGCACGGTCCAAGGTGTCAGATAGGGTGAGGTTGGTACGGATTGAAAGTCCTCGGAGCATAATGTCTCCACTGCGGAAGATAGATCAGGCAAACGACGAACAGCGCCAAACCAATCAGAAACGAGTAGTTCAGGCGTTTGGGGACTCGAGCGATCATTTACATCTTGAAGTCTGGATTTCCGAAACATCCGCGACGGGTTGGCCGAATTCTGATTTTCCAAGCTAAAGTATCATCTTTTCGCGGGTATTCCGCATGCGTAATCCGCAAAATCGAACTTGAATAATACGCGCACGTCCTAAGTTTTATCGACCAGACGGAAGACGACTTAAGAGATTTATTGGTTCGGATAATCGTTAGGCTAAATCAATCAGAGGTGCTTTCGAGATTGGTGGTTCGTCTGATAGATGGGGACCTATCACCTAAGACGGGCATCAGTGAGGAAGCTGGTATTCCTCGCGGACCTGGGCGAATTTTTGGATCGCAAATTGCAGATCCTCTCGGGAGTGGGCCGCGGAAACCTGGGTCCGGATCCTGGCCGTCCCTGGTGGCACCACCGGATAAAAGAAACCGACGACATAGATTCCCAAAGCGAGAAGTCGATTCGCCACTTTTTGGGAAAGAGCCGCGTCTCCGATCATGACCGGAACGATCGGATGAGTACCCGGACGGATCCTCAACCCGCTTTCCTCCAACCCACTGCGAAAGAATTGGGTATTCTCTTCCAACCGGTCGCGAAGTTCGGTGGATCCGGAGGCTATTTCGATCGCTTTAATGGACGCTGCGACCGTACAGGGGGTCAGGCTATTGGAAAAAAGGTAAGGGCGCGAGCGTTGGCGCAGCAAGTCGACAATCGCCTGGCGACCGGTGACATAGCCGCCGCTGCCCCCGCCCAAGGCCTTTCCGAGGGTGCCGGTGATGATGTCGATTCGGTCCATCACGCCGTGGTATTCCGGGGTTCCGCGCCCGGTTTTGCCGAGAAATCCGGCGGCATGACACTCGTCAATCATCACCATCGACGAATACTTTTCTGCCAAATCACAAATTTCCTTCAGGTTGGCAATAGTACCATCCATCGAAAATACGCCGTCTGTGGCGATTAGCCGAAAACGGGTTCCTTGGGCTTCTTTCAGTTTGGCTTCCAGATCGCTCAGGTCACCATGCCGATACCGGTAACGTTGCGCTTTGCATAGACGAATACCGTCGATGATAGACGCATGATTCAACTCGTCGCTGATCACCGAGTCCTGGCTCGACAGCAGCGTCTCGAACAATCCCCCATTAGCATCGAAACAACTCCCGTAGAGAATTGTCGCCTCGGTTCGATGAAACCGAGTCAGGGCGATCTCAAGTTCGTTATGAATCTCCTGGGTCCCGCAGATGAAGCGAACGGAAGCGAGACCGAAACCCCAGCGTTCCAGAGCGACTTTTGCTGCTTCGATAACCTCTGGATGATCCGCTAATCCCAGGTAGTTGTTAGCGCAAAGATTTAAAACTTCTTGGCCCTCCGCAGTCCTGATGTGGGCGCCTTGGGGCGTAGAAAGAGGTCGTTCTGTTTTAAACAGCCCCAGTTGCCTAATCTCGTCGAGCTGTTCCGCAAGATGTACCTGAAAGGAGCCGAGCATAGGAGAAGTTGTCAGTGTCAGTTGTCGGTTGTCGGTTGTCAGTAAGTGAAACCAGTAATTGAAGTAGAAAAACTTGCTAAGACCGACCTTCTAGCTTTCTCGACCCATCCTTTAACTAAGCTGTCCCCACTGGCAACTGACAACTGGCACAGACAACTTCTTCAAGCACTGACAACTTCATCAAACGTCGCTCCAATGGAGAATAATCTTTCCGGATTGACCGGTTTTCATTAGCTGAAAGGCTTCTTCAAATTGTTGGTAGAGAAAGTGGTGAGTAATCACCGGGGTGATGTCCAGGCCGGATTGGATCATCGTCGTCATTTTGTACCAGGTTTCATACATTTCTCTTCCATAGATTCCTTTGATGGTTAGCCCATTGAAGATGACCAGATCCCAGTCGACCGCGGCGTGTTTTGACTGGATGCCCAATACGGCAACTTTCCCGCCATGGCACATGGCAGCGAGCATCTCGTTGAGGGCATCGCTGTGGCCTGACATTTCCAGGCCGACGTCGAAACCCTCCTTCATCCCCAGATGGTCCATGACTTGCTCCAACGAAACTTTCCCGATATCGACCGCCATAGTCACTCCCATTTTGGCGGCCAGATCGAGACGGTACGGGTTGACGTCCGTAATGACAACAAAACGGGCCCCGGCATGCCGGGCAATAGCTGCAGCCATGATTCCAATTGGCCCAGCGCCAGTGATCAAGACGTCTTCGCCGAGCACGTCGAAGGAAAGCGCGGTGTGAACCGCGTTGCCGAGCGGATCAAAACAAGAAAGAACTTCCAGGGGAATTTTGGGATCGGCTAACCAGACATTGGTCTGAGGCATGGAGAGATATTCGGCAAAAGCGCCAGGACGGTTGACGCCTACCCCATTGGTCTTGCGGCAAAGATGCCGGCGCCCGGCCAGGCAGTTGCGGCATCGTCCGCAAACGATATGTCCTTCCCCGGTGACTATCATGCCGGGATGGAAATCGATAACATGGCTGCCCACGGTTTCGATGACGCCGACAAACTCGTGGCCGATCTGCATCGGGGTCGGAATGATGCGCTGGGCCCAAGGGTCCCATTCGTAAATATGGAGGTCCGTGCCGCAGATGGAAGAACGCAGAATGCGAATCAAAACATCAAACTCACCGACCGTGGGCAAAGGGATTTCCTCCAGCCAAAGGCCTGGGGCGCGCTCCTTTTTGACCAGCGCCTGCATCTTCGTCACGGTCATAAATGAACTCAATCTGCCGGCGGAAGGGAAGTTCCACCGGCCTGGTTCGCCAGAAGCCGAGCGGGACTGCTTCGCTTTTCGGCAATGTAAAACATCGTTTGGAGAGAAACCTTTGGCAACTCAAGGGTAGGCAGGAGTTCTGCCTTCCGGGACTCCCGGAAGTCCTGTATAGTATTGGCACGTGCGCTTATTAGCTCTTGATCCTGCGCTAAGGAACTGCGGGTATGCGATCCTTGAAAAAAATGGGCCAAAGGTGCGCGCGATCAACTACGGAGTGATCCGGAACAAGCCTCAGCTCTCGATGCCAGGATGCCTGGTGGAAATTCATCGGCAGATCGAAGAATTGATTCACCTGCACTCTCCAGAAGAGTGTGCCGTCGAGGGTTTGATCTACGTCCAGAATACCAGAACCGCGATCACCTTGGGAGCCGCCAGAGGATCGGCTTTGCTGGCGGCGGCGCAACACGGATTGCCGATCTACGAATATCCGCCCAGGCGAGTTAAGCAGGCGGTAGTCGGTCGCGGAGCAGCGCAAAAAGCACAGATCGGATATATGGTGCGGATGCTCCTAGGATTGACAGAAACACCCGGGGCCGATGCGGCAGACGCCTTGGCAATTGGCTTAACCCACTTTCAAATGCATAGTTCGCCGATTTCAGCTTTACGGGCGAACCGCCTATAATGAAGATCGATTGGTTAGGGCGAATTGATTACCAGACTGGTCTCCGGATTCAGGATGAAAAACTGGAGAATTGCCTGCGTGAGGGCGCCGAGAGCGTGCTTCTGCTCGAGCACGAGCCGGTGTATACCATTGGACGACTTCCGGACAAGTCGAGTTTGCTTGTCATCGACCAACTTCCGTATCCCGTCTTCGAAACCAACCGGGGCGGCCAAGCGACCTATCATGGACCAGGCCAATTAGTTGGTTATCCGATTCTCGA
>CAWEGF010000035.1:0-43146 GCA_963808535.1 uncultured Verrucomicrobiae bacterium | reverse complement strand
AAGTACATGGCCACGCCTCAAGGAGTATTCGAAATGAAATACTTCTTCACGCCGGGTTATCAGACCGCAGGCGGCGCTTCACTGAGCAATACCAGCGTGAAAGAATCGATCTCCGATCTGGTCCGCAACGAAGAGACTCGAAACCCGCTGAGCGACAAAGAAATTGTGGAAATTCTTTCGGACCGGGGTATACCAATAGCCCGACGAACGGTTGCCAAGTACCGGGCAGAACTGAACATCCTGCCAAGCAATCTTCGAAAGCAATATTGAGTAAGTGTACCGCCTATTTGTTTTAGTATGTGCGTTGGCTGTTTGGACTGCGACGGCGGAATCAAAGACCTTCGACTTTCAAAGAGACACCTTCGGATTCGCTAATCAGACTTACTTTGATTACAAGCCGCTAACGGATACCCAGACGCAAATCATTCGGCGACGTGGCCGGGTGCCAGATTTTTCGCGCCACTGCTTCCAACTGTGCCGAGCGGTGCTGCAGTTTTTTAAATTTGCGGAATTCCGTCCAGATCTTCCGAAAGTGTCTGAGTCGGAGTACCAGGAAATCGTCCGCAGAGTGAGCAGGATCCCCGCTTGGAGCAGCGGCCCGCGATCCAAAGTGATAGTCCCAGGATACCCGGACTTGCACAGTTTTTCTCTTGGCGAGACCCTAACGATACAAAAAAACCTAGGATTGTGGTGGCCATCTTACTGGAGAATCGGGAACTGGAGGATCGTCAATCCGGTGCCGCGTTCAGGACAGGAGCAGATGGCAAAATGGTTGCGAACCGCCCTGGATGCTCAACAAATCCGGGACGTCTATATCACTCGATTCAAACCGATCAATCATTGCCTGGTAGTGTATCACTACGATTCCCGGCCGAACGGCGATCTGGTATTTGACGTCTATGATGCCAATCAACCAGGCAAGCTGGTCCATTTGAGCTATCACGCCTCCGACCGCAGTTTTTATTACGACAAAACCTGGTATTACCGTGGCGGCCTGGTGAGCGTCCTTCCGCTCTACGTCTCTCTATTGTTTTAGCGCTCATTAACCCTAGATTTGAATCCTCACGGGAACCACGTTCCGACAAAAGAAAACACCACCAAGGACGCGCCGCGCGCACGAGATATGCCCTTTCTCCAATGGTTCAAAAAAAAACCAGTCAGCGATGAAACTCTGACCAAACCGGTTCCCGCTCAGAACCTCACCCCGAAACAGACCAATCCCCAGGCCCCAGTCGTCACCAATTCGGCGGCCGAGGTCTTATCGCCCAATGATCGACCTTCAACTTCCTTCCTAGCCGCCGAAGAGAAAGCAGGTGCCACTCCCCCACTCGCCGACGGCGGCCAGACTCCAGTCCCGGCCACGGCAGATCTCTCGGTCCCGATCGGATCTTTTTACTCGAAATTGCCGGCTCACTTATTGATCTCAGATATTCCGGATCTGACCCGCGTGGTGCAAATTTCTGCCGACGATGTGGTCCTTGATCAGGAAAAGCGAGAGGCAACTCTTCCTCTGTCAATTCTCAGTCTATCGTGTCCGGAAATTTTCGTGCAGGCCGTGGACAACTCCGACGACCTGCCGATCACTTTTTCTGTTGTTCAGCCGGAGGAGGCAGGACCGCCCCGGGTTGAGGGAGGCCTCGATCTTGATCCAACCGAAGCATCCCCACCCAAGGCAACAACTGATGCAGGCGCACCAGGCGAAACCGAAGGACTCTCAAACGGTGCCGAAAGGCAGATCAGGCTCCAGCTCCAAGCTATCCTCGCCGACTTTCCGCCCAATCTCGAAACGCCGTTAATGCACTCGCTGATCGGAACTCAGGCCGAGATTGCGCTACCGCTGGGTTTGATCCAATCGCAACTAGTGCATGGGCGCGTCGTCGTCCCGGCCGAACTTTTCTCTGGAGCGCTCTCCAGCGAACTGAAGCCCTATTTTGAATCGATCGACCCCGCGGCAGAGATCCCGATCCCTTTGGCAGAGATCTTTTCGCGACTCCCGCCGGAGACCATTAAGATCAGAGAAGACCAGGAGGTCGATCTTCCGGAAGAAACGATCCCAACCCCTTTCAGCGAACAGGCAGAAGAAGACGCTAAACAATTCAGCGAAACTCCAGCTGAAACAGCCCTTCGCGCTGAAGAGATACCGCCGGCCAAGGCTGAGGAACCGATCATTGCTTTTGAAAATGTTTCGAAAACATTGCAGGCCATCTTCATGACCGAAGAGCCACTCGACTTGGCCAAGACCATCCATCGAATCGCGGAATTGCCCGGTCTCAAATCATGTCTGTTGAGTACCACGGAAGGAGTCAAGCTGGCCGGGGACCTTGCCGATCCAGAGCAGGAAAAAGGGGTCTCCGCCCTGTTGCCAGAACTATTCCAACGTACCCAATCGCAATTAGAAGTGTTAGGCGCCGATACCTTGGAAACGATCACTTTATACTGCGGCCTTCGTCAGTTGAGCACCTTCGTAAAAGGAAAGCTCTGTCTTACCGTTCTGCACGATAATCGGCCGTTCAAACCGGGTGTTCGGGAAAAGATCCAAGCTGTTGTTAGCGAGCTAGCAACTCTCGGTGAGTCCAGAATATCGCTTCAATGAGATGACCCAATGCCGACCATCAATTATGCCAGCAAAGAGATTCAATTTAAAATCGTCTACTACGGGCCGGCCCTGAGTGGTAAAACGACCAACCTGGTTTATATCCATTCCCGAATTGCTCCAGCCCATCGCGGCGATCTGATCTCACTCGCCACGGCTGCTGACCGAACGCTTTTTTTTGACTTCTTGCCATTAAGCGCCCTGACGCTTCAAGGGTTCAGAACAAAATTCCAGCTCTACACGGTACCAGGGCAGGTGATCTATAACTCAACCCGGCAGCTGGTCTTACGCAGCGTTGATGGGGTAATTTTGGTCGCGGATTCCCAATGGGACAAAATGGAGGAAAACGTGCTGAGTTTTCGCAACCTCGAACAAAATCTGCAAAAGCAAAATCTGACCCTAGAACACGTGCCGATCGTGTTGCAATACAATAAGCGCGACCTCCCAAGCATAGCTCCGACAAATTACCTGGAGTACTTATTGAACAACCGGAAGAAACGACTCCAAAGCTTTGAATGCGTCGCCAGCACCGGCCGGAATGTTTTTTCCACTCTGGACGCCGTCACTCAGTTGCTGTTGCACAAATTTAAAAAGGAAAACGCTCAACTCTTTGCCCGAATCTAAGAAAGTGATGGTGTGAGTGGCAGTGGTCGTGACGACGAACGCAGAAGCTGGCAATTTTCGACCGAGCCAGAACCTGAACTCCTGGCCTTCGCCCAAGTTGTTGCAGGCGGACCATAGCTCATCTATTAGTCTCAAATGATCGACTACATGCAAAAGGGGGGGCCGTTGATGTGGCTCATTCTGCTTTGTAGTGTTGTTTCCATCGCCGTCTTCGCAGAACGGGTGCTCTATTTTCACCGGGCGACCATCGACTTGGGTGAATTTCTCCAGGGCTTATCGAACCTGGTCCGCAAACGAAATCTGGCGGAAGCCCGAGTGGAATGCCAAGCGACTTCGGTCCCGGTGACCCGGGTCATCCACGCAGCTTTAATCCGTCATTCCCTGCCTCGAACCGAGCTTCGCGAAATTGTTCAGGAAGCCGGACAACTGGAGGTTCCACGCCTGGAACACAATCTGGGAATCCTCATAGCGATCGGCTATATCTGCCCCCTAATCGGGCTACTTGGAACGGTGACCGGTTTAATCCAGGCGTTTGTTCAATTATCCGCCAATAACGGGTATGCCACTCTCGCCGACGTTTCGGGCGGGATCTACCAGAGCTTGCTGACTACCGCGGCCGGCCTAGTGGTGACCATTCCTACTGTCCTCGCTTATTGCCATCTTTCGGCACGCTTAAATGTTCTTCTCCACGATATGGAGCGGGCCGGGATCGAAGTGGTTAATCTGCTCTCCGAACGAGAACCCGATTCATCTATCATTGAATTTAGTCCAGAGTCCCAGGCTGCCGGTGATCATCGATGAAGTTGGTTAGATCAGTCCATCTTAACCCTTTTCTGATCTTCCTGATTCCGTTGGCGGATCTTTGTTTCCTGCTGCTGCTGCTCTTCCTCGTTAGCTCCACCTTTCTTTTGCACCCGGGGATCAGCGTCAATCTTCCTTTTTCCAAGTTCACGCTGGGTCCCCAAAAAAATCCGGTCATTATCAGTATTACTGCCGGCCCATATCCATTGGTTTACTATCGCGACCAGCAGATAAAACTAGAAGATCTCGCCCATCGCTTGGCGGAAGATCATTCTCCCGACCGGTCGATGATTATCCAGGCCGATCGCTTGACTCCTCAGGGGTCAGTGGTCGAGGTGATGAATCTTTGCCTTGAGAATGGCTATTCGGTGGTGCTCGCCACGGCGCCGAAAGAACGATGAATCAACCGGTCGGGCGTTTCATTTTCGATTGGCAAAAAAGCCGCTGGGACTACCGGTTACCTGTTCTGATCACGATCTCGTTCATCGTCCACATCTTCTGTTTTTATATCTTTCGAGTCGTTTACCCGCCGACCACTTCCCTGCTACCTCCTTCGGCGCAAGTTACTATTCTCGATCCCAACCGACCCCAGGACAGGAGCTTGCTGGACTGGGTCACCATGAACAATCCAGCGAATGTCAGCGCGCCCAGATTCGATTCCGGGGTAATCGACCAGGTAACGCCTAAATATAAACCTATCTATTCAACACTAGCGGTGGAGTTGAAGCGCGGGGAATCGGCGAAACCGCAGCCAGAGGCCATCCCATCGCTCTTCTCCGCGGAAACTCTCCTGCCCATGCGGTCGCAACCTCCGGAAGAAGTCACCGCAAGAACTTTTCGAACCCGGTTGGAGATCGCCTCAACACTGCAATCGAGAGCTCCGGTCACTTTGGCGGCATTGCCAACCAGTACGGCCTTGTCAGAGCCAACCTCGATCTTCATCGGCGTGAATCCTGACGGAGCGGCTGACTATGTTTTCCTTAAGCAATCGAGCGGTAATAGTTCGCTCGATCAAAAAGCGGAAGATTTTATTCGCGGGGTAAAATTCAAGCCGGACTCAAATCGGACTTGGGGAATAGTGACGCTCCACTGGGGAGGAACTCAGCCGTGATCCGAGTTGAACTGCCGGTTCTGGTTTTTATCTACCTCATTGTTTTCCTTGCGGCGATCTTTTCGCTTTGGATAGTTTACGAATGGCTTCGTCGAAGTCGCGAGAAAGAGGCCTTGCGTTACCGCGTTCGATGCACCATTTGTGCGTCTATTTTCGAAGACAAAACCAACAACCTGCTTCCACGATGCCCTCGCTGCGGCAGCTTGAACGAGAGATTTAAGATAGGAGGACTTTAACGCTATGGCAATGTTCATCGGTCGCAACCGCAAAGCCCGAACGACCTACGGTTTCGACGAG
The DNA here is from genome assembly GCA_963808535.1 of uncultured Verrucomicrobiae bacterium. Classification (GTDB taxonomy): domain Bacteria; phylum Verrucomicrobiota; class Verrucomicrobiia; order Chthoniobacterales; family JAFAMB01; genus JAFAMB01. The sequence goes on along the minus strand of CAWEGF010000035.1, from coordinate 37,720 downwards.
ATTGCGCTGGTCCCGGGTAGCGCGACCATCAATCCAAACGAAGTTGATATCACCTTCAGCGTCCCACGGAAAGACATCGAACCGCTGGCGCTGGCGATTCCGATCCTGGCCAGCGCGATGGATGGAGTCGTCGATGTAAACTTCGCGATCGAGATGGGTAAAATGGGCGGATTGGCAGTGCTGAATCTGGAGGGAGTTCAAACCCGCTACAAAAATCCGCAGGAAGTGCTGCTGAAAATCCTGGAAGCCGATAAGGAACACGTGACAGGTCTTTTGCAAAAGATCTACCAGGAACCGGTCCAAGAGGATCTGATCGCCGCCCGGATCAAAGAGATCAAGGATGCCGGAGTAATCTGTGCGGTTAGCTCCATCCCGCAAAGGGCAGAACGCTACGGACAAATCGCCCAGGAAGCCGGGGTCGACTTGTTCGTGGTCCAGAGCACCGTTTCGACGGTGCGGCACATTTCGACTGAGTACAAATCGCTCGATCTAAGCGATTTCTGCCGGGAAATGAAGTGTCCGGTGATTGTCGGCAACACGGTCGGGTACGATGTAACCCTGGAGATTATTGGTTGCGGTGTCGCCGGCGTTCTCATCGGGGTTGGACCGGGAGCCGCCTGTACCTCAAGAGGCGTCCTGGGCTTGGGCGTCCCTCAGGTGACGGCCACGGTGGATTGCGCCGCGGCCCGGGACTACCACTTTAAAAAAACCGGCCGCTATGTCCCGATCATCACCGACGGTGGAATGAGCAAAGGAGGCGACGTCTGCAAAGCCCTGGCTTGCGGGGCTGATGCGGTCATGATCGGGAGCGCTTTCGCAAAAGCGGTCGAAGCGCCCGGTAAAGGTTACCATTGGGGCATGGCGACCCCTCATGCCAATTTGCCGCGCGGCACCCGAATCAGGGTAGGAACGACCGGCTCATTGCGACAGATCCTCTTCGGTCCGGCAGACGTGGATGATGGCAGTCAGAATCTGGTCGGAGCGGTGACCACCTGCATGGGAAACGTCGGTGCGGCCAACCTTCGAGAATTCCAGGAGACAGAAATCATCATTGCGCCATCCATCCGAACCGAGGGAAAACTCTTTCAACAAGTCCAAATGGTCGGAATGGGTTCCAGAAACTCTTGAGTCTATTTGGGTTCAAATTTCTGTTGCTTAACCGCATATTGCAGACTACCGCCGTATCGAGAACCCATGAGTAATCGACGAGTCGTTGTCACCGGAATTGGCGTTGTTTCCCCAATCGGAATCGATTTGAAATCGTTTTGGGAAAACCTGGTGAATGGCAAAAGCGGCGTTCGCCAAATAACCCAGTTCGATTCCTCCACTTTCGATTGCCACATCGCGGGGGAAGTCCCCGATTTTAAACCGGCGCTCTATTTTAAGAACCCCAAGGACGTCCGGCGGGCCGACCGTTTTGCGCAGTTCGCCATGGCCGCTGCCAAATTGGCCCTTGAAGACAGTGGGCTCGATCTCTCCAACGTCGACCGCAATCGATTCGGCGTGCTGGTGGGCAGCGGAATCGGCGGTCTGAAGAGTTTAGAAGACCAGCATACGGTTCTAATGAACAAAGGGGCATCGCGAGTCTCTCCGTTCATGGTTCCAATGATGATCGTGAACATGGCCAGCGGTTTAATTTCCATGGAGTACGATCTCGAAGGACCAAACTTTTCAATCGTCACCGCCTGCGCGACCGCCGCAAATTCGATCGGCGAGGCTTGGCGAATGATCCGGTACGGAGACGCCGACATTTTTCTTGCGGGCGGATCGGAAGCCGTCATCTGTCAGCTGGGAATCGCCGGCTTTTGCGCGATGCGAGCAATGAGTACTCGGAATGATGAGCCAGAAAAAGCGTCCCGGCCGTTCGACCGGGATCGCGATGGATTCGTGATCGGAGAAGGGGCCGGAATTCTCGTTCTCGAGGAATACGAGAGCGCCAAGGCGCGGGGAGCTGAAATTTATTGCGAACTGGCAGGTTACGGGTTGACCTCAGATGCCTACCACATGACTTCTCCGCGGCCGGATGGTGCTCCGGTGGCCCGGGCAATGCAACTGGCACTGGATTATGCCGGCGAAAACGTGACGGCAATTGATTATATCAATGCCCACGCGACCTCGACCACGGTGGGCGACGTTTGCGAAAGCAACGCGATCAAACTGCTGGCGGGTGACTATGCAAAGAATGGTCTGCTGGTGAGTTCCACCAAGTCGATGACCGGACATCTTCTCGGCGGAGCTGGGGGTGTCGAAAGCGCAGTCTGTATTTTGGCGATTAAGAACGGAGTTGTTCCTCCGACCATCAACCTGGATAATCCTGATCCGGATTGCGATCTCGATTACGTTCCAAATGTGGGCCGGCCGAAGAAGGTGCGCCTGGCGTTGAACAACTCGTTTGGTTTCGGCGGGCACAATGCAACGCTGGTTTTCCGCGCACTGGAATAGCGAAGGAGTGGTGGTGTGAGTGGTAGTGGTAGTCAGTCTCACTGGTCGCATCGTCTCCTGGCGTAATAAACTTGCGCTCGTCGATAAAGCCGCAGGCTGAACTCCTGAACTCCTGAACTCCTGAACTCCTGAACTCCTGAACTCCTGAACTCCTGAACTCCTCTTGAACTCCTGTTGAACCGGCACGTTTTGCTCCTCCTTGCGGCGGCGATGCTCTGGTCCCTTGGGGGCGTTCTGATCAAGTCCGTTGATCTAAATCCCGCGGCGATCGCCGGGAGCCGCAGTCTGATCGCCTTGGTGGCAATGATTCTGGTGATGCCTGGTATTCTCCGAAAGGTCTCCAGGCGAGCTATCCCCGGAGCGATCGCCTATGCGGCCACGGTCTTTCTTTTTGTCGTCGCCACCAAGCTCACGACAGCGGCCAATGCCATTTTCCTCCAATACACCGCTCCGATTTATATCGCGATGATCGGTCCCTGGTTCCTGGGCGAGCGGACCAATTGGCAAGACTGGCTGTTGGTCTTGCTCGCGCTCTCCGGGGTGGGACTTTTCTTTCTCGATCAGCTCAGTTTCCAAGGCCTTTGGGGGGTCGTTGCCGCTCTAGCGAGCGGTTTCGCTTTCGCGTGGCTAGCGGTTTTGATGCGACATCAAAAAGCCGGCTCGCCAGAAGCGGTGGTGCTTTTGGGTAACGCCTTCACCTTCCTGATAGCTTTGCCGTGGATGTTTCCCATTTTAAGAATTGAGCAGAACGGTCCGCGCTTGCTCCTGCTGGGGATCGTCCAGTTGACGATCCCGTATCTCCTCTATTCAGTCGCCATCCGGCACGTCCGAGCCCTTGATGCATCCATTATCAGCATCATTGAACCGATCCTGAATCCGGTCTGGGTCATGCTCGCCACCAGCGAGCGGCCCGCGTTCTGGTCAATTGTTGGGGGGGCCATGGTTTTAGCCACTTCGCTCACCCGAAGCCTGCTCGCCTCTCGCACCGCACCCGCCACCGAAACCCTTTTGCCCGAACCGTGAGGCTCTAGATGAACCGACGACCGGCCCCGCAGGGGCTTCAGGGCGGCCTTTGATAGAAAATCTACCCTGGGTGAACCCATAAGCGGTAACTTAATAAAGCTCGGCGCAGAATGTCTTCGTCCCAGAGGGACAGCATGATCGTAGCCTGGCACGAAGTGCCTGGGACTGCGCCACCCCAAAAAAGCCGTCCCGTAGGGTACGGTATGATTCGTGCAGGTGCGTACCGATTCGAAGATTGGAGGGAGGAAATTTCGAATGCGGTATCGGTAAGCAGAATAGAAATGATCCCTAAATGCATTGGCGGCGTCTTAGACCATGTTCGTCACCTTTTTTCCCTGCCACCTGTGGGATCAGCCGCGCCCGATCATACCGTACCCTACGGGACGGTTTCTTCGAGGGACGCTTTCCCAGGCACTTCGTGCCTGGCTATGATCAGCCTGTCCCTCCGGGACAAAAGCCATTCGCCCATCGAACTCTTGACCTACAGAAACTACGTTCAACACTTAACAAACCGGAGCTCTCTTACTCAACCCGAGCAGACGATCCCTGCATCATGGTCGGCCGAAACGAGGATGCTTGCACAGGCTGGTATGGTGTGCCAGTTTCAGCCCCCAAATGGTTGCTCACAAGTTATGGACGTTGGTGCTGTCAATTCTCTGCTTCGGCCTCTTCTGCACGGCTTCGGCAGCGGATTTCCAGGGAATACCGTTGCCCGAAAATACCAGTATCGCTCTGGTGGTTATTGGCGACGGGGTACAGATCTACGAAAGCAAACTTAATTCCATGGGAACTTTGGAGTGGGCGCTCAAAGCGCCGGAGGCCGTGCTGAAAAACCTGGCCGGCGAAGTCGTCGGAAAGCATTACGGCGGACCGAGCTGGTCTCTGAACGACGGCAGCCAACTGGTCGGAAATTTGCCGCCCCTCAAGGCGAGCAACTCGCCCGACGGCCGGAACGTTCCCTGGTTGTTAGTGGCTGCCAAATCAAAGTCCGACGCCGGTCTTTTGAGTAAAGTCGACTTTGTGGCCCGGATTGGGACTTCAGGCGGTGTCGCCCCGGAAGAGCCGCCAAAAAGCCAGACTGATACCGTCAGAGTGAAGTATCAGGCCATCTATTTATTCTTGCGAAAGCAATGAGAGAGAGGAGACAGGATTCAGGAGTTACAGATGGGCTTTCCCCCGGTAGCTTGAGGCGGAGGGGACGTTATTGTGCAGCGAAAGCTTGCCATCTCCAGAAACAGCAAAGAATTGACTCCTGACTCCTGACTCCTGACTCCTGACTCCTGACTCCTGACTCCTGACTCCTGACTCCTGACTCCTGACTCCTGACTCCTGACTCCTGACTCCTACACTTTCACCCGCTCGATTTGCGCTCCGAGTTCGCCGAGTTTTTCGTCGATCATCTCGTAGCCGCGGTCAATGTGGTAAACGCGATTGATTTCGGTCGTTCCGTCGGCCAGCAATCCCGCCAGCACCAAAGCAGCTGAGGCCCGGAGATCGCTGGCCATCACTGGGGCCCCGCTCAAATTGTCTACCCCGCGGATTCTGGCGGTAGCGCCGTCCAATTCAATAGCCGCTCCCATCCGCTTCAATTCGGAAACGTGCATGAAACGCTGAGGAAAAATATTCTCGGTGACCGAACTCTCTCCGGCGACTGTCGAAAGCAAGGCGCACATCTGGGCCTGCATATCGGTCGGGAAGCCAGGATAGGCCTGGGTCTTCAGATCCAATGATTTAGTGGCTCCATTGGGACGGATAATGAGCGAACCGTTGGTTCCGTTAACGCGAAATCCACAGGCCTGCAGCACGTCCGTGACCGCCGTCAAGTGATCCGGTCTGACCCGGTTAACTGTAATCTCCTTTCCGGCAATGGCCCCGGCGATAAGAAATGTTCCCGCCTCAATTCGATCCGGGATGACCTCGTGCTCCGCACCATGCAATTCCTTAACCCCTTCAATCTCGATTCGCGAAGTCCCGGCCCCTCGGATTTTCGCACCCATTTTGTTCAGAAAATTAGCAAGGTCAACTACTTCGGGTTCGCAAGCGGCATCCTCGATCACGGTAGTGCCTTCAGCGAGAACCGCCGCCATCATGATGTTATCGGTGCCCAGCACCGTCGTCCCAAATTTCCCCTTCAGCGAAATGATGGCTCCATGAAGTGAGGGAGCAAAAACTTTGACGTTACCCCCGTGGACGCGCACGGCGGCACCAAGCGCTTGAAACCCACGCAGATGCAGGTCGATCGGCCGGTCCCCAATCACACAACCGCCGGGCAGCGAAACGGTGGCCTCTTTTTCCCGGCCAAGGAGCGGTCCCAGCACGCAAACCGAGGCTCGCATCTTGCGGACGATTTCGTAGGGAGCGACACTATTCACCTTTTCGGCTTTCACGGTGACGATCCCACTGGCCCGCTCCACCTCGGCACCTAGGTGCGCCAAAATCTGGAGCATGTAATGGACGTCACTCAGATCCGGCACCCGCTGGATCACGCATCTCTCTTTGGTCAGGAGCGTCGCGGCCAGAATTGGTAAAGCCGAGTTTTTCGATCCACTGATTTTGACTGATCCAGTCAAAGGATGCCCACCACGAATGATGATCTTATCCATACCTTGCGATGAGGAGCCGTTCGACTCCTTGGTAGTCCTTCTTAATTGAGATGTCTCGATAATTATGGTCAGCCAAAAAACCCAACACTCGTTGGGACTGCCCTTGGCCGATCTCAAGGGCGATCATTCCATTCGAGGCGATCTTGCCAGGAACTGATTCAATCAGCCTTTTGATAATCGTCAAACCATCTTTCCCACCATCCAAAGCCAAGCCGGGATCAAATTTCACCTCTCGTTGAAGCCCGTCCAGATCAGCGGTTGGGATATAAGGGAGATTTGCCACGATCCAGTGGAAAGGCCCTTCGATTTCCTCGAGTAGATCAGAACGCCGAAAGGCGACCCGGTCCAAGACCCCAAGGCGCTCGGCGTTTTCCCGCGCTAAGGCCAATGCCTCTTCCGAAAGATCAAGTGCGAAGACCTCGAGTTCTGGACGCTCCAAGGCAAGGGTAATCGCCAGAATGCCGCTCCCAGTGCCGACATCCACCAGGCGAGTGGAGGGCTCTCCCTTGGTGATCTCTTTGAGCAAGGTGTCGACCATAAGCTCCGTTTCCGGACGAGGAATCAAAGCTCTCTTGTCGGTCTTGAAGGTGCGGCCATAAAAGTCCCAATGGCCAAGAAGATGTTGCAATGGCTCACCCTCCGCCCGTCTCCGGACCTTTTCCCGCAACGGCTCCAATTCCAGGGCAGACAAGGAGCGGTCAAATTCCAAATAGAGCTCAATCCGCTTCTTCCCGAGACTATCCGCCAACAGGTGTTCGATGCTCAAGCGAGGCTGTTCCACGCCTTTTTTGCCAAAATAGGCAGTCGTGGTTTGCAGGAGCTCAAGAACGGTCATTGGAAGAAGTTGTCAGTGCCAGAAGAAGTTGTCAGTGCCAGTTGTTAGTGGGCAGTGGGATCAGAAACGTTTGGCGTTCGGCGTCCGCGTTCGGAGTTCGGCGTTTGAGGAAGAAGCAAAGAGAGGTGCCCTTCCGGGAGCAACAATCGAGCTGGTTTTTTCTCTGACAACTGAGAACTGACACTGGCACTTCTTTCAGACCTTGGCGACTTCGTCGGTCTCCAGACCGGCTTCTTTGAGCCGCTGTTCCATGTCGCTGGTCTGCAAGGTGTTCACCATCTCGTCCAACTGGCCCTCCATAAAAAGATCCAGATTGTAGAGGGTGAGACCAATCCGGTGGTCGGTCACGCGGTTTTGGGGAAAATTGTAGGTGCGAATCTTTTCCTCTCGCCCGCCAGATCCAATCAAGCTCCGGCGGTGCGCGGAATATTTGGCGGCTTCTTCCAGTTGCTTTTCCTCAAGTAACCGGGACCGAAGGATCGCCAAGGCTTTTTCCTTGTTCTTCTGTTGGCTGCGTCCGTCCTGACAACGGACAATTTTACCAGTGGGAATGTGGAGCACCTGGACGGCGGAATCTGTGGTGTTCACTCCCTGGCCGCCTGGGCCTCCTGCCCGGCTCACTTCAATGCGAATATCTTCGGGTTTGATTTCGATATCGACCTCTTCGGCTTCTGGAAGCACTGCCACGGTCGCCGTTGAAGTGTGGATCCGACCTTGCGCTTCCGTCACCGGAACCCGCTGAACGCGATGAACACCGCTTTCGTATCGCAAGACCCGAAAGACCGACGGGCCGCTCACCTGGAAGATCACTTCTTTGAAACCGCCCAACTCTGAAGCGCTTCCTTCCAACTCCTCGATTTTGAATCCATGCGCTTCCGCATATCTGGAGTACATCCGGAAAAGGTCGGCGGCGAATAAAGCCGCCTCATTTCCACCTGTCCCAGCCCGAATTTCCATGATCGCATCACGATCCTCGTGGGGCTCCGGAGGGAGCAATGAAAATTGAATCGCCCGGGTAAGCCGGGCCATTTGGTCCTCCAGAATTGGAATTTCGGCTTGGGCCAATTCTGCCATTTCGGCGTCCGTTCCGGAGGCCAACACCCGATTTTCTTCTAACTCGCGGATGCTTTTTTCCAGGCGAGCCCAATCATCCAAAAGCGTTTTCAGCCCGGCATGTTCACGCAGAAGCTCACGGGCACGTTTGGGATTTTCGAAAAGGGAAGAGGACGAGACTTGTTTTTCCAGCTCGTGAAATCGCTCACGTTTCTGATCGATTAAAGGTCCAAAGTCCATAAATGGCAAAACGGTGAAAGCGCAATGTGCGCTTGTCACCGTTTCAAAGCCAGATGCAAAAATCTACTTGGACTTGCCCTTCGCGACCAAAGTCCTACCGTACCGGCGAGCGAATTTCTCGACACGGCCCGCCGTGTCGACGAACTTTTGCTCACCAGTGAAAAAAGGATGGCAGGCGGCGCATATACCAATCTTGATATCGCGACGAGTCGACCGGGTGCGGTAAACAGCGCCACAGGCGCAAGCGATCGTCGTTTCAAGGTAATTCGGATGGATATCAGCCTTCATGTCTTTAGAAATAAAAAGAAGTAGAAGCTATCACACTGGTGGGTTGACGCAAGTGGAACAAGAGCGGTTCGACGGCTTCTGGAGACAAGTGCTCGCCGAGAGAGGCAGCGAATCAGCCATCTTTTCAGACGAGGGTTCCGTCCTGCGGACGTTCAGAGACGTAGAAGAGGAACGTGCGGCTTGGCATATTCGTTTATCAGGGTTTTCAAAGGGTGACGGCCTGGTGGCGGCGATCGGAAATGATCCGAGTTGGCCGGCATTCCTCCTGGCGTGCTGGGATCGGGGACTGGTCATCGCACCGGTCGAAGCGGATTTGCCGGCGACCCAGCTGAATAACATCTTGGAATTTACCCAGGCGCAGGGACTAGTTCAGCCCGCCGGGATCCGGCGTTTTGATAGGCTACCGATTCGCTGGAAGAGCCCGCAACCCGATCTTCTGAAAATCACCTCGGGCACGACAGGTGCACCGAGAGCCGTTCGCTTCCGTCAATCACAGCTCCTCGCTGACTGCCGCAATATTTGTGCAACGATGGGCCTTCGTCCTGATGACGTGAACTTCGGAGTCATCCCCTTTTCTCATTCGTACGGATTCAGCAACCTGATCACCCCTCTCCTCTATCAAGGGACCGGCCTGGTTTGTTCCACCGACCGGTTCCCGCGAGCGGTCTTTAACCATCTTCAGAACTCGGGAGCAACAGCGTTCCCCGGGACGCCCGCGCTGTTTCAGGCGCTGACTTCCCTATCAGAGATCAGCGATCTGGTCAGCCTCCGCCTGTGCGTATCGGCGGGCGCTCCGTTAGCGCCCGAGATATCCCGCCAATTTCATGTAAAGTTTGGACTCAAGATTCACAGTTTTTACGGGTCTTCGGAATGCGGCGGAATCGCTTATGATCGCGGTGAAGACCTGGAAAGGCCGAACGGTTTTGTCGGACCGGCAATGAACGGGGTCGAGCTGATCAAAATGGAAGACGACCGCATAGCCGTGCGCGGTCCAAACGTTGCCGACGGTTATTTTCCAGATTCGGAGAGCGATACTCTGGATGGTCGGCAATTCGTTCCTGGAGACATTGTTGAATGGTCAGATCAGGGACTGAAGCTGGTCGGTCGGGTCTCAGATTTTGTGAACATTGCGGGTAAGAAGGTTCACCCCTCCACGATCGAAGAACATCTCCGCAGACTACCCGGCGTTATCGATGCCATTGCCTTTGGGATACCGTCGGCAACTCGCAATGAAGAATTGATTGCCTACGTCGTGGCCTCAGATGCTGTTTCCCGGCAACAGCTGGAAAGCCATTGCCGCGAGGGCCTTAGCAGTTGGCAAGTCCCTCGGGAATTTCAGATCGTCGCCACGCTTCCCTTCAATCAACGCGGAAAAATCAATCGAGCCGAGTTAGCCAGGTTCCACCTCGAATCCCAAGATTAAAACCCCCTCTAATTCCTTTAATCCGGGGAATCATTTTTCACACAGAGATCGCAAAGATCACAAAGATAGAACGTCGAAACCCAGGTTGCCGGAAATTAAATCCAGCGTAAAAGCTTGCAATGAGATGCCCGCCATAAAATCCCCTGTCTCCTGTCTACACCTTGTTTCGCAAGATTAGGGTTCAGGTACGACTCCGATTTCTTCAATTCTGTAACTCCTGCAACTCCTGAACCCCTGTAACTTCTCCGCCGGCCGCCGGCCTCCTCACAAACTCGCCAAATCTCGAAACTGTTGACTTTTTCTTCGGGAGATTTCTACCTCCCTTCCAGACCGTAGTTTGATCCGCAACCCCCGACTGAACCAGGGGTGGATACTCTGGACCCAGCGCAAATTGACCATCTGTTTTCGATTCGCCCGGAAAAACACTTTCGGATCCAATCTATTTTCCAGGGCATTCAAGGACCGCGCCACCAGCGCGTGCTCACTTTTGAAATGAACTCGGGTATAATTTCCTTCCGATTCCAACAACTGAATTTCCGCGAGTTGGACGATCCAGCAATTCTCGCCATCTCGAACAAAGACTTGATCCGATTCGCGCAAGACTTCCTCAAGAGGACTGGAAGTCACCGCCCGGGCACTTTCGCGGTTGCTCATGCGAAGCAGACTGGCCGCCAACCGGCCAGGTTCAACTGGTTTTAACAGGTAGTCGTAGGCGCCAAATTCAAATGCCTTCAACGCGAACTGGTCAAAGGCAGTGGTAAAGATAACCGCTGGAAAGGCCTCCAATTTACCCAGGAAGTCGAACCCGCTTTCCCCGGGCATCTGGATATCGAGAAAGATCAGATCCGGCTGCAGTTCGGATAAAAGCATGCGGGCCTGTTCGGCATCGGCTGCCTCCCCGACCACTTCTACTTGAGGATGTTTCAACAACAATCTTCTGAGCTCCTTCCGGGCCAAGCGCTCGTCATCGACAAGAATGGTTTTCATGATGCGGGGGAAGCGCCGCTAGCCAATGATTGACCATTTGGGACAAACACGGCAACCCGGACCAGCCCGGGAGGATTCTCAGCGATCTGGAGCTCGGCGCCTCTTCCGAAGAGACCTTGGAGACGCTCTCGGGCATTACGAAGTCCCGTGCCGGTCGAACGCGACTGCTCGACATTGAGGTGCCCGCTGTTATCGACCCGGATACAAAGGCGGTCGTCCAGAGGATCAATGCTGGCGTAAATAGAGAGTTCGACGGACCCGGGGTTCTGGGAGATCCCATATTTCACGGCGTTTTCCACCAGGGTTTGCAAAAGCATGGGGGGAATCGAGCGTTCCAAGGTCTCGGGCTGGATAATTTTCCGGACCGAGAGCCGATCCTCGAAACGGAGCAACTCAAGCTCGAGATAGTCCATGACAAAACTTAATTCGATTCCGAACGGCACCGTGGGGCGGGAGTCTGTTGACAGGGAGTATCGTAGAATCGAAGCAAGCCGGGTAACGGCGTCCCTTGCTTGGGCGGGATTCTCGTCAATCAGCGCTCTCAGGCTGTTTAAAGCATTAAATAGAAAATGAGGATTCACCTGAGCACGTAAAGCATCAAGCCGGGCCCGCGAAAGAGCTTCGGCGAGTCGCCAGCTCTCCTTTTCGGCACGCCGGCGTTCTTCGAGGAAATGAAATCCAAGATAAACGCTGCACCAAAACCCGAACGTCAAGAATCCGTAGAGAAAACAAATCAACACATAGACAAAATGTTGGTTGATATAATCGAAGGTCGCTGGTCGGCCGACCAGATAAGATTCGAACGGCGCTTCTACATAGTTCAAAATGGTATGTAGAAGTGATAACCCGGGAATGGCCGCGACCATGCGGAGAACCAAAGACCCCGGCGCCAAGTTCAGCCAACCTCGTGACAAGACGAACCAACGAAACAAATGAGTGAGTAAGAACCCCGCGGCCGCCAGGACCAAGGCGCTGACAAAATATCCCGCTACGTGGCCTTCGGTGATCCAGGCAGAGATCGTACACAGCAGGGCGTAAGCCAGCCAACCGACCGACTGACAGATCCAATATGCAACATGCGGCTTGGATCTAACTATTCGCATAGCCCCACCTTCAAACTGTATCCTGCCCTCATTCCTTCTCTAGGCAAATTGATGCATTAAGTTGCCGAAAAATTTGAGTTCGCCCTTCAGGGTGAGCACAAACGCCCGGTGGAGAAACGAATTAGTATGCAGGACAATCGGCCGCTCGACACAGTCAATTATCACCGTGCACGGTTGCCGGTTCGCATGCGAAGCTCGCAGCGGGGGCGAAGTCATCAACGCGATGGCGTACCCGAGGACCAGTATCGAAGCCGCGCACGACGCAATGGCGGTCTCCGGAGAGCGGCGATTGCCTATCGTCTTATTTTTCCACGATTGAAATTTCATCGAGGCCAAATAATACCCTAAAAACGTTTCCAGCAGGGTAGACTTGTGACCAATGGGCCCAGCGGATGATCAATGGAGCGACAGAGCTACTTTTCGTTCATCCGAAAATTGCTGAAGGAGTAAGAAGCCGGGTTCGCGGAAAGGCTGGAGATCGTTAACCGGCCCGGGGTAGCGGTATCCGTGGTATGGAAAACCACGCTGCAGTCCGTCCATTGATCTGCGATTTGCAAAGTTGTCCCCTCGGCGACGGAAACCTGGGTGCCATCCATTTTCTCAGGAACGAAATAGATGAACTGCGAAGGCACACTTTTGGCCTGGAACTTGAGTTCGTACGTTTTGCCCGGCACAAAGGTGAGATCGGGCGCTCGCAACTCGACGCTCCAGAACTCCAAGCCGATCTTGGAGACCACGGCGGTGACAGCCGGTTGGCCATCGGGTCCGTCATTGTTAACGGCGGCATGAGCCTCCGCACCTTGAATCGCTTCCAAATGAAAACGGTTCACGTCGATGGGCATTTCCTGGGCATCGACGAACCGTGCGGAGAGCAAAGAAAAGGTCGCCAGCAGTACCGCAAAAAGTCTCATTGAGCGTCCATTGTCGCCGCTATTTGCTTGCGGTTCAACTCTCCAGCCAGATGCCCTGTCGACAAATTGGAAAACGTCGGTGACCAAATCGTTCCCAGCCCGCAGCTGAGGCGATTTCGCGCATCTCAGAAAACGAAAATGCCCGGCGGAACGAAAGACGAGAGTCAAAACGCGTCATCGGTTCCCGGTAGAGAAAAGAGGTCAAAAGGTAGATGCCGGCGATGCCGAAATCGCTTCGTTCCAAATCGGCGATCAAGACCCCTCGCCCAGCCAGAGATTGGGCCCGGCGAAGCAGCTGGATGGCGGCGTCATCTGCAAAATGATGCAGCGCCAGCGAGCAAAAAACAAAATCAGGCGGACTTGCAGGCTTAAACTCTAACACGTCTGAAGCCGTGAAGGTGATTTCGGGATACAAACGGGAGCGCTCGATGGCCAATTCAAGGGTGGCGGGCTGAAAATCTACCGCGCTGATCTGTACCACCACGCTATTGGCGCGGCACCAATCCACCATGAACCGGGGAATGTCACCAAACCCGGTACACAAATCGATTGCGGTGATGGAACTTCCCGGTCGAAACCAACGGGCGAGGAAATACCTCACCAACCGGTAGCTACCAAAGTATCGATTCAGCCGCTGGAGATTTTGCAGGTCGATCAACAACTCTGCCGAGACGCCCTGCGGACGGTCCATCATTTCGACCGTGGTAGCATCGAATGTCCGCGCGGGGACGAGAAAATTCGTATACAAGGCGCGTTCAGCGTTCAGCGTTCATCGTTCGGCGACGTTCAGAGGGCGTTCGGCGTTTGCAGGGCGAGGAGGGCGAGCATGCGGCCGGTCCGGCCTTTCTCCATCCGATAAGAATAATATTTCTCCAAATCTAGCGCGGTGTTTTCGCCGGAATCGAAGGCGTGGTGGACGCCCGACCGTCTGAGGCTCTCGCTAATATCAGCGGCGAAATCGACTTCATAGTGGGGGGGCCGGATGCAGGGACTAAGCTGGGCGATGAGGTCGGCAGGGTCGGTTCCAAATTCCGTTTCCATCCTCTGTACCACCGCGCCCACAATATTAAGTTCAGTTCCCTTTTTTCCTGAATGCACCAACCCGATGGCCCTCTTTCGAGGATCGACTAAAAAGACGGCACAGCAATCGGCCACGTGGATCCCGAGCAAGACATCGGGATCAGTGGTGATCAAAGCATCCACCTCAGCGCTCTTGACCTCCGAATCAGCCGTCACCATGGCCACTGCATTGCCATGGACTTGTCCGGCCAGACGGACCTGTCGGCCTCCAAATCTCTTGATGACAATCTCGTGGAAAGCCTCAAGTCTACGCAGGGCGACCTCCCGATCCGTGCGAACGTCAAGTCCAGATATTCTGAGAATGAATCCATGGAGAACCCCTTCCAGCGCCTGAAGGGCCGGAAAGCGTTCGACTGGCGGTTCAATCATTGGAGGTATCCACCTTGCCCACTGGCGGAGACATGGCTTCACGCTTTGCTTTCCGGGTCGCCGGCTTTCCCGGATCGAGCGGTGAATCACGCCGTGCTCGCGCTGCTTTCGCAGCCTCGGCGGTGGTCAAAGTAGCGGGGCGTGCCAACGGAGCATCAAACATGTCGTTGTACCTGGTCTCCGTTGCGGTGGCTTGCTGGTAAGAGGCCACTGCGGAGACATAGGAAAACTCAGCCTGCACTAAGTTGGAGCGGGCGGTGGTCAGAGCCTGTTGGGCAGTCAAGACATCGAGCTGAGTGCCAGTCCCGGCGGCTAGACGTTCATCGGACAAACGCAAGGCCTCCAAGTTGACATTCACGCCGGTTTGCGCGCTGTCCACGGTTTGCGACGATTGCCTGAGGTTGCTAACCGCGGTGGCGACTTCCAATTCAACTTGCCGGACCGAATCGTCGTAAGTGACCTTGGCCTGCTCTAATTGTCCCCGCGCCTGCTTCACTTTCCCGTAGGTCAAAAAACCGTCGAAGACATTCCAAGAGCCCTGCAAGCCCAGAAACCATCCTTGCAGCGTCCGGCCGAGATTGTTGCTGGTCGGATTGCTTTCTTGCTCTAACCCCACATTTGCCGAAATCGTTGGCTTAAAACCGGCGGCTTGCACCGTGATGTTCTCAACACTGGCCAGAATCGTCGATCGTTGCGCCTTCAGGAAGGGCCGGTTAGCACGCGCGGTAATCAAGGCTGCTCCCAAGTCGTATTGCATCGGGTTGAAAGTGAGTTCCCCTTCCACCGGCAACGGGTTATCGGTTGCATACTGGCGGTCCGCAGGGATTCCCAAAGTCCGGGCCAGCGTCCATTGAGAGATGCGATAATTGTTTCGGGCCGCAATCAGCTGCGGGATCTGGTTTTCGAGAGTGCCCTCAGCTTGAAGAACGTTAAATTGCGGAACGGTACCCGCTTCGTAGCGGCTTTTCTGATCTTCCAGTTGGCTTTGGAGCAGATTGACCGATTCTTCCTGAACCTGGACCAGAGCTTTATCGAGCAGGATTTGGTAGAACTGGGTGCGGACGGTCGAGACCACCGTGTCGATGGTGTCGCGCAAAGTATAGTAGGCTTGGTCTTCATTGATGAGTGCTGCCCGGCGCGAGGCGATGGTCGCACCTCCGTCATAGATAAGTTGGGAGGCCGTCAAGGTGACCTGCCAAGTCTGCTCTGCGGAGGAGGAAGCAGCACCGGAGGTGGCAGGAATCGCGATCACACTACTGTTGGCCAATCCGGTCGAGAAAGTTGAGGTACTCAGAGTGCTGCCGCTCGGCACGCCGAGAAGATCAATTTTAGACTGCCCCGAAGAAATTGAGGGGTTTAAAGCGGTGTCATTCTGCGAATAGTTTGAATTGGCAGTCAGCTGTGGCAGCAGTCTGGATTGCGCCTGGTAAAAAAGCCCCTTTTGGATTTTGATTTGCTGGATTTGCTGCAGGATCGACGGATTCTGTTTAAGGGCGAGCTGAACAGCTTCGTCGATCGTTAAGGGATGATTGCGATAGCCAGTGGTCGTCGAGCGACCAACGGGCGATTCGCCGGCAATTAGAGTGCAGGACATCCCTGCGGCAAGGATTAAGGCAAAGAGCGGAAGTCTCATCTTTTTGGCAGTTTATCGGAACAATCTGCGATCTTGCGGTAAATCTGCAGCCAGGCCTTTCCCTCATCGACTGTCAGGTATTCACGCAGAAGAGTCACAATTCTGTTCACCATGTCTCTACGAATTTCACCGACTAGGCCAGAACCTTTCTGGGTAATCTTAACCATCACTTTCCGGCGGTCATCCAGGGCGTGGGACCGTTGAACGTATCCCAGCTTTTCCAACCGATCGACGAGGCCCGTGGCGGCCGCCGTGGTATGACCCATTTTCGAAGCGATCCCCGACATGGTGATCACTTCCTGTTTTTCCAGGCATCCGAGCAAGAAATATTGCGGAAAAGAAACGCTCCCGTGACCCAGCTTTTCTGACAGATTGTGCAGAAATTTTCGCTGCATATGCATGACAATCTCAGCCAATTCTTCGGCCGCGACTTGGAAATCGAGATCAGCGCACGGCCCTGTCGAGCGTTGCTCGGTCGTAATCATAGACAATATAAAAAATCAACAGAGTTAAGCTTCGTCCGCATGATTAAAGCATAGACCCTCTGGTTTGCAACTCGACGCCTGCTCGCTTTCTCAAGCCGCCATTGACCTTTCCGCGTTCCTCCCGCGGTCTGGAGTTCACTGTGCAAGGCCCGTAATTTCCGTGAAAATCGTCATTTGCACGTGATCTCTTTTTGGGTGAGGAATGCCTTCAAGGTCCAGTAAATTCCTGTTCCAAGCGAAGCACTATGGCATACCAAAAAGCACAGGCACCCAGCGGGGGCAAAATCACCATTCACAACGGACAAATTCAGTGTCCGGACAATCCGGTAATTCCCTTTATCCGTGGTGACGGCACCGGACCGGACATTTGGGCGGCCAGTGAACGCGTGTTCGACGCGGCCGTGGAAAAGGCCTATAAGGGTTCGAGGAAAATTGCCTGGTTTGAAGTTTTTGCCGGCGAAACCGCAAAAAACCGCTTCGATGACTGGTTGCCGGAAGAAACTGTCACGGCTTTCAGGGACTATTTGGTCGGGATTAAGGGTCCGCTCACTACTCCCGTTGGAGGCGGGATTCGTTCCCTCAACGTGGCATTGCGCCAACTTCTGGATTTGTACGTTTGCCTGCGTCCGGTTCAGTATTTTAAGGGAGTGCCTTCGCCGGTTAAACATCCGGAGAAAGTCGACATGGTGATCTTCCGGGAAAACACCGAGGACATCTATGCCGGAATTGAGTTTCGAGCCGGTTCACCGGAGGCGCAACGATTTCTAAAATGGTTCGAGCAAGAATTTCCCAAGGAATTTTCGAAAATCCGCTTCGGTACGGAAAAGGCCACCAAGGAGTTTCTGTCCACCGAACCTGTCCTCGGAGGTCCGGAAGTTGAGGTTGGAATCGGGATCAAACCGGTCAGCCATCTTGGCTCCAATCGATTGATCGGGGCAGCAATTCGATACGCGATCAAGAACCGGAAGAAATCTGTCACCTTCGTGCACAAGGGTAACATCATGAAATTCACTGAGGGGAGTTTCAGGGACTGGGGATATGACCTGGCCGACACTCTCTTTGATAAGGAGACGTATTCCTGGGCGAAGTGGGAGAGGACGAAAAAGGAGAAAGGGGAAAAAAGCGCCAATGATGAAATGAAAGCGGCCTTGGCCGAGGGCAAGATCCTGGTCAAGGACGCCATCGCCGATATTACCTTACAGCAGATTCTGACGCGACCGGAAGACTTCGATGTGATTGCGACACTGAACTTGAACGGGGATTACCTTTCGGACGCCCTGGCCGCTCAGGTAGGTGGTATTGGCATTGCCCCCGGCGGAAACATCAATTACCACACCGGACACGCCATTTTCGAAGCCACTCACGGGACCGCACCGAAATACGCCAATCTCGACAAGGTCAATCCGGGTTCAGTGGTGTTATCGGGAGAAATGATGTTAAGACACCTCGGTTGGACTGAAGCTGCGGACCTGGTTCTTAAAGGTCTGAACGAAGCGATCGCCAGCAAAAGAGTCACCTACGACTTCGCGCGCCTAATGGAGGGAGCCACTGAAATCAAGTGCTCGGAGTTCGGCGATAACATCATTGCGCACATGGATTGAAGAAGAAGGAGTTGCAGGAGTTACAGAATGGAAAATCGGAACCGTGCCCCGCGATCCGATTTTCTGAGGACCGCGATGTTAAAGAAGCATTTCTCCCGGTAGCCTGAAGCGATTGACGTTATACCGTAGCGAAAGCTTGCAATCTTCGAGTCAGCCAGACACCTGAACTCCTGCAACTCCTGCAACTCCTGCAACTCCTGCAACTCCTGCAACTCCTGCAACTCCTGCAACTCCTGCAACTCCTGCAACTCCTGCAACTCCTGCCTCACGTCGCGATCTCGATTTCGTCTTTCGAGGAAATATCGTCCTGGAAAAGAATGTTCCTTTGTCGATCCCAGACATAGCGATGGAGCAGAACTTTCAGGGTAGCGGTTAAAGGAATCGCCAGGACCGCTCCCAAGAGGCCTCCGAGAACGAGGGTCCACAAAAAGACCGACATAATTACCGTCATGGGGTGTAATCCGACCGAATTTCCCACAATCCGAGGGGTGGTTACCAAACCGTCAATCTGGGCGACGATCAAAAAGAAGATAACCGTCACCCACAAGGGGTGGACCCAGTCATTGTATTGCGCAAAGGCAATCAGGATGGCCGGGATATAGCAGATGATGTATCCGGCGTAAGGAATGATCCCGAAGAAGGCGAAGCCCAGTCCGATGAGAAATCCAAATTGGAGGCCCACGATCGAGAGCCCGATCGCCAGGAGAATCCCATTGATCACTGCGACGACCAGTTGACCACGAAAAAAGTTGATCAGATAGCCGTTGATCTCCGTCAGAACGGTCACCACCTCATCCTTAAGCTCTGACCGACGAAGGGGCAGGTAATTGCTCCAGGATGCCGCAATCCGAGGACTCTCTTTAAGAAAGAAAAAGAGATAAATGGGGACGATCAACAGACCAACCATGAACCCGAAGACGCCGAAAACACCGGTCAGGCTGGTCTGGATGAAAGTCCAGGTCCGCTGCACCAACGAGGGGAGCTGATCCTGGAAATATTGCAACGATTGCAGGACGTAGGGGTTGTTTTGATAGCGCGCGAAGCCGCTCCTGTTGCTATCGCCACCTAATCCCGACGAGGGCCCTGGCGAGAGCTCTGGGGTAACTCTTATCGTCGGCTCGGGTGTCGGCCCCGGCGTAGGTGTAGGTGTAGGTGATGAGTTACCCCCTAATTGAGGAAATTTTTCCAGGTTTCGCTCCAGAAACCCGTCAATGGCGCCCCAGCCTCTTTCCACATAGCCAGGGAGTGCCGAGGAAAATTTAACACTTTCAGTATAGATCGAGGGAATGAGTCCGACGACCAGCAGAACGGCACCCAGGACAAATACTCCAAACACGATCGTAACAGCCAGCAGTCTCGGCATCCATCTACGAGCCAGCCAACTGACCAGGGGCTCGAGTAAATAGGCGAATACGCCGGCCACCGCCACCGGCAACAAGAGGGGCTGCAAGAAGGCGAGAATTTGCGTGGTGACATAAAGGGCGAAAATGACAATCGAGGCGATCACCAGCATCGAAAGCGAGGTGATCGCTCTCCAGACCATCTTTCTCTGCCATGGAGTTGGGTACGAGATTGGCAGAAAGATGAGTACGACAATCGCAGGTTGCAACGAAAAAGCGCTGGTCAGCCGGGAGAGGGAGCCTGCGATGTCTGCCTGTAATAAACGGATACCATGCTAAAATGTCTGACCTGTAACATCGATATATGACCAATTCGACAGAGGCGATCACGGAGGAAGTAAAGAATAACGGCCAATGGGTACACGCAGTTCAGAATGAAATCTCCCGGGTAATTGTTGGCCAGAAATACCTGATCGACCGGCTTTTGGTGGGGTTGCTGGCCAACGGCCACGTACTTTTGGAGGGAGTTCCTGGATTAGCGAAAACGCTGGCCGTCAAAACGCTGGCTGCCTGCGTGGACACCAAGTTTCAGCGCCTCCAATTCACGCCTGACCTGCTTCCCGCGGATATTATCGGAACGATGATTTATAATCCGCGCGACGGAGAGTTTCGCCCCAAACTCGGCCCAATCTTTTCGAACCTGATTTTGGCAGACGAGATTAATCGCGCGCCGGCGAAGGTGCAAAGCGCTCTGCTGGAAGCAATGCAGGAACGACGGATCACCATCAGCGACCAGTCCTATGCTCTGGCGGATCCATTTCTGGTCCTGGCCACGCAAAATCCTCTCGAACAGGAGGGAACCTACCAATTGCCGGAAGCTCAACTTGATCGATTCATGCTTAAGCTCAATATCGGCTATCCTACCAAGGTCGAGGAGCGCAAGATCCTGGACCTGATGGGCACTTCGGCGCCCGATCTCTCGGTGCAAACCGTGGCCTCGTCGGAAGACATCATCGGGTCACGGGCCATCGTTAATCGGATCTTCATCGATGACCGGGTCAAAGATTACATCGTCGACATCGTCTGGGCAACCCGGCGATCAGAAGAGTACCATCTGGGAATGGCAGGTCTGATCCGCTATGGCGCATCTCCACGGGCCACGATCAACCTGACCCTGGCTGCTCGCGCCCATGCGTTCCTCAATGGCAGAGGTTACGTAACGCCGCAGGACGTAAAATCGGTGGGAATGGATGTTCTCAGGCATCGAGTAATTGTCAGTTATGAAGCCGAAGCGGAAGAAATAACCAGCGAAACGGTCATTCAAAGAATCTTCGCTGGGCTCCCGGTCCCTTAATATTTGATTCATGCAGTCCGTTCCTGAGATCCTGAAAAAGATCCGCAAGCTGGAACTTCGCACCCGTCGTTTCGTGGAGACCGCTTTCGCCGGCCAATACCACAGTGTGTTTAAAGGCCGAGGAATGAATTTCGATGAGTTTCGCCAGTATGACTTCGGCGACGAAGTGCGCTCCATCGATTGGAATGTAACAGCCCGGATGGGTGAACCCTACGTTCGAAAATACATTGAAGAACGTGAACTGACGGTGATGCTTCTCATCGACGTCAGCGAGTCGGGAAGTTATGGCAGTACTAATGCCAGTAAAAGGGAACTGGCGGCCGAAGTGGCCTGTTTGTTGGCCTTTTGCGCAATTCGAAACAACGACAAAGTCGGGCTGATCTTGTTCACCGATCGAGTGGAGCTTTATATCCCGCCCAAAAAAGGACGGCTCCATATCCTGAGACTAATCCGTGAAATCATCTACTTCGAACCGGCCGGAAAAAAGACCGATCTGAACAAACCGCTGGATTTTCTAAACCGGGTGACGGCCCGGCGGGCTATCGTCTTTGTGCTGTCGGACTTTCAGGCCCAGAATTACGAGAGACCTTTGACCATTTGCAGCCGGAGACATGACCTGATCGCGATCCCGATCGAAGATCGCGGCGAACAAACGTTGCCGAATGTCGGCCTGGTGATGGTGGAAGATCCCGAGAGCGGTGCGATTTACGAAATCGATTCTTCCGATGGCCGCGTGCGGTCCGAGTTCAGCAAATTGGCGGAGCAGGAACGAATTGATCGTGACGCCTTATTTCGGCGCAAAAGCATCGATTCGGTTTCACTGCGCACCGATCAAGATTATTTTCCGGTCCTCCGATCCTTCTTTATGCGAAGAGAAACCCGGCTCAGACGTCAATGATCTGGTTTATCCTAGCCCAAGCCACTTCCAAGGCCCCGGAGGAAATTGAAGACATCCGCCCGCCGCTGGCCGCTCCGCCGGCTCTCTGGGTGGTCATCCTGTTGGCAGTCCTGCTGGTCCTGGCAATTGTGGCCTACTTCGTTTGGCCCAATCCAAAACCTAGAGCCGTTCATCCCCCGCTCCCGAAAGAAATAGCCAGGAGGCGTCTGGAAAAAGCGAAGGCAAAAATTGCCGCCGACAATGCCTACGAATTCAGCGTTGAAGTTTCGGATATTCTGAGAAGCTTTATTGAGCAACAGTTCGGCATTAAGGCCGTTCGGCAAACCACGATTGAATTCTTGAATGAGGCCTCACAGACTTCCCATTTTGACCTCGCGCACCAGGAAAGGTTGCGACATTTTCTGGCGACCTGCGATGAGATCAAATTTGCTCGAGTTGCCGCCGGAAAATCGGAAAGCGAGGTTCTGTTTGAACAAGCCTCGGCCTTCGTAGAGGAGGTAAAGTGAATAGCAATTTTCGCTTCGAACAGCCTTGGTTTCTCCTCCTGGCGCTGCTCCTTCCCTTGTTTTGGTTCGTGGGCAGCCGGTTCCAGAGACCGCCGGTGATCCGATTTGCCGCCGCGCGCATCTTCGACCGTGCAACTACTTTTCGCCGATCCTGGAAAAAGGCCGTTCAGAACGCGGTCTATTATTTCGGCTGTGCTTGTTTGATCGTGGCTCTGGCCCGGCCTCAACTGGGAACCGCCACCAGTCGGATCCGGGCCAGCGGCATCGATATCATGCTTTTACTCGATGTTTCGCTTTCGATGTTATCTGAAGATTTTTCTATCGGATCGCAGCGAGCAAGCCGACTTGAAGTCGTCAAACAGGTGACCGAGAAATTTATCAGCGGCCGAACCGACGACCGGATTGGAATCATCGCCTTCTCAGGCCGAGCCTATTTGGTGAGCCCGCTCACGCTTGATCACACCTGGTTGGTCGAAAACCTCTCCCGCCTGTCGATTCGTCGAATCGGCGACCAGACGGCCATCGGGTCCAGCCTGGTCGAAGATGGCACGGCCATCGGGTCCGCCCTGGCGACAGCGGCAAATCGACTCCGGGACAAACACGCCAAGAGCCGGGTCATCGTTTTGCTCACCGATGGCGACAACAACGCCGGCAAAATTCCCCCGCTGACGGCTGCTGAAGCCGCCGCGGCGATCGGCATCAAGATTTACACCATCGGCGCCGGCACTAACGGCCTGGTCCCTTTTCCCCATTCTGACGGTTTCGGGAACACTTACTATTCGCAGGAGTATATGCCGTTCAAAGAGGACACCTGCCGGGAAATCGCCCGGATTGGCAACGGAATTTTCTTTCGTGCTTCCGATACCAAGACGCTGACAGAAATATTCTCGCAAATTGATCATTTAGAGAAAACTGACGTTGAAGTGCAAAAGCACCAGAGCTACGAGGACCTTTTCACGTGGTTGTTGGGAGGTGGCCTTTGTCTCCTGGGAGCAAGTTTCGTCCTGAGCGAGACAGTTTGGAGCAAGGTACCATGACGTTTGGTCAACCAGCCCTGTTATGGTGTTTGCTAGTCTTGCCATTTTTGGGTGCGCTGCTGATTCATAATGATCGGCGGCGACAGAAACGGCTGGAAAAACTGGTGGCCGCCAGGCTGCTACCTCGGCTCACCGATCCCATTGCCCAAGGCCGCCAATTAATGAAGCGAATTCTTTTTCTCGGAGCTATGGCCGCATTCCTTCTGGCCTTGGCCCGGCCCCAGGTCGGATCAATCGAACAGAATTTCGAGCAACACGGGCGCGATATCGTTTTGGCCATCGACACCTCAAGGAGCATGCTCTCGACAGACTATGTTCCTAACCGCTTGGCGCGAGCAAAGCTCGTCGCCCAAGATATCCTGGACGCTATGAAGGGTGATCGGTTTGGTCTGATTGCTTTCGCCGGAGCTGCCCAGGTGGAGGCTCCATTGACCGTGGACTATCAGACCGTCCTCGATGCCATCACCCAACTTGACACTAAAACCGTCGAGCGGGGTGGAACTGATATCACTTCGGCGATTCATGCCGCAGAGCTGGCTCTCGGGAAATCCGAAGGATCTTACCGGGCAATGGTCCTTTTGACCGATGGCGAAGATCTGGAGGAAGATTCCGTGGCGGCCGCTAAGGAAGCAGCCTCGTCTGGAATTCGCATTTTCACCGTTGGAATCGGAACCAAGGAAGGCTCCACGATTCCAGTTGATCCGGATCATCAGGAGCTTCTTCGGGATCACAGTGGCCAAACGGTTCGATCCCATCTGGACGAGAAGCGTCTGCAGGAGATTGCCGAGCAATCCGGGGGCTTCTACGTCCATTTGGAAAATGGATCGACCGCGCGATTGATCGGGAGCGGTTTACGCAAACTAAGCGAAGGAAAGATCGACGAGCGGTCGAGCCGGATCCCGGTGGAACGATACCGCTGGCCTTTGGCTATCGGCCTGCTGCTCCTCCTGATTTCTGCCGCACTGCGAGATCGGCGCAAAGAAACGCGTCCGCAACGTCTTCCAGTCGAAAAGGCAGTCGCGGCCACCATGCTGGGCCTAATTTTAAATGCGCACGCCAATCCGGCGCTCGATCGTTACGATCAGGGCGACTTTGATGGTGCGTTACAAAGTCTCCGCGAAGAGCTGAAGCACGATCCGGACTCTCCAAGAATCAACTTCAATCTTGGGGACGCCGCCTTTCGTTTGCAGAAATACGACGAGGCCTTTGAGGCTTATTCCAAGGCGATGGTAAGCAGCGACCCAACTCTGCAGGAGAAAGCCTATTACAACGCCGGCAACGCCCTTTTTTTAGAGGGAAACCACGCCCAGGATTTGGAACAGCAGTTATCGAATTATTACGATGCCCGTTATCAGTATCATCAGGCGCTCGATCGGAATTCCGGAGATGATCAGGCCAAAAAAAATCTGAGTCTCCTCGAAGAGCGAATCAAGGAAGCTGAAAAGGAGAAGCAGGAACAGCAGCAAAGGCAGCGAAGCCAGCAACGACAATCGCAAAAAAAACACAAATCACAAAAGCGTGACAAGCAGCCATCAGACCAAGGTCAAAAACCCCAACCAAAGTCTGAACCCGGCTCCGGGCAAAGTGCGCCCGACGATCAGCAAACACCCGGTGGACAGGAGCAGAATCCGGCTCAGTCGGAAGAAGGTGACGATGATGACCCACCGCAAAGCGAACCGACCCCTACTCCGAACAAGAACGGTCAACTTCGAGAAATTACCCCCTCGGATGAAGCAAAAGGCCAAATGCCGCTCCCTGAAGTATCCCAGCCTGGCTCGATGTCAGAGAATGAAGCTCTCGGGCTGCTCGATTCCTTGAAAGACGAGAGCGACAGGATCGACCTGATGCACCGCAAAACCGAACGCGGTATTGTTCGCGACTGGTAGCATGAAAAAGTTAATCGGAATTTTAAGTTTTTTGTTTTGGATGGTGACCCTCGCAGCTGCCGACACCTCAATATCCGCGTCTCTGTCGCAGTCGGAAACAGATGTCGATCACCCTGTGCAGCTGGAAATCAAGATCGAAAACGCACGGATTAGCCATCCGCCGGCCGTTGCCGCGACCGGATTGTCGATCAACTTTGCGGGCACCTCCAGCCGAACGCAGATCCTTAACTTCCAGGCGTCCAGCGTGACTACTTTCACTTACATCGTGACCCCGACGAAGGAAGGGGTCTTCGAAATCCCGGCCATCGAAGTGTCCGCCGGTGGAAAGGTCTACCGGACGTCAAGCCTGGCCCTGAAGGTCGTTCACCAGGATAGCAACAACGCTGACCGGTCGACGAATTCGGATAAGCCATACTTTGCCGAACTAGTGGTCCCCAAGGAATCGGCTTACGTCGGGGAACAAATCCCGATCGAGCTGCGGTTTTATTTCAATCAGCGAATGCAGTATCAGCCGTACCCGCAAGGTCAGTATCCGCTGATCGATGGAGAGGGTTTCGTGATCAAGAAGTACTCGGAACCAACGGAAAAGCAGCTGGAGTCGAATGGTCGGATCTATCACGTGGTGGTCTACAAAACCGGGTTGACCGGAGTTAAGCCCGGGAAATTGGAGCTGCAATCAGCCACCCAAAGCTTTCTTATTTCCAGCCCGTTTGGCATGCGAAGTGTCCCGGGCTTCATCGATCCAACAGAATCTTTCCAGCAACAGGTCGTTGACGTAAAGACCAACGGCGCCTCGATCGACATCAAACCGCTCCCGACCGCGGGTCGACCCGCCAGCTTTTCCGGAGCGGTGGGTGACTTTACTCTTTCCACTTCGGCGCAACCAACCAAAGTCCACACCGGAGACCCGGTCAGCATGAAGGTGGAAATCAAAGGACTGGGCAACTTCGATCGGATCGAGCAACCGGCACTGACCAATACCGATGGGTGGCGCAGCTATCAACCCTCTGAAGAAATCCAGGCCATGGATGACCTTGGCCTGAGTGCGGTGAAGACCTTTAGCTTTCCGCTCGTCGCGGAAAAAGCGATGACTAGCTTGCCCACTGTCGAATTTTCCTATTTTGATCCAAACGCCGAAAAATACGTCACTCTCAAATCGTCGCCGATCAAAATCGAAATCGAAGGAGAGCAACTGCCAAATACGGCAGCGTCTCCGGCGCTGCCAAACGCATCCCCGGTTCCGGAAATCAAGCCGCCACCCACGCTAGACGTGCTCGATATCCGGACAGGTCTACCGGCTCCAGCCTCCTTTCTTCCGCTGGTCAAGCAGCCTGTGTTTTGGATAGGTCAAGCAATTCCGGCGGCCGCACTTTTGCTATTTGGGCTCGGTCTGTGGGTTCGAAACGCCCGGGTGACCAGCCAACCGTACAGGACCCTGAATCGTGAAAAGCGTTTGTTATGGAGCAAAGTTGAAGCGTCCAATAGTCGTCCCGAGGTTTTGCAGGCTGCCTTTCGACTCCTGGAACTGAACTCTCGCCAGCAAACTCCCGGGAAAACTACCTGGCCGCCCTCGGTCGACCGGACAATCCAGGAAGAGGCCCTTCCAGAAGACCTCCGCAGAGAGGTGCGCGAGCTCCTCGAGATAAGGGAGGCTGCAGTATATGGACATGTTGGTGCCGAGTCGCTGACCGAGAACGAAAGATCGAAAATCAAGACCATCCTGCATCGGTGGAAAGCCACGGTATGATTTGGATCCGGCATTTCCTGGTCGCCAGTTTCCTGGCTTTGGCCGGACCGTTTTCTTTCGGCGCCACCAGTTGGGAGGCGGCCAACGAGGCCTACCAAAAGGGCAAATACGAAGAAGCAAAAGTTGATTACCTCCAATTGGTCAGGGCGGGACAATTCAGCGGCGATCTTTTTTATAATCTTGGCAACGTCTGGTTTAAATTGGGTGACCAGGGCCGGGCCATCCTTAACTACCAGCGCGCACTTCTCCTGAACCCACGATTAGATGAAGCCGGGACAAATTTACGTACCGTTCTTAAGATCGTCGGAAACGATCAGCAACCGACTCTCCGGGACCAGATCGGGGCTTATGCCGATTACTTTCCTCTTCTGGCCTCGATTTCTTTTTGGATCTTCGCGTTCTCTCTGTTTCCTGCTTGGCGGAAGCGTGGACGATTCGCGGTCTTCTTTCGCAGGCTTTGCCTGGTGGCTGGGGTAATCTTTTTATCCGCCGCTGCTGTTTCCATCTGGATTGGCTCAGGACCAAAAGAGGCGAATCGAGCCCTGATTATAGATTCCGCGGCCGACCTCAAATACGGGCCAGCCGTTAGCGCGCGTTCAGTAGAAAGCCTGCAGACTGGAGAACAGGTTCAGTTGATTTCCGAAAGAGGCGACTGGACGTTTTGCCGGGCCAGCACCGGCAACTTAGGATGGATTCTTACCCGAAAAGCAGAGCGCGTCATCCCTTAGCGTGGATTTGTCTCATTTTCCTGCTGGGGAGTGGACGCGCGATCGGGGCGGATGAAAGCCCGGATTGGCTCGGGTCACTGACGTCTGACAAAGGTCCCGGCAACTTTGCGGCGCCTCCTTCGATGCGTCTAGCCTATCGGTTCGGTTGGAGCGGGATCCAAGCCGCCACTGCGGATATCCATTTTTTCTCGCCGACCCAGAACACCTTCGAAGTGGACGCCTCGGGGGCGACTTCCGGGTTGGCCCGAACTCTCTTCCGTCTCGATATTTACCACCGGGCGACGGAGAACAAAACGACCCTGAAGCCAATCCATTTCTTTCAAGAAGAGAAATATCGACAGGAGATCGTAAAAACGAATGTCGATTTCCAGCCGGATTATGTGACCGGACTGCGAGAAAAGATTCCGAGCGATCGGCCGTCCAAACCCAATGTCTTCAAATTTAGTCCGATCTTCGATCTGACCACAGCGCTGCTTTGGGTCAGGAGTCAACCGCTGGAAAACGGCGACACGGAATCGATTGTCGTATGGGCGTCAAACTCTCCGTACCTCGCCACCATCAAAGTTCTCGGCCGGGAGACGCTCAAAATCGATGGGCAAAAGCAAAATGCGATTAAACTCGATCTTCGCCTTAAGGGGATCGATAAAAAGATGCGCCTGAAAGATCACAAATTATTCAAAGGCGGCCGGGGGTGGCTCTCTGACGACGACAAAAGAATCCCTTTACGCATTGAGGCTGATATCTTCATCGGTTACGTTTTCGCCGAATTGGCGTCGATGCAGTTGGAGTAAGGCGAGAACGGTAACTTCCTATGTCCGATGATGAAAACGGAGTTCGGAACGGAGACGCTCAACCTCTTCCAGCAACGTCATCACCAATTTGATACCGGCCAGATTCAAGCCACGAGTAGAACGCAAATATTCGATGCGGCGCACCACCCGGATCGCCTCATCGTCAAAATACCAACCGCTGCCGGCAGGATCAGTCACCGGCGAGATCAGGCCATGCTTGTAATACAAGAACGATTAGCCGTCGCGGCACCTGGGCCAGTTGCGCGGCCACTTCAATCGAATAGACGGTCTGAGTGCCGGGTTCGAAAACCTGAAGCGCGTTCATAAGATTCTCATCCTCAGTACTGAATCGTTTTGCCATTTTCCACGAACAGCGATTTGTTTCACGTTTTTCTGGGATTAAAGTCTGAAATCTTGCTGAGCTTGGTCCAGAGTTCGCGTTCTTCCTCCGTCAACTCGGACGGGAGTTCGATGTTGATGACCACGTAGAGATCCCCCTGGCCATCAGTACGGCCGACGGGTAGCCCATGGCCGCGGACCCTTAACTGCCGTCCTTGGTTGGTTCCAGGGGGGATTCGCACTGAGACGTGATCTTTGAGCGTGGGTATGGTCACCCGCGTTCCCAACACCGCTTCCCAAGGCGCCAAGGCGAGTCCGTAATAGAGGTCTGAACCGCGGACGCGGTACTCGGGATGCGCGGCGAAGCGCACGCGAAGATACAAATCTCCCGGGGCGCCTCCCCCGACACCATCCTCACCCATCCCGGCCACCCTGATGGCTTGACCTTCATGCACTCCCGGCGGAATGCGAACTTTCAAAGTCTGAGTTTTGGTTTGCTCCGTCCGCCGGTCAACGCGTTGCAATGAAATCGTGCGTTCCGAGCCCGTGAGCGCCTCTTCAAGGGTGACTAAAATGTCACTTTCGAAGTCGCTTCCACGATGGACAAAACCAGCTTCCTGGTTCGATCCGACACCCGGACGGCCAAATTCGTTAGCGCCGTCGAACCGACTACCACGACCAAAGAATTGCTCAAAAAAGTCGCTGAATCCCGTTCCATCAAAATGGAATTCCACGCCCTCTCCGCCTGCTGGACCGCGGCTACTTCTTCCTCTCTGGCCCGGCGCTCCCTGGAAACCCGCTGCCGCCCCTCCGTCGACCCCTAACTCGTCGTATTTGGCACGATTCGCTGGATCACCAAGCACCTCATAGGCTTCGTTGATCTCTTTGAATTTTGCCTCCCCACCCTTTTTATCCTTGGCGACGTCCGGATGATATTGCCGCGCCAATTTTCGGAAGGCTTTTTTGATATCCTCCTGACTGGCAGTCCGAGGGACGCCCAAGACTTTGTAATAATCTTTAAACTCAATCGGCATGCTGCTTTACTTCCTCGAGATTCAAGTCGTCCACGATCGTTCCTGGCTCCGTGACCGGGATATTGGGCTGCTCCCGCCCGATAAGACGGTAAAAAGTTTTGCCATCCATCGCCTCATGTTTGATCAGCTCGGTGGTCAGAAGCTCCAGTTCATCACGATGCGCAGACAAAACTTCCTTCGCATCATCGTAAGATTCATCGAGCAATTTTCTCACTTCCTGATCGATTTCTCGAGCGGTCTCTTCGCTGCAGTCGCGCTGAATTTGCGACTCCGAACTGTTTAGAAACGTCGGCTGGCGTTGCGCACAACTGCCCAACCCAACCCGGTCACTCATCCCGTACATGGCGACCATCTGGCGCCCGATCGCCGTGGCCCGTTCAAGATCGTTCTGCGCGCCGGTGCTAACCTCGCCCAGAACAATTTCTTCCGCGGCCCGGCCACCTAGCAATCCGCGGATGCGGTCGACCAACTCGGAGCGAGTGAGCAGGAACTGGTCTTCAGTCGGGAGTTGCAACGTATAACCAAGTGCGGCGCGTCCACGGGGGACGATACTGATCTTGTGCACCGCATCGGCATGGAGAGTGTGAGCAGCGACCAGCGCATGCCCCATCTCATGATAAGCGACACGACGTTTGTCCTCTTCGTTCAAGCGACGGCTTTTCCGTTCTGGACCGGCGATCACCTTTTCGATCGCATCCTCCAGGTCTTGATGACTGATTACCACCGCCTGATGCCGCGCAGCCAGCAGAGCTGCTTCGTTCAATACATTGGCCAGATCAGCGCCGGAAAAGCCTGCCGTTGCGGCAGCGATCCGGTGCAAGTCTACATCAGGAGCGAGATGTTTATTTTTCGAATGCACCTTGAGGATCGCCTCCCGACCTGACAAATCCGGCGCATCCACAATCACTTGGCGATCAAAGCGGCCCGGACGCAGCAAGGCGCGGTCCAATACTTCGGGCCTATTCGTCGCGGCCAGGAGAAGCACTCCGATATTGGGTTCGAACCCATCCATTTCTACCAGCAACGCATTGAGCGTTTGTTCGCGTTCATCGTTGACGGAACCGACGTGTACTCCGCGCTGGCGTCCAATGGCATCCAGTTCATCAATGAAAATGATACAAGGGGCATGGCCTTTGGCCTGTTGAAATAAATCGCGCACCCGGGCGGCACCCACCCCGACAAACATTTCGACAAAATCGCTTCCGCTGATCAAAAAGAAGGGCACATGAGCTTCGCCGGCCACGGCGCGAGCGAGCAAGGTTTTACCCGTGCCGGGAGGTCCGATCAGGAGGACCCCTTTCGGAATACGAGCCCCCACCTCCTCATATTGTTTTGGGTTCTTGAGAAAGTTCACGACTTCCTGCAGCTCGAACTTCGCTTCGTCGCAACCAGCCACATCGTCAAACGTGACGCCGGTATCGGGGTCCGCCACCAGCCGGGCGCGGCTCTTTCCAATCGCGAAAAGGGACTGACCAGGACCGGACATACGGCGAGCCAAGAGGTTCCAAAGGATCACCATGACGGCAATCGGGAGCACCCAGGCCAGGAGAAACTGCGAAATGACTCCCGGACGCGCCGCCCCGAATTTCACCCCGGCCGCCTGCAATTCGTTAACCAGCCCTGGATCTTCGATCCGTTCCGTCCGAAAAAAGAAGGGCTTCGCTTCGGCGGCCGGAGTTTGTTTTGCTTCCACGGTAGGAGTCGGGGTCGGACTCTCACCTGGTTTGCCTTTTTCTTGGTGATCCGGTTTGGGAACAATCTGTCCGTCAATTTCGTTCTGCTTGACCAAGGCCTCCGCCACCGCCCCTTGCGCCAGATAGGTTCTGAATTCGCTGTAGGGAATGGTCCGATACTCCACTTGGTTCCCCAATTCTTGCCAGGCCCAGAGGACCAACAAAGTCATTAGAAAATACCAGATCCAAAGCCGCCATTGCGGCTCAAGTTTGTCCACCTTGGCCGGCTTTTTAATCGGCAGCGTAATCCGCGGTTCTCGTTTCATATTGGAAAGGTTTGTGTCCCGGCGCCACGATCAACCCCGGGAACAGGAAAACAAAAATAAACCTGATATCCCTGGCCGCCACGGACTTTTACCGATCAGGACGATAAGAGAGAGGAAGAATCGCACGGAAGGCCGCAAAGGGGTGCTCAAAAGCTTAATGTAGGTAATGCGTCCCGCTTTACCTCTTCCGGGAGCTGGGCTCAGAGGCTCAGATCGGGCTATGGACCGTGCCCAATCTGTGGACTTACAAAGGGCAGACCCGCAGCCCAAAAAACGGAAAACGAGGACGAAGGACGATAAAAATGAAGCTCTGCTCTTTCGTGGTAGCCCAGAAGAAAGAAATTCGCCCAGGAGAACGCGTTTGAGTGTTTGAGACGCCTGAGTAAGCCTACCCGCTCAATCGTTCTCGTCGTCGTTCTCGTTCTCGATTTTGCAACGTTGTTTGCAAATTGCGGCGTTTGGCCACCGGAATCGCGCCCAACAACCGAGGACGAGAACGACCACGAGAACGAGAACGATTGAGAAGAAACCCCTACGCTGGTGGGGACGCTCGGCACCAGCTCCTTAAACCCAAACAGGCCCTTCTCTCTGATCACTGCCGCGACATTTTCGGGAACCATGGCATCCCATCCGGATTCGCCGCGTTGAATTTTGGCCAGGACGTCCCGGGAAAAAATTTCCATGACACTCGGATTGCTCCCCAGGATCGGGACCAGGCTTCCGGTTTCCAAGAGGTGAGCGTACAGGTTACGAAGATGCATTTCGACCTGGAGATTGATGGCGTTGATCCAGACATCGATCGCCAGCGGGTGCTCGGATTTTCCTAGACCGCCCGTGGGGGATTCGGACGGATTCTGGGAGCAATACCGGTCATAAGCGTTGATCCGCATCGGATAAATGTAGAGTTTGACCAGGTTCCGAAATAGGCGGCCAAAGGATTCGAGAATGCCTCCATCGAGATTCTCGTAATATTTCTCGTTGAAGACCTCCAACAGATTGTTGATCCCCATCACCACTCCGACCATTTCTTTGGTGTAGCGCCGGAAGTAGCCGATCAATCGGTAGAACTCCAGGTAATTGGAAATAAAGACGTTGGCACCGGTGGCCGCGAGCGTATCGATGCGAGCCAGAAAATCCTGGTAATCGATGTTCCCGGCGGCCAAGAGGTTATGCATCGTGATCTCCATGAGGACCAGGATCTTGGCGTCTTTCAAAACTGGTTCAGCGCTGAACTGCGCCAAGGCGCATCGCATCATGTCCTCGTTGACCAGGGTGACTGGCCGAAAGCTGCCGCGTTCAACAATGATGGCCTTTTTATAGAGTATTTCCGAAGGCTGGATTACTTCGCCCTTGGGATTGAACAAAACGGCATTGGTGAGTTCATGCTCCACCAATTTCAGGCTCATGATCCGGTTGTCGACGTTAGCGAAAAGCGGACCGGCGAAGTTAATCATGTCAACCTCGATACGCCCCAGAAGCAAACCGTCCGCCAGGGAACGGATAAAGCCGTCTTGATCGTGGGCGTGGTAGAAGGCGCCGTAGAGGAGGTTGACCCCGATGACCCCAAGCGCCTGTTGCTGAAGAATATTTTCCCGATCCAGCATCCTGACGTGCAGGATGATCTCGCTAGTCGGCCCTTTGGGTTCAGTTTGGAACCGCACTCCCATCCAGCCATGGCATTCGTTGGTCCCTTTGAAACTTCTGGCCGCCACCGTGTCAGCAAATACGAAAAAGGTGGAGCGATCGCCTCTCAAGGTTTCCAGGCGCTGAACCAGCAGATCGTATTCGCGATTGAGCATCAGCTCCAACCGCTCTCTCGAAACGTAGCGAGCCGACTTTCCATAGAAGGCGTCGCTAAATTTCATGTCATACGCGGAAAGGGATTTGGCGACCGTTCCCGCAGCACCTCCGGCCTGAAAAAAGTGGCGAGCCACCTCCTGACCGGCGCCAATCTCAGCGAAGGTGCCGTACTTTGGCTCATCAAGATTTATCGAGAGAGCCTTACGATTTGTGGTTATTAGTTCTGATGATTCCATGGTCCCCTGATCGAGCGCACCAGTTCTGGGTTTGTATATCAGTCTGGCGGCAGCTTGCAATAGCTTTCACCGTTCCGATCAGGGTTTGATTTCACGGCTCGGGGTCCTTCGCGACGAGGCGCGTCAGGGCGGTCCGAACTCGCGGGAAAGCGCTTGGATAGCGGTTCTGAAAGAAGAGCAGAATCTTTTCGCGGATTTCACAGCGCAGATCAAAAAGCAGTCGGCGAGGTTTCGGCGCTGGCCAGAATCCGAATCTCGACGCAATCGGTTCTGAAATCGGTGACTTGAACCACGAAAACCCGCTTATCCCAAAGTTTGGAAGCATGGACCACCCGCTGCACCTCGGCACGAACTTCTTCGACGGGAATAAGAAAGTCGGCATAAAAAAAGACCGTGCCAATCAGGTCGGAACTATTGCGCGTCCAGTTTTGAAAAGGCTTCTCCAGAAAATAGGTAATCGGTACGACTAGACGGCGCTGGTCCCAAACCCGGATGACCACGTAAGTCAAGGTGATCTCCTCAATGGTGCCCCATTCGCTTTCGACAATGACCACATCGTCGATTCTCATGGGCTGAGTAATCGCGATCTGCAGCCCCGCGATAATCGTGGAAAGCGATTTCTGAGCCGCGAGGCCCGCGATCACTCCGGCCACCCCGGCGGAGGCCAGAAGTCCGGTCCCAATCTGACGAACTTCTTTGAAATTCATCAGGATAGTGGCGATGGCGAGGACCAGAATGATAAACACTAACAAACGACGTATCATCTGGACGCGGGTTTCCACCCGACGCTTCTTGTAGGCGTCGTAATGCAGCATTTCAGACCGGGAGGTCATCATCGCCTCGACGGCCAGGATAGTCCGAATGAGCAGGAAGGTATTAGCAACGATGCCGGCGATGGAAACTACCTTGAAGAGGGCATCTTGAATTGGGGTCGGAAGTTCGAGAATGTAGATGGCGGTCGAACATGCGAAGATGACCAGGTTGTAATAGAGCGCTTGTCCGAGCACCGGAAAGGCGCTGTAATACCACCGCACGGATGGCCGGTTGACAAAATCATTGAGCCACTGCTGCACCAAGCGGACAAGCCGCAAGCAGAAGCTAACCCCGGTGGCGAAATAGCCGAGGTGGGCCACTTTCGCGGCCACCGCAAAGGTGGGAAAACCTCCGAGTGCTAGTCCGAGATGTGGAAGCAGCGGGACCGAGGCAAAGAAGGCGCCGGTAAAGATAAAAAACCCGCTCAGCGCGCGGCGCAAAGCAAACAGCACTCCATCCCGCCAAAATCTGCCGCTATTCGGTTTGAAGCGACTAAGGGAATAGTTCTTGAGAATAAATGTCCGGGCCAGTCCGGCCAGCGCGAAACCGATCGTGAGAATGAGCAGTAAGAGGAGAACCTTGGCGGGAGTGATGGCCAGAAAAAGGGGTTGTCTGCTCCAACCTCCAAGAACGGAGCTGAACTGAAGAGCATAGACATCAATGTCATTGGAAAATCGCTCGGCCACTCTTTGCAACCAGGAAGTCTTGACCCAGGAAAAATGGGCGGGAACGTAAGGCAAATAAGGAGTCGCTTCCGGAGCAAGCTGTGACGCAGCGGAGAAACCGATGACGGAGATCATATGGGGCAGCCGGATCTTCTCAGGCTATTATGGATATTTCTCGTGAGCGACAAGATTTTCAGGAGACAGGAGACAGGACTCAGGAGTCAGGGAGTACAGGAGTTCAGTAGTTACAGAATAAAAATCCCATCGTGACCCGAGCTCGGATTTTCGAGATTAGAAACTTGAACTTGATTCCAGACAGGCGCCTCCATCGTCGTGCAACTCCTGTCTCCTGTCTCCTGCCTCCTGCCTTCATAACCTTTCTATTGCCCGTTATATCTTTCTGGCGGAAGATAGCCATTGCCACGATGAAATCGTCCAAGACGCTTATTTACTCGACACTGAAAAACACTTTCGGTTTCGACACCTTCCGCGAAGGGCAAGAGACCGTCATCACCCAAATTCTGGAAGGCAAATCTGCCTTGGCGGTTTTCCCGACCGGGAGCGGCAAAAGTCTCTGCTACCAGTTAAGCGCCCTGCTTCTAGACGACCTGACGGTGGTAATTTCTCCGTTGATCGCCCTGATGAAAGATCAGATCGATTTTTTACGAACCAGGAACATTCCGGCGGCGCGCCTGGATTCGACGGTTGAAATAAGCGAACTCCGACGAATCGATGCGGATTTGCAAGCCGGCCGTCTCAAACTGCTCTACGTGGCGCCGGAACGCTTCTCGAACGAGCGTTTCATCCAGAAATTGCGCCGGCTCAAAATCGCTTTAATGGTCATCGACGAGGCGCATTGTATTTCCGAATGGGGCCATAATTTCAGGCCTGACTATCTGAAACTGGCGCGGACGGCGCGTAGTCTTGGGGTCCCGCGAGTCCTCACCCTGACCGCTACGGCGACCCGGGCAGTCGCCGAAGACATCTGCCGCGAATTCGATATTTCCAGCGAGGCCTTTGTTCACACCGGTTTCTACCGTCCAAATCTGACTTTGTTAATCACGCCTTGCGAGCGGAACGAACAAAATCGAACTTCTGTTGCGGCGGCTGCAAGAACGTCCTCGAGGTCCGACGATCGTCTACGTTACTTTGCAACGCACCGCCGAGACGGTGGCGGAGACGCTCTGTCGAAGAGGTTTTCCGGCCCTGGCTTACCATGCCGGGTTGCCCAACGAACAACGAGAGGCGGTACAGAATCAGTTCATGGAATCGGCTGACGCCATCGTGGTGGCCACGATCGCTTTCGGGATGGGGATTGATAAATCCGACATCCGGTACGTCTACCATTACAACCTGCCGAAGAGCCTGGAAAGCTATTCCCAGGAGATCGGTCGCGCAGGCCGGGACGGAAAAGACTCGATTTGCGAGATGCTAGCCTGTGGCAGTGACGTGACGGTCCTGGAAAATTTTACCTATGGCGATACGCCCGACCCGGAGAGTGTTTTTAAAATGGTCGATGCGGTGGTACGGCACGACGGCGAATTTGATCTGTCGTTCTACGAATTGTCCCGCACCTACGATGTCCGGCCCCTGGTGGTCAGTACTTTACTCACTTACCTTGAGCTAGCAGAGGTGATCGAGTCCACCGAACCATTTTATAATGAGTACCAGTTTGTGCCGCTCAAACCATCCAAGGAAATTCTCTCCAAATACGATGCGGCGCGGGCAGCGTTTTTGAGCAAACTATTTTCCGGCGCGACGAAAAAGCAGAAATGGTTCAGCATCGATCTGGAGACCACGATTAGTCGTCTTGATACCACCAGGTCCCGCGTGATCAAAGCGCTCAACTATCTCGAAGAGCAGGGTGATTTGACGCTCAAGGTTGCCGGGTTGCGCCAAGGCTACCGGATCAAGAAATCTCCAGATGACGTTTCAGCCTTGAAACAAAATCTACTTGAACGTTTCCAGACTCGCGAGCGCAACGACATTGATCGCGTCCGGCAAGTTGTTCGACTGGCCCAGGAATCCGGGTGCATCGTTCGGCGTCTACTCGAGTACTTCGGGGAAGACCTGGGACGGGATTGTGGACATTGCGGAAATTGCAGCTCCGGGTTTTCAGGTCGAAGAATTCAGATCGGCGGAGAAAATACCGAGGTCAGATTGGATCCGGGTAAAATCGCGACTCTGCAAAAGCAAAATCCCAAAGCCTTGGGTTCAATCAGACAGCTGACGCGCTTTTTATGCGGGCTGAACTCGCCCTCACTAACCCAGGCGAAACTCAATAAACATGAGGAGTTTGGCAGTCTGGCAGCGGTTCCGTTCGATCTCGTGATGAAGGCGGCGGAAACGAACACCCGGCCCTAGTGCACCGAGTCAATGACTGGTGTAGTGGCGCGAAGATGAGGAGAATTTCGAAGCGATCTCCATTGCACATTTCAGCGTTTAGTGACGCGGTAGCCAGGGTGGTGTGT
>CAWEGF010000034.1:0-67791 GCA_963808535.1 uncultured Verrucomicrobiae bacterium | reverse complement strand
GAGGTCCGACTGGCGGATTTTTCACGCTCGGAGTTCTGCGGAAATAACGGAGGAGAAAAGCTAGCTGGTCTTCGACTGACAGCCATAAACGGGCAAAGAGTTTATATGAGTGAAACAGCCAACGCTAAGAAGAGTCCGGCCGATGATGCCCGAATGCCCTACCAGTTGCCGTATCCGGCTGAAGCGCAGACCGAGATCGTCATTTCGCCAGCAACTCCAGACGACGAAAGAGTTTGGGTGCCGCAAATGGAGAATGTTTGGTTTCGGCCGCTTTGCCTGAATGCTTCCCAAGGTTACTGGGTGAACCTGTTGCGAGTGCGCCGCTCAGGGATCCTGACCCGCCATCGTCATCCGACCCCTGTCCATGGCTGGGTACTGCGTGGGAGCTGGCACTATCTGGAACACAACTGGACGGCTACGGCAGGGTCTTATGTGTTTGAGCCGCCGGGGGAGACCCATACCCTGGTGGTCCCAGAGAGCGTGCCAGAAATGATAACGCTCTTTCATATCACCGGCGTCATGGTTTATGTCGATCCTTGGGGTAAACAGACGGGCTATGAGGATGTGTTTACCAAGATCGCGATGTGCCGTCGACATTACACGGAAAACGGGCTGGGAGCAGCCTACGTGGACCAGTTCATCCGCTAGCCCCCAATCGCGTTCTTGAGCGGTAAGAGCCGACGAAGGGTCACTTTGATTTGCCGAAAGATGGACTTCCGCTTTCGTTCCTAAAGTGTTTAATAGCGATCCGGGAAACCTCCATGTCGCATACTTTCATTCGTGCTTTCGAGAACCGCAATAAACCGATCCTGGCCCGGAACAAACCTGTCGAGCGAATCCATTTCAACATCGTGAAATTGGCGGCTGGCGAAACCTATCAATACCGTTTACCGGGAATGGAGTCGGTGGTTGTCCCGATGGGTGGCAGCTGTGACCTGACCGTGGATGGCACCTCTTTTCTGAACGTTGGCCGTCGGTCTAGCGTTTGGGATGGCAAAGCCGAGGCCGTCTATGTTGGACCGGCGGCCGAGGTGGTTATGGTTGGGCAAAGCGGCTGCGAGATAGCCATCGCCGGCGGGTTATGGGATCAGCGGATGGCCCCCTTCCGGATTGCTCCGGAGGAGGTCGAGATGGTGGATGTCGGCTCCAATGAAACGAAATCCCGGCGCCGAATCTTTCACATTCTGGGACAGAACGGCGCGGGCAGGGCAGGGAACCTTCTGGTCAGCGAACTGTACGCAGATGAAGGCTGCTGGTCCGGGTATCCACCGCACAAACATGATGTCGATCAGCCAGGAGAAAGCGACCACCAGGAAGTCTATCATTGGCGGTTCAAACCACCAATCGGCTTTGGCGCACAGCTCTGGTATAGTCCCGAAGGGGAAGCGACGGCCTACCTGACTCGGGATGGGGATACCTTTGCTTTTTCTGCCGGCTATCATCCCACGGTGACCTCACCTTTTCACGAATCTTACACGTTCACGATCCTGGTCGGAAAAACGCAACGATCACTGATTCAGAATTTTGACCGCCCCTATCGTCCCTTGATGGACCGGATACCGGGGATCGCAGCCATGCGGGAGAAATTTAAATGAAAGCGTCATTATTTGGTCTTCAGACCGTCGCAGGTTATTAGCTAGGTTTGAAATTACAGGGCCCCGACGAGGATCGCCGTCCGAAGAGGTGATGGCCCGACGGCGTCAATGGAAACAGAAAGGAAATACCAAAGTGGAGCGCAAAAAAGCAGCTGATTTCCCTCAGGGATTGCTGGATCTGTTTGACCACTATGTGCACGGCGAGATCAGTCGTCGCCAATTCCTCGATGGGGCGACAAAATATGCCGTAGGCGGCTTAACCGCGATGGCAATTTGGGAAAGTCTCAGACCAAACTATGCTCTGGCCGAACAAGTCCACCCGGACGACCAGCGGTTGAAAACAGGATATGCGACGGTCCCTTCGCCCCAAGGTAACGGCAGCATACGCGGTTATTTTGTTCGTCCGGCGAACGCCGCCAAAAAATTGCCAGGCGTGCTCGTCCTGCATGAGAACCGTGGTTTGAATCCTTACATTGAAGACGTGGCACGTCGTTTAGGAACCGCAAATTTCCTGGCCTTTGCTCCTGATGGTCTGACTTCCGTTGGGGGATACCCGGGCGATGACGAAAAAGGAGCAGCGGTGTTTGGTAAAGTGGATGAGAACAAAATGTTCGAAGACTTTGTTGCTGCAGCCGATTGGCTGAAATCGCAGCCCGAATGCACGGGCAATATTGGCGTCGTCGGTTTTTGTTTTGGAGGCACCATGGCGAATCGGTTGGCCGTACGACTGCCGGACTTAGCGGCGGCGGTACCATTCTATGGACGGCAACCGTCGGCGTTAGACGCAGCCAAGATCAAGGCGCCTCTTTTACTTCACTACGCCTCGCTGGATACCCGAATCACCGGAGGATGGCCAGCTTACGAGGAAGCGCTGAAAGCCAATCACGTGACCTATACTGCCTACATTTATGAAGGCGTTAATCATGGATTTCATAACGACACCACGCCACGTTACGACGAGGCGGCAGCTAAGCTGGCTTGGCAGCGGACTCTCGATTTTTTCAATAAATATCTGGTGACGGATTGACGCGCTTTGCGTGTTCGGAGAGCAAAAAACGTGAACGAAAACACCGAAGGGTAGCTTTTTCTATTCAGCCCAGGGTTTTCAACAGGGTTTTAATAAACCCATCCCGTCCCGGAGGGACAACCCGATCGTAGCCTGGCACGAAGTGCCTGGAAAAGCACCCCTCGAAAGGATCGTCCCGTAGGGTACGGTATGATCGGGGCAGCTATCCCAGAGGGTATTTCTCCGATCATCGAATCGGTGCGCAGACCTGCACGGATCACACCGTACCCTACGGGACGGCCTTTTAGTGGGGGCTTGTTCCAGGCACTTCGTGCCAGGCTACGATCGCACTGTCCCTCCGGGACGTTTCGCAACAGACTTTAGCTCCCCAACCGAGGGACCAAGGACGACCAGGAGGATTCGGACGACGCTAAACACGATTGACGATTGACCTCTTCTGATCTTCTCAGCCCCCGGTTCTCAACTTCATGCTTTCGTTCACATCCGAGTCCAACAAATCCTCACACCGAATAGATGCGGATGGCTAGCCGGTTACCTTTTTCTCGCGTCATCGGGAATCGATAACGAGCACGAGCACGATTGGGAACGGGTGCGTGTTGCCTAGCCGCGAGGAGATAAAAAGGTTACCCAGGCTTTACGGATGACGAAGTGCCAGGGTTGTTCTTGGGCCATTGCTACGGCGCCCCAGGATCTGGCGGCCATGCGTCTCGGCTCTGGCGAATATAACCTTGTAGACTTCGCAATAGGGATCCTTCGCCATGATGGTTCCTCGCGCGCTGTAAGTGCGGACGGGGCAACCACCATGGCAAATGGAGAGAAAACGGCAGGAAAGGCAATCTTCGACCTCCACCAGACGCTTCGGCCGTTCGACGAAGTCGCGTCGTGCCTGGCTGGTCTTGAGCATGCGAGTGAGGTCGGGTTCGCGAAAAATGTTACCGAAAAAGTATTCCGGATAGCTAGTGACCCAGCAGTCGCATTGGGCGACAGAACCTTTCGAGTCGACCGAGATAAATTGGTTGGAACAATTCTCTTTCCAGATGCACGGCAATCGCGCCGCTTGACCAGTGAAGTGATCGATTAACGCGTCAAAAGGGCCGAGAGCTACTCCGGAAGCGTACCCGTTCTGAATCCAGATATCGAAAAGACCGGCCAAAAAGGTAGCTAGCTCCCTCGAATCGAGTTCAAAGCTTTCCTCGATCTCCTTGGCGGGACCGCCAGGAAACGGGGTGTTCACCTGGAAGTCGTCGAGTCCGAGTTCTTCCGTGAAATAACGGTAAAATCTTTCTGGGCCTGCTTCCAGACTCGCCCGGTGCAGCACCGCAATGACGCCGACTTTGATGCCGGCGGCTCTCGCTTCCCGGAGCCTTCGCGTCCAGAGAGCAGTGTAGGCCTTCGCACCTCCTTTGAACAGTTTTCGGTGCACGTTGGGAAAATCCATTGAGGTTCCCAATGAGTTCTTGAACATCCCGCGAATCACTTCATTCCACGCAGGCGAATAACTGATGAGATTGGTTTGCAGATAGTGAGTGAATTGGCGGCCCCGCGCGGCGGCCATGCGGTCCATGATCTGCCCGGCTTCCGCGAACCAGCCGGGACCCATAATCATGGCTTCCCCTCCTTGCCAGTAAATCTCGCATCTTTCGATACCCTCCTTTTCGAGATGCTCGATCAAGCGGTTGGTCAAAAGAGGCACCATCAGCGGGGAAAGTCGCTGCGGTTCTTTCCGTTCGAAGCAATAGTCGCAGGCAACATTACATTCCGAGGTCGGAAGAAGAATGACGCTGAAAACTCGACCACTCACAATGTCGTCCTAGTGGCCGATTGGCTTTGGTTTTCCCGGCTCGCGAGGTCTTGGCCGATGTCGTCCGCGGCCGCCTTAATTTCGGAGAACAGCTGTTTCACCCCTGCACAGGAGTAAGCGGGATCCGGCCACTTGAAGAACCCCATACAGGCCTCGCTCCAAGGACAGGTCGCGCATTCGCCTCCTTGATCGACCAGGGTTTGGAACCGGTCTGTCACCCAGGTTAGTGGGGAAAACTCTTTCCCCGAGGGGTTGCCAGCGCCAGGCAATCTGGGAAGGCCTGCCGCGTCGTAGTGCAGGAAAATCGCTGGATCTTCCTCGAGAATCATCCACAAGGAGCCTCTCTCAGCCCCACACATGGCCGCCAGCAGGGAGTGGAAGAACTCTACCGGCGCCTCAACCATTGATTCATGAAGGTACAATTCCAAGGCCTCCATGAGCTCTTTCAACACCGCGAAGTTCGGTTGTCCCGGTAGAATCCGAACCGGAATTTGCAACGATACCGCTAACTTAAGGGCTTTCAAAAAACCGGGTAGGGCCGGGATGCTGACCCGAACATCGCGCATGGCACAGACATCCACCAATCTGTAGAGATCAGAGAACTCCGAAGCCGGGTTGGCAAGGATGACGTCGAGTGGGATTTCGGAGTTGCCGTGAGCGGCCAGCGCCCAAGCCTCCGCATCCCCCGCGAGTTCCTCGACCTGGATCCATTGCAGGCAATCGATTGACCTTTCTAACCAGCGACACAGTTCGTCTCGCGTTCTGACCACGGCGACAAAAGGCCGATCATTTGTCCCCTCTGCCAAAGCTGCCGGCAGGAATCGGAGAGCGCGGTCGATTTCCTGCGTCATGTTCAACAGCTCAATAGAATCGTCTACCAGCGGTTTACCCAAGCCCCACCGCCACCATAGGCTCGGCGGTTGATCCATCCGCCACCACCGCCACCTCCGCCGTTTATCCAACCGCCTCCGCCGCCATACCGATGGTTGATCCAGCCGCCGCCGCCGTAACCGCCCCGGCGATTAACCCAGGCACCGGCTTTGGCCTCGGGGGTAGATGCCAACCAGGCGCCACCAAGAACGGCCGCCGCGATCGCCGCTCCGGACCATTTTCCCAGGCAACGGAGAAACAGTCGGCGGTCTTGTAGCTCTCTTTCTTCAGCGGGGCCGGTGGTTTGTTGAAATGTTTCGTCTGTCATAAACAAGAAAGGTAACGGCTCGCTATTACGCGCCTTTGGTTTCGGCGTTTGGCCCAGTCAGGGTGGAAAAGTGCATCGCGGCGATTCGCCACTTGTCGTCCTTTTTCGCTACTGTCAGAGAAAGATTAACAGGAAAGGTGAACTCTTTTCCGGCCTTCTTGCCTGACACATTTCCGGCCGTCATCAGCCAGCCCATCTCCGCGCTGATACCGCCAATCCTGAAATGGTATTCAAATTTTTGTTCTCCCTTGTCGAACCCTTCGAAGAAATGTTCATAGGCCACCTTGATCTCGCCCGGGCCAGACCATATTTCCCCAGGACCAGTCCCCATAATCGCGGCCTTTTCCGTTAAACAGGCCATGACCCCTTTCAGATCGTGGTTGGTAAAAGCTTCGTCGTGCGCCCGCAAAAGAGCGCGAATTTGTTCTAACTCCGATTTATCGCCCTCGGCTGCTGGAGCTTCTTCCGTAGGGGTGATCGCGACGGCCGCCGTCAGGCCGGCCATTCCAGCGATTATCGCTTCTCTTCGATTCATTGATCGACTCCTTTAATTTTCGTAGGGATTGATCCGGGTGGTGGCGGCCTTGGGGTAAAGGTTGCCAATTTCCAGAGATGCTCAGTAAAACAAAAAAAAGGCCGGTCCGGCAAGGATCTTCAACAATCGGATTTTCTCCTCCCTTATTGCTGTTGTTGGCCAGATCCAACGTAGTTTTCGATCCATGAAGACCACCCACCTTGTCGGCAAAATCGCCCTGGTTACCGGTGCCAGCCGTGGCATTGGGCGAGCCGTAGCACTTTCGCTGGCCGCCGCCGGCGCAGACCTAGGTGTTAATTTCCGGGTCGCCAGGGCAGAAGCAGATTCGTTGGCCGATGAGATTGAAAAACTCGGCCGGCGTTGCCTGACCATCCAAGCCGATGTTTCGAAAGGACCGGAAGTTGAACGATTGGTTTCCGCCGTTCAATCTGAGCTAGGGCCCGTCTCGGTTCTGGTTAATAACGCGGGCATCGCTCGCCTACAACCTCTCGTGGAGATTGCCGAGGTTGATTGGGACGAAGTGGTGGA
This sequence comes from uncultured Verrucomicrobiae bacterium, assembly GCA_963808535.1. Taxonomy (GTDB): domain Bacteria; phylum Verrucomicrobiota; class Verrucomicrobiia; order Chthoniobacterales; family JAFAMB01; genus JAFAMB01. The sequence continues at coordinate 61,107 of CAWEGF010000034.1, read as the reverse complement.
CGTAAATCTGAAATCTGCTTTTCTGATGATCCAGGCGTGTTTACCAGATTTTCGCCGGCAAAAGTGGGGTCGCATCGTCAACATCTCCTCCGTGGCCGCTCAGTTGGGAGGCATCGTTGGTCCGCACTATGCCGCTTCCAAGGCCGGCTTACATGGACTAACTCATTATTATGCCCGGGCGCTGGCCAAAGAAGGAATTACCGCGAATTCCGTTGCTCCGGCTCTGATTGAAACCGATATGATCACCGATAATCCCGCAGCCACGCCTGATTTAATTCCCATCGGCCGCATCGGCCAGGTTCAAGAAGTAGCCGACGTCGTGATGCTGGCGGTCTCCAATGGTTATCTTACCGGACAAACCCTGAGCGTAAACGGCGGCCTCTATATGACCTGAAGGTGAGACGTGAAGATGGTTTCTCTAGCTAATTAGAAGTTAATCGCGACGTCGGCCGAGCAGAGTTTCATAGCATAGTGTTAAGCCATCTCTCTGCCGCTTGGCGAATTTGGGATCTGACTCAGGGTCTGACCCCAAATGGAGCGAATGTAAGGAGAATTTGGGATGTTTCGTATCCCGACGAAGGGGCTTTGGAGTTTGGAGATCTAGAAACTGCAACCTGGCCGAAGCCGAAGCGATTGCCCCGAAGAAGGGGCTACAGAACTCAGCCCAGGGTTGAGCCCAGGGTTGAGCCCAGGGTTGAGCCCAGGGTTGAATGGCGCGAAGATAAGGAGGACGTAGGCGATTTATTTTGCCCTGGCTTCGCTGCAAAATCCCGCTCAAATTTCAAGTTCTCTTCCCTAGCTAAAGCTTGTTTGAAAGTTTGAAAAGTCCCGGAGGGACGATGCGATCGTAGCCTGGCACGAAGTGCCTGGGAGAGCACCACCCCAAAAGATCCGTCCCATAGGGTACGGTGTGATTCTTTCAGGTGTAAGCACGAATCGATCGAGAACGTCATTAGCTGCGCCCGATCATACCGTACCCTATGGGACGGTTCTTTTGGGGTGGTGCTCTCCCAGGCACTTCGTGCCAGGCTACGATCGGTCTGTCCCTCCGGGACGGGCTTGCAGACGGTTCCAACGGCTTCTAGGGAGCGCGTGAGCAAGATTCTTCAGGGCAAAAACATCCCAAACTACCCTTAACTTAGCGCCATTCAGCCCAGGGTTTCAACCCTGGGAACCCTCAAATAAACGTTCGCCCTGAAGCTGAAGGGGCGAGAGATGCGGTTAGCAGACGAAGCTCGCACCTGTTGCCGCGCAAAAGTCAGAGTTCGCAATTGGGACGTGATTGGACCATAGGAACCCTTCCGTCTTGTTAGGACGTTCGATCTGGCGCCCCCTTTAGGGCGCGTCGCTTTTGGTGGGCGATTCCAGGGTTGAAACCCTCTGGGCTGAGTTCTGTAGCCCTTTGGTCGCGGCGCAAAACAAAGAAGGCGTTGCTAGTACCCGGTACTATGTTTTCTAATACCGCTTAGCTGGACCGCCCGGTATCGAGGCCCTGGTTTTGAGGCTCATTCCTCGATCGGATGCTTTGCGGCGTCGGGTCAACCGGGTAAATCGGTGGGCGCCGAAATGTTGTTGAATCGGGGCACCAAGGGAGAGCCTCGGAGGATTTCTATCCACTTTGCGGTTAAGGGGCGATGATTTGCACCGATCTTGCCAATAGGAGTAGGCCGGCGAGGAGACATATCGACGGGGCCAGTGGCATGTGGCAGGCAATTGCTCAAGGTTCAGGGGGAGTCTGCCCCAGGGAAATATTTTATGGAAAAAATGTTACTAGCGGTGTTTATAGTCATTAGCGTCTTATCCTCGGTGTGGATAGCTGTGCAGGAGATAGAGAACGTCAACGCAGCGCTTCGGAGCCGGGTCAGGAGTGCCTCGCGCCGATCTGGGCGTCGGCTCCGGTAAGGAAAGAGAGCGAAGGTTTTGCAACACGGATCGGTACTCTTTATCGCGCTGCAATGCTGCCTTGGGAGTCTAATGATGAACTTTCTACTTAATTTCCGCCGCGCTTGATAGTATGGAATTTCTGGCTTCTGGCTCGTACCAAGGAAAGCTAGCTACCAGCTGCATTGTTTCACAGTCAGGAGACCTGGACGCCGCCAACTAGGAGTCATGACAAAATTCACTATTGACGCGACCATTCAATTGTGTTGGATGTGCGCGGCGATGATCAACGAGATAGAGGGTGCTAAAGCCCGCGTTTCTGCGAGGGTGTGTGTTGGGCTATTTTCTGCTGTCCGGGCCATAGAGAGGGAACATGCTGATTGACATCCACGAGGAAACTCCTAACGGTTTTTTTCAAGCCGATGTTTGCATCGTCGGTACCGGTCCGGCCGGACTGTCGCTGGCGTGTGAACTTTCCCGTACTGATTTGCGGATCTGCTTGTTGGAATCTGGAGGTCAAAAGCCGAGTCCCCGCGCGTCGGGTTTGAATGAAGGCAGTGTAGATTCACCGCACGGCTATCGAGCGGAGATCTTACGCAACGGACGACGGCGCCAGCTCGGAGGGTCCTCCAATCTTTGGAATCACGAATTGCGCGGATTGCGCGAAAAATTTGTCCGTTATGTGGCCCTCGATGAAATTGACTTCGAGCAGCGCGACTGGATACCAGGCAGTGGGTGGCCGTTTACCAGGAACGACTTGGTCCCTTTTTATGAGCGCGCTCATAAAATCTGTGGCATCGGGCCTTTTGCTGATTCTCCGGAGGCCTGGCGTCGGGAAGGTTCACCGGGTCAAGCCTGGCAGACGGACGACCTTGAATCGGTGGTTTCGCAATTCGGCTCTCCAAATATTTTTCTGAAGGACCATTTGGCTCAACTAAATAGAGCCGCGAATGTTTACATCTTTGCGCAATCGACGTTGATGAGCCTGAACGCTGATGATGCCCACCCGGACGTCATTTCTTCCGCGGAGGTGGCTCGAGCGGATGGAGTTCGTTTCCGGGTTAAGGCGCCTTGCTTTGTTCTGGCGGCTGGAGGCCTGGAGAATGCACGGATTCTGCTCCTGAACACGGCGACGCGCAGCGGAGGTCCAGGCAATCAACATGACATGGTAGGACGATATTACATGGATCATCCCGCGATCGCTCTTGGAACCCTAGTTCCATCGTGCGGAGCGATCTATGACCAGGCGGCCTTTTATGATCAGCACTATATCGATGGCCAGCTGATTATGGGCAAACTGCACATCCGCCAGGCAGTTCTGCGCCGAGATAAGTTGCTGAATTCTTGTGTGGTTCTCGCTCCACATTTTCGGAATTTGGGTTCACATCTTCCCGCTACCATGAAGCAAATTGCCGCTAAAGGAGCGCGCTTCTTGTTGCATCGCTGCGCCGGGCGAAACTCCTATCGACCGCCTAAAGCGGGCAATCGGGGTTCTCTTTCTTTGGGGCAAAGGCTGCTAGCGGGATATTATTCGGAGGGTACCAGTGGGTGGTCGCGAACGACCAAGCAAGATCGTCGCTTCGGAAAAATAGGGCTCCATGCCTTAACGGAACAGTCGCCCGATCCCGCAAATCGGATCATCCTCGACGAGAAATTAGACGCCTTGGGCCAGCGCCAGGAAAAGATCCTCTGGCGGTTAAATGAGATTGATCTGCGAAGCATCCGGCGTACTCAGGAGATTATTCAGCATGAACTGGCCGCGGCGGGAATCGGCGCTTTCACGCCTCTGAAAGCTTCAGAAGACGGAATTCCGACCTTATCCAGTCCGCATCATTTTTTGGGTAGCACTCGAATGCATGACGATCCACGCCAAGGCGTGGTAGACGCAAATTGCCAGGTCCATGGATTGAAGAATTTATTCGTCGCCGGAGGCTCGCTTTTTCCGACCGGTGGCTTTGCGAATCCTACTCTGACGATTGTGGCCCTGGCCCTGCGTCTGGCAGACCATCTGCGCGAAGCGGCAGTGGGCGCGACAATGTACAAGTTGAGTGGTTTTCCCCGGTCGTAGCCGTTCTCTAATCGTCTTTCGTCGTCGTTCCTGGTCCTCCATTTTCTGTGGAAGTGAGGGGTGCAAACCGCGGGCCACCGAACAAAGATCGAGGACGACGAAGACGACGACGAAGGACGATCGGGGAGGATTACCCGCAAAGCTGCGGACAGACAGGCGAGCTAGGTTGATTTCGATGTCTAAATCATCGTAATTCGCCCTGGGACTTCTTCCATGTTGCAAATTTTAGTGGCCGCGGCTCATCTATTGATTCTTTTCCTGGCGCTCTCCGGGTTACGGCTGGCGTACCGTTTTCTGTCGGAGCGATTCTTACGCACCGATGTTCATTGTCCAACCGAGCTGGCGGCCAAAGGCCAATATGAAGCTCCGCCTCGTGGTTGGGTAGCCCTGTATTTAACTATTCGATTGATCGTCCCTCGTTTGATCTTTCTCATTGCGATTATCGGACTTTTTCAAATTATTATTCATGACTTCCACTTGCGGTCGGCGATTGCCACCTGGTTCAATAAGCCCGGCTGGGAATGGAAATTGCCGGTCGCCTTGGCGATCGGTGTTTTAATTAACTTGATCGTTACCGTCGGAAGGCTCCGCAGCCGGAGATTGAGAGAGGCCGCTTTGAAAGACCTCGAACATTCTCACGCGATTCTGATTCTGACTGGCGCGCAGGCTCTTCAGGCCTTTTTGCCATTAATCTTCGCTTTTCTCGTCATTCCGATGCTCGGATTTCCGGATCATGTGGTGCGTCTTTTCGAACGCTTGACGCTGGTCCTGGTGATTGTTTTTGTCGGGATCGACACTTTGAGAACGCTCCGTTTGGTCGAAGCAAAAATTGCCCATCGCGCCAAGATAAAGTGCGGCGGCGAGGAGCGCCAAATTCGCGTCGCGGAAACGCAGTATTCAGTGATGCATCGAATGCTCTATGTGCTAGTTATTCTGGCCACCATTGGTGCGGCATTAATGGTTTTTGATCAAGTTCGGGCCTTTGGAGCTAGCCTCCTGACTTCAGCCGGAATTCTTGGATTGGTGGCGGGGGTGGCGGCTCAGCGAACCCTGCAGAACGTTTTCGCCGGACTGCAGTTAGCGATTACCCAACCAATCGCTCTTGGCGACGTCGTCGAGGTCGAGAACGTGGTCGGGACGATCGAGGAAATTACCTTTAGTTTCGTTTCCGTCAGGCTACAGGATTTACGCAGATTGATTCTCCCTGTCACCTATTTTCTGGAAAAGCCCTTTACCAATTGGACTCGAACCTCGGCCGAATCGCTCACTTCGTTTTCGTTAGTCCTATCTTTGGATGCCTCGCTGGCGGCGATCCGCAAGCAAGTAGAGAGGATCCTGCGCGCCAATCCGCTATGGACCGACGGCAAATGGGAAGTAATGATTAGCGAGCTGGGCGAGTCGTCCATGGTGGTGCGCATCACCTTGGGCGCCGCCAACCCTGAGATTGCCTTCCAGCTCAAGTCCCAGGTCCAAGAACATATTTTGGGCTATCTCAACGAATTCAAAAAGGGCTCCCTGATCGGGGCCGTATTTCTGGTTTCTGGTTCCGTACCAAGGAAAGCTAGCTATGAGCTGCCTCGTTTTACAGTCGGCAGACCTGGCGCCGCCAACTAGGAGTCATGACAAAATCACTATTGACGCGACCATTCAATTGTGTTGGATGTGCGCAGCGATGATCAACGAGATAGAGGGTGCTAAAGCCCGCGTTTCTGCGAAGGTACGTGTCGGGGCTATTTTCTGCTGTGCGGGCTATAGAGAGGGAACATGCTGATTGACATCCACGAGGAAACTCCTAACGGTTTTTTTCAAGCCGATGTTTGCATCGTCGGTACCGGTCCGGCCGGACTATCGCTGGCGCGTGAACTTTCCCGTACTGATTTGCGGATCTGCTTGTTGGAATCTGGAGGTCAAAAGCCGAGTCCCCGCGCTTCGGGCTTGAATGAGGGCAGTGTAGATTCACCTCACGGCTATCGAGCGGAGATCTTACGCAATGGACGACGGCGCCAGCTCGGAGGTTCCTCCAATCTTTGGAATCACGAATTGCGCGGCCTACGCGAAAAGTTTGTCCGTTATGTGGCCCTCGATGAAATTGACTTCGAGCAGCGCGACTGGATACCAGGGAGCGGGTGGCCATTTACCAGGAGCGACCTGGTCCCTTTTTATGAGCGCGCTCATAAAATCTGTGGCATCGGGCCTTTTGCTGATTCTCCGGAGGCTTGGCGTCGTGAAGGTTCCCCGGGTCAAGCTTGGCAGACGGACGACCTTGAATCGGTGGTGTCGCAATTCGGCTCTCCAAATATTTTTCTGAAGGACCATTTGGCTCAACTAAATAAAGCCGCGAATGTTTACATCTTTGCGCATTCGACGTTGATGAGCCTGAACGCTGATGATGCCCACCCGGATGTCATCTCTTCCGCGGAGGTGGCTCGAGCGGATGGAGTTCGTTTCCGGGTTAAGGCGCCTTGTTTTGTTCTGGCGGCTGGAGGCCTGGAGAATGCGCGGATTATGCTCCTGAACGCGGCGACGCGCAGCGGAGGTCCAGGCAATCAACATGACACGGTAGGACGATATTACATGGATCACCCCGCGATCGCTCTTGGAACCCTAGTTCCATCTGGCGGAGCGATCTATGACCAGGCGGCTTTTTATGATCAGCACTATGTCGATGGCCACCTGATCATGGGCAAATTGCACATCCGCCAGGAAGCGCTGCGCCGAGATAAGTTGCTGAATTCTTGTGTGGTTCTGGCTCCGCATTTCCGAAATTTGGGGTCACATCTTCCCGCTACCATGAAGCAAATTGCCGCTAAAGGATCGCGCTTCTTGTTGCATCGCTGCGTGGGGCGGAACTCCTACCGACCGCCCAAAGCAGGCAACCGGGGTTCTCTTTCTTTGGGGCAAAGGCTGCTAGCGGGATATTATTCGGAGGGTACCAGTGGATGGTCACGAACGACCAATCAAGATCGTCGCTTCGGAAAAATAGGGCTTCATGCCTTAACGGAACAGTCGCCCGATCCCGCGAATCGGATCATCCTCGACGAGAAATTAGACGCCTTGGGCCAGCGCCAGGAAAAGATCCTCTGGCGGTTAAATGAGATTGATCTGCGCAGCATCCGGCGAACTCAGGAAATTTTTCAGCATGAATTGGCCGCGGCGGGAATCGGCGCTTTCACGCCTCTGAAAGTTTCAGAAGACGGAATTCCGGCCTTATCCAGTCCACATCATTTTTTGGGTAGCACTCGAATGCATGACGATCCGCGCCAAGGGGTGGTAGACGCAAATTGCCAGGTCCATGGATTGAAGAATTTATTCGTGGCCGGAGGCTCGCTTTTTCCGACCGGTGGCTTTGCGAATCCTACTCTGACGATTGTGGCCCTGGCCCTGCGCCTGGCCGACCATCTGCGCGAAGCGGCAGTGGGCGCGACAATGTACAAGTTGAGTGGTTGTCCCCGGTCGTAACCGTTCTCTAATCGTCCTTCGTCGTCGTTCCTCGTCCTCGATTTTCTGTGGAAGCGAGGGGTTCAAACTGCGGGTCACCCGACACAAAGATCGAGAACGAAGGACGACGACGAAGACGATCGGGACGATTAGGGAAGCTTGGATGCTTAGCCCGCAAAGCCCCGGACAAGGCCGGCGAGCCAGGTTGATTTCGATGTCTAAATCATCGTAATTCGCCCTGGGACTTCATCCATGTTGCAAATTTTAGTGGCCGCGGCTCATCTATTGATTCTTTTCCTGGCGCTCGCCGGGTTACGGCTCGCGTACCGGTTTCTGTCGGAGCGATTCTTACGCACGAATGTTCATTGTCCAACCGAGCTAGCGGCCAAAGGCCAATACGAAGCTCCGCCTCGCGGTTGGGTGGCCCTGTATTTGACTATTCGATTGATCGTCCCTCGTTTGATCTTTCTCATCGCGATCATCGGACTTTTTCAAATTGTGATTCATGATTTCCATTTGCGGCCGGCGATTGCCACCTGGTTCAATAAGCCCGGCTGGGAATGGAAATTGCCGGTCGCCCTGGCGATCGGTGTATTAATTAACTTGATCGTCACCGTTGGAAGGCTTCGCAGCCGGAGATTGAGAGAGGCCGCTTTGAAAGACCTCGAACATTCGCACGCGATTCTGATTCTGACTGGCGCGCAGGCTCTTCAGGCCTTTTTGCCATTAATCTTCGCTTTTCTAGTCATTCCGATGCTCGGATTTCCGCAGCATGTAGTGAGTCTTTTCGAACGCTTGACGCTGGTCCTGGTGATTGTTTTTGTCGGGATCGACACTTTGAGAACGCTCCGTTTGATCGAAGCAAAAATTGCCCATCGCGCCAAGATAAAGTGCGGTGGCGAGGAGCGCCAAATTCGCGTCGCAGAAACGCAGTATTCAGTGATGCATCGAATGCTCTATGTGCTGGTTATTCTGGCCACCATTGGTGCGGCATTAATGGTTTTTGATCAAGTTCGGGCCTTTGGAGCTAGCCTCCTGACTTCAGCCGGAATTCTTGGATTGGTAGCGGGGGTGGCGGCTCAGCGAACCCTGCAGAATGTTTTCGCCGGGCTGCAGTTAGCGATTACCCAACCCATCGCTCTCGGCGACGTCGTCGAGGTGGAGAACGTGGTCGGGACGATCGAGGAAATTACCTTCAGTTTCGTTTCCGTCAGGCTACAGGATTTACGCAGATTGATTCTGCCCGTCACCTATTTTCTGGAAAAGCCCTTTACCAATTGGACTCGAACCTCAGCCGAATCGCTCACTTCGTTTTCGTTAGTCCTATCTTTGGATGCCTCCCTGGCGGCGATCCGCAAGCAAGTAGAGAGGATCCTGCGCGCCAATCCGCTTTGGACCGACGGCAAATGGGAAGTAATGATTAGCGAACTGGGCGAGTCGTCCATGGTGGTGCGCATCACCTTGGGCGCCGCCAACCCTGAGATTGCTTTCCAGCTCAAGTCCCAGGTCCAAGAACATATTTTGGGCTATCTCAACGAATTCAAAAAGGGGTCCCTGATCGGGGCCGTGGCCGATCCTAAAGTTGAGATGGAGGAAGTAGCCGCCGCGCCCTCCTCGGAAAAAGTGCTGTGACCCGAAAGGCGCTAAGTTAAGGAGGATGCAGGCGATTTTTTTGCCCTGCTTCACCGCAAAATTCCGCTCAATTTTCAAGCTCTCTTCTTCCTGGCTAAAGCTTGTTTTGAAATGTCCCAAGGGACGACCTCCCCAGCACTCGTCCCGGCTACGATCGCTCTCCGGGACGGGTGCAGACGGTTCGCAACGCCATCTAGCTAGCTTAGCTAGGAGCGCGCTAGCAAGACCCTCGGGACAAAACATCCCAAACTGCCCTTAACTTAGCGCCATTCCGCTGTGACCCTCCCTTCCGATTTTAACTATTGGCCGGACCTCCTGAGACGGTCCGCTTGGGCAAAATCGTCTTTCGCGCGATCAGGTTTTCCTTGGTTTTTATAGGCGAGACCGCGGTTATAATAGGCCTCGGCGTTGCGAGGCTGCCGCTGGATCGCGGCGGTATAGTCGCCGATGGCTCGGTCATATGCTCCCAGATGGAAGTAGGAGACCCCGCGATTGAGGTAAGCCAAGCTATACTCGGGGTCCAACCGGATGGCCTCGCTGTAATCATCGATCGCTTTTTGGTACTCCTTATTATCATCGTAGGCGAATCCGCGGTTGTTCCGGTATCGAGCATCGTTGGGATCCAGCCGGATTGCTTCGGTGTAGTCTTTGATCGCTCTCGCGTAAAACATCGATGATCAAGGCATTCGCCATTATCCGATTGAGGCAAATCACACAATTGTTGGCTGCTGGCCAAATCATCGTCAAACGCAGACCGATCGTGATCGAGTTCTCCCGCACCTTCCAGAGGGCTTCCTTTCAAGAGTTCCGGACCAATTCTCCGGTTGCATTCCCAAGCCTCGCGAGTGAGAAAGAAATTGTATGGACCGCGAGCAACTACGAGCCATCCAGGCTCCCCTTAAGCAGAGCTACTTGACCGATCCGGCCTCCGCACTGGTCACTCTCCGGGCCGAAGGCGCTCTTGGCGAAAACGTCACCTGCAGTATTGGGACGAGTCGCGCCCTGGTCGAAGCTGGCCTCCACCCTGCCACGGGGGGAACTGGGCTGAGCGTCTGTTCGGGTGATATGCTTCTGCAAGCCTTGGTCGCCTGCGCAGGCGTAACGCTCGGCGCGGTTGCCACGTCACTCGGGATCGATTTGCGCGGCGGCACGCTCCTGGCGGAAGGGGACCTCGATTTTCGAGGTACCTTAGGCGTCGCCAAGGATGCTCCGGTTGGCTTTACAGAAATTCGACTTCGCATTTCATTGGACACCGAGGCGACCGCCAGTCAGCAAGAGAAACTTCTCGCGTTGACGGAGCGGTATTGCGTTGTTTACCAGACGCTGCTTAAAGGTTCGAAAATGACGATGAGTCTTTGAGGTGGGCCGTTGGGCCTTGGGCGCCTCGATCCTGGAGAGTCATTTGGATCGGGATTTCTGCAGCAAGCGCTGAGCGACCATTCATGCATCTGAGAGTGCCCTGCCACCGCATGTTAGGTTAGACAAGCTCGCTCTAAAAGTATCCGGCCGGTTACTCCATTGGTTCTATTTACGGTTGGGAGTCTGCAGGGTATCTCGATGCGGCAACGTTATATGAAAATTCCACCATTCTCCCTTTTCAAAAAGAGGAATACCGAAACGCCGGCGGGGTCGATTTCTGACAAATCCCCATCACCTTCGATTTCGAAGCCCATCCTCTTGATCCCGTTCCGGTCACCCAGCGATCAGCTGCAAATCGTGGTGTTTCCATTCAAGTGCGAAGAAGTATGACTCTCAAAGAAATTCTGGCCGATCCGAATATCTCCTATTGGCTGAAGGAGGCCGTTAAAACGGCGTATGAGCAGGACCCGGTTGATGCGCTGCGTGATGCTCGCCGGTTGCTAAAAATGTTGGGCGAACGGTACACCCGGATAGTGAACGGAGATCTTGGACAACGGATAGACCAATCTCTTCCCTCAAAAACCTTTGTCGGTAATAAGTCAAAAGCAAGCCGGGACGGCCTGCCTAGAGTACGTAATGCGTCCCGCTTTACCTCTTCCGCCGCCTTTTCAGGGCGGATCCGTTAGAATATAAACCCAGGCTAAAGCCCTTAAACGCTAACTTATGCGTGGCCCTTCGATGGCGGCATGGTTTCGTCCCAGAGGGACAGCATGATCGTTGCCTGGCACGAAGTGCCTGGGAAAGCGTCCCTCGAAAGAACCGTCCCGAGAGTACGGTATGATCGGGCGCAGCTGATCCCACAGGCATTTCTTTGAGCTGCTGCTCAAAGTCATGGAGCGTGCCGCAAGATATCGTCCTGAATACACCATTGCCCAGTGGCCAATTTATTCTGCTAGCGATATCGCATTCGAAATTTCCTCCCTCGAATCCTCGAATCGGTGAGTGCAACTGCACGAATCATACCGTACCCTACGGGGCCGGGCTTTTGGGGCGGTGCTGTCCCGGCATTCGTGCCAGGCTAAGATCAGCTGTCCCTCTGGGACGAAATAGATTCCGCGCCAGGCCTAGATTAAGTCTGGGCTTATGGTCTAAAGACTGGGCTACGCATTCATGGCCCCTCAGGCCGCAGATATGGGCAAAACAATTATTTTGCCTCCATCAAAAAGTCTACGAGCCCAGGGCGGCGCAGGCAGCGTTGTAGTCTTCGATGGTCGCGATGACGAGGGTCTTTCGGTAGCTATCGAGGTGAGCCCAACAAAGGGCTTGCAGTTGGGCTGAGCAAGCCAGCCATTCTCGGTCGGAGTTCATGGTGGGCACCCAAACCAGTTCCGGCGCATTACCGAACAAAAAAGCCTCGAAAATGGTTTTTCCTAGAGCTTTCTCCTGGGTGTAAACGACGCGGGAGATCTTGCCATTTAGGTAAAATGCGCCAATCGAACCGCCTTTGGTTTTGAAAAGATAAAACGTTCTGCCGATGCCAATCTCATCGGGTAACGGACCGGTAACCGGCTGACCGTAGTTTCGAATGCTCTCGTCCAAGGTCCAGCCAAGGGCCGCGTGGGAAGTAACCACGCTCGTCATCAGGGCGAAAGCCATAGCAATGATCAATAGACGGTTCATGAGCCCTTTATGATGGCGGTTTGGCGAAGACCCAAATTTAACTCGGAGAACTCCTTTTTTTTTGCGGGGATGGCACGGAGGGGGAGGTAATTTACCACAAAACGCAGAGAGCACGGAGCTCGGATCCGAAAGAAGAAATTAACTACCGAAGCGAGGAATGGAAATCTTTTTTAAATCCGAACTCCGTGCTCTCTGCGTCTTTGTGGTAAATTACCTCCCCCTCCGCGTCCTTTTCCTCCGTGTCCTCTTTATTCGAAGAAAGACAAAAGATCGCTTGCTAAGCAGTTTCCATGTCCCTGATCGTGACCAATTGCATGACGGTCGACGAACTGTTCGAACGAATTTCAAAAGTCCACGCCGGGGAGACGAGCGCCTCAATTGGCTGCCATCTCGACCCCGACCCGTGCCCGAGTTGGTTCGAGCGTTTGGAATGGCCGGACCGATTTACCCTCACGATGATCGATTTTTTCTTGGTTGAGGAAATGGGATTTAGCCGAGCGAATTATAGCAATCTAACACCCTACGCTGAGGTGAACCCGGTCGCGACGCGCTACTGTCAGTGGCGTCCTATCCTTCCCGAGCTCGGCAGTTATTATTCCAACCACTGGTTTCTGGAATGGATTAGTGCCGCGACTGGAAACGCTTATCAGGTGCACCTGTTGACAGCTCCTCGGGATTCCGAGGTATGGATCTATGCCAAGTTTGACCTGGACGTATTTTTGACTTGGGGGACTGAGCATTTGGAGGGCGAGGACTGCCACTTTGTTTCTCCCTCTTTACTGCAGTGGCGCACCCTGCTTGATCGCATTGGGACGGCGGAGAAGGGTCCGATGGCTGTTTAGCCGGGAAGACAGCCAGTATCCAGACCCTTTTGAAGCCGACGGTCTCTCTCCGGCTTTTGAACGCATGGACTATGGTCCCAGTTCGTTGACTCTCATCTTTTCTTGGGAATCGCACATTTGTTTCGCCTCATCGAGTGAGCTGGCGAAGTGAACCCAACCGTCCGGCCCGTAAGTGATCCAATGGCGCTCCGAGGCAAAGTAGATCTCGTAACCTTCATTTGTGTACCAGATCGCTTTGCTGCACCAATTCATTGTTCGTGCGTTTCCCGCGCCGAAGAGGGTCTCCGGGTCGTCCTTCTCGTTTTCAGTTGGGCTTTATTCCTCGGCAGTTATATGACCTCTAGTTCCTCCAAAACCAAATATTTCTCTGGCAAATCGCCGCGAGACGGCAGAAATGGCATAGAACTTGAGATGGGATGGTCCTTGAAAAAGTCTGGCTTCGTGCGAAACGAGATGGTCAAATATGATCGAAACGACACTTGTACTTCTGAAGCCGGATTCAATCGCGGATCGCCATTGCGGCGATGTCATCAAGCGATTTGAGGAATCCGGGTTGGAAATGGTCGGCTGCAAAATGATGCTCCTCACGGACGAGGTGCTCGCCGAACATTATGCCCACATCACGGACCGGCCTTTTTACCCTGAAGTTAAGTCCTTTATGCAATCCAGCCCCGTCGTGGCGTTGGCCTTGTCCGGCGAGAATGCCGTTTCGCTGGTACGTGAGCTGATGGGCCCGACTGATTCGCGAAAGGCGGCCAAGGGAACCATCCGAGGCGATTTCGGAAAAGATACGATGGTCAATGTGGCTCACGGATCTGATAGTCCGGAGAACGCGGCCTTGGAGTTAAAGCGCTTTTTTGCCGAGAGCGAGCTTTTCGAGTTCACCGCCAAACGTTGATTGGGGCAGTCTCGGCAACGAATCGGGATGAGATTAGCGGCCATCGTATTTGATTTCGACGGGTTGATTGTCGACACGGAAAATCCCGGCTTCATCAGCTGGCAGGAAATTTATCAGGAGTTTGGGGCCACCCTGCATATTGATGACTGGCGACACGCCACCGGGTACGTCGGTGGCTTTGATCCAGCGATTCATCTGGAACAGATCCTTGGACGGCATCTCGATTGGTCACAGATAATACCAAGACGGGAAGCCCGGAATTGGGAGCTGACGATTCAGGCGACGGTGTTGCCCGGAATCGAATCGCTCTTTCGGGGCGCCAGGGAATACCAGCTGCGGGTTGGGGTGGCTAGCAATTCGGAGAATGGTTGGGTGGAAGGTGGATTGCGTCGACTTGGACTTCGGGAATACGTCGACGCCGTCGTGAGCCGCGACATGGTTTTGAATCCGAAACCGGCCCCGGACATCTATCTCAAGACGGTGCAAACCTTGCAGGTGGAACCCGACCAAGCCGTGGCTCTGGAAGACTCTGAGCCTGGGTGTCGAGCGGCCAAGAACGCGGGATTGAAGGCCGTGGCTATTCCGAATCGATTCAGCGAACGACAGGATTTGTCCGTGGCCGATCTTAGGGTGAAAAGTGCTGCGGAATTGACCTTGGACCGCTTGTCGGACTTGGTGGTTGGAGAGCGTCGGTAGAAGGAATTCCCCGCGGAATCCGTTTGCCTCCGAATGTTCGTGCTTGTATCTAACCACTGCGAATCGCTGAAGCCCTCATGAAACTACCTGAGCTCCGCGGAATTCTGCAGTATGTCACGCGTTTTAGGGACAAGATCTTTGTCGTCGCGATCGATGGCGAGATTCTCAGTTCGGAGAATTTCGCGAATATCCTCCTGGACATCGCCGTCCTTCGATCGCTGAACATCAAGGTCGTGCTGGTTCACGGTGCCGGTCTGCAGATTCAACAGGCGGCGCAAGACCAGGGCGTCAGTCCCTCAAATTCGGATGGCACTGGGTTGGTCGATGAAACGACTCTTCAGATTGCGATCAATGTCGCGCTCCGGTTGACTAACCAGATCATGGAAGGCCTGACGCAGGTCGATCTCCGTGCTGCCTATGCCAACTGTATCATCGCTCATCCATCCGGCATCGTGCGCGGAGTCGATTTCCAGTATTCCGGTAAGGTCGAACGCGTCGACGTGAAAATCCTCGAGCTTTTCCTAAACGAAGAGATCGTGCCGGTGATTCCGCCGCTCGGTTTTGACGGAGAAGGAAGGACGTTTCGAGTGAACTCCGATCTGGTCGCTCTCGAAGTGGCCGCCGCCTTGCATTCCTCGAAGTTGATCTATCTTTCGGCCTTCGATGGGCTGGTTCTGGATGGGCAACGGATCGGCCACTTGGTGGCTCCGGAGTTGGAAGAAGTCCTGAAAAATCAGAAAAACAATCTACCGAGAGGGCTACTTTCGAAACTGGAGCACGCCGCCCAGGCTTGTCGTTACGGAGTGCCTCGAGTCCATTTGCTCAACGGAAACGTCAACGAAGCGCTGCTCTCCGAAATCTTCAGCAATGGCGGAGTGGGAACCATGGTCTACTCGAACGAGTACGAGCAGGTCCGCCACCTGTACAAGAAAGATATTCGGGAGGTCATGTCCCTGATCCAGCAATCGGTGCGCAGCGACGAGCTGGTCCGCCGCACCCGCGCCGAGATTTTGGCCGATCTCGACGACTATTGGGTTCTGGAGATCGATCGACACATTGTCGGCTGCGTAGCCATGTATCCCTATCCAGAACATAAAATGGCAGAACTGGCCTGCCTCTATGTCAGCCGCTCTAACGAAAATCAGGGTTTGGGCCGCAAGCTAATGTCGTTTGTCGAGAACCTGGCCCGGGAACGGGGGTTTTCGAAATTGATCGCCCTCTCGACGCAGGCTTTTGTTTACTTACAGCAGAAGGGCGGCTTTGTGGAAGTCGGACCGGAGATTTTGCCGCCGGCCCGGCGCGCGAAATATGAGTCCAATGGTCGGAACTCTCGGATTCTGCTCAAGAATTTGACCCCGGTCTCGATTCCGGTGCCCGTGGCGGCGTTAAGTCATTGATCGCGGTGGCGATGCTTAACTCTTCCATCCAACCGGCGCACCTTTGGCTCGATGGAATCGTCCTGGTATTCTATTTTTCCAGCATCGTGGGAATCGGTCTTTGGGCCGGAAGAAAAAACCGCAATCTGACGGAGTTCGCCCTCGGCGGACGATCAATTCCTTGGTGGGCGGTGCTGGCCTCGATTATCGCGGCAGAAACCAGCGCCGCCACCTTCCTGGGAACTCCGGCCGAGGGATTCAAGACCCGAAGCTTTATCTACGCCCAGCTAACTATCGGGACCATCCTGGCTCGGGTGGTGATCGCCTTCACCTTTATTCGTCCCTATTATCGGTATGGTGTCCAGAGCATCTACGAATTCCTGGAAATTCGTTTCGGTCCCTGGACGAAAAATCTGGCCAGCGGGATTTTTCTTTTCACCCGGGTCCTGGGGATCGGAGTTCGCCTCTATCTCGGCGGCGTCATTATTAAGGTTATCTGGCAGTATCTCTTTCCCGGCCTGACCGTTAATATCTGGATCTATTTCTGGGGAATCCTGTTTGTCACCATCTTAACAACCCTTTACACGGCGATTGGCGGCATTAAGGCGGTGGTGTGGACCGATTTTATCCAAGCTAGTCTGATGATCGGTTCGATGGTTTTTGCGACTTGGTTGTTAGTGCATCACACCCCGGGCGGATTGGCCACCGTGCAGGAGCAGTTAGGTGGGATGCCAACCTTCTTTCAAACCGGGCTCGATTTTCGCCAAGGCTTTGGGAGCGGAGTGCAGAAATTGTTCGAAGAACCATATACGATCTTCTCGGCGGTGATCGCCTCGACCTTTTTGACCATGGCCACCCACGGAACGGACCAGGATAACGTTCAGCGAATGTTAACCGCGAAAGATTTTCGAAAATCCCGGCTCTCTCTTATTTTGAGCGGCCTCGCCGATTTGCCGATCGCCTTTGGGTTTTTGTTAGTCGGAATCTTGCTCTCCGTTTACTACCAAGTCAGGCCAGATCCGCATTTGCCGGCGGCGGACAACGAAATTTTTGCCTATTATATCGTGACTCAAATGCCGGTGGGAATTCGCGGGCTGATTATTGCCGGGGTCTTTGCCACCATGATGGGTTCGACTTCCGCGGCCCTGAACGCCTTGGCCACCAGCTTCACCAAAGATTTTTATTTACCCTATTTCCGGCGACGGGATAGCGCCCAATCCCCTATTTATGCGGCGCGAGCGGCGACGGTGGTTTTTGGCGCCCTGATGGTGGTGGTTGCGACTTTGGCGGCTTATGCCGTGTTGCAGGATTCCAAATTGACCATCATCCCGTTGGCCTTACAAAGCTTCGGGTACGCCTACGGGTCGCTGCTGGCCGTCTTTTTGCTGGGCATGCTAACGAAGCGCCGAGGCCGGGACGAGACCAATGTTCTGGCCATGTTGTTAGGTGTGGCCTCAGTATTAGTATTGTGTAAAGTTAGGTTGCCGGCGGTTGATTTGGGAGAGCTAGTATTGGCCGGTCGGTTGCGGCCCCAGGATTGGGCCTTCGGAGGATGGCTGCCGGCTTGGTGGCCGGTGATTGCCTTTCCCTGGTGGGTTCTGGTCGGTTGCCTGGTTTGCTTCACGGTTAGTTGCTTTTTTGCCACGCCCATCGAGCGGGTGCGAGAAAGCGGAAAAGCGCGGAATCGATGACGACCGGCAAGCTCTTTAGCCAGTCCGCGGACGGTTTCTGATTCGTCAAGAAGAAGATCCGTTGCTAGGGAAATAATTTAGTTTGGAGCAATCGGACTTTTTGCTTGCTGCGGGTAGGGCTGGAAACTAATATGTGCTCCGCTTGCCGGGGAGCGTGTCAGGTTCCGGTGAATAACTTGTGAATAATAATATGCTGAGGAAACGCGTTGATCGATTGGGAAGTGTTTATCGGCAAGGGGTGACACGAGTGTTGTCTGCTGGAATGATGGTGCCACTAGAAAATCCTGGAAATATAAGTACCCATAATAGAACGACTTAGGTAGGCCGTTGCCCGAAGTGACCCCCGGAAATCCACGATCCTTGATTGATAGTCTGTCTTTGCGTCTCACTACTGCGAGGCACCCGGATAGCAGAGAGATCTCCAACCAGGCGTTGTGGATAAAGCAGCTATGGAAGACAGTTATCGCAGGATTTGGGATGAGATCGCTTCCGGCATCCGCCCGCACGTCAGCGTCGATGCCTTTCAGAGATGGTTTGCTGCGATTGAGTTGATCCATGCCGACGAATTGGCGCTCACTTTCGAGGTGCCGAATACGATCTATCAACTCTGGATTGAAAGTAATTATCTCAACCTGGTGCAAGCGGCGGCGCTCGCTGTCCTCGGCAGTCCCCGCGATATCAAATTTCGCGTATCTGAGAACGGGAAAACCGTAAATCCACCGGAGGCAAGATTGGAACCGTCAAGCGAACAGATCGAGGCCAGGATCCAAGAGAAAGAGTCTGAGCCCGCCAACAACCACGGAATGAATCCGCGGAACAGCTTTGAGACTTTTGTGGTTGGGTCGAACAACCAGTTTGCTCATGCCGCGGCGCTGGCGGTCGCCCAGTCCCCGGCCAAGACCTATAATCCTTTGTTTATCTATGGAGGGGTGGGCTTGGGAAAGACCCATTTAATGCAGGCCATTGGGCAGCAGGTGATGGATCGCAAGAAGAACTTCAAGGTGATGTATCTTTCGAGCGAAAAATTCACCAACGAATTCATCGATGCAATTCAGCACAATACGCTGGTCAAATTTCGGAAACGCTATCGTCAAGCCGATCTCCTGCTGATTGACGACATTCATTTTTTAGCCGGCAAAGAACGTTCGCAGGAGGAGTTTTTTCATACCTTCAATACTTTGTTCGATGGGCGTAAACAGATCGTGATGTCGAGCGATCGGCCAGCCAGTGAGATCGCGAATCTAGAACAGCGGTTGGTGTCCCGGTTTGAATGGGGTCTGACCGCTGAGCTGCAACCGCCCGATATCGAGACCCGGATGGCGATTTTGCGGAAGAAAGTACAGATCCTGCATGTTCAGCTTAGTCAGGAAATTCTGGAGTTTCTGGCGCAGCGCGTGCGCACCAATGTCCGCCGGTTGGAAGGGGCTCTGATGCGAGTCGCTTCTTTTGTTTCGCTGAGCGGTCGGGAGATTTCACGCGAGACGGTGGAGCAACTTCTGCGCGATATCTTGCAGGAGGAAGCCAAAAAGATCGTCACCATCGATCAAATTCAAAAAAAAGTGGCGGAACATTTTGACGTTCGGTTGGCGGATATGACCAGCAAACGCCGGCCGGCCAATATCGCTTTTCCACGGCAGATCGCGATGTACCTGGCGCGCCGGCACACCAAATCTTCCTTGAATGAAATCGGAGACGCCTTTGGTGGACGCGATCATGGTACGGTTTTGCACGCCTTTAAGGCAGTGACCGCACGAATGAACAAAGAGGACCAGGTTCGACAACTGATCCTTCTGCTGGATACCCAGTTGGAGCGCTAGGCCACGAAGTTAACTAGAGTTCAGAAGTTACCGAATAAGATCGCGGCCCTTCCGAAGTGCCGGCTTCTTCTTGGTGTTCCTCTTGACCTTGTCGAATATTTTCTCTAATCACCGATTAGGAATGCGCTCAGCCGCAGCCTGGCGGATTCGTAAGCCTGGAAGTGGAGACAGCTTTTTGCCGTGCTTCCAGTGACTTGCGGAGATTTCGGGCACATGATTTGATATGCGTACAAAATGAAATTCAGCGTCAGTAAGGACAAACTGCTGGAAGGTCTCTCTACCGTTCAAAATGTCGTCAGCACCCGAACGACACTTCCCATTTTATCAAATGTGTTGCTGCAAGCGAGCGACGGAGAGATCCGGCTAACCACGACTGATCTGGATGTCGGTGTCCGCGGGAGCATCGAGGCCCAAGTGGAACGGACTGGTGCGACAACTCTTCCGGCCCGCAGATTATTCGCCATCGTCCGCGAATTGCCGGCGACGGAGATTTATTTTGATGTCGACGCCAAAAATCTCGCCTCGATCCGGAGCGGGTCCAGTTTCTTCAAAATACTTGGCTTACCCGAAGAAGAGTTTCCACCACTGGCTCGCTTCGATGACGCGAAGGAATTCACGATTGGTCAAAAAGAGCTGCGGGATGGATTGAAAAAAACCTCCTATGCCATCTCGACGGACGAAACCCGGTACGTGCTGAACGGCATCCTTTTTTCCTTTAAGGAAAATAAGCTGACCCTGGTGGCCACGGATGGTCGGCGGCTGGCCTTGGTTGATCTGGAGTTGGAATTTCCGCGCAGTCAGGAACTCGACATTATCGTTCCGACAAAAGCGGTGGCGGAATTGCAACGGCTGTTGCGGGACGAGGGCGAAGTGAAACTTCGCATCGGAGAGAACCAGATGGCGTTTGAGCTGAATCGGACTTTGCTCGTATCGAAACTGATCGAAGGCAATTATCCCAACTATCGCCAGGTTATCCCGGCTGAAGCAAAAGAGCGGATTACGCTTGAAAGAGAGACGTTTTTAACTGCGGTTCGTCGCGTTTCCCTCCTGGCGAGCGAAAAGTCCAACTCGGTTAAACTCATCTTCTCGAAGAGTAACATCGATATCGTGGCCACCACTCCGGACGTCGGCGAGGCCAAGGAATCGCTGCCGGTAATGTACAAAGGTCGCGAGTTTTCGATTGCTTTCAATCCGGAGTTTCTGATGGCGCCACTGCGAAACTTGCCGAACGATGAGGTCTACCTCGATCTAATCGACGAAATGAGCCCCGGCGTGATCAAAATCCCGGGTCCATTCCTCTATGTGCTGATGCCCATGCGGTTGAATTAGGCCGCTGAGGGAGGAGAGAGCGCAGAGGGGAGAGGAGGACACGGAGGGGGGAATTTTTTACCACAGAGACACAGAGAACACGGAGTTTAGGAAAAAACGGGGAATTTAATCGGATTGGTGACCGTTCGGAGTCGATGACGTACTTATCTGTGCATCCGGTACCGTGGCGGGAAATATCGGACGCGCGCACCAGTTCCTATCCCCAAACATTTTCAATTTCTCTTAACTCCGTGTCCTCTGTGTCTCTGTGGTAAAATATCCCCTCCGTGTCCTCCTCCCCATCTGCGACCTTCCTCCTCCCCCCTCTGCGTTCTCTTTCCCTTTACAACGCGGCTTTCTCCGATAGTTTCCCGTTTCTCGCGCTCACGTGGCGGAACTGGCAGACGCGTACGGCTCAGGACCGTATGGGGTGACCCGTGGAGGTTCGAGTCCTCTCGTGAGCATTTTCGGGCATGGAACCTGTCTTTACGCAGAAGGAACCGAACACCATCCAGCATTTGTTTGCCCGGATTGCCCATCGGTATGACTTGGCGAACACCCTTTTGAGCCTCGGTTGCGACACCTTGTGGCGGGCCAATGTCGGAGCGCGAGTGAAGAGCTGGGGGCCGAACGCCATTCTGGACCTGGCAACCGGGAGCGGTGTGCTAGCCCAAGAACTTAAGAGACAGGTTCCTGCTGCGCGGGTGATAGGAGCAGATTTTTGTGCTCCAATGCTAACTTTGGCCCGTCGCCGCGGGATCAAGGAATTGGTGGTCGCGGATGGTTTGGCGCTGCCGTTTCAGGATGATCGTTTCGACGTCGTGACGGTAGCTTTCGGTTTGCGAAATATGGCTTCCCACGATACGGCACTCCAGGAAGCGAGAAGAGTTTTGCGGGCCGGAGGCCATTTGGCCATTCTGGATTTTTCTCTCCCGAAGCCGCCTCTCCGCACCCTCTATCGGTGGTATCTTCACCATGTCTTGCCGGTTTTAGCTGGTTGGCTGACCGGTGAACCGGATGCCTATCATTATTTTGCCGGAACGATCGAAGAGTTTCCGAAAGGGGAGGAGATGCTGAAACTCTTGCGCCGCTGCGGTTTTGAAAACTGCGAGGCCAAACCGCTCACGATGGGCATTGTAACCGTGTATACAGGGCAAAAACCGTCCTCTGGCAATTGAACAGAGCCTAGAACCGTGGAGGGCTCAGCGTTTCAGGGATGTTTTCAGTTGATTGTATTGCTCGTCCTCGACGAGAAATACCCCCTGCTCTTCGGTGCACATTCCGTAGTGCTGGTTGCCAGAGTTGGCCTTGCCAAACTTAATGTCCTTCTCGCTTTTTTGTTCGCCGGCCTGATACGAGATCTTAATCTCCAAGGAAGGCTGATCGAAACCATAGTCCGGATTCGGTTCTCCGGCCCAGGCCGCAGCGCGCAAACCGGTCAAGGTGGTCAGAAAGAGCTGAATCTGGCCGTCATTTTGACGATTTTCATGGCCTTTCAGCATCCATCTGCCTTTGGCGTCTCTAACCAGTTCGAGTGGTTCTTCCCCGGTCTTCTCCACCTTCAGGCTCGTCAATTCATCACGTTTCAGATCTAGAATATCGAGGCTCCGGAAACTGAATGTCGTCTTCGGCAGTTCGTCAAACAGCTGATCCGAGATTGAAAAAATATAGGGTTCTTCTTTCAGGCGGCCGTAGGTCACACCCTTTTCAGAGCGTCCGAACTCCAGGGACGAAAGCACGACTTCGCCGGCATTCGATTCGGCAGTATTCTCGGACGAATAAGAGCTGAAGGTGATTTTCAGTTTCGGCTGATCCAACCCATATTTGGCGAGATCGGTTGCGGTGTCCGAAACGAATTCGGTGACTTCATCGTCATTAATCTCTTGAATCAGCCGGTTAATATTAGTTGCGTTAGCCGAGGCGTTTGCCGGGCTCAGGAAACGCCAGCGATTTTCCTCGCGGGCCAGAATAATCTTCGGTTGGCCGGCGTTCTCGATGGTAACACGGTCGACGAGATCCGAATTCAGTCTGGCAATCTTTCGATCGCGGAGATCATTCGGCGTGATGTTAAACAGGCCGGCGAATGCTTTGGTCACCTCGACAACGGTTTTTCGTTCGGGAAGAAGAGCATAGACCGCCTGCGGATCGGAGGGAACAGTGCTGCCAATCTCAATCTCGAACTTTTTCCCTTCCTCGCCATAGAGGGTCAGGACGTCAGCGGGGGAATCCAGACCGAACGATCCCGCACTCGATTTGTTTTCTGAGACAAACTTTGAGATCTGCGTCCGGTTCATTCTGGTCAGGATATCGACCACCGCATCGTTGCTGGCCCTTGCTTTAATCGGTCTCACGAGCTGCCAGTTGTCCTGTTCTTTCGCCAGTTCGATTTCGCCGCCGCTCACTTGGAAAATAGCCCGATTGATCAGCGTGGTGAGGAACGGAGTCATGCGATGATCGCGAAAGTCTTCGGGAGTTTTGGAGACAATATTTTTCAGGTCGTTAGGAACGACATAGACGGCGTCGTCGTCCTCGATGCGAAGGTAACCTCGCCCTGGGACAGCCGTATCCTGCCCAAACACGAGTTCCGCCGGCATGCGCGGGCCGTCTAGCTTCAGCCGGAGCTTTGATTTATTTAGTCCGAAATCTTTCAACAACTGCCGCTTTTTCTCTCCCTTGCCCAAATCAGTGATGACATCTTCGGGCCGGAGATTTTGGATGGCATCGAGAAGTTGATCGATGACTCCCTCATCGGCGTCATCCTGCCAGGGAGCAACCATCTTCCAGGCGTCGCCTTCCGCTTTGACCTTGATGAATCCGTCACCGTTGTGAATCGTGATCCCTCCGATGTCTGTCCGATTGACTTCTACCACGTGGGCGGTGCGGTCCCGCCGGTCACGGGTATTTTGCGAGAACCGGTCGAGGCCGAAAATAAAGGCCGCCAGCGCGATCGCGACAGCCAGCAGGACGAGCGTGGTTCTCAGCTTCATAACACTAATTTGTTAGCTATGCGTTTCTGTCCCAAGCACTGCGCAACAGATTGTGCCATGGGGCGCTACCAAATGGTAAGGGCCCGGTCGGTGCTTGCTCCAATCGCGGGGTGAACGGCCTGAAGGGCCACGAGCGATATACCGATAGGCTTCTGTCCCAGGCCCTGGGCCACAGATTGTGCCTTGGGGCGATACAAATTGGTGAGGGTCCTGCCGGTGCTTGCTCCGAACGCGGGACTGGCCACCAGCGAAATGCCGATACGTTTCTGTCCCAGGCCTTGGGCCACAGATTGTGCCTTGGGGCGATACAAATTGGTGTAGGGTCCTGCCGGTGCTTGCTCCAATCGCGCGGTAAACGGCCCGAAGGGCCACGAGAGCATAGCCCAGGCTTTAGCCTAGGTTACCACGAAAAAACGTGTCAGCCCTGTAGGGGCAAAAGAAAACGGAATCAGCCGATCGCCGCCAGGTAGAGCGTTCATAGGCAATTCAAAATGTTTCCATGACGCTAAAACGGTGCGGCCGCGAAATGCCCTCGCGTATGAACGCCTTCCAAGGCGCAACAAACTTCTCTCGCTCCCTACAGGGCTGACGCGTTTTTTTGGGCCACCCAGGCTAAAGCCTGGGCTAAGCTTTCTTGGCCCTTCAGGCCGTATGAAGGGCCACATGCGATATACCGATAGGCTCGTGTCCCAGGCCCTGCGCCACAGATTGTGCCTTGGGCGATACAAATTGATGAGGGTCCTGTCGGTGCTTGCTCCAATCGCGCGGTAAACGGCCCGAAGGGCCACGAGAGCATAGCCCAGGCTTTAGCCTGGGTTACCGCAAAAAAACGTGTCAGCCCTGAAGGGGCAAAAGAAAACGAAATCAGCCGATCGCCGTCAGGTAGAGCGGTCATAGGCGAAGGCTTCAGCGGGACATTTTATTTTGGCGTCGCCGGGCCAATCTGATCGCAACGAAAGGCATGTTATTGACTAACGGCGTCGGAGCGACCAGACGCCTAGCCCCAGAAGGGCGATTAACATTGGGATACCGGCCACCGTGAGCAGAACAATTTCGCTCATTTGCGCATCGGAAAGGTTCAGCGTGAATGTTCTGGTCGCCTTTGGAGAAATGGCCATTAATTGTTCCCGATCCGCGAGCCAATTGATGCTCATCAAAATAAAATCGACGTCCGGGGGAGATTCATTCAGAGATTCGTTGCGTAGAAAGTCGGCGTTTCCCAGGATGATCATCCGGGATGAGGAATGCAACTGAACGCGCGCGTCTTTAATATCTCCTTTTTCGAGAGCGATTCCAAAATAGAGAGGAGGAGGCAGATCAATCCCCTGAGCGTAGGTGGGAGTCTTTTGAGAATTGAGAACTTCGTCTTTATCGCCCCAATAGTCGGGCGCCGCCGGTGTTAAGGCCTTCGTTAAGGTCAAACCTCGCTGGGCAATCTTTGGTTCGTCAATTGAAAGAGAGCAGGTACCGCCGGGAAAAAAACCAGTGGCTTGGCTCAAGGCCCTGAGAAAACTGGTCTCCGGCAGGAATTGGGCGTAGACATCGAGCGTGACGGATTGCTCTTCGATGCCGGTTTTGAATTGCGTGACAATCAAATCCGGTTCGGGCCAAACGCCAAATTCACTGATAAATTGGTCCAGCTTTGGCGTTTTGACTTTCGGATCCAACATCATAAAGATTCGGCCTTGTTCATTCCAATAGGTGCGGAGCAAAGAAAAATCTCTTTCGCCAAGGTCATATTTCGGTCCGGTCAAGATGATGGCGGCGTAATCGGTGGGAATTTTTTCCAAGTTCGTCAGGATCAGCGGCTCGAGTCTCATACTTTGCCGTTCGACGTACTCCCTGAATCTCGCCAGCGGGGAGCCCTCTTCGAGGCTGGGTTCGCCATGACCGGTGATAAATCCGATCTTAGTTTCTTTATTTTCGGTGAGTTCGATTAAAGCGCTGGTGATAACTTGCTCACCCCGGAAAGCTCTGACTTGAGGGGTTTCACTAAACATCCCCGGGGGATCATATTCGGCCATATCGGCGACGCGGAGAATCTTTTTGCGGTTTTCATAGTCGAGGATGACCAGATTTTCGTCAGCCCCGAAATTATATTTTACCTGCAACTCACGGGTACGCGTGAGGTTGCGATAAGGGTCGATCGTTTCTACCTGGACTCTTCTTTTCCCGGCGAATTCGTATTCTTTGAGTAGGTTCTGGAGGTCGTAATAAAGTTCGGAGCCGGCACTCTGAGAAGTTGGAGCAAAGAAAACGTAGATTTTGACGTCTTTTTTAAGGGATCTCAGAAATTTCTTAGTCAATTCGGAAAGGGCGTATTTGTTATTGCGGGAAAGATCCCAGCGCCGGTATCGATTAAATCCGAGGTAATTAATCATCAGAACGATCATCGCAAAAATAATGGTCTGGAGGACCACGTTAGTGCCGATCCGCAATCGTTTGATGCCGGCTGGTTTGGAAGGTGGATTCGCCATGCCGCTTCGGAGATGGTTTACACTTTCCAGCGCCGATACTGGAATATCTGGTAGGTGATCAGCAGCAAGAGCAACGTCATGCTGGGATAAAAAACGAACACCCGGGAATCCACCACTCCGCGCGAAAAGGAGTCCATATGGTCCAATTGCGCGACGTAAGCGGTTATTTCCCGTAAAGTCGGCGAGGAGCTATTAACGACATAGTTGATCAGCGTCACGAAAAAAAAGCCGATGGTCAGGACCAGGGAAATCATCGCGGCGACGATTTGGTTTGAAGTCATCGCCGAAGCGAGGCAACCCAAAGCCACGTTGAACATGCCCATCACTAGCAAAAGCAAATAGGGAGCCCAAAGCTGGGCCGCAGACCCGATGGCGGAACGATTTCCGAGCCAACCGAAAATTAGAAAATACAATAAACTGGGTAGCCAGAGGCTGAGGTAGAAGATTAAGGCGGCAATGAATTTAGAGAACACCACCTCCCAATCGCGGACGGGAGCAGTCATCAGGGTCTCGATGGTACCGAGTTTAAATTCCTCCGCGAAAGACCGCATCGTGATCACGGGAAACACCAACAGATAAGCAATCCAAAAAAATGCGGAGTTAAAGAAAACCTGGACGACGGTGTTTTGGGATGGAGCCCGGTTCAGTAAGGCAATGGCAAACCAGAACGAGAGTCCGTTCAGGATTAGAAAAAGGAAGAGAACGATGTAGGCAATGGGCGAATAGTAGAACACCGATAACTCTCTCTGGATTAAAGTGAGCAGGCGTCTCATTCGGTTATGATTGGCTAAAGTAAGCGCCGCTTTGGCGGTTCACCGTGGGCGACCACGCGGTGCCCGATACTGGTCCGCGCGATGTCCGGGTTTTAATCAGCCACCAAACCCTGCTGTTTCGAAGACGGTACACTAATTGTCCGCGTGGGTTAATTCGACGAAGACATCTTCCAGGGTGGCCCGGTCCTGAGTCAATTCCCGGATAGTCCAACGCCGTTCAACGGCCAGGCGGAAGATGGTTTCCCGCAAGTCTGAATTGGCTTCGACGCGGATTGAGCAGCGATGCCATTCGTCTTCCAGAATGGTGGCTACGCTTTTTATCCCGGCGATCTTCTCCAGCATCTCCACCGGATCGTCGCTCCCGGTTCTCACTTCCACTCTGACGGTGCCCGAGGTCCGGATTCGCCCAACCAGATTTTCCGGCGTATCGGAGGCTTCGATTTTTCCCCGGTGAATGATGATGACCCGCGAACAAGTGACCTCCACCTCCGACAAGATATGGGTTGAGAGTAGAATGGTATGGCGTTTGCCCAAGGATTTAATCAGCTCCCGGACATGGCGAATCTGGTTGGGATCCAAGCCGATGGTCGGTTCGTCGAGGATCAAAAGGTCTGGTTCATGGATCAGTGACTCTGCCAATCCGAGCCGCTGGCGATACCCCTTCGACAAGGTGGCAATCAGTTTGTTCTCGACCTCTTTGACGCTGCAGAGTTCTTTGACCGCCTCTGCCCGGTGACGGAGTTTCTTCCCGCTAAGTCCCTTCAAAGATCCGCGATATCGGAGATACTCGTTCACCCGCATGTCACCGTACAGGGGAACACTTTCGGGAAGATAGCCGAGACGCCGGCGCGCTTTGAGAGAGTCCCTGAAAACGTCATGCCCGGCAATATAAGCGCGGCCGGAGGTGGCGGGCATAAAGCTTGAGAGGATCCGCATGGTGGTGCTTTTACCGGCCCCGTTGGGTCCGAGGAAGCCCACAATTTCCCCTTTGTCGACCTCAAAGCTCAGACTGTTGATGGCCACTACGCCGGGATATTTCTTCGTGAGCTGTTCAACTTTGATCATTTGATCTACCTGCCAGAAGCATGACCATCTTTAGGCGCGTTCTCCACCTGAAAACAGTCTGCCCAACATTCGCAATGCGGTGTGGCCCCCGGGCTCCTCTCTAAATTTGTGATAATTTCGGTTTGGGTCGAGCCAAAGTTCGTTTAGATTTTTAATCCACTGCTCGTCCCGAGCAACAACATGAAGACTTCGTATTTGAACGATTGGAATGCCGATCTTCTAGACGAATACTATCAACGCTGGAAGCAAGATCCGGCTTCTGTAGATTCGAGCTGGTCAGCTTTTTTTGAAGGTTTTGAGCTAGGTTCCTCTCCTGGCCGTAACGGCCAATCGGGCGTTGTGCCGGATCGGGAGCGGACGGTGGCCGAAATTGACCACCTGCAGGACCGAGTCGACGGTCTGGTCCACAACTATCGGATTCTCGGCCATACGCAGGCCCAGATTGACCCGTTGGCGCAAGAGCAACCCGAAACGCCGACCTTGACGTTGGCGTCTCTGGGTTTGGAGGATTTTCCGCTCGAGACGATAGTTTCATCACGCTATTTTCAGCAAGGGCGTTCGATGACCCTCGGAGCGATGATCGAGGCGCTTCGGACCATTTACTGCGGACCGATCGGGGTCGAGTTCATGCACATCCAGAACGAGACGGTCCGCGAATGGGTCCGGGATCGAATCGAAAGCCGGCTCACACTGCCCCCGCCGGATGCCATATCCCAAAAAAAGTTGCTCCGTTGTTTGATGCAAACGGAGACGTTTGAACAATTTGTCCACACCAAATTCATTGGCCAAAAACGCTTTTCTCTTCAGGGCGCTGAAAGTTTGATGATCATTCTGGAGACGATTCTGGCCGGTACTCCGGAGGCCGGAATCCGGGAGATTGTCATGGGGATGGCACATCGCGGTCGGTTGACGGTATTGGCGAATTTTTTGCGGAAATCGTACAACATCATCTTCAAGGAATTCTCCGAGAACTATGTACCTGACCTCGTTGCCGGGGACGGGGACGTGAAATATCATTTGGGCTACGAGAGCGTTCGGACCACGGAATCGGGCGACGAAATCAGCGTTCGGCTGGCCGCTAACCCGAGCCATCTCGAAATTGTCGACCCGGTGGTTGAAGGAAAGGCGCGTGCCCGCCAACGCATTTTAGAAGATACCGACAAACGAGAGAAGGTTTTGCCACTCTTGATCCATGGGGATGCCGCGTTTGCGGGGCAGGGGATCGTCGCGGAAGTGTTGAACCTCTCGCAACTGCCGGGCTATGAGACCGGGGGAACGGTGCACGTTATCGTGAACAATCAGATTGGGTTCACGACCCTGCCGGCCGATGCGCGTTCGACCATGTATTGCACCGACGTGGCAAAAATGATCGAGGCGCCGATCTTTCACGTGAACGGGGATGACCCGATCGCCGTAGAGTTTGTTTCCAAGCTTTCACTGGATTTCCGACAGAAGTTTTCCCGCGACGTGGTCCTGGATATGTACTGTTATCGGCGGTACGGGCATAACGAAACCGACGAACCGAGCTTTACCCAACCGAAGCTGTACAAGAAAATCAACGCCCACCTGGCGGTGACGAAGCTTTTTAAGGATCGGATGCTTCAATCTGGGGTCCTCACCACGGAAGAGGCGGAGACTCTCGAAAAGGAGTTCAGGAACCATCTCGAGGCTGCTCTGGGCGAAGTTCGAACCTCGGAAGTGACGTCGAAAAAGGACTTTCATCGTGGGTTTGAACATTCGACCGCGATCTTTCAACCTCCGTATAGTCATCAGGAGCCGGAAACCCGAATTTCCCGGGAAGTCATCGACCTGATCGTGGACCGGATAACGCGGGTGCCGGACGGTTTTATGGTTCAGCCCCAGGTGAGGAAGCTGTTCCTTGATCGGCGAAAGAACCAGCATCAGGGAGGTGGCCCCTACGATTGGGCTTTTTGTGAAGCGCTGGCCTTTGGATCTTTGCTTCTGGAGGGCACCCCGGTCCGGCTGTCCGGCCAAGATAGTCGGCGCGGCACCTTCAGCCAGCGCCATAGCGTGCTCTACGATACCGCTAGCCGCCAGCGCTATATTCCCCTGGGCAATTTGAAGGAGGGGCAAGCGCGGTTCTGCGTTTATAACAGTATGCTTTCTGAGGCCGCTGTTTTGGGTTTCGACTACGGCTATTCGCTCGATTTTCCAGACATGCTTTGCCTTTGGGAGGCGCAATTCGGCGACTTTGTAAACGGCGCCCAGGTGGTCATTGACCAATTTATCGTCAGTTCCGAGTCCAAATGGCAGCGGCCAAGCGGGATCGTTCTTTTACTCCCGCACGGATACGAAGGTCAGGGGCCAGAGCATTCAAGCGCCAGGTTAGAGCGTTTCCTGCAGCTTTGCGCTGAAGATAATATTCAGGTCTGTAATCTGACGACGCCCAGTCAATATTTTCACGTATTGCGACGTCAGGTGCGGCGAGATTTTCAGAAACCGCTGATCATCATGACGCCGAAATCGCTGTTGCGAAATGAGCGAGCCACTTCCCGGATCGAAGATCTCACGGATTCTGCTTTTCAGCCGATTCTGGGGCCGACGCTGGTTGGCGAAGCCAAGAACGTTAACCGGATCATTTTCTGCAGCGGAAAGGTCTACTACGATCTGAGCGGTTACATGGAATCGAACGGAATTGCTGATACCGCGCTCATCCGTGTCGAACAACTCTACCCCTTGGATTTGGAGGGGCTTAAGAAAACGGTCAGTGAAGTGGGTCACGCCTCCAAATTGGTCTGGTGCCAGGAAGAACCCGGGAATATGGGGGCCTGGAGTTACATTGAACCGCTGCTGAACGAGGCGTTTGGCCAGAGAGTAGAGTATGCCGGCCGGCCGGCTGCGGCTAGTCCGGCCGTCGGGTCCAAAGCATGGCACGACCAGCAGCAGAAGGAACTTGTTCATCACGCTTTTAACGTGTAATCGGTGGCTTTTGGTTCGTATCAACTTTCCCCATCCATGAGCACCGAAGTCAAAATCCCTGCCGTCGGCGAGTCGATTACGTCCGGTGTCTTATCCGTTTGGCACAAACAGACCGGGGACATCGTGAGCGAGGGGGAAGCCCTGTTCACCCTGGAGACCGATAAAATCTCCACCGAAATCCCGTCGGTGGCTCCCGGCAAACTGCAAATCAAGGTTGAGGCCGGTCAAGAGGTTAAAATCGGCCAAGTGGTCGCTTTGTTAGATGAGAGTATCAAGGCGCCCGCCCAGGAGGCGAAACCAACTCCGGAGGGCGCTAAACCATCTCCTGCCGCCGGAGCTACTGCTCTTTCGGTCCCATCAGGATCAAACGAAACACTGTCGCCTGCGGCACGGCGAATCGTCGAAGAAGAGAAAGTCAATCCGGCGGAAGTTACCGGGACCGGGAAACGCGGGCAGGTGACAAAATCGGATCTGGTTCAATACCTGGAGTCGAAAACAACTTCCCCGAGTGCGGTGCCGCCCGGTGATCAAGCTCCTCTTCCGTCCGAGCCCGTCCAGTCCGTGGCCGCGGTGCCCGCTTCGGCCGCCGCGCCGGCCGAATCAGCTCCTCGGACCACCCGGCGAAAAATGAGCCCGTTGCGGAAGAAAATTGCCGCCCAACTTGTCTTGGCTCAGCAGAACGCTGCGATGTTGACCACTTTCAACGAGTGCGACATGTCCGCCGTGATGCAGTTGCGATCGCAATACCAGGAAACTTTCCAGAAGCGGCATGGCGTCAAGCTTGGCTTCATGTCCTTTTTCATTAAAGCAGTCGTCGACGCGCTTCAGTCCGTCCCGGCGATGAATGCCAGAATCGATGGTGAGGATCTGATCGAAAATCACTACTACGATATCGGGGTCGCTGTTGGAACGGAGCGTGGACTGGTTGTCCCAGTGGTCCGCGATGCGGATCAAAAAAGTTTTGCCGAGCTTGAAAAGGGAGTCGCGGCTTATGCGACAAAGGCGCGGGATGGCAAGTTAGGACTGGCCGATCTGACCGGCGGAGTTTTTACCATTACAAATGGTGGCATTTACGGGTCACTGCTCAGTACCCCGATCTTGAACCCTCCGCAGAGCGGTATCCTGGGAATGCACAAGATCCAAAATCGACCGGTCGCGATCGGCGAGAAAATCGAGTTGCGGCCGATGATGTATCTGGCATTGAGCTATGATCATCGTGTCGTCGACGGCCAAGAGGCGGTCACTTTTCTGGTCCGGGTAAAAGATTGCGTCGAAGCTCCCGCTCGGCTGCTTCTGCAGGGGTAGGGAGAAGAAGTGGTAGTGATAGTTTAAGCTGTCTTCCGGCCTGGAGAGTTGCTTAGTGGCTGGAATCGGGCCAGCTTTCGTCTCGTTGCCTTGAACTGATCCGGTTCTGATGATGTTTTTACCACCGCGACAATAATTTATGAAGGATTCCCGATCACGATGACCCCGGTGGTGCTAATAATCGCGCTGACCTCCATTGCGATTTCCAGTTTGATTTTAAGGATCGTTATCGGATACCTGGTGCGTCCGCCTGGGGCCCCGCGGATCTCTTTACGGCTGCCAACGATCGATCCTCGCTGGGTTGGTCGGCGACTGGCGGAGATTCTCTACCGGCGCAAAACGCGGAAATAAGAATCTCGAAAGTTAACTGTTGATTGGCCACGCCTTAGTCAAATCGGCAGGGGGCAGCAGAATTACTTAGAGATTCGAAACAAAATTGAATCTGTTCGGGTGTAACCCGAGAGATGGACAAAGGCGGGATTTCGTTTTCGGCGAAGAATTCGGCTCCGGTGGTTTCCATACTCAACCGGGCTTCGCCTCCCTCCAGGCGGCAAAGGATAAAGAACTTATAGACATGAAAAGGAAACGGTGGCTGGTGGCCGTGCTTGGCCCGATCGAAGACGGCGAGCATCCTTTCCGCCTTGGCCTGAAATCCCGATTCTTCGAGGATCTCCCTTTCCACGGCGCCGGAAGGGGAATCATTTACGTCGGCCCAACCTCCCGGCAAGGTCCAAAGTCCGTCTGACCGCTCCTGAACGAGCAACAGCTTACCTTCCCGGAAGACGACCCCGCGGACATCGACTTTCGGCGTCGCGTAACCAGTCTGCTTCTCGAAGAGCTGCCGGATCAGAACCGGTGATTCACCTGAATGTTTGGCAAAGATATCGACCGAAATCTCTAGAATCCTCTGGTAACGTTCGCGATCATACTCCGACTCCGAAAAAGTCAGTCCGGTTTGGGCAATGGCTTGCAGTTCGCGAGCCCAGCCCACCCAGTTCGGTTCTTGTGACATGAATCTAGCTTCGTCGAATTCCCGAGCTTCGTCACAGCCAAAAACTCTTAGCTTCAGTCATCTCTGAAATGTGTGTAATCTGTGGTTAGCCTTTGATCCAGGGCCTCGATTTTGCTGTCCGAAAACGGCCAGACCAGATTGCAGTTTCGGGCCATAGTCGTGACATGCGCAGTGATCCTGACCTTTTGAAAAACCTGGGGGAAAATATATGAATCATTACTTCGTCTACGAAAGCCCAGTGGGGCCGCTCCAAATGGTCTCGGACGGTTCCTCTCTAATCGGTCTGCACTTTAGCAACCGCACGACCGGATCTAGGGTGCCGAATGATCCGACGGTGGCCCCGTTTTCAGAAACTGCAGATCAATTGGATAAATATTTCGCTGGTCTGCTCGAAGATTTCGATCTCCCAATTTCGCTCCATGGAAGCGATTTTCAGATTCAAGCTTGGAACGAGTTGAGAAAAATTCCCTACGGAGAAACCATTTCCTACAAGATGCAGGCGGAGAGAATCGGCAGCGTGCCGCGCGCAGTTGGATTAGTGAACGGCCAGAATCCGGTCTGCATCATCGTCCCTTGCCATCGCGTGATTGGCGCCGATGGCCGTCTGGTCGGCTTTGGCGGCGGCCTCCATCGCAAACGGGCCCTTCTCCAATTCGAGGCCCTGACCCGAGACTTTGGTCCGCAGCCTTTTCCACCGTTAGTGAAGTATGGCACCAGGGATAGTAAACAGCAGCCCGGTTTAAGAATGGAGAACCAGGAACAGCTATACTTCCGAACCGAGGTTAGGAAGTAGACAAAGAGGATGGGGTGGTAAGGAACTCCATATCGTGCTCGTTCTCGTCCTCGTTCTCGATTTTTGAACGTTTGTTAGTTAGCCCCGTCGTCGCCGTCCAGAAAGACTCATAGCAGATCGGAAGGCCCTTTCCCCATTCTGCAAATCCTGAACTCCTGTAACTCCTCATCTATCGAGAACGAAGGATGACGACGACGAGGGCGATGGGATTATAGCTGCGTGGACGACCTCTTTTCTGGACGCCAAACCCTCCAGAATTCCTGCCACTCGGCGTAGCGCGAAGGGAGGTCCGCTTTTTGTAAAATGCTCCAGCGACAACCACAGCGGATGCTGACCATCTGATCATCATCAACGAATTCGGCCAGGCCGATTTCGCAGTCGCAATACTGACAATAGATGCCGAACGGCTGGTGCCGTCGGAGACGACGAATTTCAAGTTTGCTCATAGTTTTACTCACCCCTGAACCCTGGAGACTCCATCACCGGACAGAGTTCACCCGTGGCTCAGGGAGAGGCGGCGCTATGAGGAAAAGTCGTCAGGTCATAAGATTGATCGGCACATTATCGAAGGAGCCTTCAGGGATCAATGGATAGTTGGTGCTTTATGGTTAGACGAACCCGGCCGAGATTCTTGCAGACAAGGTTTAATCAGTCGATTAGTTGACGCCCCGTGCGCCAGCAGCGGACAGCACTTGGCGAAGAAAATGAACCGCTAGGCCACGAATCCTCGGGCCGAGGAAACCTTCCTCGTCCTTGTAGCACCTCGGGGCCAAGCTTTTGGGGTCAGACAATACTTATGACATCAGGTCGCCACCCCTTTAGAGTCTGAGACATGTACGTCCTGAGTGAGACAGATCTGGCCCGCGAAGCCGACAATCCGAATTTTTTGCGTCCTTCAGGCAGATGCTATAAAACAACACATCCAGTGACCCCATAGCGGTACTTAAGGCGTGGCCCGCGATGGGCGAATGGCTTTCGTCCAGGGACAGCTGATAGCCAGGCACGAAGTGCCTGGACACCAGCCCTCGGGGAACAGACCGTAGTACGTATGACGGGGGTAGCTGATCCAAGTTTCTGTCGTGCGTATCGTGTTCTTAGAGGCTAAATGTACTCTGATGCACTTTAGGGATCATTTCATTCGAGCGATACCGCTTCGAAATCCTCTCCAATCTGATCGGTGCGCCACCGCACAAGTCATACCGTACCTAGGGTACGGCTCTTTGGGTGACGCTGTCCCAAGCACTGTGCCAGGTTACGATCATGCCGCAATCCGGACGATTGAGTTCAGCCAAGGTTGATAAATAAGCGCTTATGGGTTACCGTGCCGAAACCGTCCTGACCGAAGGAAGAGTTCTGCTCCAGATTGATGAGAATCCGTGCCCGATTAGAGTTCGGTTCAACTGCGGTGGACTGCAGAATCTGGACAGCTGGGATCGAGTGATGGAAACTCTCGGGGATTGATTTCTGTCGCGATTGCAGTAGAAGCCATGGGGTCCTGAATCGATGGCCGCAATCTCTAATGGGTTTAAGTTGGCGTGGCAAGCGGCGGCAGCGGAAACGCTGCAGTCGCAGCATCAATTCATTGAGACCGGCCATCTTTACATTGGCATTTGCAGCCTGGAAAAGTTGGTTGGGCGACTGGCTGAGCCGGTAGAAGAGGATGTGGCGGCAGAAGCGGCAGGGGTGGCCACCGCCTTGCAGGAATTGCGTTTATCGTCGCCTCTCTTGCGGCGTGAAATACGCCAGCGGATTGGAAAAGGTGGTTATACGCGTCCGGAAGGTCAAAGAGTTAGTCGTTCGCTAGCAGTCAAAGCTGCTTTCGTGCGGGCTAACAATCTTCTTCCGATTTGTCCGCCGGTGATTACCAGCCTGCATCTACTGGCGGCGCTTTTTCACGATGAACGGGGTCTGGTGGGAACCTGGATGGGTGAACGAGGAGTAAATCTCCAGGAGGCAGAACGAAAAGTGCTCTCGATCGCTGCCCAGATGACCCCGGGGCCCGGGGAATCCGGTCCGGAATCGACCGTGATCGAGCAACCGCATCCGATGCTGGAAAAATTTGGGAAGGACCTGACGGCGCTGGCGCGGGATGGAAAAATTGGGGAGTGCATCGGACGGGACGGGGAAATCCTGCGAATAGTGCAGGCGTTGAGTCGCGAGACCAAAAACAATCCGTTGTTGATCGGAGATCCAGGCATCGGAAAGACGGCGATTGTCGAAGGTTTAGCTTGGCGACTGGCGCATCATAAGGATCCTGCCCTGGAAGGAAGAACGCTGATCCAAGTCAATCTGGCCGGACTGATGGCGGGAACAAAGTACCGCGGCGAACTGGAGGAGCGAATCGACCGGATATTGGCGGAGTCGGCGCGATCTCCCAATCTCATTTTGTTCATCGACGAAATTGAAGCGATTGCCAATGGGCCCGGAACATTCGCGATCGCGAATCTTTTGAAACCGGCCTTGGCGCGCGGCGAGCTTCGTTGTATCGGCGCCACTACTTGGGAAGGATACAGTCAGTACATCGAGAAGGATCCAGCCTTGGAGCGGCGGTTTCAGCCGATTCATGTGGAAGAACCGTCACCGGAACAAGCGTTGCAGATTCTTGAAGTGGGGTATCGAAAACGGTTGTCGACGAAGCACCAGGTCACGATAGAACCGGCGGCCATTCAGGCTGCCGTTGCTCTATCCGTACGCTATTTGCCGGATCGCCGTTTACCGGACAAGGCGATTGATCTCCTGGACGAAGCTTGCTCACGCGTTTCCGTGCCGAACCTTGGGAGAGCTGAGGCTTCTCTCCGGAATCAGTCGGTCTCTGCGGAAATAGTCGCCAAGGTACTGGCCGATTGGACGAAGCTGCCCATCACGACGTTAAGTGGCGCAGATCGAGACCGATTGCTGGGGATGGCGGGGGCTCTGCGGCGGCGGGTGATCGGCCAGGACGGCGCCTGCGAGAAAGTGGCTCAAATGGTCCAGCGAGCTTATGCCGGCTTGAAACATCCCGAGCGTCCGGTCGCAGTTCTGTTATTTGTCGGGCCGACTGGCGTTGGCAAAACAGAATTGGCGAAAGCGACGGCCGAATTTTTATTTGGATCTCCGGCCGCGTTGATCCGCATCGACATGAGCGAGTATATGGAGAAGCACTCGGTCTCGCGGCTGATCGGTGCGCCGCCCGGATTTATCGGTCATGACCAAGAACCCCAACTGACCGGGGCGCTGAGACGGCGACCCTATAGCGTAGTACTGATCGATGAGGTAGAGAAAGCTCATCCGGAGGTCCTGAACCTTTTCCTCCAACTTTTCGATGAAGGGCGTCTGACGGATTCACGTGGCAGAATGGCGTCAGGGACCAACGCGATTTTCTTTTTGACCTCCAACGTCGCCGGTGGTCAAGGGCCGGCCGGGTTTCTGAGTGTCGAGAAAATCGGTCAGGATCTGCTGGCCTCCGTTCGCAAGGCTTTTCGTCCCGAATTCTGGAATCGCTTTGACGCGATTATCCCGTTTCATTCGCTCAAGCGGGATGATCTGAGAAAAATTGCCTTTTTGTTGCTCGATCCGGTGACCAAGCAGCTTAAAAGCAAGGGTATCATTTTGCGGGTTCGAGACGAGGCCATTAGCTTGCTCTCCGCCGCAGGAGACGATGGGGTCTCAGGAGCTCGTGGGCTGCGCCGCGCGATAGAGCAACAGATGGAGAGCGGAATATCAAAGTTGCTTCTAGGGGAACGAGTAGTTTCCGGTGATGGACTGATCGTTGGTGTGAATAGCGGGAAATTGACTTTCAAAATAGATTCTGGAGCCACCGCGGATTGAAATGGAGATTTTGCTTTCGATCACATTTCAAGGTGAGACCTCGGAGTTCAAGGCCAACGGCGAGGTCATCGTGATCGGGCGCTCCCAGGGAGCAGATGACGTCGACATCGATTTAGGCAATGATACCCGAGTGTCGCGCCGGCACGCCCGAATCACGCAAGAAAATGGCCGATTCTGGCTCGAGGATCTCGGGAGTCGACATGGCACCAGACTGAACGGGACTGAGATAAAAGGGGCCGGCAAACGTCCGTGGGAGTCTCATGGCGAGGTGGTGATCGGAGATACCAAAGTGCGATTGGTGCCAGGCCCGGTCGAAATCTCGGCGTCGGCACGCAAGTCAAAGATCGTCGGCATCCCTGCCGCGAGGAAACCGGTCGTCGATTCCAGGGAACCAGGAGGTGAGGCGGTTGAGAGGGTGTTGGAGGTGCTTAGCAAATTACCATTAAGACTAGCGACCGAGACGAAACTCGATCGTCTTTGTCAGGCCGCGGTAGAGACCGTGCTGGAGTTGTTCCCGCGGGTGCGAGGTTGTGCCCTCCTTTTAAAGGATCGCGATCGCGACCAGCTTTCGCTCGAAGCATATGCACCGAAGCCTGAGATACCGACGGTTAGCGAGCAGTTAGCTAACCGCGCTATCTCCGCGAGGAACGGCTTTATCTGGCCCGACCAAAGCAATGAGCATATGGCGCAGTATCATCCGGCCGGGAGCGGAATGTATTCTCCCCTGATCTGGAACGAGACGGCGATCGGGGTGATCTGTGTCAACGATCCCGACCGAAGAGTGGCCTTCTCTACTCTTGATCTACATCTTTTGGCGGTGTTATG
The DNA here is from genome assembly GCA_963808535.1 of uncultured Verrucomicrobiae bacterium. Lineage (GTDB taxonomy): Bacteria > Verrucomicrobiota > Verrucomicrobiia > Chthoniobacterales > JAFAMB01 > JAFAMB01. The sequence continues at coordinate 22,437 of CAWEGF010000034.1, read as the reverse complement.
CAATTACGCCGGGATGGCGATTACCCAGCACACCGCCCGGGAGGCGCTCGCGAAGCAAACCGAATTCACCAATCGGTTATTCAGCAGCCGTTTTCCGCCCAAAGTTCGGAACGGTTTGATGCGTCAAGCCGCAGATGACAGTTTGACCACTGGCACTCGTCGATCCTTGGTGACCGTCTTGAACTCCGACATTCGCCAGTTTACGAAATTGAGTGAAGAGTTGGGTCCGCGCTGGGTAGGCGATCTCCTCAATGAATATTTTCCCCCTTTGATTGAGGCTATTTTTGCTTATGGAGGCACCGTGGAACGCTTTGCCGGTGACGGGATTTTTGCCGTCTTCGGCGCGCCGGAGCCGGACGACCGGCAGCAGGAACATGCCGTGCGTGCGGCACTGGAAATGCAGAAAGCGGTCTGCGAATTGAACGAAGCTCGTGAAAAAAGAAGAGCGCAAAGTTCCAAGATTGGCATAGGGATCGGAATTGGTATCGATTCGGGCGACGTTCTTAGTGGCTTTATCGGAAACGCCGAGCGGTTGGAGTTCACGGTGGTTGGCAACGCCGCCAACTACGCGTCTCGCTACTGCAGTAGCGCCGCCCCCGGTGAAATCCTGATCAGCCAGAATGTCCATTCCCGGGTTTGGAAGTTGGTCGTTTCGGAACCTCGGCAAGGGATAGCCACCAAAAATGGGATACTGGAGGGATACGTTATTAGGAAGCTGAAGTGAGATGGGGGCGGGAGGGGGATGGGACGGGATGAGGACCGGAAGGAAGGGCTTAGCCAGATCGAAAATGAATGTGTAGGCGACGCTTAGAGATCGAGGACGAGAACGACGACGAGAACGAACGTGAAGTTACCAAAAAAGGGAGCTTAAGAGATCGATTGATTGCAAGAATGCTTATCTTAGAAGTAGCTAGGGGTGAGGCGGACCGCAGGTGATTTGGGTGGGTAGCAAAAAGACGCGCTTAGGTTATTGATTGTTCGCAAGAATGTTTATCTTCGCAGTAGCTTCCTGACAAAGGCTCGCACGATAGTGGTGGGGTGGGTCGCCAGGATAGTCATTTGTCCTAACAGGCTTTGCGGCTCATGGAAAACGCCTAGTTGTCTCAGTACGGTGCCCCGGTCGTAGTAGATTTTTTCTCCCGCCAAAGAGTTATCGGCGTCGAAGGTGTACACTCCGCAAAGCGGGAACTCTACTCGGCGACCGGTCGCCGGAAGGCCGCGCCACCCGCCGAGGTGCGTACCGCGAATCACGACTTCCACCAGAATGGCGTCATCGGTGACGTATCGATGCTGGATATCAATTTCTAAGTCAGGCAGCGCCTTCATTAACTGTTCGTAAAACTGGCGGACTCCATGGCGGCCGTCATAGTGCTCCCCCCACGGCTGATCGTCGTACTGAGGAGTATTGCCAAAGGTGCGGAGCACCCCTTCAAGATCATGCTCGTTCTCTAGCCGAATGTGCTGCTCAACAGTGGCGAGACGAGCCGCACGCTTATCTTTCAGAATCGAGATGTTTGCCTGATTCTGCGATATTTCCTGCTCTCGCTTGGCTTCAGTCATCTATGAAATCCGGGTAATGGTGGTTCATTACTTATTTCCGGTTTTGGGTTGAACTGCGGCGGTAGCTGCCGCTTGGGCCTCCTTCAATTGGTTCGTGGGAGCTGTCGATTGCCACGGCAGGAGATGCAGGAGGATCAAAAGCAACAGCACCGCGACAGCCCCCATGACAAGGTTAACCGCGATCCTAGTCTGAAGTTTCTGCCGTCGTTTGGCCGCCTCTGCTTGCTGAATCGCTCGTCCGTAGGTCTCGTGGTCAGGCGAACGTTGAAGCGCGGCTTTCCAAAAAACGATGGCCCGATCAAACTGCTTTTGTTGTGCTGCGATGCGGGCCAGCAGATCAAGTTCTCGGGCTTCAATTGGCAGCCGCCCCTCAGGCGATAACACCACGGTGGCTTCCATATATCGCCGTGATCTGGCGAGTTCTGCCGCCCGGGCGAAACGGATTTGTCGAAAGCATTCAGTCAGCATGCTTCCTGTTTGCAAGGCCCATTTTTCTTGCTCTGTCATTTGGCGCGCTTTTGGAGGAGAGATTTTCAACAGCTAGCTAGTTCAGATGAGAGCTATGAACAGGCACTTTAAGCAGCGGGACAACCTTCGGCTTAGGAGGTTCTCTCGAGGGTTCCTTTAAGGTCACCTTCGGAGGGGCGGATAATTTTTCTGGGCACCAAATCCCACAGTTGTCTGACGACGTTTTGCAACCCAACGAAATTATTTTTCGAGATGGCATCGCGTCCCTGGTCTAGCAACCGCGCCGCTCTGCTCGGATCGGACATTTTTTCGACCTCTTTTTCGATCCGCTGGATTTGGTTCACCCAGAAAAAAGGTTGAGCGAAAATAATCTCCCAGTAGAGCTCGTCGACCAACTTGATCCGCTTCCGCAACAGGTCTGGTTGATGCTCCAGGATAGAAGAATCAATTTCGGCGGCAATTTTTGCTGCGCTTTGGCGCTGTCCAGCATCGCCGTGCTGTTCAACAATGTTGTTCAAATGGCCAAGTTCGACCCGCGCCTCCGCAACCAAAGCCGGCCATTCCAAAGCGTCGGATGCCTCATCCAGTTTGACTTTTAGCTCCAGCAAACGTTTCTCGCATTTAGCAGCCGCATCCGGATCGGCTTTCGCGGCCGCCAAAGACTCTCTGATTTCTTTCATCAAAGGTGAGGCTTCAATGTTGGTGAGCATCTCCGTCACGGACTGGCCCTCAGCCTGGGCGGCTTTGGTCTCGAGTTCCCGTAGGCGATTAATCTCGGCAGCGTATTCTTGAGATAAGGCGTCGGGCTGAGGAGCACGCATTTTCATGTCCAGCTTGGCGACGAACTCTTCGTCCAGGAGCGGGACGTAAGCCGTCACCGTGATGATCCGCGATTCGTCCACCCGGAGCGAGACCTCGACATCACTACCCATTGGCAAATCCCGCCGGATGTTCTCTCCTTTGATTTCCAACGAGCCGACATGACGGTTTCGATCGGCCTTTTGATTTTCGCCCTCCACCACTGGAATTTTACAAACGTCCGCGGTTTGCCCTTGTCTGATCGGCTGAATCGTCCGGTAGTCGCGCGATACCTTGGCCGGCAGGACTCGCCCTTTTTCAAAAAGCTTGTCGTAGTCATTGGAGCCGAGCGCGATCCCCATTGAATTGATGATGGTCGAAACGACTTCCGCGCCGACAGTATAGGTCAGATTGTCGGGGGTGGTCTTCTGCCGTCGTCCGCTGGAATCGAACAATTCGATGGCGAAAACGTTTCGCTCCCCGCGTTCCACGTGAAGCGTGGCGATGAAAACACCATCCGAGCGAACCGACATCTTTCCGCTCCGCCATAGTGTTTTGGTATTCACCAGTTCCAGGGTGAACCCGGTGTATTCTTTCACGGACGGATTCGAAATCTTCCCGCCGACCATCGGCGCGCTGTCCATGCCCACCGGTTTGTGTTGGAGATCAATCGAATATCCCTCGAGGCTACCCGGACCCTCGCGCTTGCCAAGGTCCACCTTCCAGGTTCCGGCAAAGACGGCTGCGCCACGCGCCACCACGGTCAAAGGGTCTACGCTGTAGTCGAGAGGGATGCGTAAGGCGCTCGAAAGCATTTCGCGAAAGTAAGGAGCGAGCGTCGGTCCCCCCACCAAAATGATTTTTTCCACCGCATCTCGATCGAGGTTTTTCTCCTGCAAAACGCGTTGGCAGATTTCTGCGGAACGAAGAATCATCGGTTCGGCGACTTTGACGATTTCAGCGCGAGTCACTTCGCATTCGAACTCGATCTCGTCTCCGGAATCATCTTCGAACTTACAAGTTTCAAGGGTTGCTCGATCGCTGCGCGACAGGTCAATTTTGATGATCTCTGCGGCGCGCTTGAGTTTGGCGAAGGCCTGCCGCCACCGGACGTTGCCGCGGACAAATTCCGTTAATTGGTATTCTTGTAGGAGTCGCGGGGCGAGCACATGCTCGACGAGAGCCCAATCGATATCTGATCCACCGAGGAAATTATCACCACCGTGATTGACCACATGGATGGTTCCTTCGTCGGCTTTAATGATCGCGGCGTCGAAGGTACCACCCCCGAAATCGTAGACTAGCCAATAAGCTTTTTCTTGCTCTACTTGAAATCCGTAAGCCAACGCCGCGGCCACGGGTTCCTGGAGGAGAGGGCTCATTTTGAAACCCGCGATCTCTGCCGCCTTGCGAGTGGCGTCGCACTGGTGCAACTCAAAGGCCGCCGGAACGGTAATCACGGCAGCTTCAATTACTTCGCCGGTCCGTTGTTGAACATCACCTTTGAGCGATTTCAGGATTTCAGCGGAAAGTTGCTCCGGCTTCCGTTCCTGGGCGCTGCTTTTAAAATAGTAAACATGGTCTGTCCCCATCCGGCGTTTGAACTCGAAATAAGCATCGTCGGGAGCATCGATGATTTTGTTTCGCGCTCGCTGGCCGATGTGCGTGGTGCCCTTCTTGTCAATGCTCACGGCCGATGGCGTGATGTCTGCATCGGCATTGTTCTTGATGATTTCAGTGGTGACGCCTTTGAGTACCGCGATGGCACTGTTAGTCGTTCCCAAATCAATTCCGAAGTCGATAGTCGTCCTGGTCATATTAGTAGCGAATTCAGGCAGGTGTCGCGATGACGACTTCACCCATCTGGATGATATGCTCTTGCCAATAAATCGTCGGTTTTAGAGTTTCGATGACTCTTTCCTTGGTGATGCCCGGTGTGGGTTGAGTAGTGACAACCTTGAGCGGCAGGCCGTAGTCAAAAATTTCCCCGGTGTGATCTTTGATTTCCACGCCCAATTCCTGGAAGCTCGCGAACATCCCCTCGATAGGTCTGTAAACTCGCTTCATCTCGTCACGCACCTCTCCGGAGGAATTATCGATCATTTTCATTTTGGCTTTCCAGGCATTGGTGGCCAGATCAGCGATGGCCTTGACCATTTTTTCCGGAACGGTATAACGGGTCGAGGCGCCGGTTTCGTGCTGCGATGAGAGGATGGATTTTATCTGTGTTTTCAGGGCGTCAATCAACTTTTTCTCATCAGGCCATTGCGGGGGTGGGATTTTAAAATCGTCTGGCATTTCAGGGCTCCTTAATCGTTCAGAAAATCGTTTCGATTGATCACGGCAGTTTATCCGCGGCCGTTGGTGGGTTGGTTAAATCGCTCTGACAACGGGTTAGGCGCGCCGGAAGGCGCCGACCACCAGCGAACTGAAACGGTAGCGGTCGTGGAGGACTGGTGAGAACCGTTACTCGAGTATCCCCTTCTGGGATGGCAAGATTGGATGCATCCATAGATGACAAAAATCGCGATCCAGATCCAACAACCAACGGGAAGTTTTCCGGAAGATTTTCGAGCACCTCCTGGCGAAGGCGGTTTCTGATTCTTAAAGACATTCCGGTTTTTCTCCATGGTTTGCCGCAGTTGAGCATCACAAACATATTGGAACGCGAGGTCGTTTGCTTTGACTGCGGTTTTCTTGTCCCTGAACTTGTTCCAAGCTTCGGCGGAGATGCTGATCAGGACGCCGGCGGCGTCATCCAGCAAGCTGTTTCGCAATTCTGAATTAGGCTCCAGATTGGCCGTGGCAGTCAGCAGGGGCTGAACAGCTTCAAGCTGAAAACGCTTTAACCTTTCGCTGGGAGGCGTAGTGCTGGCCCGGATCGCCTGCAGCAGTTCGCGCAGGAGCATCCTTTTGCCGAATTCAATATTCTTTTGGATCGGATTTCGGACCTTGTCTCTTTTGGCCAGGCTCAGAGTCGGTTCGAGCAATTCGACAAACGTTTTGTTACCGCCCGTCTTGTTTTGATAGTCCACCAGGCAGGAGTGGCTAGTGCTGGCCACGTCATCGAATATGTCTTTCGCCGGATGTTCTGCGGGACCGAAGAACAAATCGAAGATGGCGACCAAGGGAAGAGTCCCAGTAACGAGATCGCGTGCTACTTGGTCCGCGGTTTCCGGATTGCTTTCGGATTGTTGAGTGGCCCGCTTAATGTTTTCGCGGACCCTCGCGATGGTGGGGGCCAGGACCAGTTCCGCGGCTTTGGCCACATTGTCCGCATCCTGGGCGGTCTCCCGAATATATTGTACGTGAACCTTCGCCACGGCCATCTGGCCCGCTTTCGCGTAAGAAAGGGCCAGCTCAGCATTAATTTTGTTCAACGCCGGATACAAATTGGCGCGCATTCGACGCGCGAAGCCAGTGGTGAGGGCCGGATCCCCAATTTGTCTTATTCTTTGAGCAACCTTTTCCCACAGCGCATCATCCGGGATGAGTGTCTCCCAGCGTTGAAGAGCATTTTTCCAGACCTCCTCAATTTGCTCGCTTTTGCTGGCCCCGACCTCATCGACGATTCTCTCGTTTTCCAAATCCAACGCCTTGAGATGCCAGAGGATCGCTAGGTTGTGCTTCGCCACCACGCCGTCCGCGGGATTGGTTTCCGCCAAGGCCCAGAACTGCGAGGCGGTTTCACCTTTGCCGGCGACCAATGCTTGAATGGCAGGGTCCGACCCCCCTTTACCGAATTCGCTGGGCCAAAACCAGAAAAACTCGTCCACCATGCGCCGCTCGGGTGATTTGTTAAGTTTTTCAAAGGCGTCGCGGATTTCGTCATGCGTGGGAGGTGCCTTGAGGGGGAAGGGAGCCGGTTGTTCGCTTCCACTCAATCCTAACCGTTCCAACACCGTTAGCTTGTCAGCGTGTTTGGCGATTTCCCGGGCCGTGGCGTCCACCGAGAGACCGGTTATCCGAAAAGCGTTATTTCGGAACAGCTCCCTGGTCGCCGCATCAAGAAGAGGCTTGCACTCCGTGGAGGTGCGCCTCGGGAGGCTGCTCTCAGATTGATTATTTTCTTCCGTTGACATGGCTCACATGCTGACTCCGCAGCGCCACATTTTAACCTGTTGAGCGTACTTCTTTCTCAAGTCCGGCGATTTGTTGAACGCCTCTTCCATCAGATCGGCTGCTTCTGCAAGACGTCCTGTCCGCCTGGCATCGAAGGCCAGTCGCGCGAGGTCTTGCGCTTCCTGGTCGTTAGCTGGAGAAGGTGAACCGAGAACGGACTTTGGCATCTCCCGGGAAACCATCTTGGACTTTCGAGACAGTTCCGCGGTTCCGGGTTTCCAATTTTCCAAAGCTTCCAGCAGTTCTTTTGCGGTTGGGAAACGCTCCTCAAATTTTTTCTCGAGCGCTTTGTTCACGATGCGTTCCAGGCTCTCGTTGACCTCGGGATTAATGAGCGAAGGAGGAAGGATGGGCTTGTCGAAGAGATTTTTAGAGGTCCAATTGAAATTGGAGGGCATGTCTACGGGGAGCCGGTCCGTCAGCAGCATGTAGAGGGTTGCGCCGATCGCCCAAACATCGCCGGCGCACGAATCGCTCTTAGCTTCAGCGAACGCTTCGGGTGGCTTGAACATCAGAGTCCCGGCCGCGGTGGCCAAAAAAGTGAGAGGATTAACCTTCTTCGCCAATCCAAAATCGCTGACGCGCGCTCTCAAGCCGTCGGCTTCATAGCCCACGAGAATATTCTGCGGTTTGATGTCACGATGAATAATGGGGGGCTTTTCGCGGTGCGCTTGCGCCATTCCCCGACAAACCTGTTTGATTAAATCCACGGTTATGGGTACCGGCACTATCTGATTCCCGTACGATTGCCAAAACTTGTGTAAAGTGCCGCCGGGGACGTTTTCCATCGTGAAGTAACCGCAAGTACCTCGCGATGTTTCGAGAATATTGGCGTCAAAGACCCGGACGATATTTGGGTGGGCCAAGCGGGAAAGGAGAATGGCCTCACCAAGCATCTCGTGAATTTCCTCAATGTTCATCCCGACCCGTTTGAACACCTTCATGGCCTGTCGGCCAAGAAACCGGTGTTTGACGCGGTAAACTTCCGCGAATGCTCCCTCACCGAGGAAGCGTTCCACTTCATAGGTGTCGCCAATCATCAGGCCGTCTTCGAGCAAGCGCATAAAATTGAAGTCATTCCGATTTGAAATCTCCGTTTACTTCCCAAGACGAAGAAGGTGGTCCCCAATTGCCACGCTGATCGAGAGAAGCGCAAACCAGCGCAGTCCTTACTCTCCCTCTGCCGATTTTGTCGAGAACCTGTCCTCCCCAGGGATCATAGCGATTTAATAACCAATCCATAAAGGAGATCTGGTGGCTGAATCCAACATCGTTGATGGCTTGAGGCCAGGAGACCCCTTTCACAATGCAATACCAAAGAACCTTTGGCATCTGGGCATCTGGTCTTTTTGGAGAGCTCGTGCGTGAGAGGGAGGTCGTATGATTGAGACTAAGTCCGATCAGGGCGCAGAGTGCTACGACTAAAGCTACCACCAAGTACCCTCGGCAGAGCAACTTGAAGACCCCGATGATCATGCTTGCGCCCTTCATAGTTAATCGTTCTTTCCGCCCGTGATTCGTCTCCACATGCTTTTGTTTATAGGACGACCCTCTGAGACGAAATTGCAGTTTTTTTGTTGCGAAATGTCCCGGAGGGTCGGCGTGATCGTAGCCTGGCACGAAGTGCCTGGGAAAGGGCCACCCCGAAAGACCGTCCCGTAGGGTACGGTGTGACGGTCTTTCGCAGGTTCAGGAAAAGTCCATGAGACGAGACCTACCTCTGGGACTAGCGGCGTCCGATCATGCCGTACCCTACGGGACGGTTCTTTGGAGCGGCGCTGTCCCAGGCACTTCGTGCCAGGCTACGATCGGTAGGAAAGGGGGCGCGTCTATAGGGACTGTTGCCCGACGGTTAGGAAAGGGGTCGCGTCTTATATAAAACACGTAAACGGCCAAAGCATTTCAAAGTCTTCCAACCGATGCGCGCCAGACCGCTCTTTTTCTCGGCAAAATTGGCGGGCTAGTTTCCTTTGTCTTTTGTATAGACGCGACCCTCGTCCCGGAACCCCCGGAGGCGTCGGCGTGATCGTAGCCTGGCACGAAGTGCCTGGGAAACGGTTAGGAAAGGGGTCGCGTCTATACAAACACGTTATTGGCCAAGGCATCTCAAAGTCCTCCTCCCGATACGCGCCAGTTCAAAGGGCGGTTAGGAAAGGGGTCGCGTCTATATACAAAACACGTTATTGGCCAAGGCATCTCAAAGTCCTCCTCCCGATACGCGCCAGACCGCTCTTTTCCTCGGCAAGAATTGGCGGCTAGTTTCCTTTGTCATTTGTATATAGACGCGACCCCTCGTCCCAGAACCCTGGGAAAGGGCCACCCCGAAAAGTCAGTCCCGTAGGGTACGGTGTGATGGTCTTTCGCAGGTTCGGGAAAAAGTCTATGAGACGAGAACTACCTCTGGGACTAGCTGCGTCCGATCATACCGTACCCTACGGGACGGTTTCTTTGGAGGGGCGCTGTCCCAGGCACTTCGTGCCAGGCTACGATCGGTTGTCCCTCCGGGACTGGATGTGTTGTTTTGTTGCTTCGATCCTTCGATCCTTCGATCTTTTGTTCTTTGGTTCTCGGTTGGGGATGTCCCGAATCCTAGCCAGAGCCTGTTGCTAAAATGTCCCGGAGGGACGGTGTGATCGTAGCCTGGCACGAAGTGCCTGGGAAAGGGCCACCCCCAAAAAGTCCGTCCCGTAGGGTACGGTGTGATGGGCTTCCGCAGGTTCAGGAAAAGTTCATCAGCCTCTGGGACTAGCTGCGTCCGATCATACCGTACCCTACCGCGTTGGGCGGGCTCTTTCGCTGCCAGGCCGTCGCAACTTGATCTGTTCTCCCAAGAAGGAAAGAGCCTTTCTGTTGCTCCGCAGTAGGGGAATCAGTTCCAGCCGTGCTTTGTGGTCGGCTTTGCCGGTGGCCAATTCCACCAAGGCGGCCAGTTGGTCTGGCAGCAATTCGTCGGACCCATGGGCTTCGACTTCCGGACTTTGTTTTAAGACAAATTCCCAAAGGACTCTGAATTGTTCCGATGGTGTGAGATTAGTTTTCATAAATAAAACCGGGGGGCGACTGGCAGACGGCCAGCAGATCTGGCCATTCGACTTCAAAGGGGCCAGCCTTCTGCTTCTGGAAAGTCTCGGCTTTTTTGCGCAGGGTGATCAACCCCTGGTCTAATCGGCGACTAACAGTCGACTCGTCACATCCGAAGACGGTTGCGACGTCTACCTGGCTGACTCCTTCAAGATAAACCAAGCGGAGGAAAATGAGGGTCATCGGATCAATTTCGGAAAACGCATATTCGAGAGCTGCGACGATCCGTTTGATGACTTCCGGTTCCGCTGAGACCGCTGTTTGATCGGCGTCTGGATCGCCTTCGTATTCGCCGTTGTCGGGAAGAGGGCTGGGGGTAATCCCTCTGGCGCCGTCGAGAAACTTGTTCCAACACGACGTTTTAAGCCAGGCGATGAGCGGCCCGTTGCCTTTGTACAACTCCAGGAGCCGATTTGTGGAGGCCCGCGAAGAACGCTGCCTGGCCCCAAAACAGTCTCCCAGAAAGTCGGCCACGGCATCTTCTGAGATACTTCCGTGCGGAGCCCCTCGGCTGGTCAGGTGGTGTACTAGCATCGGGCGTAGGCTATAAATTACAGTCGCTGCCCCCTCGTCACCAGATAGCGCCCGCTGGACCAGGGCAAGATCAGCGTCATGTTCGTTCATCTCTGCAAATTCGAGCCTTCCTCGCAGAGGGCAACCAACTTTTGCGGAGTCTGCTTCATCTTCAAGGCTCGGGAAGGACGACATTTTAATTTGCCGGCCTCCCCGTCTTCTTGCCGGGTAATGCGTTACGCCCAAACGTGGATCCAAAATCCGCAATCCGGGCAACGGAACCACTCTGGGTCGGTGTCCATCCAGGCCGTCAGTGCGCTGGAACAATTTGGACAAGTAAAATTTACGCGCGCTCCGTGTGCTGAAACTTCGTCTGTGGTTTCGGTGGCACCTGATTTCACAATCCGTCCTGGTTTGCTTTCATCAACTGCTTCACCTGCTTTTCGCAATTCAACTTTCATATTTCTTCGATCTTGGTTTTTTGGGTTTTGGCATCTGAATGCCGGTGTCTGTTCAGTGAATAAGACGATGCTAAGAAAAGTTCTTGCAAGAAAAGGACAGCAAGAGCGCGCCGAGATTAAACTTGTTGTGCAGCCTCCCGATAAAGCTTTTGAAACAGGCCTTCCTGGGCTCTTAGCTCTTGAGGAGTTCCGGCCTGGACTATTTTGCCCTCGTGAAGCACCAGGACGTACTCACAAAATCGAGACTGCCATAGAATATCGTGATCAACCAGGATCGCCGTTCGACCCGCACACGCCTGCTGCATCACCTCAATCAGAGGATACTTCTCCAGGGGTCCCATTCCGGTCGTTGGTTCATCCAGTAAAAGGACTCTTGGATCGCGCAGCAAACATCGAGTCAGAGCAAAAAGCTTGCGTTGCCCACCCGAGAGTCGCCCACCTGAATCAAAGGATTCATCGAGAGGATTTTCACCGAAAGTGTTTCTTAGAATCTCCCAGAGGCCGGTTTTTTCACAAAGCGCGATCACTTGATCGTCGGGCGCGTTCGGAGCCGCGATTCGAAAATTTTCCCGAATGGTGTCATGGAAAAATCCAGGAAATTGCGACATCAAAACGATGTTGCTGCGGAGAGTGGTCAGGCTCAGCTTAGAAATTGGTTGCCCACCCAGGAAGATCTGACCTCCCTGCGGTTCGTAAAACCGGAGAGCCAATCTAAAGAACGTCGTCTTGCCCTGTCCGGGTCTGGCCACAAGTCCAATCCGTTGTCCGGCTGGGATCTTGAATGATACTCCATCGAGGACATTTCGAACTCTCGATCCAGGATAAGTAAAGACTACCTCGCTTGCTTCCAGAGTGCCCTCTAACTGGCTGCTTTCGATGGTCTCTTCCGTTCGGCCGGATGCCGATTGACGCGACAAGATAGAAGCCACCAGGGACAGACCTGGCCAAGTCATACGAGCGGTCACGGAAAGCCCGGAAAACAACTGAATGGAGCTCATGAATTGTGGTGTAATCAATGCCAGCGCTACTACGCTTCCGGGGTTACCGCCTTTTTCTGAGAGAACCAAATAAACCGCTGTTCCTAATAATGCTGCTAGAACGACCGTCCCTGGTGCCGAATTAAGGACATTCAGCTTTTCCATGATGATATTCTGATTCATTTTGGCTCGCAGCGACGCTTGGAGAAGGCTGGCGTGTTTCGTCCCGAAGGCGTTTTCGGCCCGAATCGCTTGAATTTCCTCCGTTGCAGCAAAAGCGCCTCCGACCAAGGTGGCCAGCTGCAGATTGCTCTTTTGCACGGCGGCCGATTCGCGTTGCAAAAATCGTCCCAGCGAGTTGATCAACAACGGGGAAATCAGGGCAAACAAGCAAATAACCAGAAATGAGATCCAAGCAGTTCCACCATGGGCGCCCTGGAGAATCACTAACTGGTCGTAGAGAGTCCAGCCAGCGATGATAACCCCTGAAACCTGCAGGATCGGGTCCAGCAGAAGTTGCCGAATTCCCAGTTGCGCCTGAGTGCAGAACTGATTAACAACCATGGTTAACCTATCCGCATCGTATTCGAAAAAGAATTCGGGAGACTGACGCAGGATGGAATTGAAAACGTCGATGCGCATCGCGTTGGCCATTTTCCCATCGAGAAGACTCGTCAGATAGCGCAGCAAGCCGGTCATGACGACAAAGGCAATCGAGAGGAGCAGCCAGACCAGGTAGGTGGTCAACAAGTTGGCCCTTGAATGCGCCGACGCCGGAGGCCGATCGGCTAGAGATCCGGCGGTCGGGCTCCGACTTGGTGAGGAACTATTCCGGGGGTCTGAATTCTGGTCGTCGGTCACCCGCTCCTGTTGAAAGAAGTTGGTTAGTTGGCTGAGATTCAGTCCAGCGGCAATTGGTAATAACGGACGGCAGGCGACGGTGGCCACGATGTAAGCAAGGATCAGCCAATGGTACTTTGCCAGGTAACGCTTGCCCAGTTTCAAGATGACTGCCGCTTGGAACGGTTGATCATCCGGTGACTTCGGCTCTTTGCCGCGGCGGTCCTGTGGTCCGTTTTCAAGTCTACCTATTCGTGTGATTTTTCCTCTTGCTGCTCTGGTGGCGGCCTCTCCTCCAGGGCTACTTTCACCGATAGTTTCTTGCCCTCCCGATAAACATTCATCTCCACGGTTTTGCCGGGGGCCAGGAAAATGATGCTTCGCTCAAGTTCTATCGTGGACTTGACCGTTTTTCCGTCCAGCGCCGTGATCACATCCTTCGGCCGCAAACCTGCCTTGGCCGCCGGACTGTCCTGGATCACACCCACGACGACGACACCTTTTACATTCTCCGGGATGGTGAACATGGCGCCCAACCCGGGGGTCAGCGCCTGCAGTTCCGCACCTAAATAAGCTCGCCGGATTTTCCCTTCCTTTTTCAACTCTTCGGTGACCGCTTTCGCCAGAGGCGCGGCGATCGCAAAGTTAACTCCGGAGGGCGTCAACAGCTGCTTTTTGCTATCCGCATTTGGATCGGCGTAAAACCTCGTATTAATCCCAACCAATTCGCCATTGAGATTGACCAAGGCTCCTCCGGAGTTGCCATGATTGATGGCCGCATCCGTTTGAATGTAGTCTTCAAACTCCTCAGGAGACAAAGGCCGGTCGATGGCACTGATGATTCCCATCGAAACGGATTGCCCAAGACCAAAGGCATTCCCGATGGCCAACACGGCGTCCCCTACTCGGTAAGAGCCAGCGTCCACGAAGGAGAGGCTCGGTAGATTCGATTCAGAAATTTTGATCAGCGCCAGGTCCGTCTCAGGGTCGGCTCCGATCAGCGTGGCCTTGTAATCCTTCTGGATATCCTCGCGGGATACAATGATGCCGGAGGCTCCGGTGACCACATGATTGTTGGTGACGATATAGCCGTCCGGCGAGATGATCACTCCGGATCCCTGGCTGCCTCCTACGATCTCGGAATCGTCGGGGCTGTCGCGCTTAGCGAGTGGATCGGCACTATGTTCCGAGGAGCGTCTGGTTGCCGTGATCGATACCACCGCGGGCGCGACCCTGGCCACCAAGTCGGCCACTCCCGGAGCCTGCTTCGGGTTGGTGGCTTGTCCAAATCCGATCAGGCTTGGAGAGAGGATGGCCAAGACGGTTAGGATGGCTTTGGTACCGGGCGATGCGAGAACCCTGCAAAAATTCATGATCGTTGAAAGGATCGGCTAGATCGAATGGGCACCAGTTCGGCTGTCTCTTAAAAATCTGGCCGCAAAACCTCCCGTAGGATGAAAGTGCAGTCCGGCGTAGTAAATGCCGTCGTCTTCTGAGACCGCGGTTCCGTACAAAAGGTCCGTGTGTGGCCCAAATTGACCATCGTCGCGGAGCACATAATGCCGGGCAGAGACCTCGTCGTCGGCGCTCGCCGGTGCGACCATCCCGGGATAAGGAGCAATCGGCAGATGGCCTAGCTCTTTGATGCGCTCTGGCGAGACCCGGTGCTGCCGGGCCAATGCTTCCGGGAATTCATAGATGAATCCGTCCAAACCAGTCAGAAAAATTGAGCCGAGAGGCTCCGGAAATTGTTTCATACTCGTACCTTTAAATGGGTTGTTATCAAAGAAACGAAACGAAAGAAGAGTTCTTGAGTTATTTCTCAATCTTTTTGCAGGGTAGCTTTGTCGCTCGTCGGTCAAAAAAATAGCGGGTATTCTCCCTCTTCGCGTCACGCATCCAGTCAAAACTCGCAGCAGCGCCACTACACCAGTCCCTCGATATTGACTGAAGTGCTGAGCGTGGAGAAGGTTTGATCGGTTCAAAATCTTTTCGTCCCTGCTGTTCCGTCGTGACTAACGCTTTGGTCGGACCATCCGCTTCAAACGGCTCTTAGAGAGTCGTTGGGCAGCGAGCTCGAGGGGTCGTACTCTGTTACGAATCCCCAAGGCGCAGGTATCATTTGCCTTGCTCGGCCTTGTGTTTTGAGAGCTCGGCTGCCGCCAAAGACGCGGCATAGAGATTCAGGCGTGAATAGACTCCGAAGGCTGAGCCATCATCCAGGAAGCCCCCACCAGGGCCTTCTGTGTCCGTCAAAATCTGGTTAGCCTGCTCCAGTGTCAGGGCGGGAAAAGCGGCGCTCAGGAGATACCCAGCCTCCGGGGCAAGCTTGTTGACGTCTTCTTTGATTCCAGCGTTTTTCGGATAGACGACCGGCAGACCGTAGGTCTGTGTCACGTCGTAAGCCGCCTGATTGATAGCAGGGTTACTCAGCCTGCCTGTTTCATCCTGGGCGCAGGAACGAAGATCGGCACCGCAACCTGCTTGGAGCGCTGCCGTCAAATCTGCGCGAGCCATCTTCACCGCTGCTTGATAATCCTTGATAACAGCGACCCCTTTCAACGACTGGCCTACATAAGCAGGATCGTTGGCCAGCAGATGAGCCAGGTCATAGCTGGCGAGAGTACGGCCACCAAGAACGTCCATGCAATAATGCGCGCCCATTAAGATGCGGTCAGTGCCGTATTCCGAGGCTCGCACCATCATCTGCGGATACCGATCCGGTATCAGCACCGCCAGTAAGATGGATCCCATGTATCCGAAGGTGGTGTGTCCACTGGGAAAAGATGGACTGTCAATTAGATTCATGATCGGTCCTCGGTTATAAACCGTATTATTAGCCGGAACGCCAAAGTAATCGCGCCCGACGATGGGAATGACTTGCGGCTCCGTCTGAAATGGACGCGAGTCGCCATAGGCGTCGGCGCCCGCAGTACCCAGCCGGACGGCCGTAACTCACTCCGAAAACATCAGGACTACCACCGATCTTCTGCAAAATCCCTGCCGCTTCCGCTGTCACAGGCTGCCGCCCATCCGTGGTGGCGTTCGCGAAAAAGTACTTGGCCGAGGTTCGAATCTGAGGCCGTGATCGCGTTGGTGTAAGCGATTAGCTCTGCCACAGACTGAGCCGCATTCGTGAAATGATCCCGGTCTTGGTAGTGAGCCCGAGCAACATAGGCTGCGCCAAGCGTGGTGCCGAGACCATCGGCAAGTCCGGCCAGATTCCCATCCGTAATGAAAGCATCTCGAAGGGCCTGCTGCTGTTGTTCCGTAAAGGGGAGCAAAGTCGTTTGATGAATTTCCGCGGTCTGTATACCTCCTGTAACCGCATAATTTGCAGACAGCGCCGCTTTGCCGCTCGCCGTCTTGCTCAACACCGTGAGCGGCGAAAGGCCATTCAAAATCGCTAGATTAGTAGCAGTTTGGGCTTCTGCCTGAGGCAGATATGAGAGGCTAAGGCCAATTATTACGGCAGCTAATATTTAATATGCGCATGACATTGGATCTCGACCAAAAAATTGGGACATCAGACCTAGTAAAAGGCCAACATGCCCTGGGGTGTTAGTAGGATAGGACTCAATGGATACCGGTTCTTAGGTTGACGACAACAGTCAAAAAGTCGCGCTTCGCGTGCAGCGGTGGCAACGATCCAAAAGTTGGCTTCATTGTGGGTACCAACGGCTACGCAGGAAAGGCAGATGGTGCAGAGACATCGATATTCGAGGCCTCGACGACGGACGCGCTTCATTTCTTCCCTTCCAGGGCTTTTACCTTGGCGACCTGGGGTTTTCCACCTCGGGAACCTCTCCATCACACCAGCCCCCTGAAAGGGCGCCGCCCTTCGAGCCATAGCCAGGCTGCAAGACAATTGCAGATGGGTTGGAGACAAGCCATGCCTGGAAGAAAGGCCTCTGACGTTCCCAGCAGACCAACAAGCTACATAGTAACCGCTTACTTAATCAAAGGCCTCGGCGTGAGAATGTATTTCGTCCAGAGGGACAGCATGATCGTAGCCTGACAGGAAGTGCCTGGGAAATCTTATTGGCACTAAACATGTCCTCCCAAGATGGGACGCGATCGAATGTCGGTGATCCACGGCACCCTCAAGATTTATCGACTAGAACTTTCGCCTTCCACCACAAGTTGTTATGGCTGGCGTCTCATCAAAGCCGAGACCGGTTCCATCCTCACGCTGGGACGGGGTCATTTTTCCTGATGATTCCAGGCACTGACTTGGCGCACTAGTCTTTCCTAACGTTTTCTTTTCATACGAGAAATATTACAAGCAGCGCGAAGTTGTCCGTCGTAATTGGAAAGAGAGTTAGTGAGGCCTTAAATCGAAGAGCAGGTTTTTGGAAGAAATTGACTTCTCCCTTCTGGACCAGCCACCACCACAAAATATGCGATTTACCCTTTTACCCGATCCGCGCTTTCGTAAACATTTCTCCGGTTTGACCGATCGGCTCGACCGGGCCGCCAAACTCGTCACTCGTGAGACCTTCAATGATTTTGCCGACGATCTGATGACGACGATCCTCGCCGACAGCTTTGCCGTGGCGGGAGCGGACGAGGGAACGCTCTGGCTGGTCAATCCCGCCAAGCGTCAATTGGACGCTGTGTTCAATACCGGCTCGACCGCGGCAAAGGTGACAAAACTTAGCCAAACCTTGGATCGCGGCCTGATCAGTATGGTTTTTTCGACCGGGCAGCCTTTCTGCGAGAACGACATCAGCCAAAATCCCGAACACGATAAAACGGTCGATCTGCAGGTAGGATCCCCGACCACCGCGATGATTGCCGTCCCATTCTATTTTGCCCAGGAATGTCGGGGCATTGTTTCCTGCGTTCATCTGGCAAAGACACACCGGGACCCGTCTCGTCTCGAAAAGGTTTCGACATGGAATCCATGAGGGAAGTCAGTCGAGCGGTTGCGCTGCTAACACGCCTTTTTGATTTTAAACTGATTTCCCGGATTATCGGCTACGGCCACAATTGAGAGATCAATGGTGAAGTCCTGGATTTCATTAGAGGAAGCCCGTTCGGCGATCACCTCCGGAAAGGGAAAGGGCGTGCGCATTGCCGTTTTGGACAGTGGGATCGAAGCTTCTCATCCTGGTTTGCATGGATTGAAATTGGCCGACGACCTCTCTTTTGTCTCAGATGGTAACACCGTCCGCGTGGAGCCGGGGGCCGGCATCGATATCAATGGGCATGGCACTGGAATCGCCGGGATCATTCGCGCGCTGGCTCCAGAAGCCAGGATTGCCAGTTTTCGCGTGCTTCGGATGGGTCTTTTCGATCTCACCTCAAAGCGTGACATTATCCAAAGGGCCGCTTTTGAGGCGATTGATCGCCGTTACCAGATCTTGAATTGCAGTTTTGGTTGTCGGGGTGAGAAAGAGTTTATCATGGAATTCAAGGACTGGGTGGACGAGGCGTACGTCAAAGGGGTTCATGTCATTAGCGCCTGCAGCAACAGGGATTTCACCGAACGTGAATGGCCCGCTTATTTTCCTACGGTGGTAACGGTGGACAAGATGAGTATCGCTCAAGACGATCGCTTTTTTTATCGACCCGGCAACCTGGTGGAATTTGTCGCTAAAGGTCAATACGCCGATCTGCTCTGGCTCGACGGTCAGAAGAAAAGCGGCTTCGGAACGAGTTTCGCCGCCCCGGTAGCGACGGCGCTACTCGCCAGGCTGATCTCGGTCTATCCTGGCCTTTCGCCCCTGGCGGCCAAGGAATTGCTCCGTCTGGTGGCGGAGCCGTGGCACCGGGCTCCAAAAGGCAGGGGTGCGCCTCCGCGCTCCTCCCGGCTTCGGGCCAAGGAGATTAAAGTTGCTCCGGCCGCCGATGGTTGAGTTCGAATGGAAGATTCAAATCTCAAGATCACAAATTTCTGGCAGGATCTTAAGCTAGCCTGGAGCTTTCATTCGTTTTTTCTTCCGTTTCTTTTGCCAGCAGGCTGTCTCCTTTTATTAACGTTGGCCCAAGCTAATCTTTTATTTGCTTCAACGGTCCTCGGCCAACAAATCATTGATACCCTCAGCTCCCATTGGCGAGCAGCCAATCACCGCCGCAGAGGGGCCGATGCGAATCCTCGGAATGAGGTTGGCAACTGAATCTCCTTTTGTTTTGGCTCTTGGCATGGCCCTGCTTCTCTTACTGGCAGCGGGACTGGGAATTGGAACGGAACAACTGCGCATCGGGCTAAGCCAAAGGTTTCGCTGGCGATTGCAGCGTGATCTTCTGCAAGCGCTGACTCTGCAGACTGGCGAATTGCGAGCTCAACGGCAGACCGGCGAAATGATCAAGACTTTCATGACGGACACCGCCGGGGTCAGTGCCCTGCTGATCTTCGGGATTCTGGGGCTCTTCGAGAATGGACTCAAAAGCCTGACCTACGCTCTCGGTCTCTGCGCCATCCCGGATGGCTGGAAGGTTCTCTGGATCATTGTGCCTCTCGCGGTGGTCTTCCAAACGCTCGTTAATCGGTCCTTTTCGGGCGTGGAACGGCGCGCTAATGAACGCGGTGACTGGTGGAGCCGGAAAGCTTCCGCACGCATCGTCCGGTTTTTCGAATTGGTGGGGCGCTTGGTCTACTTTGGAGGCGAGCAAAAAGAGTCGGCGGAAATACTGCAACTTGCCGCCCAAGCAGGAAAGGCGAATCGAAAGTTCAGCCTGATCTCCTCGACCCGGGCGGCGGTGGCTGGGATTGTCACCAGCCTTTCGTTGCCGTTGATTGTCATGATCCTGGTCCAGGGAGTGGTGCCGGTCACCCCTGGCACTATCGTCCAGGCCCAGAGTTTGCTCGGCCTCCTCCTGATGAGTATTTCCAGCCTGGTTACGGCGCCGCTGATGATTGCCGGGTCGAGTCCGGGCATGCGGCAGATTCGGGCGATTCTCGACATTACTAAACCAGGTCCGCGGCCCCCAGAGTTGACCGAACTGACCACCCGCCCCGGCCCAGCTTCTCTCCGGTTACAGGATGTGACTTTTAGCTACTCTGGAGGGAACAAATCGGTGCTCAAGGGACTGAGCTTTGAGGTTCCACCGGGAGCCTTGGTTGGGATAACCGGCCGGTCCGGTTCTGGAAAGAGCACCTTGGGTAAGCTGCTGAACGGAGACCTGATCCCGGGCGAGGGGAAAATACGGGTCGATGATCTCGATATCACCGGTTGGCACCTCCTCTGGAAAAGGGAATTAATTGGCTATCTCCCCACTGGGTTCGAGTTTTTGGATGGTACGCTCGAGGAGAATATCCTGATTGGCAGGGCCCGTTCCCAGATCGAGAGCTTCGAGGAAGCACTGCGCCTTTCTGGTGTCGCGGCGTTCATGGAAGAGGATGGAATTACCCTCCAGCATTCCATCCGTAGTTTGAGTGGGGAGGGTTTTCTTTCTTTTGGTCAACGCCGCCGGGTCGGTATCGCCCAACTCCTCTGCGGAAAGCAGCGGATCCTGATCCTGGATGAGCCCGGTTCCAGCCTCGATCCCGCTACTATGCTAACCTTAGCGGCTAACCTCCGGGAAGCGGTTAGAGGAAGAACAACTTTCATCATCACCCATGATCCGGACGTCTTTTTGACGGACTTTAACTTGTTTATCAAAGATGGCGTGATCGCTGATATCGGACCACATAGCGTTCTGATGCTGAAGAATCAGGACTATTTTGACTTGCTCAACAAGAATGTGAAGGAGCGCAGCGAGCGGGTAGGGGGGTAAAGGGGGGTAGTACCCCTAATCGTCCTCGTGCTCGTCGTCGTTCTCGTTCTCGAGCTTTTGCCGTTGCTGGTCGAAAGCGCGTCGCTCAGGGAAACAGATGTGAGCGAAGGCCACGACGTTAGCTTTTGCTGACGCCACCCCGGCCCCAGAATCGATAACGAGGACGAGCGCGAGAATCGAGAACGAACACGATTGGGATGACTGAGAGGCGGGGGTTGCATCATGAACCTGCGGATGCGATGTGGTTTCCCCCATCTCCCACCGCTCAGATGCCGGAAGAAGCGCAAAACGCAACAAATCAGGGCCCATTCCCGGAAGGTCGGGGATCCGGAATGGTCCCTCTTCGTATTCTGGTGCCCTTAATTGTCGCCTGCGCGCTCTTCATGGAAAATCTGGATGCCACGGTGCTCTCCACGGCTTTGCCGGCGATTGCGCGCGATCTTCATCAAAGCCCGATTCAACTTAAACTGGCTCTGACCTCTTATCTGCTCACCCTCGCCGTCTTTATCCCTGCTTCCGGATGGGTGGCCGACCGATTCGGGACGCGGATTGTCTTTCGGCTGGCCATCTTGATCTTTGCTCTGGGCTCAGCACTTTGCGGGTTCGCCGACTCCATCGGAACGTTGGTCGCAGCGCGGGCCTTTCAAGGAATAGGAGGAGCGATGATGGTACCGGTGGGGCGGTTAGTCATTCTGCGGACCATTCCAAGATCAGAGCTGGTTGGAGCGCTGGCCTGGTTGACCATGCCAGCCCTTCTCGGGCCGGTTTTGGGGCCTCCGGTCGGCGGATTTATTACGACCTATTTTCATTGGCGCTGGATTTTTTGGATCAATTTGCCAATTGCAGCTCTTGGTATGGTGCTGTCCACCTTGTTTATTCCAAACGTTCGCGAAACCGTTAGTCGGTTTGATTATTTGGGCTTTGTCCTGTCCGGGATTGGGCTTGCCGGGCTGGTCTCGGCGTCCGCTGCATTGGACGCCTCCGCCATTCCGCCTTGGATCGTCGCTAGCCTTTTCGCTCTGGGTTCTGTCTCCGTAGTGCTTTATGTATTTCATGCTCGTCGAACCGAAGCCCCCATTCTCGATCTAAGACTTTTGAGATTTCCCACCTTCAGGGCGGGAATCGTCGGAGGCTCACTTTTTCGAATTGGCGTTGGAGCGATGCCTTTACTTTTGCCGCTCCAGCTTCAGCTCGGTTTCGGAATGACTCCGCTCAACTCCGGCTTGTTAACCTTTGTGGCCGCGATTGGGGCGATTGGGATGAAAACAGCCGCCGGAACGATTCTTAAGCGCTTTGGATTTCGCAAGGTGCTTTTATTTAACGCCATCGTGAGCGGTGCGATGATCGCTGCGCCAGCGTTCTTCAGGGTGACGACGCCCATCAGTGTGATGCTGGCGGTTCTTTTTGTCGGCGGATTTTTCCGCTCATTGCAGTTCACCTGCATCAACGCGATCAGCGTCGCGGAAATTGATCAGCCGGAAATGAGTCAGGCGACCAGTTTTACGAGCGCTTTTCAGCAGATTGCCCTTAGCCTTGGCATCACTGTCGGGGCTTCCATCCTCCAGCTTTCCCTGGCCCTGCGTCGCAGCGAGACGTTGGCGGCCGCCGATTTCATGCCGGCGTTTCTGGTCGTCGGGTTTATTGGAATCATTTCATTTGTCAGTTTCGCGCGCCTTCCGAAAGATGCCGGGGAAGAAGTGGCTGGTCGGAAGCGAGTGGCTTCGGCGGCGGTGGCGGTGGCTAACGGACGGGGTTAAGAGCGCGGCCAAGGCTTGGGAGACTCCCAAAAAGCGTTTATTAAGGTGGCTTTCGGTCAGGCCTCATTTGAACAACTGACGGGCAACTTTGATAAGATCAATCAGGTGCATTTCAGTACCTCCCTCGAAACGATTTAA
>CAWEGF010000033.1:0-41338 GCA_963808535.1 uncultured Verrucomicrobiae bacterium | reverse complement strand
TAGCCTGGCATGAAGTGCCTGGGACAGCATCCCTCGAAAGCACCGTCCCGTAGGGTACGGTATGATCGGGTGCGGTTAATCCCAGAGGAATTCTCGTCGCGAAAGGTGCGCCGTATTTCTTCAGGAAGGCTAAATACTCTTCTTGAAGGTTGAAATTTCCTCGCTCCAATCCATGGAATTGGCGCACACCTGCACGAATCATACCGTCCCTACGGGACGGCTCTGTGGGGGTGGCGCTATCCCAGGCACTTCGTGCCAGGCTACGATCGCACCGTCCCTCCGGGACTTTTAACAACAGGCTTTTAGCCAGGATTTGAGGACGTCAGATTTCCTATTCCCCTCGACCGCGGACGAAGGACGACGAGGAGGATTCGGATGACGCGAAACACATCCTGTCCCGGGGGACAACGCCGATCGTAGCCTGGCACGAAGTGCCTGGGAAAGCATCCCGGGACATTTCGGAACAGGCTTTTAGTGTGCGATTTGGGACGTCGGATTTCCAATATTCAGGGTACAGGCGGGCGACTCGAGCGGTTCGGATTGGCAGTTGACGCTATAGAGAATGTCCGCTGACATATCTCTGATCCGCCTTCGCCGATGAAAATAGAGCTTCCCGCCGCTTCGATGACCTGAGAAAAGAATTCCGAGGACAAAAAAAATTCAGAGAAAGTTATAAACTTTTGAACAGAGGACAATGGCACCTGTCTATACTCTTCGGTTAAGGCGATTCGGGTTTGCGCACGAATCTCTCGACTTCTACTCCTTGGCGTGCGCAGCCCGGATCATTTTTTTGGACTAGCCTTGATGGTGCGGGAGCCGTTCGTTACTTTGCGGGACCGAATGGTGGACACAATTCTAGTTGTCGAAGACGAACCTGATGTGGTTGATCTGGTCCGATATCATCTTCGCCGGGCCGGTTTTAATGTGCTGATCGCTTTCAATGGCCCGGCTGGCCTGACAGCGGCTACAGAATCACGCCCCGACGCCATTGTCCTTGATATCATGCTTCCTCAGATGACCGGTATCGAAGTCTGCAAGGCCTTGCGCGATGCTAACGCTACGGCGGATATTCCGATCCTGTTTTTGACAGCCAAGACCGAGATCTCCGACCGGATAGCGGGTCTTGAACTGGGAGTGGACGACTACATCACCAAGCCATTCAGCCCACGCGAGTTGGTTTTACGCGTACAAAACCTGCTCCGCCGACTCCGAGCGGTGCCGAATTCCTCCGTCCTGGTGGTAGATGAGTTTTGCCTGGACAAGGGGAATTTCGAGATCACTATTCGCGGCCGGCGGTTGGATCTGACCACCACAGAATTCAAATTGCTGGTGGCGTTGGTGGAGCATCGAGGAAGAACCCTCTCCAGAGAGATCCTTTTGCAGGATGTTTGGGGATACAAAAATGTCATCGATACGCGTACGGTCGACACGCATGTCAGACGGTTGCGTGAAAAACTAGGTCCGGCGGCTGATCGAATCGTTACCATGCGAGGCGAGGGCTACAGATTTCTGGTTAGTCACGGAGCGTGAGAATTGGATGGTTGATCCTCTGGCTGGTTGGATTAGGCCTGCCCAGCCTGATCGCCGCCATCCTTTGGCGTCGCTTGTTGTTCTTGCGCGCCGAAGTGCGCCATCTGCTGGCGGACCGAACGCTTTCTCGTGAAGTTCCAGGTCCCCGGATAGTGCGGGAAATCCATAACGACCTGAGAAACGTCGCACTGCGAAAGCTAGATCTCGCCCGACACCTCGCGGACGAAGACTTTAGTCTGAAGGCCATCCTGACTAGTATGGTCGAAGGCGTTCTGATCGCGGATAACAACATGCAGATCCGGTTGGTAAACGTCCGTCTCGAGCAAATGTTCTCTCTGCCCAAGTCTCCAATCGATCGAACCATCATGGAAGTCTTTCGAAATCACCTGATGCACCAGGTGATTCGGCAATCTCTCGATACTGGCGCTCCGCAAGCGGCTGAGTTGCAAGCTGAGATCAGGGAAGGAGACCAGTTTCAGTTGAAACATTTCCAAATTACCTCGGTCAGTCTTCGTCCGCGTGACCCGGGGTCGTTGACGCGAGCTTTGGTGATTTTTCACGACGTCACCCAGATTCGATCGCTAGAGGCGGTTCGAAAGGAATTTGTTGCTAACGTTTCCCATGAACTGCGCACTCCGTTGTCGATTATTACTGGTTATTTGGAAACGCTGATCGACGGTGGCGACGATCAAGAGACCAGTCTTCGCTTTTTACGGACGATGCACAAACATGCGCAGCGGCTGAATCTTCTGATTGAAGATCTTCTTTCAATCTCCCAGTTGGAATTCCGCAAGATCAGTCTCAACTTTGAGCCGGTTGATCTATCGGAAAGTGTTCACCGGGTCCTCGAGCAGCTGGATTCCCGGATTCGTGAGAACGGCGCTGCCGTGACGGCCGCCATTCCTAAGGATCTGCCGCGGATTGAGGCTGATGCGTTCCGAATTGAGCAGGCTCTTTACAATCTGCTGGATAACGCGTTGAAACACAGCAGCAAATCAGGAGCCCGCGTGACCGTGGAAGCCCGGACCGACGGACCGTCCGTCCTTCTCAGCGTCTGTGACGATGGCGTTGGTATTCCCTTGAGTGACCAACCCCATATTTTTGAGCGCTTTTACCGCGTTCACAAAGACAGGTCGCGGGACGCGGGGGGTACCGGTCTCGGTTTGTCGATCGTGAAACACACGGTGCAAGCACATGGTGGTTCCATTTCTGTCCAAAGCAGTCCAGGCGCCGGCGCTACTTTTGTCATGAATCTTCCGGTCAGTCAAAACTGACCTGGGCCACAGTTAGCTCTCCGTAGTTCTCTAGCTCCATCTCTCCATGGATGTCTGTCTCCAACTATTGCGCAGGGCCTGAACAGAGGTAGCATTTGGACGTGGAAACTTCCTTGCTGGATCCGGTTGATATTGCTCTCGCTGAAGACGTTGGTAGTGGGGATCTGACCTCCCTCTTTTTTATCCCTGGGACCCGGGTTTCGAAAGGGCATATTTTCGCAAAGGAAGCCTGTGTACTGGCGGGAGCTGACCTTGTTAGGAGGATCTACCAAAAGCTCGATCCAGGTTTGGAGCTTACGGTCTTGAAGCAGGATGGAGCAGCTCTGGATCCAGGCGAATCGGTCATCGAGTTATCCGGCTTTACTCGTTCGATTCTTACGGGCGAGCGGGTGGCCCTTAACTTCGTTCAGCGACTTTCGGGGGTGGCTACGTTGACGGCGCAGTTCGTTCGGGCGGTGAACGGCACGGGAGCGATCATTCTCGATACCAGAAAGACCACTCCAGGCCTTCGCGCCCTGGAAAAAGCGGCGGTCAAGGCTGGCGGAGGTCAGAATCATCGGATGGGTCTTTATGACGGGGTCATGGTGAAGGACAATCATCTCCTGGCCAAACCTGAGATCCAGCTGGCCGTTCGCGCAATTCGTCGGGACCACCCTCATATCTTGATTGAGTTGGAAGCCGATTCCATTGACCAAGTACGTGACTTTGTCGATCTGGAAGGAGTGGATGTGATCCTCCTGGATAACATGACCCCGGATCAATTGCGAGCCTGCGTCTCACTTAAGAGATCGGGTCTTAAATTTGAGGCCAGCGGAGGAGTTTCACTGACGACAGTCCGCCAAATTGCCGAAACCGGCGTCGACTTTATTTCGGTCGGCCAACTGACTCATTCTGCGAGAGCCATTGATTTCTCTCTGGAGCTGCTGGATGCGTAATCCGAAGGAAGTCGAACTTCTTCGACGGTTGTTGCCGGCTGGAAAAGTGATGGATCGGGCGGAGTTGTTCGAACAATTGGGAATCCAATCGGAAGGGTTACCCCTCCTCGTCGAGTGCCTCCAAGAATGCGGATTTGTTTTCCGGCAAGCCGAGAAAACGATCGAGATCATCGAAGAACCGGAATTTTTGGTACCCGAAATAATCCTGGCGGGACTTCAAACCAAGACCATTGGTCGGGATGTGGTGGTCTTTCGAGAGACTACTTCGACGAACGATCGGATCCGCCAGGCCGGGATGGCCGGCGCTGCTGAAGGACTGGTGATTTTTGCCGAAAGCCAGACCGGTGGTCGGGGAACCCGCGGCCGAGAATGGGTGTCACCAGCGGGAGTCGGACTATGGTTTTCGATTCTCCTCCGCACCCAGGTTCCAACGGGTCAATGGCCGCTGCTGGTCCAAATGGCGGCAGTCGCCTGTGCAGAAGCCGTTGAAAAATGGGTCGAGGAGACCGTGCGAATCAAACCTCCCAACGACCTGATCCTGGGCGGCGGCAAATTAGCAGGCTTTCTGCTTGAAACATCCAGTTCGTGGGACTTTCAAATTCTCGGAATTGGGCTCAACGTGCGATCGGCGCCGGTCCTTGATGGGTATGCTACGGCTGCCATGGAGCAGTTTTCTCGCGGCCGGGTTTCCAGAGGCGCTTTGGCGGCCGAGCTGCTGAACCTCTTCGAAAAGTGGTATCTTCAAACATCTTTGGCAGAAATGTCAGCCGCCTTTGAACGTCGCGTTTGAGTGAGTTAAAATCTCCGGCAGCCCAGTTGGCTGGGGTCTTGCGCCTTAGCGGCGGCATCCGGCCCGCGTTTCGCGCTTTGATTTAAGTTTGGGAAGTCGTAGCTTGCCGGAAACCAAGCTATCTGGATTTATTTAATCATCAATTTGGGAGTTCATTTGTGGAGGAGAAGGTACAGCCGACTAACGTGCAGGGAGAAATCTATCCGGCAGACTACTATGCTTCGTTGCTGGTAGGTTTAATTCACAAATTGAACAATGTGATCACTGTGCTGACCGGCCATTCCGGTTTGCTGCTTCTGGAGCCAAATCTTAAGCCAGATATCTTGCAGCCCGTTCAACAAATGTCGCGGGCGGCCGATCTAGTCTCGCAGTGCCTGAACGAAGCGGCTTCCATGAGTCGGGTGACAGTTCTTCGTCCCGAGTTGGTAACCATTTCTGAACTGTTGGAGTCGGTACAATGCCCGCCCGGGTTATCCCTGGTCAGAAAGTACGACGAGAAGTTAAAGGTTCAGGTGGATCGGCGGAAGTCGAAAGAGATCTTCGAACAGCTTCTACGAAACGCCAGTGAAGCAACGGCGAAGGTAGTTGCGGTTACGGCAAAGGCAGGCTCTGGGTATGTGGAACTGACTTTCCGGGACGACGGACAAGGGATGAAGATTGAAGTGATGCGCCGGGCTTTTGACCCATTTTTTACCACCCGCCGGCAACGGGAGCAATTTGGCTTGGGCCTCTTCAAAGCCAGGGGAGACCTAGCGCGCATGAAAGGCCAAATCCATGCCGAGAGCGATGGCAAAAGTTATACGGAAATGATCGTTCGGTTGCCCGTCGATTAATCGAGTCTGCACCCTGCCAGAGGCACAATTTGTCAGGCGGGAGTGTGGCGCGCCAGCTCCCCGAAGGCCAAGAAGGCTTAGCCCAAGCTTCAGCGCTTAGCCTCGAACCTAGTTATGTCGTTTAAGGCAGTCCTCCGCCTGAAGGGCCATGAAAGCATAGCCTGGGTTTACGTGTCTAACGGATCCGCCCTGAACGGGCGGCAGAAAATCATGTTCACCGCTGCGGGATTCCGATCACCCTTGATCAGGCAGGATGCGGTAAAACAGGCTTCCCAGATGAAAACAGGGTTCTCATATCTGGAAATTTCATTACGTTTTTTCATTTATAGTTATATTCATGCGCAATCCTTCTGGTGTTCTTCTTTCTTATTTGCGCGACGAAAAATCGAGAATCCTGCAGCCTCGCAGCATGACACCATTTTCTGCCGCCCCTTCAGGGCGGATCCGTTAGGAACATAAACCCAGGCTAAAGCCTGGGCTATGCTTCCATGGCCCTTCAGGCCGCCGGATGTGTCCTCAAAAGCTAGGTAATATGTTGGTTGCCGTCCGGCGGCCTGAGGGCCTTGAAAGCATAGCCCAGGGTTTACCCTGGGTAACCTGTTTTATCGCCTCGTGCCCTGAAGGGGTACCAGAATCCCGCAGCATCGCGTGGTACGATTTTCTGCCGCCCCTTCAGGGCGGGTCCGTTAGAAATATAAACCCAGGCTAAAGCCTGGGCTATGCTTCCATGGCCCTTCAGGCCGGCGGATGTGCCCTCAAAAGCTAGGTAATATGTCGGTTGCCGTCCGCGGATTGTGTGCTAAGCTAGACGTGACTTCTCTAGCCCCCTTTCTTGGGGCGCGAATTGGATGGTTAGTGGAAAAGGTTTCTGCTGCCCTTCAGGGCGGTCGCCGATAAAAAACCTAACCTAGGTCCACCCCACATCGAGAACGAAGGACGACGACAAGGATGACGACGATTGAAAGGATTCAACTATCCTCTCCGAATGGCGCGATTCTAAGTTAGTCGGCATCACGGTCGGTCGCGCTTAAGCTTGAGGAATTTCTTAACCTCGTTCAAGGGCAGGCAATTTACCACATCCTCGCGAGTCAGCCATCCTTTGCGGGCAGCTTGAATGCCAAACCAGAGATCCTGCAAACCATGTTCGGAGTGTGCATCCGGATTGATGGCGCAACGAACCCCTAGTTCCTTAGCTTTTTTCCAGAATCGCCAATCCATATCCAATCGCCTCGGGTTAGCATTTAACTCAATGATAGTCCCAGTCTGAGCCGCCACTTTAATAATTTCCCCAAGATCAACCTGGTACGGTTCTCGCGAGAGCAACAGACGACCGGTGGGATGACCCAGCATCGTGACGTACCGGTTTTCCATCGCCTGAACCATGCGTTTCGTCATCTCTTGCTCTGAGAGGGTGAACGAAGCGTGGATACTGGCTACCACATAGTCTAGCTGAGCAAGTATCTCGTCCGGGAAATCCAGGCGCCCATCCCTCAGGATATCGCATTCGACTCCGCAGATTAATTGAAAATCCTCACCAAACTCCCGGTTCAAGGTGCGGATTTGTTCCACTTGCTGTAACAACCGAGTTTCGTCTAAACCGTGGGCTTGAAACGAACTCTTACTGTGATCCGAAATTCCGAGATATTCCAGACCGAGCTCCTGAGCGGCGTTCGCCATTTCGTGGAGCGTGTTGTGTCCGTCACTCTCACTGGTGTGATTGTGAAAGGTTCCTCGCAGATTTTGCAATTCGACTAACCGGGGTAATTCTCCAACTTCGGCAGCTTCAATCTCTCCATGGTTCTCGCGAAGTTCCGGAGGAACGTAAGCAAGACCCAGAGCCCGGTACAGATCCGCCTCCGTCCAGATTTCCGGAATCGGCTTGGGAATTCTTTTGGTCGTAGGCTCTGGAGCAAGCCGGTATTCGTTTAAGGTCCAGCCATTCTGCAAGGCGCGCCCCCGCAGCGCCACGTTGTGTTCCTTGCTCCCGGTGAAATAACAAAGCGCAAACGGAAACTCTAAGTTGGCTACCACTCGCAAATCCGCCTGGATACCGTTTTTTAAGAGCACGCTGGCTTTGGTCGGACCTTGGGCCAGGACCCGATCGATGGCGCCGTGCGCGAGAAAATGCTCAATGATTAGTTTGGGTTGCTTGGTTGCGATCAAAAAATCGAGATCGCCGATAGTTTCCCGCCCTCTGCGAAAACTACCTCCGGTGCTGATCTGAGAAACGTCCGGATGACCCTGAAAATGTTCAAGCAGTTCATCGGACCAGAGTTTCGCATCTGAGAGCAGGATTCGGCCGGAATGTTTGCGTCGCTGCTCAATCGCTTGCAGCAAATTCACCGCGGTCTTTGCCCCAAAACCAGCGAGTTCGGCAATGCGTCCATCTTTCGCCGCAATTTCCAGGTCGGCGATCGTTTTGACCCCCAATCGTTCATACAATGCCTTGACCTTTTTACCGCCGAGACCCGTGATTTCAAAAAGCTCAAAGATGGTCTCCGGAAACTCCGCCTGAAGTTTTTCGAAATATTCCAGCCGGTCAGTCTTTACGTACTCGGAAATTTTTTTGGTAATCGCGTCACCAATTCCGTTCAATTCTCCGAGTTTGTCTTCGGTAACCGCGGTTTGAAAATTCCCCGAAAAAGTCTCCAATGCCCTGGCCGCATTGGTGTAGGCCCTGATTTTAAACGGATTTTCCCCTTTCAGCTCCAGCAGTCTGGCGATGGTTTCGAGGAGTTCGATGGTTTGTTCCTTTGTCTTCATCCTATTTTCGTGGGATTCCGTCGATCTTGGCACCGTTAGAAATCGCGTGGCGAGCGAACCAACCCTGATTGACCTCCAGCGCATAAGCTACCTGGTCAGAGCCGCTTGGAACCACGGTTTCATCCAGCGGGTTCATCGATTTTATCTCGAGGATTTTTCCGGCCGAGTCGATGAAGGCGATTGAAAGCGGGATCTTCGTATTTTTCATCCAGAAAGAGGCCTTTTTTGGCTGCTCAAAAATAAAAAGCATTCCTTGGCTCTCCGGTAACGAATCGCGAAACATCAGACCGTTTTCCGATGCCTGCGGAGTGTCGGCAATCTCTACTTTCAGGGGAACCTCCGAGATCCTTAAGTCAGCGACTCTCAGGCCAAACGCCGTGGTTTCGGCAGCTTTGGGCTGACAACTCGCGCAGAAGAGAACCCATAAAAGCACCAACGCGCACGGTACGGGCCGCCACACGAATCGTGTCCCGGGAATGCTGACCCGCAGCATTCTCCGCCATCCAGCAGTTCCGGCCCTGGTTCGGTCCCGAACATCCCTTCCGAGGTTTCCCAGAAGGATCATTGGAGAGCGGGAAGTGGTCCGTCGCCTAAGACTGCTCATTGGCATTGATTAGCTCTTGCTTGATTTCCAAAGCTTCGCTCAGCGCCTGCTCGGTCGTTTCCCGAAGCACGCAAAAATGCCCCATCTTGCGTCCAGGGCGGCCTTCGAGTTTTCCGTACAAATGAAGTTTGGCGTAAGGGTCCTGCAGAATCGGGCGCCAATCGGGCTGGACGCCATCTTTCCAAAGGTCGCCCAGCAGGTTGACCATCGCGACCGGCCTGAGAAGTTCCGGTGATCCAAAGGGCAAACCGCATACGGCGCGCAATTGCTGCTCAAACTGGCTCGTCAAACAGGCGTCCAGTGTGTAATGGCCGGAATTGTGTGGACGGGGAGCGAGCTCATTCACCAATAACTCGTTATCGCGGGTCAGAAAAAATTCCACTGCAATCAGCCCAACCACCCCCAAGTCGTCGGCAATATCCTTCCCGATTGACTGGGCAAGGCTTTGCACGGCGGGATCAATTCGTGCCGGAACGATGGAATAGTCCAAAATTTGGTGATGGTGGACGTTCTCGGAGGCCGGGAACACGCAAACCTGGCCTTCGGCATTTCGTGCACAGATGACGGAAAGCTCACGATCGAATGAAATCCATTTTTCGAGAACAGAGCGGCCGGGTCCGACGTTGGAGAAGTTGACTCGTTCTCCTGAATTGATCTTTTGCTG
Source organism: uncultured Verrucomicrobiae bacterium (assembly GCA_963808535.1). Classification (GTDB taxonomy): domain Bacteria; phylum Verrucomicrobiota; class Verrucomicrobiia; order Chthoniobacterales; family JAFAMB01; genus JAFAMB01. Next base: position 31,945 of record CAWEGF010000033.1, on the reverse strand, counting down.
TCCCTTACCGTCATATCCGAAGTCCGCGCTTTTCAGAATAGACGGCGTGCCGACCGAGACGAGAGCGGTTTCGAATTCCTCCTGGTTCGAAACGACAGCAAACGGCGCATGCGGGTAGTGATGCTTTCGCAGGAAGTTTTTTTCACGTTCCCGGTTCTGACAGATATGTAAGACCTCCGACCGCGGATGAACCGGTTTCGATTGTGAAATCTTCTCCACCACCTCTGAAGGGATATTTTCGAATTCGAAAGTAACCACATCCACCGATTGCACGAACGCTTCAAGCAAGTCCCAGTCGGTATAGGAGCCGTTGAATTCGCGGTCCGAAATCTGGCCGGCCGGGCTGTCAGGCGAGGGTTCGAAGGTGTGAACTCGATACCCCATCCGGCGTGCGGCAATGGCAAACATCCGACCCAATTGCCCGCCGCCGAGTAACCCGATTGTCGAGCCCGGCGGGATAACCATTTCCATGAATATCAATCTGCCGGGAAGCAGGTTGGTTGCACAACGAAAATGCAGCCAGGCGGCAGAGAAACTACCTGTCTTCCCGAAGCACGTTGAAGATTTGATTCATTCATGCTTATTCATCGGAACGATGTTGTCAGAATGGGAAATCAAGGCTCGAGCCCGTCATTGCGCTCGAACTCAGGCCGCCTTCGAGGATGGCGCCACGATTTATACCCTTTTGTTTCGGGATCGGGCCGCCTTCAGGCGCGAGGACATTTCCGAGACCGCCTGGCAGGAGATCAAGGAGACGGTGGCACCCTTTTCCTTCTGGAAATCCAAATTCCAGGCGGCTCCTCCCGCAGCTCCGGAACCCCTGCCAAAGGAATCGGTAGAAGAACTCTTGCGTAGATTGGTCGATGAAGATCTGCCGGAGCACCTGAACGCCCGTTATGTTTTGGCCATTCTCCTCGAGCGAAAGAGAACCTTGAAGCAGGTAGATATTCGCGAAAGCGCGGAAGAGAAGATCCTGATTTACGAGCACGTCAAAACGGGTGAGGCCTTCATTATCCCGGACCCCAGGTTGCGGTTAGACCAACTCGATTCTGTCCAAGAGGAAATTTATGCCCTCTTGGCAAAACAAGAAAACACCCGCCAACCAGAGCAGTGAAGGGAAGTTGTCAGGAAGTTGTCAGTGTCAGTTGCTGGGGAAGTTGTCAGTGTCAGTTGTCAGTTCTCAGATGAGGTGGACAGTAACTGGAGTCTTTTTCCGATTTCATGCTTACCGCACCATTAAAGTCTATAGCTTTACTGACCACTGAGAACTGACACTGGCAACTTCTTCTAGCTGACTGACCACTGAGAACTGACACTGACAACTCCCTGACAACTTCTTCAATGCTTCCCTGGTTTAACCACATGCGTCCTTTATATCTCGCGCCGATGGCGGGAGTGACGGACTCGGTGTTTCGTCGACTTTGCAAAGAACAGGGAGCAGATGTGCTAGTCACCGAGTTCGTCTCGGCGGATGGTATTTTGCACCGGAACGAGCGGACGCGGGAAATGGTCAGTTTTCGAGAAGAAGAACGCCCGCTTGGCGTCCAGTTATTCGGCGCGGATCCTCAGCGAATGGCAGACGCGGCGAAAGCGGTCAGGGACTGGGTGAACCCCGATTTTATTGACCTGAATTTCGGTTGTCCGGTCAATAAAGTGGTCAGCAAATACGGCGGATCTGCTCTGCTCAGGGATTGCCCTCTCCTGGAAAGAGTTGCCGCAGCGGTGGTGAAAGCCGTCGAACCGTTACCGGTAACCGGCAAGATCCGTCTTGGATGGAGTTCGGAGACCATCAACGCGACAACGACGGCGACGATTCTGGAACAATCCGGAATTTTGGCGGTCGCGGTTCATGGTCGAACCAAAGAACAGGGTTACTCTGGGGCCGCCGATTGGGAGCTGATTGCCCAGGTGGCCGAAACGGTTTCCATCCCAGTCGTCGGGAATGGTGATCTTGGGGGTGTTGAGGATATAGTTCGTCGACTTCAATCGACCAAGGTTCGCGGGCTGATGATTGGCCGCGCGGCCATGACTTCCCCCTGGTTATTTCGACGAGCGAAGCACTTTTTGCAGACTGGCGAATGCTCTCCTGAGCCCTCGATCGAGGAGCGCTGGATCCATATTCTTCGGCATTGCCGGATGGTTGCTGCCGAAACCGATTCTGAGCGCCACGCCATGGCCGCGATGCGTGGCCGGTTGATGGCTTATTCGAAGGGTATGCCCGGCGGTCGCGCTTTGCGGGCGGAGCTTCAGCACGTTTCGTCGGTAGCCCAGGTGGAAGCGATCTCCGAGCGGCACCTGGCAGGGGCGGAGGAGTTGTCTGTGTCTAAGGAGGTTGTCAGTAGTCAGTGAGCGATGCCCTCGATGCGCACTTAAAAATTTCGTTCCGGAGGGGACACCCGCCTGGAACTTCCTGCAATCTCTGACAACGGTGTGATCCGCCGAAACGTGGTTCCAAAACCCATTCATAATCCGGTGTGTAATCTGTGAAATCTGTGGTTTAAAATTTCTCTTTTCTCCATCTCTTCTCAGGGGTGCGGGGAATTTGCTCACTGACAACTGACAACTGCCACTGATAACTATTTCACCCACTGGCACCGACAAACTCTGGGGCAAATTTTCTGCCGGGACGGGTCAGCATCCAGAACCTGACTGTCAACGTAATGGCGGCGATGAAAAGGCCCGTCGCCAACCCCACCCAGATGCCGATCGCTCCGGCTCCAAAAACAAACGCGGCGAGATATCCGATGGGAATGGCGAATAGCCAATAGTAGACGTAAGCCCAGATCATCGGGACCCGGACATCTGCCAAGCCACGCAGTCCACCCATCGCGGTTACTTGGACACCATCCGCGATTTGAAATATGCCGGCCACCAGCAACAAATTTGCGGTCAGTCCAACGACCGCGGCATCGCTATTGAAGGCGTTCGCAATAGTCTGTCCCAAGAGGGCGTAGAGGAGGGCAGAAATTAGCATCAGAAAACCAGAAAGACAGAGTCCTCCGAAACCGATGACCCGCACCAATTCGTCAGTCCCAGCCCCAACTGCCTGACCTATCCTTACTCCGACCGCCTGCGCGATCCCCAGCGGAAACATGAATGTTGTCGCTGCGCAAGTGATCGCAATTTGATGCGCCGCCAACGCTGTCGTCCCGATCCAACCCATCAGAATCGCGGCAAAGGCGAAAGCGCCAACTTCGGATAATAATTGGAATCCGACTGGTAATCCGATTTTGAGCAGCGAGTGAATCGTGGTGAGACTGAGCGAGCTGGGCCAAAGAACCGAGAAGCTGCTTCCCGTAACGCGCAGGCAAAATAAAAGGGTGGCCGCCATGGTGAAAATTCGCGAGATGAATGTGGCCCATCCCGCTCCCACCAACCCCAGCGCCGGCGCTCCGAGATTCCCGAAAATCAGCACCCAGTTCAGGAAGACGTTCAAGCCAACTCCGAGAAACATCATCAGTGCTGGGATGAGCGGTCTCGATACACCCTCGCTAAAGGTCTTCGCACTGATAAACACCAAGGCCGGTACCAGTGACCAGCTCAAGATCGCGATAAATGGCCTCGCCTGATTGAGAACCTCCGGCGGCTGTCGAAAGACGTCCAGCCAAGGCTGGAGCAACGTCAAGAAGGTGGCAACGCATACTCCGATCATTACGGAAAGCCAGGTGGAGGAGCGCAAAATGACTCGCTTATGCTGGTCCATCCCTGCGCCGTGCGCTTGCGAGACCAGGACTCCGACCGAGGTCAGGATCCCGATGCCGAAGACAAATGCCACACTCATCAAACAATTCGCAAAGGCGGCGGCGGCCAGCGAACCCGTTCCAACGTGACCCACCATGACCGTATCGACCAGGCCCATCAGCATCTGACCGACTTGGCCAGCCATGATCGGGCAGGCCAGTGCGAGCGTTTTGAAAAGCTCTCTCCTGAAGCGTCGCGGGTCGGGCATTGCCCATTCACCAAATCAGGATTTCGCTCTCTGGCAAGTGGTCGCCGGTCACGGTTTCCCAATTGACGAGATTCTATCCGCGTTTGCTTTTGGGCGCTGCAGAGCCATATTCGCGCGTGATGGCAGCGACTGACGTGAAGTACAAAATCGGGAATGAGCGTCTGGTGAAGGTCACCGGTAGCGCTGCGGCCAAGCTCTCCCAACTGCTGCAGCGACAAGGTCGTCCTCAAGGGGCGCTCCGGGTAGCGGTCATCGGCGGCGGTTGCTCCGGTTTGCAGTATAAGATGGACTTGGTCGATGGACCGGCTAACCGCGATATCGTCGTGGAATCCAATAGCGTTCGCGTCGTAGTTGATCCCAAAAGCGCGCTCTTTGTTAGCGGTTCCTTGCTCGACTACAGCGACGACCTGCAGAAAGGAGGATTCAAGGTAACGAATCCCAACGCCGTCGCACATTGCTCTTGCGGTGAGAGTTTCTCTGCATGATCGATTATTTCGCTCTCCTCGATCTCGAGCGGCGACCGGCAATTGACGAAGAATCCCTTAAGAAGACCTATTTTCATCGGACTGAATTGCTCCGGCTGGACCAGTCCGACGCGGATGCTCTCTCTTCTCTCAATATGGCCTTCCGGATCATTTCGAATCCCGCCATGCGAATTCAGCACCTTTTAACTCTGGCGTTCGGAGATGCGCGCGGTGGACGAATACAATCGGATCTCGGCGATCTGTTTGGCAGCGTCGTCGAAACCTTGCAAAAGGTTGATCAGGAGTTCGGGTCGCTCTCGCCAGAGAGTTCAGCGCTGGTTCGCGCGTTAACGTTCCAGAAAATGGGAGAAGCGCATGAAAAACTGGAACGGACGGAAAGCGAATTGTTACAGAGAGAGCTCAGCCTGCGGTCAGAAATCGGACCCCTTGACGAGGTTTGGCGGAAAGACCCGGCTCGATCCCGCGAAGCGCTGGCTCAGGTGGCCCTTAGCCTGACCTTTGTTCAGAAATGGTTGAGCGAGGTACGAGAAAGAAAAATCCGCTTAGCAGAACTCGCTTAGCTCCCGATTTACTATTTTACGGAAAATTATAACGACTTATGAGTGATATCGTCGGGATTGATCTCGGAACCACCAACTCTTTGATCGGGGTGATGGATTCCGGCTTTCCCATCCTGATTGCTGATCGGGATGGATCCAGGTTAACTCCCTCCGTCGTTTATCTGCCGGAGGCCGGAGATCCGGTGGTCGGTGCTGCTGCGGACCGGATGCGCGCATTGTTTCCGGAACGCACCATCTTCTCCGTCAAACGCTTGATCGGGCGAAGGCCTGGAGAATCGGATAAGGAAGAGTTCCCTTTTGCGGTTAAGTCCCAAGGCGGTCGCACCGTACTTGAGGTCGGTCAGCTGATACTGAAGCCGGAGGAGGTCTCTAGCCTGGTGCTGAGGAAACTTAAAACAGACGCCGAACTGAGCCTCGGAAATCCGGTCGATCGAGCCGTCATTACCGTTCCTGCTTACTTCAACGATCTGCAACGTCAGGCCACCAAGCGGGCCGCGGAGTTGGCTGGATTTGTCGTCGAACGAATGATCAATGAACCGACCGCCGCCGCACTGGCTTACGGTCTGGATCGGCTTGCGGATCGTTCACGCATCGCCGTTTACGATCTCGGCGGCGGAACTTTTGACATTTCTATTTTGGAGCTTCACGAGGGCATTTTTCGCGTCTTGTCGACGAATGGCAATACCCGACTCGGTGGCGATGACATCGACCGTGAACTGGTCCGCCTCTTGAAGGAACGGATCACCGGGCGTCATCCTGATCTTCGACAGGAACTCGACGATAAACTTTTTGTGGCCAGAATTCGAGAGATCGCCCACGCCGCTAAACTGCGCCTTTCTACCGAAGAGATGGTCCAAGTGGAAATCCCGTTCCTATCCGGGAATCAAAGTTTCTCTTACAACCTGACACGGCAAGAGCTGGATGCGGTGGCCAGGCCGATTATCCGCCGGACTCGTTCGCATTGTCTTCGCTCACTTGACGATGCCAAGCTAGATCCCGCGAAGCTCGATGAGGTCATTCTGGTGGGCGGGGTGACTCGCATGCCGATCGTTCGTCAGTTCGTCGCCGAGGTGTTCCAACGACTCCCTAACACCACGCAAAATCCAGATGAAGCCGTGGCCATCGGGGCCACGATCCAGGCTGGTATTCTTTCCGGCCAGATGCAAAACGTCCTCCTTCTTGACGTGACTCCTTTGTCCCTCGGTATTGAGACCTTCGGCGGATTGATGAATGTGCTGATTCCGCGGAATTCCACCATTCCCTGCAAAGCTGGCGAAATGTTCACCAATGCCGTGACTAATCAGACCGTCATGCAAATCGTGGTTTTGCAGGGCGAACGCGAGTTAGCCAAAGACAATTGGGAACTCGGGCGTTTCGATCTCCAGTTTGAGCCGGTTTCAAAAGGTCTAGCCCGTGTAGGAGTCCAATTTGAGATCGATGCCGACGGAATTTTGCACGTCTTGGCCCGTGATACTCAGACTGGACATGAAAAGCTGGTCGAGCTGAGCAGCGCCGTGGACGTTTCCGACGAGGCGGTCGAAAAGATGATCGCTGAGTCTTTAGATCATGCCTTCGATGACATGGCCGAACGACTCTGGACCGAAGCGGTTTTGAAGAGTAATGAACTTCTGCCGGCGGTCCGAAGCGCCATGACTCTGGTCGGCGATCAAATTGAACCTGAGGATCAGCGAAAGATTAATGCGCTGGTGTACGAAGTCGAAGCAGCTATCAAGAGCCACGATCCGCACCGCCTGAAAAGAGCCAATGCCGGTCTGGACGAAGGGACTCAGCATTTGGCAACTCTGCTGATCGATCGCGCCATGGCGGAAGCAGCCAAGCGCCGGCGGTAGGCTCGATCATTATTGCCAGAGGCGGTTCCTTAGTCACTCAGATAACCGTTCGCCCATTGAATTAATGGCGGTTGTCGTATTCGACACCCGGGTCAGTGCGAGTGTCGAAAAAAATCCGGGGTGGAACCGTATCGCTGATCGACCAGCGCATTTTGCCGTTAAATGCTTTGATCTGCGTATATCCAGTGTCCTTTGGGTAAGCCTTAATGACCGTGTCTCTCCAGAAACGGCCGTCGTTCGAAGTTTCGATTTCGACAAATAGAGGAGCATCTCCGACGTATTGGCCGTTGATCTCGATTTTAGCCCCGGTCGGTTGCGAGACGATCTGCATTTTTACCCGCGGTCTCTCGGCGCGCGGATGATGCGATGCGCACCCTGAGAAGAGGAGGAAAATGGAAACCGTCAGGCAAGGAAAAATAGTTCTGAACAGTGGGAGAACCCGATTCATGAGAGTTGCCTTATCAGAAAGGGGCGTGGTTCGTCTCGCATTTTGTCTCCGAATTTAAAGTACGTAGAATCTCCTGAGCGGCGACGGCTGGCTTCGTAGGTAAGGCGTCTCGCCTTACTTCTTGAACGGCGACTGCTTCGGAGCAAGCCGGGACGGCTGGCCTACGGTAGTAAGGCGTCCCCGCCTTACCTCTCTTTCACGCTAGAGCTTGAATGCTTGGGCTGGAGATGGCTGGGAATTTCTCAGCCCCCGCAAAAGACGTGTAAACGGGCTTGTTGATGCCTCTAGCGGTTGTCCAACCTGAGAATAAATTCTAAAACTCAACAATATAAAATTCTCATAATAAGATACTTACAATCGAAAAATTTCCAAAATAAAATATAAATTGACTGGCCGGTTTAGTCCCTTAAAATGGAGGCAGGTTTCTGTAGAATTTTTCTGAGCATTTCGGAATGCCGTTCCGCTAAGGGGCGATAGATCCGGGATGCTGAGAGAAACGACAGAGAGGACTCCGTGAGGCGTCTTCTTTCGAAATTCTCAAGATTAAAACGTTAACTTGAGGAGGAAGTATGGAAATCGTCAAAGGGCTCAGCGACTTCGGTTTTGTGATGGTCTTGGTCGGGATTGTCATGATGCCTAGACTCACGAGTCTGGTTCTGGCAACTCGCCGGAAGCAACAACGACCGAATGGTTAACAGCATTCCAGGTCAACTGACCGGGAATCCTAACCAGCATAAATAAAGGAGACTTATTATGAATCAACATATCTCCGTGGTCACAGCTCTGCTGAAAAGCATCGCCTACAACGGCGACGATCTTCACGCGACTGTCGTTCCTGAAGCGGATTTCGTGCCGTTTGATTTCTCGCATTTGAGAGATCTTCCGGGACGTGGAGAACCATCGAGAATTCCGTTCGAAGGACACGGTCAAAATGCCTCGGATGCTCTTCCCGCGTAAGTGCCATTCGAACGCTTCAAAGCTTCGTCTGGCGTCCCCCCAGGCAGCTCTTTCAAATCGTCGACCGGGCGGATCCGTCCGCTTTACAGCGTGTCGAGAATGTTCCGAATATCTACCCTTTTATGAGCGGCAACCGTTTTCAGAATGACGGCCGCCAATCCTTCTTTCAACTTGCCATGTAGAGGGATGGTAATTCGTTGGAAGCGCGGATTCAGGGTCTCCAGGCGAACATGTCGTCCAATTTGCTTGATGAAATGATAGTCCCAATGCCGACAGAGGCAGGTGACAAGGTCATTTCCCGAAATGTCAGGCGGTGTTCTCAAGCGGCAAAAACGAATTGAGAAACAACCTGGGCTAAGCGTACTTCAAATTTATCGCAATCCTCATCGTGAAAGTGTGCCCGCACCGCTTCCAAGGCGTTCACTTTGAGTTCTTCGAAATCGCCGGCCTGAGTGAAAATGTCGTCCCCAATTCCGATCGCCGTCCACGTTCCATCCTCCTGCGGAATGACCTCAAAAACGAGATTTCTCAATAACATAAGATTAATGCCCTGTAATATTGAGCATCGCGGAGACCTTTCTGCAAGAAGAGAGAAAATAACACGACGTGGGCAGGTAAAGTCTGGCACCCTCCCAAGGAGAAGACTGGATTTAATCGACCAGCATGCGGTGCGGGGGGAAATCGGATCATATGTGACTATTCGTTTTTCGCCTTTGCTTGCGGCTCTGTTTCTCCGTGATAAAATTTTTCGGTGCTGGAGGTAAGGAATTCTCAGTGTCAGCGGTCAGTTTCAGGGAGAGGACTTAGCAATTGCAAGTAAGTGCCGGGTTGCTGATGTATCGACACCGGGAGGCTGCTCTGGAAATCTTTCTGGTGCATCCCGGCGGACCGTTTTGGGCCGGAAAAGACGAAGGGTCTTGGTCGATCCCAAAAGGACTGGTCAATCCGGGGGAGGATAACCTGGAAGCCGCCCGGCGGGAATTTGCCGAAGAGACCTCGATTCCGGCATCTGCGCCGTTTATTGACCTTGGCGAGATCCGGCAGAAATCTGGAAAACGGGTCGTGGCTTGGGCATTTCTGGGAAACGACGATCTACCCGAGATCCAAAGCAACCTTTTTACTTTGGAATGGCCCCCGCGTTCCGGGCAAAAAAAGGAGTTTCCGGAGATCGACAAAGGCGAGTTTTTTTCTCTAGAAGCTGCCCGGAGGAAGATCAATCGATCTCAAGCGGAATTCTTGGATCGATTGCAAGCTTATCTGGCGCGGTAAATTGGTGGCCGCAAAGGAGGAGGAGGAGCTGTTAATTCACTCAGTGCAAACTTATCCGCGGCCCGGCAGGTCCTTAGAGACGATAGCTTAGGCTGCAGCCGGGTTTAGGCCTAAAACCGGACCGAAGGGCCTGCCCCGAAGGGGCTGGGGAACTCAGCCCAGGGTTTCCACCTTGGGAACTCTCACAATAAACCGGCTCGCCCTGAAGCTGAAGGGGCGAAAGGTCGCAAGGCGAATTTCGCATCCATCGTTGCGCAAAATGAGAGTGTCCAATCGCGAGGTGCCACTATTGGTCGCATTCGAGCCAACTTCCGAGTTGTTAGTAAGTTCGATCTGGCGCCCCGTCAGGGCGCGTCGCTCTGGGCGGTCGATCCCAGGGTTAAAGCCAGGGTTAAAGCCCTGGGCTGAATTCTGTAGCCCCTTTGGGGCAGGCCCTTCGGACCGGTCAGCCCTGCTTCCCTCTCACTTATGAGAGGTCTTCTAGTTCTTTTGCTTGAACGATTCGACATCCTTCCGCATCTGCCGAAGGCCTTGCTGCGATCCTTGCACGATCTCCGGATAGTCTTCTTTGAACGTAAATTTCAACGAGGTGGCACTTCTTTGAACGAACATCGGAGGACCAACCGTATTAAGTAAGGTAAAGCCCTCGAACTCCAGAGGGTTGAAGCCGGTGTTCCGGGAATACTGGATAGTCACGCATCTTCCGGCATGAAGCCCACAGGCAATGGCGATCCCTTCCTTTTGAAAATCAATTGTCTTGTCGAAATAGGGGTTATACTTCCCCCCGGGACGAACCGAAATTGGTCTCCCGTATCTGGCGATTAACTGCTTTTCCGTGTCTCCTAACCGACCGAACGCGGTTCCGGTAATGCTAACAATAAAAATAAATATCCAGAATCTCATGATTCTTTTGCTAAAGACGATTGCGCGGGACGTTAGCCACTTTCATCGCAGAGCACAAGGGGTCGAGGATTGGCCCTCTCTCGGCGAGTCTTTAGTCTTTTAATAAAGATATCGATAAAAATCGGGCGACGATGACGCCTTGCTGCTCAAAGGCATTCGCAGGCGGCCGATTTTTCATGTATGAGGTAGCCATGGAATATCGTCAACTCGGGCAATCTGGCCTAATGGTTTCCGTGCTCAGTTTGGGCACGATGACCTTCGGGGGTCGCTCCGTGTTCAGCAAAATAGGGACCACCGATGTCAACGGTGCGCGCCGCCAGGTCGATCTCTGTCTGGAAGCCGGAATCAACCTTTTTGATACGGCCAACTGTTATTCGGACGGGGTCTCAGAGGAAATATTGGGCGAGGTTTTGGAAGGTCGGCGAGAGGATCTATTGATCGCCACCAAAGCCAGGATGGTGGTGGGGCCCGGACCGAATGACGGCGGGATGTCGCGTTACCATTTGATTCGGGAGTGCGAAAAAAGCCTGCGGCGGCTTCGGACGGATCGGATCGATCTTTATCAGCTGCATGAATGGGACGGGAAAACGCCACTCGATGAAGCCCTGGCGGCCCTGGATAATTTAGTGAGTTCAGGAAAAGTGCGGTATGTCGGAGCCTCGAACTACTCGGGCTGGCATTTAATGAAGGCGCTGGCAACCTCTGATCGCCGCGGTTACGTCCGTTTTGTCAGTCAGCAGATCTACTATTCCTTGCAGGCTCGCGACGCCGAGTATGAATTGATTCCGATTTCGATTGATCAAGGATTGGGAATATTGGTCTGGAGTCCGCTGGCCGGCGGGCTTTTATCCGGCAAATATCGCCGCGGCAAGCAACCCCCGGAAGGCTCTCGGCATCTGAACGATGTAGGTGAACCCCCGATTCACGATCAAGAGCAACTCTACAATATCGTCGACGTTCTGGTCGAAATCGCTGACTCCAGGAAGGTTTCGGCTGCGCAAGTCGCCTTGGCCTATACGCTAGGACGACCAGGAATAACCTCGTTGGTGGTCGGCGCTCGTACGGATGCTCAGTTGGCCGATAATCTAGCGGCCGCTAATTTGACCCTCACCGCCGAAGAAACGGCTCGACTTGATACTGCCAGTTTACCGAGGTTGCTCTATCCGTATTGGCACCAGGCCAAGACCGCGAAAGAACGGCTCAGCGCGGCAGATCTTTCATTGCTTCAGCCCTTTATTTAACCGGGACTGCTGGTCTGAGCAGGTCGCGGAGAAGGTTAATTCAACAGAGAGACCAAGAGATGAGGACCTCACGATTATGGACGCCCTGACCGATGAAAAATGTACTGCTTGCCGTCGTGATTCCCCGCGGGCGACGGAGACAGAGGTGCGCGAGCTGCAACCTCAAATTCCTGAATGGACACTGCTGGAACGGGAGGGAATTGAAAGGCTCGAGCGGGCTTATCGCTTTGCAAATTTTGCCGAGGCCTTGAATTTTACCAATCGCATTGGCGCACTAGCCGAAGAGGAAGGTCATCACCCGGCCATCTTAACGGAGTGGGGCCGGGTGACGGTGACGCTTTGGACCCACAAGATTCGAGGATTGCACCGCAACGACTTCATCATGGCGGCGAAGATCGATTCGCTCGTGCCATAGCCGCTTCCTGCTGCGCGCCGACAAAAATTGAGAAGGCGATGAAGACTAAAATCGGATTGTAAATAAAGCCGAAGATAGCAAAAAGGACGGCCACACCCTGGCCGATTCTGGCCGCAATCTCCGTCGCCCGGGCGTAGGGCATGGCCATCGCCAGGAGGGCTCGGAGAACTCGGCCCCCGTCCATGGGAAAGGCCGGGATCAAATTGAAAGCCACCAAAAACAGATTGGCCCAAGCCACTTTGTACAGCAGGTCGATTCTTGGACTGTCTAGCAGGTCAACATCTTGAAAAGCGGTTGTGACGTTCGTGACCAAAAAAAGGGCAGACGCGATCACGACGTTCACCAGCGGTCCGGCCACGGCGACAATCAGTTCCTGCCAAGGCTTGTCCGGGATGCGACTGAGCCGCGCGACCCCGCCAATGGCATACAAAGTTATGTCTCGGGTTTTGATGCCGAATCCCCGGGCCGCGAAGGCGTGGCCGAATTCGTGCAAGGTCACACAGGCGAAGAGGATCAGGATGTAGATGATACCTTGGACCGCGCCTGAGACCCCTCCTACTTGGTAAAAATGGAACCAGAAAAACCCTAGCAAAAGCAGGAAGCTCAGGTTGATTCGCACCTCGATCCCAAAAACAGAAGCAATTTTCAGCGAAGAGCCCATACTTAATCACCTATCTCAGCATCGTCGGTGCCATTGTGTATAAACAGGTGTTCGTTTCGTCGCTATCCTATCGCACTTTTCCGGATTTGTTTAGAATTCCGAACAGGAGGAAGGAAGAGCACGGAGGGAATTATTTACCACAGAGACACAGAGGACACGGAGTTTCGGATTTTTTAAAATTTTCAGAATTCCGGAACTCCGTAACCTCTGTGTCTCTGTGGTAAATAATTCCCCTCCGTGCGCATCCTCTCTCCCTCTGCGCCCGCGAAAGGATTTGATTAACAGATCTTTGCATATACTCTAGTGCCTTGGCGCAGCGCTCGAGGCACTCGTGCTGGTCGGTGCGGCTTCCCCCCAGTTTTCAAAGTCTATTCTTAGAACTAAAGCCCGAAGCCTGCGTGGTTTGGCCTCGCTCGGGAGGGGTAAGCCTGTCCGGCGCAGATGCTCAGATTACCTGCGCCAGCGAACAATGGATCAAGTATCGATTGGAACAAAGGCATGAAAAGAATTATTTACCGTACCGCTCTGCTCCCCATCCTGGCGGGCATGGCGTTGATTGGAGTGGCCCACGCGGACACGAAGACGGCTAAAATCGCGTTTTCTAACAATTACGCGGGCAATTCGTGGCGGCAGGCCATGTTGAAGAGTTATGATATTGTCACCAAGAAAGCCGTAGCCGACGGGGTAGTAGGCGCCGCGGACGTTTTCACCACGGCTGACAAAGAGGTACCGACCCAGGCAGCGCAGATTCAAAACCTGATCTTGCAGGGTTACAATGCGATCGTCATTAATGCGTCCTCTCCGGACGCCTTGAACGGCGCCATCAAACAAGCTACCGATGCCGGCATCGTGGTGGTCTCGTTCGACGGAATAGTCACTGAACCTTCTGCCTGGCGTGTGGGCGTCGATTTCAAAGATTATGGCGAGCAGGAAGTCGTACATCTGGCGAGTTGGCTACCGAAAGGTGGCAACTTGCTCGAGATTCGTGGCTTGGCCGGAACCTCGATCGATGATGCAATTCACGCCGGGATTGTGGCGGGAGTGGGCAAACATCCGGAATTTAAAATCGTCAACAGCGTAGAGGGTGACTGGGACCAACCAACGGCGCAGAAGGCGGTAGCTACCGTTCTTCCTTCCCTTCCCGAAATCGTTGGCGTTGTTGACCAGGGCGGCGACGGATACGGGGCCGCGCAGGCCTTCGCCGGAGCCGGTCGCAAGCAACCAATCATCATCATGGGAAATCGTCAGGACGAACTCGCTTGGTGGAAGGAGCAAAAAACCAAGAGTGGTTATACCACCTGGTCAGCTTCGATTGCGCCGGGAGTCTCCACTCTGGCCTTTTGGGTGGCCCAGCAGATTCTGGACGGCCGGAAGGATATACCGCACGATTTAGTGGTGCCGTATCTAGCCTTTAGCCAGGATGATTTCGAGGCTGCTCTCCCCAATATCCCGGTAGGTGGGGTCGCTAGCCATGAATACACCCAGGAAGATGCTAAGAAGGCCATCGAGGCCAATTTAAAGAAATAAGCGGAGGTCCGGGGGCATTCACCCTTGCGTTGAACGCGATCGCCCTGAAAGCCCGATTGAGTTTTCGCATCTCATGTCCATACCGTCCGTGAACGTTGTCAAACTGGCCGGCGTCGAAAAGTATTTCGGCGCCGTCCGTGCTTTAGCCGGGGTTGATTTTGCGGTCGACGCTGGAGAATGCGTCGGGTTGGTCGGTCATAACGGCGCCGGAAAATCGACCTTGATGCATGTGCTGGCCGGCACGCTAACTTCTGATCGAGGGGAGATCGTGGTCGGAGGCAGTGCACGGCATGCTTATTCGGCTTTTCTCGCGCAGAAGCTGGGGATTCGGTGCGTCTTCCAGGAACTGTCGCTGTGCCCTAATCTCACTGTGGCTGAGAATGCCCGTGTTCTTCACCCGACAATTGCCGGATGGAATTGGCGCCAGCGTGCTGCCGCTTTGATCGGCAGCAAACTCGAAGAAATTTTCCCGGGTCACGGCATTCCTTCCGACGCTGTGGTCGGCGATCTTTCGATTGGCAAACGCCAAATGATCGAAGTGGCCCGCGCCTTTACTGATCACCAAGACCCCTCTTCACCTGGTGATTCTGGACGAACCAACTTCCTCTCTTGATAGCCATACCGCGGCCCAGTTGCTATCTCATGTCCGGCGAGTTGTCGCCACCGGCGTGGGCTGTGTCTTGATTTCTCATCTGCTCGGCGAAATTCTGGAATACGCCGATCGCATCGTGGTCATGCGGGACGGAGCTGTGGCGGCCACTGATCGAGCATCCAACTTTGACCGGGATAAACTAGTGACCGCGATGGGTGGCGCTGCGGCCAGCAAAATGCGATCAGTCCAAGAACGGGCCGCACCGCGCGGGACCACTCCGGTGCGGGTTCGCGCGCGCTCTTTGACTCCGGGAAGGGATCGAACTCGTAGCCCACCAAGGCGAAATCGTCGGACTAGCCGGTCTCTCTGGTCATGGGCAAACTCTGCTGCTGTTATCGATTTTTCGTGGTGCCACCCGACGGATTCCTGGACTTGAAGTAACCGATCCCGTCGCCTTAATCGCCGGAGACCGCCAAAGTGACGGGATTTTCCCGCTTTGGTCGATCGCCGAAAACGTCGGGATACGCTCTATTGCCAAGCTTCGTAAAGGCCCATTGATTTCTTCTGAGCTGGAGGGCCAATTTGCCGAGCGCTGGCGGAAACGCGTCAATATTCGGACGGCGGATATGAGCAACAATATCCTCTCGCTTTCGGGCGGAAATCAGCAGAAAGCGCTGTTCGCGCGTGCGCTAGGTTCCGAAGCAAAAATAGTTTTGATGGACGATCCGATGCGCGGTGTTGACGTCAGCACCAAGCTCGAGGTCTATGAGTTGATCCGCTCAGAAGCAAATGGCGGACGCACTTTTCTCTGGTACACGACGGAAATGGAAGAGCTTAAGAACTGCGATCACGTTTACGTCTTTCGCAATAACCGGATCGTTGCTGATCTGCGCCGGGACGAACTCAGTGAGGAACTAGTGATCCAATCTTCTTTTCAGGAGGCCGGTTGAAGGTGCATCCGGTTTCAACCGTCTACACCGCGAAAATTTCCAGCGGGATGTCCCAACCAACGTGGCGATTTCTGCGGACCGCCTTGCCATCCTTGTCTTTGGCTTTGGTGATCCTCGGAATCGCCTCGCTCAATCCGCGGGCGATGAGTTATTTAGGGCTGAACTTGATGCTCAATCTCGGGATTCCCACGGCGCTCGCCACCATCGCCCAGATGTTTGTTATCACGGTGAACGATCTTGATCTTTCCATCGGGACCTTTGTTAGTTTTGTCGGTTGTGTGGCAGCCACCTGGTTGCGGGATGCTCCGTTGCTAGGTTTCGCCGTCCTTTTAGTCGGGGTGGCGGTCTACGCCATCATGGGGGCCATCATTTATCTGCGCGACGTTCCGTCAATTGTGGTGACGCTAGGAATGCTGTTCGTCTGGCAGGGACTGGCGATCCTGGTCCTCCCTAAGCCGGGTGGTAAACCGCCAAGTTGGCTGCATGATCTCATGAATTTTCATGTGCCTTATGTGCCATTTCCGATTATCGCTGCGCTGGTAATCGCCGCGCTTGTTCACGTCGGGTTGATGCGCACTTCTTATGGCGCAATCTTGCGCGGATCCGGTGGTAACCCGAGCGCGATTGGTCGGGCCGGCTGGTCGTTAATCAAGACGAAAATCGTCATGTACGCTTTGGCCGGAGTTTTTGGGGTATTCTCCGGACTGGCCCTGATCGGGCTTACCACCTCCGCCGACGCTAATATTGGAAAAGGTTACACCCTGCTGTCGATCGCCGGGGTCATTCTCGGCGGGGGAGAATTCGTCGGAGGACGCGTTTCGCCGATCGGAGCGGTGATCGGCGCGCTGACCCTTACTCTGGCCGGGTCGCTGCTTAACTTTATGAGGATCTCCCCCGATTGGCAGGTTGGTGCGCAGGGGGGAATTCTAATTATTGTCTTGGCCGCCCGCGCCTTGATTAACCGGACAGACAGGAGAACGGCATGAGGCTTGCCAGGCGGTTGAACGTTCTGGCCAAGCCATGGATCTGGTCTTATCTGGGCGCAATTCTGGTCTGGCTCGCGGCCATTGTTTTCACCCACGGCTACGGCGCCGGCGGAATGATCACTGCCGCTCTCGCGCTGGCCGTCTTTTCGGTCATTGCCGGTATCGCGCAGATGTTCGTGATCACCCTCGGCCCCGGCAACGTGGATTTGTCACTGCCCGCTAACATCGGATTGGCCAGCGCAGTGGCCATGAAGATGATGAATGGATCCGACTCCTTGATCGCCTTGGGCTTCGCGGCCGCCTTGGGATCCGGCGTCTGTATCGGAATTTTCAACTATCTTCTTATCTGGTTGTTGCGCATCCCGCCAATCATCTCCACCCTTTCTGCTAGTTTCATAATTCAATCTGCCGGCATCAGCTATGGTCGCGGCTTGCAGATCAAGCCCCCTCCCGGATTTGCCGAGTTCACTTCTGGACAAATCGGCGGAATACCTTTCCTGGCGATCGGAATGGCGATTTTCACCATTGGGATCGGGATCATTCTGCACTGGACGATATTCGGTCGCTCAGTTTTGGCCATCGGACAAAATAGTCGTGCCGCCTGGCTCGCCGGTGTGGCCGTGGAACGGGTGCGATTTGCCACTTACGTTTTGAGTGGAGCCCTCGGCGGAATTTGTGGATCGTTGCTGGCGGGGTATTTTCGAGGATCGTCCCTGGAAATCGGTGACGAATATCTGCTCGCTTCCATCGCGGTGGTAGTCATTGGGGGTACCTCGGTCAGCGGTGGGAAAGCCAATGTGCCTGGTCTCTGGGGTGGTGCACTTTTCCTCGTCCTCCTCCTGACGATGCTTAACACCTTTGGGGTGAGTGCCGGCATTCGCTTCGTGGTCACCGGCCTGGTTATCATCGGAGTGATTATAGCCGCCGGGGGACAGAGGGCGGGGAGGTGAGGGGGAGGGGGCAGAGGAGTTGCAGGAGTTCAGGAGTTGCAGAATAAGGTCGGCCATGGGCCGTCAGGAGTCAGGAGTCAGGAGTCGGCCTTTGGTCTGATCGGAGATTGCAAGCTTTTTAGGTTACGGTGCCTTCGAGCCTTGAACTTTATATTTGACCATCGAGCCTCGGTCACGATTCGGATTTTTATTCTGTAACTCCTGAACTCCTGAACTCCTGTAACTCCTGCAACTCCTTCCCCAACTCCTTCCCCCAAGCCCCCGAATTCCTGTTTACTAAATCGATTTGTTCCGCTATATGGCTGCACGATCGATACTCGGATTGCCAGGTGTCGTGTCTTAATTACTCCTCGGAAGAAAGACCCCCCACATGCTCAAAAAGTTAATCTTTTTTACGCTGACTCTCAGCGCTATTATTGCAATACACGCTCCTCGCGTGAGCTCGGCCCAGGATGCTAAACCAATTTTTTATTGGGTTTCGCACGGATCTCCCACCGACCCGGTTTGGACCTATTTTCTGCAGGGAGCAGAGCAATGGGCCAAGGACACCGGACATGAAGTTCGGACCTCCTTTCACAGTGGAGACGTACCCTCACAACAGGAAGCTGTTCGTGCGGCGATTACCGCGAAGGCCAAGGGTATTGTCACTAGTACGCCTGACCCCGGCAGCCTGACGAAGGTCATTGCCGAAGCGCACGCCGCTGGTATTCCGGTGGTCATCATGAACACCGAAGACAAGACCAGTGGCCGGGATGCCTACGTTGGCGGCGACAATGTCGCAATCGGCAAACGCTGGGCCCAGTATCTGGTCGACCACAATTTTGTGAAAAAAGGGGATGTGGTCTGGACCCCGGTAGAAGTACCCGGCGCGACCTATGGCGTGCTGGAGACTCAGGGAATTGATAGTGTGTTCGGCCCGCTCGGGGTCACGCACGAAATCACCGAAACCAAACTTGACCAAGCAGAAATCATCACCCGGATGTCCGATTATCTGACCGCCAATCGTGGCAAGATCAAGGCCATCATCGGACTTGGCGACTTGGTCACTGGAAGCATCAAGCGCGTGTTCGATCAGGTCGGGATCAAAGCCGGCGAAATACCGGTCGTTGGTTGGGGCAATTCGCCCGATACCTCACAGGAAGTACTGGATGGTTATGTCAACGCGGCCATGTGGCAGGATCCTCAGGCGACCAGTTATATCGCCCTCTCGATCGCCTCCATGGCAGCCAGCGGTATTCCTCCAGGTTTCGACGTCAGCGTCGGCACTCTGTATGAAAAGGATAAGGCTGCGAATTACCTCAAGATCATGCAGGGCTCTTCGCACAAATAAATAACAATGCCTTGTTTCGGGCCGCTTGGCGGCCCGAAACAGCCCACCTGATTCTTCCTATCACGCAGGGTCCTAATCCAATTCGACGTTTTCGGACCCGCCATCTCTCATGAGTATTGGAAGCGAATCATGTTAGCGGCGGAATCTTCCTTTTCCTAACCTGCGAACTACCAGATGCGATTAACCGCGCTGCTCCGGAGATTTATCTCCGCCCCTGAATTCGGACCCCTGGTTTTGCTAGCTGTCGAGGTTCTGATTTTTACGGTGCGATCGCCGGCTTTCCTCTCGGCGGGCAATATCAGCAACTTGCTAGCGTTCACCCCCGAGCTGGGAATGATCACGCTGGGAATGACCCTGTTGATGACCGCAGGCGAATTTGATCTATCGGTCGGTTCAGTCTTTGGCTTCGCACCGATCATGATGTGGACTTTCTACAACGCGCATATCGGATCGCTGGAAGTTGGCTTTTGGTTCGCCATGGTGGTTTCAGCTTTGATCGGCTTCGTCAACGGCTGGATGGTTACTCGCCTCAGAATTCCATCGTTCCTCGTCACTCTCGGAATGCAGTTTGTTGTCCGAGGCACCGCCCTCTATATTACCGACGGCTTCCCACAACACACCTGGACTGCGAACTCCCCGCTGATGAGCATCATCGTCGGACAATTTTCCGTAGGCGGCCTTCGAATCTACGCCTCCCTTCTCTGGTTTATCCTGTTTACCATCATTCTGGGTTATGTGCTCACCGAGTCTAAAGCCGGCAATTGGATTCAAGCCGCTGGCGGCAACGAGTACGCCGCCCGGGCGCGTGGGGTCCGTGTCACGCAAACCAAAATATTGCTTTTCATCCTGACGGCGGTCATCTCTGCTTACGCTGGAGTCACCAGCTCGATCCGAGTCTCCGCGGCCAATCCGAACAGCGGTACCGGTTACGAATTGGAGGTGATTGCCATGGTCGTTATCGGCGGTACTGCGCTCACCGGAGGGCGCGGCACCATCATCGGGACGATCATTGGCGTGCTGATCTTGCGCATGATGCGGAACGGCATCGTCCTGGTTGGCGTTCCGGGTTTGGCCTATAACATTTTCATTGGCGCGATTATCCTCGGGATGATGGCGCTCCATTCCGCTCTTGAACACCGACACCGGGCAGGGACCTGAAGCAACATGGCAGACGAACTAGTGCGCATGGAGCGCATCAACAAATATTTCGGGCATGTGCAGGCGCTCAACGACGTCACTCTGACGGTGCGGAAAAATGAAATCGTTGGGTTACTGGGCGATAACGGCGCCGGCAAGTCAACGCTGATCAAGATCCTCTCCGGCGCTCTCAGACCGGACAGTGGGGAGATTTTCATGCATGGCGCGAAAGTAAAAATGCGCAATACCACCGACGCCATTGCCCGAGGGATCGAGACGATCTACCAGGACTCGGCCCTGGTGGTGCAGCTTTCCATTGCGCGAAATTTATTTCTCGGACGCGAACCGGTGAAAGGACCGCGTTTCTTCGATCGATTGGATCAAGACGCAATGAACGAAGCGGCTCGCAAACTGCTCAAGCAGGTTGGCATCACTAAGGATATCCCGCCGACCACTCCAATTAGCGCGTTATCCGGCGGCGAGCGCCAGGCGGTCGCTATTGCTCGAGCGATGCATTTTGAGAGTGAATTGATCATCCTCGATGAGCCGACCAATAATCTAGGGGTAGAAGAGACTCAAGGCGTCCTGCGTTTTGTTCGCAATGCCCGAGATTCCGGACACTCTTGCGTCTTTATCGCCCATAATATTTACCACGTCTTTCAAGTCGTTGACCGCATCGTGGTGATGCGGCGTGGAAAGAAGGTGGCCGACGATATTGATCCCAAACAGACCAATATCGAAGCTGTGGAACGGATCATCACCGGGATGTGAGGAAGCGTGGCGATTTCTGCGAACCGCCCTGCCATCCTTGTCTTTGGCGTTGGTGATCCTCGGAATCGCCTACCTCAATCCGAGAGCAATGAGTTATTTAGGGCTCAACTTGATGCTCAACCTCGGGATTCCCACCGCACTCGCCACCATCGCCCAGATGTTTGTTATCACGGTGAACGATCTCGATCTTTCCATCGGGACCTTTGTTAGTTTTGTCGGTTGTGTGGCAGCCACCTGGTTGCGGGACGCTCCGTTGCTAGGTTTCGCCGTCCTTTTAGGCGGGGTGGCGGTCTACGCCATCATGGGGGCCATCATTTATCTGCGTAACGTTCCATCGATTGTCGTGACGCTGGGAATGCTGTTCGTCTGGCAGGGATTGGCGATCCTGGTCCTCCCCAAGCCGGGCGGTAAACCGCCAAGTTGGCTCCATGATCTCATGAATTTTCATGTGCCTTATGTGCCTTTTCCGATTATCGCTGCGCTGGTAATCGCCGCGCTTGTTCACGTCGGGTTGATGCGCACTTCTTATGGCGCAATCTTACGCGGATCCGGTGGTAACCCGAGCGCGATTGGTCGGGCCGGTTGGTCGTTAATCAAGACGAAAATCGTCATGTACGCTTTGGCCGGAGTTTTTGGGGTATTCTCCGGACTGGCCCTGATCGGGCTTACCACCTCCGCCGACGCTAATATTGGAAAAGGTTACACCCTGCTGTCGATCGCCGGGGTCATTCTCGGCGGGGGAGAATTCGTCGGAGGACGCGTTTCGCCCATCGGAGCGGTGATCGGCGCGCTGACCCTTACTCTAGCCGGGTCGCTGCTTAACTTTATGAGGATCTCCCCCGATTGGCAGGTTGGTGCGCAGGGTGGAATTCTAATTATTGTCTTGGCCGCCCGCGCCTTGATTAACCGGACAGACAGGAGAACGGCATGAGGCTTGCCAGGCGGTTGAACGTTCTGGCCAAGCCATGGATCTGGTCTTATCTGGGCGCATTTCTGGTCTGGCTCGCGGCCATTGTTTTCACCCACGGCTACGGCGCCGGCGGAATGATCACTGCCGCTCTCGCGCTGGCCGTCTTTTCGGTCATTGCCGGTATCGCGCAGATGTTCGTGATCACCCTCGGCCCCGGTAACGTGGATCTGTCACTGCCTGCTAACATCGGATTGGCCAGCGCAGTGGCCATGAAGATGATGAATGGATCCGACTCCTTGATCGCCTTGGGCTTCCTGGCCGCCCTGGGATCCGGCGTCTGTATCGGAATTTTCAACTATCTTCTTATCTGGTTGTTGCGCATCCCGCCAATCATCTCCACCCTTTCTGCTAGTTTCATAATCCAATCTGCCGGCATCAGCTATGGTCGCGGCTTGCAGATCAAGCCCCCTCCCGGGTTTGCCGAGTTCACTTCTGGACAAATCGGCGGAATACCTTTCCTGGCGATCGGAATGGCGATTTTCACCATTGGGATCGGGATCATTCTGCACTGGACGATCTTCGGTCGCTCAGTCTTGGCCATCGGACAAAATAGTCGTGCCGCCTGGCTCGCCGGTGTGGCCGTGGAACGGGTTCGATTTGCCACTTACGTCTTGAGTGGAGCCCTCGGCGGGATTTGTGGATCGTTGCTGGCGGGGTATTTTCGAGGATCGTCCCTGGAAATCGGTGACGAATATCTGCTCGCTTCCATCGCGGTGGTAGTCATTGGAGGTACCTCGGTCAGCGGTGGGAAAGCCAATGTGCCTGGTCTCTGGGGTGGTGCACTTTTCCTCGTCCTCCTCCTGACGATGCTTAACACCTTTGGGGTGAGTGCCGGCATTCGCTTCGTGGTCACCGGCCTGGTTATCATCGGAGTGATTATAGCGGCCGGGGGGCAGAGGGCGGGGAGGTGAGGGGGAGGGGGCAGAGGAGTTGCAGGAGTTACAGAAGTAAAATCGGCAGCGGGCAGAGTAAGGGTCAGGACATGGGCCAGGAGTCAGGAGTCAGGAGTCCGGCCTTTGGTCCGGATCCGAGATGGCAAGCTTTTTAGGTTACGGCGCATTCGAGCCTTGAAACTTTATATTTGACCATCGAGCCTCGGTCACGATTCGGATTTTTATTCTGTAACTCCTGAACTCCTGAACTCCTGTAACTCCTGCAACTCCTTCCCCAACTCCTTCCCCCAAGCCCCCGAATTCCTGTTTACTAAATCGATTTGTTCCGCTATATGGCTGCACGATCGATACTCGGATTGCCAGGTGTCGTGTCTTAATTACTCCTCGGAAGAAAGACCCCCCACATGCTCAAAAAGTTAATCTTTTTTACGCTGACTCTCAGCGCTATTATTGCGGTACACGCTCCTCGCGTGGCCTCGGCCCAGGATGCTAAACCAATTTTTTATTGGGTTTCGCATGGATCTCCTACCGACCCGGTTTGGACCTATTTTCTGCAGGGAGCAGAGCAATGGGCCAAGGACACTGGACATGAAGTTCGGACCTCCTTTCACAGTGGAGACGTTCCCTCACAACAGGAAGCTGTTCGTGCGGCGATTACCGCGAAGGCCAAGGGTATCGTCACTAGTACGCCTGACCCTGGCAGCCTGACGAAGGTCATTGCCGAAGCGCACGCCGCTGGGATTCCGGTGGTCATCATGAACACCGAAGACAAGACCAGTGGCCGGGATGCCTACGTTGGCGGCGACAATGTCGCGATCGGCAAACGCTGGGCCCAGTATCTGGTCGACCACAATTTTGTGAAAAAAGGGGATGTGGTCTGGACCCCGGTAGAAGTACCCGGTGCGACCTATGGCGTGCTGGAGACTCAGGGAATTGATAGTGTGTTCGGCCCGCTCGGGGTCACGCACGAAATCACCGAAACCAAACTTGACCAAGCCGAAATCATCACCCGGATGTCCGATTATCTGACCGCCAATCGCGGCAAGATCAAGGCCATCATCGGACTTGGTGACTTGGTCACTGGAAGCATTAAGCGAGTGTTCGATCAGGTCGGGATCAAAGCCGGCGAAATACCCGTCGTTGGTTGGGGCAATTCGCCCGATACCTCACAGGAAGTGCTGGATGGTTATGTTAACGCGGCCATGTGGCAGGATCCTCAGGCGACCAGCTATATCGCCCTCTCGATTGCCGCCATGGCAGCCAGCGGTATTCCTCCAGGTTTCGACGTCAGCGTCGGCACTCTGTATGAAAAGGATAAGGCTGCGAATTATCTCAAGATCATGCAGGGCCCTTCGCACAAATAAATATCAATGCCATTGTTTCGGGCCGCTTGGCGGCCCGAAACAGCCCACCTGATTCTTCCTATCACGCAGGGTCCTCACTCCAATTCGATATTTTCGGATCGGCCATCTCTCATGAGTATGGGAAGCGAATCATGTTAGCGGCGGAATTTTCCTTTTCCTAACCTTCGACCTACCAGATGCGATTAACCGCGCTGCTCCGGAGATTTATCTCCGCCCCTGAATTCGGACCCCTGGTTTTGCTAGCTGTCGAGGTTCTGATTTTTACGGTGCGATCGCCGGCTTTCCTCTCGGCGGGCAATATCAGCAACTTGCTAGCGTTCACCCCCGAGTTGGGAATGATCACGTTGGGAATGACCCTGCTGATGACCGCAGGCGAATTTGATCTGTCGGTCGGTTCAGTCTTTGGCTTCGCACCGATCATGATGTGGACTTTCTACAACGCGCATATCGGATCGCTGGAAGTTGGCTTTTGGTTCGCCATGGTGGTTTCAGCTTTGATCGGCTTCATCAACGGCTGGATGGTTACTCGCCTCAGAATTCCATCGTTCCTCGTCACTCTCGGAATGCAGTTTGTTGTCCGAGGCACCGCCCTCTATATTACCGACGGCTTCCCGCAACACACCTGGACCGCTAACTCCCCGCTGATGAGCATCATCGTCGGACAATTTTCCGTGGGCGGCCTTCGAATCTACGCCTCCCTTCTCTGGTTTATCCTCTTTACCGTCATTCTGGGTTATGTGCTCACCGAGTCCAAAGCCGGCAATTGGATTCAAGCCGCTGGCGGCAACGAGTACGCCGCGCGGGCGCGTGGAGTACGTGTCACGCAAACCAAAATATTGCTTTTCATCCTGACGGCGGTCATCTCTGCTTACGCCGGGGTTACCAGCTCGATCCGGGTCTCCGCGGCTAATCCGAACAGCGGTACCGGTTACGAATTGGAGGTGATTGCCATGGTCGTTATCGGCGGCACTGCGCTCACCGGAGGGCGCGGCACCATCATCGGGACGATCATTGGCGTGCTGATCTTGCGCATGATGCGGAACGGCATCGTCCTGGTTGGCGTTCCGGGTTTGGCCTATAACATTTTCATTGGCGCGATTATCCTCGGGATGATGGCGCTCCATTCCGCTCTTGAACACCGACACCGGGCAGGGACCTGAAGCAACATGGCAGACGAACTAGTGCGCATGGAGCGCATCAACAAGTATTTCGGGCATGTGCAGGCGCTCAACGACGTCACTCTGACGGTGCGGAAGAATGAAATCGTTGGGCTGCTGGGCGATAACGGCGCGGGCAAGTCAACGCTGATCAAGATCCTCTCCGGCGCTCTCAGACCGGATAGTGGGGAGATTTTCATGCATGGCGCGAAAGTAAAAATGCGCAATACCACCGACGCCATTGCCCGAGGGATCGAGACGATCTACCAGGACTCGGCCCTGGTGGTGCAGCTTTCCATTGCGCGAAATTTATTTCTCGGACGCGAACCGGTGAAAGGACCGCGGTTCTTCGATCGATTGGATCAAGACGCGATGAACGAAGCGGCTCGCAAACTGCTCAAGCAGGTTGGCATCACCAAGGATATCCCGCCGACCACTCCAATTAGCGCGTTATCCGGCGGCGAGCGCCAGGCGGTCGCTATTGCTCGAGCGATGCATTTTGAGAGTGAATTGATCATCCTCGATGAGCCGACCAATAATCTAGGGGTAGAAGAGACCCAGGGCGTCCTGCGTTTTGTTCGCAATGCCCGAGATTCCGGACACTCCTGCGTCTTTATCGCCCATAACATTTACCATGTCTTCCAAGTCGTTGACCGCATCGTGGTGATGCGGCGTGGAAAGAAGGTGGCCGACGATATTGATCCCAAACAGACCAATATCGAAGCCGTGGAACGGATCATCACCGGGATGTGAGGACGAGAACCGGCAAAGTCGGTGTTTACTTGCGGAAAGCGTCGTCGTCTGCGGTTCGCGCGTCCGAATTTTGATTTTGGGCTGAGGGGCTCGATCAGAGCGGCCGCCAACCCATCGAGTGATTAGTGCATTGGCCGCAGCCTTGGTAAACAACCCATCCTGTCCCAGAGGGACAACCCGATCGTCAGCCTGGCACCAATCGGAAGTACTCCAAGCAACATAGGGGAGTCCAACAGTCCAACCTTCGTCCTGCACCCCGACAAGGGTTACCGTCCTAACCGGCGAAGCAGACATTCGGAATCCCCCAACAGGGCTCTGTCCCCAACCGGCATCAGCGAAGTTCAGTCGCTCCAATTTGATTGATTCAGGGGCTCCAGACAGGCGCTCCAACCCGAAATCTGGCCGGATAGCGATCGCCGCTAAACAACTACATTCTGTCCCACCTGAGCCGGACAATCGAGATCCGCTAGCCTGGCACGAAGTGCCTAGGGCACAGCCACCTCCGAAGCATCTGCTCCAGGAGGGTACGGTATGATCGGTCGCAAGCCTAATCCCAGAGTCTTTCTCGTCGATGGTGCGTCGTGTTTCTTGAGTGAAGGCTAATTAGCGATCCGAGGTCTTGAAAGCTTTGGCATTTCAGGAGATCATGTTCTGTTCTGCTTAGCGATACCGCATTCGAAATCTCCTGTCTCCAATCTTCGGATCGTGCGCACGACCTGCACGAATCATACCGTACCTTACGGGACGGACTTTTGGGGTGCGCTGTCCCAGGCACTCTCGTCCCTGGCTACGATCATGCTGTCCCTCCGGGACGAAATACATTCCGCGCTGAGGCTTTGATTAAGTTAGCGCCTATGGGCTAAAGTCTGGGCCATGTTTTCTTGCCCCTGCGGGGCGCGCCCTTCGGGGTCAGACGTGGCACCAGTCACTGACTTGGTGCACTAGGCAGGCAAAGCATGTTCAGCGCGAACATGCTGGACTAAAAGGCTCAGAAACAGACCGACGTCAGTGACCACTCCGATGCTTTCTACGGAGCCGCGGTCGGCTAGCTTGGTCACGACCGCGGGATTAATATCGACACAGACCAGCTTCACGCCGGCTGGAGTCATGTTGCCGACGCCGATACTATGAAGCATCGAGCTGAGCATCAAAATCATTTCGGCCCCGGCAATCAATCGAGCATAATCGCGCTGAGCCTCTATCATGTCGGTGAAAACACCTGGCAAGGGACCGTCATCTCGGATGGAAGCGGCCAAGGAGAAGGGAATCCCCGCACGGACGCATTCGTAGAAGATCCCGCTCTTGAGCACTCCTTGTTCGACGGCGGCGCTGATGCTCCCACAGCGCCGAATCGTATTGATGGCGCGCAGATGATGACGATGGCCGCCCTGCACCTGGTTGCCGCGGCTCATGTCCACACCGAGGGAAGTGCCAAGTAATGACTGCTCGATGTCATGCACCGCCATGCCGTTTCCACCAAGCACCACATGTACGAAGCCGCCGCGGATCAGCGCCGCCAGATGTTCCGAAGCACCCGTATGAACAACCACCGGCCCAGCTACGACCACTACCTTGCCCCGACGTTCACGAATCCGTTCGAGTTCCCACGCGATTTCCCGGACCACCAGCTCGATTTTACGCTCGCTGCTGACCCCGGCCCCCATGAAAGCGAATTCCGCAGCCGGAGGTCCGCCGATTCCGCGTTCCTCGCGAGATTCACTCTTCCGCACGGTCTGAATTCCATCGATGCCGACGACCACCAAATCGTTGCGCCGAAGATCTCGCATCAGACGGACGGTTGCCGTGGGTTGGGCTGAGTCTGGGTTATCAATGGCGATACACCCGTCCATTCGTTGGCCGGTGATTCGCACCCATCGCCCATTCAGCCGGACCTCAGTTGGATAGATCGTCGTGACATAGAATTCATCGGGAGCAACGCCGTCCATCGTCACGGTCTCGAGTCGCGCGTCGCTGGCCCGTTCTGTGGCGGTGGGAATGCTGCCGAGTTCAATCAACTGACCGACCAGATTGCCGAGCACATCGGCATCGGGCGCTGAAACGCGGATTTCCGCTCTCGAAGTGCTCTGACGCTGTTTTCCAAGCTGGAAGTTCAAGATCTGGAAGCTGCCTCCGTTCTGGACGGTCAGTTCCAATGCACGGTCCAAGAGACCGGAATCAAGCAGGTGCCCTTCCAAGTGGAGGACCCGGCTGGCGATTTCGCTATGGGCGTGGCGCCCCGGTTTTGGCAACTCGGTGAGACGCAGCGTCAAACAACGGGCTGCTCCGCCGGATTTGATAAACTCGGTGAGAGGCTCTTCAAAAATTAGAAAACCGGCGGCTGAAAGTTGGGTTTTGAGCGCCTCACCGGCACGATGCAGAATCAGCGTCTCACCGATATTGACCGCATTAGCGGCGAAATGAATGGCGTCGATTTCGTCCAGGACAATACGTTTCTCCGGCGGAATCCGGTGTTCAATCTGGGCATTAGACCGGGCATCGAAAGCTGCCGGATAGTACATTAGAAATCCTCCCTCGAGCGGGCAGAGGCAGGTGTCGAGATGGTAGAAGCGTTTATCGATCAAACGCAGACTAACCACCTCGATGCCGAGCAAATTGGCAATCAGGGCGTGGCTCTCGAGCTCGGTCCGGAAACCGTACCCTGCCCACAGCAATGGGGTCACCCGGTCGAGAAGCGCGTCCCCAGCCCCTTCGAATGGCAAGTCCTTGGGTAGTTCGTGTACCCGAAATCCGTTTTGCCGGAACCAGTCCCGAAAATGTGGCTCTTCAGATTGGCGTTCCGGATGCAGGAACCGGCTCAAAACCACCTGATCACCGAGGACCAGGCCTGCGTTGGCGGTAAAGACCATGTCAGGTGAACCGGCAAGCGGTTCGAGCAATTCGACTTTTACCTGACGGCCTAGAATGGCGTGGAGGCGATGCCATTGTTCGGCGGCCAAAGTGCCGTTGGCACGGTCGATGTTACCTTCCATCCACGGGTTAATGACATAGTCGACCTGAAAAAATTCCGGCGGACACATCAGGTAGCGTTCAGGTGATCCCATAGCAAAGAGGCTCTTACCTTACCCAAACCAAAGATCGGCGCAACGAACCCATTCGACGCGCTGTCGCTTGTAAGGACGCAGAGGGGGGATGGAGGGCACGGAGGGGGAGGATTTACCACAGAGACACAGAGGGCACGGAGTTTCGGAAAAAATTTAATGTTCGGATGGCAGATCCGAATCTGTCCGCGAGCCGATGGTTAGCGAGGCTGCCAAAAATTAACGGACGCCGATCACGACCCAAATTCATTTCCGAAACTCCGTGCCCTCTGTGTCTCTGTGGTAAATCCTCCCCCTCCGTGCCCTCCATCCCCTTCTGCGTCCTCTTTGCGTTCTTTGCGGCCGTCTGTTCGATTTCTTTTTCCTCGCAAGGCCACGATAATACAGGCTAGGGCATTATTTCTAAATCTGTTGCGAAACGTCCAGGACCGGGACAGTGCTATATCGGTTGCCTGGCACGATAGTGCTTTGGAACGAGCCCCGACACATGGACCGTCCCGTAGGGTTACGTGCGTTGATCCGTGACAGCTGTGCCGACCAGTTCGATGACTGGAATGAGTCGCCTTACTTCTTCGGCTGCCGAGTCCCAGAGCAGGAACCCTGGCCCATACCCTCTCCTCCTTCGTCTAGCGAGGTTTGATCCAGATCTCCTTTAGTGGACCGTGGACGCCGTACACCGGGTCGCTTTCGGGAATCGGCACTCCCGCGATATTCCGGTCGGCCTGCGGACGTTCTCCCGGCCGTCCTCTCAGTAAATCGCACTCTCGTCCGTCCGGATAAGCGCCTACGACCCCTAAGTGGGGAGTAGATTGCAGATTTTTATGCCCAACTCCGGCTGGAATGACCACCACGTCACCCGCCCGGAGAACAAAATCTTGTCCCTTTTCTCCGCCCAGTCGTGCCGTCACGGACCCCTGATAGATGCCGAGCACCTCGTGGCTGGTGCTGTGATAATGGTGAAAACTGTAAATCCCGTTTCGCCACGAATTAATCCAATGGTTCGCCGCAAACCGCCTCTCCATCGATGACGCCGGGTCGTTACTTTCCAGTTCAACCGCACCTCGGAAGAGCAAAACCGGGTAGCGGCTATTGGGAATTAAACCATCGTCCTGAAAGATAATGCTCTCGGGTTGCATGTTTTTGTTTCCTTCACTTTGCCGATTTGCACGCTCTTCGGCGGCCATTACTCATTGATGGGCCTTTTTGCTTCATGGTGGAGTGCCGTGGCTCTGGCAGCTGCGCAAACCAGGGACCGAAGTTCCTCGGGCTCAAAAATGGCAATCCGGTCTCCAAAGGAGAGTAACCAGCCGATATACCAATTCCAGTTTCCCCCTTCGATGTTGAAGATGACCTCTTCTCCCTTGCGTTCTTCACGGAGGATTTTGAACGGGGCCTCTTTTCGGATGCGCTCGGCGGCGATGGGATCGGCCCGGATTATTCCGCTAAAAGAGACCGGTTGATTTTCCCAGCGTCCGAGAAACTCCGTCAGAGAAAAATCTTCATGCGGTTCGAATTGTTCTGGCAAACAGACGATGGTCTCAATCCGATCGGTTCGAAAATCCCGGTAATCGTTACGCAGGCGACACCAGCCGATGAGATGCCATCTGTCTGCGTAATAGGTCAATCCTAAGGGTTCAACTTCTCTGCGCAACGCTTCAGCGGCACCCGAACCGCGATAGGACAGGCGTAAAATCCGGCGATCCGCGAGGGCCTTCTGAATAAGAAAAAGACTGCCGGCGCGATCCTTTTGCGTAATCCTTGGCACCGACATTCGCCCCTCGAGGCGCGCGATATGGTCCTGATGATCCGATGGCAGCACCGCTCGAATTTTTGCCAGCGCCGAGTCCATGGAAGACGCTAACGAATGGTCGGTAAAACGATCCATTAGCATGCTGGCAGTGATCAGCGCGGTCGCTTCCTCAGTGGTAAAGTGCACAGGCGGCAAGTGATAACCCTTTACGATACTGTAACCAATCCCGGCTTCGCCCACGACTGGCACCCCAGCCTCCGCGAGTGCTGCAATGTCCCGATAGACGGTGCGGATACTGGTTTGAAATTCGTCGGCAATCTGTTCGGCGCGGGTCACTCTGCGCCCCTGCAAATGAATCAGGATCGCGACCAATCGATCGATGCGGTTCACGGTTCATAGTTTAACCAGACTGGCGTCACCTGGGAAGATTCCAGGTGCGCGATTTCCCGAGGTTTGGAGCGCTCCGTTTTCATGGCCGGGTCGCTGGGCCAACAGACGATTCCAATCAGCAGCGAGGCGACTGCAGCGCCGGCCAGCAGAGAATGCAGCCAATCCTCCACCGGATCCAAGTGCGGATGTAAAAGCTCTCGCCTGGAGCCGGTATTTTTTGTTTGGGATCGGTACCGGAGCGGCCAATCGGGTTGCTCCCGTTCAGCCATGTGCTCACCGCCCGCTGGAAAAAACACGATGATATGAGGAGAGGACCCTGGTGGCAGCTCCTGCAGATCGTCCTGCCGATCTGTCGCCTTCGAAGCCTTGAAATTGGTAGTCATGTTAACTCTTTCAGGTGGATCGTTTCGAACGCCCCGATGGTTGGCAAATGCCTGTCCGATCGAGCGTCGCGAGCACCATCAAGGAGGTCCGTGACAACCCTATGTCAGGAGAGTTGAACTAAATTGGAGGGTCGGGAAAAACTTTCTTATCCGCGCACCAAGTTAGTGACGAATGGCGCGAAGATAAGGGCTGTTTTGGATGGTTCTTCGTCGTAGGTAAGGCGTCCCGCCTTACTTCTCCGCAG
>CAWEGF010000032.1:0-72471 GCA_963808535.1 uncultured Verrucomicrobiae bacterium | reverse complement strand
CGTAGCCAGGCACTTCCATTGCGACGAGAAACGCCTCTAGGATTAGCTATTCTCGATCTCTCGATCAAACCGTATCCTACGGGACGGTCCTTTGAAGGTGCCGGTATCCCAGGCACTTCGTGCCAGGCTACGATCATGCTGTCCCTCTGGGACGAAATCGCTCTCCGCGCCGAGGCTTTTGCGTTACGGTCCCTTTTGCACAAGCTCGGCGGCTTGCTTGAGCGCGACTAACAAACTTCCTTCGTCCGCCTTTCCGGTGCCCGCAATATCAAAAGCGGCGCCATGGTCGACGGAAGTTCGGAGCCTTCAGCAAAGGGTCGCGTCTATACAAAACACAGATGCCTGGAAAGAACTGCTATTTGGTCACGGCGGTGCACGCAGACGATGTTTTCATCGGCAGAATTCGCAGTTGGCTAATCCCCGCAGCTCTCGGCGCCGGCAGGTATCGTTGGACGAATACTTATTTCCTTGTCCCTTATATAGACGCGCCCCCTGAAGAAATTGTTTTTTGTATAGACGCGACCCCCCTCAAGGACCCCGGGAGGATAGGCCGCTCACCCGCCCATCACATCGACAATACACGAGTCGGCGTTCCAATCCGGGAACGTTTACGTGCCCGCCGATTCGGTCTAGCCACCGAAAATTTCGATCGTCACCTCCGGGACGAAATCAAATTGAAATACCAGTACCGGCGATAAATCGCCGGCCTACTTTCGATCGTCACCTGCAGGACACACCGCCACCGCGACGGCGTTAAATTGCTGAAGCGTCCAAAAGAGGTCGCTCCAATTCTCCTTATCTTCGCGCCATTCAACCCAGGGTAGAGCCCATAAGCGCTAACTTAATGCGTGGCCCTTCGATGGGCGAATGGCTTTTGTCCCGGAGGGACAGGCTGATCGTAGCCAGGCACGAAGTGCCTGGGACAGCGCACCCTCGAAAAAACCGTCCCATAGGGTACGGTCTGATCGGGCGCAGATGATCCCACAGGTATTTCTGGTCGAAAAGTGCGCCGTGTTTCTTTAGGAAGGCCAAAGTACTCTTCTTGAAAGGTTTGTACCGACGCTGAATACGCCATCGCCCGTTCCAATTTATTCTGCTTAGCGATACCGCATTCGAGATTCCTCTCTCCAATCTGTCGAATCGGTGCAGACACCTGTACGAATCATACCGTACCCTACGGGACGGCTCTTTTGGGGTGGCGCTGTCCCAGGCACTTCGTGCCAGGCCCGCCATAAGCAAGCGATAGCCGCGTCGAATGGCTACGATCATGCTGTCCGCCGGGACGAAGCACATTCCGCGCCGAGGCTTTTGCGTTACGGTCCCTTGTGCACAAGTTCGGCGGCTTGCTTGAGCGCGACTAACAAACTTCCTTCGTCCGCCTTTCCGGTGCCCGCAATATCAAAGGCGGTGCCATGGTCGACGGAAGTTCGGATGACCGGCAATCCGATCGTGATGTTCACCCCTGTCTCGATGCCAAGCACTTTAACCGGGCCGTGGCCCTGGTCGTGATACATGGCCACCACGATATCGAAATCGCCTCGTCCGGCCCGGAAAAATAGCGTGTCCGCCGGGAGCGGTCCTTCCACGTCCCATCCTCGAGCCTGACAGCTACGCACCGCCGGTTCGATTTTCGATTCCTCTTCGCCGCGTCCAAATAGACCGTGCTCGCCGGCATGAGGATTAATTCCGCACACTCCGATACGAGGATGCGCCATGCCGGCACGTTCAAGGGTCTGCTGCGCCCGCGCGATCGTGCGTTCCACTAATCCAGGCTCGATCTTGTCGATGGCATCCAGCAACCCGATATGTGAGGTCACATGGATGACTTTGAGCCTCGGGGTCGAGAGCATCATCGAGACCTCGGGCGTCGAAGTTAGGTGCGCGAGTAGTTCGGTGTGACCGGGAAAAATATGCCCTCCGGCATGGAGTGCTTCCTTATTCAGCGGAGCGG
The DNA here is from genome assembly GCA_963808535.1 of uncultured Verrucomicrobiae bacterium. Lineage (GTDB taxonomy): Bacteria > Verrucomicrobiota > Verrucomicrobiia > Chthoniobacterales > JAFAMB01 > JAFAMB01. The sequence goes on along the minus strand of CAWEGF010000032.1, from coordinate 70,520 downwards.
TGCAAATGGCGTCGATTTCTCCGCTCTGAGCTAGTTCCACCGCGCGAACGATAAATTGGTAAGCCGCATCGCCGCAGATCGATGAGAGCTTGCCCCAAGGCAGGTCTTGGGGGATCAATCCGAGATCGAAACAATCCGCGGTCCCGGGAGTGAATCGGGCCTCAGAGATCTCGAGGATAGGGTTTACCTTGATGCTGGAGAGAACCAGATGCCCTGCGGCGCGTAACCGACCCGCATCGCCAATCACCAAAGGACGGCACCAGTTGTATACCTCGGGATGCCCGAGACCTTTCATGATGACCTCCGGTCCGATGCCGGAGGCGTCACCCATGGTGATCCCGATGGTAGGCAAGGAAGCTTCGTTCACGAAATCAAACTACGCCTTTTCCAAAAGGTGAGAGACTTTTTTGGCGACGGCTTCGCCAAGCTTCACTTGCGCCTCCGCCGTAAAATGAATGCCGTCTTTGCCATCGGTCTTGATAAATTCCCCGGCGTCCAGAAAAGGAAGTTGCGCCACGGCCGCCGCATCCCGCAAGACGGAACCCAGCTCCAGGCTTTTTTCAGGACCGCCGGCCCACTCGTCGGGGTGATGAAAACCGGTCCCCAAAGGCGGCGGTGCGACCAGCAGAACTTTCGGTGACGGATAAATGGTCGCCACCCCTCCTTCGCACTCCGCGATCAGTCGGGCCAGTCCGAGGGCGGCCAAGGCGATGTTCTGCGGGCTTCTTTTGAAACGCGCTTTAAGATCATTGGTGCCCAGCATGATGATCACCAGATCGAGCGGAAGGTGGCTGGCCACAATAGCCGGCAGCAACTTGGCGCCGTTGAAGGTAGCGCCTCGAAGGTGCGCCGAGGGGAGATCGATTTGATGGTCGTCGAGGTCCGTGGTTCTTCCGCTTAAGGCTTCCTCGATGAGTTCGACGCCGGAACCCAACCGGGCCGCCATGACCGCGGGCCAACGAGTGGACGAATCATACCTTGTCGTGGCCTCGTCAGCGGAGCAAGGCACGAAACCCCAAGAGTTCGAATCGCCGAACACCAGAATACGTTTTCGGTTCATAAGTGTGAGAATTTCAAACCGCTCCAGTTGCCGCACAGACAAGCCTGGACCGGTCAGCGACGATAGCAGTTCTCTCAAGGATCGTCACTGCAAAGTCATATTGGAACGATGGCGATGTACTACCCTGCGCGCCAGTCGACTTAATCTCAAATTCCCGCTAAGACGATGAGTAGAGAAAAGCATTTATGAAAAAACCTATTGCCGTTGTCGGGGCAGGCTTAGTCGGGCGCGGTTGGGCCATCGTATTCGCGCGAGCGGGGCACCCGGTGAAGATCTTCGATGTGACAGAGGAGAAAATCTCGGAGGCACTTCAGACTATTGAGAAGAATTTAGCCGATCTTGCTTCGCATGGACTGATCTCGAACCCCAATGAGATCCGCGAACGAATTACCGGAACGACGGATCTGGCGGATGCTGTTCGAGAAGTAATCTGGGTTCAAGAATGCGTCTTTGAGAAGGTCGAAACCAAAAAAGAAATATTCCAGGCCCTCGACGAGATCGCGCCGGGAGATGCCATTCTGGCCAGTTCCACCTCCACTTTTCCCGGATCGGCGTTCACTGCGGATCTGCCCGGACGCCACCGCGCTCTTGTCGCGCATCCGATCAATCCGCCTTATTTGGTTCCGTTAGTCGAAATTGTACCGACTTCCTGGACTTCTCCGGAGGTGACGGAAAGAGCCCGTGCCTTCATGGTGGCCGTGCAACAGGTTCCGATCGTCTTGCGCCGTGAGGTGCCGGGATTCATCGTCAATCGGCTTCAGGTCGCCTTGCTCAGCGAAGCATTCCGTCTGGTCGAGGATGAGGTGATTAGTGCCGTCGATCTGGACCGGGCGATCGCGGACGGACTTGGATTGCGATGGTCGTTTATGGGCCCGTTCGAAACCATTGACTTAAACGCGCCCGGTGGAATCCGGGATTATGTCGAACGCTTTGGCCAACCCTACCATGAAATTGCGCTGGAACAGACTGAGGCCCGGCGCTGGGAAGAGCCCTTGGTCGCCAAAGTGGAACAAGAACGGCGGCAGGTGTTGTCCGCCGATCAACTCCAGGCGCGCCAACGTTGGCGCGACTTGTACCTGATGTCGGTCATCGCCAACAAGAAATCACGAACCTGATCGAAAGTAGGGAATGCGTCCCGCTTTCCTTCTTTGTGTAAGTAAGGCGTCCGCTACCTTCTTCGCGGGACAGTCGCAGAGAAGCCGGAGGTTAGTAAGGCCGTTAATCCACAGGCAGGTTGCGCATGGGGATTAGGATGCAACAAATCCTCCTGTCCCGGAGGGACAACCCGATCGTACGACCTCGGCACGAAGTGCCTGGGACAGCACCCCTCAAAAGAACCGTCCCGTAGGCGTACCGTTCCCAGGGTATCCGTCGTATGTGCCGTGTTTGATCCGCATTCATTCCACTCTCGAATCGTGCGTTGCATCCACGTACCTACGGGCGGTTTTGGCAGGACTTCGTCACTACGATCGACGTCTCGATTTGCAGATTGCTCCCGACGAGCAAGCGTCCCGCTTTATAACTAATGAACATGAACAAAAAAGTTACTTGGGGGGTCTTGGGCGTGGCTAACATCGCTATTAAGAAAGTTCTCCCGGCGATGCAGCGCGGTGAATGGTGTCAGATTGCCGCTATCGCTTCGAGGGACCTCAAAAAGGCAGAGCAGGCTGCCGAGCAATTAGGAATCAGGAAGGCATTTGGCTCATACGAGGAGCTCCTGGCCGATCCGGAGATCGAAGCCATCTACAATCCGCTACCCAATCACTTGCATGTCCCATGGTCCATCAAGGCCGCCGAAGCCGGAAAACACGTTCTCTGCGAAAAACCGATCTGCCTATCGGTGCCGGAGGCTCTATCGCTTTTGCGGGCTCGTGAACGTACCGGAATGAAAATCCAGGAAGCCTTCATGATTCGTACTCATCCGCAATGGTGCAAAATCATCGAGCTGGTCAGGACGGGACGAATTGGAACGGTCCGCACCGTAGCGGGATTTTTCAGCTATTTTAACCGGGACCCGAAGAATATCCGCAACATCGCGGAGTACGGCGGCGGAGCATTGATGGATATTGGCTGTTATCTGAGCGCACATCTCCCGCTTGGTTTTTGGAGAAGAACCGACGCGAGTACTGGGGTTGATTGAAAAGGATCCAGAGATGCTAACCGACATTCTCGCCTCTGGAATTCTTCATTTTCCGTCCGGTCAATGCATCTTCACTTGCGGTACGCAGATTGCTCGCCATCAGCGGGTCCAAATCCTCGGTACGCGGGGCCGGATCGAAGTTCCGATCCCTCTTAATCCTCCCCCTGATCAGCCTTCTCGGATCATTATCGATGAAGGGGACGATCTTGCCGGTCGAGACGCGCAAATTCTGGAATTTGCGGTCTGCGATCAGTTTACCATCCAAGGAGATTTATTCTCCCGGAGCATCCGCGAAGGAACCGATCAAGCGGTCCCGCTGGAAGACTCGGTCCGCAACATCAAGGTCTTGGCCGCCCTCTTTCGCTCCGCCGAATCTGGCCAATGGGAGGACCTTTAACGTTCGGTGGGGCCCAGTCTCGGTCACGGGATAATGCGTCCCGCGTTTACCTCTTCTGGAACGGAGCCACCCGCGCATTTCCTTTCGTCACCCTCCGTAAAATGTCTTGCCAAGTCTTCAACTGCCCCCGTCGAAATACCAGCGCCGTACCGCCGTACCGCCGTACCGCTGCGCCCGCTCCGTAACGCTTACGTCACGCTTAACGCTTAACGCTTCCGCTTAACGCTGAACGCTGAACGCCGAACGCCTGAACGCCGAACGCAACCGTCCATTTACATTGAGTAACGGATTGCTAAGTTGATGGCCTTCCGTTTTTCCTCCTGGAATCGCAGAAAAATCCCCACTCTGCGGACGGAATCCCTGAAAATATGAAAGACCTGCAAACCCCCGAGATTTGGTATATCACCGGCAGCCAACACCTGTATGGCCGGGAAACCTTGAACCAGGTGGCGGCAAACTCGCAAAAGATTGTCGAAGAGCTCAACCGTTCGCAGCGGCTCCCGCTTAAATTGGTTTGGAAGCCAACGCTGACGAGATCGGAGGAAATTCGAGCCCTTTGCATTGAAGCCAATAGCGCTCCCAATTGCGCTGGCTTGATTCTCTGGATGCACACTTTCTCCCCGTCCAAGATGTGGATTGGCGGACTGTCTATTTTGAGCAAGCCGTTCCTCCATCTGCACACGCAGTTTAACCGCGATCTGCCGTGGGGCGAGATTGACATGGATTTCATGAACCTGAATCAATCCGCGCATGGCGACCGGGAAGCGGGTTTCATTCACACTCGGCTGCGGCTGAATCGAAAAGTAGTGGTTGGCCATTGGTCGGACGAGGAAGTGCAGGATCGGGTAGCCGCCTGGATGCGTGTGGTGCGCGCCTGGTCGGATTGGCAGGGGGCAAAATTTGCTCGCTTTGACGACAATATGCGGGAGGTCGCGGTCACTGAAGGAGACAAGGTTGCTGCCGAGGCGAAGTTTGGATTTTCGGTCAACGGTTACGGAATTGGTGACTTGGTGAAATTTGTGGATGAGGCGAGCGATGAAGCGATCACCAAGCTCTGCTCCGAGTATGAGGAGCGCTACAAGGTTGCCAAAGAGTTGTCCCCAGGTGGAACGCGTCACCAATCTCTTCGCGATGGCGCGCGGATCGAGATCGGGCTCCGCGGTTTTCTCGAGGATGGCGGATTCAAAGGTTTCACCACTAATTTTCAAATTTTGCACGGGCTCAAGCAATTACCTGGATTGGCCGTCCAGCGTTTGATGGCGGATGGCTATGGGTTTGGTGGAGAAGGCGATTGGAAAACCTGCGCCTTGGTTCGGGCGATGAAGTCGATCGCTGCCGACCTGCCGGGGGGAACTTCCTTTATGGAAGATTACACTTATCACCTGCATCCAAAGGGGCACCTGGTGCTTGGCTCCCACATGCTGGAAGTGTGTGAGTCGATTGCCGAGAGCAAACCTTCGGTGGAAGTGCACCCGCTTGGCATCGGCGGTAAAGAGGATCCCGTCCGCCTCGTTTTCAACGCCCATACCGGTGCGGCGATCAACGCTTCACTGATCGATCTTGGGAATCGCTTTCGTCTGATTGTGAACGAAGTAGAAGCCGTCGAACCACTGGAACGGTTGCCGAAGTTGCCCGTCGCGCGAGCCGTCTGGAAATGTCGACCGAATTTCAAAACGGCCTTGGCGGCCTGGATCTATGCGGGCGGGGCGCACCATACGGGCTACAGCTACAGCGTGACGTCGGAACACATGGAAGATTTCGCCGAGATTGCCGGGATCGAATTGGCGGTGATCGATGCCGGGACCGAGTTACGCGATTTCAAACGGGATCTTCGCCAAAACGAAATCTACTACCATCTCGCGGCCGGATTTGGCAATTTGTGAACTCGATCGAACCGCTACTATGAGCAACTATGATCGGATCAAAGCGGAGTGCTACGAAGCGAATCTCCTTTTGCCGGAATTCAAACTGATTGACCTGACGTTCGGCAATGTCAGCGTCTCCGATCTGGAGCAGGGGGTTTTTGCCATCAAACCGAGTGGCGTCAACTACGCGCATCTGTCGGAAAAAGATATCGTGATCATCGATATGGAAGGGCAGGTCGTCGAAGGCACGCTCAGGCCCTCTTCAGACGCCCCAACGCATCGGCGTTTGTTTCAGGCTTTCAAAGATATCGGTTCCATCGTCCACTCTCATTCCCGCAACGCCGTGGCCTTTGCCCAGGCCGGACGAGCTATTCCCTGCTTCGGCACCACCCATGCAGATTATTTTTACGGAGAAGTACCGGTCACCAGGCCGATGAAAGTCAGAGGAAGTGCTCTCCGCTTACGAATGGGAGACTGGGAATGTGATTGTGGAGCGATTCAAAGATCTTGATCCCGCCCAGGTTTCGGCCGTTCTGGTCCACGGACATGGACCTTTCGCCTGGGGGCCGAACGGCAAAAAAGCGGTGGAAAACGCGCTGGCTCTGGAAATCGTCGCTGAAATGGCCCTGAAAACTTTGCAATTGGATCCTCATTCGCAGCCCATCGAGCGGCATTTACTGGATAAACATTATCTCCGCAAACACGGAGCAGACGCCTATTACGGACAGAGTTGAGCAGGCAGGACTCAAATGAGTACCCCCGTGGTTTTTGGACTCGTCGGTGGAGCGTGGCGCGCCGAATTTTTCTTCCGCATCGCTCGAGCATTGCCCGGCCGATTTCGGGTTGCCGGATGCTTCGCGCCCAGCGAAGCGACCCGCACGCGGATCAAGGCAGATTGGGATATTCCGGTTTTTGACCACCTCGACGGCCTGTTAAACGAAAAGCCGGAGTTTGTCGTTACCTCGGTGCCTTGGGCAGCGTCCGAGCCTCTGATAGTTGAACTCTCTTCCAAAAATATGCCGGTCCTTGCCGAGACGCCCCCTGCCGCGGACCTGGAAGGCTTGACTCGACTTTGGCAAAATCTGCCCGCCCACGCCAAAGTGCAGGTTGCCGAACAGTATGCTTTCCAACCTTTGCACGCCGCCCGGCTGGCTTTTGTTCGTGCCGGAAAGTTAGGCGAGATCAGCCAGGTACAGGTCTCCGTGGCGCATGGGTACCATGGTATTTCTCTGATTCGAAAATTTCTCGATATTAGCTATGAAAACGTCGTGGTGCGGGCTTTTGAGTTTAAGTCACCGCTGATTGCCGGACCGAATCGCGACGGTCCTCCTCTGGAAGACAAGACGATAGAATCGGTCCAGAACATTGCTTACCTGCAATTCGGTTCTAAGCTGGCCATCTTTGATTTCACTCCCGACCAATATTTTTCCTGGATCCGTTCCCAGCGTCTGCTGGTGCGGGGAGAACGGGGGGAAATTAACAATCTGGAAGGCGCTTACCTGAACGATTTCCGTACGCCGTTAAAAATTCGATTTGAGAGAAGCGATGCCGGTCAAATGGGAAATCTCGAGGGGTACTATCATCAAGGCTACGCTGCCGGGGGCGCGAACTGGTATCAAAACCCGTTTATTCCTGGCCGCTTATCCGACGATGAAATCGCCGTCGCGACCTGTCTTGAATCGATGAGGACCTACCTGGAAACCGGCCAATCCTTTTACAGCCTGGCCGAAGCCTCTCAAGATCACTATCTGAGCATCCTGATCAAGGAAGCGACCAATAGCGGAAGAACCCTGGAAAGTTCCTCCCAAGCCTGGGCGGAGTGAGAGCGCAGAGGGGGCCAGAGGAGAACACGGAGGGGGAATTTATTACCACAGAGACGCAGAGAACACGGAGTTCCGAAAACGGAAACGGATGGGTTTCGGATTTAAAAAAACGGAAACGGATGGTATCAGATTTCCGAAAATTTGGATTTCTCCGAAACTCCGTGCCCTCTGTGTCTCTGTGGTAATAAAATTTCTCCTCCGCGCCCTCCTTTCCCCCCTCTGCGCCCTCCAAGCTTGACATGCTCTTGGCCGCTCCTTATACGGCTACTGTGTTCTTTCTCAAGGCACTACTCTAAGTAGTGTGAATCCTGAAGAGTGCCCTGGGCGATAGCTTGGGGAGAATAGGGAAACGGGTGTGAAACCCGTGCGGTTGCGCCGCTGTGACGAGCGACGAACGCTCCAAGTTTTTGCCACTGTTCCAACCGGAATGGTAAGGCGGAGTTAGTAGATGGACCTCGAAGCCAGAAGACCTGCTCTATCAGATCTCATCCGGTCCGGCCTTGTCCGGATCACTGTCGCGCCAAAGACAGGATGGGAACCGTCGCAGTTCGGCATCTGGCGGAGGTGCCCGCGTTGCAGCGCGGTTTCCCGTAATCGGTGGTGACGGGCATCTAAAAGCTGCTCGCCATCGCGAACGCGTGCTCCTTGGCGGTCACGCAATGGAAATATGCCAGCTGAACTGCCACTCCTAACTGATCCTGTTAAGTCATTCTTTGTCACGCCCCTTCCGATCGTCGGTCAGGACGCGTCGCGGGTGACGATTCGAGAAATTGTGCGATCCTGGACTTCCTCCCGGACGTTCCTGACCATTGGTTTCCTCCTGGTAGCTTCGCTCGCAGCGACCTTGAAAGTCTTTGGCGCCGACCAGTCTGGCGAGGTGTCGACCAATCTCCCGCTCGATCGCATCATTGTGACGGCGACCCGGACTCCGGAAGAGGAGTCCCGGATTGGCAGCGCTTTCAGTCAATTGACCGGTCAGGAACTTGAAACCGAACAGATTATCGATCTTAAAAACGGCCTCAATACCACGCCGGGCGTTTTCGCGCTAGAGGGGGGAGCGAGAGGAGGATTCACCACGGTTAGTCTGCGGGGTACTTCCAGCAGTTACACTCTGATCCTGGTCGACGGAATCAAAGTCAACACCGGGATGTTCAGTGATGCCGCCCCGTTTCTCGATTTTGCCCAGACCTTCAATCTCGATACCGTCGATATCGTGCGCGGTCCCTATAGTACGCTCTATGGCTCGGATGCCATCGGAGGAGTCGTTTCGCTTTCCACTCACGAAGGATCAGGCGCTCCGAAGGCCACGCTTTTTGGAGAAGGCGGGACCTTTGATTCTATTCGTGCGGGCATCGTCAGTGACGGACAAATTGGTAAGATAAATTACTCTTTCCATTATGTTCACGATGAAACGTCGAATGCTCGGCCTAACAATTATCTGCGCGAAGATGGGTTCTCGTTGCGACTCGACGCGACTTTAAGCCCCACCGTGACAATGGGAATCTCGGTCCGAGGTCAGTACGGGCGATATGAAGAACCAAGTAGTGATCGTCCGGTAGACATCCCTTTTAACGATCCGCACGCCGAGGCGATCGGCGATACCACCTTGGTCTCTCTGTTCCTGAATTGGAAGACGACGGATTGGTGGCAGCAACGGTTTCTGGTTGGTGGTTTAACTGAAAGGTACTCCTTCACGGATCCACCGATCGTGGCCCAGAATTTTCCGGGCTCCCTCTATATCGCCAAGTCCTTTAATTTCCAAGCCGATTGGCAAAATACGTTTACCTTGCCGTGGGCCAACACGGTGGTTGCGGGGATGACCTATTATCTGGTGGGCGGCCATGACAATTCCTTCCCGCTGCATGAAGAAAGCGATTTCGCGCTTTACCTGCAAGACCAATGGGAAATCATTCCCAACCTGACCCTAACGGCAGGCGGCCGCTATGATGTCTATGAATATGCCGGAGATGCCTTCACGTATCGTTTTACCGGGGCCTATCTTTTCACCCCCACCAACACCAAACTACGCGCCAGCTATGGCACGGCTTTTAAAGCGCCTGATCTCTTCAATACCTTTTCCACCTCTCCTTTTGCTTTCGGTAACCCGAATCTAAAACCCGAAACCTCGCAGGGGTTTGATGTCGGAATCGATCAATCGTTGTGGGAAGGAAAACTGGCTATCAGCGCAAGCTTTTTTCACAATTATATTCATGATGTAATCGCTTTTGTGCCGACAGGTCTGTTCACCGGCAGTTACGTCAATCAGAATACCGGTGAGACTTACGGCATCGAATCTGAAATCAGAGCGACCCCTTTCAAAAACTGGGAAATCCGAGGGGCTTTCACCTGGACAGAATCCTATTTTACCTCTGCCGGAGTTACCCAACGAAATACTTATATTCCGAGATACTTACTAAGCTTTGATACGAACTACAAATTTCCCTATGGGCTGACGGTTGGCTTTGGCGGGCTCTTTGCCGGCCAAAGGGAAGGAGAGGATTTTGCCGTCTTCCCGGCCAGTTTCGTTCGGATGGGAGACTATTGGGATCTGCGGGCTTATGCCCGTTGGGAATTCAATTCTCATTTCGCCTTGACCTTCCGCGGCGAAAATTTGGCCGACCAGCACTATGAAACGACGATCGGCTTTCCTGCCCTTGGGACCACGTTGTTTTGCGGCGCCGAGATCCGGTTTTAGTTCCAGAAAACCAAGACCATTGGGCAAACCACAGATCTTCAGACGATCGAGATTAGGAGAATTACCCCAGATCCGGTACCCTCTTTAATCTGAGAAATCTGTGTAATCTGTGGTTTTTAATTCCGAATTCAGGCCGCGATTTGTTCTTGGGCCACCAATCGATAACCCGCACTCGGAACCGTCTCGATGTATCGGCCGATGGGTCCGAGCTTGGCTCGCAAATAACATACGTGACGGTCAACCGCGCGCGGGCCGATCTCCGAATCCATATCCCAGACATCATTTAGCAATTGTTCTCTTGTCTGCACCCGGCCAGAACGTTCCATCAGCAAGCCCAGGAGGACGAACTCTTTGGGGGTGCACTGCACAATGCTGTTGGCCACTCTTACTTCGTGCCGCGCGCGATCCAGCGATAGGTCGCCAATCTTTTAGCTCTTCCGGTTTGCTGGATTCGCCGCTAATCGATCGGATAAGATTTCGGATCTGCAAATTCAATTTACGAACATCGAACGGCTTCATCACACAGTCTGCGGCTCCGAGTTCAAACGCTTCGAGTTGATCGTTGATCTCATCGAGCAAAAGCAAAACAAAGGCGGAACTTGTTCGTGAGTCAGTTTTAATGAGCCGGCATAGATTAAGACCTGACATATCGGGAAGGGCTTTATCCAGCACCACGACCGCCGGACAACGATCTTTGCAGAAGGCAAAAGCCGAGCGGGCAGTCGGCAGCAGATCCGCCGTCAGCCCTAACCCTCTCAGGCCTCGGAGGAAACCGGTGGTTTGCCCCGATTCATTAGCCACGATCAAAATGTGGTCGTTCGTCATCAGTTCGGTGAGACTACTGATTTAGTATAGATTGTCAATCGTCGGCCTTAGCCTTCGAATCGGGTGAGTCGGTTTCGACGGTGGTTCTCCATAAAGTGAGACTACGACGGCCGAAGGCCGTCCAGGTGCGGACTTCCAGTGAAATCAGGTGAAATCAATTGACAGCTGGGTCCGGATGGACCATCGAGGCCTCGGGAATCTCCCTTTTGGATGGCGAAGAAGAAGCTTAAAGTACAAAAAACCAAAAAGGACCAAGGCTAAGCGGCTTCGTCCTTGCAAAGAAGTTTCGGTGATGGCCTGGGCGGTGGATTCCGAATCGCGAGTCTTACTGGTCCGCCAAACTGCGGGCCTAAAGTTCTGGACTCTCCCTGGTGGAAAGGTCAGGCCCAGAGAATCGCTGCAGAACGCGTTGTTGCGAGAGGTGTTCGAGGAAACCGGCCTTAAAGGCTCAGGCGGAACAGTGGATCGAAATCATGGACCGGCCGGATCGGGGAACGATCATGGTTCTCTATGCCGTGACCATTCTGGATGAACCGCCCGTCCTCTCCAAGCGCCTGAGCAAAGAGATCAGCCAGGTCCGTTACTCCCTGAAACTTCCGAAGAATGCGTCGCCTTCCGCGACCTATTTTTGGAATAAGCTCCGAGGAGAATAGACCTTTGTTGAAAGCGCTCGATCGGCCGCGATGGTGCCGCCAGTGGACAAAAAATTTGCAGGCTCAGTCCCTGAAATAGTAAGAAGGTGCCCGCAACGTTTGGCGAAAACCCCCTTTGTCCGTTATCAAATCACGCTAACCCTCCAAGGATTCATGCTCAAAAACATTGACCTGACGCGTGAGATTCCGAAAGCGGAATACAAACGGCTTAAAGCGGAAGCGGATCTCAAACTGGCTGTCCTTCAGCGACAGGCGAAGGCGTTCGGCATTCCGATCGTCGTCGTTTTTGAAGGATGGAGCGCCGCTGGCAAAGGGACGCTGATCAACGAGATGATCCTGCCGCTTGACCCCCGCGGATTCAGCGTCTATAGCGCCCGCGATCCGACCGAAGAGGATGCTTTTTACCCGTTCCTCTGGCGATTTTGGAAACGGACGCCCACCCGCGGTCGATTAGCAATTTTCGATCGGAGCTGGAATCGTAGAGTGGTCAATGACCGGGTCGCCGGGCTGGTCAGAGGGGAGCAATTGCGTCAGTCATTCGATGACATCCGCTCGTTTGAACGGCAGCTAAGCGACGAGGGCGTGGTGATCGTTAAATGTTTCCTGCATATCTCGAAGCACGAACAGAAGCGACGGTTCGATGCGCTCCGTTCGAGCCCGGCAACGGTTTGGCGAGTGACCAAGGAAGATTTGCGGCAAAACGAGAAATATAGTGAATACCTGGCCGCCATCGAAGACATGCTCACCCAGACCGATGCCGATTTTGCGCCTTGGACTGTCGTTGAAGCGCACGATCGGCGGTTTGCTACCCTCAAGATTTTCAACACGGTGATTAACTCACTGGAACGAGCCGTAGCCAGGATGGAACGAAAGACCGAGAGCCCGCCGGCGCCTCCAAAGGAGCCGGTGACGTCGGCTCTAAACTTCAAGACGACCGCTCTCGATCACCTCGACTTGTCCAAGTCATTGACCACCGAGGAATATGCGGCCCGCCTGAAAAAAGCCCAGACCACCCTGCGCGAACTGGAGCATGAGATTTACTTGCGCCGGGTTCCGGTGGTCATCGCCTACGAAGGATGGGATGCGGCCGGCAAAGGAGGAAATATTCGGCGGCTGACGGAAAATCTCGATCCGCGAGGATACGAAGTGGTGCCGGTTGCGGCCCCCAACGATATTGAAAAAGCTCACCATTACCTCTGGCGTTTCTGGGCCCAGATGCCCAAAGCCGGGCACATTACGATCTTTGATCGAACTTGGTATGGTCGCGTCCTGGTCGAACGGGTGGAAGGTTTCTGCTACCGAGGCTCAATGGCGTCGAGCCTATCGGGAGATCAACGGTATGGAGCAACACTTGGCTAATTTCGGGGCGGTCATCCTGAAATTCTGGCTTCACATCGACCCTGAGGAACAGCTCCGGCGTTTTCGCGAGCGCGAAGGAATACCCCACAAACAGTGGAAAATCACGGAGGAAGACTGGCGCAATCGAGAAAAGATTGACCAGTACCGCGAAGCCGTCGAGGAGATGTTGTACCGCACCGGAACACCATACGCCCCATGGACCATCGTCGAGTCCAACTGCAAACGGCACGCCAGGGTAAAAGTGCTCGAGACCGTCTGCAAAGCAATTCGCAAGCGGCTTGAGTAAGTAGGTAAGGCGTCCCGCCTTACTTCTTTGGCTAACAAATGTTGATGCCAATGGACTAGTTTTTAATGGCTAACGGGCGCCCGGTATCCCGCAATCCCAAAGTTGGGCCTACAGAATGAAATCTACGCTATCTTGCGGCATCGCGCGAGGCGGTCCGATCCGCGCCCCAAAAGTGGCATGAAAGCATAACCCAGGGTTTACCCTGGGTTATTTTTATATTGCTGGTGCCCTGTAGGGGCACCAGAAGGCAGGCCGCCGAAGATTGGTTTTGTTCTGCCCAGGGCGGTTCAATTCTGGCGCCCCTTCAGGGCGCGCTGTAATATAATAACACACCCAGGGTAAACCCTGGGCTAGGTTCTCAGGGCCCTTCAGGGCGTCGGATCAATCTCAACTATGTTAGCGCTTATAGTCGGGAAACGGCGCGCTATTCTTCCGTCATCGCGCGAGGAGGTGCAATCCGCGCCCCGAAGGGGGCATGAGAGCACAGCCCAGGCGTTCGATTCTGGCGTCCCTTCAGGGCGCGCTATATATAATAAAACACCCAGGGTAAACCCTGGGCTAGGTCTCTGGCCCCTTCAAGGCGTCGGATATGTTAGCGCTTATAGTCGGGAAACCTGCGCTATCTTCCGTCGTCGCGCAAGGAGGTTCAATCCGCGCCCCGAAGGGGCATGAGAGCATAGCCCAGGGGTAAACCCTGGGTTGTTTTTCATATTGCGGCGTGCCCTGTAGGGGCACCAGAAGGCAGACCACCGAAGAACCGGTTTTTGCTCTGCCCAGCGCGGTTCGAGTCTGGCGCCCCTTCAGGGCGCACCGTAATAAAATAATACACCCAGGGTAACACCCTGGGCTATGTTCTGTAGCCCCTTCGGGGCGCGGATTGCACCTCTATCGCGCGACGACGCAAGATAGCGCAGGTTTCCCGACTATAAGCGCTAACATATTTGAGATTGATCCGGCGCCCCGAAGGGGCATGAGAGCATAGCCCAGGGTTTACCCTGGGTTGTTTTTCATATTGCGGCGTGCCCTGTAGGGGCACCAGAAGCAGACCACCGAAGAACCGGTTTTTGCTCTGCCCAGCGCGGTTAGATTCTGGCGCCCCTTCAGGGCGCACTGTAATAAAATAACACACCCAGGGTAAACCCTGGGCTATGTTCTCTAGCCCCTTCGGGGCGCCGGATTAACCTCAAATATGTTAGCGCTTATAGTTGGGAATCTACGCTATCTTCCGGCCTCGCGCCGTGAAGGGCCGCCAGAAGTGAGCCGCACTGGGCTACGTTCTCGTTCTCTAGCCCCCTACACTCTATACACCCTCGCTTCCCAACCCTCCAAATGGATAGTCGCGACGCGCTCTTCTTTTCCTCCTAAATTCGAAAGCATCAACTCGCCGGCAACGATGCCGTCTGGGAGTGCGTACTCCAATGGCTGCGTGGAGAAATTTAAAGTCACCAAATATTTGTCAGCGCCCAGCGTGCGCGTGTAGGCGAATAGAAAAGGATGGTTCGGATCCAGGTCTAAATAATCGCCATAAACAAAGGCGGGAGTTTTCTTTCGCAAGGCAATCATCTGCCGAAAATAATTGTAAATGGAATTATCGTCAGATAATTCCTGGCGGGCATTAATCTCCTGATAGTTAGGATTTACCGCCAGCCAGGGCTTGGACCCGGTAGTGAACCCAGCATGGGGGGAATTGTCCCATTGCATCGGAGTCCGGCTATGGTCACGACTGGTCTTCCGCATCTGCGAAAGATACTCTTGGCCGTCCAGCCGATTCGTTAATACCTCTGATTTCCAGGTGTTTTTCACCTCGATATCATCGAATTCTTCGATCTTGGAGAACGGGTAATTAGTCATTCCCAATTCGTCGCCTTGATAGATGAATGGCGTCCCTTTCAAGGTCAACAGCATGGTGGCGAGGACTTTTGCCGAAGGGAGCCGATAGGCGGGAGAGTCATCGCCAAAGCTGGAAACCGGGCGCGGATTATCGTGATTGGAAAGAAAGAGAGTGCTCCAGCTATGGTTATCCAAATCCCGGTCAAAACGCGAGTAGATCGCTTTTAAATCGGGCAAAGTCCACGGTTTCCATCTCCAGCCATCGCGGTTGAGTCGGACGGCGTCGAAATGCAAAATCATGTTCAATTCTTGACGTCTTTCGTCCACCAGCAACGGAGTCTGCTCGAGGGTTACCCCAAAGGCTTCGCCCACGGTCATCACGTCGTATTTCGAGGAGACTTCTCGATTCATCTCCTGCAAATAATTGATGGAGCTTCGGTCCATCAGCATGGTAATACTCGGGACGGTTCGCAAATTCCTTCGGATAGTCGCCAAAAGCCTGGTCTTTCGAGATGAAAGGAATGACATCCATCCGGAAGCCGTCGACTCCCTTATCAAGCCAGAACTTCATCAGATCATAAACCTCGTGGCGCACCTGCGGATTGTCCCAGTTTAGATCAGGCTGTTTTTCGGCAAAAAGATGGAGGTAATATTCGTTTCTGGGAGGATCTTTTTTCCAAGCCGATCCCGAGAAAAAAGAGACCCAGTTATTCGGTTCCTGGTCTCCTTTTCCTTCTCGCCAGATATAATAATCGCTGTAGCGCCCGGTTTTCGACTTGCGACTTTCCGCGAACCAGACGTGCTCGTCGCTGGTGTGGTTGACCACCAGATCGATGATCATTTTAATGTTGCGCTGCTTGAGGCCTTTCAACAATTCGTCGAAATCGGCCATGGTGCCGAACTCCGTCATTACTTTGCGATAGTCGCGGATGTCGTACCCGTTATCTGCGTTTGGCGAGTCGTAATGTGGACTCAACCAAACCACGTCTACACCTAGCCCTTGGACATAATCCAGTTGGGAGGTGATCCCCGGCAAATCGCCAATTCCATCGCCGTTCGAGTCTTTGAACGAGCGTGGGTAGATTTGATAAACGACCACTTCTTTCCACCATTTTTTGAGGTAGCCGTTAGGGGTGGTGTCTTTTTCTGTCGGATGTGAGGATTTCATAAAGGGAAACCTCCGAGGCGCGATGACCTTCTGAAGGCTTCAACGCGTGATTCGGGGAGAACGAACGTTAGTTCAAATCGCTGCTGACTTAAACGATTGGCGAGCCGGAGCTAAAGATGAAAGTTAAAGCTATTGCAAACCGCTCAAAAAAAGATCGCACCGGGTCTGGTTGGGCAAAGTTATTCTTCACCATCGTAGTAGTCGATTGGGTCGGAGCGCATTAACCGGGAATCGGGAGATCTGACCAGCCATTTTTGGCTGTCAGGGTAATAACAGGACTCGCCGATCGGATTGTCTGCCACGATCATAATGATGAGATCCTGGGAACCATTATTGGTCAGTTGGTGTGCCTCGCCTGGCTGGAAAATGAACGAATCGCCGGGCTCGATTTCAGTTAAACCATCGTCGTGCCGCACCACTCCTTGGCCGGAAATGACATGGTAAAATTCCCACTGCGCACTGTGAGCGTGAAAAGGACACACGCTTTTGCCCGGCGGAATCCGGCCGATTTCAACATCGAAAGGATGCCTCTCCAGCAGGTTGGTGGACATTGGTTGGCGGCCGAGAGCAATCGAGATCTCTTTGCTTCCGCCACCAAATTTCCCTTTTGGAGAACTGTAAAAATCTTCCGCAATGTCCTTGAGATTGATTTTACGCATCATGGTAACGTCCCGCCTAAAAAGTTCCTCAGGCCTTAGCCTGCAAAAATCGCGAGTAAAGATCAACGGCCTTTGCGTAAGGAGCAGATCGATGGGCGAATATCCTTCACGCCTGGTGACAGAGGGCGCAGCGTGGGCGGGTCGTTTACATTTGGATAATGGCTAAAACGACACGAAGCGGAGTTTTATGTTTCCGGAAAGAATTGTCTGCCTAAGTGGTGAATCTGCCGATATCTGCCATCAGCTCGGCGCGGCTGATCGAGTCGTCGCGGTGAGCGCCTTCGCGCCCAGATCAATGCGCGACGGTCCGGCGATCGTCGGAGGATTTTCCACCCTGAAAATGACCGACTTACTGGCAATTCAGCCCGATCTCGTTATCACCTTTTCTGATGTGCAGGCCGAAATTTCCGCGGACCTGATTCGTCACCATTGCACGGTGCTGGCCACCAACCAGCGCTCTCTCCCGGGAATTTCTCAGGCCATTCTGCTGATTGGGAGGGCCATTGGATGCCCCGCCGAAGCCTTGAAGTTGGCCTCCGATTTTGAGAGCCGGCTGGCCAGGCTTCGCAGTGATAGAACACCGCGACCGCGGGTTTATTTCGAAGAATGGGACGAACCATTGATCAGCGGCATCGGCTGGGTCAGCGAAGCGATCCATCTCGTTGGTGGAGAGGATATATTTTTTCGGCCTGAAGCAAAAAGCTCCCGGGATCGGACCGTTGACGCACTGGAGGTCGGCAACGCAGACCCGCAGATTATCTTTGCAAGTTGGTGTGGCAAACCGGTGAACCCGAAACGAATCGCCGAGAGACCCGGTTGGCAGGCTATTTCCGCCGTCAAGACCAATGACATCTATTCAATCGATTCGGCAGACATTCTCCAACCCGGTCCGGCCATCCTGGCTGGAGTCGAGCAAATATCCGGCATCATTGAACGATGGCGGCGATAACCTGAAACCCCCGACGGCTTGACCTTTGTACGCAATGCGTCCCGCTTTGCTTTCTGGGCAACCGGAGTAAACCGAGACAGTTTGCGTACTCGGGATAAAGGCAGTTCGCAGAGATCCTGCGGCGTACGCAATGCGTCCCGCTTTGCCCTCCGGGGAACCGGAGTAAACCGGGACGGATTACGTACTCCGGAAAAACTTTTCACCGGTGCTGGCGCCACCGCCGAAAATAGACCAAACTACCCAGATCCCGATGGCACGCCTGCAGGAACAGGTTGGCGTCCGATGGACCGACAATTTCAAATCTCCTTAAGCCGGATCATATTGAAATTTTAACAGGGCGCACTATGTCTCGCCTTTTCTCAAAAAAGCCAAACCCGTGACCCGATTGATCACACGTAGCTTTAGGGAGCGGGCTTTCGGAATCTACGGGTTTCTCGGTTGCGTCAACATCGGAGCGTGGATCTGGGCTTTTGTTTCATTCCACGACAAGCCGGCTCTTCTCGGGACCGCTTTTCTGGCCTATACCTTCGGCCTGCGCCATGCCGTAGACGCCGATCATATTGCCGCCATCGACAACGTCACCCGAAAGCTGATGCAAGAGGGCAAGCACCCGGTTTCGGTCGGCCTCTTCTTCTCTCTCGGCCATTCCACGATCGTCGTTGTCGCCTCCCTGATCGTTTATTCGATTGCCGCGACGGTCGAAAAGAATTTTGACGTGGTCAAGGATGTAGGTGGGATCATTGGCACGTCAGTCTCCGCGCTTTTCCTAGTCGCCATTGCGCTGATGAATATCGTGATCCTCCGAGGGATTTGGCGAACTTTTCAAGAAGTGCGGAAGGGGGGCAATTTCAATGATCAAAATCCCGAGATGCTCATGGGCGGTGGTCTGATGTCCAGGATTTTCCGACCGCTTTTCCGGATGCTTTCCAGGCCCTGGCATATGTATCCGATTGGTTTCCTGTTTGCCCTGGGGTTTGACACCGCAACTGAAGTTGCCCTTTTGGGAATCTCGGCGGCCGTGGCAGTGAAAGGGCTATCGCTGGGAACGATGGCGATATTCCCTTTGTTATTTACTGCAGGGATGACGTTGGTTGATACGACAGACGGAATTCTAATGGTCGGAGCCTATGGATGGGCCTTCATCAAGCCGATCCGCAAACTGTATTACAACCTGACGATCACTTTCGTTTCCGTCATCGTGGCTTTGATCGTGGGGGGGATTGAAGCGGTCGGCCTCCTGAAAGATCAACTGAAGCTCAGCGGAGGTGTTTGGGATATAATCGGCAGTCTGAACGATAATTTCGGGACGCTCGGCTTTTTAATCATTGGCGTATTTATTTTGAGCTGGGTCGGCTCGGTGATCTTCTATCGAATTAATGGATTCGATCGGCTTGAATCGACTTCCACGATTCCTGATTAGCGGTCCTTTGGCTTTCTGTCACTTCAACAGATTCGCGGCAGTTGCTCGCCCGAGAGCATTTCTACGACCCGGGTTCCGCCGATCCGCGTTTTCATAAAAACAAACCCGGGATGATCGTCAGTAATCGATCCGATCACCATGGCTTTTTCACCTAGTGGATGCGCCCGCATGGCCGAGAGAACCGCAGCGACATCCCCGGCCGTGACGATCGCCAAAAGCTTCCCTTCGTTAGCGACATAAAGAGGATCAAGCCCGAGGATCTCGCACGCTCCTTTGACCTCTTCGCTGATTGGAATCTTGGCTTCGTCGAGATGAACGCCGACCCGCGCACTCTGAGCAATTTCGCTTAAGGCACTGGTGATCCCACCGCGAGTTGGATCTCGCAAGACATGGATATCTGGCGCCACGTCCAACAGCGCTTTAACCAGGCCGTTTAGAGAAGCGGTGTCACTTAGAATCTCGGTCTCGAACTCGAGCCCCTCCCGCACAGACATGATGGCAATCCCGTGCACCGCAATCTCACCGCTGACAATGATTTGATCTCCTGCTCGGGCGCGCCCGGGATGAATGTTCACTCCTTCCGGGACGATGCCAATTCCGGAGGTATTGATGAAAATTTTGTCGGCCTTCCCGCGATCCACCACTTTGGTATCGCCGGTCACCAGGGTAACTCCGGCGGTCGCAGCGGCCTCTCGCATGGAGGAGATTACCGCCCAGAAGTCCCGCATCGGAAGACCTTCTTCCAAAATAAACCCTGCCGATAGATAAAGAGGGTGCGCGCCGCACATCGCCAGATCGTTGACGGTGCCATGCACCGCCAGCTTCCCGATATCGCCCCCTGGAAAAAAAATTGGGTTTACGACAAATGAATCGGTGCTGAAGGCTAGGCGTGCTCCGTTTACCGAAAATACCGCCCCGTCATGTTGAACATCCAACAGCTCATTGCGAAACTGGGGAAGCAAGATTTCCTGAATCAACTGTTGGCTTAGCTTTCCACCGCTGCCGTGGGCCAAGACAATTTCCTGATAGTCTGATAACGGCAACGGGCAGGCGCCCATCAGAGCTCCAAGATCGACGGCCCGGCTTTCCCCGCCCTTATTTAAAGAGGGACTAATTTGATTCATCGGTGGGATGTTAGGGAGGAGCGCGCTTGATAGCCGCTCCTCGCGAATGACGCGAATCTATTCGCTGATGGCGATTTGTTCCAAAGGCTGCTTCTGCGGTTTCAAATGTCTTCCATAAGCATAGTAAGCGGCGCAAGCCCCTTCTGCCGAAACCATCGTCGCACCGAGAGGGCGGTTCGGTGTGCATTCGTTGCCGAACGCTGGACAGTCGTGCGGTTTTTTTACCCCTTTTAAGACCAGACCGCTGATACAGACGGAAGACTCTTCCGTATCGATTTCATTCACTTCGAACAACCGTTCGGCATCATGGTCGCGAAATTCATCTCGCAGTCGGTACCCGCTTTTAGGGATCGATCCAACGCCGCGCCATTTGCGATCACAGATCTCGAAGACGGAGTTCACCAGGTCCTGCGCGACACGATTTCCTTCCCGTTTAACGACCCGCGGATATTCGTTCTCCACTTTGGCGGTACCGGCCTCCAATTGCCGCACCGTCATGAGCACTCCTTCGAGAATGTCCAGTGGCTCGAATCCCGTGATGACGATCGGCACCCGGTAGCGAGTGGCAATTGGCTCGTATTCTTCGTAACCCATAACTGTGCACACATGCCCCGGCCCCAGGAAGCCGTTCACCCGGTTAAGGGGCGACTCTAAGATCGAGGACATGGCAGGAGGTACCAGAACATGCGAGACCAGGACCGAGAAATTGGTGATGCCCTGTTTCTGCGCCTGCCAAACCGCCATCGCGTTGCCGGGCGCGGTCGTCTCAAACCCTATCGCAAAAAAGACCACTTTTTTGTTAGGATTGGCGCGGGCGATTTTCAGCGAATCGATCGGTGAATAAACGACCCGGACATCAGCTCCGCGAGATTTCAGTACTAACAGGTCGACTTTCGAACCAGGCACCCGAAGCATATCTCCAAAAGAACAAAAAATTACGTCCGGTCGCTGCGCGATGGCGTGCGCCTTGTCGATCATTTCCAGGGAGGTAACGCACACCGGGCATCCGGGACCATGAACCAGCTCCACTTCCTCTGGAAGCAGATGGTCGATCCCGTATTTGACAATGGTGTGCGTTTGACCGCCGCAGACCTCCATCAAAACCCAGGGTTTGGTCACCGCGCGACGAAGCTCGTTGACCAGTTTTCCGGCTACCTCTTCGTTGCGATATTCGTCGATATATTTCATAGCTAAAACTCCTTATCAGTTGAGAATCGCCGCTTAAGCATCCGGAATATCCAGCTCCGTTAACTGGTCCATTTCCGCCAAGAGTTTGTAGGTTCGAGCGGCTTCTTCTTCGTCGACTTTACCGAGAGCAAAACCGACATGGACCAGTACATAGTCGCCCGTATTTGCTTCAGGAGTGTATTCCAGGCAGACCTGCTTGACGATGCCGCCGAAGTTGGCCTTACCCATCCTGACGCCTTGGGGGTCGTGAGAAATTTCAATCAGCTTTCCCGGAATGGCCAGACACATAATTGATCTCCGTCTTACTTTTCTTATCAACCTTGGCAATCGCCACGCCGTCGCACAGGAGAACTGTCTCTCCGATTTCCGGAGAGCTTACCAAGTCGAGCAAAACATTTTTGATCGCGCCTCCGACCCTGATTTTGCCGACTCGCATTTCATCCTCCAAAGTTAGCGCGACGATTTCCCCATATACCAAGTTCATCTGACTTCGACCCCTTTCATCCGACCTACTACCGAACGAGACCGAGCGGCGGCCACCACCTGCCCGAGCGCGATCCCGCCATCGTTGGGCGGCACCCGTTGATGCCAATAAGGTTGAAAGCCCGCTTCCGACAATCTTCTAACTGATCGTTCAATGAGATAGCGGTTCTGAAAACAGCCTCCGGTTAGGACGATCCTCGGCTCTCCAACCCTTCGAGCTATCGCCACAATGGTCTCCACCAAGGTGTTATGAAACTTAGCGGAAATCTCCCCCACCGGCTGCCCTTTTTGGAGGTCGATCAGGATCTCAGGGATCATCGGTCCCCAGTCCGCGAGGCACGGTGGGCCGTCAGTGAGTTCGAATGGGTAAACTTCTTCCACGCCAGGGTGGATCGAAAATTCCAATTCCATGGCCGCCTGTCCTTCAAAAGTTACCCGATGTCTTAGTCCGAGAATGGAGGCGACCGCGTCAAATAGCCTCCCGGCGCTGGAAGTGAATGGTGAATTGATTCCCTGCCGGAGCATTTGTTGTAGGACCACCAATTCCGGATCGGAGAAAGTGGGCACCGGCGACAGTCGTCGATCGGAAATAACCTTGTCGCCCCAGATTTCATACAAAACACCCAACGCGGTTCGGCGAGGCTCTTTGACCGCAGCGTCACCTCCCGGCAACCGGAATTGCCGGAAATGGGCTACGCGTTGGAATGACCCTTCATCTGTCAGTAAGAATTCTCCGCCCCAGATTGTCCCGTCCGGCCCGTAACCGGTGCCGTCCCATGAGACGCCAAGCACCGGATCCTCTAATTCGTTTTCGGTCATACACGCCACGACGTGCGCAAAATGATGCTGGATTTGATGTAACGGCGCCCGCATTCCTGCCGCCTGCTTGGTCGACAGGTACTCGGGATGCATGTCGCAGGCGATCGCGTCGATCTCGGCTTCGTACAATCGAGGTAAATCGGCGATTGTTCTGCGAAAGGCGGAAAACGCTTCCCTGGTTTCCAGATCGCCGATGTGTTGACTGAGAAATATTTCTTTCCCGACACTCAGAGCAACACTGTTTTTCATGTGCGCTCCAACCGCCAGAACGCAGGGAAGTGTGTCGTTCGCATGGACC
This sequence comes from uncultured Verrucomicrobiae bacterium, assembly GCA_963808535.1. Taxonomy (GTDB): domain Bacteria; phylum Verrucomicrobiota; class Verrucomicrobiia; order Chthoniobacterales; family JAFAMB01; genus JAFAMB01. Next base: position 47,479 of record CAWEGF010000032.1, on the reverse strand, counting down.
GGCAGCGGTGCATAGCCTCGCGCCCGTCGCAGCACCAGTTCGCGGTCACAGACCACCTGCGTCACCGAGTCGTCAATGTGACGAACGATCGGTCGGTTGTGCACCAGGAAATAATCGGCCACTCCCCGTAACCGCACCAAAGCCTCGCCTTCTTCTATGCAGATCGGTTCATCGCTCAGGTTGCCGCTGGTCGCGACGATGGGCATCCCGAGCTCCTCCATTAAGAGATGATGCAAAGGCGAGTAGGGCAGCATCACGCCGAGATTTGGATTGGCCGGTGCGACCTCGGGCGCCAGAAGCGATTTTTGCGATCGGCGGGCGAGCAAAACGATGGGTGCTTCGACAGAGAGCAAGAGCCGCGCTTCCAGGGACGAAACGTGGCAATCCTCTTGAATCAGTTCAAAGCGGGGATACATCATGGCAAAGGGTTTTTCCTCCCTTCGCTTGCGCGCTCTGAGGCGTTGCACGGCGTTCGGGTTGCGGGCATCCACGATCAACTGGAAGCCGCCGATTCCTTTCAGAGCCAGGATTTGTCCGCTCCGGACGACGTCGATCGCTTGCCTGAGGGCTTCTCCTTCCTTGGCCAGAGCTAAGCCATTGGCATTCCATAATTCCAAACGCGGCCCGCAATCCGGACAAGCATTCGGTTGAGCGTGAAACCGGCGATTGGCCGGGTCGTGATACTCGCGATCGCAGGCCGGGCACATCGTAAAGCCTTTCATCGAGGTGTGCGGCCGATCGTAGGGTAACTCTTCAATGATGCTGAACCGGGGCCCGCAATTTGTGCAATTCGTGAAGGGGTACCGGTATCGACGATCCTGCGGATCAAACATCTCCCGAAGACAATCTGCGCAAACGGCCAGGTCCGGGAGGATAAAAGCCGTCTTTGGACCTCTTTGGTCACTGTAGCGAATCTCGAACCGATCGAAACCTGCGGCATCAAGAAAGGTACTCTCCAGACTCTGGATCTTTGCCTGCGGAGGTTTTTCTCGCTCCAAACGAAACAGGAACGAATGCAGCGAAGCTCGCGTCCCTTCAATCTCGATAAAGACGCCTTGCGCCGAGTTTGCCACCCATCCACTCAACTTGAGCTCCGTTGCTAGTCGATAAACAAACGGCCGAAAACCTACCCCTTGGACCAACCCGTGAATCGTAACCTTCGCGCGTTCGGGCTTCATGACGTTAGGGCGACTCTGACCACCCCCTCCTGGAATAAGAGCGGGAACGGATCCAGGTGGGCGGTCGGCATTTCGTCGCAATAGCCGGCGCGTTGCACATCAAAGCGATGGCCTAACGGGCAACGCAGCGATCCCGCCTCAAGAGCACCGGCATCGAATGGCACGTTGCAGACTGGGCAATTGTTCCGATAGGCGTACAGGTTCCCGTTAACTCTGCACACCAGGAGCCTTTTCCCGGCTATCCGAACGGGTATCCAGGCCCCATCTTGAAGATGTTCGGCGTTTTCCACTTCCATCCAGTTAGGTTTGCCTTCCGAGATTCGATCAACCGTTCCGGATGCTGCCTGAACCTCGGGGACGCCTTCCACCTCAAAGCCGATCAGATCGGGACACGCCTCTTCAATGGCGTGCCGGATGGCTAGTTCCAAGGTAACAGCAGACGAAGCGCAACTTTTACAGGTGCCTTGGAGTCGCAAGGTGGCCGCTTCACCAGTCAAGCTAATCAATTCCACATTCCCGCCGTGGCTCTGAAGATAGGGCCGAACCGCTTCCAGGGCCTCGAGCAAACGAGTCTCCAGATTCGAAGGGTGTAGATCGTGGATCAGCAGCAAGCCGCGAACGACCTTGTCTTTAATCAGACGCTGAAAGACTTTTTGGCCGTCGGGTCCTGATTCATTGGCCACTTGAAGTATCCTGGCCAAGCCCTGGCCATAGAACCCGAGCGTCGCCTCCATGAATTCATGAATCAATTCGCGCGTCGACGGCGAAGGGACCGATTCGATTTGCTCCAGCAGTTGCTGGATTCGAGCGCCGTGCGAATTCATGACCTCCATTTGTTCCTGCGTGCCATGAGCCCCGGCGGGACGATGTTTTTCCGGCACTTGATCGGCGCTCAACAAAGGATCTCATCGGAGATACGTTCATTTTCAGGCTACGAAGCGGACAGTTTTGATCGCGCAGTCATTTCCTTCGACCGGTTCTACGGCACCTCCACAAGTGGGGCACTCCAGAGTCGCTATCGGCGCGGCAGAGATGGCGTCGGCCCAATATTTGGGGCGTCCCATGATAAGAACAGTGCGGGCATTCTACGATTGCCGGGACACTTTCTATTTCCAGAGTTGAATTCTCCATCGCGGTTTCCTGCGTGATCGCCATGTAACAGAAGCGCAGTTGTTCTGCTTCGACGTGACTCAACTCGCCGACGGCCAGACGCACCATCATCACTTTCTTCACCTCATGGGCGTCCAGATATTCGAGGACGCTATCCACCACCGCCGAAGCTATCGACAGCTCGTGCATCCCCAGTCAAAGGGGTCACCGGGCCAGCAGAGCTGCGGTCAATTCGTCCAGACCAACGCCTGTCTTACAACTCGTGGGGATGACCTTGAGATCCGGTTTTAGTTTATGCACGTCGGCTGCTAGTTCCTCGACACTAACTTCCATCGCCGCGGCCAGGTCCGACTTTGTTTACCACCACTAGGTCGGCGCCAAGAAACATGTGCGGATGTTTCCTGACCATGTACTGACCCTCCGTGACGCTCACCACCACCACCCTCGCTTTCGAGCCGAGGGGAAACTCGGCGGGACAGATCAGGTTGCCGATGTTTTCAATCAGGATCAATTTCAGGTTCGAGAGATCGATCTTGCGTAACGCCTTGCCAACCAGGTTGGCATCCAGATGACAGCCATTGACGGTCGCAATCTGGACCACCGGCACGTTCTGGCTGGCGATCAGATCCGCGTCGGTACTGGTCGTCGCATCGCCGTTAAGAACCGCTACTCCGAAGCGGTCTTTCAGCCTTCCTACCAATCGGCCGATCAGAGTGGTTTTACCCGATCCGATCGCCCCCATGACATCGATCGCCGAGATACCGTGGCGGTCGAGCAGAGAGCGGTTTTCCTTGGCCAGTTTGGCATTCGCCTCCAACAGGCTGTGCTCCAACTCAATGTCGTAGATCTCGTCCGGAGAGGCTTCAATTGTTTGAATCATGGTAGCCGTTCGCTATTCGCTCTTCACGTTAGCCAGGCCCGCGAAGGCCGTCGGGGTGTGCATCTGTTTGAGCGTCTTTCCGTCTCCCAGGTACATATGCACGCCGCAAGGCAGGCAAGGATCAAAGCTCCGCACCGCCCGCATGATATCTATGCCCTTGAATTTGTCCGGACCGTTTTCCTCAAAAATCGGGGTGTTCTGGACCGCATCCTCGTAGGGACCGGGAGTGCCGTAGGTATCCCGCGGATTCGCATTCCAAGGGGTGGGCGGATAGGGATGGTAATTGGCGATCTTGCCTCCGCGAATCACCAGATGGTGAGAGAGCACCCCGCGGACCGCTTCGTGAAAACCGCAACCGATCGCTTCCTGTGGCACTTTGAAGGGAGTAAACGTCTTGGTTCTTCCGGAATGAAGTTCTGCCATCGCCCGTTCCGTGAAATACATCGCGGCCGCCGCCGCATAGGCTTGGAAATAGGTTCGCGCCCGGTCCCGCTCAATGGCGTTGCTCCATTTCGGTATTTTCCACTCGAATTCGACTTCGGGTTTCATCGCCGTTTTTGGCAGAACGATCTTCACGCTGTTACCGGTCGATTTGACATATCCGATATCCACCAAACCAGCCAGGGCGGTGGCCCAAAGCCGGGCGATCGGACCGCCCCCGGTGTCGAGCGCCAGATGGTCGCCGGTGCGCTTGTCATACCAACGAGGTGACATCACCCAAGTGTACTTGTCGCCGAAATTTCTCTTTTGTGGTTTTGGAATGGTGGTCTGATTCCACGGATGGCGCTTGTCCACTGGGTTGCCGAGCGGGTCTGTCGAAACAAACGTTTCCTGGTTCTCCCAGTCTTCGTAGTAAGACGATCCTAACAGAATGCGGATCCCGAGGTTAATATCGACCAAGTTAGTCGTTACTAGCTGGCCATCGACGACGATGCCCGGGGTGACATACATGGCCTTGCCCCACTGGTCCATCGTCCTGTAATTGTAGTCGCAGACATCCGGATCCTGGAAGGAGCCCCAACAACCCAGCAGGATGCGTCTTTGGCCGACTTGCTCGTACCCCGGTAAGGCCTCGTAAAAGAAATCAAAGAGATCATCATGAAGCGGCACCACTTTCTTCATGAATTCGATGTATTTCATCAGGCGAACCAGGAAATCCGTGAACAACTGAACCGACGGAACCGTTCCCACCCCGCCCGGGTAAAGCGTCGAAGGGTGGACATGCCGTCCCTCCATCAAGCAAAACATCTCCCGAGTCATCCGGCTTACTTGCAACGTCTCGCGGTAGAACTCGCCTTCAAAAGGATTGAGCGATTTCATGATGTCCGCGATCGTGCGGTATCCATGTTCCTTAGCGTGGGGCGCATCCGTTTTCACGGCTTTTTCCCAAACGCCCGGATTGGTCTCCCGGACCATTTTCTCGCAGAAGTCGACCCCGACCAGGTTGTCCTGGAAAATATTATGGTCGAACATGTACTCGGCGGCCTCGCCCAGGTTAACAATCCATTCTGCGATCGGGGGCGGTTTGATCCCGTAGGCCATATTCTGGGCATACACCGAGCAGGTGGCATGGTTATCACCGCAGATCCCGCAAATTCGGCTAGTGATAAAATGCGAGTCGCGGGGATCCTTGTTCTTCATGAAGATGCTGTAACCCCGAAAGATTGAGGAGGTGCTGTGGCACTCGACTACCTTCCGGTTGGCGAAATCAATTTTCGTGAAGATTCCCAGACTCCCGACAATTCGGGTGATTGGGTCCCAGGACATTTCTACGATGTTACTGGCCTTGGGACTCGTTTCCGTTGCGGTGGTGGTCGCAGTTTCCATTTGGATGATCCGATCTTTAAGGCGTTTTGTTGGTCGCGCTGGACAAAGGCTAATTCCCGCAGACTAGTTTGCGGCTTCAGCCATTGCCATAATGCGCGGGTTGATATCCGGTCGTTAATTCGGAACGCCGGTGACGCCATCGAGGTTCCTTGTTGGCCGTGTGCTGAGTGATGGAGCGCAGACTTCGGATGACCAAACCGTAGAGGCCAGAAGCTGTCGAGGAGACAGCCGCGCCCGGCGGCGGATCCATGAACGGCATGAATTTATCCGGGAAGCCCGGCATAGTGCAGCCGATGCAAATCCCGCCCACGTTAGGGCAGCCGCCGATCCCATCCATCCAGCCACGCTTGGTGACGTTGCAGTTGATCACTGGTCCCCAGCATCCCAGTTTTACCAGGCACTCGGGTGAGCCGTATTCCTCGGCAAAACTCCCCTGCTCGTAATATCCGCCGCGATCGCAACCTTCATGGACCGTCTTTCCGAACAACCAGGTAGGCCGCAACTGATCATCGAGCGGAATCATCGGGGCCAGTCCGGCGACCTGATAAAGCAAATAGAGAAGCGTCTCCATCATGTTATCGGGTTGCACCGGACAACCCGGGACGTTGACGATCGGAAGACCCGCTTTCGAGCGCCAGTTCCAGCCGAGATAGTCGGCGAGGCCCATTGCCCCGGTCGGATTGCCTTCCATGGCATGAATCCCTCCGTAAGTCGCGCAGGTGCCCGCACAAACGATCCCCAGGGCTTTTGGTGCCAACCTGTCGATCCATTCGTTAGTAGTGATCGGTTGCCCGGTTTTCGAATCGGTACCTAAAGCCGCCCAGTAGCCTTCCTTCTTGATCTTTTCGTTCGGGATCGAGCCTTCCATCACCAGCACGAAAGGGTCTAATTTTCCTTCTGCGGCTTGGTACCAGTATTTCAGGAAATCGTCGCCGTTTTCGTAGGCAATGACCGGATTGTGAACATGCACTTTCGGCAAGCCGGGAATGGCGCCCATAACCAGGTCTTCGATACTGGGTAAAGAAGCGGCGGTAATAGAAACAGAATCACCGTCACATCCAAGACCGGTCGTCATCCAAACGACGTGTATTTCTTCGACGTCGGGGGCACGATGTAAAAGAGAAGCAACTGTTGCCATTGGCAGCAAAGCCTCCTTTCTCTGATGGGTTAGAAGTTAACCGTAAGTCTAACGGGACAGATGATTATTACAAAACCTTTTTCCGGAAAACCACCAAATCAAATAGAAGGCTCCAGCCCGGAAAACTCTGGAGCGTCATTCATAGTTCGACCGTTGAAGGCCGACTGGATCGATCGGATGTAGCCCTCACATATTCCGGATCCGTAGGTATCGCTGTATTCCGGGCATATTCGTGGCAAGCACCAGCGCAATTAGGGCCAGGAAAATCAGCCCGAGGGTGTTTGATAGACGCATGCAGTCCACCTCCTTTCGGCCTGGTTCAGGCAGTTTTCGTTTCTATTTTTGACTCCTCCTGTAAAAGATCGTTGATCAAAGATTTGATCAATTCAATAGCTTGGGGAACCGCTGCTTCCACCGGTTCGCTTAGCCCTATCTGTCCGTCTTCATCTTCCAACGTCCCGGGTTCGCACCCGATCAAATACAACTTTCCCGGCGAGCCTCCGTACGTCTTCAGCAGCTGAAGAACCCTGATCGGATTCATGCTGTGGGCGTCCGTTCCCTTTTCCTCCAGCTGATCGAGCGCCGTCAGATCAGGTTCGATCAGGTACACGGTGCCGGGTGGTTGGTTTCGCGACGTGCTATCGATAAATATCGTGACGTCGTACCCGTCCATCATGGCGTAGGCCAAGTCATAACTTCGAATCCCGAAATCCGTCACCCGAACTTCGTCCGGCCATGTTTGGTGCATCAATCGCCGGGCCACTTCGCTGCCGAAGGCATCGTCACCGAGAAAGATGTTGCCGATGCCGGCCACCAGGATCTTGCTTGGTCTGCTCATCGTTACTCGGTTACTGGTTCGACTTCATGGGAGCCGTAGAAAAAGCGATGCCCCGGCTGCCGTAACATCCCCAGATCTTTTCCGGGATCGTCTTCCATGACCAAGGCCAGATAGACCCGGTTTTCCGCGTCCTGTTCGATCGATTCGATCAACGCGATGCGTCCCTCCAGAGCAAGATCCATCACATCGGCGCGGCCCTGCGGCCTGATTCTAACCCGATGGCCCACCTTCAGGTCTGTCCCATTCACAGTCACGCTTTCCGGCTTGGTACTCGGATTAAAAAAATCTTCATTTGCCAACGGATTCCCGCGAATCGTGCCGTGCATTTTCCAGAAATCTTCTTCTGGCAACGCTTCTGTGCGATTTAAAATCTGCCGGGCCTGCTCATCAATCTGGCTCATCTCCCACTTTTCCTCGTCCGTCATGGTCAGGACCCGCAATGCCAAAATCTCGTCGATCTCCGTCCCATCGAAAAATTCTCCGGGGCTTTCCGGTGCGATCTCGGGATAGTCATAGAGAATGATGGGTGAGGAGAGCATCGTGCCTGTCTCGCCCTTTTCTTTCTCGCCCACTAATACCGGCCAAGTGCCAACATTAGAGCAGGCCGAAGCTGCTTCCGCGTATTCTTCAGGAGGGTCCATCAGGGAAAGAAACTCGCCACTCGCCACTTCAAGAATGGTATGGGTAGAAGCATAGGTTCGCATTAGAACCTCTTCTTGTTGATCCAGTTCGGGTTCTGCCAGGGAGGTGAGGTTTTCGACCTGTAACGCTAATTTTGAAGACGTCTTTTTCGATTGGTTGGGCCGCGATATCGATCATTCCTTGAACGCTCTGCTGCCTCCTGACGATCGCCCCGATCACCTGGCCTTGCAGATCACGAATTGGATCGAAGGTTAGGGAGCTGGGAAATTGAATCGGCTGCGAAAATGATCGGTCGGCCAAACTCTCCAGCGGTTGAGGTGAGGACCGGACTTCACGTTCAACTGCTTCTTGCCAAGCCTGATAAAGCTTGTCCCCAAGGCGTAGTTCGGGAACAAACGAAAACGTACCCGGCTCGATCTCGGCAGGTAATTCCGGCACCGGCGCCGCCAGTAATCCAATGGCCCGCGCCATCGGATGGAGAAAGCGCACCCGGACGGCCAAGGTTGGCCTCTCGCCTTGGCTTCGGACCAAGCATTCCGTTTTCATGGCGGAAGGCTCCGCTCCGTTCTGCGCTATCCCGTAAGCCCGCGGATAGACTCGGCCAAAAGTAAAGCGCTGCCGATTCTTGCGTGAAGAGGCTCGATAAGGATAAAGGATATATCCCTCGTATAATACGGCATTGGCAATCTTATCGACCGTCGACAGATTCATACTCTGCTAGCAGTCGTTCAATGGTCTGCTCCCAGGTGGGCAATCCCTGAAGACGTTTGTAAGCGTACAACCTTTCGAAGACCTGCCGGTGGAGCGGGAACCAGGCGCTGTTGGGATAGTGATGCTCCATCAACTCCTGCCAGACCTGCACTGGCATCAGGTAAGTACATTCCTTTTCCCAGGAGATCTGCTGCACTTGCAGTCGTCCGTCCGGGCCGGCGTAAAAAATTGTTCCGCTGAATAGGAAGAGCAACGGAATATGGCCTTCTTTCAAGGCGTAAAAAAATTTGGTCGCCGTGACGTTGAGGTCATAGGTGCATTGAATCGGCAGAACCGTTTCGGTGGTCCGCGCAAAAGGTCGGACTGTCGTGTTCGCGTGGGCCCAAAGACGATTGCGAAGAGTTTGTCCCCACCGGTCCGGCGTTCCGAAAAGATCGACCAATCTTTCCCTTTCTTCGGCGTCGTACGGACGATGACCCGACTGAATTTGAATTTGCGCTTGCAGAATCACCGACTGAATCAATTCCGTTTCCGGAGAATTGGTCACCTCGAGGTGAAAATGCAGGAGGGGGACCAGTCCGCGTGCGGCAGGTTCGACTCCCGTGACGGTGAAATTGAGGTCAGGCATCAGTTGGTTCCCATCGAGCTTCTTATCTGGGGCGTGATGCTATCTGCAGACGCGAAAAAAATTTGTCGATTTCCGTCCAGACCATCTCGCCGCCGGCCAAGCCACGCCAATGCACGCGGATCAGCCCGATCAACTCGAAGCAGACATCGATTGGGGCGAGGTAATATTCGCGTTTTGTCTCGACCCGATTTACCAGGAGCGCCTCGACATCCGGTTCCATCTGCGTCAGGACAGGATTGCCCGCTACCAATGATCCCCATGCTTTCAGCGGCAAAAGTGACTCCGTTGCCCCAGCTGGACTGGGATACATCGCTTTGGTTTTGTTTTGCGAAGTGCTTTGAAAAAAGAAGGCGAGATCGATCGGGAGAGCCAGGCTTTCCCATTCCAGATCCGTTAAGTTAAACCCTGGCAAGGAATGGACATCTCTAGGGATCAACTTAAAACGACCATCCAGCACCGTTTGAAAACGCAAGGCGCAGGAGTCGCAGGCGCAGACGATCCGGCCGTTCGACATCTCAAGCATATGGCGGTGTTCAGCGGCCAGGCCGACGCTGCATAGTTCACATCGCTCTGTGGGCGCTCGTGGCTGGGCGAACCGGCGCAAGGTGGTGAACAATGTCTCGCGCTGGCCCAGCGCCAATTTTTGATGAGCGAACGACCGCTCTTCAACGTGCTCGCTCATTGTCTCACCGGGAAGAGGACGCTGGCCACGCGTCCGATGGGTGTCGGAACTCTTTCTTTTTCCTCATCTTGTTCCTCCTCTGCTTGCTGCTGTGACCGCGTTGTTTGGACGGCAGTTCAGTCCTGGCAAACGCGAATCGGTCAACTTACTAGTCCGGGAATTTAACCAATTCTTCCGGAGAAAAACTTAGGGTTTCCCGGATCGGGGCGGGGGTCGGTATAGGTAATGATATCTGGAAAATTCAGGCCTACAACTGATAGATCCACCAGAAGCAATCCCGCTTCCGTTTTTCGGAGCCTGTTACGCCAATAGTCTGCCAGCGAGCCAAGCCGCGATGTTCGTCACGGTGTCACCATAGAAGATCTTGTAGGTCTCGTTGGTGACGAAACCGATGTGCGGCGTCACCAGCAGTCGATCCAAGGAACGGAACGGATGCGAAACCGGAAGTGGTTCGATGTCATAAACGTCGAGCGCGGCGCCCGCAATCGACGGCGTCTTCAACGCTTCTACCAAGGCGTTTTCGTCGACCAGCGGCCCGCGCGAGGTATTGACGAGATAGGCTGTCGGCTTCATTAAGCCAATCTCCGTTTGGCCGACAATCCCTTTCGTGCGCGGGCTCAGCACCAGATGAATAGACACAATGTCTGAGGCGCTGAATAATTCTTCTTTGCTGACCAAAAGCGCTCCATGTTCCTCGGCGACTTCGCGAGTCAAATTTTGACTCCACGCTAAAACATTCATCCCGAAAGCGTGAGCGATCTTGGCGATTTTTGCGCCGATGCTGCCGAGGCCCACCAGGCCCATCGTTTTCCCATCCAGATCGCCGCCAATCGAGATTTGCCATTCGCCTCTCTGCACCGACGCAAATTCCGCCGGAATGTGGCGGAGCATGGCCAGGATGAGTGCCCAAGTAAGTTCAATTGCCCCGTGCGCAGAGTATCCGGTATGACACACCGTGATTCCACGGTCTTTGGCAGCAGCCAGATCGATCGAGGCATTTCGCATTCCTGTCGAGGCAATCAGCTTCAAATTCGGTAACTGCTCAAAGATCGCCCGGGTCAGGGGAGTTCGTTCACGCATCACACACAGCACGTCGAAGGGTTTCAGCCGCTCAACCAGAGCGGTTGAATCGGAGAGATGGTCTCGAAAAACCGTAATGTTGGCTTGCCCCTCCAACAGTGACCAATCCGCTGATTGAAGCGCTACGCCTTGATAATCGTCGAGAATCGCAACTTGAACCGGGTTGTCGTTTTTCATCGTGACGGATCCTCACCGCAATCTGTTTTGATACCTTGCACCTAACCGCACGACAAGAGTAGGCTATTTTGTTGGATGCAAAATTTTATGCGGGTCGAATTTTCCACTGGGCTCGGCTACAGGGCCGCACGTTTCGTGGTCCTGACTGAGTTGCCGGAAAACGTCCTCGAGGAGATTCGAGCGCAAAAACTGAGTCCACAAACCAGGGCCCATGCCGTGGCTCTGAAAACGGCCGAACATGTGCAATTGGTCGATCCCGGGCTCCGGATCATTTTGCTGTCCAACACCCCGGGCAAAGTCAAGAATCCCGATGCTCTGGGCGAACCGGCCTACGTTGACGAGGATGGATGCAAGGCTTGGGTCATTCGAAAACCGGGAACCGACCATTCCGGAGGCTATAAAAGGCCTGTATCTTGAAAAAAGCCTTTATCCTAAAACGAGACTTTCGCTTGATTTATCGACGTGAGATAGCATTTTAACAGCCTGTTTGCTCTAGTTCAAAGCGCGGTAGATCGTCAGGTGAGGTTTTCTCGATGGTGATTTGAAATCCGGTCTTCGGGAACGGCTCTGGAGCTCGCAAAATCACTAATTACTTAATCAAGCTATGAAGCTTTATGTTGGAAACTTGTCGTTCGAGACGTCTGAAGCTGATCTTCAGGATATCTTCGAACAATTTGGCACGGTCAGAGAGTCACGCGTCATCAACGACCGAGAGACCGGTCGTTCGCGCGGCTTCGCGTTTGTGACCATGGGAAATGATGCAGAAGGTCGGGCCGCCATTGCTACCTTGCATGGTAAACAGTTCGGAGGTCGGACCATTACGGTGAACGAAGCGCGTCCGAAAGAGGACCGTCCCCGGCGACCTGTTTCGCAGTCACGTCGTTAACGACGCTGCCGGGACGCTGGGAACTATCTCGCAGCGTCCCTCTCGGTGCCAAGTCTGCGGGGAGGGAATGCCGTGACTCGGCGCCACGCCCCTCCAAGACACAGTTGCAGACGAGATTCTATTTGCTATGTCCAATGAACCGGCCATCTCAGTAGAGGGTAAAATCGTCTCCATTCTTCCTGGAACCATGTTTCGTGTTGAGCTGCCCAATGGCCAGGTTGTCCTCGCCCACATTTCGGGCAAGATGCGAAAGCGCTTTATCCGGCTGAACCTGGGAGACCGGGTTAAACTCGAGATGTCGCCTTATGATTTGAGCAAAGCACGAATAGTTTATCGTTTGGGTTGAACTGCTTTGCGCGGATCTGGTATAGCACTGATAACTTTCAGAACGAAAGGGGCTCATCAGCGCGCCCGCCAAACCTCATCCTTCGACATTTAGCGACCAAGAAATAACCGCATGTTTTCACGGATCCCGTTTGAGAAAGTTAATTGGCTAATCAGTTCTTTTCTTATTGGCACTTTGTTTTTGGCCCTGACTGCTGTTCCGGCTTACCTCTGGTTCTTCGGTCTGGATACCTTCCAAATCGTGCTGTTTTTGGTGATGTTTTTCGCCTGCGGATTTTCTATCACGGTCGGCTATCATCGACTCTTCTCACACCGGACCTTTGAGGCTCATTGGATAGTGCGTCTCGCGACTTTGATCTTTGGCGCGGCGGCCTTCGAAAACTCCGTGCTTCTCTGGTCTTGCGAACACCGTAGCCACCATAAACATGTGGACCATGATGACGATCCGTATTGCATTTCCAAGGGATTGTTCCACGCCCATATCGGTTGGCTATTATTTAAACTCAATCCAGACCCGCCCTTCGACAACGTGGCCGATCTGAAGAAGGATCCTCTCATCGTCTGGCAGAATCGTTACATTCACTTGATCGCTGCGTTCGTCTCCTTTGTGGTCCCTACCACCATCGGATTCATCTGGGGTGGATGGGTTTCCGCCCTCGGTGCTTTTCTTATCGCTGGAGTTGCTCGCATCGTCATTCTTCAGCACTGCACCTTCTGCATCAACTCACTGTGTCACTATCTCGGCTCGCGACCCTACTCCTCGAAGTGCAGCGCCCGCGATTCCTGGCTGATGGCGATTGTGACCCTGGGCGAAGGTTATCACAATTATCACCACGAATTTCAGTATGACTACCGAAACGGAGTGAAACCTTGGCAGATCGATCCGTCAAAATGGTTGATCTGGACTCTCTCTAAAGTCGGTCTCGTCAGAAAGCTTCGTCGCGTGCCGGAAGAGAAGATCATTCTGGCGGAATTGGCTGAGGCGCAACGCCGGTTGGAAACCATCCTGACCGCCACCTCGCTCACGAATTCGGTTTCTGCTAACGTCGCGGCTGCCCAGCATCGTTTGCAGGCCATCGAGAAGCAGTGGAATGACAAAAAGCGGGAGCTAACAGAATCTCCCAGTGAAATGCTACCAGCGCTCCGGCGCGAAATCCGGGCCGCAATGCGGATCCTGCGTCAGTTGAACCAGCCAGAGAGGGCGGCTGTTTAGGACGAAAGTTGTCAGTGTCGGAAGAGAGTTGCCGGTGTCAGTTGTCGGTTGTCAGTGAAGAGCTTCGAGCGGAGTCACTGTTAGAGTCCGAGGCTCACCAGTCGATGCTCGAATCTCCCGCTAAGCTCTTGTGCTCTCTTCAGTGACAACCGACAACTGACACTGGCAACACTCTGGTTTTGCGGCTTATTCTGCCGAAAGCTTGCGCCGAGCTCCAAGGCTCTCTTCACTGACAACCGACAACTGACACCGGCAACTCTTTTCCGGCACCTGAAGCTTGAGCGCTGTGGAAACACTCTCGGTCTTGCGGCTTATTCTGCCGAAAGGTTGCGCCGAGCTCCAAGGCTCTCTTCACTGACAACCGACAACTGACACTGACAACTCTCTTTTGACAAAACTCTCTTACGGATTCATCCGGCCTTCGGCTGCGATTAATGCATTGCAAAGAGAGTGAATTTCGTTGTCGATTTCCGCGGGGTCCGAGACAGTTCGCGCGACCTCCTCGCGCAAAAGAAGTGAATACCGTTTGCGTAGGCGGTGCACTAGGGTCTTTACACCGCCCACACTGACGCCAAGTTTTTCAGCGAGTTCTTCGTAAGAGGGCGTGGGTCGAGGATCACCGAAACGCAGGAAAATTTCCAATGTTTTGAAGGTGGCGCTTTTTCCTTCGGCATCGTACGCGCTCTCCAACTGGAGCATTACCTGGTTGAGCAGAGTCATCGCCCAGCGGGCATCGAAGATTTTCTCAGCGGTCAAATAATCCGCTGGTTCTAGTCGATACCGGCTCTCAGCGCTCTCCCAATCCAGCGAGACGAATTCATATTCTTTCCCTCGTTTAAGGCTCCGGGCTTTCTGCGCTTCGTTGGAAAGGTAGTTCTGAAAGGAAGCCAGCAGAAACGAACGAAACTTTCCTTTAAGCCGGTCGACCTGAGTTAAAGCTCGATGTTCCAGTAGATGCAAAAAAAACCCTTGGGTGTGATCCTGCGCATCGTGTGGAGAATACCCGCGCCGACGGACAAATGAATAAAGCGGATACCAGTATATTCGGCACAGCTCAGCCAAAGCGGCCTTTCCACCCGTCGCCTGGCTCTGCGCGGAGACCATGACCAAGGTCCACCGGGTGGTATTGAATTGAGCTCCGCCTGGTGCCTCTCCGCTGGGGTCAAACTCCGGTTTCACAATGCGCCCTCACCCTTGCAAATTAACGGCGTCCCTGAAGGGAGCAATGCCAAACAACGCTACGAGGGCCCGCGAACGATCGGGACCCTCGAAGAACGCATTCAGCTGTCCGGCCAACGGACTAGGAATCAACGATACCAGCGACCATTGTACCGGTCTGCGTAATACCTTCGACCATAATACCCGTGGTATCCTCGGTAGTACCCGCGGCGCCAGTACGGTCCATGTCCATAGTATCCGTAACCATATCCGTATCCGTACGGGGCGCCGTAGTACGGCCCAGGTCCATAATAAGAAGGCCCGTAAAAAAATGGGACCGGAACTGGCAAACCGAACACAAAGTGAACACCGGCCTGCGCCGGCGGTGCAGTGACAAAAGCCAATCCCGCGATGACCAGCAGGAGGACAAAAAGCTTCTTCATAACAAGAATATTGGACGAACTTTCTGCCAATTCGATCAAACTTTATGATCCAAAGTTTGGGCTTACGTACGTAAGGCGTCCCGCCTTACTTCTTCTGCTTCCAGCGTCCCGTGACCAGGGTGCTTCATTCTCCCGCTCTTGCCTTCTCACAACCGACTTCCGGTTGACTTGACTAAATCGTCAAGTACGGTCTCTGCCGTGACGCGTGGAGATATCACCCGGGCCCGAGTTCTTCAAGCTACCTTGGAGTTAATGTGGCTGCGCGGCTATGGGTCAGTCACCATCGACGGGATCTGCGAGCAAGCCAAAATCCAGAAAGGGAGCTTTTATCACTTTTTTCGGTCGAAAGCGGATGTCGCAGCGGCCGCGCTGGACGCCTACTGGGCGACCATTCAGCCCGAAATGGAGCGCATTTTCAGCGAGCCAGATGTTTTGCCGATCCAACGGATCGTTAACTTTTTTGATAGCGTCTATGACCGCCAACTTCAGCGCAGCAAGGAGGGTGGCCAGGTGATGGGCTGCCCGTTGGTGACGCTGGGAGCGGAAGTGATCAAACACGACAGCCTCGTCAGTGCCAAGGCGCGGGAGTTGATGGATCGTTACTGCCTTTATTTCGAGCATGCCTTGGAGGAAGCGCAAACCAGCGGCGAGATTCCATTCTCTGATGCCAGCATGAAGGCACGTCGAGCTATATGCCTTTTTGGTCGGCTCCCTTGTCCAGGCCAGGATCCGCAACGATCTCGGCATTCTCCAGCGATTGTCGGCCGGGGTGCGGGCCAATCTCGGTCTCGACGACAAGATGACCAAAAAATTGACTGAGGGACAGGCGCGCTGAGTGGTCCTCAACTCTAGAATGACACCGCGCCGCTCAAATTCGAACCATGGAGGGTCCTAGCTAATTGAGAAAGCCAATCTTATTTAAGCTGCATTACGCTTGGATTGTCGCGGGCATTACGTTCATTGCCCTGATCGTGACGGCGGCAGTGAGAGCCACGCCCAGCATTTTGATCGTCCCGCTGGAGCAGGAATTTGGCTGGTCCCGAGCAACGATTTCTTTGTCCATCTCGATCAACCTCCTCCTCTACGGATTGATTGGCCCGTTCGCCGCCGGGGTATTGAATCGATACGGGGCGCGTAATGTCATGATCTTCTCCCTGGCGCTTCTCTCGGTCGCGGTTGGCCTTACCACCTTCATTCGCTCCTCGTGGCAATTGGTATTGCTTTGGGGGGTTCTCGTCGGCACCGGGACCGGCATGACGGCGATTGTCTTGGGCGCCACGGTGGTTCATCGCTGGTTTCGGAAGCAGCAGGGTTTGTTGATCGGTGTCCTGACTGCCAGTACCGCCACCGGTCAATTGCTCTTTCTCCCGATTCTGGCTCACTTTGTCGAACAAAGTGGCTGGAGGATCGCCGTATGGGTGGTGGTGGCCGCTTTGTTATTGGCGTTGATCATCGTCTTTCTCGGGATGCGAAGCGACCCATCCGAAATCGGTCTGAGGCCCTTCGGCGGAGAGGACGACCGAACCGCTCCGGAAGGCTTCAATGCCAAGGACCCCATCCGGGAGGCGATTAATGCCTTGCGCCGTGGCGTGCGGTCTGTCGATTTTTGGCTTTTGTCTGGCAGCTTTTTCATTTGCGGTGCCAGCACGAATGGTCTGATCGGGACGCATCTCATCCCAGCTTGCATGGATCACGGGATGCCGGAGGTGCATGCGGCCGGTCTCCTCGCGATGATGGGAATATTTGATTTGGTCGGAACTACGGCCTCTGGTTGGTTGTCCGACCGATACAGCAATCGTTGGCTGCTTTTTACCTATTATGGACTGCGCGGGCTTTCTCTGCTCTTCTTGCCGCAAGCCTTTGACCCGACAACTCACCGGCTATCGATTTTCGCCGTCTTCTATGGTCTTGATTGGATTGCCACGGTGCCGCCGACCGTTGCTCTGACTGCCAGGATCTTCGGAACTCGTAACGTGGGCCTCATGTTCGGTTGGGTGGTTGCCGCGCACCAAGTCGGCGCTGCTACCATCGCTTATCTGGCCGGGTTCATCCGGAGCATCGACGGGAGTTACGATCTCGCGTTTTTTCTTTCTGGTGCGGCTTGTATTGCCGCTGCTTTCGGGGTGCTGTTTATCGGCCGGGGCGCGAAGGTGAGGAATGTTCAGCCTCTAGTTGAAGCGGTACAGTAAGCGATCTGAGGACTGCCTGCTTGCGGGTCCTTAGGTATAGGACGAGGGCCTGCCCCGCAGGGGACAGAATTCAGCCCAGAGCGTGAACCCTGGGATAAAATTCCCTGAGGAGAGATGCCGTCCCGGTCAGGGCACGTCGCTCTTGGTGGACGATGGCACGGTTGAGACCCATCACCGCCACTTAAGGAGGCCCTTCGAGGCGAATGGCTTTCGTCCCGGAGGGACAGGCTGATCGTAGCCAGGCACGAAGTGCCTGGGAAAGCGACCCTCGAAGGAACCGTCCCGTAGGGTAGGGACAGTATCTGACGTTCTCGTCGAAGTGCGCCCGTTCGAAGTACCCTTCGAGAGATCAGTGCAGATGATCGGAAGCTGTAGTCAGAGTAATGACCGCGCCTGATGGATACAAGCGAGATCCTTCTTCTACCAATTGCACGGCCTTCGCAACGGCCGATCTCGTACGCAGGGTAACAAAGAACATGATCAGACCGCAATGCTATGGGATCATTTCTATTCTGCTTACCGATACCGCATGGGAATCGGTGCGCACACCGGCACGATCATACCGTACCCTACGGGACGGCTCTTTTGGGATGGCGTCGTCCCAGGCACTTCGTGACCAGGCTACGATCATGCTGTCCCTCTGGGACAAAATACATTCCGTAGACCCTTCGGGCACAAAACAGACTCACTGCAAAAGAAGGAACACAATGCTCAGCGCGGAAACGGCGAAAAATAGCGCCAAAATGAGTATTTTGGTCGCGCTTATCGAGCGAAACTGAGTCAAACGAGGTGTGATCGGCGAAACGTTCGAGCCTGGTTGAAGCGCCTTCGTCATAAAAAAATGTTATATTGGTCCGGTTTTTAGAGGCGCATCTTCGACGGAGATCCTCTCGCCCTGAAAAATTCATCACGCCCCTAGAGAGGTTTGATCGGCATTTGCTGGAATATCTTAAGCGCTGGCCATTCTTTTTGCCCGCTCGGCCAGGCGCGCAGCCGGGGTGTTATGTCGAGCTGACAATTGACGACGCATTCCAGGCCGGTCGGCGTAATTTCAGTTTATTTTCAGATCGAATGTTGGAGTATTGTTCCATCCGCGCTCGTGGGTTAAGGACAGGAATTCGCCGAGATTGGCGAGAGAGGCGGTTCGATGCGTCACTCATTTTCCTACGAAATTCGGAATCAGCCGACGGCTCTGCAATGTTTACAGCAGGAGCTGGATTCAACCCTTTCTGCTGAGCTGAAAGGCTTGGAAGTTCGTGCTACGGTCCTGCTGGTTACCGATGAACTGGTGTCGAATCTTCTGAAATACGGCTTCAGCGTTGAACCCGACCAGCGGTCCCATTTAAAGATCGAGTTTGATGACGAGTGGCTGGAGATTGAATTGAAAGATAACGGCCGTCGCTTTAATCCGCTGGTGCAGCCCAAACCAGTTTTGCTCGGCCAAGGGTTATCGGATCGCTCAGAGGGTGGTCTCGGATTGTACCTGGTTCTGAAAATGATGGATGAAACGCATTACGAATGGGTACAACCGTGGAATTGTTTGAGGTTGAGGAAAAAAATGAAGAAGGCTTGGAATGATCGCGAAAACTGAAACCTTGGGCGGGTGCAAAATCTTGCGGGTCAGCGGCCGCATTGATTTTGAATCGGCTCTCGATTTTGAGCATCACATTAACGCGATGATTCAGGAGGCGGGGGACTGCTACATTATCGAATTGTCGGAGGTGGAATTGTTAAGCAGCGCCGGCCTTCGCGTAATGCTCTCGACGGCAAAACGCGTGGCCCATCGCAATGCCTCTCTGGCTTTAGCGGCCCCGAGCCAAGTCGTCCGCCAAGTCTTTGAGATTTCCCATTTCAATCTGCTGTTCAAGATCTTTCCATCCGTCCCTGCGGCGATCGCCGCTTTGAAGGGTGCGACCGAAGTTATTGCACCGGAGGACGCCGCCCGGAATTCACTGCTTTCGCCGGCGCCCACAAAAAAAGAGGAGGAGAGTCCGACGGAATTGGTGATCCCCAACGTCGAACCTGCTTCCAGGCCGCCGACACCGCAAAAAACTGAGGCAGCGCGGCCGGAATCGGTACCGGCCGTTGTGCCGTCTTCGCCAAGAATTGAGCGAACCCGAGTTGAGCCACCCAATCAAATTCCGCCGCCCTTGCCCGTCGTCGAGACACCCTCTGTCAGGCTCCCGGTTATCCCAGTGGCGCCGTCGTTGGTTCCGGGTCCGGCCGAAACTCCTACTGTCGCCCCCCTTTCTATACCACCCGTAACCGCGGAACCTACCGAAGCGCCAGCGGCCACGGCGATGCCAAAGCCGGCGCCACCGCGATCGCCGCGGCAAACCCCGCCCCCGCTTCCAACGGCCAATCAGGCCGCCCCTATCACCCCCTCCTCGGGTACCACCGTCCGCTACTCAAGCCGGTGGTCGCACGGCGCGAACCAAAATACCCGGCCTCGTTAGAGGTTCGGGCAGAGGGGACCAGCTATCCGTGCAAAGACGGTGATGTCATCGGGACGATCGGAGGGGTGGCCCAGCCTTATTTCAGCCAGATTACAAATCTGGCTCCGCGCCATTTACTCATTGGCCAACTCGAGGGGCGTTGGTTTGTTTTCACCCCGAAGAACGTCCAACATCCCTTTATCATGGATGGAGTAGCCCTTCGCGCCGGTGAGAGGAAGATGCTGCAATACGTCGAGCACCAGGTCGAATTCAGCGGATACGTATTCGGATTCCGGCTCGTTGATCAACCAGCCAAAGGAGAGCTTTTTTGGCCGCCTTTTTGGCCGAAAACGGTAGTCAGGAGTCAGGTTCTGGCTAAGTCGTAGATTGACAAGCTTTTACTTTAGAGTTGTCGTGCACAGGGTTTAAATTCTGCGACTCCTGGCTCCTGTTTTCTGTCTCCTCACTTGCCTCACGGTGCTACCGCCCAGATTTCGACTGCTCGATTTTGATCGGGTCTTTTACCGTCCAAGAGAGCGGTGCTACCCATTCCAACGCTGTGAATCACATTCAAGAGGTTGGTTTTATCCTTCAGCATCTTGGTGACATTGTCCGCTCGCTGCTGAGAGATCTGTAAGTTCGTTTTTGGATCGCCCGCGGCATCCGCATACCCGGCGACGACAAACACCACGGTGGGATCGCTTAATTTATCCTCAAATTCTTTTGATTTGAAATGTTTCGTCAAATCGTCGGCTTCGCCGCGATTCAACGCCGCTTGCCCCGTTTCGAAATGCATCACCAGCAACCTGTCCATCGAACGCGCTGTCTCCATCTTTTCGCCCAACCGCTTTTTTTCGTCCGCGCTGAATCTGGGCATGGCATTGATTCTCTTTAGAACATCCTCACGAGTGGCATCCACTTCGGATTTAGTCAGTGTCGCTGGAGGTTGGATCTCGCCACCGGGGATCCCGGTAGAACTGTCAGAATCTGCGCGCGGTGGGGTTTGAATCGGGCCGGGATTCTCGGTCTGGACGCTGGGATTGGGAGTCGATTGTCCAGTGGCCTTCCTTTTTTCTTGTCCCACGGTCGGAGTCGGCAACGGCAAGGGGGTTTCCGTGGGTGCCACCACCACTTTATCCTCGGTAGTCGATGAATCGGGAGTTGGGGCGAGGTTCGGGGTATTGGCTGGCGTGGCAGAGGTATCTTGATTTTCCGGCGATGGAGCGGGTACGACTTTGTCATCTGCTTGATGACCATCGCTTACCACCTGACTGGCCTCCGGTTTATTAAACGCCAAATGAAGAATCTGGTCCTTGAACGCGAACAATGCCGCTGCGCCGCCGATCAACAGCAATAGCACCACGATAGCAAGGACGATGAGCATTTTGGCGCCGCCCTGCTTCGAAGCCTCCACGACCAGTGGTTGACCGCATTCAGGGCATTTCGAATCGGCCGGGACGGGAATTTTCTCACCAGTATACGCAAAGCTGCAGCCGACTTTATTTTTGCAGACGCCAAACTGAGGTTTCATAGAGATTTCACGATCATACCCGCGAACGGATTTGAAGTAAGAAAAATCTTTCGCTCCGCAGAGACTTCATTCAGATGTCTGCCATTAACAATTGAGCGCATGGACCTAAATGAGCTACAAGAGTCCAGCAACAACCTAACTACTAACCGCGACTCAGTGGAAAACGACGAAAAACCAACCCTTGGTCGAGATCTGCGAATGCTGGAATTGATCGTCGACAACATCGACGACCTGATCGCAGTCATCGATTCGCAGGGCCGGCGAATTTGGAATAATGCCGCCTACGCCAGGGTGCTCGGGTACTCCATGGAGAGTTTGGCCGGGAGCAACTCGCTGATTGAGGTTCATCCGGATGATTTGCCTAAAGTACAGGGGGCGCTCCGAGAATCGCTGCTGACCGGCAGCGGTCGCCGAATCGAATACCGGCTCCGGCATCGATCGGGACATTACGTTTACCTCGAGTCCCAGGGATGGGTATTGCCGGCTAGCGAGGATCGGGAGCAACTGTTGGTGGTAATATCCCGGGACATCTCCCAGCGGAAGGAGCTTGAGGAGCATCAAGCTACCTTGTATGAGCAACAGTCTCGTCAGGCTGAAGCGTTGGCTTCGATCGTCCATTCAGCCGATTTTCAGCGGTCCGATGTTGAAGAGGGCGCGGAAATTGTCCTCGACTTACTTTGTCGGACGCTGGGCGTTGAATCAGCAGAGCTTTGGAGATTGGAAAACGAAGAGGAAGGCCGTTTTCTTTGCCTCCGAAGTGTCCAAACTGGCAATGCCAACTTGCCAGCCGGAAAAGGAGCAAGCTTGGCGTCTCGCTCGTTACCGGGTTTACTGAAACAAAGACAAAATCGGGTGGTCGCCCTTCCCCACGAAGGCTCTGCTCAAGAGAATATTGACCCCGGGAAGACTCTCTTGGCGGGCATAGCGACTCGGTCTATTTCCGAAGTGATCAGCGCGAAGCTTTTGCCGGAGGGCGCAAAAGGGTTGCTCGCCGCGGTCTGGCTCGGGGGAAAACCGGCTGGGTTTCTCTTGATTGCAGTGAGCGATTCGAGTCGAGTTTGGTCGATTTACGAACGAAATTTCTGCGTGGCGCTCTCAGATCTGGTTTCCATGCTGCTCGAGGGCCGGCAACGTCTCGACACGCTGCAAGCGCTCCAGCTCAGTCAGAAAATGATCAGCGCGCAACTCGCGGATGCGGCGAGCTACGTTCGCTCACAACTGCCGGTTAACCTGTTCGATTCGGTTCGCACCGACTGGCGCTATCTGCCCAGCTCGACGCTCGGCGGGGATGCTCTTGATTTTTTTTGGTTGAACGAAGATCACATGGTGATCTTTCTTCTCGATGTGGTGGGGCACGGTGTCGGATCCGCTTTGTTGGCGACCTCAATCCTGCATTTGCTCCGTCAACGGGCCCTCAAAGATGGCGATCCGCTCGATCCCGTTTCCGTCTTGGCGGCTTTGAATCGCTCTTTTCAAATGGACGAGCACGGGGACAAAGTCTTTTCACTTTGGTATGGCGTTTTCGACCGGGTCAGCGGGATCATTCGATTTGCCTCCGCCGGACATCCGCCGGCGCTCCTGATTTCACCAAAACTACAGGGTGATCCTGAAGTGACCTGGTTGAAAGGCAAAGGCCTCTGGATCGGGGCTACCGCGGCTGAAACTTTCGAGGGCGGGAGCGCCATCGTGGCTCAGGATGCCGAACTGTTCGTCTTCAGTGATGGTCTCTATGAGTTGACGACTCCAGAAGGCCCGATGATCGGGCTCGAAGGTTTCGGTCAAATCCTGGTCGACCTTCACTATTCCGGCTCCGCGGATCTTGAGAGAGTATTGATTGAGGTGAGCCGGATGCACGGCTCAGATCAATTCGAGGACGACGCGTCAATCCTGAAAGTTCGCTTCGGCTAGCTTTGATGGTTAAGCGCGAAAACGATGGAACAGAGGCGGGGGCTGAGTCTCCGCAATTCGGCTCTGTGAGCGATCGCCAGCCTGTCGAGTACTTCCGTTCCGTGCACCGTTAGGGTGACGTACACCTGACGCCGGTCTTCCGTACTGGCCGCCCGGCTAATTAGCTTTTGGGCGGCCAAACGATCAACTAGTCCCACGGTACTGTGGTGAGCGATTTGTAGCTGTTCCGCAAGTTCTCCAATCGTCACCGAATCTCGACCGGGAAAGCCTTTAATCGCCAGCAGCGCCTGGTATTGTCGAGGAGTTAATCCTGCTGCCCCGGCTGCGGATTCGCTGAAGCTCAAGAATTGCCGGAGATTGTAACGGAACGCTGCCAAGGCCTCGTACTCGGCCTTGGTTACGCGAGCGGAAGCTCTTTTTTTGCCGGCGTTCACTCCAGCGGAGTTTGATACTGCGGAAGAGAGCTTGAAGTAAAGTTT
This sequence comes from uncultured Verrucomicrobiae bacterium, assembly GCA_963808535.1. Lineage (GTDB taxonomy): Bacteria > Verrucomicrobiota > Verrucomicrobiia > Chthoniobacterales > JAFAMB01 > JAFAMB01. The sequence goes on along the minus strand of CAWEGF010000032.1, from coordinate 24,001 downwards.
GATTTATATCGGTTAACGATAAAAAATAGCCGAGCCTTCCCCGGTTCCGGGTCTTCCGCTAAAATTTTGTCCAAGATGATAGTCCAATTTTCTCACTTGGGGCGTCGGTTCAGGAAACGGGAAAAGCGCGAGGCAAAATGTCCAGGAGTCCACGTAGTCCTTTTGTCGCCGGGGCGAGAATTTTTCTGCGTCACCCTCGCAAAAATGACCTGGAAGAATTCACCGGTCTGGTCATTGCCAGCAGGCGCTTTCTCCATCCTTGGGCGACGCCGGCCGCGACTCCGGAAGCTTATACGCATTACCTGCGGTACACCCGACGTGCCTCGGTCTGTGCTGGATTGATTTGCCGGAACGAGGACCGCAGCATCATGGGGGTTTGTAGCCTCTCGCAAATCTTTCTTGGCAATCTGAAGAGCGCGTATTTGGGTTACTGGATTGGCGCCAAATTCGCTCGGCAGGGCTACATGACAGAAGCGATCGACCTCATGCTGTCGCATGCCTTTGAAACTTTGCGCCTTCACCGGATTGAAGCGAACATCCAGCCGGAAAACGCCGGTTCCATAGCTGTCGTCTCGCGCCTCGGCTTTCGCCTGGAAGGCTTTTCTCCGCGCTATCTTAAGGTGGCCGGCCGCTGGAAGGACCACGAACGTTGGGCCATTTGTTGCGACGAATGGGCCAAACGGCTTCCCGGAAGATCCTCTTAATCGGATCTCCCAATCGTCGTCGTGGGCGTCCTTTGATTTTCCGAGGAAGCCCCGGATGGCAAGCCACCGCAAACCCTCAAACAAAAATCGAGATCGAAGGACGAAGGACAACAAGGACGATTGGAGAGGGAGCAGCAAGTATTGGGGACAGACCCCGTGGTTGCGGAGTAGAAATCGCAGAGAAGCCGCCAAGAACACAAAGAAGCGGCGGGGCCGGCCAACGGCCGGGTGCTCGGACAGGTCCAATGTCGTCCATGACGGAAGATAATTGGGGACAGGTCCGAATGGCGCTGAGTTGAGGAGTTGAGGGTAACCGGCTCGCCATCCGCGTCTAGCTCGGATGCTTATCTTAGGGAATGTCACATGTCGGAGTATCAAGACGTCGATAGCGAAAGCAGAAGGTCCTCGACATTGGACCTGTCCCCAATCCGGAAGTTGCTGCAGAAGATAAGGGGTCAAGCGTTATTTACGTAGCCAGCCGTCCCGGCTTGCTCGAGCGTCGTTGATCTTGGGGACAGGTCACATGTCAAACTTCAAGCTCGATCGCGAATCATCCTAGTCCTCGTCATTGGACCTGTCCGCAAATCCGGAAGTTGCTGCGGAGGAGTAAGGCGGGACGCCTTACCTACGTAGGCCAGCCGTCCTCGGCTTGCTCCGGGAGCTTATCTTGGGACAGGTCACCTGTCAAGCTATCAAGCTCGATAACGAAACATCCAGGTCCTCGACAGTGCGACCTGTCCCAAGCCGGAAGTACTGCGGAGAAGTAAGCCTGGAACCAGCCTTCCTACAAAAGCAGGCCGTCCCGTAGGGTACGGTGTGATCCGTGCAGGTGTGCACACCGATTCGATGATAGGAATGAGGAAATCTCAAACCTTTCAAAATGAGTATTAAGCCCTCCTAAAGACACACGGCGCACATTACGACGAGAAATACCTCTGGGATGAGATGCGCCGATCATACCGTACCCTCCGGGACGGTTTTTTCGAGGGGTGCTGTCCCAGGCACTTCGTGCCAGGCTACGATCGGGTTGTCCCTCCGGGACGTTTGGCAACATACTTTAGCTCCCCAACAAGCCTTGGATTCACCGATATCCGGACCTGTCCGCAGAAAAGCCGCGAAGGAGAGGAACTTCAGGAATGCGACCACGGTAGCGTTAGATTGACTATTGCCGGGCGCCTTGGTCTGCTGGATTCAAAAGAAAAAAGGACATAAAACATGTCTGCAGGATCAAACTTGAGAAAAGCGGTGGAGACAGAAATTCCACTTCAGGTTGCGGGCACCATTAACGCCTATTGCGCTCGGTTGGCCGAGCGAGCGGGGTTCAAGGCGATTTATCTTTCCGGGGCCGGGGTGGCCAATGCGTCATTCGGATTGCCGGATCTCGGGATTACGACCTTGAATGATGTGTGTGAAGATGCCCGGCGCATCACCGCCGCCTGTCCACTACCGCTGCTAGTGGATGCAGATACGGGCTGGGGGAGCGCATTCAATATCGGTCGAACTATCCGCGAGTTGATGCGAGCCGGAGCAGCGGGTTGTCATTTGGAGGATCAGGAACAAGCAAAGAGATGTGGTCACCGCCCAAACAAAGCGATCGTTTCCACGGCGGAAATGGTTGATCGCATCAAGGCGGCGGTAGACGCACGTTTAACCGATGAGTTTGTGGTGATGGCGAGGACGGACGCCGTCGCTTCCGAAGGTTTGCCGGCCGCCGTCGATCGTGCCGGAGCTTATGTCGAGGCGGGTGCCGACATGATCTTCGCCGAGGCTCTTTTCACCTTGGAAGATTATCGCTCATTCACAGGGACAGTCGCGGTTCCCGTTCTCGCCAACCTGACGGAGTTCGGGCAGACTCCCTTGTTTACGGTGGCGGAACTACGGGGAGTCGGAGTTCGGTTGGTGCTTTATCCGCTGAGCGCCTTCCGAGCCATGAGCGGAATTGCTACGCGGGTCTACGAGACGATCCGAACTCAGGGTACCCAGCAAGACCTGATCGGTCAGATGCAGACCAGGGCCGAATTATACGATGTTTTGGACTACCATTCCTTCGAGGATAAATTGGATCAGCTGTTTGCCAGCGAAAAGAGAAGGATCTTATGACCGAAACAACTCCCCCCAGTTCAGTGGGCGGTTTGCGTGGGCAGTCCGCCGGTTCGACCGCTATCTGTACTGTCGGTAAGGCTGGCGTCGGCTTGACCTATCGCGGTTATAGCATCGAAGATCTTGCCGAGAAGGCCACCTTCGAGGAAGTCGCCTTTCTTCTCCTCCAAGGGCGAATTGCCGAATCGGCAGCAACTTGGGGAGTTCAACAGACGACTTAAAAAATTCCGATTTCTTCCGCCTGCCCTGAAAGAGGTACTGGAAAAGATCCCTAAAAACGCGCATCCGATGGACGTTTTGCGCACCGGCACCTCGATGCTTGGAGTACTCGAGCCGGAAAAGAATTTTTCGCAACAGGACCAGATCGCGGAACGGCTCCTGGCTTCCCTGCCATCCATGCTCTGCTACTGGTATCGCTACAGTCGCGGTGAAGGAGAACGAATCGAATTGGATACGGATGAGGAGAATCTGGCCGGCCATTTTTTGACGCTGCTCCATGGGACGAAGCCGAGTTCTGAGCATCGTCGTTGTATGGATGTTTCGCTGATCCTCTACGCGGAGCATGAATTCAATGCCTCCACTTTTACCGCTCGCGTTTGTGCCGCGACGCTGTCGGATTTCCACTCCTGTGTCACGGGGGCCATCGGGACGCTGCGCGGACCGCTGCATGGAGGAGCGAATGAGGCCGCGATGGAGCTTGTTTCCAAGTTCAAGTCACCGACGGAAGCACGGGGCGCGATCAAAGAAATGCTGGCTCGAAAAGAAAAAATCATGGGGTTTGGCCACGCTGTTTATCGTCATTCAGACCCGCGCAACGCGGTGATCAAAGAATGGGCCCGGCGATTAGCACCGACGGCTTGGGACCAGGATGGGTATCTCTTTGCCGTCTCGGAGGAGGTGGAGAAAGTCATGAGCGAAGAAAAGAAGCTTTTTGCCAATGCGGATTTTTTCTCCGCTTGCTCCTATCATTTCATGGGTGTCCCGACTCCGCTTTTCACTCCTATCTTCGTGCTCGCTCGGGTCAGCGGCTGGTCGGCCCATATCAAAGAGCAGCGTTCCAACAACAAACTGATTCGCCCGAATGCGGACTATGTAGGACCGGACCCAAGGCCGTATACGCCAATCGAAAAACGTTGAGGGGAAGGAGTCAGGAGTTGCAGGAGTTCAGGAGTCGCAGAATTAGATCGGGCGCTTAACCGAGAATCGAGCTCCTTCTATTTGTTTCCGTTGAACACAAATAGAATCGCTTGATTCTCAGCTAAAGGACCTCGTTTCATTCTGTAACTCCTGAACTCCTGCAACTCCTGACTCCTTCCCAAGAATGTCCTCTAACGATCTCACCAGCACTCTGCGTCCGGAACCGGACAGACTTCTACAACAGATTGCTGATTATGTACTCGCGGTCGATCGGATCACCAGTGAAGAGGCGATCGAGACGGCGCGACTTTGTCTGATGGACTCGCTGGGTTGCGGCTTATTGGCTCTAAATTATCCGGCCTGTACCAAGCTGCTTGGGCCGGTGGTTACGGGCGCCATCATGCCCGGTGTTGGTTCCCGGGTTCCTGGCACCTCTTACGAACTCGATCCTGTCCGGGCGGCATTCAACATCGGTTCGATGGTGCGCTGGCTCGATTTTAACGATACCTGGCTGGCCGCAGAATGGGGGCATCCTTCCGATAATCTTGGCGGTATCCTGGCCGTTGCCGATTTTTTTTCTCGCCAGGCGGCCAGGACAGGAGAGGCAGTACTGACGATCGGAGACGTCCTCATCGCCATGATCCAAGCGCACGAGATTCAAGGGGTGCTGGCCTTGGACAATTCATTGAACCGGGTTGGTCTCGACCATGTTCTACTTGTGCGGATCGCCTCGACCGCCGTAATCACCCGCTTGATTGGAGGCACCCGAGAGGATGTGATCAACGCCTTGGCGAACGCGTTCATCGATGGAGGGGCGTTGCGCACCTATCGTCATGCGCCTAATACCGGATCGCGAAAATCGTGGGCGGCTGGTGACGCGACTAGCCGCGCGGTGTGGCTGGCCCTAAACGCGATCAGGGGCGAGATGGGCTATCCAAGTGCGTTGAGTGCCTCCATTTGGGGTTTCGAGGAAGTGCTCTTCCGAGGCAATCAGTTACGGATCCCGGCGCAAGGTTTTGGTTCTTACGTCATGGAAAATATTTTGTTCAAAGTCTCGTTTCCGGCCGAATTTCACGCCCAAACGGCGGTTGAAGCCGCGTTGAGATTGCATCCCCAGGTGGCGCCCCGTCTCGATTCGATTGAACGCATTGTGATTGAAACGCAGGAAAGCGGAAAACGAATCATCGATAAGACCGGACCTCTTGATAACCCCGCGGATCGAGACCATTGCCTTCAATACATGGTCGCGGTGCCACTCATTTTTGGCCGCCTGACCGCCTCCGACTACGAAGATGAGATCGCGTTGGATCCTCGGATCGACGCGCTCCGGAAAAAGATGGAAGTGACGGAAAACCGGCAGTTCACGACCGATTACCTTGATCCCGCGAAACGATCGATCGGGAATAGCGTGCAGGTCTTTTTTGTGGACGGGACCCGCACTGAACGCCTGGCAGTAGATTATCCGATCGGACACCGGCGTCGTCGCGAATCAGGCATCCCCGCGCTGCTAGAAAAATTCGAACACAATCTGCGTAGTCGCATTGCTCCTCGGATGGCCAATACCATCATGGAGCTTTGCGCAGACCGAAAACGCCTGGAATCCACCCCGGTCCATCGGTTCATGGATCTATTCGTTGTTTAACGCACCAACGGAAAGAAGAGTCCACACAGGGATCATTTTACCACCGAGACACGGCGAACACTGAGTTCCAAAAATTTTGAATTCTTCCGATCCTAACTCCGTGATCTCTGTGTCTCTGTGGTGCCATAAAAACCTCCGGTGTTCTTCTCTTCCCTCCGCGTCCTCCGGGCCCGATTTGCCCTCCGCGCTCTGCTGGATGAGATTGTCAGGTGCGCAAGCCTCAGGAGAGTCATCTGATAGAGATTCTTTGCGTCCTGGTGGACAAAGGAGTGCGATTCGTCGTCGCGGGAGGAGCTGCCATGGTTCTTCATGGAATCCAACGACTGACTCTCGATTTGGATATTGCCGTTTCCCCGGATCAGACGAATCTGCGCCGCTTCATTGCCACCCTGAATCAACTTAAGTTCATTCCCCGCGCACCAGTCCCTGCAGAGACGATCCTTCATCGAGAACGGATCGAGAAATTAATCCAGGAGAAGAATGCCTTGGTGTTCACCTTTTGGTGCCCCGGTGAACCCTACAAGCAAATCGACATGTTTCTGACCCGTGAAAATAGCTTCGATGGACTCGTTTCCGATGCGCGTACGCTCACGGTGTGCGGGCGAACGGTTCTCGTGGCATCCCGGCGAAAACTTATTGAGATGAAGCGGCGCGTCGATCCGATCCGCGATCAGGACTTGAGCGACATCCAGGCTCTGCAAACTATCGAAGCGACAAACCAAAACGCCGATCCGGCGATTGCGAGCGCAGGGCCTTAATTCTTAGGCTCGTTTCGAAATGCTCTGTCCGAAGTGCAACGCGGTCTTCGATGAGCGGTTCTGCCCTCAATGCGGCTTGGACTCACAGCTTTACTCTGAATTGGACGGCCTGAAGCAAGAAATTCAATCTCTTCGACAGCTTATCCTTGCCGGCCATCACCAGGTGGCGCCGCAAATCATCGCCGAACCGCCGCCCGTGGAAAACAGTACCATGGTGGAGGATCGAAAAATGCCTCCGCCCTTGCCACCACCTCCGCCGCCCAAAGTCGTCCAAGAGGTGAGTATCTCCAAAAGGAGCTCTGCCGAGCTTGCCGTGGGACAGAAGTGGCTCCTTGGAATTGGGGTTTTGATTCTGATCATCGGGATTGGCTTTTTTCTCAAGTACGCTTTCGACCAGGAATGGATTGGTCCGTCGGTCCGAATCTCCATGGGCTTCCTCGGCGGGGTTGTTCTTCTTTTGGGCGGAGGCGTTTGTCACCGACGAAACCTACGAGGCTTGGATGTTGGGATCGGGGCGGTGGGTCTGGGAACACTCTATCTTACTAGTTACGCGGCTTCTCAGGTGGATTTATTGTTACCCAGCAGCCTTGCTTTGGTGTTGATTTTGCTCACCACCGCGATCGGTTCGAGTTTGGCTGCTCTCTGGCCTTCACAGATCCTCGCCATTCTCTCGTTCGCGGGCGGTTATCTTGCTCCGCTCTTGTTTGCTTCGGCTCAATTTGATCCGTCGCTTTACCTCGGATACCTCCTCATTTTGACCGTCGGTGGCCAGATTCTCGCCTATGCCAAAAATTGGCCACCTCTCTATTCGAGCGCGGCGGCGTTTACTTGGCTCTCTCTCGCCGTGTGGTCTCAACGCGACTACCGGAAAGAATGGTTTCTCGAAACGTTTGTTTTTACCCAAGTTTTGTTTGTCGCCTATTCCATCATGCCTTTTTTGCGAGCCTCCTGGAGAAAGGATTCGCGTTGGAGTCAGGGTTTTCTGTGGGCGGTGCTCAACGGCTTGTTCTGCTGCTGGTATTCAAACTCTTTGCTTAATTACCAGAAGACGCCCGGCTCCTTGGTTAGCTTGAGCTATGCGATCGTCACCTTGGGATTAGCCTTGTTTTTTTGGCGCGGCCGAATCATCGGCCTCTTGTCCAGTTGGCTCATCTCGCAAGCGTGCGTTTTTCTGCTCGTGTTCTGCGCGCAAGCGTTTGCGGACTCCTGGGTCACGGTTTTCTGGTCAGCCGAATTGGTGGTTTTCTATTGGGCGGCCGCCAAGTGCAATGATCGAACACTTTTATTGGTCACGTTTCTCGTCGGACTGCTGGTTGTTTTTCGATATTTTTCTGATGAGATCGACCCCGTTTTCGGCCCGGCCAACGCTGCCTCTTTCACGGTAGGCGCGCTTGAGAGATGGAGTGCGGGCCTGGCGGTGGTGATTGGTTTACTGCTAGTGGTCTGGTTGGATCGCACCGGCCGTATCGCCGGTCCTCATAAGCTATTGAACAGCGTGTTTGAGGTTCTTGGGATCGTGAGTCTGTTCTGCTTTGCCAATCTGGAATTGAATCGCTTTGCCTACCAATTCATTCGGCGAATGGAGCTGGTCAGTTTTTCGGTCTTATGGTCCGTGTTCGCCGTCGGGCTTATGTTGGTGGGTGTCTGGAAGCGGCGGAAGGTTTATCGGGTATCGGCTATTGCCCTCCTGATTATCACTGTCCTTAAGGTCTTGGCTTTTGACACGGCGGAAGTTTCGACACCCTATCGAATCCTGTCCTGTCTGGTGCTGGGCGTCATACTGGTCGCTGTCTCCTTTTTATATTACCGGTTCAGTGAACGGCTGGCCGGCAAATAGACCGAGGGCGAAGAGTCAGTGGCGAACTGAACGGTCAGCCAGGCCAGGTGAGAAAAAGCCGGACTGCCAATTCTCTTGCTTACAGGCCGGCAGGATGACGCATGACAAATTCCTCAGCCGGGCGGCTGCGAGTTAGCCATCGCGGTCCATGTTCGCCAGACCCGTACCCAGTGTCGAAGCGCAGACCGGCCACCACCAGAAATGCGTGTCCGCGACTGGCGTAGACGGTAATCCAGTTTCCCGGCCCACTCTCAGCATACTTTCGAAGTTCGTCGGACGGCGTGGGCGTATTCATCCTGCCGATCGAATGAAGCACAAATGATACTGCGCCGGAACAATCGTAAGCGGTGTCGTAGAAGGTCTTGTGTCCGCCGCCATATCGATAAGGTAACCCGACCAATGCGTTCCCGGCGTCAATTGCTTCTCTCACCAATAGTGGGGCGTTTGGTGGGGCTAACGCGTATCCGTTGTCCAAGGTAGCGGTCCGGCCGGGTATATAGCGATATACGTAGGGTGGAGTGCTAACGCAGCCGGTGAAAACGACGGCGGCCAAGGTCAACAAAACTCCCAGCCGTAAAAGTATTGGACGCTTAAAGTTCAAAGGAAAGAGTTCCGCGAAGCCGCAATCGATAGGGAAAAGAGCCTGAACACTAGACATCGCGTAGTTGAGCAACGGCCGCTTCGACGGAGAGACGGTCCCCGATCGAAACCACTTTTGTGCCTTTGCGAATCCGGCCGACCAGCCCGGCCAGGACCGTGCCCGGTCCGAGCTCCAAAAACATATCGCATCCGAGATGATCGATCAGGTATTCAACACTCTCAGTCCAGCGCACCGTCCCGGTGACTTGCTTGGCGAGGCTTTGCCTGATCTCGCTTTCTCCGGTTACTGCGTTAGCTGTCACATTGGCGACCACTTTTATCGCTGCATCTCTCAACGGAACCGTCTCGAGATCGCTTCTCAATTTCTCTTCCGCGGTCCTCATCAACCGCGAATGAAACGCTCCCGCCACATTGAGCAGAACGGCTCGCCTGATTCCATGTTTCTTGGCCAGATCGACCGCGTGACGGACATTTTCTGATTCTCCAGAGAGAACGATTTGGCCGGGAGAATTCTCGTTGGCGATATCTACATTGGCTTCTTGAGCGATTTTGCGCACCTCGATTTCTTCACCGCCGATAAAGGCCGCCATCGCTCCGGTGGTTGCGTTGCAAGCCTCCTCCATGTACCGACCACGATTTGCCACCAATCGAAGACCGGTCAAGAAATCAAATGTTCCGGCCGCGGCGTGGGCGGTAAATTCTCCGAGAGATAATCCAGCGGCGGCCACGAACTTAAAATTTCCTAGCTGCTCCCGAAGAACGTCCAGTACGGCAATTCCCTGGACATAAAGTGCCACCTGGCAGCGCGATGTTTTTGTCAGTTCCTCAATCGGCCCGTCGAACGCGGTTTGACTGATCGAATACCCGAGTTCCCGGTCAGCCTCGGCAAATCGATTTGCCGCCACCGCGAACTGTTGAGATAAATCCTTCCCCATGCCGACCTGTTGAGCGCCTTGCCCGGAAAAAAGAAGAGCAATCGATTTCGCCATAACACCAGAATGAATGGCAAAGGCAGGCCTTTCAACCACAGAACAAGTTGTGCGACCGACGCTCCGAATCTTACCATCCTTCTACTGACTACTCCTGAAACCACCGCCTTCAGAAAATCAGGGTCCGATTCCGATTTTTTATTCTGCAACTCCTGAACCCCTGTAACTCCTGCAACTTCTCTCATGAGAATGCGATCTGCCGTACGTGATTTTCTTCTTAGGTCTTCACGCGCTTGCCCGTTGGCAATGTGGGCCGCTCGCATTTTGAATTGCTGGCTTTGCCTATGCGCATTGGCTTGATACGATGGCGTTTATGCGGGCGATCCAGGTGATTTGGGCTATAGCTGTTCTCTCAATTATTTCGTGCGGTTTCCTCTCCCAACTGCACGCGCAAGTTCCCCCTTCAAAAGACCCCCTCACTCAGGCACAAATCGAGAATCAACGTGCCCAGGCTACCTATTATCAGCGCCAGGCGGACAAGAGAGGTTTTTGGCGGAGTCTCCGTGAATACGGCGGACCGATCGGAGCGGCCCTGGCGGCGGTGGTGGCGATTATCTCCTTTGGCCTGAACTATCGAGCTTCCCTTCGCAGTCGCACCGACGCGAAGTTTTACGAGGCCTTGAACCTTTTTGCCGATCGAGAGAATCCCAGCGTGCGATCGAGTGCCGCCGGTTTACTTGAGCAAATGGCTAGCGGTAAAAAGCGTTTCTATGAGACGGCATTTGACCAACTTTCCGTCGGCTTGCTGGCCGAAAAAGAGGATGAGGTGCGCCATGCGATCCGGACGGCGCTTAACCGTTTGGCGGCCCTGGATCCTGCCACCGCCTTGGCGAAGCTGGAGGCCATCAATCGAACGTTGCGAGAGGCATTGGCTGAAGCCTTTTGCAGATATTGCGTGGCAGCAGGATTGAACATCATCGAACAAATACCTTCCGAGGTTTGGGCGGAGGCGGAGGAAATCACTGCCTACGATCGGCAAGCCTTTACCGGTCTATTGGAAACATTGTCCCAGGATCAGCTGGCCGCCACCTTGACTGAAGCAACCAGGATCTCTCGCACCTCGACGAAGTCAGACCACGACGATTACAAAGGCAAAACTCGACTTGAGTTGAGCAAATGCGCAGAGCGTTTGCGTTCCAATATCAAATCGATCAGCGAAGTGCTTTTTTTATTCGAGGGCAAAGGAGGGCAGACTTCTTCCTCCGGTTCTTCCGCTCGCAGCAGAGCGCCGCGGTCTTTCTCACTTGCCTTTCTGATCGGTGGAACGTTTCGTGATCTGCAAGAGTACAAAATCTGTCGGTCTATTTTTCGCCAAGCCAATTTCACCGCTGGCAATCTCACGCGCGCCGTGCTTCTTGATTCAGATTTTTCAAATGCCAACTTTTCTCATGCGAATATGTCGCAATGCAAGTGTAGTGGGACAAAGTTTGTCGGAGCAGTATTTCGGGAAGCGGACTTAAACGGCGCCAAATTTCAAGATGTTGATTTGTCGGGCGCCGATCTCACCGGCGCCAAATTTCGAAACACGGTGATTCCGCCTGCCGCCTTCGAGCACACTGAATGGTGGAAGGCTGATTTCAGGAACCAGCGCGATCTGCTGAAGGCGATCCATGCTAAGTACAAAAAAGACCTTCCGGACTTGGAGGGCCTTTATGTTCGCGGAGAGATCCACCGATCGGTCCTCGATTTGATCGGCAAAATCACCGAAGAACGGCTTTAGCCAACCGCGCTGACGAGGGCACAGAGGGAAGAAAAGGGCGCGGAGAAAAGGAAAATCACCACAGAGACACAGAGAACGCGGAGTTCCGGAAAATTTAGAAATCCGATCCGATTCCGAAACTCCGTGAGCTCTGCGTCTTTGTGTTAATTTTTTTCTTCTCTGTGCCGTTTCTTCCCTCTGCGCCCTAAGCTCTTCCTAGGCTCTGTCGTTTTTATCGGTATTCACCGGGCTAAAGTTTCGGCCAATTCTGCCGATTGATGTTTCATGGTCCAAAACCCAGGAAAAGTGACTCTCGGAGATCTTCGCCCTCAAGGTCTGCTCGATCTTTATCGGCAAGGCACGACCTGGGTAGCGGCGATTCGGTTGCGGGACGGCAGTTTGACCAATCTTCCTTTGGAGGAATCGGTGACGACGCGGAAAGCGGCTCTTCAATTTCTCAAGATCGAGTTAACGAAATTAGCGTTAACTCCGCTTCCGAGCTGAACGGCAGCTAAAAATCAGGAGAAAACTCGAAAGAGATAATTCGCTCCGGCGGATTTTCTCTTTTGAATCTCTTGTTAAAGAGGTGGATAATCGGTTTTTACCCTAAAGTATATACACGGGGACTATCCAGCCTGAACACAGCGAAATTTTGGACTCTTAACAAAGCAATTGTACTAGTGCTGATCGGAGGGTTCGGCGTGCTTCTCGTTGAAGTCCGATTCGATCATCGTTTCGTTGTCGGTGAAGACACGGTGGGCTGGATCCCGATCATCTATTCGATTTTGATGATTGTCGCTTCGCTGATCGGCCTTTTCTTCTGGAGGCGGGGTGGTCGCCAAGTCCTGTTCATGGATTTTTGCTCGCCATATTCGTAGGGTTGGCCGGTTTCTGGTTTCACACCAATGGACGTTTGCTTCGTTCTGTTCAGCACGAGCTTTCTGCCTGGGTTCGAAAAGTTCCGAGCGATGAAAAACCGCCGGCCCTGGCGCCTCTGGCCTTTACTGGGTTCGGAATTTTAGGCGCGTTCGCCTGCGCCAAGCGATTTCAACCCCCTGACTCACCTTCGTAGGGCATTGAACGCCCACGCAGAACTCCTGGACTAAACAGAAATCCCACCCGTTATCGTTCCCTCAATTATTGCTCCTCTCTAATCCATGGAATCCAACGAAACTACCGGTCTATTGATCCGGCCCGAGATTATTCCCGGAGTCCAATGTTAAAGAAACCGAATATCGCGGCCACCTTGATTGCTTTTGGCATCGTCGCTATTCTTCTACTGGCCGCCGCCATTGGTGAGCAATCCTTGGAACGCCACTACATTCATGTGTTGGCGCCCATCCTTTTTCCGGAGAAAAACCAGGGGATCTCCTTGCAAAGAATGGCCTTTGATCAAACCGATTTGTTGCCTTTGTATGGAAGTTCCGAGTTAGTGAAACCTGCTGGCAACAAGGCTGCCGATTTCTTCCACACCTATCCCACGAATTTTAATGTCTTCCCGGTCGGCAAGGCGGGAGCGGCTTCTTTAATCCTGTTGCAAAAACTGGCCGCCGTGGGTTCAGAACTTCGCGGGAAAAAACTGATCATTTCGATTTCGCCCACTTGGTTCTTCAAGGAAAGCGTACCCGTCGCGTACTACGACGGGAATTTTTCTCTGCTGCAAGCCGGTGAACTGATCTACAGCCGGGAGATAAGTTTCGACCTCAAACGCGATGTCGCTCGAAGAATGTTGAAGTATCCGAAAGAGCTGGAGAAGAGTTTCCTGCTGGCATTTGCTCTCAAACAACTCGCCTCGGGTTCTCCGGCGAATCGGGTTTTATATTACGTGACTGTTCCGTTAGGACATCTTGAAAATGGCATTCTGCGAATGCAGGACCATTTCGAAATGCTTTTCTATATTTGGAAGGATTGGGGACGGTTGCATCCCCACGTCCGGCGTTCACCTCAGGTGATTGACTGGAATAGATTGATCACCGACGCCACCGCTCAAGTCCGGGAGCACACGGACTCGGATCCGGAACCAATTGGTCCCGAACAGGGTTCCGGGATGTTTGTAGCGGATGAACAGAACGCTCATGAATGGATTGATTTTGAACTGTTGCTCCGCGGACTGAACGAACTAGGCGCGCGACCCTTACTGTTGAGTATTCCGATCGATGGGAAATATTTCGACCAATTCGGTGTCGGCCGGAGCTTTCGCGATCTTTATTACAATCGAATTCGACGACTTGCGCAGACCTATCAGATGCCCCTCGTCACGTTCGAGGGCCACGATCTGGACGAAGATTTCCTCGCAGGTCATCATGATCACTTGACCGACAAAGGCTGGCTCTACTTCGACAAGGCCATCGACGACTTTTATCATGACCGGCAAGCGGTGCCCCACAGTATGTGACGGCCAAGGCGCAGTTGGCTTGGCGGATCTGAAAACGGCCTAGCCTAAGGTGAGGGGTGACGCGTGTGTTTGGGGTTGCGTAAGACGATTTTTCTGCCGCCCCTTCAGGGCGGTTTCGCTAGAAATAACCCAGGCTGATAGCCCCTAGGCGTATAATCTTAATGCGCCCTTAGACCGAGAGATTGCCCCAACCCTTACGGATTAGAATCCGATCGACTAGCAAAGATAATTAGTATGTTGGTGCCGACGTCTTTGTGCGCGGGGAGGATATAGGCGCGGTGGCGAACCGCGCGTTGGCCTGTCCTACGGCCTGAAAGGCCAAGAAAGCATAGCCCAGGCTTTAGCCTGGGTTTATATCTCTAGCGAAACCGCCCTGAAGGGGCGGCAGAAATCGTGGTGCGAACATTGCGGTATCCGGAGAAGGGAAAACGGAATCCGTCGAATAGCCGTGAAGTAGAGGTAGAGTCGATAGAACGTCCCGTTGGCGTTTTGAATCTTTATCAGATGCTAATCGGTATCGACGATCAATCGCTGGCCTAGGCGACTGACACGTGACTTTGGTTGCGTAGTTGCGTAACACGATTTCTGCCGCCCCTTCAGGGCGGTTTTCGCTAGAAATATAAACCCAGGCTGAAGCCTGGGCTATGCTTTCAAGGCCCTTCAGGCCGCAGAATTGCCGTAATCATTAGCAAAGCCAATTAGTATGTTGATGCCGACGTCTTGGGCGCAGGCAGCGATCATTGGCGCGGTGCGCAACAACCGCGCGGCCGCAGAATTGCCCTGACACTAGCAAAGCAATTAGTATGTTGGTGCCGACGTCTTCGCGCGGGGAGGGTATGCGCATGGTGGCAAACCGCGCCTTGGCCTGTCGCTACGGCCTGAAGGGCCAAGAAAGCATAGCCCAGGCTTTAGCCTGGGTTTATATCTTCTAGCGAAACCGCCCTGTACGGGGCGGCAGAAATCGTGGTACGAATACCTAGCAAGCTAAGAGTATTCGTTAGACCTCGTTTCCTCTTTTGCCTCAACAATCCTGGGTCACTGCTGCGAAAATTATCCCGAACCGGCGCCGAGGTGGCCGGAGAAAATCAGGAAACCGAAGCAGACAAGATGAGCGGTCAGGAGAATCGATGCGACGCGCCATCCGGGGCCGGTGCCCCACCATTGCCTTTTCTTGTTCCAGCGTACAAACAAGTCGTGGCCTGTTAGCAGGCCAGCATGGTAACAGCCGTAGATCAGGTAATTCAATCCGGTCCCGTGCCAAAGGCCCATCAGACCGAAGGAAAGAAAAAACCCCAGGTAGGATCTGATCTGGTCGTTCTTAAACCATTTGTTCTTCATCGCGGCGAGGAGAAATCGCATGTAAACGTGGTCGCGAAACCAGAACGAAAGCGTGATATTCCATCGCGTCCAGAAATCGCGAATGTTGTGGGAAAGGAAAGGGCGATCGAAATTTTCCGGGGTGTGCACTCCAAACAGTCGGCTGAAGGCGATCGCGAATGCCGTGTAACCGGCGAAATCAAAAAACAAATAGAGACTGTAGCCGTACATGTAGGACAAATTTTGGCTGAAAGATCCGCCCGTCGCCTGAGCCAGCCAATAACGATTGATCAGGGCGGCGAGAATAAATTTGTAAAGAAATCCGCGGAAAGTCCTTTTGATGGCGAAGTCGAGATCGAGCAAAAAATCTTCCCGCGAACGTTTAGCTTTCCAATCGCGGTCGAAGCGCCGATAGCGGTCGATCGGGCCGGCCGAAATGGTAGGGAAGAAAAAAAGGTAAGTAAAAAATTCGGGAGCCGACAATGATTTAATCAGGCCGTCTTGAACGCAAAATAGAATATCCAGAATCCGAAATGTAACATACGAGATTCCGAGGAAACCGAATTCGATCCCGGGAAAAGTTAGGGGCAGAAATTTTGCGGCCAACAACGGCGAAAGCGCGAGCAGGAAAGCGATACAAAAGCGGGGGAAAGATTTAGATCGAAGGCGGGCTGCTAAAAACAAAGTAGCGATTAGCCATTCAAATACGGCGTATCCACCAACAATGACCAGGTTCGGAACGGAGAGATAGGCGGTGACGTGGAGTCGATTACTAAACTGCGCGATAAGATAGAGAATCGTGATCGCGAATGCCCAGCGCCGTCCCGCGCGACCGATGATTCCCAAGAGGATGGTGGGGACCACCACATAGAGCATCAATCCGAAGAAGCTAAAATTAGCGTAGGGGATCATGCAATCGCTGTGGCCAGCATTCGTCTGTCAGTTTTCCCGTTCGCGGTAATTGGGAAGGTATCGTAAAAGATGAATTTTCGCGGCAACATGTAGGCTGGAACGCGTTCGGCGAGCTGTGCTCTCAGTCGGAGCCCCAATTCGAATTCACTTTCCTGGCCACGCTCGACCAGCACCACGAAGGCGGCCAGCGATTCGGCGGCGCCTTTTCTGATCACTGGCAAAACTACGGCATCCGCAACGTCTGGAAGAATTCGTAAGTTTTCTTCCAGATCACCGAGCTCGATGCGATAGCCGTTGACCTTAACTTGCTCATCCATTCGGCCCTCGAAGAACAAGAAGCCATCCTGGATCCGTCCCCAATCACCGGTGCGATAGGCGCGGAGATCACCCAAATGGAAAAATGACGCCCCGGTTAAATCGGGTCGTCCCAAGTAACCGGGACTGACATTTGCTCCGGCAATAACGATCTCGCCGCGGTCGCCGGCCGCGACCGGCTCGGCATTGGAGTCCGCGACAAAAACTTTTGCCCCGGGCATGGGTAAACCGATCGGTAACGGGGAATATCGAGTGAGCACTTCACGAGTGACGCGCACCGAAGCGCAAGCCACGGTGGCTTCGGTCGGCCCGTAGGTGTTCCAAACCTCAGCGTCAGGGAAACGATCGAGAAGTTGCGAGGCGGTCTCCGGCGCAAGTGTCTCCCCGCAGAACAAGAAGCGACGAATTTGAGGAAGCATAGCGTGCCCAAATCCCCGTTCAACTAAACACATTTGCGCGAAGCTCGGAGTCGATACCCAGCTGGTGATGGCCGAGCGCCCGAATGCGGCATAGAGCTTCTTCGGATTAGTGATTTCCTCTTTTCCAATACTGAACAACGTGCCGGCGGTCGCGAGGCTCAAATAAAGGTCCATCACGGAAAGGTCGAACGAGAATGGCGCCTGATTGAGAAACGTTTCACTTGCTTCCTGCAGTTCTTGTTCTGCCAACATCCAATCAAGAAAAGTGGTTAGACATTCCAGCGTAATAACCACCCCTTTCGGTTCCCCGGTGCTACCTGAAGTATAAATAATGTAGAATGGATCGTCGCGATCGAGTCGGACCGGCCTCCCAGTCCACTGCCGCTGGGAAAGGGCCGAAATTTGCGGTGGAGTGAGGGTGGCCACCGCCCCGGAACTTTGAACGATCCGTTCTGCACGCCGCGCGGGAATCGATACATCAATCGGAACGTACGGGCGGCCCGATTTCACCGCGGCCAGGAATCCAACCAACATTTCCGGTTCCTTATGACCGATGACGGCGACCGGCGATTTGTCGCCGGGAAAACGCTCCGCAAAATGGGCGGCCAGCGCGTCGGAATCTTTCTTCAGGGCTTGGTACGTCAGGGTCCGGCTGCCACTGAGGTGAGCGATCTTCTCGGGAAAATCTCGCGCCGCGCGATCGATAGCGTCGAGGATGTCCATCGATCAAAAACCTTGATAGATGAAAGGCGGAGTTTCAAAACCGCTGCGACCGTAAAGAATAAGAAGGGTGGTGATGATCGCGAAGTAATACAAAACCAGCAACGCAAACTGCAACTTCGGGTGCTCGGACATTTTGGGCCAGCGCATGGCAGCAGTTAGGCGCCGATTCTACCTTCGATGTCGGCGGCGATCATGCGCGGAGTAGCCCAGCGTTCGCGCTCGAACTCGGCCGGCGAAATCTCGATCCCGAATTCCTGCGAGAATGCGACCATGAGCTGAACGGTTTTCATGGAGTCGAGAATTTCCAGATCATAGAGAGCCAGATCCGGATTTTTCTGAACTTCATCGGTTTCCGAAACGGTTTTCAATACCTCAATCACTCTGTCGAACGTGCTCATGGGCCGCTTTTACAATATCCGGCGCCTCGAGCGTGGCAACGGGTTGAGTTCTGCCGACACGCCACTGCCCTTGGCGTTAATCGGAGTGATGCACCCCGAGAAGCAGGTCTCGCCAGAATTTGTTGGCAATATTCAGGGGGTAATCTGGCGGCAGGCTAGCGCGAAGCTGAGCAACTTCAGAGTTGTCCGGCACATCGCCCCGCGCCTGCAGATTCAATACTTTCCACCCGAGGTTCCCTTTAGCCAGAAAAGCCACGATGTCGACGGGTCCGTAGGTCATTTCGCCGTTGACCTCCTGTCCCCCGCCTTCAAAAAAAGCATAGCGTCCTTCGACCTTGAGTACCGCGATGACAAACTTGGCTCCCCGGCGGGCATCTTTCTCAAATTGATCTCCCAACTGGGCCACGCTCGCGCGCACGGCGTTGGCGATGGCTACGCGTTCGGGCGAACCGACAGCGGGCGTATAAGGTTCAGCGAACGATTTGGTACACCCCAAAAAAACCAACAAAATCAGCAGCGAGCGAAAATTGGAGAGCGAATGGGGCATTAACCTGACGAAGCTATGGGCGCAGCGATCGCTTAGCAAATAAACTTTCTGCCTCGGAATCGGAGAAGGACGCAGAGAAGAATTAATTTACCACAGAGACACAGAGAACGCGGAGTTTCGGATACGGAAGAGCGATAAGAACGGTTGGTGGTCCGGCGGTCCACCGATTTTATTTATTCGAATTCTTCTATTTCCGGAACTCCGCGTCCTCTGTGTCTTGTGTGGTAAATCAATTCTTCTCCGCGCTCTCCTCCTCACTCCGTGCTCTTACCTACTGGCTTTGAGCTTTTTCCTCTAACACTTTCACCATTTTGCGAACGTACGGCAGCTTTTTTCGTGGTCTTAACAAGGCCAGACTTCGGTCATAGGAACCTGGTTCAATGATATAAATTTGAACCTTGCGCACGCCCCAATGAGCCATCTCTTTTCGCGAGGGCATATAAAGATCAATTTTATTGGTGCCGACGAGCGCCGGTCCGTAATCATCGACCACGTAGGTCTTGTTAGTGGAGAGGATTTTGAATTTCGTACCGAGAGGATAGCGCGACCAATCGGCAGCTGCGCTATTCACCTCCCCGGCCTGAAGCCGTGAGCCATTGGCATTTTTGGCGGCATGAGGTGAATGCGTGTACGCCGTGGTTCGGACCAGGCGCGGCCCGTGCGAACTATCTGCGGGCATCCCAGACGCCGTCTCAGCATGACTGGTCATTTGTAGAAAACAGGCGGCAAACAACAAGAATCCTAATTTTAGGAACTGGAAGTTTTTCATCGTCGTTCCTCCTTTTAGCGGTTCGCGCTCCGACGCTGAAAAGAATGTCAGGGACCTCCCTGTGCGACAAATCGGGGCGAAATTGAGAGAAGTACGGAACCCGCCCAAAAAAGGTACGGAGACCTTGTCCAACAATACCTGGGATTTAGCTCCCGGTTGGCTTTCGCAAATGTCGCATTTTTCCTAGATCCATCTTCATGGTGTCCGCTGTGGGCTCGGCTTTGGGAATATCACCTAGATCGCGTCGTAGCTCGTCACTGCCGGCTAGCATCGCCAGCGTCCCTGGCGGAGCTTCGTACCAGCCGGGATCATCGTACGTCGTCAGATTTTCACGAACTTTTATAATGGTGAACATTCCGCCCATGTCGATGTAGTCGTATTTTCCGGGTGCGCCGACCATCGCCAAACTATTCCGCGGCTTATTCATGCCCATCTCGCCCATGCCACTCATTCCTGTTTCACCCATGGTCATGTAACCCGGTAAAACCGCTTCCACTCTTTTATCGAGTCCTCCGGTACGGACCCCGATCAGATTCGGGGCGTTATGGCCCATCTGATTCATGGTGTGATGGCTCATGTGGCAGTGCATCGCCCAATCGCCAGGATTATCCGCGATGAACTCGACGGTTCGGGTTTGACCAACCGCGACCAGAACCGTGGTCTCCGGCCACTGCGCCGATTCCGGAATTTGCCCACCGTCGGTGGCCACGACTTTCCAGTGGAACCCGTGAAGATGAATCGGGTGATGCTCCATCGCACTTAAATTGCCGAAACGGATTCTTACCCGCTCACCGATATTTGGCCACTAACGGGGCAGTGCCAGGAAAGACCCGGGCATTTAACGTCAGGACGTTGAAATCGGTCATTTCCATCGGGTTGGGGCGCATGGTACCGACGTCAATTCTCCATTCGCTCAACATGAAAGCGAAATCTCGATCGGGTCTGGGGCCGGCTGGGTCTCGCGGGTGAATAATAAACATCCCCATCAGCCCTAGCCCTTCCTGCGTCATGTCGTCGGAATGAGAGTGGTACATGTAGGTTCCATGCTGCCTAAGCTGAAACTCGTACTTATAGGTCTCGCCGGGCTCGATATTTTTCTGGCTTAGCCCCGCCACTCCGTCCATGCCCGACGGCACCAGGATGCCATGCCAGTGAATAGTCGTTGGTTCCGGCAGTCGGTTGGTTACGTAAATGCGCAACCGATCGCCCTCCACCGCCTCAATGGTTGGACCATGAACTTGACCGTTAAATCCCCAGCAATGCGCGCGCAGTCCCGGAGCAAATTCGTGATCGACCGGTTCGGGAATTAAATGAAAGACCTTTACGCCGTCGACAATCTTAAACGGCAGAGTCGACCCATTGGGAGTAATGACTGGAGAGTAGTCCTTGCCGGGTTCACCGGGAGGAAATTGCTGGCTGGGATCACCTGGGGCGTTGACGGCGCTTTTGACCATCTCTGCCTGAGCAGGATTGGTGGTCTCGTCCGCTCTGACCATAGGACACGAGCGAGTTCGCCACCGTCGCTCCGGCTGCGGCGGCGGCGGTTTTAGTAAAGAAATGGCGACGTGTGATCATGCTGCCTTTTTTGGTGAGCTAATTTCCTTTGGATACTTTTGCTGGCGAAGAACCAGATACCGGCCGGGTCACACTTTTGCCGTCTTCCAAGACCCGCGGATTGAGGTTGCCGCCCACAGCTCGCTCCAGTTCTGCCCGGGCGATCCAATAATCCTCTGACCGCCTCGATGAATTCGCGCTCAGTTCGCGCCTCTTCCGCTTTCGCCGTAAAGAGCTCTAAATTTCCGATCTCCATCACATTGTAGTTGATCAGACTCTCGTTCAGAATGCGGCGCTGGTCAGGTAACAGCTCGTCTTGATAGAAGCGAGCAATCTGCCTTTTGCTGGCCAGCTCGTCCCGCAGATCTCCGATCTGGGAACGAATGTCGATCGCTAGCGCTTCCAACTTGTCCTCGGCCTGCCTCAATGCCGCCTCTCCGCGGGCGATCCTCGCCTGTCCCTGATTAAAAATTGGTAATTCGATGGCGAACGTTGGCCCCGTCCTGGTTTGGCTGTCCGTCTCTCTCTCACTCTCGACCCCAAAATCCAGCGCCCCCAGCAGTCGAAAGGCTTTGGTCAATCCCAGATTTCTCGCTTCGCTCGTCAAAAGGAGATAGGCTGCTTGGAGGTCCAATCTTTGAGAGATCGCCAAACGTTCGAGCGATTTCAGGGGAATCTCTGAACTGGGCACCTCGGGGAGTTCGCCGGCAATTTTCCAGTCGCTGTCCGCGCCCCAGACCCCTAGCAGACGATTCAATTTCTGATGATCCCGCCGGATATCGATCTCCGTGGTGGCAACATCGAGTCGTGAATGGCTATAGCTTGCTTGCTGCTGAAGGAGCGCCAAATCGGTGATGTTCCCAGCTTCGTGTTGTCGTTGCGTCAAATCCAAGGCCGCGGCGTTGGTATCGGTAATAAGCTGAAACCGCTTCAAGAGCTGTTGGGAGGCTTGCAGAGAATAGAAGGCCTCTTTGACTTGCGAGACCAGCTCCAGGATTGCATCCGTCACGCGGAGAGCGGTTGCCTCCAGCTTCTCTTTGGCGATTCGCTTTTTGAGCGGAATCATGATGATACTCAAAAAATCAATGGCTCCGCTGTAGTCGATGTAGGTCCCGGAGGGTGGTTTGTCCGGAAATCTCACTGACAAATCGATCTTTGGATTCGGGATCGTCGCAGCTTCGATGAGATCCGCCGCCGAAAGACCAAGTTCCTCGAAAGTCGCCTGTAGCGACCGATTGTTAAATAGCGCAACTTGCACCGCACTTTCAACTGTCAGCGGCTGGTGCAGAAGAAGGTGAACCTCTCGCAGAACTTGGTCATGAGCCGCCTGATCCGCTTCCCAACGAACAGTTTTTCCGGTGCGTTGCTGGACCGATTGCTGGACACCTTGAAATGTTTCCTTCTTTTCGCGGGCAAACGTGGTCAGCAATGTCGCCGCAGAGATGGTTGAACAAGCGACAAACCTGATAATCCTGGTGTTCAATAACGTTTAGGAGTCGGTGTTAGTGGGGATTATTCCGGCGGCATCGCCATACCAGGCATTGGCTGCGGAGGCGCCGTTGGAGAGGGCGATGTCTCGATCTTGGATCGGTGGACTGCCGGGAAGGTTTTTCATTCCATGTTCCTGCTGCTCCCCAGAAGCTGGATCACCTTGGTCCCAATGCTGCTGTTCTTTGGCAGATTGGGCCAAGATTTGCCGGCTTTTCCTGGTCAGGCTGTCGGTCTCCCAGCGTGTTATGAAGTGGGCGGACGGCTGCTTCCGGGGCCGATGGATTTGCCGGATTATCAGCGGCCATCGGCGGCGGGGGAGCCGCTGCACAACCTGCCAGCAAACCCAAGGCGAGGAGCGATGTGGAAAATCGTTCCATTACTTGTACTGGTAGCGGTCTCAGAAACAGCCGTGGCAATTTCATTTGGGCCAAATGGGCTCCCCTCAATTCACTGATCTTAGTTCTTACCTAGGGAGTTCGCGATGGTTGATTTAAAGGGAGGCCTTCAGGAAGGAGAGAATTTCCTGGCCGATTTCCGCGGCGTGAGTTTCCAGTGCGAAATGACCCGTGTCATACAACACGACCTTGGCCTCGGGATTGTCGCGCCGGTACGCTTCCGCCCCGGCCGGAAGAAAAAAGGGATCGTTCTTACCCCAGACCGCCAGGGTCGGCGGGTGATAAGTGCGAAAGAATTCCTGGAACTTCGGATAGAGACCGAGATTGCTCTTATAGTCGCCGATGAGATCGAGCTGGATCTCGGCGCTCTGAGGCCGGTCAAGTAGGGCCTGATCGAGAAGAATCGCTTCCGGGGCGACGCGTGCCTCGGGGTTGGTCATAAGCGACAAACCTGATAATCTTGGCGTTCAATTACGTTTAGGAGTTGGTATTGGTGGGGATTATTCCGGCGGAAGCTCCATACCAGGCATTGGCTGCTGAGGCGCCGTTGGAGAGGGCGGTGTCTGCTCTTGAATTGGGCGACTGCCAGGAAGGTTTTTCATTCCCTGTTCCTGCTGTTCCTCAGAAGCTGGATCACCTTGGTCCCCATGCTGTTGTTCTTTGGCCGATTGGGCCAAGATTTGACGGCTTTTCCTGGTCAGGCTGTCGGTTCCCAGAGCGTGATCAAGCGGGCGTACGGTGGCTTCCGGGGCCGATGGATTTGCCGGATTGTCAGCGGCCATCGGCGGCGGGGGAGCCGCTGCACAACCTGCCAGCAAACTCAAGGCGAGGAGCGATGTGGAAAATCGCTCCATTACTTGTCCTGGTAGCGGGGTGAGAAACAGCCGTGGCAATTTCATTTGGGCCAATGGGTCCCCTCAATTCACCAATCCTAGTTCTTACCTAGGGAGTTCGCGATGGTTGATTTAAAGAGTCCTTAAGGAAGGAAAGAATTTCCTCGCCGATTTCCGCGGCGTGGGTTTCCAGGGCGAAATGACCCGTGTTATACAACACGACTTTGGCCTCGGGATTGTCGCGCCGGTAGGCTTCCGCCCCGGCCGGAAGAAAAAGGGATCGTTCTTGCCCCAGACCGCCAGGGTCGGCGGGTGATAAGTGCGAAAGAATTCCTGGAACTTCGGATAGAGACCGAGATTGCTCTTATAGTCGCCGATGAGATCGAGCTGAATCTCGGCGCTCTGAGGCCGGTCGAGCAGGGCCTGATCGAGAAGAATCGCTTCCGGGGCGACGCGTGCCTCGGGAT
>CAWEGF010000031.1:0-96460 GCA_963808535.1 uncultured Verrucomicrobiae bacterium | reverse complement strand
CTTCACTGAACCCAGTGCGAGACCGCCCTGCCAGAAGCGCTGCAGCATGAGAAAGACAATGATCACCGGAACGATGCTGACGAGCGCTCCGGCGAGAACGATAGAGAACAAAGGTTTGCCGCCGCCGCCTGCGCTGGCCAACTGGTACCAGGCGGACAGACCCACGGTCAGGGAAAATACTCTGGGGATCGCAGGACAATCAGCGGCAGAAAGTAGTTGTTCCAGGTGGCGACGAACGAAAGCAGGAAAACGGTCACGAACCCGGGAGCGATAAGCCGGAAGACGATACTGCTGAAGATGCGGAACTCGCCGGCGCCATCAATTCGCGCCGCGTCCAGGAGTGCGTTGTCGACGCCCTGCTCGATGTAGACGCGCATCAGATAGACGCCGATTGGGGAGATCATCGAAGGCAGAATGATCCCAAGAGGGGAGTCGGTCAGGCCTTGGCGTGCCAAGAGTAGGAAGATCGGCACCACAAGCGCTGTTTGCGGGATCATGATTGCGCCGAGGATGATGGCGAAGAAAGCGTCCCGGCCACGGAAGGCAAACTTGGCGAAAGCATAACCGGCCGCCGAGGCCAGCAGCGAAGCGCCGAGGGCCGAGACCGACGCGTACAAAAACGTGTTCACCAACCAGCGGGCAAACACCCCATCGGAGTAGGCGAACAGATCATGGAGATTGGTTGTAAGGGCGAAGTCCGATCCGAACCAGAGGCCAAAGGTCGAAAACAGATCCTGATTGGATTTGGTCGAAGCGACCACGAGATAGAAGAGCGGAAGGAACGTATAGGCAAGAAAGAGGCCGAGCAGGAGCGTGCTCATCCGCCGCGTCCGCAGATGCCTGCTCCGCTCCGCAACGATGCCCCCGCTGGCGAGCGCCATCTTCATGTAGCCGCGCCTCCCCGCCGGTTTGTCATGACGGTGAACAGGTAGGCGACCGAGGCAATGACGATGCCAAGAACAAATGAGATGGCGGCAGCATAGTTGTATTGCTGGTTCGCGGCCGCGAGGAAGTAAGCGTAGATGTTGGGCGTGTAAGATGTGCCGATCACCTGCGGCGCTATAGCGCGCATCAGGAACGGCTCGTTGAAGAGCTGCAGCGAGCCGTTGATCGAGAAGATGATCGTGAGAAGGATGGCCGGCCATAGAAGCGGCAGCTGAACCAGACGCGCAAATTGCCACGCGGTGGCGCCGTCGACGATGGCGGCTTCCTGGAGGTCCCGCGGAATCGCCTTCAGGGCCGCGTAGTAGATGATCATATTGTAGCCGGTGAATTCCCAAGTGACGACGTTGGCGAGCGAGAAGAGCATGGCGCCGTCGGAGAGGAAGTTGGGCGGCGGAAGGCCCGCCCAGTTGGCTGCTTGGGTGAAGGGGCCGAAGACTGGACCGTACAGGTAGCCCCAGATGAGCGCGGCAATGACGCTCGGCACGGCATAGGGAATGAAGAACCCCAGACGGAAGAGGCTCCTGGCATGGACGTTGCCGCGATCGAGAACGAGAGCGAACGCCAGCGCGAGGCCCAGCATGATGGGCACCTGCACGACGCCGAAGAGGGCGAGGTGCGCGATTCCGCCCCAGAATTTCAGATCGCTGAGGGCGCGAAAATAATTGGCAAAGCCGGCAAACTGGGTGCCGCCGACAAGGGTGTCGCGAAACACACTCGTATAAAACGCATATACCAGCGGCGCGACAGTGAAGGCCAGGAACAGAGCCGCAAAGGGCGCCAGGAATATATAAGGGACGAGGGCAGTGCCGAAACCTCGCCCCCGCCGCGCGGGTGGCGAGGGAGTGAGCGCCGACCAATCGGAAGGGCTCGAGGCGACGCTACCGCTTGCAGCAGAGTTCATCGACGATGTGGTGTCCGATGGAAGCGGAGTTGGGCGACGGCCAGAAGCCGCGGCCCGGTCGAGTCAGGTCTTTACGGTGAACCCTTGATCCTGCGCATACTGGACGAAGGTATTCTGCAGGCGATCGAACGCTTCGGCCAAGGTTCCCTTCCCGCTCGCGGCCGCCCCCAATTCGTCTCCCATCGTTGAGTTGACATAGTCCTGGAACGGACTCCACTGGAATGATGGGTCAACGTTTTTGGCGGACTCGATGAAGATCTGATTGACCTGCTGACCGCCGTAGAATTCGAACGGCTTGTTCGCGAACTCCGGGCTGTTGAGAAGGTCGTTGAGAACGGGGAACAGGAACTGCTTCGTGGTATAGAGCGTCGTGGCCTCCTTATTGGTCGTGAGAAGATCGCCAATTCCGCTGCTTCCTTGGGATGTTGACTGGTGGCGAGGGTGGCAAGGGTCGAGCCGCCCCAGTTGGCCGAGACGAACTTGCCGGACTCCCACTGAGGGATCGCGGCCGCGCGCCACTTTCCCGAGCTCGTCTTGGCGAACGAGCTCAGGAACACCGGTCCCCAACCAGCCGTCAGCCACGTCGCATAGCGTCCTTTATCGAGCGAGGTGTACCACTCCGCCACGAAGCCCGGCTTGGCTTTGACGGCCTTCCTGTCGAGCAGATCTTGCCAGTAGGCGGCAAACTTCTTGGAGACCGCCCCGTTTACCTGGATGCTGATTTCGGTGCCATTGACCTCGAATGGACGCCACCCGGCCTGCCACAGAAGCGAGTTTACCCAACCACCATCGTTAAAGACCGCGTTGGTCAGGTAAGTATCCGGCGCCGCCTCGTGGAGTTTGATCGCCTGCTCCTTAAACTCGTCCCAGGTCTTCGGAAGTGAGATGCCGTGCTTCTCAAAGACGTCGTTGCGGTACAACATTCCGATCGGGCCGCTGTCCCATGGCATGGCGTAGACCTTGTCGCCGTCATTGACCTGATTCCAGCTCCATTCGGCGAACTCGCTCTTATGTGAGTTGGCCCATTTGCCAATATCGGCAAGCGCGTTCAGTTGCTTGAACGACCTGACCACCTGGAATTCGACGTGACAGACGTCCGGCAGGCCCGACCTGGCCTTCAATCCGGCGCGCAGGTTGGTGTACTCGGCGGGGCCTTGGCCGGAATTGATGAGCTTGACTTTGATGTTCGGGTGCGCTTTCTCGAAAAGGTCCACCTCGGCCTGGAAATCGGGTAGCCACGCCCACAGCACGAGGTTCACCGTCTCCTCGGCGACCGCCGGAACGGCGGGAATTGCCGCCGCTGCAATACTTGCGCCAGCAACCTTGAGGAAGTGGCGGCGATCCATGTCGCGTTTGTTCACTCTGAGCACTTCGGTCACTTTCGATCCTCTCTTTTTGCACCGCCCGGCAGCTGCCTGCATCTCGCATGGCAGGCCGACGTGGCAAGCTCATTTCTTTGGCGACAAGGTTAATCCTCGAAGCGAAGCATTGTCAATGTTGCGAGGCAACGATCAGCGGGACAGCGCTCGTCGGATCCAGGGTGGTTGCCTGAGCACCACCAGTGATCGCTCCCATGACCACGTCGCGATGGCCAAGTTCATTGATGTTTTTGGAGAACGATCTTGACGGCTGATCTTGGTTTCCGAAATCCGCCCACATTCGGACGAACCCCAACGGTTTGGCAGGAAAGCATGCACGGCAATCATTAGAGCCGATCCATCTGGTGCACCAAGTCAGTGACTGGGTGCACTAGAGCTTTCGAGCTCCCAGTGATATAACAATATCAAATACTGTTCTTAGGAGTGAACATTGTAGAGTCTTAAAAGCATAAGCACCTAGGAGGGCACGACCCAAGCTCCTGATCAAATCCCTTGGCATGACATTTGCTACGTTTTCAATTAATAATACCGCGACATGGCTGAACTCCAATAACATCAAAAAGGATGGTTAGGAGAGTTAGGGCGGTTGTCTCTGTATGCTAACGCAAAAAGTCTTTCTCAAAAGACGTGGCCGAAATGGAGTCCCTGGCATCGGTCTTATCGACACACCGAAGGCTAGGACCGCCGCCAGGCCCCCTGGCTCGCGACTACCGAAAGTCGCCAGAACTAAACGAATAAGAGTTAACTATGATCACCGAGACAGAAAAGCTTAAACCACGGCAGAATATAACATTTTCTTTAATCTTCAGGCGCATATGAAAAAGCGACAATTATTTTTGAAATGGTGCTTAACCAACATGTTAACCTTGGCGATTATTTTTTTAGCGACCGGGTTTGGCGCGACGCAAACATCAGATTTGAGTTTGGTTGGCAGGGTGATGGTCCTGGCGATTGTCGGGATTTATTTCATCACGACGATTTACGGGGGATTGCTTTCTTGGAGAACCGACAAACTCTTAGACGAAATAAGAGGGGCGAACGATGGGCAATCTTTAGGGATGCAGAAGCAGTTAGCCGACTTAAATCATAAGGCTGATCATATTAGCTTTGCGGCGAACGAATGCCCTTATATCGGATTGCTCGGCGCGATTACCGGAATTTATTTTTTTATGACCGGGAGCGGGGGTTTAGGAGGTGTTTTAGACTCCTCTCATATCAAAGAAATCATGAGCAATTCCCTAACCGGCTTGGGGATAGCGTTCATTCCTACGATTACGGGGGTTTTCTTTCGAAGCGTCTTGTCGTGGCAGCATCATCTGATTGCGCACGAGATGATGTACTTTCTCGAGGGCCATTAAGGAAGTATGAAAAGAAGAGGGGAATTTCCAGGGATCGCGACGGTTGATGTATGCATCAATCTGGTTTTCGTTTTTGCTGTTTTACTGAAACTGAGCCTGCTGGCCATAAATGTACAGTCCGCCGAGTCAACGCAAAAACGGCTAAAAAGTAGTGCGCTTTTTCTGATCAAAGTGGCGTGGGCTGGCGAATCCGCCGACGACGTTGACACTTACGTGAGCGATCCGCTTTCGCACCTAGTGTTTTTTAAGCGACTACAGGACGGCCTAATGAATTTGGACCGGGACGACACTGGATCGAACAGCAACATGATCACTTTACCAGACGGCAGAGTGGCTAAATCTGCCTACAACGAAGAGCAGGTAGAGGTCAGAGGCATCGTCGAAGGCGAATACATCGTCAATTTGCAGATGTACCGAAAGGCCGTTCGAATTCCCACCAAGGTCATCGTGACTTTGTATAAAGTCGCTGACGGAGAGGATGTTCAGGTTCACGAAAGAGTGCTAACGCTTGCTGAGCAAGGTCAAGAAGTGACGGCCTTTCGTTTTACCCTGACCAAGAGCGGAGAAGTAGCCGACATCAATGAGCTGCCGAGAAGTTTGATCCGGAACGGCTTGGCGGTGAACCAGAACCAGTAAAGAAATGCAAACGTTAATCATTCCAGCCGCTTTCGTTTTTCTGGCCGCGATTCTCTTATGGATCACCATCGGGATTCAGGGAAAATGGTGGGTCAAGTTACTCGCCATGGTTGTTACTCTTCTAGTAAGTCTGGAAATATGGCGATCTTTAGACAGCTATGTTGGCTATTTCAAACCAGCGGACCTCGGTTCGATGACCGAGAAGCGAGCGATATTGTCCTGGGCTCGCGTTGACGAACCCGACGCCAATGCGGGCGATCCCGGAGCCATTTATATGTGGATGCGGCTGGAAGGGGAAAATGCCAAGAAATTGTGGTTGGCCAACCCCTCGGCGGGCAAGATGCCGCAGGTGTTTAAGTTTTCTTATTCAAGGGAGTTTCACAAAGCGATCGCGTCAGCTGTCGGGAAAATTCTCGAAGATAACGGAAATCCAATCGAGATCGCCTTTAATGAAACGGACAAACAGAAACCCAAAAACGGGCTGGCGGGGGCAACTCGCAGTCAGGTTGGCGACGGTAATACATTTCCGGGAGATGAGACCGGGAGCATGAGCATAGGGCCAGGTGTCTTTTATGTCCTCCCACCACCCAAGCTTCCGCCAAAACTTTCCGTCCAATAGTTTGGAAAGATGAGGCTGGTCGGACTCGTTCGCTCAGCCTCTCGCGATAGTGCTTTGGCTAAGCTTTACCACGGCGCCAACTCAATCCTCGAATTCCCAGGTAATCTGACTAACACTTACCGGCGCGACGCCTAATTGACTGGCCCCGAAGCTTATCCCTGTCAGCCAGGCGGCCCCACGTCTGAACGTCATCGCCGCTACCGCAGCCTCTAGATCGCACTTTCATTACTGGCCTGAACGAGCCGCTCTGGCGTCATGAACCAATGTTCGCTGGTCTGCGGATCAAACGCCAGAAAGGTGACACAGTGGAGCCTTTGCTTCTCACTGAGCCCGCAGTAAAAATCGACGAATGCGACCAAAACGTTCTTGCCGGTCAGACGTTTTGCATAAAAAGGAGATTCAGCATCGATAAAAAGATAAGGCGGCTTATCGAGGTACCGAGAAAGTGCCGTCTCGACGTATGCCTGTGCCGGTTTCCCTTCTTGGATAACGACCGGGTTTCCCGGCTCGCTCTCCGGCGCCTGGTCAGCCAGCGCACTGACGCCCGCGAGTAATAATAACCCTAGAAAAATCTTCATTTCTTATTTCCCTTTTTGAATAGCCTGAAGACATAAGAGCATATCTAGTACCAAGCCGCGCGGGATCTTCGGCGGCCCAGTGACGCCATCATTGTTCGGGGTTAGGCGAGATGAATTTGCCACAACGCTGGGCAGCTTTGCTGGACAACCAGAGTTTGCTAGTCCTGAGCAGCTTGCCGGAGTCCGGGTCGATTTCTAGTCGGACTATACTCGCTGGGATAGAGATCTGGACGATGGCCAGACGCCGTTCGAGGTAACGCCGCCGAGCTGATTGCACCAGCACTTGAATGAAGCCTGATCTTTCGAACAACTTAAGTTATTCCGCGCGGGTCGTAGTTCTGCTGCAGGCCTTGCTGGAGAAAGGCCCGGCGCCTCGATTCCAAACCCAAGCGAACGTTTGAAGAACATTATCGACGATGAACGGCGTATTGCGCTGGCGAAAAATCACTCGTCAGAATATCAGTATTACACTTTAAATAAATGTTGTCTTAATCAATCTCAAGGAAAGCCCGGCGCTCTAAAAATTTTCTGAGATTCCGTAATAGGGTCGGGCTACTTCGGCTTCAACCAAGGGTTCTTCGAACCCTTAAGCCACATCCCAAAAACGGTTGGGGTTTCCTATCTTACGATTGCCCCGTAATTCACGAAGCCTGGCGATCAACCAAAGCCTGAGGGTAAAAAAGCATCGTCCCGGTACAGATCCGGCGACCTTTCATTGCCGGGACGATGATTGGTCCGGGGACGCTATTAGGCCGCCATTGAGGCGGTACGCCGACCACGGGCAGGGCTCATTCCTCGCCGACCGCCCGCGCGTCTACTTTCTGGATTAACCAGCTTCTGGCCGGATTGCCGGCGTTGTTTCAGTTCTGCTTTTGCACGACGTTTTGAATTTCTGTTTGCCATTCAACAAACAATATAGCCGTTCGCTTACCTTTCCGCCACTGCTTGCGAAGCGGCGCGGATGATGTCTCAGTTTTTCAGGGCTGCTCGAATAATGCCTGAGCAGGTGCTCATTGGCTGAGTGTCCATCTAAACTTGGGTGATTACCTTAGCAACTGCATGATGACCGTCTCGAACGAGCTGTTCTCGGCAAACGAGAAGAATTGCTGCATTTCGTAGATGACCGTCAGCAATCCGAGAATTGTGAAGATCAGAAGAAGTACCGTCTCAATCTCCTGGCTCCGGGTTTCGGCCTGGACCGTTTTCCAGAGAGGTGGTTCCATCGATGGCGTCGCTTTACTTTTTTCCGGAGACGTAGAGACAGAAAGCTCTAAGATAGGGTAATCTTGCGGTAGCTTTTTCAGGCTGGCGAGTGTGGGAGTGTTCATTAGTTCAGGTGGTTCGTTGCTTCCGGATTCAGCCGTTCGTCGGCTGCGGCACCGTCCGCTACCTTGTACAAAAGGTTTTTCGCCGTCGGGTTTCAGGGAGCCCTAGAAAACACCAGAAAAAATTCGGCGACCGCCATGTCGACTTCTAACGCTGTTGGTTAGAACGGCGAGCGTCGGTCGCTGCAGGAACATGATGAACCGATTCGGGATATCACCGTAAAAATACCATTCTTTTACCTTTTGACGGTATCCAGAGGATGACGCGAACTGACTCGCGCCTTATACCGGAAATAATTTAACAACTTTTGAACGAAATTTTGTTCCTCGGCTACCTTGACTGGTTGGCGGCATCAATAAGCGAATCCATTATGAACTCATCAGATACAAACCAAGAACCTTTGTCGTCACTGTTGGTTGCGCTCAAATTCGCAGCGGACAAACATCGGCGTCAGCGTCGCAAAGATTCAGAAGGGACGCCCTACATCAATCATCCGATCGCGGTCGCGGAGATCTTAAGCCGCATCGGCGGCATTACCGACTTGCCCACTCTCCAGGTGGCGATTTTGCACGATACCATCGAGGACACTGAAACCACACCCCAAGAAATTGAAGAACATTTTGGGCACAAGGTTTGCCTGGTCGTGCAAGAGCTAACCGATGATAAGCGGTTGCCCAAGGAGGAACGTAAGCGGTTGCAAGTTGAACACGCCCCGAACTATTCAACAGCGGCCAAACTGGTCAAGCTCGGCGATAAGATCTGCAACGTGAGCGAGATCACCCCGACCCAACCAACCGAATGGCCGTTGCCGCGGAAACTGGAATATTTGGATTGGGCCGCGAGAGTGGTTTCCGGTTGCCGGGACGGTAGTCTGGAACTTGCACAGCACTTCGACGCGGTTGTAAAAAAGAGCAGGGAGTCGCTGCTGGCTTCTAAACTCGGTCCGCCTGATGACCGTTCAGGAAGAAATTTCACACAGAGATCGCAAAGATCACAAAGATTTAATTGGTTTTGAATTTCAAGCCGGGCCTTTCGGGACCTCGGGCTAAGCGGTCGGAGGCGAATGGCGTTAAGGGCAGTTTGGGATGTTTTTGCCGAACCGTCGGCAAGCCCGTCCCGAAGGGACGATGCGATCGTAGCCTGGCACGAAGTGCCTGGGAAAGCATTCCCGGAAAGAACCGTCCCGGAGGGTACGGTATGATCGGGCGCGGCTAATCCCATAGGCGTTTCTCGTAGACGTTCTCGATCGATTCGTGCGTCCACCGGCAAGAATCACACCGTACCCTACGGGACGGATCTTTTGGGGTGGGGCTCTCCCAGGCACTTCGTGCCAGGCTACGATCGCATCGTCCCTCCGGGACATTTCAAACAAGCTTAGCCACTGGCCAGAAATTCATTTTGGCTCCGCGAGACCTGCACCTTTGATCTGATCTGCGGAGGTGACTTCTATCTCCGGCTTTCCTCTGTCGATCTGAATCGTGCCGACGATGCTGATGGCTTTTCCTTGAAGCGTGGTCAGCCTTTCATCATTCGCCATGGTGGAACCGGCGGCAATAAACCCAGCGAAGGTTTGACTTGGATATTCGCGTCCGAAATTAATAAATGAAGTCCCAAGTGGGCTGGTCGTGACCGAGATGACTAATCCCCGCACCTCTACCCTTCTACCCACGTACTGAGCAGCCTCCGAATCCTTAATCACGAGGACCTCGTCCGCACGAGTTCCAAAAACGAATAACAGAATGCCGATTAAAACAAATGACGTACGCACGAGGGATATGTAGCGCTCAGCCTCGAATCCTCTGCAACGCGCAAAAACACTTTGTCTTGCTTTGCTTTGTACGAATTAGATTCTTTAACAATTTTGAGGTGGACCTATAAATTTGTTTCTTGCGTTGAGCTGCCACGTCCGGCTGGTGTCATTGAGCGTTGGTAAAATTCTCTTCCCGGTCGCCGTGAGTTATCTCGGGTTCCCAGCTACCAACACGCCAAGTCCTGCAAAGAGAAAGCGGTTCCACTTCTTCATTCTTGGTGATTGCGGACGGGCGGAGAAGGGGAATGGTGTTGGAACGTGACAATTAGAAACATTTTCCTTTGTTTGATCAGCGTGGTTCTGGCCACCAGCTGCACAGATCTACCTAATACCACAACCACCGGCGCCGCCGCCGGCACCTCCCCCGCCGCCACGCCGGCGCCGACCCCGGAGAACTACGGCCTTTACACCGATGCCGATCTGCAGATTTACGCGGACACGATTGACCAGCGGATCCAGGAAGCTTTGAAGAGCAACAATACCGCTCAGGCCCAAGAACTCGGCCGTAAACGTCAGGAACTAATCGCGGAGTTTAACCGCCGGGGACTCAAACGGCATCAGGCTGGACCGGTTGTTGTTCATCGTCATACTCGCCCTTCTCGTCCGGTGAATCGCCCTCAACCCGGCGATCGTCCCCAACCCGGCGGCCTCCCCGGCGAAGATTGATTCGGATGATTGAAGCGATAGATACGAGCGGAGACGGTTAAATAGCTTTTACGGCGAATCGTTTTCACGCTGATCACCAGGATGGCGTTGTTCGAGATGGATAATGTGAAGTTGACCTTTGTCGTCTTTGCGGATCCGGACGTAAAGCAGGGCGCTCCCCTTCTTGCGCTGCGACCCGTTGGCAACTGACCAGTCGAAGGGCTGAATAACCTCGTATAGTTCGGGATGCGCAGCATGGAGGATCTTTGGGAATTCCGGTTCTCCTGTTGGTTCCCAGTTCCGAACCGGCCACTGGCGGCGGTAGCTGTCCATGGACGACCGAACCTGTGAGAGGGAAAGAAGTCCTTTTCCATAAAAATTGACTCGCCAGGAAAAGAAGCGCTCCTGAAGCGAGTCGTCATCGCTCGCCACGGTGCGCAAATAATCCGAGACCAACCCTTTTAAAGTTTGCTCTTCCGAGGAAGCCCCGGCGCCGTTGGCCACCTGCTTCTCGGCAGGCGTCGGGGCAACCGTTGAGGCTGGTTCCCCGGTGGGGGCAGCTGTCGGCGTCGGTAGCACCGCAACGGACGAACTCTTATCGACTCCGGCGAATTTATCCGACTCGGCTTCACCGGGCGTGGCTTCTACTTTTGCGGGCGTACCCGGATCGGCTGGTTTTTCCGCCGGCGCAGGCTCGATTGCTTCCGGAGTTGGTTCCGGCGTGGATTTGGCTTCTGGGCTGGCGACGGGGGTCGAATTAAGGTACGCGCTATCGCTCGACTTTTCCGTCTTGGGACTGGCGTTTTGATCGAGATTCGGGGCCGGCGTGGCTGAAACGACGTCAGGTTGGACCACCGGGGTGGAGCTTGCCGCCGGGACTGACTCTTGGGGGGTGCTGGTTGGAGAGTTCTTTGGCGGCACCCAAAGGCCAAAACGGGAGTAAGTGTAGCCAGGTTGCGACGGCGAGGCGTCCCCTGCCGGGCGGTGCGGTGAATTCACTGCCGTGGCCGGGCTGGAATGGGTCGTACGCGGGCTATCCCCTTCCGAAGACCCTTCGCCTTTCCATTCCGAATAGGCATACCACAAGAGCCACATCAGGGAAAAGAAGACTACCGCGATCGAAACGGTTTTCAGGATTTCTACGGTTCGGTAGTGCGAGGCTTGGAAGCCGCCGAGCCAGGAATCCGAGAAATTATATGTTCCTCTCGGGGGTGCCCCGCCACTGGAAGCGATTCCGGCGCGAGCAAGCGGACGATCGTTGATTATACCAGTGACGCTGGCGACCAAAGCTTCGAGATATTGGCCCTCAGGCGGATTGGAGGCGTCAAACCAACTCGCATCGTTGAGATAAAATAAGAAGTCGCGTCGAGGAGGCGTTTTGGTCAAGCGGACCGGGAGGATTGCCCGTTTGGTGTAAAAAGCATGCGCGATTTCTCTTTCGATATGAGGCGCCGAGTTGGCATTATCCGAGAGCACCAGCACCATCGCTCGACTGGACCCGATCGCTTTCCGCGTGGCTTCTGTCCAATCTTCACCCGCGTAGATATCCCGTTCCGCAATCCAGCATTTTACTTTGGCAGATTCCAGCTTTTGGCAGATAGCATTCGCGATGTTTTTGTCCTTATGGGCATGACTGATGAAAACGTCGTGGGCCATCGGTAATAATTAGGGCGCTTTAGCTTAATTCAAAGGCGAAGTCGTTGAAACATGCTTTTGCAGCTCCTGATCCACCCTTCTCCGAGAGGGTCCAAGTGAGACATTATGACACCAATTGCCGAAGAATCTGGCATCCGTCATAATCAACGTGTGACCCAAATGGCACGAAGAAGGAGCATTGGAGCGACCTCTCTTGGAGGCTTCGGCAATTTAACACCGTCTTAGTGCCACTCACGTGTGACCCCAAGCGGCCGGAGGAGGTCTCTGCTGATGTCGGCGAGGCGCGGACAGCCCGCCAGTCCCATCGCCAGATCGAACTCTTGCCGCAGCATCTCCAGGACGAACTTAATCCCGGTTTCACCTCCCAAGGCCAAACCCCATAGAATTGGGCGTCCCACTAAAACCGCACGGGCGCCGTAAGCGAGCGCTTTGAGAACGTCAGTTCCACGTCTGACCCCTCCATCCATGAAGATTTCCACCGCGCCAGCCACCGCATCGACGATCTCTGGTAGCACCGAAATGGTCGAGGGGGCAGTGTCCAGCTGTCGCGCTCCATGATTGGATACCACGAGACCGGAAGCGCCGTGGTTAACAGCCCGCCGAGCGTCATCGGTGCGCAGAATTCCCTTCACCAGCACCGGCAGTTTCGTTAGCCCGCAAAGCCACTCGACGTCCTTCCAAGTTAAAGACGGATCAAAGAGAGAGGCGACGTAAGGATTAATCCCGGAACTGCTCACAGTTTCGCCAAGTTCTTGCAACCCGTCGGGCCAGAGGTTTTTGGCAGTCAGATGCTCCGGCAGGATGAAACGGCTCCGAATATCACGTTCACGCTTGCCAATCAGTGGCACGTCAACCGTCAAAACGACCGCCTTGCAACCCGCAGCTTCGGCGCGTCGGACCAGCGAGGCGGTTAATTCTCGATCTTTGAACACGTAGAGCTGGAACCAAACTGGGCCGTTCGCCACCGCCAAGGCCTCCTCAATCGAAGTGGTCGCCAAGGTTGACAAAATCATCAAGGTCTCAGCAGCTCCGGCCGCCTTGGTGGTAGCGACTTCCCCGCCGGGGTGGGCCACGGCCTGGAACGCCATCGGAGCGACGAGGATTGGCATGGACACCGGTTCACCCAATACCGTGGTTCTCATGTCCCGGATGCTCACATCGACCAGCATGCGGGGGTGCACCGCGATTCGTTCAAAGGCAGTCCGATTTTCGCGCAAGGTGATCTCATCGTTGGCGCCGCTGGCGTAGTAGTCGTAGGCATCGGGCGGCAGCACCGCACGAGCCAATGCTTCCAGTTCTGACAAATTGATGGCGTCGATTGTTTCGCTCATGATTCGATGCTTTGCTCGCTCTTTTGCTGGATGGTGCTAGTCCGTCCGATGATCACGCGAGATGGGGCAACGGACCGGCAAATCCGGGCTTGAATTAGGGCTGCGCGAACTCGTTTCCAGTACCCTCAGCACCCGGCTTTCCTTTGTGCCGAATGTCATAAAAGTCTAATCCGCGTCTGACCCCAATGGCCGGAGTTGCTCCAGCTGCTTCTCGAGGCTTCGGACCCGCCGAGCTAACTCTGGCAAACGTTGCAAGGCAGCCCATTGACGTTTGGCCTGTTTCTCCGGCGCGGCGGGGTAGCCGAGAACCGCTTGTCCCTCTGGAATATCATGCGTCACTCCCGACTTGCCGCCAACCATAGACGCTTTGCCGAACTTCAGATGTCCCAAAATCCCTGCCTGAGCCCCAATGATGCAATAGTCTGCCAACTGGGTGCTTCCAGCTATCCCAGCCTGCCCCATGATGACGCAATGCCGGCCGATCACCACGTTGTGGGCAATCTGGACAAGATTATCGATCTTGGTACCTTGACCGATGATCGTGGAGCCCAGGGTGGCGCGGTCGATGGTCGTATTGGCGCCAACTTCCACGTCGTCGTGGATAACGACATTTCCAATTTGCAAAAGCTTACGGTGGCGGCCTTCATCCAACACATAACCAAACCCGTCCGCCCCGATTACACTCCCGGCGTGGATAGTCACTCGATCGCCAATTTCGGGACCGCGTGTAAACAACGACATTCTGATAGAACCAGGCATCATCACCGATATGGGTCTCGGGAGCGATGTAATTACCGCTCAGGAGCGCGGAGCGAGCTCCGATCCTCACTCCGGCATCGAGAATGCAATATGGGCCGATATAGGCCGTGGGATCAACAATCGCGGTGGGGTCGATGATCGCCGTCGGATGGATTCCTGGAGCTGGTTTTTCCGGCGGGTAAAAGAGAGGCATCACTCTGGCCATGGCGATTCGGGCGTTCGGCACTCGAATAAGAACCTTCTTTGAAGAGCCGAAATCGCCGCCAATCAAGATGGCTGCGGCGGCACTCTGTTCCGCGGCAATGAAGTAGGTTTGTTTCTCGGCGAATGTAAGATCGCCCTCCTTGAGCGGAATCAGCCGGTGCAAAACCACTCAACCGAACTGAACCGTCTCCGATGACATCTCCCCGAAGGCGCTCCGCAATTTCAGCCGCAGAAAAGAAAATAGGGATCACTCTTCCGTTTTAAAAAATTGTCGGACCGGCGGCGAGTTCAGATTTTTGAATTTACCCGGTGCCGCCAGCCGAAGCGCCCGCAACCAAACCTCCGGTCGAGGGTTTAATCCGTTACCAAACGGAGCGAAGTCGATCCCGGCAAGGTATATGGCGCACGAGAAACTATTGAGGCTGTTGAATATTCTATGGCTGCTCTTAGTTCTTCCCGTCGCAGTGGCCGTGTCGGTGGGATTTGTCGGTCATAGCGCTACCTTAGGCATCAAGACTTTTCTGCTCATTGAATTTGGGATCGCGATCCTAAGTCCACTGCTCTCGGCAATTTTGGAGAGCCGAGACCCGTCACATCGCAATCGAGGCAAATGAGTGGGCGTTCAGCGTTCGGCGTGCGTCCACTTTTCCACGGACCAGTGAGCCGCCAAAGCTGATCACCAGGTTCAGGGTCAGCGCGACGATGGCGATGTAAATCACTCCCACCCCCGGGATCGGCATCACCGGCTTCAGACCGGCTGAGATGAAAAACAAAGTCCCGCTGATCATGCCTACCAGCCAGCCAACAAAAAGCGCTCCGCCGCGAAGCGGCACTCGGTAAAGTCCGAGGACGACAGCGGGAAAGGTCTGCAGGATCCAGATTCCCCCCAAAAGCTGGAAGTCGATGGCGTATTGGATCGGCATGAAAATAATAAAGAGCAAGGCGCCCAGTTTAACGACCAGCGAAGCAATCTTGGCTACGGTGGTCTCTTGAGCGGGAGTGATTTGAGGCCTGAAAAACGGCTTCCAAAGATTTCGCGTAAACAACTTGGCCGCTCCGATAGACATTATCGCTGAGGGAACCAGCGCACCGATTGCGATGGCGGCAAAGCCGAATCCGACAAACCACTCCGGAAAGATTTTTAGAAAGAGCGTCGGCACTGCTTCGTTCGGGTTTGCCACTTTAATGTTGTCAGCAATGGCCATATAGCCGAGCAAGGCGATCAGCCCCAAAAGCACAGTGTAAGCAGGCAAGAGAATCGCGTTCCATCGAATGGTCCGTGCGCTCGAGGAACTGAGAATTCCGGTCACCGAATGCGGGTACATGAAGAGCGCCAAAGCGGATCCGAGAGCCAGGGAGGCAAACGGGAGCATCTGGCCTGGTTTGAGCAACAAACCAGCGGAACCGCCTTTTGCCTGCAGCACTTTACCGGCGGCCTCAAACACCGGTCCATACCCGCCCAGTTCGACAGGAATCACCAGCACTGCCGCGATGACCGTGATGTAAATCAAAATGTCCTTAACGAAAGCGATCATCGCGGGGGCACGCAGACCGCTCTTGTAGGTATAGACCGCCAGAATGACAAAAGCGACGATCAGGGGGAATTCGCCTCGGCCGAGACCCAGACCCGCGATCACGACCTGGATTCCGACCAACTGGAGGGCGATATATGGCATCGTCGCGATGAGACCCGTGACCGCGACCGCCACCGCCAGGGCGGAGTGATCGAAACGCGCCCGCACGAAATCGGCTGCTGTAAGGTGTCCCCCTTGGCGACAAGCACTCCAGAACCGCGGCATGACGGCAAAAACAAACGGGTAGATGATGACCGCGTAAGGAATAGCAAAAAACCCGTAGGCTCCGACGCTATAGACCAGGGCTGGAACCGCGATCACGGTGTACGCCGTGTAAAGGTCTCCGCCCACCAGGAACCAGGTAATAGCGATTCCGAACCTTTGGCCACCCAAGGCCCATTCGTCGAGCCGAGTCAGGTCACCTGCTTTCCAGCGAGCAGCGATAAACCCAAGCACGGTGACGAGCAAAAAGAGACCGATAAAAACGGCCAGGGCGATCCAGTGAATCTCTCCAGTACTCATTCAAATTCTTTTGCCAGGCATTCGGGGGGACCGGAACGACAACCGGGTCTTACCACGTCAAAAAAAAGCGCCAAGGCCAAGTTCAATCCCGAAAAAGCGGGACATTTTTTCCACTTCACCGTGCGAAATCTTGGCCTTGGGAGCCAAGGCGCTTGGCAAACAAGTGAGGAAACCCCATCACCGTAACATGGGCGTGAGGAGTTCAAATTGCCCTCGAAGTGATCTGGGAGCAGTTATTTTCACGTGTGACGTGTCATAAGCCCACTCTGGACACAATCGACTTGACTCCATCCGGAAGACACGCTTAAATCAGCGCCTTTCAAGTCCGTCGGCCAGCATTGCAGCGAACTGGTAGAAATAGAGGTGGCTCTGGGAGCGGAGGACGAAGGGAAGCTGGGTAGAATATTGCGATTAAAATAGTTTACCGCCGGAATCTTGCGACCGGAAAAGCCTGACCAGGTAGCAAGTGAGGGTGGTAAAAGATGGGGAATACGAGAAAACCATTGAACATTTCGACCGAAAGAGCTGTCGAAGTTCAAGTTTGTTAATGTGGTTAACTTTTCGTTCCCTAATCGTCTGCCGCGGCAGGAGATGGAAGACAGGTTGGCTGCTTAAAGGTTAAAACAAGTATTATTTCTATGGCTGGTGAAGATTCTGATACGGGCATTAAAATTTATCTTCGGGAGATCGGACAGATCCCGTTGCTGACTCCGCAACAGGAGATCGAGCTGGCCGCGCGTATTAAAAAGGGCGACCGAGAGGCCCGCGCTTTGATGATCAAAGCGAACCTGCGACTAGTGGTGAAGATCGCCCATGATTACGCGAATTTAGGGCTACCGCTCCTTGATCTCATTTCCGAAGGAAACATTGGCCTGATGAAGGCCGTCGAACGATTTGATCCGGCAAAAGGCGGCAAGCTAAGCACTTACGCCGCGTGGTGGATCAAGCAGTCGATTAAACGAGCTTTGGCAAACCAGAGCAAAACGATTCGGCTCCCGGTGCATTTGGTCGATAAGATCTCGAAGATGCGGCGGGTATCGCTGCAAATGAGCGAAGAATTGGGGAGAGAACCAACCGACGAAGAACTCGCCGAAGAGATTGGTATTTCCAGCGGCAAAGTTTCGCAATTGAAAACGGTTTCGATTCGGCCCGCGTCACTGGACGCGCCGATCAGCGACGATGATTCGACCGAATTCGGTGAAATTGTCGGGGATGAAGACGCCCAGACGCCGTTTGAGCTGCTCAGGGACAAGAATTTGCGGGACGAAGTCAGTGAGCTTCTGGAAGTGCTCGATGACCGCGAGCGAAAAATTATCTTTCAGCGATTCGGACTGGATGGCGGCAAACCGAAAACCCTGGAAGAAGTCGGCAAAAAATTCGGTGTGACCAGAGAGCGAATTCGGCAATTGCAAAATATTGCGCTCGCCAAGCTGAGACGAGCATTGAGCAAAAAAGAGAAGCCGATTGATATTCCTCAAGAGGTGCTCAGCTAAGGGAGGAAGACAGAAGTCGCGGGTGCGGTTTATGCCTCCGCGACTGGGGGCTATCTGAAGGCGCTGGTGTGCGCTGTCCCGGTTAGTTTGTGCCAACTACGACCGCATCGCCCGATCATACCGTACCTACGGGACGGTGTTTTCGAGGCGGGCTTTTCCAGGCACTTCGTGCCAGGCTACGATCGCATCGTCCCTCCGGGACTGGCAGCCCGCCGAACCTTACAGATTTGTAATTTGCACCCCGGCGATCGCGAGACGATGATTCGCCCAGAACACTTTATATGAGATCAGGCAATCCAGTTTTAACAGATTCAACTTTTACTGATGTAACCCAGCGCGGCTCGTTGCGACCGATGACTTTGAGCGGCGTGATCAACCGATCGATTCTGCTTCTTATTGTTGGTGGCTGGTACTTCGGCCGGAGTGTGGACTTACTCCAGTTCCCACCCCTCGGTGATTTATCCGATGGTGATGATCGGGGCCTTGGGGGGATTTGTGGTCGCGATGGTGACTTCATTCAAGAAAGAATGGTCACCAGTCACTTCTCCGGTTTATGCCGTTCTGGAAGGTCTCTTTATCGGCGGGATCTCGCTGGTCATGGAACAACGTTTTCCGGGTCTAGTCCTTCAGGCGGTGATGCTGACTTTTGGCGTGATGTTCGCGCTCTTGGCGGCTTATCAGTCCCGGATTATTCGACCATCGCAAACGTTTAAATCGGTGATCGTGGGTGCGACATTTGGGATTGTCGTTGTCTATCTGATCAGCATGGTGATGCAGCTATTTTTCCACACGGAAATCCCGCTGATCAATGGCAATGGCCCGATGGGCATCGCCTTCAGCTTGGTGGTCGTTGGAATCGCCGCCCTCAACCTGGTTCTTGATTTTGACTTTATCGAGAATGGGGTGGCTGGTGGAGCACCGAAATGGATGGAGTGGTACGCTGCCTTCGGCTTAACCGTGACGCTCGTCTGGCTCTACATCGAGATCCTTCGATTACTGTCCAAGATGCGTCGAAACTAAGACACCGGGCGCATTCGAGTTATTTGGCCGGCGTTCCTTCGAGGAACGCCGTCGCCGTTTTCAGGACGCCTTTGGAACTAGCTGAATTCCTTTGGCCCGGCGGTCACAGGTTCCTTTTTCATGAAGATCGAGGCAATTCGCTTCGATACGGACATTGAGTTTCAGGGGTTTGAACCCCAAGCTGTTGGCCAGGAACCGCTCGCGCAGCATGATACATTCATCCTGGACCTGGATCACCTGCTCACAGTCCGCACAGATAATATGAAAAGCAGCTGGAGATTGTTCCCGGTTGACCTCGTAGTACCGATGTTCCCGATTGAGTTCCACCTGGCGAATCAAGTGACTGTTCAAGAGCATCGGCAGGGTGCGATAGACCGTCGCCAAGGAGGTCTCGGGATCCAGCTGCCGCGCCTTAGCCAAGAGATCTTCGGCATGGAAAGGCTCCGCGAACGCGATGGCGGCGCGGACAATGATCTCGCGCGGTTTCGTGAGCCGAAACCCGCCTTCTTTTAAGTAATTCAACGCCTCCTCAAACAGGACATCGGGCTGTTTTCTTGAGCGTTCTCTCAAGATCACGTCTTCCTCAAGTCGTGGTTTCCGGCTCGGAAAACTTCCCGGCGAAATTTTGTGGAGAATACACTCTGTGCGCTCAAAACCCATAGAAGACGTGTTGACACTAAGCTTTGTGTCGCCCGGCGTCCAGCCGTAAGGGAGAGGGCGCAGAGAGGGGATGGAGGGCACGGAGGGGGATGGATTTACCACAGAGACACAGAGGGCGCGGAGTTGAGGACTTAAAACTTTTTAAAACTTTCTGACCTCCGAGGCGTCAGAGTTGTCCGCTATCTGCGGGCCAGCCGCAAGAATAGGGTTCCGCCGAGGGTCAGATAAACTAAGTTCGGGATCCAGATCAGGTATTCCGGATGCAGGTTAGGCTTGTGCTTCACGTTGTCGGTTATCACGATGATAATGAAATAGGAAAAGGCGACGACGAGACTGAGAGCGATACCGACCGAAGTTTCTTTGCGCTGGGCGGTGATCGCGAGCGGGATGCCGACCAGGACAAAAGTGAAGACCGCCATGGCGTTGGAAAACCGCTTGCTCACCTCGGTTCTGAAAGCGGCGTCATCCCCTTTGTCTTTATTCTGCTCAAGCGCGTCCCGCAATTGATCTAAAGTTAGTTCGGTTGGACGCTGACCGTTTCGCGCCTTGCGAAGCAATTCCTCCAAAGAGATGGGCATCACTCCTTCCCGCATGGTGATGCCGTGACGCATTTTCTTCAAATCGTCTGGAGCACTTCTATCCCGTTCTTCGTAACGGGCGTCATAGACGTGCAACAAAATCTGCTCATTTTTTTTGTCGACTTCGAGAGTGCCGCGCCGGGCGTAGATCACCCGCATCGGGAGATTCTGCGGGTTCATCTCGAAGATATACAGATCGTGGAGAGTCGATCCTTCCTTTTTGCCAACGTAGATTTTTCGGTTCGGAAACTGGTCGATCACTTCGTCGCTGCCAAACAAGGCCAGGGGATCAGTGGACGCGAGGTCGAAGGCCGCCGAGCGCAGCTTAACCTCCGAAATCGGAGCAGCGTACAAGTTGATCCAAAGACAAATCCCGAGAAAGGCCAGTGCGATGACGAAAACGGGGTAACAGATCCGGGTCATGCCCACGCCGTTCGCTCGCAAGGCGACAAGTTCATTGTCAGAAGAAAGCTTTCCAAACACCAGGAGGACGGCGACCAACACCCCCCAGGGAATCGAGTAGGTCATGGAAAACGGCAGCAGATAACCGACAAAGGTCAGGATGTAACCGATCGGGACCTGGTGGCTGAGTAATAAACTGAGC
The DNA here is from genome assembly GCA_963808535.1 of uncultured Verrucomicrobiae bacterium. GTDB lineage: Bacteria > Verrucomicrobiota > Verrucomicrobiia > Chthoniobacterales > JAFAMB01 > JAFAMB01. Next base: position 75,862 of record CAWEGF010000031.1, on the reverse strand, counting down.
AAATCGCGTAAGACATTACCGAGCACCAGAATCATGGTCAGCAGGCCCACCGCCCAAGTCACGGTGCTCAGAATCTGACCGCTCAGGTAACGATCCAGGATCTTCAATCTATCCCTCCTCCATGCGCTTTTGGTGGCAAATCAGGGTTAATCAATTTGCGGGCTCCATCCCATGAGACAGCTCTACTTCATCGACTGGGACGCAGCTGCAGAAGAGATTGCGGTCACCATAAACGTTATCTATTCGGCCGACCACCGGCCAGAACTTATGTTCCCGCGTCCAAGGGGCCGGATAGGCCGCGGATTCGCGTGAATAACTTCGATCCCAGTTGTCGGCCAGAAGATCCTGAGCGGTATGCGGGGACAATTTCAGGACATTGTCTTCCCGGTCCGCCTCGCCGGTTTCGATAGCTCGTATTTCACCATAAATCGAAATCATGGCCTCACAGAATCGATCCAGCTCTGGCTTGGATTCGCTTTCGGTCGGCTCGATCATCATGGTCCCTGGCACGGGCCAAGACATGGTCGGCGCGTGAAAGCCGTAATCCATGAGGCGCTTGGCAACATCTTCGACCTCAATTCCGGCCGTTTTTTTGAATTGCCGCAGATCGATGATGCACTCGTGGGCGACGAGCCCGTTTTTACCTTTGTACAAAACCGGATAAAATGGCGCCAACCGACGAGCGACGTAATTGGCGTTGGCGATCGCGACTTTGGTGGCATGGCGCAATCCCTCGGGCCCCATCAGACGAAGATAAATCCAGGAGATCCCGAGGATACTAGCACTCCCATAGGGAGCAGCGGAGATCGGGCCAATTCCAGGTTTCCGACCGAGATCCGCGAGGGGATGGCTCGGCAGGTAAGGGGTAAGGTGCGCCTTCACCCCGATGGGACCAACTCCAGGTCCTCCGCCTCCGTGAGGTATACAAAAGGTTTTGTGTAAATTCAGGTGACAGACATCCGCTCCGAAGTCAGCGGGGCGGCAGAGCCCCACCAGAGCGTTCATGTTCGCGCCGTCCATATAAACTTGGCCTCCGTGCTGATGGACGATGTCACAGATACCCGATATCCCCTCTTCGAAAACTCCGTGGGTCGAAGGATAGGTCATCATCAACACGCCTAGTCTTTCGGCATGCTGCTCGGCTCTTTTTTTAAGATCGCCGACGTCGATGTTACCCTGATCATCGCACTGAACCGGGACCACCTGAAATCCAGCCATGGCCGCCGAGGCTGGATTGGTTCCGTGCGCGGAGGTCGGGATCAAGCAGACGTTACGCTGGGTTTGTCCCTTCTCACGGTGATATTCCCGGATCACCAACAGACCCGCATATTCTCCTTGGGACCCGGCGTTGGGCTGGACGCTCACCGCATCGAATCCGGTTATGGTCGCTAGCCAACTCTCCAGTTCATCGATCAGCTGGCGATATCCGGCCGTTTGGGTGGCCGGGGCGAACGGGTGGATCTGGCCAAGTTCCGGCCAAGTCACCGGAAGCATCTCTGCCGCGGCATTCAGCTTCATGGTGCACGACCCGAGCGGAATCATGGAAGTCGTTAACGACAAATCCCTGGATTCGAGTCGGTGTAGATAACGCATCAGCTCGGTTTCGGTATGATGGGTATTGAAGACTGGGTGGGTCAGATAAGGCGACCGGCGAACGAATTCCTCGGGCAGATCATCAATTTCGGTCTCGGAAAGTTCTGTCACCGACGTCGGTTGATCATCGGCAAAAAGATTCAGTAAAATCTGGAGATCTTCTTCGGAAACCGTTTCATCGAGACTGATTCCGACGATAGTCGTCATCGCAAAGCCGGAAATTGATCAATGCTTCCGCCGCCTTGGCGAGGATGGTTTCCCGCCGCGGGCCCAGTTTGACCTGAATGGTATCGAAACGTGGATGGGCCGGGACCGAGTAACCGAGTTTTTTCAGACCGAGAGCCAGCCTTCCAACCTGACTACGAATTCGTTCCGCAATCTGCTTTAAACGATTTGGACCATGATACACCGCATAGGTCGCAGCGATTACCGCGAGTAAAACCTGGGCGGTGCAGATATTGCTGGTCGCTTTGTCCCGCCTGATATGTTGTTCACGCGTCTGCAACGAAAGCCGGAATCCGGGGCGTCCGGCCGAGTCTTTTGAAACGCCGACCAATCGTCCGGGCATCAATCGTTTGTATTGGTCGCGGGTCGAAAAGTAAGCCGCATGCGGACCGCCATAGCCGAGCGGGACACCGAACCGCTGGGTCGATCCGACGCAGATATCCGCGCCAAACTCCCCGGGCGGAACCAGGAGAGTCAAGCTTAGAAGGTCTGCCGCGACCACGGCAAGAGCCTGGGTTTCATGAAGCCGTTGGATAAAGGTCGAGTAATTGTAAATCGGTCCATCGGTCGCGGGATACTGGAGTAGCCCGCCAAAAACCGGGGTGGCAAAATCCCAAGTCTGATGATCGCCGACGATCACTTTGATCCCCAGTGGTTTGGCTCTGGTCTCGACCACCGCGATCGTCTGCGGATGGCAGGTCTGGGAAACAAAAAACGCTCGGACCGAAAGCTGTTTCCGGAGGGCGAAACACATCGCCATTCCTTCAGCGGCGGCGGTAGCTTCATCCAGCAAGGAGGCATTGGCGATCTCCAACCCGGTCAGATCCGTTATCATTGTCTGGAAGTTCAAAAGAGCTTCCAGGCGGCCTTGGGCAATCTCGGCTTGGTATGGAGTGTAGGCCGTGTACCAGCCTGGTTTTTCGAGGATATTCCGGAGGATCGCCGGCGGAGTGACACAGGCGTGATAACCGAGACCGATGTAAGACTTGGCGACTCGATTTTTGAGAGCGATCTCTCTGAACCGCCGAAGGATTTCGAATTCGCTATCCGGTTCGGGCAGGTCCAGCGCTTCATCAAAGCGAATTGATCGTGGAACCGTGGCGTCGATTAACGATTCCAGGGAGTCGTGCCCGATTTGATGGAGCATCTCTTGGATTTGTTCTTCGCTGGGACCCACGTGTCGCTCGACAAACGACGAAAAGACATGATTTGCCGTTTTCCTGGAAAGCTTCCTGCTCAGCATCGCGAAACATGGAGTAGAGGGGCAACAAATACAAGTTGGCGACGACCCGGCCTGCACCGAGGAAAGCCTGAGCAAGGCGCGCCTGCTTAGGCGGACGGCGCGTAACGGTTGCCCGTCAAGGGTTCCTATATATCGTGACGAGATTGTGAGTGAATCAACGAATCTGCCTTTTAAACAAACACCTCTGTATGCAGAGCACGTGAGGCTCGGGGCCAAGATGATCGGTTTCGGTGGTTGGGATATGCCGGTCTACTATTCGAGCATCCTGGAAGAACATCAGGCAGTTCGTCAGCGCGTCGGGATCTTCGACATTTCGCATATGGGTCAGATCCGGGTCTCGGGACCGTCTGCCGAAGCCTGGTTAAACACCTTGCTGACCAACAACCTGAAGAAGCTCGAAATTTCCGAAGGGCAGTACACTTTGTTGTTGAATGCCGAAGGCGGGGTGATCGACGATCTCATCGTTTATCGTCGCGGAGACAATGATTATTTCCTGGTGGTCAACGCCGCGAAGATCGAAGAAGTCTTCGACTGGATGCAAGCGCGTCCGGCTGCTGGAGTTTCCGTCTCGAACCTCAGCGACCATTTCGCGGCCTTGGCGGTGCAGGGCCCTCGATCGGTAGATTTACTCCAACGTTTCGGTGATTTGCCGACTCGAAATCATCTCCAGGAATCCCGGATCCAAGGCATCCCCGTTCTGCTGGCACGAACGGGCTATACCGGGGAGGATGGATTTGAGCTTTTCTATCCGGCTGCCGCGGCCGCCGTGATCTGGAATTATTTGTTGGAACAAGGCGCCGCCCTCGGGGTGAAACCATGCGGCCTGGGGGCTCGAGACACCTTGCGAATGGAAGTCTGTTACCCACTCAATGGAGCGGACCTGTCACCCATCCGGACGCCATTGGAAGCTGGGCTGGGTTTTTTTGTCGACCTCGAAAAGACGGAATTTGTTGGACGAGACCTCCTGCTGGCCCAGAAGGAAGCGGGCTTAAAACAACGCCTGGTCGCGGTCAAGGCAGATGGAAAATCGCCACCGTTGCGGGCGCACTACGGCGTTTTTGTCGGCCAGGTCCCAGTGGGCGAACTAACCAGCGGCACCCAGTCCCCCAGCCTGGGAATCGGCATCGGTTTAGCCTACATCGACACTCCATTTTCGAGCCCGGGTCAAAAAGTTGAAATAGATGTTCGCGGTCGAAGATTTGCCGCGACTGTCGAAAAAAAACCGCTATACAAAAAGCGATGATAGTTCCCGATGACCTTAGATACGCCGAGTCCCACGAATGGGTCCGGGCGGAGGGCGACATTGGTACCGTTGGCATTACGGACCACGCTCAAGCAGAGCTGACCGATATTGTGTACGTGGAGTTACCCCAAGTGGGCACTTCGTTGGCAACACGACAGACCGCAGCCGTCGTGGAATCCGTCAAAGCAGCGAGCGACATTTACGCCCCGGTGAGCGGCGAAGTGGTCGAAACGAACGCCGAACTCGAAAGCAATCCGGCCCTCGTGAATACCGATCCCTACAATGCAGGTTGGCTTTTTAAGCTTAAGCTGGCGAACCCGGAGGAGATCTCGTCGCTGAAAACTGCCGCGGAGTACAGCACCTTGATCGGAGGTTAAGAGAACGTTCGCTGGCGGAACCCCAATCGAAGCATACCTGACGACAGCCCTTGGAATCATAAACTGATCGTCGCGGTTTGGTTGCTGGAAGAAGGCAAAGCGCCAGGCTTTTGCTTACCTGGAGGCTAATGGAAGCGACGGTCGGAGTTGACGTGCTGCCTACGCCGAAGGAGTAAGTGTGCTATGTCTTGGATTTCCTGGCTGGAAGCGCGGATTGGGTTTTTGGGGATTCCACGCCTCATGCAATTGATCGCCTTGCTGAACGGCCTGGTTTATCTCCTGAATTTTTTCCAGCCAACCTACGTTCTGGCGCTTCTCTTAATCCCGCAAAGAATCCTGCACGGGGAAGTTTGGCGTTTGGTTTCGTACATCTTCGTGCCCGAAGTCCTTTTGAGAGGCGGCAACCCGGCGCTACAACCACTCTTTCTTTTTGTTTACCTTTGGTTCCTCGTTTGGATGGGAGACGCCCTCGAGCAGGCATGGGGCGCATTCAAAGTCACCCTGTACTACTTCCTCGGAATGGTTGGGGTCACCATGGCAGCGTTTCTATTCGGCCGCACCGTAGTGTCTGCGTTTCTCTTGAATTCTTCACTTTTCTTTGCTTTTGCCACCCTTTATCCCGACATCCAGATCTACGTCTTTTTTGTCCTGCCATTGAAGATCAAATGGCTGGCGTTTATCAGCTTGGCCTTGTTGCTTCTCGAATTGCTGTGGGGTTCCCTGAGCACCAAGGCGGCCATCTTGGTTTCGTTCCTGAACTATTTTGTTTTCTTCGGGCCACCGGCTTACGCGAAACTCCAGAACCGGGCGGCGATGGACATCCGAAAACGAAAGTTTGAGAGTAAAGCTTCCCCAGAAGAAACTCTTCACCGCTGTGTGATCTGCAAACGGACGGAAAGAGATAGCGCCGAGCTTGAATTCCGGGTTTCCCGCAACGGCGAAGAATACTGCCTCGACCATCTCCCTAAGTGAAGGGCGCAGAGGGGCAGAGAGGACGCGGAGGGGGAATTTTTTTACCACAGAGACGCAGAGGGCACGGAGTTTACGGAAACGGAATTCGGGAACGGATACCTTAGATTTTTCCGTAACTCCGTGCCCTCTGCGTCTCTGTGGTGAAAAAATTTCTTCTCTGTGCCCTCCTCTTCCCTCTGCGGCCTTCACGACCCGAAGAAGCGCTGAAATTGCGCGGAGTTTTTCCAGAGCGGCGCCGGAATCCAAAATCTCATTCGCCAACTGAATCGCGGACTCCATTCGGGGGGCTACCCCGGCAATGACCAGACCGGCCGCTGCGTTGATGGTGATCAAATCGCGTTTGGCGCCCCGGTCCCGGTTGGCAAGGATATCCGTCAACAGGCGCGCATTGTGGGCCGCATCGCCTCCTCGCAATTCATGAAGCATTGGTTTTCGAAATCCGAGTTGATCTGGAAACAAATAGAACTGGTTCAAAGAATCCCCTTTCACCTCGTGGACCTCGGTTTCGCCCAGCAGCGAAATTTCGTCCATTCCGGATCCTCCGGAAACCTGACCGTGAACAACCCAGGCGCGGCTTCTTCCCACCTCCCGCAGAGCCACGGCGTACCTCTCCAAAATTGCTGGAGAAAAGACCCCGGTTAACTGACAGGTTGGCTGGGCGGGATTCAGGAGTGGGCCCAGAAGGTTAAATACCGTCGCGATGCCCTGTTCCGCGAGTTTCGCACGGATCGGAGAGACCAGGCGAAAGGCTGGATGATACAGCGGGGCGAAAAAAAAGCCGATGCCGGTTTCGTGAATACAATCGGCCATCTGTTCCGGGGAACAGGCGATCGGGATGCCTAGAATTTCGAGCACGTCCGCCGCGCCGGCTTTGGAAGTGATTGCTTTATTCCCATGCTTCAACACCACCACGCCGGCCGCAGCGAGGAGGAAAATACAGGTGGTGGAAACATTGATCAGCTCAAGGCGATCGCCCCCGGTCCCAACGATATCCACCGAAGGTTTGTTTCCCAGAGCAAGAACCGGCCGGATCGCCAGTTCCAAAAAAGAGCGAGCGAAATACCCCAGTTCCTCCCCAGATTCTCCTTTGACTTTCAAAGCCACCAGGAAATCACCTTTTTCCAATTCTGAAACGGCTGGATCAGCGAGCTTTCTCGAGGCCTCGCGAGCCTGATCCATTCGGAGGTCAATCCGATCGTGCAATTGTGCGATTAAATCTTTCAAGGAAGAGTCCTGCTAATGCCATCGGTCACCGGGAGGAGGAGCCCACGCGAAAGGGAGAAGTCGCTCCCGGACTCCGCGGTGCGAGGAGCCAGGTTCAGAGCCGCGTGGAAGAACAACATGGCGATCAGCCAAAATACAACCATTAGTGTGACCTTTTTCCCGGAAGTCATGAAAGTCGGCCAAGATGTGATGAGGGTAGCCGCGATGTCTAGAGAAATTCTGGCGTTCGAGGGGCAGAACCGAGAAGCCGGCGCGTTCAGTTCTTTTCAGAAAGAGCAAACCGGAACGGTTCGCCCACGCGTTTCGGCGGTGCGCAGCCTCCCGGTTCGTCGTACCATGCGCGATGTCCCAGTCGGTCCTAATCGTGGGGTGCGGTTTTGTCGGTCTTCCTCTGGCGCAGAGCTTCGCCTCTTCTGGTTGGAAGACCCACGCAATTACCGCGTCCAAGGCCTCGGCGGCCAGCCTTCAGCACGAATCCTTTGCCGTGCACGCCATCGACATAGCCGAAGCGACTGCATTTGAGGACCTGCCAGAACGCACCTTTGACGTGGTTATCCATTGCGCCAGTTCCGGACGAGGGGGCGCCGCCGATTATGCCAGGGTTTTTTTTAAGGGTGTTCAGAACCTGATGGCGCATTTGGAATACCGGCGTCTCATCTTTACCAGTTCGACCTCGGTATATGCACAAACTGACGGCTCTTGGGTGGATGAAACGGCACGCGCAGAGCCGGTGCGAGAAACCGGTCAGATTCTTCGTCAGACGGAGGAGTTGGTGATTGGCACCGGCGGCGCCGTAGCCCGTCTGGCCGGGCTTTATGGCCCCGGACGCTGTGCTCCTTTGGAAAAGCTTTTGCAGGGGAAAGCGATCATCCAGGAAGATGGCACCCGGACGATGAATACGCTGCATCAACTGGATGCCGCCGGGGCACTTCGTTTTCTGGCCGACAGCGAAGGACACGGTCTCTTTAACGTCGTCGACAACCAGCCGGTGACCGAGATGGAATGGTTCCAGTTTGTCTGCCAGCGTCTGCACAAACCGCTCCCTCCGACTGGTCCCCGCGATCTGAACCGAAAACGGGGTTGGACTAACAAGCGAGTGAGCAACCAAAAGCTTCGATCGCTGGGTTGGAATCCGATTTATCCCACTTTCAAAGAGGGAATGGCTCAAATGCTCCAAGAGATGCCGGGATAAGGACGGTTCCGGTATCGTGAAGCTGTCGCGGGATACCCAGTGGGGTTGCAAACAGGAAGGTCTAGCGCGAGACTACGGCCCGCAGGTCGGTTTCCCGGTCCGTGGATCCCCGGGGAAGCAAGCCGGGACGGCTTACCTACGTTGATAAGTAAGGCGATTCCTTACCCAGGGTTTTCACTTTCTCCCTCGTTTTCAGAAGTTTGTGTGCTATATTCGTCCCTCTATGGCTATTCAGAAGAAAAACGCCTTTTCACGACGCCTCCCTGACCTGGTCACCGAAGAACTCGTAACTGTACTCTCTCAGAAGAAGTCTTTTGAGTTTAAACAGCTTTTCGAGATCGTGCATGAAAATCTTCGCCAACGAAACGCGGCGAGTGGAGGCGAAGAAATGTTGCGTTTGCGCGCTTACGAAAAACTTCAAAATCTGGTAGCTCGAGGTGTTGTAAAAAAGACCGGCAAGATCTACAAAGGCGACTCTTCAGCTTTAGCAGCCATGACGGCAGCAAATACCGCCCAAGCGGCCGCTGTCGCTGCTGCAAAGTCCTAAGTCGCACCATATTTTATGTTGCAGGATTATCTACCGATCCTGTTGCAAGTGGTCGTCGCGATCGGGTTCGCCGCTGTCGCTTTGTTGACGAGCGTCGTTCTCGGTCGGGTCGGCAAACGCAACGCCATCAAGGATTCAGCCTACGAGTGCGGAATGCTTCCGCTTGGGGAGGCTCAGCCGCGCTTCAGCGTGAAGTTTTACCTGGTCGCGATGCTGTTTATTCTGTTCGATATTGAAATCGTCTTCATGTATCCGTGGGCTGTCGTCTACCGCGATTATGTCGACCAATTCAATCCATGGACCATTTTTGGCAGTATGCTTGGGTTTGTGGTGATCCTGATGGTCGGCTTCGTTTACGCCATTAAAAAAGGCGCCCTCGACTGGAAGCGTTAGCAGCCCGATTCGGTTTCGCGAGCAAACCCGCAAGCTTGGACGAAGTCAGCAGGAAACGCCGTTGCCTCGGCTGGCAGATGAGCATTTAAAGATTTGGCACGGCGCTTCGTCGTGGGCGTCGCCTTGGATCCTAAAAAGCAAACGCCAACGCTGGATCGTTTTTCCACCGCCTGAATGAACCGGCTCCGCTAAAGGAGGGGCATGGTCGCGAAACGAGTTTTTTACGAAGGACGGGTCCAGGGTGTTGGCTTCCGCTTCTCCGTCAAATCGATCACGACGGGATACGAGGTGGTTGGATCGGTGAAAAACCTCATCGATGGCCGGGTTGAACTCCTGGTTCAGGGCGAAGAGAATGAAGTGGACGAATTTCTGCAAGCCATTCTCGACAGCCATCTCCGGCGCCACATCAATCGCTTTGTGATCCACGAAATTCCATTGCAAAAGGGTCTCAAAGGATTTGAGATTCGGTCCTGAAACGGAAATGCCAGTTTTCCGGCGTTAAAACTCCGGGCAAAATGCCACTCCAAACACAAAACCATAGACTGCATTCGCGTTCCGTCTCATACTTCGGAGCACGATGCGGATTGCGATATTCGGCGACATTCACGCCAATCTTGAGGCGCTTGAAGTTGTGCTGGCGGACGCTCGCGAACAGGGATGTACGTCTTATATCTGCCTTGGAGATGTGGTAGGCTACAATGCCAACCCCCGAGAGTGCCTGCAAATCGTTCAGTCTCTTAAGTGTCCTGTCGTCAAAGGAAACCATGACGACTACGCGTCATCCGATAGTTCCCTGGAAAGCTTCAACCCACTGGCCGAAGTCGCGATCCAATGGACACGCGACCAGCTTACGCCTGCCGAGAAGGCTTGGCTCGGAGCGCTTCCGCTTATCTCCAAGCTCCGAGGATTCACGGTAGTTCATGCCTCTTTGGAGGATCCGGGCGGATGGGGCTATGTGTTGAACCAATTGGATGCCGCCGCCAGTTTTTCCAAGCAAACCACGAAGCTCTGTTTCTTTGGCCATACCCATAATCCCCGAGCCTATATCAAGGATAGTTCCGTGGTTGGATTGCCGTTCGAACAGTTGGTCGTGGAACCCGATAAAAGATACTTCGTCAATGTGGGCAGCGTCGGACAGCCCAGAGATGGCGACTGGCGAGCTGCTTACGTCGTGTTTGACGAGGAAAAGCGGATGATTCGCTTGCGCCGGCTTCGGTACGATCTGGCGAAGACCCAAGGAAAGATTCTGGCGGCAGGACTTCCTCCGAGACTCGCTGACCGCTTGGCGTACGGAAAATGACGCCGTCGTCCGTGCTCGTGGTGAAGCCAAGCTCGCTTGGCGATATCGTCCACACGCTGCCCGCTGTCCACTACCTAAAAACGACCTTCCAGAAGGCGAACATTTCTTGGATCACCAACCCGGAATGGATGTCTCTTCTGGAGGAGAACATCGACCTCAAAACAGTCATCTCATTTCCCCGAAGAGCGTTCCGGGGTCCGATCGGTGCCTTCAAGTTTTTCCGATGGTGCCGGAGGCTATCCGTCTTGAGACCTGACTTGGTCCTCGATTTCCAGGGTTTGTTGCGGAGCGCCTGGATCTCACGCAGCGCGAAAGGGAAGCTAGTGTACGGCTTGTCTGATTCGCGAGAAGCCTCTCGATTGTTTTACGACCGTCGGGCGAGCGTGAATTCCGGGCAGCACTCTGTCGATCGCTACCTGGCACTGGCCAGACTCGCTGGGGCAGACACTTCCGGCCCCATTCAATTTCCTCTTCCCGCCGGTAAACCGATCTCCTCGCTCGAATTGCCGGTCCGTTTCGTGGTCCTGCACCCATTCGCGCGCGGAGCCAGAAAATCATTAACTCCTGAGGAGATCTTTGAGTTCTCCCGTTTATTGGATTCCTATTCCGGTCATTGTCGTCGGGCGGACTGCCGTCAATTTCGCGACGGATCAAAACGGGATTTCGCTCGTCAATCAAACCGATTTGCCAGAATTAATCTGGCTACTTCGTCGAGCGAGTTTCATCGTCAGCGTTGACAGCGGCCCCATGCACATTGCCGCGGCGATTACGCCAGAACTGCTCTCAATTCATACCTGGAGCAACCCCGGTTCAGTCGGCCCCTATAACCCTGATGCCTGGATATGGAAGGACCAACGCATTTTTCAGGTGAGATCAAACCAGACCGCAGAATCCTCGGAGGAAAACCAGAATCGAGATCGTCCGGATCTGGCCCAAATCACCAGTTTTGTCCGCGACCGGTTGTTGCATTAACTTCCACTCGTCGCTATTGGATCAGATATGCCTTCTTTCGACATCGTCTCCGAAGTAGACAAGCAAGAGATCGACAACGCGATCAATCAGGCGAGGAAAGAATTAAGTACCCGGTTCGATTTCAAAGATAGCAAGGCCACCGTGGAAATGGCGGACCCTGCTCTCATTGAATTGACGGCCGAAGATGCCGGCAAACTGCGGTCCTTAATGGAAATCGTTATCGGAAGATTAGCCAAACGGAACATTGATCTTCGCAACGTGGAACGGAAAGATCCGGCGATTTCACCGCTCGGACACGCGCGTCAGGAAATTCAAATTAAGCAAGGCTTGGAGGGCGATAAGGCCAAGGAAATTATCAAAGCGATTAAAACGCTGGATGCCAAGGTCCAGAGCCAAATTCAAGAACGTCAGATCCGGGTGACCGGAAAAAAGAGAGATGAGCTTCAAGCGGTCATCCAATTCCTGCGCAGCAAGGACTTTGGCGTGGGTCTTAGTTTCACAAATTTCAGAGACTGAATTTTAAGTAGGCAAGCCGTCCCGGCTTGCTCCGGGGTACCCGCAGCTGAAGAGGTAAAGCGGGACGCTTTACGTACTAGGTAGGCCAGCCGTCCCGGTTTGCTTCTCTCGGAGGGGTAAAGCGGGACGCTTTACGTACTAGCTAGGCCAGCCGTCCCGGCTTGCTTCCTCTCGGAGGGGTAAAGCGGGACGCTTTACGTACATTAGAAGACTACCCGCCCTGGACGGGCGGCATCAAGGAAATGGTCTCGCCAGGTTTGACCAGATAGTCTCGTTGGACCCACTCGGTTCCCGCGGCGATCAGGAGATGCGGGTTCCAGGCTTTCAGGTTTGGTATCACCTGGAACAGGTTTTGGAGCAAACCCTCGATGGTTGTTCCTTCCGCCAAATCAATCGAGGCTGGGCCCCCCAAGGCGCGAAGTTGGGCAAAATATTGGATTTGAATCAGCACACTCAGATTTTCAACACCCCGATGAGCGGCAAGTTTCGGTAGCGCTCTTGATAGTCGAGGCCGTAGCCGACGACGAACTCATCCTCGATATCGAATCCGACATAATCCGCCTGAACCGTCAGGCTTCGGTTTTTCATTTTCCGCAAAAGCACGCAGCTTTTCAGGCTCAAGGGCCCTGATTCGACACGAATGGTTTCGATAATCGAAGTCAGGGTATTGCCACTATCGAGGATATCATCGAGCAATAATACATGCCGGCCATGGACCAGCGGCAACGCCGTGTGATCGAACTGGACGCGCCCGGTTGATACCGTTCCGCCATAGTAACTCTTTACCCGCAAGCAATCCAACTCCAGTGGGAGCGGAATCCGACGAAGGAGGTCGGACATGAAGATCAGGCTGCCATTCAGGATCGCCAGTACCGTCAGATCCTTTCCGCGATAGTCCGCGGTGATCTGCACCGCCAGTTGATCCAAGCGTGCGTCGATCTCCTCCTTGGAAAAAAGAACTCTCTTCAGATCGCTCTGCATCCGTTTGTTTTTTGCAAAAGATTTGATCAGCCAGCCGTTTTTGCCATTGCTCTCCAATACCTTGGTTCAAAGCCAGGTCATCGGCCGGCGGAACAAGAACGGGCTCCAACTTTGCGCTGTCATACCTTCAGTTTCGAGAGGGTACACGAGGAGGAGCGACATTAACAGCAGCGCGTTGTGCGTAACGACGGATGAGCGCAGCCAATCGCTGCTTGGTCGTTTTATCAGTGAACCTGATGCCATTGACGTTGGCGATCCGGCGAAGTTCAGCTAATTTCCGCACGCCGATCTCCGCGTCAAATTCTTCGTCCAGCAACTGGCCCAAGCGAATAAACTCGCGCTGCAAAAGCGCCTTATCTTTGCCACCGGAATCCACATGGACCGCCTTGGCAAAGGCCTCCTTTAAAAACCCGACGGCTTGATCCTGTTTACCAGCTCCATGGATCAGTTCGAGAAACTCGCGCTTCGCCGCGGCCAGTTCGTCCGACTTCAAACGCTTTCCACAAATCGCTCGGGCCCCCTGTTTTAGCAGGGAAATGGTGAGATGTTTTTTCGAAGCCGGAGATCGAAGCAAGTTTTCCAGCAAGAGTTCCCCTGATTTGCGACTGGCGAGAAAGCTCTCCAGCTGTTCCGCAAAATGGTCAAGCTCCGAGGCAAGCTTTCCAGCCGATCGTCCGATATATTCCCCCTCCAATTTTTCGGAATGTTTGGTCAGCCGTTCTCCAAGTTGCAAAAGCCGATGGGCAAGATCCGAGTAATTCATTTTTTGCTCTCAAAGAGGTCGACAAACTGTTGGGTCAGATCGGCATAGTCCTGCGCCCCGATGCTGCCCGGAGCATAGAGGATTACCGGTAAATGCTCGCTGGTAGACTCCGCGACTCGGACACAATGGCGAACGTAGGGTTGGAGCAGGACCGCCTGATCCGAAAGCACGCCTTCTTCCCGGAGCGCGGCCATCGAGAGTTCAAGTTCGTTCACGGCCAGGCGAAAGACGTTGCCGCTCTGCCGATAATGACTAACGATCAAGGCTCCGATATTGGGTTTCCGGCGACCCGGAAGGTAAGGAGCGAACTTTTGACGCATCTCGGCTATTTGCTCAGCCAATACCTGGAAGCCGGAAAGCGATAAGTAATCGGGGACATACGGGACAATGCAGCTGTCAGCAGAGAAAATGGCGGCTTTTGTCGTGCTGTAGAGGTTTGGCGGACAATCCAGCAAAACGTAGTCGTATTGTTTGAAGTGCGGTCCCAATTCCGAGTCAAGAATTTGCATGATCACCGAGGCCCGCAATTCATGAATTCTGTCCTCAATCCGCAACAACTCAACGGCGGCGGGCAGCAGGTGCAGTCTTGGTAAATCGGTGAACCCGGTCCAAGTCATCACGCCTTTGACCAAAGCCTCGTCGAAATTGAACCGGTTCTTTCCCTGAAGCGCATCGTCAAATATTTGAAAAGTCGAACGTCTCCCTCGAGCCACGTGTTCGCGCCACCGGTCCGGGCGCATCAGCCAAAGACTTGAGTTGGATTGGGGATCGAGGTCGACAATCAACACCTTCTTTTCGTGCAGTTTGGCCAGGGTGGCCCCAATATTGACGACGGTTGCCGTCTTCCCGACGCCGCCCTTGAAATTGATGAATGCGAGAACCTTGGAACTCATCGATTGCCGCATTCCATAACGGGTGAAAGCAACCTCTCAATCAAGTCATTTCCATCCCGCCAACCACGGGTATTTTAGCCCGGAACCACATCCCTCTAATCAGCCTTCTATGAACTACCCCGGTTTAACCGCCGCCGACTATGACGAGAAACTCCGCGAGATGGGAAATTACCTTTGGGATCTCGAACAGGACGCCGATCTGGCGAGCGCCGAAGGTCAAGTGGCGCTCGTCGGAGAAATCGAAAGTAAGATCCTAGCCCAAGCTGAGCGGGCACATGGCTTTCTCCATATCGCCGGGAGTCACCAGGTCCTGGCTGCGTTCGTCGCGGGCCTCGGTTATCGGATGGCAAAACGATGGTCGGAAGCCGTCGATCACTTTTTCTCGGTGCTGCAGCTTTCTCCTAATAACGGCGAGGCCTGGTTAGAAGTCACCTGGTGCCTGGCGGAACTGGGTCGGTGGGATGAGTGCGAAATGGCGGCGCGAAGAACCGTAGAGATTTTTCCGGACACGGCGGCCAGTTGGGGAAACCTGGCCCTGGCGCTCAGTAAACTCGGAAGACAAATGGAGGCGCAGGAAGCAGTCCGGCGTGCCATCGAGCTCGAGCCCACCGATCCCCGAAACAAGACGATTGAAGAGCAGATTTCCGCGTCGGGCGTCTGAAACGAGGCGGAGAAGAGTTTTAACCACAGATTACACAGATGAACTTTGTGTTATGGCACTGACGGCGCATCGACAAGCTTAACCCACCGGCTTCCGCAAAGTTTTGCGGTTGAACTATGGCGCGATTAGTCTCGTGAAACGCAGGTTAGTCATGTGACCGAAACCGCCACCGACCAAACCCAATCACGTGTAATCTGTGAAATCTGCGGTTTGATATTCTTCTTCCCAATCTCGACACTACGTTTAGGGACAGGCTTCGGTGATCGCCTTTTCCAGAATCAAAACGGCGAGATCTATTTCTTTAAGGGTCGCACAGAGGGGCAACATGAGGACAACGACATCACGGATCGGGCGGGTCAGGAGGCCGTGGGGGCGCGCCGCCAAGCAAATTTGCGCTCCAATCTGATCACCAGGCTCAAATGGATCTCCGTTTGGCCGCGCCACCTCGATCCCCGCAATGAACCCGGCGCGGCGAATTTCGCGTACATTCGGCAGGTTTTTCAGCCTGGACAACCGTAGCGCGAGATGTTCGATCTTTGGTTGCAGGTTCTCAAGGACACGGTCTTCTTCAAAAATCGCCAGATTGGCGATGGCCGCCGCACAACCAAGCGGATTACCGCAATAGCTGTGACCATAAAAAAAGGTCTCCTCATGAGAGCCCAGGAATCCAGAGAAAACCCGTTCGGTCGTAAGGGTGGCCGCCAATGGCAGGTAACCACCAGTCAATCCTTTGGCGACCGCCAGAAAGTCTGGGTACACCCCTTCGTGCTGGCAGGCAAAATACTTACCGGTTCGACCGAAACCGGTCATTACCTCATCGAAGATTAAAAGAACGTTATGGTCATCGCACCATCGCCTTAACGTCTTCAGGGTACCGGCTGGCCACAACCTCATCCCAGCGGCTCCTTGAATCATTGGTTCGATGATTAACCCGGCGAAAGAAGCGCCGTCCAAGGTGGCCAGACGTTCCACCGAATCAATTCGGGTCACCGGAAATTGATGCGACTTGAAGCGGTCGCGGAATAGAGAAATTCCGCCTAGACTGGAGGCGCCGAGGGTATCTCCATGATAGGCGTTTTCAAAGGAGATGAACCCTGCTTTCCGCGCATCTTCGGTCTGCAGGAAATATTGGACGGCCATCTTGATGGCCACCTCGATGGCTGTCGAGCCATCGTCGGAAAAAAACACTTTGGTTAACAATGATCCCGGCAAAAGCCCAATCAGACGAGCAGCTAACTCCACCGCTGGCGGATTGGTAAATCCAAGAAATGAGGTATGCGCTACACGCTCCAACTGCTCTTGAATCGCGCGATTCAAGGTTGGATGATTATGCCCATGGATGTTTGTCCAGATGGAAGAGTTGGCATCCAGGTAACGCTTGCCGTGGCTATCTTCCAGCCACGCTCCGTGCCCGGCCACCAGCACCAGAGGTTGATGGGAAGGCGCGATCCAATCACCCATCTGCGTGAACGGATGCCAGACATGGGCCTTGTCGAGCTGGATAAGCGTTTCGGTGGAGTATTTCATTTGGCAGGAATGAAAGCTACAGGTAGAGCGGACCTCCGGAAAGAGCCAGGCTCCGGGGATCGAGACGCTCCGCCCGGCTCATTTCAGCAAAAAGCTCACGATTTCCCGGACCAGTCCAGGTCCCCGATAAACGAACCCGGTGTAAATTTGTACTAACTCGGCCCCGGCATCGAATCGCTCTTTCGCGCTCTCCGCATTCATGATACCGCCGACCGAAATCACCGGAAGAGGGCTATGCTTTTTGATGAAGCGCAGAATCTCGAGAGAACGGGTGCGCAATGGTTTCCCGCTAAGGCCCCCTTGCTGACGTTGATTCTCCGGAACAGCCTGCTGATCAATCGTGGTGTTGGTGGCGACCACTCCGGCCAGGTGATATTCGCTCGCCAACGCGAGAATTTGCTCGAGTTGTTCAAAAGTCACATCGGGCGCAATCTTGACCAGCATCGGCTTTCCCTGGTTATGCTCCTGAATCACTTTGAAAAGTTCACCGATAGCCCCTTTCTCCTGCAACTTGCGCAAATCGGGAGTGTTCGGTGAACTTACGTTAAGAACGAAATAGTCACCCAAGTTCTGCAGTCGTTTGAAGGAAGAAAGATAATCGTTCTCCGCTTCTTCCAGTGGGATAACCTTCGATTTTCCGATGTTGATCCCGACCGGAATTTTGGGCCAATTCGCAGAGCGGCGGAATTCTTCGAGACGCCGGGCAATTTTTTCGACTCCTTCGTTGTTAAAACCAAGTCGATTAATCAAAGATTCCATTTCTGGAATTCGGAAAATCCGGGGACGCGGATTGCCGGCCTGGGCCTGCGCTGTGATTGTTCCGATTTCGACAAACCCGAACCCAAATGCCTCCCAAGCCGGAAGCGCCATCGCGTTCTTGTCAAAGCCAGCTGCCAAACCGACCGGATTCGGAAAGTTGAGGCCGAATAATTCCCTCTTCAATCGTTGATCGCCGGGACGAGGCACCAGATCAAGCAACCAAGGCAACCGAATGAGCGTCTTCAATGTAGCGATCGCCAGCTCATGCGCGACCTCTGGCTCCATCGAGAAAAGAATTGGCTTGAGGAAACGTTCGTAAAGCACGGCTCGGAAGAGATAAATCCAGATTATTCTTATCCCGATTTAAGCATGCATTGGGATTCCAGTCCGGGAAATCAGGGCATTCCGCATCTTCATTTCCCAATGCAAAATTCGCTGAAGATTTTTCCCAGCAGGTCTTCCGTATCGAGTTTGCCGACCACTTCCCCCACCGCGTCGAGAGCTCCGCGCAATTCAATCGAGATAAACTCCGGCGATTTGCCGTCCTGCAGACTTTGGCGGCCGGCCAGCAGGAGCTGTTTAGCTCGTTGGAGACAAGCTTGGTGACGCGCATTAATCGCCACTCGAACGTCCGCCAGTCTGACCCTTTCTCCCATCACTCGGTCCCAGACCGCCTGATTCAGTTCTTCCAAGCCAGTCCTCTCTTTGCAGGAGAAACGGACCCCTTCAAACTCGTTCCATTGCGGCTGGACCCCTAAGTCGCATTTATTCAGAAGCAGCATACTATCCCGGTCAGCAAAGACTTTCAGATCCATTGGCGGACGGCTACCATCTACGACCTGAATTACCAAATCGGCCTGTTCAAGTTGCTGTTGCGTGCGCCGGATGCCCTCGCTCTCTATGAGATCGACAGACTCTCGCGCGCCGGCGGTATCGATCAACCGAACCGGAATGCCGCGCACATTGATTACTTCTTCAATGGTATCTCGCGTTGTTCCAGGTACCTCGCTCACGATTGCTCGATCGTATCCCAGCAGCAGATTGAGCAGGCTCGATTTCCCGACGTTCGGGGCCCCATAAATGACCGTTCTCAACCCGTGCCGGAGGACCCTGCCCTGGTCCGCGGTCGCCAAAAGGCGATCAAGACGAGTTTCTAAGGCCTTCACACGATCGAGTAACGCTTTACCGGTGTCCGGATCAATTTCTTCGTCGGGAAAATCTATGTAAGCCTCAATATGAGCCAGCGTTGTAAGCAAGAGTTCGCGAAGATCGCTCAGCTCACTTCCCAGGTGTCCGGCTAATTGCTCATTGGCCGCTCGCAGCGCGAGTTCCGTTTGCGCGCGAATGAGATCCATGACCGCTTCAGCTTGGGTCAAATCCATTTTCCCATTCAAGAAGGCTTGTTGGGTGAATTCCCCTGGATTCGCCATCCGGGCCCCTCCCGCCAAAAGCAGATCCAGCACGCGTCGGGTGATCAAAATGCCTCCGTGGCAGCTAATCTCCACTACGTCTTCGCCGGTATAGCTGTAGGGACTTCGAAAATAAGTGACTAGAACTTCGTCTATCTCACCGTCTCGATCGCGAATTTTCCCGAAGTACACCCGGCGCGGGGCGAATTGATCCGGAGCGATGGCGCCGGCGAAAATCGGCGTGAGAAGGGTCAACGCGTCGTGGCCGGATAAGCGAATGACGGCGAGCGCCCCTTCGCCTATCGGGGTGGAGATGGCAGCGATGGTATCTGGAAATAGCACGGGAGATTAAAGGAGATTGGGAGAAGGGGAATATTTAACCACAGATTTGACAGATTACACAGGTTAAATTTGTGTTATGATATTCGGCGGTGGATCGGCAGACCTATGATATTATCGGTGCGGCATTCGAGGTTCATAAAAGTTTGGGGCCAGGCTTCCTGGAGGCTGTGTACCAAGAAGCACTTTCGATTGAGTTGGCCGAACGCCAAATCCCATTTTCACCGCAGGCAGAAGTACCGGTCTTTTATAAGGGAAGAAAACTGAAAACCTGTTACCGCGCGGACTTTGTCTTTCAAGATTCGCTAATCGTCGAACTGAAGGCGATCTCGAAGCTGGGCGATATTGAAACGGCTCAAGTGCTCAATTATTTGCGCGCCAGCGGTTTCCACAAGGCTTTGTTGTTCAACTTTGGTGCCCTCAGCCTGGAGTAACGGAGGTTGGTCGTGTGACTCGAATCGCCAACGACCTAAACCATTTCCTAATCTGTGGAATCTGTGAAATCTGTGGTTAAAACTCTTTCCAGATCGTCTAGGAACCGCCGATTCTGTTCTCCTGTGCCGACGGTGACTCGGATCCATTCGGGGAGTTTGTACTCGTCCATGGCCCGGACAATCATTCCTCGCTGGAGCAGTTTTTGGAAGACCTCTTTCCCTTTGCCGACCTTGACTAAGACGAAGTTGGCCACGCTGGGGATGTACTCCAGTTTGCGCTGACGAAACTCTGCTTCGAGAAACTCCCTTCCCTCTCTGACAACCTCTTTCGTTCTGGCCTGGTATTCATCATCCCGCAGACCAGCCAACGCGCCAGCTTGCGCAATCGCATTGACGTTGAATGGCTGTCTGGTTTTTTGTAACAGCTTGATCAGATCTTGGTGAGCCAAGCCGTAGCCGATTCGCAAACCCGCTAACCCTTGGATCTTGGAAAAAGTTCGGAGGGCAATGACGTTATGGTGGTTGCGCAGGTACTTTAAAGTATTCGGAGGCTCCGGTAAAAATTCGTAATACGCCTCATCCAGGGCGATCACCACATTCGACGGTACCCGGTCGATGAACCGGTCCAGTTCACTCTCGGTGACCATGGTACCAGTCGGATTGTTGGGATTGGCAATGTAAACGATTTTAGTCCGTTCGTTGATGGCCGCCGCCATGGCGGACAGGTCATGGGTCAAATTTGGATCCGGCACCTCGATGGTCTCCGCTCCGAAAAGCTTGGCCAGGATCTTGTAAACTACGAAGGCATGTTCAGCGACCACGATGTTGTCGCCCGGCTGCAAAAAGGCGTGCCCAAGAAACTCAATGATCTCATTCGAACCGTTGCCCAGCATGACATTGTCGATAGTCACGCCAAATTTCTCGGCAATGCCGACTCGCAAGTGATAGCAGCCGCCATCCGGATAGAAATGGATTTTCAGTAAGGCCTCTTGCATCGCCTTGACCGCCATCGGCGAAGGGCCCAAGGGGTTTTCGTTCGAAGCAAGTTTGACGATCTGGCTCGATTCGAGGCCTAGTTCCCGGGCGACGTCCTCAATCGGCTTCCCGGGGATATAACTGATGAGATCGTGCAACCAGGGGTTCGCTTTTTCTAAAATCAAATTCATAACCGTGCAGGAGGCGATTCAGCCACTCGGCGACATTAGGTGAATGCGTCGGTTTTGTCTATTGGGTGTCGAGGTTCCCACGCAGTAGCGCTGACCTGTAAACGGGAATATATTCTGGCGAAAAAAGGTCTAGTATGAATATGAAGAAGCTCTTTCTCGCCTTGTTCTTGCCGACGTTTTGCCTGGGTCTGACGGCCGCTCTTTCGGCTGAACCGGGTAACGTACGGATAAATTTTGTTCAACCTGAGAAATTCAGCGATTTCCAGATTCAAGGACGCCTCGAAAATGTCTCCGCAGGCATTTTTCGGGATCAAGTTTCAGCTTATCTGGCGCCGGTGGTTGCCAAACGCTTTCCAGGAGATCAACTAAGCCTGACTTTCACCGACATTGACCTTGCCGGACGCAATGACTTTTCCAGAACCAGAAAGCTGGCCAATATCCGTATCGACCGAAATATCGCCTCCCCTTTACGCCTGTATTTTGATTACACCCTGACGGATTCAAGGGGTAAGGTACTGGCCAGTGGATCGAAGAGCCTGGTGGATGCGGACTATCTTTACCGCTACAACTATTACCCTGAGCAAACCAAGAGTAAGACGCTCTTTTACGAGATGGCCACCTTGAATCGCTGGATTGACACTTTAAATCCTTCCCAGGTCAAAGTGACGGCCGCGAAATAGGTTTTCTTTAAGCCCCAGCCTCTTCCCTTCCAAACAGGAACGCCGGCAGTGGCCTGCCGGCGTTTCTTTAAACCAGGTGTTCAGCTAAATTAAGCTTAAAACTTCTTGTCAATTTGGACGTAGTAGACGCGGCCATACGGCACGGCATCACCGGTATCAAAGCCTTGGTACCAGTCCGCAGAATAGGGCGGCTTCACGTCGCCGATATTGTTAATTCCGAACGTCAACGTGGTATTGGCTAGCCATTTTCGGATGCCGTCACTTGATCCTTCCGGTTTGGGCGAAATGGCCTTTTCCCCGATCACCCGTTTGCCGTCCTTCGAATATCCGGGCAGCGGTGCCGCGGACAATGGAGGGGTCGGCGCCCCGAAGGCATAGGAGATTTGCCAGTCCAGGGTGCAGAAACTGCCGATCAAGTGCACGTATTTTGGAGCGTCCAGCGTCGCCGACGGATTGGTGCCCTTGAAGTCATCATTAATATCGTGCTCCGAGTCAACGTAGTTGAAGGTTAACCCGGTGCGGAAGGTATCAATTCCAAATAGTTGCTTGGAGTAGAATAGACTAGCGACCGCCTTAAAGTCAGGAACCCCATAGGAGTCTTCCTGATCCCAAATGTTGAACTTAGGCTTTCCATTGGGTCCACCACCCAGGAACTGGTTGATTTTGAAATTATAGATATAGGCGGCATTGGCCTCTATATCGAGCTTGCCCCAAGGATATTCCTTGGTGATGTAGCTGAAACCAAAATCCACTCCGTCCACCGTCCGGGTGCCCAGATTCTGAAAGGCGGAGTTAACGTTAACGATTTGGCCGGTGGCTCCGCGGGTGACCGAGCCTGGGAAGGCGCCGGCCGAATCAATCACCTGTTGGGCGCTCAGGGTGCCAATCAGATTGCGGATCGTGATTTGATACCAGTCGACGTAAGCACTAAATCCGTTCGCCCAACCCCACCAGCTATGCTCCGGATCGGCCGACCCAGGACTCCAGACTGCTCCGGCGTAGTAGCCGTAAGAGTTTTCCGGATTCAGATTCGGATTACCCCCGGTTACCACATTCGTTTGATACGAGGTGTGAGTGACCGGGTCATTGATGCTTTGAATGCCATTAATAGGCGTTCCGAAGAGTTGGCTGAGGGACGGAGCGATAAAACCTTCCGCATAAGTCGCTCTTAAGGTCAAGTCATCGATCGGCTTGAAGCGGACCGCCACTTTGGGCTTCGCAGCGTCGCCAAAATCAGAATAGTTATCGTACCGTTCCGAGAAAACCACCTCCAGAAGACGCGCTCCCGGCCAGGCCCATTTACCGCCCAGGATGGGCAGGGTGACCTCTCCGTAGGCACTTTGAATATACCGCCTGGCCGAGGGTTGCGGTCCTAAGAAGTCCCCAACATTAATATTAAAATTCCGACTGTTATTGTCGTTCACCTGAATCAGGCTTTCACTCCGGTACTCGAGACCACCGGCGGCCGTCAATGGTCCGCCGGGCAGATCCCACACGGTACCGCCAGCCTTGACGATCCAGTTCACCAAGTCAGTTCGGCTATCCAGAATCTGTTGGGTGCGGATGGCGTCGTGAAACTGCTTGTTCGGGCTGTCAATGGACTGGTCGGTGAAGGGGTTCCAGAATTGACCTTCAAATCCCGGAAGCGTGCCGGTCAACGCTTGCTGGAATTTTTGACTGTTGACGCTGTTACTCACCACCTCGGTTCCATCGCTTTCGCCGTAGGTGAAACTGGCATCGACAAACCAATCGTGGGGAAGTTGGACGGTTAAGCCGGCAACATTGCGCAGCGTCCTGATGGTCGTGGTCGTCGCCCAGGGGCCCATTTCATATAAAGCGTTCACCGGAAATCCAGCCTGCTGGAGCGGCACCCCGAACGGGTTGAACGGATTATTCGCTGGGATGTTAAATCCTTGCCCGTTACGATCACCCGAATAATAGCCTTGGTTAGGCGTTACGCTGGTTTCTTCATTCCGCTGAATAATAAATGAGTCATAGAACTTAAGCCACGACGTCGCATCATAATTGAGATAGACGCTTCCGCCGTAACGGCTTTCTCTCGGGACCACCTGCTGGAATTTGGTGTCAAAATTCTCTGTAAACCCATTGTTAATATTGAAATTGTTGGGCGTAATATTGGGTCCCGCCGTCCCCGGCTTGACCGCATAGGTGTTGCCCGCCGCGTCATTGAATACTCCTTGCGGAGACCAGAAATTCGCCTGATCGGGATACTTCGAACTATATCTGCTATGTTGCAGGAAGGAAGCGTAAGCCCGGTCAAGCGACTCGATCGGAGTTTGGGTATAAATGTCGAAGGAGGCCACAACACTGAGCTTTGACGTCTCGCTGAAATTGTGACTTATACCGCTGACGAATTGACCGTGATTCACAGCAAAATCTCCGCGCTGGGAGATTCCGTAGTAATAATTTAGATCGGTTCCTTTGTAGTCAGTCTTGAGGACTAGATTAATAACGCCGGCGACGGCGTCGGACCCGTAAGTGGCACTTCCACCATCTTTCAAAATCTCGATTCGATCAACCGATGCGAGCGGAAATGAGTTCAAATCGACAAAACTGACCGGGCCACCCGTGACAGAGTTGCTCGCGAAGGGCGCAGCCGGGAATCGAATTCCATCGACTAGCGTCAGCGTCGCGTTGTAAGGAAGTCCTTTCAATCCGACTGCTTGTTCAGCCGGGGAGAAACTATTTCCGGCGGTGGTAACTGGGTTCAACGAACCGACGGCTTCGGGCAATCTGGCTATGACGTCGGAAACTGTTTGATCCGCTTGCTTAGTGATAAAATCCTGGTCGAGAGTCGTCACCGGCTGAGGACCATCTCCAATTCGGGGGATGAGATAGCCCGTAACGGTGACCTTCTGCAATTCTCCCCCTGCGGCGGGTCCCGCGGTCGCTTCAGTGGCGGGAGCGGTCGTGACTGGCGGACCGGGCGCCTGACTTTGCTGCGCCATCGCCTCTGTCGGAACAAGCATCCGCACCGCAGATGCAACCGCGAGCGCGGCGAAAAACCGGCCTGTGATAGTTCTCATCGTTTTACTCCTTGGTTTCGGCAACAACTACGAAGTCGATTCGCTTCTCTCGAAATCGGCCTCTAATTTTTTCGTTTTGGTAACGTTCCCCGCTCCACCCGGTTAAGGCTGTTTGACCCAAAAGGATCGCGGATCTACGACCATGAGCAAGCAGTGTGCCAAACCTGGAAACCTACCAATTTGCGCGCCGCACTGCCCTTGGCTTACCAGTCAACTTATGGGTCGATGTATCGTTTGCCCGAATTTTAGTCAAGAAAAACACATTTTTTTTGAACAATTTAAACCAACGTGTGTCATTTGGCGTCCATCAGTAAGTTTCTCTGCCAGAAGAGCCGATCTTTTCGCACTTTTAACTCCCACCTGTAAGGATCCATACAAAGCAAACTAAGGGTCCTTTGTCGGGGTTATCCCGGAGTATGGTGTGCTATTGGGAAATACGCTGCGCGCCTGACTAGAGAAATATCCCGCTGGCAGGTTTCAGCCGCTACGAAAACGCTAGGTCCTGCATCAGAAGAATAAGAGAAGCCATCCCGTTCGTTCGGCAGGTTCTTTCCCGCACTTCCGAATTGAAGCTTCGAAACCTTTAAAACTTCTTCTCAACCTGGACGTAGAAGTAGCGTTGAATTGGGTTGGCGACCAAGGGATCGTAACCCTGATTAAAATTCGCCGAAGAACCCAAACTGACCAGCGGCGGTCGCGAATCGGCAATATTATTGATCCCGAAAGTCCAAGTCGTGTTGGCTAAGAGTTTTCGCCAACTCCAGTTGGTACCTTCCGGTTTCAAAGAGATGGACTTTTCCCCAAGCAGGCGTTTTCCATCTTTGTCGAACCCGGGCCTCGGGGTAGCCGGCCCCACTTCTGCCGGAGGTCCGAACTCATAAGAGATTTGCCAATCCACCGTTGTCCAACTGCCGACCAGGTGGATATAGCCAGGTGGATTTAAGCCGGCATCCACTGCCGGTAGGGTACCATGAAAATTGGTGAAGGAGTCCGCCTCGGAGTCGAGATAATTCAGGGTAAAGCCGGTGCGAAAGTTATCATTTCCAAACAGATGCTTGGAATAGAATAGACTGGCCACCATTTTGAAATCGGGACCGCTAATCGCCAGGGAATCATCCGATTGCAGGACTTGGAAGTTCGAGGTGACCCCGTCGGCGTTACCCTCAAGTCTTTTTCGAGCGTACTTATACATATAAGTGGCGTTCAATTCGATATCGAGTTTTCCCCAACCGTATTCTTTGCTGACATAGCTCGCTCCAAAATCAATCCCATCGGTCAAGGTAGAGCCGACGTTTTGGTAGTTGGCAAAGACTTGCTGGATAAGTCCGTCCGGACCTCGGATGACGGTTCCGGGCACCGCGTTAGAAGACCCGACCAGGGTTTGCGCTGCGATGGTGCTGATTTCGTTGCGGACATTGATCTGATACCAATCGATATAGGCAGAAAAGCCCTTCGCCCAGTGCCACCAACTGTTTTCGTCGCCCGAACCAGGAGTCCAAAGCGCTTCCAGGTAATAGCCGTAAGAGACTTCCGGCTGGAGATTTGGGTTCCCACCGATGGTTTCCACCACGGTGGATGGCAGATTGTTATTTTTTGGATCGTTTACGACCGTCTGGAATTGGATCGGCGCTCCAAACAGCTCTCCCAAGGTCGGAGCAATAAATCCCTCGGCGTAGCTCCCGCGGAAGGTCAGGTCCTGGAAAGGCTTATAGCGGATCGCGATCTTCGGCTTTCCAGCTCCCCCGAAATCGCTGTAGTTGTCGTAGCGCTCGGAAAATACTAAATCAATGTTTCTCAGCCCCGGCCAAGACCATTTCTCCCCGACCAGTGGGATATCCAATTCACCATAAGCGCTTCTGACATACCGCCTTGCGGAAAGAAGACGACCTGGAAAATCCGGAGAAGTGACGTTGTTAAATTCGCTGTTCTTGTCATTGCTCTGAATCAGACTTTCACTGTGGTATTCCAGGCCGCCTGCCGCAGTCAGCGGACCGGCAGGCAGTTCGATAAGAGTGCCTCCGGCTTTGATCGTCCATTGGACAAGATCGGTGCGGTTGTCTTGGATTTGTTCCGTTCTCAGGGCCGGATAGAAGATTCGGTTGGGATGGATGTTCAGGTTTTGGTCGGTGAACGGATTGAAAAATTGTCCCACCAAACCCGGAAGAGTTCCGTTTAATGCTTGTTGCAACCGGTTTCGATTAATCCCGTTGTAGACGTATTGGGTGGAGTCCGACTTCTCCGTATAGAAAGCTGCCGTCAATGAACCAATCGTGGGGCAACTGGACGGTCGTCCCAACGATATTACGCAAAGTTCGGATGGTTACATCGCTACTCCAGGGTCCAAACTCGCGGGCGGACTGTCCATTCGGCACCAAGCCTTCGCCGAATGGATTGTGAGGGTTATTGGCCGGAACGACAAGACCGTCAAAAAAACTGAAACCCTGGTTGGGGGTGACGCTGTTTTCTTCATTCCGCTGGATGATAAATCGATCGTAAAATTTCAACCAGTCCGTCGGTGCATAGCTGGTGTTGATGATGCCCCCATACCTCGTTTCCCGGGCCGCCAATTGTTCGTCAATTGGGTTCAGGGTAGCGACGGAGGGCGGCCCATTGATGGTAAAATCGTTGGCGGTAATATTCGGTCCGGTCGTGCCCGGGCTTCACCGTATAGTTGTTGGACGTCGTATTTCCCGTAAAGGTTCCGTTGGCAGGGAAGAGCGCCACCGGCTGGTCGGGATATTTCGAGCTTAGTTTGCTGCGATCGCCAAAAGCATACCCTCGGTCCACGGATTCGATCGGCGACTGGCTATAATAATCGAAGGCCGTGACGATGCTGAATTTGCCTCCGAACCAAGGCTTGTCCGCCAACCCAGCGGTAAAAGAGCCATGATAGACCTCAAAGTCACCCCGTTGGCTGATGCCAAAATAGTTAGTGATGTCAGCCCCGTTGTAGCTGTCCTTGGTAATCACATTAATGACCCCGGCTACCGCGTCCGTTCCGTAGGTAGCGCTCCCGCCGTCCTTCAAGATTTCAATCCGGTCGACCGCCCCCAAAGGGATGGAGTTGACGTCGACAAAGCTGAAGACGCTATTAAGGGGGATCGGATAACTGGGAAACCGATAGCCATCGACCAAAACCAAAGTGTCGTTCGCCGGCAATCCACGAAGACCATAGGCGGAAGAAGCCGGCGAATTGCTGGCTCCGGTGAAAGTCATGGCGTTCTGTTGGCTCAGGCCGCCGGGATACCTGCTGAGCACGTCATTGAGGGTTTGATCGGCCTGTTTCGAGATGAAGTCCCGATCCAAGGTAAAAACCGGTTGTGGCCCCTCACCCACGCGAGGAATCAGGTAACCGGTGACGGTGACCTTCTCCAATTCTCCTCCAGCGCTTGACAGGTCTGCTGGGGCAGTGGTGACCGGAACCGCTGGAGTTGTGGGCGACGAACCAGTCGGGGTAACCTGTGAGATCGCGCTAATCGGGACGAAGGCCTGGGCCGCTGACCAGACTATCAGAGCGGCAAGACACCGGCTGGCGGATATTTTTCTCATTCCACTCCTTGAATCTGCCCAAAATGATCGAGGAACAGCAGATTTTGACGCCCTTCTAAGGATTGTGGGATTTTTAGTCAAGCTGGAACCGCTCCGCCTCAATAAAGTTCCTCGGCAAGGGATCTTCGAGCCGGCCTGGCTCCAAAATTCTCCCAACTGGGTTAAATACCGTTCTTCGATATTTACGGATCAGCTCTCTGGCCATACGGTTTCCGGGAACGATTTCCGGATGCCCAGGAAAAGCTAAAATGTCCATTCCAGACGTCACCAAAGCGGCTTCCCACTGGTCATTTTTACCCACCCTCGTGCGCCTGGCGCTGGCGTTGGGTACCGGGGCCTTCGTAGGACTAGAGCGCGAACACCGTGGCAAGGGTGGTGCCAGGACCTTCACCTTCGCCAGTTTGATAGGTTGTCTCGGTGGAATGCTCGGAGATTCTTATGCCCTGCTGGCCCTCACTCTGATTGGGCTTTTTGTTTGTTTCCTAAATGTACGTGAATGGAAGCTCCGCCAAAGCTTGCTGTTAACTACCTCGGCAGCGCTGATCATCGTCGGATTTTGTGGCGTTCTCTGTGGCAAAGGTCACAGTTTCACGCCGGTCGCTACCGCGGTCATTACGGCCGCGTTACTGGCTTGGAAGCAGCCGATCACCGGATTCGCAACTGGCCTCAGTGATATCGAATTACGGTCGGCGGTCCTTTTGGCGATCCTCAGCTTCATTGTCTACCCGGTCTTGCCAGCCCACCCCATCGACCCATACGGACTTGTTCAGCTCCAGGAGACCTGGGCGACCATCCTGCTGATCGCGGCGCTGGGGTTTGTAAACTACGTTCTTTGGAAAATTTACGGACCTCGCAGCATTGATATTACAAGTTTTTTGGGCGGTTTGGTCAATAGCACGGCGGCAGTGGCAGAGCTGTCTAGCCGAGTTCATACCGCCGGGGAGGGATTCATCAATCTCGCCTTTCGGGGAGTAGTGCTGGCGACCGGCGCGATGCTATTACGCAATTCTTTGATTCTCGCCATTCTCGCCAGCCAAGCTTTCGCCTACAGCATGGTTCCGATGCTGCTGATGCTGGTGACCACTGCCATTTTGCTACGTTTCGGAGCCCGGCCGGTGATCGGTAAAGGGGGCGAACCACCGCCGGATCTTAAGCTGGAGCAGCCGTTTTCGTTGAAAGCGGCATTGAAGTTTGGCGTTATTTTTCTGGTGCTGAGCGTGGCGGCGATCCTTGGGCAACGCACCTTGGGAGTGTATGGTTTCTATGCGGTAAGTATTGCAGGAGGGCTGGTCTCCAGTGCCTCCGCGGTTGCCGCCGCCGGCACCGCCGCGGCCCACCACGAAGTCGCATTTCCGATCGCGGCAAAAGGAGCAGTGTTAGCTTCCCTAACCAGCGTCTTGGTCAACATACCCTCTCGTTGCTCGCACCGGCGCCCAACCTCGCCTGACCAAAGCGGTAGCGTGGACCCTTTTAATCATTGTCGCTAGCGGTGTCCTCGGCGTCCTCCTGCAAAAACCACTGGCCACCCTTCTCCGCTCCGCATGGCCGATCCACTGACCGGAAGCAAGAAATCTGGCCAAGGCAGATCGTATCTCTGATCGAATGGCGCGAAGAAAGGGGTTATTGAGGATGGTTCTTTGTCCCGGAGGAACGGTGCGATCGTAGCCTGGCACGAAGTGCCCGGGAAAGCGCCCTCCAAAGCAGCGTCCCGTAGGGTACGGTATGATGGTGTCTCGCAGGTACGATCCAGAGAAGAGAGGAGGACGCGGAGGGGATTTTTTTACCACCGAGACAGAGGACGGAGGTAAGAGAAAATCGACGAAGATCTCCGGCCGAGCTAGGACGAATAACCCAGGGGATTAGCGGCGCAATCATACCGTACCCTACGGGACGGTGCTTTTTAGGGGGCTTTCCCGGGCACTTCGTGCCAAGCTACAATCGGGCTGTCCAGGACGAAGAACCATCCCAAAACAACCCTTTTCTTCGCGCCATTGGTTGGCAGGCTACGAAGGCCCTCCGGGACGAACGCATCTCAAACAGCCTTCACCTTCGCGGCATTCGTCTAGGCTACTGAACTCCTGCAACTCCTGACTCCTGACTTAATGTCCCAACACAAACGAAACAGGCAAAGTATAGGTCCCGGTCGTCGTCGGACTGAACTTCCAGTTTGAACGCACCCATCGCGCAGCAGCACTAGCCAACATGGGCGGACCGGAGCCCTCCGCGTCGACGATGTTCCCAGCCTGAACGGTCATTCTGACGCGAACGTCGCCCGTTAGGTGCATTTGAAGTGCCTGGGCGGGATAAGGAGGACGCGGACTCCGGACCAGCAACCCCGATCGCGGCCCCCCATTTCCAGTTCCGTCCGGCGCACCCGTCAAGCTGCCTTTGCTCAAACCAGGTGCTGTCGCCGGGTGCGGATTTGGGTTCGGCGTTCCAGCTGTTTTGACCGCAGGTTGGAGGTGAGGTTTAGGGGTCGGATTGGGTTTGGGAGAGCTCAGTGGCGTAGGCGCCACACTCGGCGCCGGTGTGGGTGTGGACTGAGGAATCTCGAATTCCGGCGGCTTATCGAGCGGCGGCGGAGTAGGCTCCGGCTCCGGCGGCGGAGTAGGCTCAGGTTCAGGGGGTGGCGTCTCTTCTGGCGCGTTTGGATCACCCAGTTTTTCGACGTCATTAGTATCGATATCGGTTAACTGGATCGCCTCATCTTTTGCCGGAGGAGGTTCCGGAAATTTGAGCCACCAACCGCAATAAGCGCCCACCCCGTTGATGACCAACGAAAGGATCAGGAACAACACGAAGGGTGCACCGCCCCTGGATCGAAAGGATCGTTTTAAGTCGTCGTGGTCGGCCATAACAGGCACCTCCCTCTTAACTGTTAATGCGATGCGGGTGCCGCCGGTGCGGGTGCGGCAGGCGGCGGGGGAGCCGAACCATTGGCTGGTTGAGTTCCCGAGTCATAGGCCTTGATTTCCAAGCCTACCTTCTGGATGCCAGCAGTCCGAGCTTTGTCCAACACGAAAACCACCGTCTCGTAGGTAGCGTCTTTGTCCGCGCGGATAAAAATGCGCTGATCGTGATTGGAGTCGTAAAGCTTCTGCATCCTGGGCAGCACATCTTCCTTGGTCACCTTTTCCTTGTCGAAATAGATGTCCATCAGCGCATCGATACTCACCATGATGAAATCGGGCTTATTATTAGGCTGAGCACTAGTGGCCGTTGGAAGATTAACATCGATCCCCTTCATGTTGATCATCGTCAAGCTTATCAGCATGAATGCCGCAAGCAGGAAGAACATGATGTCGATCAGCGGGATGATCTCGATCCGCGCCCGCTTAATTGGTACCGGCGAACTGTTGTGCATCTTGGTCGGTGACAATATTGTTTCGGCCTCGGAGAGAGTTGAGCATCAGAATGACGTTGTTAGAAGTCGATTCGAGCTCGAACTGGAGCCGGGCCACTCGCGCATTGAAGAAATTGAAGAAAATCAGGGTGAAAATCGCGATCCCCAGACCACACGCGGTGGCAATCAAGGCTTCGGCAATACCACCGCTGACCTTCGCTGGTGCCAAATCTGCAGCCCCCACGAAATTAAAGGAACCCATGATCCCGGTCACTGTGCCGAGCAATCCAAGGAGCGGAGCCAACGTGATGGTGGTATCCATGACTGACATAAACCGGCCGGCCCGCTGGATCTCTACTCCGGAAGAAACCTGCAAGGCTCCTTCCACGGAAGCATGCACATGGCTCAACCCATGCCAAACCGTTCGAACCAAGGGATCTTTGGAGCCACGCGCCAGGTTAACGGCGCCCGCCACGTTCCCTTGTTCCAGTGCCGCATAAACTTTATCCAGTTTGGCCGGTTCACGACGAGCGGTCTGGACCGACCACCAAATGATTCGTTCCAAAACTACCGCCACCGCAACCACCAGAACCGCGAGGATCGGGTACATCACCGGTCCTCCCTTAAAAAATAACTCAAAAATAGTATTCCCCTTGGCCCAATCTGGAATTGGCCGACCACCGGAGGCGGCGGCCTCAGCGGCCAATAAGGGAGCGAAACTAGCTAACAAAGTGACCATATGATCTAATCCAACAATCCTTAAGTTAATTTGCTGCTAACTGCCTGCCGCTTTTCGCGCCAGCAATTTAGGCAGAGGAACATCTACAGCAAGATCTTTGCCAATGTTACAAAATAACATCCTCAACGCTAACCCAGCTTTGCCAAGACGGTTATCCCGTTGATCCGGCATACGCTTACGCAACGCTCGTAGAAGTTAACCCGAAAACATCGGCAATCAAAGTGGTCATTTTTCGCGAGACTGCAACCGGTTTGTAGTGCGAAAGTTGGAGTTTAACGTCCAAAAACTGTCAATAATTCAGCAAAATGTCGTTTTTGCTTAACAAAGGACCGTTTCGGGCTTCCATGACGAGAATACATCCGACCGGCTTTCTACCCGAGACGGGAGATGCCCTTTACATTGCGCCGCTCACGCCCACTTCTTACAAACGGGCTTCGATTTGCTGATGCAAATATTCGGAGAGCTGTTCTTCCGGCAGGCGATCGATCACTTCATTGAGGAAACCGCGGGCAATCAGACGCTTGGCCGCCAAGTCGTCGATTCCGCGACTTTTCAGGTAGAATAATTCCTCGGGCTCTACTTGTCCGGAAGTCGCTCCGTGGGTACAACGCACATCATCCGCCAAAATTTCGAGACCGGGCATCGAATTGGCCTCCGCGTCGTCACTCAGGAGCAAATTACGCACTTTTTGATAGGCGTCCGTTCGATGCGCGCCAGGTTCGACCTTGATCAGTCCGGAAAAGATCGTTCGCGACTGGTCGTGAAGTGCGTTCTTGTAGAGAAGATCGCTCGTAGTATCCGGCTTTTGATGATCCTGCAACGTTCGCTGATCGAATTCTTGTTCATCATGAGCCACGCTCACGGCCAGCATGTCGCTGCGCGCACCGCTGTCGATCATTCGGCTGATACTCTCCAGTCGAGAATATTTTCCTCCGAAGTTTAAGGCGAGATTCAAGGCCGCTGAATCTTTGCCGGCCACCGTGGAGTTCACCTGGATCGAAACAAAATTCTTACTCCACTCCTGGATGCTTACGTAGTTAAGTTTGGATCCGGGCTTCAAAACCAAGTCGTTCACCCCGCAGGCGAGTCCGTGATCTTGCGGATTTGCCGAAATGAAATGCTCCAAAAAGGTCACTCGGCTATTATCTTCGGCGATGATCAAGGTATGCGGAAAAACTGCCGTCCAATCTCCTTGGACCAGGTGGAACACCTCGAACGGATCTTGAATCTCGACTCCGCGCGGAACCCAAAGAAAAGTTCCCGCTTGCACCAAAGACTTGTGCAAGGCGGCAAATTTTGCTGAGCCGAGGCGAGCAGACTGGGACATGAAATACTCGCGCAGCCGATCGGCATGCTTTTCAAGGGCTTCCGCTAAAGTCGTAAAAATGACTCCAGCCGATTCGAGCCCCGGATCGAGTATCTCCGAAGTGACCAAAGATTCATTGGCAAAAATGATTCTGCCAGCCGCCTTCGGAAATTCCCGGAAACCAATCAGATCGCTGGAATCGCCGGAGAAATCAGGGGGTACGACGTAACCGTCGAGAGCAAGATTTTTTACCGAGGAAAACCGCCAGAGTTCGTTGCCCCGGGTTGGCAACGGTGCGGCTTCAAATTCCTCCCAGGCTTTCGCTTGAAGCTCCCGGAACCAGTCCGGAGCTGTTGATTGTCGAGGTCCGCCAAGAATCGAAGAAATTTCGGTCGATGTCATAGTTACACTACTCCCTGAGCCATGAAATGCGTTTTAGGCATTTGGGCCACTGAGAGGGGGCATCAGTGAGGATGCCTTCGGGAAGCCGCGCGCGGCACCCCTCCAATTGGTAGGAATTCCCCTCTAGCCTACAGATCCCTCCATCTCAAGATCGATGAGTCTCTTCAGTTCCACGCTGTATTCCATCGGAAATTGGCTGACGAGATCATTCACGAAACCATTCACCGCCAAGCTCATCGCCTGCCCCTCGCTGAGGCCGCGTTGTTGCATGTAAAATATTTGCTCCGCGTTGATTTGACTAACCGAAGCTTCATGCTGCGTGGAATTACCGGTGCCCCGCACAGTGATCGCCGGGTAAGTGTCAGTGCGGCTGCTAGAATTAATCAGCAAAGCATCGCACTCGGTGTTGTTCTTACAGCCTTTGAGATGTTTAGGCACGTGGACCAAACCCCGGTAAGTAGCTCTTCCTTTGCCGATACTGATGCTCTTGGAAACGATGTTGCTGGTGGTTTCGTCGGCGGCGTGGATCATTTTGGCCCCCGTATCTTGATGCTGACCATCACCAGCCAAGGCAATACTAATGACCTCACCTCGGGCTTTTCGCCCTTTCAGCACAACCCCGGGATATTTCATCGTCAGCCGGGAACCGATGTTGCAATCGATCCACTTAATCTCGGCTTCTTCCATGGCCAGACCACGTTTGGTCACCAGGTTGAACACGTTTGGGGACCAATTCTGGACGGTAATATATTGAATTTTGGCTCCGGGCATAGCTACCAGTTCGACGACAGCTGAGTGCAGCGTCGCCGTGGTGAACTTCGGGGCTGTGCACCCTTCCATGTACATCACTTCGGAACCCTCGTCGGCGATGATCAAAGTCCGCTCAAATTGGCCGAAATTTTCAGCGTTGATCCGGAAATAGGCCTGCAACGGATGTCTCACCTTCACTCCGGGCGGCACATAAATGAAGCTGCCTCCGCTAAAGACGGCGCTGTTTAAGGCGCTGAATTTGTTGTCTCCGGTCGGGATAACTTTGCCAAACCATTTTCTGAACAGGTCCGGGCGCTCCTTAAGGGCGTCCGTGCTTCCCATGAAAATTACGCCTTGGTCCGAAACCGCTTTTTTGATGTTGGAATAGACGGCCTCGCTGTCGAACTGCGCTTCCACTCCGGCCAGGAACTTTCTTTCACTCTCCGGAATTCCGAGTCTTTCAAAAGTGCGCTTAATATCGGCCGGAACTTCTTCCCACGTCCGCTTGGCGGCGTCCCCAGAAGCTAGATAATAGCGAATAACGTCAAAATCGATCTCCTTAAGCTCATCGCCCGCCCAGTGCGTTGGCAACGGCTTGCTCTTAAAAATGTGGTAGGCGTTTTTCCGGAATTGGCGAAGCCACTCCGGCTCACCTTTCACATCGACGATATAATCGATGGTTTTCTCCGACAGACCGACACCGGCATCCCGAGTCGCGGTAACATTGTAGAAAAAATTACCAATATCCCGATCGATGGCTATTGATTCGCTTTCGGTGCTCATAATTTCGTTTCCTCCATTCCTCTCAGTTCACGCCAGCCGTCTCGGCATTTTCCGCTTTTAACCAGTCATAACCCTTGGCCTCCAGCTCGAGCGCCAGCTCTTTGCCCCCGCTACGGACGATTCGCCCGGCTGACATAACATGAACAAAATCCGGTACGATATAATTTAGCAGCCGTTGGTAATGGGTGATCAGCAAAATCCCAATTCCCGGTCCACGAATGGTGTTGACCCCTTTCGAAACCACTTTCAAAGCGTCAATATCCAGCCCGCTATCGGTCTCGTCGAGAACAGCAAAGCCGGGCTCCAACATCGCCATTTGCAGAATTTCGTTTCGTTTTTTCTCCCCACCCGAAAACCCCTCGTTCACTGCCCGGGCCGTGAACTCGCGGCGAATTTCCAACAGATCCATTTTCTCGTAGAGATGCTGATAAAACTCCGTGGCATCCAGTTCTTCGCCATCAGGCAACCGGGCTTGCAGCGCGGCGCGGAGAAAATTGGCATTACTCACGCCCGGAATCTCCATTGGGTATTGGAAAGCCATGAAAAGACCCTGACGGGAACGTTCGTCGGGTTCCATGCCGAGAATACTCACTCCATCCATCAAGATGTCGCCTCCCGTCACCAGGTAGTCAGGATGTCCGGCCATCACCTTCGCCAAGGTGCTCTTGCCGGAACCGTTGGGCCCCATCACGGCATGAACTTCACCTTTGCTGAACTCGAGGCTGAGCCCCTTGATAATCTCTTTGTCGCCGATGGAAACGCGTAATTCTTGAATGACGATGGAACTCATTAATGACGTTTGGGATTTTGACTTTTCAGTTTTGAATAATGGCCAGGTAATCCAGCCGCTCCTGATTGCTCACCGGCCAAAGAACGTTCCGTTGAGCATTTTGCGCAGAAGCCTTTTAAGGAAACTTCCGCTTGGGCGACCACATAACCAGGAGGCAAATTCCAAGTACCATTGAAAGGGGTCTCGACATCGGAAATCGCCCCGCACGACTCACAATAAAAGTGGCTATGTTCCTGCAGATTGGCGCAGTAGCGCGTCGGAGCACGATCCAGGTTGACCTGTTTCACGAGGCCCCAATCAACCAAAGCTTCCAGACAGTTATAAATCGTCGCCAAGGAGATCGACGGCATATGCTTCTTGGCGCGAAGAAACACCTCCGTCGCGGTCGGGTGATCCCTCTTTTGCATCAACAACCCGAAGACCTCTTCACGCTGTTTGGTCAGGCGTATTCCACTGGCAGCAAAACGCTGCACAAGTTCAGGCGAAAGCTTCACGGTAAAAGCAAACTGCCACGAGCAATAACGATATCAAGAATAATTCTAAAAGATCGAACGGCCTAGCGGGACGCTTTGCTTACCCTAGCAAAAGTCGCCAGAACCGCGGGCCGAACAGGATCAGTCCAACGATCAAGGAGCAGAAAGACGCGATCAACACTGCGGCGGCCGCCAGGTCTTTGGCGTCTCGTGCCACCGAGTGTTTCCTGGGTTCGAGCAGATCGACAGCTCGCTCAATAGCCGTATTAAAAGCTTCCGCTGACAGGACCAAGAAAATGACGGCCATCAAGACCATCCATTCGATGGCGGAGATTCGAAAAAAACAACCAAGACCGACGGCTCCAAACCCAGCCATTAGATGGATCCGGAAATTCCATTGAGTCAGCCAGAGCAGGTAAATTCCACGTCCGGCGTGCCGAAAACTTTGGGCGCGAGATTTAATCCAGACCACAAATCGTTTCGATCCAGGACCCTCCTTCAGAATAACTTTTCTGGGAGATTCTTCACTCAAGCAGGCCTCAAGGATTCTGCGGAAAATATGTTTTTGGCGTACCGCTCGGAGAAGCGTGCTGGAATCGCCGATTTTTTCTCGGGAGGTCCAGACTTCTCCGTTCCCTCTTTTGCAACACCCTCCTCGTTCGGCAATTGGCTGGCAGGGTGCCGTTCACACGCGCCAAGAGCGAGCGACAAAGTTGCAATCAATACCAAATACTTCTTCATCAAGTTTTGTAATTTGAGCACACAAAGGTCATGGAGGGCACGCAGTAAATGGGAAAATTTTCGAGTCTCCAGGCAGCTCGAGCGGCATTGGCCAGCCATCGTTTCATGCCTTGGGACCAGTTATTCCGGACGATAATCGAACAGGTTGAGTTGAGGTTTGGGCTTCTTCTTTTCGCTTTGCGCGACTCCGAAATATTTTGGCTTCTGCCAATCGTGGTTTGCCTTGGGCATTCAATTCCGAGGCCTCCAGGTTGGCGAGGATTTCCTTGGCGCGATGGATGACCTCGTCCGGTAACCCGGCCAGTCGCGCCACCTGAATGCCGTAACTCTTATCGGCGGCGCCAGCCTGGATCTTCCGCAGAAAAATGATCTGGTCGTTCCATTCCCTGACCGCCACATTATAGTTCTTTACCCCTTCACAAATGACCGCCAACTCAGTCATCTCGTGGTAGTGGGTGGCGAAGAGAGTTCGCGAGCGAAGCACATCGTGAAGATATTCCGCCACGCTCCAGGCAATTGACAAACCATCGAAGGTGGAAGTCCCGCGCCCAATCTCGTCCAGAATGACCAGGCTGCGCTCCGTCGCGTTATTGACGATGTTGGCGGTCTCGTTCATCTCCACCATGAATGTCGACTGCCCTCGGGATAGATCGTCAGATGCTCCTACTCTGGTAAAGATCCGGTCCACCAGCCCAATTTCCGCCGAGGCAGCCGGGACGAAGCTACCAATTTGGGCCATCAGGACAATCAGTGCCACCTGCCTGATAAAAGTCGATTTGCCGGCCATATTCGGACCGGTGATCAACAAAAGCCGATTCTCGGTGCCATCCAGCAAACAGTCGTTCGGGACGAATTTCTCTTCCGTCACATTCTGATCGAGAACGGGATGTCGCCCGTCGCGAATATGAATCCTCGTTCCGTCAGTCAGGGCGGGTCGCGCATAACCAAATAACCGGGCTGTTTCGGCGAGAGAAGCGATGACATCCAGAATCGAGACGGATCGAGCAATCTCCTGAAGCTGTGGCAAAAACTCCAAAAGGCTCTCCCGAAGGTTCAGAAAGAGTTCGTATTCCAGCGCGCGCGACCGCTCGTCGGCACCCAAAATCTTAGCCTCTACTTCTTTCAGTTCGGGCGTGATGAACCTTTCTCCTCCCACCGTCGTTTGTTTTCGGGTGTAATCGGCCGGCACCGAGCCGAGGTTGGAGTTGCTGATTTCAATGAAATAGCCGAACACCGAGTTGAACCTGACCTTCAGTGACTTGATCCCGGTGCGTTCGATTTCGCGCTGCTGCAACGCCGCGATCCAATCTTTCCCGCTTCTGGAAGCATCTCGCAACTCATCGAGCCTGGCATCGTACCCTTCGCGAAACATTCCACCCTCTTTGAGTAACGCGGGCGGTTCTTCCACCAGAGAGTCGGTTAAAAGTTTTAGCAAACCAGGTAACTCAGGGATTCCCGAAATGATCCGGTTCAATAACAAATCTTCACCGTCCGCGAGGACAGCTTTGGCGAGCGACGTCAGATGGATCTTGAGTTCCGGCAAGGATTGCAGCGAAGACCGAAGGGCGGCGACGTCCCGGGCGTTCCCGCTTAACTGACTCAGCCGTCCCACAGTCCTTTCGATATCCCGGATGTCTCCCAGGGTTTCCCGCACGGAACTGAGTAAAAAAGGTTGATCCAGAAATTGCTGAATCATGGCCTGGCGTTGCCTGAGCTCGGGCAGGGACCGCAGCGGCTTCAAAAGCCACTGCCGGAAGAGTCTGCCGCCCATCGGGGTCATGGACCGATCCAAGGCCGCTAGAAGACTGGCATCTTTGCCGGCACCTTTGGACCAGATGAGATCCAGATTCTGTTGAGTAGCCACGTCCAGCGCAACGTGCTGATCAGAAAGATAAACTCCCAAAGACCGGATATGGGAAGTCCGACGCCGTAGTTGGTGGCGGAGATAATGAACGATTGCCCCGGCAGCACCGATGGCGAAAGGCATATCGGCGCAGCCGAAACCATCCAGCGATTGCACGCAGAATTGCTCGCGGAGCAAATAAGAAGCTTGATCCAGTTCGAAGGTGTAGCCGTCATAGGAAGAAGCACGCGGAATTTTGCCGATCAGTTCCGAGTCCGAATCCGGGACCAGGATCTCCGACGGACTGAACCGAGCCAATTCGTCTTCGAGGGCATTAAAAGAGTTCACCTCCGTAACCCTGAATTCGCCGGTGCTTATATCAAGAAAGGCCAACCCAAACAGGAGCTTTAGACCAGCACCCGAAGCTCGTTTCGCTGAACCCGAGGCCTGTCGTCCTACCGCGGCGAGGAAATTGTTCTGCCGGGATTCCAACAGTTGCAAATCGCTGACCGTTCCGGGGCTGATGATTTGGCTAACCTGTCTTTCGACGATTCTTCCAGGTTGCGGTTCACTGGTTTGGTCGCAGATCGCCACCCTGAGCCCCGCTTTGATCAAACGGCCGATATAACCGTCAGCGGCATGAAAAGGCACGCCGCACATCGGCATACCATGCCGCTTGGTCAAGGCCACGTTCAAGATGGGGGCCGCGATTTTGGCGTCTTCGAAGAAAAGTTCGTAGAAATCCCCGAGACGAAAAAAGAGTAACGTTCCTTCCGGCAAGGTCCGCCGGATGCTCTGATACTGCTGCATCATAGGGGTAGCGGACATGTTGCCAAAAAGGTTAGCGATGGCAGCGCCCGGATGCAAGGGCGGGACCATAAAGCAGCGGAAGCCTCCGCGCACTTTTCGATTTGTCACTCCTTGCTTTTCTGGCAACGTGGAATTCAGCCAGCCTTGGCGTGTCGCGCCCCAGAAAAAAAGGATCTTCCTCGCGAGCAACGCCCCTCACCGCCAACTCTCCAATTTTATTATGCCGATTTTGACCAGTCAGAGCTTTCGCCAAAAAGTCTTTCGGCTCTTCGGCAATCTGGTAGCCGGCCTCTTTTATCGGGTCAGAACTTTTGGTCTCGAGAATTTGCCGGAATCAGGTTTTTTGCTGGTGCCGAATCACATGACTTACGTCGATGCGGTGGTTTTGCAACTGGCTTGCCCAAGACCGATTCGATTCGTCGTCCATGAATCAATCTATCAGATCAAATGGCTGACCCCTATTTTCAAATTGGTAGAAGCCATACCGATCTCGAATGTCCGCGCCAAAGAGGCGCTTCGCCATTCCGTCGACCGGATCAAAAAAGGCGAGATCGTTTGCATCTTTCCTGAAGGCGAATTGAGCCGCACCGGGACGTTGCTCAAGTTACGCAAAGGCTTTGAATTAATCGCCCGGCTAGCCGAGTGCAGCGTGGTCCCGGTTTGGCTGGATGGTCTTTGGGGTTCCATTTTTTCATTCGAAGGCGGCAAGTATTTTCTCAAGATTCCGAAGCGGATCCCGCAGGTGGCGACCATTGCTTTCGGGATACCGATCCCTGCCGGTTCGGCGGAGATCGGCATTACCCGGGAAAAGCTTCTAGAGCTCGGGGAGTTTTGTTATCAAAGGCGTCCCGAACTGATGGGGCACCTTGGTCGGGCCACGGTGCAAGGTCTGAAAAAGAGGCCCTTCGACGAAGCGATTATCGATGGGATGGATGGCCGTGCGCGGAAGCGCGGGGATTTGCTCGCAGCATCCATCGCCTTAAGTCGATGGATCAAGAAACACTGCCCCGGCGATCGAGTGGCGATCGTGCTGCCGCCGAGCGTTGGCGCAGTGGTGGCTAACGTAGGCGTAACCTTGGCCAACAAAGTAGCGGTCAATATGAATTTTACTTCGGGACGGACCGCCCTGCAGTCGGCCATCAACCGGGGTCAAGTCACGCAGGCCATCTCCGCGAAATTGTTCATGAAACGCCTGGAGGATTTTCCATGGCCTCAAGAGGTGCACCGATTGGAGGAGGTGATGGTTAAGCTAAAACCAAAGATTATCCTTTGGCGGATAATTTCTGCGGTGACGCCGGCCTGGTTGTTGAGTGACCTTCTCGGTTTACCCCGAAAACCGGACCGCGAAGAAGCGGTACTTCTCTTTACCAGCGGCTCATCCGGCGAGCCA
Organism: uncultured Verrucomicrobiae bacterium; assembly: GCA_963808535.1. Lineage (GTDB taxonomy): Bacteria > Verrucomicrobiota > Verrucomicrobiia > Chthoniobacterales > JAFAMB01 > JAFAMB01. Next base: position 34,487 of record CAWEGF010000031.1, on the reverse strand, counting down.
AAAGGAGTCGTCCTAAGTCATCGGAATGTACTCGGGAATGTCCAGCAATTCGGCTCTATGCTCAATCTGGGCCGGGAAGATTCGGTTATGGCGTCGCTGCCGTTTTTTCATAGCTTCGGCTGCACGGTGACGTTGTGGTACCCACTGATTGGTGGGGTGCGATCCGTTACTTACCCGACACCGGTGGACGTGGTCAAAAACGCCGAAATCATCGAGCGGCACAAGATCTCCTTGCTGGTAACGACTCCCACCTTCTTGCGCGGCTATTTGAAGCGCGCTGAGCCTAAACAGTTTGCCAGCATCAAGCTTCTGGTGACCGGAGCGGAAAAGCTGCCTCGGGAACTGGCGGAATCATTTGAAGAAAAATTCGGCAAACACGTCCTGGAAGGCTACGGGCTGACCGAGACGTCTCCGGTGGTCAGTACCAACTTGCCGGATCCAGCACCGAGCAGACCTGACGATACGGTGCAACCTTCCGACCGTGCAGGTTCCGTGGGCAAATTATTACCGGGAGAAGCAGCGCAGATCCGTGATCCGGAAACGGATGCCTTGTTATCACCGCACGAACTGGGAATGCTCTGGTTGAAGGGCCCCAATATTTTCGAAGGTTATCTGAACGAGCCCGAACGAACGGCGGAGGTCCTGCGTGACGGCTGGTTTAAGACGGGAGATCTGGGTCGACTCGACGAAGACGGATTCCTCTATATCGAGGGACGCCTGTCGCGGTTCTCCAAGATTGCCGGCGAAATGGTTCCACACGAAACGATCGAAACAAAAATTGTCGAAGCGTTTGCCTTGAAGACAGAAGAAGAACGTGTCGTTGCCATTGTCGGCGTACCGGATCGGGCCAAAGGAGAAGCACTCGTTCTGCTCGCGACCCGGGCTCTTTCACCGGAAAAGATTCGAGAAAGCCTCCTGGCAGCAGGTCTGCCGAATCTCTGGATTCCTCGCACCATTAAACTAGTGGAAAAAATACCTATTCTCGGATCAGGCAAACTCGATCTTGGGAAGTGCAAGGAATTGGCGTTGGAGCGTTGAGAAGCCTAGGCAGAGACGCCTGTTTCCAGGATAGTGGGAGCGGCTTTAATACTTCCGCTGTAGGTAAGGCGTCTCGCCTTACCTCTTCAACCCGCAGCACCCCGGAACGTAAGCCGGGACGGCTTACCTACTTCCGCTGTAAGGACAGCCCAAGCTTTACCTTGGGAAGCCACCTCACATTAAAGTGCGCGCTGAAGGTGGCGTTTAGAAACGCTAGAAATGCATAAGCGCCGCGGAGCGAAATGTCCCGGAGGGACAATACGATCGTAGCCTGGCACGAAGTGCCTGGGACAGCGCCACCCTCGAAAGGGCCGTCCCGTAGGGTACGGTATGATTTGCGCGGGTATGGGCACCGATTCAAAAATTGGAGGGAGGAAATTTCGAACGCGGTATCGCTAAGCAGAGTAGAAATGATCCCTAAATGTATTGTGGGATCAATTGCGCTTGATCATACCGTACCCTACGGGACGACTCTTTTGGTGGGCTGTCCCAGGCACTTCGTGCCAGGCTACGATCGTGCTGTCCCTCTGGGACGAAAAAGATTCCGCGCCGAGGCTTTGATTAAGTTATGCTTACGGGGTAAATCCTGGGCTCAGTTTTCAATTCCCCGTCGGCTTCGGGGCGCAGACCGCTATCAGCCTTCTGCTACTTCGCAACCGCACGGGTGGCCACCGCCACCGTTTGTGCTCCCGCTGCTGGGGCCGGCGGACCGACGACCGGGGCGCTGGCAACTTGAACCGGGACTGCCGGAGTGGGCTGTGACTCCGGATAATTCGGCAGCGAACCAGGGATAATGTCGACGGAGGCACCCACGCCGATCGGCGTTAAAGACCCGGAGGACGTCGGATGACTTCATCCGCACACAGCCGAAACTGGCAGGGTGGCCGACATTGCGTTCTTCCGGTGTGCCGTGAATATAAATACACCGCGAGAAGGCATGGCGATTTTGCGGTTCAAGCCCTTTCAGCCAGATGATCCTGGTCACGATCGGATCACGCCCGGGAGCGTCGGGCCGCAAAACTTCACCAGTTCGCCGCCGGCTCTTAAAGACCGCTCCGAGCGGCGCTCCCGCGCCAATCTTCAGTGCCACCTCCATCTTTCCGAGTGGTGTTGCGCGGCTACCAGGTCGATCTCCCAACCCGAACCGGGAAGTCGAGATGGGATAACGCCCGAGCAGGGTTTCCCTTTGATAAAGGGCCAAGCTTTGATCTGCTACGCTGACCAGGATTCGATGATCAGTGTCCTTGGTAGAGCAAGACGAGAAAAAGAGCGCCAAAACCAACAGCAGCAGCAGAAGAGCGGACCAATGACAGGTCATGTACCTGACTTATAACAAAAGATCCGCTCCTTTCAACGGCGACAACGGGGCCTTGCCCCGCCAACTTGTTACTGCGCGGCAGCGGTTTCTTCGCCCACCGCGTACCGGGCAAAACGGCGAATCACGATGTTTTCACCGAGTTCGGCGATCTTTGAGGAGACCAGTTCCTTAATCGTTTGATCCGGATTTTTGATGAAAGCCTGGTCCAACAAACAGACGTTACTGAAAAATTTATCGATTTTCCCTTCGACGATTTTCTCGACGATATTGGCCGGTTTGCCGGTCACCTGGGCACGATAAATCTCGCGCTCCTTTTCCACCGATTCCGCCGGTACCTGTTCCCGGCTCACGTAGAGCGGGTGCGCCGCTGCAATATGAAGGGTGATATCTTTAACGAAGTCGCGAAAAATGTCGTTCTTCGCCACGAAGTCCGTTTCGCAGTTTATTTCCACCAGCACGCCTACTTTTCCCTGAAGATGAATATAGGACGCCACGACGCCTTCCTTGGCGGTTCGGGACGCTTTTTTGGAGGCGCTGGCGATCCCCTTTTTACGGAGGATATCTTCGGCCTTGCTCAGGTCGCCCGCAGATTCAACCAGCGCATTTTTGCAATCCATCATGCCGGCGTTGGTCTTATCACGCAATTGCTTGACGAGGGTAGGGTTGACTTCAGCCATAAAGAAAAAACAGTTTAGAGATTTGAGTTTAACGTTTTGAGTTTTGAATCGAGGTCACGTCCTTGGTGTCGCGCCCGGTTCAAGCAGAACTCCCAGGAGCGCAACGCGAGGAGAGTTTCAAAACTCAGAGCGCAACATCCAAACGAACGAAAGACTACTCGGCGACGGCTGCCAGATTTGCCGTCTCTTCCTTGTTCGCCTCGTGAGAAGCGGTGTAGATAGCGTCCACCAATTTCTGGAGAATGACCCGAATGGCCCGGATGGCATCGTCGTTCCCGGCAATCGGATAACTCACTTGATCGGGATCAGCGTTGGTATCGACAATTGCCACGGTCGGAATTTTTAGCCGCTGCGCTTCCGCGACCGCGATCGATTCCCGGGAAGTATCGATGATCACCATGGCATCCGGCAGACGGTCCATGGTCCGAATACCTTCCAGGTTTCGGCGAAGTTTTTCGGCTTCACGCCTTAAAGCGGAGAGCTCCTGTTTTCCCATCTTCGAGTATTCGGGGGACTTTTCGATTTGCTCGAGATAAGTCAATCGCCCGACACTTTTCCGAATGGTAGTAAGGTTGGTCAAGGTTCCGCCCAGCCAACGTTGATTGACGTAGAACTGGCCGCAAGCGACAGCCGCTTCTTTAACGGCTTCCTGAGCTTGCTTTTTACATCCGATGAAAAGCACCTTCCCGTTTTGTCTGGCCACATTCGCCAGAAAATCGGTCGCCACCTGCAGCTGTTTGACGGTTTCGGAAAGGTTAATGATATAGATCGAATTCCTTTTCTCGAAAATGAAAGGCTTCATCTTTGGATTCCATCGCTTCGTCTGGTGTCCAAAATGAACTCCCGCCTCGAGGAGTTCGGTCATTAATTCCATTGAAGACATATCTCGTTCTGTAACAGCCGCCGTTTTTTCGTGGGTTAGATCCGCGTAGAGCCGAAGACTATCCGGCAGTGTCCACCGTCCTGCAAGAGGTTTTTCGGTGGGGGCATGACACCTGTTTCCTCTCTCGCAGCCTTCATTCCAGGTTCATGCCTTTCGACTCGATATACCGGGCAAACAACCAGAGAATGTCAGAAAGCCGATTCAGGAATCGTATGCTCGCGGGATTCACATAATTCGTGCCGTCGCCGAGTTCCACGACCCGTCGTTCCGCCCGCCGGCAGGTGGTTCGGGCCAGATCTAAAGCGGCAGAGCTCAGACTATAGCCGGGGGTGGCCCAATGCTTGAAATCAACGTGATAGTTTTGTTCCAGATCATTCACGACTTCGGTCAAGCGATCGACCATCGCGTCGGTCACCACTTCGAAACCGTCTTTTAGGTATCGACTTCGATCTTGATCTGCCACCGCCAACTCGCCCATCAGAGTAATCAGTTCCTTCTGGACAGCCAAAACAACATCTCGAACAATTCCTTCCGATGCCGTCGCGCGCACTAATCCGAGCGCTGCGTTCAGCTCGTCCACCGTTCCGTAGGCTTCGACGCGCGGATCCGTTTTGGGCACCCGGTGGCCATACATCAACGCTGTTTCACCGGAATCTCCGGTTTTGGTGGCGATTGACATGAGAAGTTAGGCCTAAGGAGGATTGAAAAGCCGTATCGGGATCATCCCCGAGAAGGGGGAGGGCAAAAACTTCAGCCCTCCGCTTCGCTTACCCTGTTTGCCCTGACAGCTTCCTCTTCTATTCCGCACATCTGCGGCTTTGATCCGAAAAAAGGGCCGCCTCAGCGGCCCTCCATTTCAGCCAACCGCTACGGGTTCCGGTTCGGCAACCACCACTGCTTTGCCGATTGGTTCGCCGGTCTCGAGCGTACGGATGCTGCGATGACCCATGAACCCGGTTCCGGCCGGAATCAGGTGACCCATGATCACGTTTTCCTTGAAGCCGCGCAGGAAGTCGATCTTCCCGAGCGTCGCCGCCTCGGTCAGCACCCTGGTGGTATCCTGGAAGGATGCAGCGGAAATAAAGCTGTCGGTCTCCAGAGAAGCCTTGGTGATCCCGAGGAGCACCGGCACCGCTTCTGCAGGCTTGCCGCCTTGTTCGATAACGCGACGGTTTTCCTTCTCAAACTCCAGCCGATCAACCTGATCGCCCCAGAGCAAAGCAGTATCGCCTGGCTCAGTTACCTTAACCTTCCGCAGCATCTGCCGGACAATGATCTCGATGTGTTTATCGTTGATTTCGACACCTTGCAGCCGGTAAACCTCCTGCACCTCGTTGACCAAATGCTCCTGAAGATCTTGGGGTCCGCAGACGTCGAGAATCTCGTGCGGGACGATCGGTCCCTCCGTCAACTGCGACCCTTTCTTCACCAGATCCCCCTTGAAGACGATCATATGTTTGTTCAACGGAATCAGATGCTCTTCTTCCTGACCAGTGAGCGGATCCCTGAGGATCAAACGGCGTTTGCCTCGAACCGTGCCGCCGAATTCGACTAATCCGTCGATCTTGGCAATCTCGGCGGCGTCTTTTGGACGTCGCGCCTCGAACAATTCTGCCACCCGGGGAAGACCTCCAGTGATGTCCTTCGTTTTGGCAATTTTCCGAGGGGTCTTAGCCAGTAGAGTACCAGCTTGGACTCGCTTGTGTTCTGGCACCACCACGTGGGCGCCCGCCGGAATCGAATAGCTCGCTACGATCTCTTCCTTGTCGTCGATAATGACGATCTGCGGATGCAGATCTTCTTTATGCTCGATCACCACGGTGCCCATGACGCCGGTGGCTTCGTCGATCTCTCGCTTCACCGTCACCCCAGGAATCATGTCCCGGAACTCCACGCGCCCGGTTCTTTCGGTCAAAATGGGCACGTTATACGGATCCCATTGGACGAAGGTGTCACCCTTCTTCACCATCTCTCCGTCCGCGACGGAAATAACCGAACCGATGACTACGATGTATCGCTCTAATTCCCGCCCGTCCTTGGCATGCACCGAGACCGAACCGTTCTTGTTTAAGACGATGAAGTTTCCATCCACCGATTGCACCACTCGCAAATCGTTGAAATGGACGTTCCCGTCGTTCTTGGCTTTGATGATCGGCTGTTTAAAGAGCTGAGTAGCAGTTCCACCGATGTGGAACGTACGCATGGTCAGCTGAGTGCCCGGCTCGCCGATGCTCTGCGCAGCGATGATTCCAACGGCCTCACCGAGTTTCACCATCCGCCCAGTGGCCAGATTTCGTCCGTAGCATTGAGCGCAGACTCCACGCTTCGATTCGCAGGTAAGAACCGACCGAATCTTTAGCTGTTCGACGCCAATTTTCATCAGAGCGCCGGCTTGCAATTCTTCGATCAACTGGTTCGCCTTGATGATCGTCTCTTTAGTCACCGGGTTAGCGATGGTCTCGCAGCTGACACGGCCAACGATACGGGTGGCCAAATCGACTACCTCGTCATCTCCTTCGTAAATTGGGCGCACCAGAATTCCGTTTCCGGTTCCGCAATCCGGCTCAACGATGATGACGTCCTGTGCGGCATCGACCAATTTTCTCGTCAGATATCCCGAATCCGCCGTTTTCAACGCGGTATCGGCCAAGCCTTTACGCGCACCGTGGGTCGAGATGAAATATTCCAACACCGAAAGACCCTCACGGAAATTCGAAGTGATCGGACGTTCGATGATTTCGCCGGAAGGTTTGGCCATCAAGCCCCGCATACCCGCTAACTGCTTGATCTGTTGGCGGTTGCCTCGAGCGCCGGAATCCTGCATCAGGAACACCGGATTCAATTCCCGTCGTCCTTCGTTATGCTCCAGGGTTCTGAACATCACGTTCGAGATTTCCTCTCCAGCGTGAGTCCAAATATCGATGATCTTGTTGTATCGCTCGCCGTCTGTAATGATACCGCTGCGGTACTGTTTTTCGACTAACGAGATCTGCTTGTAGGCCTTATCAAGTTCGATCTTCTTCTCATCGGGGATGATCATATCGGTAATCCCGATGGAAACACCCGCACGAGTGGCCCAACTGAACCCAAGTTCCTTCAGACGGTCCAGCGTTTCAACAGTCCTCTGCTGGCCGGACACCTGATAGGTCCGCCAGATGATGTCGCTCAATTGTTTCTTGCCGGCGACTTTATTGTAAAACCCAAGCCCATCCGGCCAAATTCCATTGAAAATGACCCGCCCAGCCGTTGTCTCAATGACTTTGATGTCCGGATTCCCGTATATCGTCTTTTTGCCAGCATTCGGATTTTTGAACCGAATCTTCTCGTGAATCTTGACCGCTTTCTCGGCCAGCGCGTATTCGATTTCCGCAAGTTCCGAGAATAACCGCAAACGTTCGCCAGCTTGCGCGTTCTTCCGAGGATTCTGCGTCAGATAGTAACAGCCGAGAACGATATCCTGAGATGGGGTGGTGATCGGTTTGCCGCTGGAGGGCGAAAAGATGTTATTGGGCGCCAGCATCAACAAGCGGGCTTCCATCTGAGCTTCCACCGAAAGCGGCACGTGAACAGCCATCTGGTCCCCGTCAAAGTCGGCATTGTACGCGGTACAAACCAGCGGATGAATCCGGATCGCCTCACCTTCGATCAGCATCGGCTCAAAAGCTTGAATCGACAGACGATGCAGCGTCGGGGCCCGGTTTAATAATACCGGGTGACCTTTGGTAACCTCTTCCAGAATATCCCAGACCTCAGGCGTCTGACGCTCGATCATCTTTTTCGCGCTCCGGACCGTATGTACGTACCCGAGCTCCTTGAGTCGCCGAATGATGAACGGTTCAAACAACACCAACGCCATTTTCTTAGGCAAACCGCACTGATGCAGTTTCAGCTCCGGTCCGATCACGATCACCGAACGACCCGAATAATCCACGCGCTTACCGAGGAGGTTCTGGCGGAACCGTCCACCCTTGCCCTTGAGCATATCGCTCAATGATTTCAACGGGCGATTGCCGGCGCCAGTGACGGCACGACCGTGACGGCCATTGTCGAACAAAGCATCAACCGCTTCCTGCAGCATTCGCTTCTCGTTTCGAATGATCACGTCAGGAGTCTTCAACTGAAGAAGATTCTTCAGACGATTGTTTCGGTTAATCACCCGGCGATAAAGATCGTTGAGATCCGAGGTCGCAAACCGGCCACCTTCCAGCGGAACCAGGGGGCGCAGATCAGGCGGAATTACCGGCAGGACATCCAGAATCATCCACTCCGGCCTGGAATGGGAATTCATGAATCCTTGAATTAGCTTCAAGCGTTTCGCCAGCTTTTTACGAATCTGCTTGCTCTTGGTGTTGTTCATCGCCTCTTCGAGCTCGGCATTCAACGCGCGAAGCTCGATTTGCGAGAGCAACATTTTGATCGCTTCAGCGCCCATCCCAGCGACAAAGGTATCGCCATACTGTTCCTGGGCTTCCCGGTATTCTTGTTCGTTCAGCAATTGCGTTTTCTGCAATTGGGTCTGACCGGGATCGATGACAATATAGTCCTCGTAATAGATGACCCGCTCCAGCTGTCGGGAGCTCATATCCAGCATCAGTCCGATCCGGGACGGCATGCACTTATAAAACCAAATATGCGAAACGGGAACCGCGAGTTCAATGTGACCCATCCGCTCGCGTCGGACCCGCGACAAGGTCACTTCGACGCCGCAACGATCGCAAATCACGCCTTTGTGCTTAATTCTTTTGTACTTCCCGCACGAACATTCCCAGTCGCGGGTCGGACCAAAAATTCTTTCACAGAATAAGCCGCCTTTTTCCGGTTTAAATGTTCTGTAATTGATCGTTTCCGGGTTCTTTACCTCGCCTTTGCTCCAGGATCGTATCGCATCGGGGGACGCGACGCTGATCGCCACTTGATCAAAACCGACCGAGCGTTCCTCACCGAAAATTTCGCGAAGATTCGTTTCGTTCATAAGCTCCACGTATAGGTGGTTAACTAACTATAAAATTGAGATCTGCTGGGATCGAGTTGGGGGGATAACGGCAGTTCAGTCTCCCGAACTGCCATTCTCGATCCTCGTTTGTTCATCCAGCGGCCGGAGCCGTATCGAGGGCGGAGTCGCCAAATACCTGGGTGCGCCCGCCGACTTTCACATCCAGCCCCAAGCTTTGCATTTCCTTGATCAAAACGTTGAACGATTCGGGCGTACCCGCCTCCAACGAATTGTCACCTTTGACGATCGACTCATAGATTCGAGTTCGCCCTTGGACATCGTCCGATTTAACCGTCAGTAACTCTTGAAGGGTGTAAGCCGCTCCGTATGCCTCCAACGCCCAAACTTCCATTTCACCAAAGCGCTGGCCGCCGTATTGAGCTTTACCGCCCAACGGTTGCTGGGTGACCAAGGAGTAGGGACCAACCGCGCGTGCATGAATCTTGTCCGCCACCAGATGGCCGAGTTTCAACATGTAAATATATCCGACCACGACATTTTGATCGAATGCATCGCCCGTCCGCCCGTCGTATAAGGTCGATTTTCCGGTTTCGGTGACCCAGGTGAATCCGTCGACCTTCTTCGCTTCCGTCAGGTATTTTCGGATCTCTGGTTCGTCAATTCCGTCAAAGACTGGAGTCGCCACCTTGAACCCAAGTGCTTTCGCCGCCACCCCAAGGTGGGTCTCGAGCACCTGACCAACGTTCATTCGGCTAGGGACGCCCAATGGGTTCAAAACAATTTCCACTGGAGTGCCATCGTGCAAAAACGGCATGTCCTCTTCAGGAACGATTTTCGCCACCACACCCTTGTTTCCATGGCGGCCGGCCATCTTATCCCCGACGCTCAGCTTTCGTTTGCTGGCGATATAGACTTTAACTTGTTTGATGATTCCCGGGTCGATGTCGTCGCCGCTCTCGATCCGATCGAGGGAGCGTTCTTTCTCCAGATCCAACTCGGCGAATTTGTGTTCGAACGAACTGATGATCTCCCGGATCTTATTCCGGATCGGGCTGGGATCGATATCCACATGATCGTAGACGCCCGCCAACTTGCGCAACAGCGTCTTGGTGATCTTTCGATTAGCGGGAATAATGATCTCGCCGGTTTCGGCGTTCACCACGTCGAGCGGAATTTTTTCTCCCAGAAGAATATTCGACAGCGCTTCCGTCAGCTCTTCGTGTAGTTCGTCTTTCTTCTTCTTGTAATCTTCACCGATTTGCTTGGCTTGCCGTTTGGTTTCGGCCGGAGTCAATTTTTGCTTGGCCACCTCCTTGCGGGAAGAAACTTTGACATCCATGACGATGCCATAAGTCCCGGAAGGAACGGTCAGCGAAGTATCTTTTACGTCGGCAGCTTTTTCTCCAAAGATCGCACGCAGCAAACGTTCTTCCGGCGCCAACTCGGTTTCGCTCTTCGGCGTGATTTTACCGACTAGAATATCGCCTGGTTTTACTTCGGCGCCGACACGAATCACTCCATCCGGGCCGAGGTTCCTGAGGGCCTCTTCGCTGACATTCGGAATATCACGCGTGATTTCTTCCGGACCAAGCTTGGTGTCACGGGCGCCGATTTCAAACTCGTCAATGTGGATCGAGGTGTAGATGTCCTCTTTCACCACCTTTTCGGAGATCAGAATAGCGTCTTCAAAGTTGTAGCCATTCCAGGGCATAAAGGCCACTAAGACGTTGCGACCCAAAGCCAACTCACCCGCTTCAGTATTCGGTCCATCTGCCAGAACCTGACCGGCGGCTATCTTTTGGCCCTTCCGGACGATCGGCTTCTGGTTAATACAGGTGCCGGCGTTTGAACGCATGAACTTCCGAAGCTCGTAAACGTGTAAGCCTTCGTCGGGCCTGCTGATCAGTTTCTTTTTCGGTTCCGGCGATTTCCCATCCTTGGTAACGACGATCTGCTCCGCCGTGACAGACGAAACGACGCCATCGGCTTCAGCTACGATGACCGCCTTGGAATCGCGAGCCACTTTACCTTCCAGTCCGGTTCCCACCAAAGGCGATTCAGAGCGAATGAGCGGCACCCCCTGGCGCTGCATGTTCGAGCCCATCAACGCCCGGTTAGCGTCATCGTGTTCGAGAAATGGGATCAGACCCGCGGCTACCGAAACCAACTGTTTCGGAGAAATATCCATGTAATGGATTTTGCCTGGATCGACCTCCAAAAAGTCACCCCGGTAACGACAGGAAACTTTTTCATCGGTAAAATTGCCCTGCTCATCGATCGGCGCGTTGGCCTGCGCGACCAAATAATTTTCTTCCCGGTCCGCGGTCAGATAATCGATCTGGGTCGTCACCCGGCCACTATCCACCCGACGATAAGGGGTCTCGATGAACCCAAACTCGTTAATGCGAGCGAAAGTGCTCATCGAGCTGATCAAACCGATATTGGGTCCTTCCGGCGTCTCGATCGGGCAAATCCGACCATAGTGGGAAGGATGAACGTCTCGCACTTCGAAGCCCGCACGATCTCTACTCAAGCCGCCTGGTCCGAGAGCAGACAAACGCCGTTTGTGCGTCAGTTCGGCCAATGGATTCGTCTGATCCATGAACTGACTCAGCTGTGACCGGCCAAAAAAGTCGCGAATCACCGCACTCAAGGCCTTGGGATTGATCAACTTTTGCGGCGTCATCCCATCGATGTTCACGTCGAAAAGCGTCATTCGCTCTTTCACCAACCGCTCTGTTCGCGCCAGACCGACCCGGCACTGGTTCGCCAGCAACTCGCCAACCGTACGTACTCTTCGGCTTCCGAGATGGTCGATGTCATCCAGGATCCCCTCACCTTTTCGTAGAGTGATGAGATACTTCATCGCACCGATAAAATCTTCTTTCGTCAATGTTCGCTCGGCGAGATCGACTTCGATTCCCAGTTTTTGATTGATCTTGTAGCGACCAACCCGGCCCAGATCGTATTTTTTGGGATCAAAAAACAGACGTTTTAATAAGCCACGGGCATTTGCTACCGTTGGCGGATCGCCAGGGCGTAGACGCCGGTAAATGTCCTTCAGGGCTTCTTCTTCGTCATGAGCCGGATCCTTTTTGATCGATTTGATGATGGTGTCATCATCCTTGGTATCGACGACACTGACCTCGGTGATACCCAGCGTCAGAATCTGTTGGATCGTCGCTTTCGTGAGGGGTTCAAAGGCGCGTGCTACGGTGATTTCCCCGTCGCGCACATCCTGGATCAAAACTCGAGTGTTAAGCTCTTCTTCTTCGACCTCTTGGGTCAGATTGAGCTTTTCGATATTATAGAAAATTTTGATGATGTCGCCGTCGCCACCGAAGCCGATCGAGCGTAAAAACGTAGTGGCCAGGAATTTGCGGCGGCGTTTCCGGCGATCCAGATAAATATAGAGCAGATCGTTGGTATCGAACTGGACTTCGAGCCAGGAACCGCGATCTGGAATGATCCGGAAGCTGTAAAGCACCTTTCCGTTCAAGTGGATCGAAGATTCAAAGGCAATTCCGGGAGAGCGATGTAATTGGCTGACCACCACTCGCTCAGCTCCATTGATGACGAAGGTTCCTTGCGGAGTCATCAACGGGATTTCTCCCATGTAAACCTTTTCTTCTTTCGTGCCCTTGTCGTCCTTCAGTTGAAAGGTCACGTGCAGCGGCGCACTAAAAGTCTGTCCTTCGCGTTGGCATTCCAACGCGGACATTTTGGGTTCACCTATGTCGTAGCTGACGAAATCCAGAACCACTTTGTCGTCGTAGCTCTGGATTGGAAATACCTCCCGAAAAACAGCCTGTAATCCGACATTCTTTCGCCGTCCCGGCGAAACATCTTTCTGGAGAAACTCGACATACGAATTGAGCTGGACTTCAATCAGATTTGGCGGCTCAATCGCTTCTTTAATCTTTCCGAAGTAAATACGCTCTGACATACGGTAACGTGGTAGCTAGCCGAACGGGCAAAGCAGCTTTGCCCCGCCGCGGACTATCGCTTAGGTGAAGGTTGCAACAACAAAGGGGAACACGAATAGCCCCACGTGCCTGGCTTGTCAAATTCGCCAAGCTGATGGAGCTGCCAATTTGTTATTTCTTTTAACTTGCGAGCGATATCTCGATTTTTCCCGCGGTTAACGGAAACATAGAATATGCAAAGGAATGCGCTTCGCAAGTTATTTCTGCGTGCCTGCGACGCATTCCCCGGAAGAGATGAAGAGATGAACCACAGATTTCACAGATTACATCGATTAAGAAGGGACGGATACCAAGGGACTAAAATCCGGTGGGCAGTCATCGGGAACTGTTTATACCCTCCAACCCAGTCCCCTATTGATTCATAATCGGTGTCATCTGTGAAATTCTGTGGTTACCTTCCCAAAAATCTCCTCCTAAAAAAGCAGGGTGCCCGGCTCTCGCCAAGCACCCCGCAATTCTCTGACGAACCGAAGCTCGTCCCGGCAAAACTATTTGATTTCGACCTTCGCGCCGGCGGCTTCGATCTTCTTTTTGATGTCTTCGGCCTCCTGCTTAGTGACCCCTTCTTTCACCGTCTTTGGCGCACCTTCAACCAGCGCCTTGGCCTCTGCTAGTCCCAGACCAGCGACGGAGGCACGGACTTCCTTAATCACGGCGATCTTGTTGGGTCCGATCTCCTTCAGGATGACGTCAAAGGCCGTCTGCTCTTCGGCCGGAGCAGCTGCTGCGCCACCAGCTCCTGCCGCAGGGGCAGCCATCGCCACTGGAGCGGCCGCGCTAACTCCCCATTTCTCTTCGAGTTTTTTTACCAAATCAGCGATTTCCAGAACGGTCAGGGCGCTGAGTTGATCAACTATTTGATTGGTATCTGCCATTTTTGCTTTCTTTCGGTATCGTCGCGCCCCGAAGCCTCAGAGCATTTAAGAACCCGCAGCCGCAGGCCCCGACGAGGTACCATTTTTTTATTGCTCGCGACGTGTGGCTTCTTCCACGCCCGAGATTTACTTAAAATCCCTTTAGGCCGGAGCAGTCGCGGCCGGTTCAGTGACGGACGAGGAGGATTCTGTCTCCTGTGGGCCTGCCGCAGCACTTTCCTGATCTAATCTGGCTTTCAGCAATCGCGCCAAAGAAGCACCTGGTTCGTTGAGCAAAACCACCAGCTTTTGCAGCGGCGATTTCAGAACGCCCAAAAGCTGCGACTGGAGAACTGCCTTCGGCGGGAGATCTGCCAAGGCCTGGATTTGCTCCTTGGAGATAATCGCTTTATCCAGCACTCCAGCTTTAATGGCCAGCTTTTGAAATTCGGCGCCAAAAACCTTCAGAACTTTTGCGGCGGCGCAGACGTCGCTTTCTCCGGTTACGATGGCGGTCTGACCGCTCAACGTTTCCGCTAGATCCGGATAACCGATTCCGGCCGCGGCTCGGCGAAGGAAAGTATTTTTGACCACTCGGCACTGAGCCCCCGCCCCCGCTAAACGTGAACGCAACTCAGAAAATTGCAGGACGTTCATCCCGGTATATTCCGTTACAATCAAGAACGGGGACTGGTTCAGTCTTGCGGAGAGATCTTCAACAATCGTAGCTTTTTCAGGTCTCATTTTAGTAAATCCCTCCTACTTCAAAAACGGGGTGGCATCGACTCGCAACCCGGGGCTCATCGTGGCGCTCATGGTAACGTTATGCACGAACTTACCTTTCGCCGTCGCGGGGCGCGCCTTGACGACCGCCTCGATGACGGCGGTGCCGTTCTCGACCAACGCCTTTTGGGCGAAGGAATATTTTCCCATCGGCACCGCGACATTACCGTTTTTATCGAGCTTAAATTCGACTCGCCCGGCCTTCACTTCTCGAACTGCCTTGCCGGTGTCTTCCGTTACGGTGCCGGTCTTCGGATTTGGCATCAAACCTCTAGGACCGAGAATCTTGCCCAATTTGCGGACTTCCGCCATGGCCGCGGGAGTGGCGATAGCGACATCGAAATCTTGGAAGCCTTCCTGGCACTTTTTAATCAAATCCTCGAAACCGACGTATTCGGCGCCAGCTTCCTTCGCGGCCTCCGCCCCTTGACCCTGGGCAAAGACGAGCACCCGAACCAAGTTGCCGCTGCCATTGGGCAAAGGACAGGTTCCACGAACCATTTGGTCGGATTGACGCGGATCCACCCCAAGTCTGAATGACAAGGTAACGGTTTGATCAAACTTCGGAGGAGGCAGCGTTTTCAGCTTTTCGATCGCCTCCTCCAACGAATAGGTCTTCGCGCGATCGATCAGATCGGCGCCAGCACGATAACGTTTACTACGGTCTACTACTTTCATTTTTATTTGCAGTTGTGGCGGGCTCTTCAGCCCTCCTGCGATTCATTTAACCGGCCACCATGGCCTTTCACCTGAGACAGTGACATGAACCGGGCGAAACCACCTTCCAAGGTGCTCCCTCAGTCGGTTCACGGCCGCCGCCCTCTCGTTATTCCTCTACCTCAATGCCCATCTGCCGAGCTGTTCCTAGCAAGGTTCGGTAGGCAGCTTCTTCCGAGCGAGCATTCATGTCTTTCATCTTCAACTTAACGATATCCATCACCTGGTTCTTCGACAGCTTAGCCACCTTGGTCTTGTTTGGTTCTTTCGAACCGGCCGCGATATTGGCGGCCTTTTTCAAGAGCATAGCCGCCGGGGGCGACTTAGTGATGAAAGTAAAACTCTTGTCTTTATAAACGGTAATCACCACCGGCAGGAGATCTCCCACCTGTTTCTGGGTTACCGCGTTAAATTCTTTGCAGAAGGCCATAATATTGACGCCATTCTGTCCGAGAGCGGGACCGACCGGAGGCGCCGGGTTGGCTTGGCCTGCTGGAATCTGCAGCTTGATCGTTGCAACAATTTCTTTCGCCATAGTGTGTAATGTCGTGATTCAGACCGAATCGGGTTATCCTCTCTCCACCTGCCAATATTCCAGCTCGACCGGAGTCGACCGGCCAAAGATGCTCACCGAAACCCGCAGTTTTCCGCGGTCAGGATCGATCTCTTCCACTACTCCGCTCTGGTTTTGGAAAGGACCATCTGCCACCTTCACGGTTTCTCCTACTTCGAAGCTAACTTTGGGTTTTACCTTGTCTTCAAGTTGCCGGATCTGGGCCAGCATACTCTCGACCTCCTGTGGCCGCATCGGGACCGGTCGATCTTTCGTCCCAGCAAAACCAAGGACTCCAGGAGTTTCCCGAATGAAATACCAGGTCCGCTCGATCAGCTGATTCTGCTTGTCCAGCAGATACATGTTCACAATCAGGTAACCGGGGAAAAATTTTCGCGTGGTCTCGGTGCGCTTGCCGCGCTTGATCTCAGAGACCCGTTCAGTGGGAATTAAGACCTCGTACACCAAGTCTCCCATCTCCTCGGTCTTAATTCGCCGAGCAAGATTATCAAACACCTTCTGCTCTTGCCCGGAGAGCACATGGACGACGAACCACTGACTTTTATCGGATTCACTCATATTGAGCTACCTACCACTCACGGAACTAACAACTTCACCAGATTCACCATTACCAAATCCCAGAAAGCGATATATCCGCTCAAAAGTAACATCGCCACCACCACCACCGCCGTTGAATCTATGAGTTCGCGGTATCTCTTAATTCCTTTTTCCTTCGGGTCCCAAGGCCAGCTGCATTTTTCCAGCTCTGTCCTCACCTCGACCAAAAACCCTTTTACGCGACTGATCATAATATTAAACGGCGAATTTGACGTCGTTTATTTCAACTTTCCACAAGGCTGAGCATAATCCGGTAACTCTCATAAACAGGTCAGGAGGGACTCGAACCCCCAACCGGCGGTTTTGGAGACCGCTGCTCTACCAATTGAGCTACTGACCTATTTTTGGAGTACTTCAAAAAAAGAGGACGGTCCCGTTGGCACGGGACCACCCTTAATCGACAAATTTCTCTCTGGATTTCCGTAAACTAGTCAAGAATGTCAGCCACGCGACCCGCACCTACCGTTCTGCCACCCTCTCGAATAGCAAACCGGATCGTCCGCTCCATGGCGATGGGAGTCAGAAGCTCAACTTCAATCCCAACGTTATCGCCAGGCATCACCATCTCAACACCCTCCGGCAACTTTACCGTTCCGGTCACGTCCGTGGTCCGGAAGTAAAATTGCGGGCGATAGTTGGTGAAAAATGGGGTATGACGGCCACCTTCTTCTTTGCTCAGGACGTAAACTTCTGCTTTGAACTTCTTGTGCGGATGGATGCTGCCAGGCTTAGCGACCACCTGCCCTCGTTCCACATCCTCTTTCTTAATGCCCCGAAGCAAGACCCCGACATTGTCGCCGGCGCGAGCTTCGTCCAGCAGTTTACGGAACATCTCGATATCCGTGACGGTCGTCTTAGCGGTCGGACGAATCCCGACGATTTCGATTTCCTCCATCTTTTTCAGAATACCGCGCTCGACCCGGCCGGTGACCACCGTGCCACGGCCTTCTATATTAAATACATCTTCGATTGGCATCAGGAACGGCTGATCAATTGGGCGTTCCGGAAGCGGGATGTATTCATCGACCGCGGCCATCAGCTGATAGATAGCCTCTTTGGATTTCGGATCGCCTTCCAGTGCCTTCAGGGCGCTCCCTTTGACGATTGGAATGGTGTCCCCTGGAAATTCGTATTGCGACAGAAGATCGCGCACTTCCATTTCCACGAGGTCAAGGAGCTCGGGGTCATCCACCATGTCGCACTTATTCAGGAACACCACGATCGAGGGCACGCCCACCTGGCGGGCCAGAAGAATATGTTCCCGGGTCTGCGGCATGGGGCCATCGGCAGCCGAAACGACGAGAATAGCGCCATCCATTTGGGCGGCACCGGTAATCATGTTCTTGACGTAGTCAGCATGCCCTGGACAATCAACGTGCGCGTAGTGGCGTTTCTCCGTCGAATACTCCACGTGCGCGGTATTGATCGTAATGCCGCGCTCTTTTTCTTCGGGAGCGTTATCAATCTGGTCGTATCGCGTCGCCTGGGCCATGCCCTTTTCGGCCAAAACCGTTGTGATAGCCGCCGTCAACGTTGTCTTTCCATGGTCGACGTGTCCGATGGTCCCTACGTTCACGTGCGGTTTGGATCTTTCAAATTTATCCTTCGCCATTTAAGGTCTCCTTATACTCTTGCTGCTAATGTCTTTACTTCAAATCGTCTGGATACTCACGGGACATGGAGCCCATGACCGGGTTTGAACCGGTGACCTCGTCCTTACCAAGGACGTGCTCTACCAACTGAGCTACATGGGCAGGTGCCGTTTTCGGCCAACTTACACAGTTACCAAGACTGACCGAATCGCGCCGTCGGATATTGAAATCAAAAAGCATCGGCCCCTAATCTTAAGTCCCTGTAGATTAGAGGCATTAAGCTTGCTGCACAAGGTCCGCCAAGCGAGCCGGAAACTTAACAAAGAGTCCCACCCCGTCAACATGATTCTTCGGAGCGCACCCGGCAGCGCCTTGGCCCATGCTCGGCAACCCGATGACGAACCGTCAATCCACTCGCATCAAGCCTCATCGGGCCCCGGATAACCAGAACCATGCCGT
Organism: uncultured Verrucomicrobiae bacterium; assembly: GCA_963808535.1. Lineage (GTDB taxonomy): Bacteria > Verrucomicrobiota > Verrucomicrobiia > Chthoniobacterales > JAFAMB01 > JAFAMB01. Next base: position 16,055 of record CAWEGF010000031.1, on the reverse strand, counting down.
TTAGCTTCCCGGGATCGCCCCGACGCCGCGCTCTGGAATCCGCGATCCGGCTGGCTCCTCTTCCCGAGGTGCGCTCGGCACGTCGGGAGTTGGAACCGCTTCTGGCACATAAGGTTCGGCGACCCGGCGAATCGATTTTGCTTTCCCTGTGGCGGGATCAATCTCGACCAGGATCCCGTGCAGGGTCACCCCACCTTTGGCCACCGGAAAATTTACCGGCATACTCGTCATGAAACGCTGAATGATTGGGTGGATTTCACGGCCCAGCACTGACTCGGTCGGTCCGCACATGCCGGCGTCACAAATAAACGCTGTTCCTCCAGGGAATATCTGTTCATCCGCAGTCTGCACGTGGGTATGCGTCCCTGCCACTGCCGAGACTTTTCCGTCCAGGAATCGCCCCATGGCAATTTTCTCGCTGGTGGTTTCGGCATGGACATCGACAAAAATCACCGGTGTCTCGGCCCGCATCCGGAGAACTTCTTGTTCGATCTGCCGAAAGGGATTCTCCAGGCTCGGCTGCATAAAGGTCCTTCCTTGCACATTGATCACGCCGATTTTTCCTTTGGCGGTCTCCAACACGATCGAACCTTTTCCCGGCGTACCGGCCGGATAATTGATGGGGCGCAGCAGACGAGGCTCCGTATCGATATACAAACTCAAATCTTTTTGGTCCCAGATATGATCCCCAGTCGTTATCACCGCGACACCCGCTCGCAAGAGATCGATGGTAATCCTTCCGGTTATCCCCCGTCCTGCCGCCGCATTCTCACCGTTGACGACGACGAAATGAACTCCCCAAGCCAATTTGAGCTTCGGCACCATTTCGATCACCGCTTTCCGCCCAGGTTCTCCAATAATGTCGCCGAGGAATAAAAGTCGAAGCATTGCGCACACCCTAATAATTTTGTCTTATATAAGATCTCGAAGGTCCTGAATCAAATTTGCTATGTCCAATACGGCGGCGGGGGAAACGGATCGGCACTGGCCCAACCTTCTTTCCCGCTTCCTCGGGCGCGTTTCTATCCTGCCGCGCAGCTTCGCCAAGGCGTCACGATGTTTCCTGGTTGATCCGCCGCCCGATCTCTCCCGGTCGCTGACCCGTCGACCTTCTCTCGCGCGGATTCGTCGCGTCCTCGCAATGCTCCTGGCCATTCCCCTCACCGGTTTCTGCCAACGGTTGACGCCACTTTCATCTCCGCCGGATTGGCATCAGCTCGATCGATTCCAAGAAACCATCACCCGCGATGAGTTTGCCGATTTGCTCGACTCAGTTTACGCCCCCAACAATGCCGGAAGGCAATGGATTAAACTGGAAGCCACCGAAGCCATCATCCAGGAAAATGCTTCGGATCGATTCGTCCTCCGATTCGCCTCTGCGAGCGCCAGCAAAACGGTGCCACGCTATTGGACGGCGGCAGGGAGTTTCAGTCCGAACAATGAACTGCCCCTTGATGGGGTCAGGATTGCCATTGATCCAGGCCATCTCGGCGGACCTTGGGCCAAGATGGAAGAACGTTGGTTCCAAATCGGAGACTCGATTCCGGTGGTGGAAGGGGATTTGACGTTGCGGGTCGCTCAACTTCTCGCTCCCCGGCTCCAGAGCTTGGGAGCCCAGGTTGCTCTGGTTCGTTCCGCCCCTGGGCCGGTGACCACTGTTCGCCCTGAAGAGCTCAAACTTCCGGCTGAGACCTCACTACGCGATCGCGGAATAGACAATATTCTCCCATCCTACTCCGGACCAGACGACCCCAAGCGCGAAGACTCGGTTGCTTGGGAAGCCGAACGATTATTTTATCGAGTCCAAGAGATTCACCAGCGCGCCCAGATTGTTAACGAAAAAATCAAACCCGACCTGGTAATCTGTCTTCATTTCGACGCTGAACCTTGGGGATCCTCGGCGAACCCGGTTCTCGTTACGGCAAATCATCTGCACGTTTTGATCAACGGATCATACGGTTCCGGCGAACTCGGCTTCGATGACGAGCGTTACACCATGCTGCTCAAACTATTGGGCCAAACTTACCCGGAAGAATTGACCTGCGCCGAATTCGTCGCTGAATCTATGGCCAGAACCACAGGCCTTCCGCCCTACCGCTATACCAGTCCGAATGCCAAAAGCATGGGCACCTCCGGCTATGTCTGGGCCCGCAACCTGTTGGCCAACCGTCTATACCAATGCCCAGTCATTTTTATCGAGGCGTATGTAATGAACAGTCGGGAGTTCTTTGCCCGGGTCCAGGCCGGAGAATATCAAGGCCTTCGTGATTTCGGCGGGGTGATGCGAAAAAACATCTTCGAAGAATATGTCCAGGGCGTCACCGAAGGTCTCACCGCCTATTTCCGCTCCGCTCGACGATGAGATGAGATTTCGGGGAGAAGAGGAAGAGGTTAACCACAGATTACACAGATTGGGATTTGGGTTGGCGCTGCGGCGGGGGACGATTTGGCCGGGTAAGTCGCACCTCTTAGATTTTGTCAGCCAGAAATTGGTGGTCGAACGGTCCTCTCTGACACGGCGTCACTTAAGACAAAGCCTGTTCCCGTTCGCAAACCGTCCCCCGCCGCAACGCCAACCCAAATCCCAATCTGTGTAATCTGTGAAATCTGTGGTTAACCTCTTCCTCTCCATAATCTCCAGTTGCTTTCTCGCCCGCCGGGATATAACCTCCGTCTCCCGTTCAAAACGGGCTGTGGCTCAGCTTGGTAGAGCGCCACGTTCGGGACGTGGAGGCCGTGGGTTCGAATCCCACCAGCCCGATGAGATTGCTTTCGAAATCTCAACTATCGTCAGCGCGTATTGATTCTCGGCGCTGAAAACGGTACACCGGGAAAGATCATCCATGAATATTCGATCTCTTCCTTTCATTCTTTTCTTTCTCGCCAGCCTCCCCACCATCCGGGCCGACGATGCCGCCGAAAAAACGCTCCCGACCGTGGTCATTCTCGCGACCGGAGGCACGATCGCCGGCAGCGGAGCAACCAGCACCACCACGGTTGGGTACAAGGCGGCCACCGTGCCCGTCCAAGCTTTGATTGATGCCGTCCCAGAACTGAAAAAGATCGCCAACGTCCGAGGTGAACAGGTTTTCCAAATCGCCAGTCAGAATATGACCAACGACTATTGGCTTAAGCTCGCCAAGCGGGTGAACGACCTGCTTCAACAGCCTGAAGTGTCCGGGATCGTCGTAACCCATGGGACCGATACGCTGGAAGAAACGGCCTATTTTTTGAACTTGGTCAGCAAGAGCGAAAAGCCGGTCGTGATCGTCGGGGCGATGCGTCCCTCGACCGCACTTTCGGCGGACGGCCCAATTAACCTTTACAATGCGGTCCTGATTGCCGGCAGCAAAGAAGCCGTCGGAAAAGGCGTTCTCGTCTGTCTCAACGACCAGATCAACGCTGCCAGGGATGTGACCAAAACCAACACCTCCACTGCCGACACCTTCAAATCGCCCGAACTTGGCATTCTCGGGTACATTCAAGGGAACCGGGTCGCCTTCTACCGATTGCCCGCGCGCAAGCACACGCTAAATTCCGAGTTTGATATTTCCGGCGTCGACAAATTACCGAATGTCGAAATCGCTTATGGATTTGCGAATGTTTCACGAACCGCGGTCGACGCTTTCGCGGCCAGTGGTGTGGACGGGATCGTTTACGCGGGAGTAGGCGACGGAAATCCGTCCCAGCTTACTGAGCAAGCGCTCGCCGATGCCCGGGCAAAAGGGATCCTGATCGTCCGCAGCGCCAGAGTGGGAAACGGCATTATCGCTCGAAACAATGAAGTGAACGACGACCAACGCGATTTCGTTGTCTCGGACACTCTCAATCCCCAAAAAGCTCGCATCCTTTTAACGGTCGCTCTGACCAAAACCAAGGACACCAAGGAACTTCAGCGGATTTTCTACGAATATTGAGCGCTGTCCTTGCCGGGTTCCCAACCTGGCGCGGCCAATTCAAAACGGTCGAAAAGGAAGCCAGGAGCCACGGTGCACCCTACCAAGGTCCATGGGCCCAGGCTCTCCGCTGATTGCCATACCCCAGCGGGAACGAATGCTTGCGGCCGTTCACCCGAACTCAAATCGATGCCGAGACGCAACTTCACGACCTCTTCACCTTCGGCAAAAAGAGCGAGCGCCAGCGGCGCCCCGGCATACCAGTGCCAGGCTTCAATGGAATCTATTCGGTGCCATCGGGATATCTCTCCGGCCGCCAGCAAGAAATAGATGGCGGTAGAAGCACTTCGTCCTTCGTAACTCGCCGGATCTCGAAGCGTTTCGCGATAGTGACCGCCTTCGGGGTGAGGTTTCAGATCCAAAATTCGGATGATCTCGGTAGAAGTCATTGGAATAGGTAAGGTTTTTTTGCCGATGCGATTTCACGTCCCTTCCTAATTTCGGTCCAAGAAGTTAGAGCCATTTGGCAGCAAAACTCAAACCGACGTTCGGGACACTGGCATGTCGTCTCATCCCGCATTAACTTCGCCATCTTATGCCGAGTTCTGCCGAGCATCAGCGCGATATGGTGATTATTCGTGGCGCGCGCCAAAACAACCTGAAAGGGATCAATCTCGACCTGGAACTGAATAAGTTCCACGTCATTACTGGCCCAAGCGGCAGCGGCAAATCAAGCCTGGCCTTCGATACAATTTACGCAGAAGGGCAACGCCGATACGTCGAGACCTTTAGCCCTTACACCCGGCAGTTTCTCGAGCGGATGGATAAGCCGCTGGTGGACGAAATTCTTGGTATCCCGCCTGCGATCGCCATCGAACAAGCCAATCGCGTTCGCACCACGCGGTCCACGGTCGGCACAATGACCGAGATCAACGACTATTTAAAACTCTTGATGCCACGGGTGGCTCGAGCCTTTTGTCCTGAGTGCCAAAGGGAAATCCTTCCCGAAACGGCTACCAACATTGCGGCTACCCTGCTTCGGACCCTCCATTCGCGAGCGGTTCTGGTGACGTTCGGGGTACCGGTTCCGGCTGATACCAAGCCCAGCGATTTTTTTTCTTTTTTGAATCAACAAGGCTTTCTGCGGGTCTGGCTGAATCAAGAGGCGGTCCGTACCGACACTGAACCTGGATTAAAGCGACTTCCAGGCCTCGTTTATGCCATCCAGGACCGCACGACGGTGGACGATGCCAACTATTCGCGCCTGGTGGAAGCAGTCGAACAGGCCCTCAAATACGGAAAAGGGAAGTTGAACATTGTCGCGCTCAATCCGATCGAAGAGCACCGCTTTTCCACCGGTTGGCACTGCGCCTACTGCGATTTGGACATTCGTCCGCCGGCCCCCGGCCTTTTCTCGTTCAACAATCCACTGGGAGCCTGTCCCGATTGCCGTGGGTTTGGACGCACCATTGGAATAGATCTTGATCGGGCCATGCCGAACCAGAGGCTCAGCATCGCGGACGGCGTCATAAAACCGTTCCAAACCGGACAAATGCGCGAGTGCCAACAAGATTTGATCTCCCGCGCCTTGGATCGCCAAATCGATATCCATTGCCCTTTCGAAGATCTGCCGAAGTCTGACCAGGAATGGGTTATTAAAGGCGATCTTCGCCCCGATCTGACGGCGGAGGCGGTTTGGGAAAGCGGCGGATGGTACGGCATTCGTGGGTTTTTTGACTGGATGGAATCGCGTGCCTACAAAATGCATGTCCGCGTTTTCCTTAGCCGTTACCGCGCCTACACTCTTTGCCCGCAATGTCACGGCACCCGCTTCAAACCGGAGACGCTGAATTTTAGAATTGTCATTGGCGAGCAGAGATTCTCGCTGCCGGATCTCCAACAGATGCCGGTCGACCGCCTGGCGAGTTGTCTGGGCGAACTCCGGATCTCCGAGAAGGATAACGCCACTGAGGTCGTCCGATCGCAAATCGTTTCCCGACTCAACTATCTGGTCGATGTCGGGCTCGGATACCTTGCGTTGGACCGCCCGACGCGTTCCCTTTCGGGCGGGGAAGTCCAAAGAGTGAATCTGACGACATGTCTGGGGGCTTCCCTGGTGAACACGCTGTTTGTGCTCGATGAGCCAAGTGTCGGACTCCACCCCAGGGATGTTCACCGTCTGATCGGGGTCCTCCGCAGTCTGCGCGACAAAGGAAACACTCTCTTGGTGGTCGAACACGAAGAAGCCGTGATTCGCAGCGCTGATAACATCATCGAGATCGGCCCGGGACGCGGCGAACTAGGAGGGAAATTAGTTTACCACGGACCGATTGACCAGATCGAGGAAGCCTTACCAGAGTCGCTGACTGCCGCCTACCTGACCGGAGAAAAAAGGATTAATCCCCCCGCGCGGCGCCGAAAGCCGAAAAGCTATCTCGAAATATTTGGTGCTCGGGAACATAACCTCAAGAACGTCGATGTCCGCTTTCCTCTCCACACCTTTTGTTGCGTAACGGGAGTTTCGGGATCGGGAAAAAGCACTCTGGTTCAGGACATTCTCTACCAAAACCTGATCCGATTGAAGGGCGGCACAAGCGAAGAAACCCTCGGCATCTGCGATCGGATCGTCGGCGCTCACGACATCGATGAGGTCATCCTGGTAGACCAATCCCCGTTAGCGCGGTCTCCAAGATCGACGCCGGCAGTTTACGTCGGAGTATTCGATCGAGTCCGGGAGCTTTTCTCGAATCTTCCGGAGTCGAAAGCTGCTGGATTGACCCCGGCAACGTTTTCGTTCAACGCCGGGACCGGTCGGTGCGAACGCTGCGCCGGCTTGGGCTACGAAAAGGTCGAGATGCAATTCCTCAGTGATCAATACATCCGCTGCGGAGAATGTGACGGGAAACGATACCAACCGCATGTGCTCGATATCAAGCTGCGGGGCAAGTCGATTCACGAGGTCTTAGAACTGACGGTGACGGAAGCCATCGCCTTCTTCCGGTCCAGCAAAGAGCCTGAGACGTTGATCGAGCCTTTGGAACTTCTCAGACAGGTCGGACTAGGCTATTTGCGACTCGGCCAACCCGTGAATGTGCTTTCAGGAGGCGAATCACAGCGCCTCAAGCTGGTCGGTCACCTGTCGGAGAGTAAGAAAAACCGTCGGCACGCGCTGCTGATTTTCGACGAACCGACCACCGGCCTGCACTTCGACGATATAGCCGCTCTCCTGGATCTATTTCAGCAACTGGTCGACCGCGGCGACACCCTGATCGTCATCGAGCATAATCTAGATGTCATCCATTCTGCGGATTACGTGATTGATCTCGGCCCTGAAGCCGGCGTTAACGGCGGTTTGATCGTGGCCGCCGGAACCCCGGAACAAATAGCTGACGAACCTCGTTCCCAAACTGGAATATTCCTTCGGGAAAAATTGGCGGCCCGAGGATCCAGAGCAAGTGCCAGGGTGGCAGAGATCCCCAGAAAATTCTCGAAGCCGGAAATAACCGTGCATGGCGGGCGGCATCATAACTTGAAAAACCTCTTCCTGACCCTTCCACACGAAAAGATCATCGTGATGACCGGTCTGAGCGGTTCCGGAAAGTCGAGTCTGGCCTTTGATATCCTCTTTGCGGAAGGCCAGCGCCGCTTTTTGGATAGTATGTCGGCCTATGCCCGGCAGTTTGTCGAACAATTGGAACGGCCGGATGTCGATCACGTGGAAGGCATTCCACCCAGCGTAGCGATCGAGCAAAGACTCACTCAGGGAGGGGGTAAATCGACCATTGCCACCTTGACCGAGGTTTATCATTTCCTCCGTTTGCTTTTTGCGAAGCTTGGCACCCAATATTGCCCTCGCTGTGCCATTCCAGTCACTAAGCAGAGCGTGGCTACGATTTTCAGACAGGTGCGAAGTATTGTCGCGAAAACACCTGCGACGCTAACCGCCCCACTGGTAAAAGCTCGCAAAGGGTATCACAGAGAAGTTGCCGCCTGGGTCAAGCGTGAGGGATACGAAGCGATGATAGTGGACGGCCAAAGATACGGCATTCACGATTTTCCGACCCTGGAACGCTACCGGGAACACACCATCGACGTAGTAGTCGCCGAATTGGAAAAAACTGATGACAGTGAATTACAGCGGTTGGTGAAGACGGCGTTGAAGATCGGAAACGGGTCGGCCTTCCTCTTGCCGGCTCAAAAAGAAAACGAAGCGCCGCTCGTTGAGCGACGGTGGACGAAACTCAAATCCCTCGCAGGACCGGATCGTCTTGAGCAGTGAAATGACCTGTCCGCACTGTGGCGATTCGTTTGAAGAACTGGATCCCCGCCTGTTCTCTTTCAATTCTCCGCATGGCTGGTGTTCCATCTGCAACGGCTTCGGATATATCCTGCCGTTCACGACCGATGAGGAAAAAGCGGAGTCAAAACTGGCGGCTGAATTGATCGCCGAGCGGCGGAGCGACTCCGTCGACGCCGACAGCGTAGAACAGTGCCCCGAATGCCGAGGTACCCGTCTTAATCCCATTGCCCGCGCCGTCCAGGTAAACGGCTATACCATCAACCAAATTACTACGACTTCGATCAGCCATGCTATTCCCTTGATCGAAAGCCTTAAGTTCTCGGGAGCGAATCGTCCAATCGCCGCCGATATCGTAACCGAAATCAAGCAGCGCCTCTTGTTTATGCAGCAGGTTGGTCTGGAATATCTGACTCTTGACCGGTCCGCGAAAACGTTGAGCGGCGGAGAGTCCCAGCGCATTCGACTAGCTGCTCAACTCGGCTCCAACCTGCGTGGGGTTCTCTATGTATTGGACGAACCGACCATCGGACTGCACCCCCGCGATAATGAACGACTGCTCGACACCTTGGAAGCCCTCAAAGAAAAGGGCAACACTCTCGTGGTGGTGGAGCATGACGAAGAAACTATGCGGCGCGCGGATCTGATCGTGGATCTGGGACCGGGCGCCGGACGGCAAGGAGGTAACCTGGTTTTTCTCGGGCCGATGAAAGACATTCTAAAGTGCCCTGATTCTGTCACCGGCCGATACCTGGCAACGCCGATTGCTCACCCGGTACGCGGTTCCTGGCGGTCCTTGGGCGACGTGAATTGGCTCGAAGTCCGAGGGGCGCGCGCCAACAATCTAAAAAACATCGACGTTCGGTTTCCTATCGGCCGCCTGTCGGTCATTAGCGGCGTGTCGGGCTCGGGGAAAAGCACCATTTTGCGATCGGTGCTGTTGCCCGCTGTCCGTGAGCATTTGCAAAGAACCAAAAAGAAGAACGGATCGGAAAATACAGCTTGGACCGGAGTTGCTGGTTTTGAACATGTCGGTTCTGTTTTCGAAGTGGATCAATCGCCCATCGGCAAAACGTCGCGTTCGATCCCGGCAACTTACGTTAAAATCTTCGACCATATACGGGCATTGTTTGCCCAGCTTCCGGAATCGCGGATCCGAGGTTATAACCCCAGTCGTTTTTCATTCAATACCGAGGGTGGCCGATGCGAGAATTGCGCCGGTCAGGGAGTGATCAAGCTGGAAATGAATTTTTTGCCTCCCAGTTACATTCCCTGTGAATCTTGCCGCGGAAAACGATTCAATCCGCAAACGCTGGCCGTGCAATACAACGGCAAAAGCATCGGAGATCTACTGGAGCTTACGATTGAAGAAGCTTCGGAATTCTTCCGGGCGCAACCTCGGATCCACCAGGCGCTGGATCTCCTGGTGCAGACCGGACTTGGCTATCTGCAACTCGGACAACCGAGCCCTACCCTGAGCGGAGGTGAAGCCCAGCGTCTGAAGCTGGTTAGTGAGTTGAAAAGCGGGGTGGCCAAAGGTTTAACGGACCGGATCAGAAAAAACATCAAGCCAAAGAGCACGCTCTATCTACTCGAAGAACCGACGATCGGTTTGCATATGGCGGACGTGCGACTGCTCATCGAGGTGATGCATCGTTTGGTGGACGACGGAAATACCGTGGTCGTGATCGAACACAATCTCGATATCATCGCGGAGGCCGACTATATCGTCGATATCGGGCCCGATGCCGGAGAGGACGGTGGCGAAGTTGTGGCTGTGGGTTCTCCCGAAGAAATTGCCCGACACCCGCAAAGCCGAACCGGCCCTTTTCTTCGCAAAATGTTCGGGGAACGGCTACGAAAACGAGTCGGCGGATCAGCGAGCCGACGGATCAGCAATGGGAAGAGACGTATAGAGGTAGCGGCGTAAGAAGAAACGAAGCGTCGCCGCGGGTTAGGCTCGGGATACCGGCCTGGCATCGACTGCCGGGCGACCCTACTGCTTTGGGCCCTGGATGTGCCTCTCTCCTCAAGGATTGCGCCCTCTGCCGCGGCTTCTCATCTCACTCAGGCAGTCGAAGATACTCTGCGCCTCAATCGATTCCATTAAGCCGTCCGGACTGAGAATCACTCTGACATGCTCCCCGAGCGGCGCCCAGACATTCGCATCAGTGGGGCCAAACAGCGCAACCGTAGGTACTCCGAGCGCGGCGGCGAGATGGGTTACGCCCGTGTCGTGCCCCACGAAAATGCAGCATTCTTTTATCGCTTGGCACAGATCAGCCAAACTCGCATGCAAAAGGATTTGGAGACGGCGCTGCCGGCTACGCGTGCGAAATTCGCGGACCAACTGATCGTCGGCCTCACCGCCGACCAGGAGAAAATCGTCGAAACAATCGTCAAGCCCAACGGTCAGTTTCACCCACCGATCGATGGGCCAATTCTTGCGGGGAGAACCGCTACCCAAATGAAAGCCGAGCCGGGAGAACCCACTGGTCTTCGGCCCGGCAGTCAGGTGCGGGACCGGGTTCCGCAGGGTCAGCCCAAGGGGCCCGAGCACGCTGGCCAAATGAAACACGGCGTGAAGGTTGGGCGACATCCTGCTCGCGGATGTGACGACCCGTTTTATCCCGGCAGCCGTTAGATTTCGCGCGATGACCGCATCTGGATCGGACAAAAAACTGGCCGCTATATCAAATCCCTGCAGCCTGTTGCGGACGGACCACGGCATGGGCCCCTCACCGAAAAGCGGGACCAGGTCTGCCGCGTCCAACCGATCGACGCGATCAACGAACTCAGGAGCGGCCAAGCGGGCTTGAGGAAAAATGCCCAGCAACACCACTTCGGCCTCGGGATAACTCCTCCGAATCTCGCCTAAGACCGGAAGGGTCAAAATCAGGTCTCCAAGCGCACCACCTCGCAGAACGAGAATTCTCAAATCCGAAGGCAAGGAATTTTAAACCACAGATTTCACAGATTACACAGATTAAGATAATGAGTTCGGCGTTGGAGCGAGCAACGATTTTGCCGCGTAAACCGCATGTCTTTCGAGTTCTATTCGGCGTTGTAAAAGCTGCCAGCGTCAGTTAAGACACGTCTCTCTCGGCGCTAAAACGTCACCCGCCCAAACACCAACCCAAATCTTAATCGGTGTAATCTGTGAAATCTGTGGTTAAGCCTCTTCTCTTCTCTTCTCTCTTAGTGGGCTTGGTCGAAGCCCGGCATCGAACCGAGCTGGCCGCTCTTTTCCCAATCAGTCGGCTGGTTCCAGGGAATGGCGCTTTCCGGCTTCCCGAATTGAGGAGTTTGATAATTCGCTTCCTTTCTTTTGGATTCTTCGTCGGTAGCGCACCCCATCAACAACACTGAGCTCAAGACTAAGATTACTTTCTTCATTTCGTGGCGAGTGATACTGAATCTCCTACTGCAACTTTGGAAAAATTGTCAGGGGCTGCGGAAGCAAATTCGGCGATGCAACTGTTTGACTCGACGGAAACCACGCGCAACTGCACTAACTTCTCGCCGTTTCGTACCACCGTTAACCTGGAATTGGGAGCCACGCCTGAATCGGCACCTAAACTGACGGTTAAAGCTTTCGCCTCCTGGTTGATCGAAAGGATGCTTCCTTCCAAGGGAACCAGCGGCTTGGTTTTGGCCTTATTGGCCGTAAGCCGGAATTGATTGAGCGCGTCTTCGACATCGATTAGTCGTCTCGCCAACGCTTGTCGGTCCTGTTCAGCGCGTTGCTTTTGTTCAAGATTGCGACCAGCCTCGGTCAGGGCGGCAGTCAACGCTTTGTTTTCACTATCACGCGCGGTAAGCTGTTCCGTCGCCTGATTCAACTTCCCTTTCGTGGTATTCAATTCGGCCGAGCGCGAATCACGTTCTTGCTGCGTAAGACGCTCCTGGGTGGCGAGGCGATCTTCGGTTTGCTTTAGCCTTTGTTGCAAATCGGTTACTTCCGTTCCAGCCTGGGCGCCGGTCGAACGCGATTCGCTCAAGTCGTCGCTCAAGCGGGTGAGCTTAGCTCGATTGAGAAACCCCAGTACCGCGGCGCCGAGAGCGCAAAAAATCGAGACCACCAGCAAAAATCTTATCATTTCTCGATTAGCATTTTGTGTTTTGCATGATCTGGCGAGAGAACTGTTTCCGAAACTGGACTACAAGGGAAAACCGAAAACTCAAAACGCACAACTCCAATCTCAAAACTCTCCACGAGGCATTGGCACGCAAAAGAAAGCCATTGCCCTCCTCGCCTAACTAGTCCATTGAATGAGAACCGTCAGGGGCTATGGATCGCTGACTTACGAACCCCGCCAGGGCAGGAATGCAGCAACGGTAGTATGCTCTTCGTTGCCGTAGTCCTCTGACGGCCCTTAAAACACTCAGCGCTTTAGCGTCCGACGTTCGGCGGTTTGGTGTTACCGAGCAAGAAGGGTGCTGCTTCGAAACAACGCCGCTTGAATTTCGCCTCACTGTTCGATTAGGTAGCAACCAACAACTTGGAAACGCCGATCTCTATTCTCACCGGGCTCCCACCACGCTCGGAGTTCCTGCGTGGCGAAAATGTCGTAGTTGGCCGCGCAGCGGAAGTCGATCTGGTGCTCAGCCATCCGGAAGTATCGCGCCGCCATTGCCGGATTCTCCTGGAAGGCGAAACATGGTTCGTTGAAGACCTTGGCAGCCAACGCGGCACCGCGGTCAATGGGAATCGTATTTCCGGTCGAACTACCCTTAAGTCCGGAGATCAGATCCAGATCGGACCGATTACCATGGTCTTTGGGGTTGGCGCCGATGAATCTTCGGGAGCAGTGGAGTTGGCGAGCCCCATCGGTTCGGTGCTCTATAAAGGGGCCCCGGCGGCAGATATTCCACTTGGATTGGATCTTATTTTTGGACGCAGCGACGAGGTGGATGTCCTCCTGAGCGACCCCGTGGTGTCACGACGCCACGCTATGATCGAGTCGGGGCCCAAGGGGTATCGGCTGCTCGATCTTCATAGTAAATCAGGATCTTTCGTCAACGGTCGCCGTTTTGACGAACACGATCTGGTGATTGGCGACACCATCCAATTTGGCCCTTTTTTCTTTATTTACGATGGACGACGGCTCGTCCGCGTCCGCCGCCTTTCGGTCGGTCGGATCATCGCCGTAGGCCTCACCCGGCAAGGCGACAATGGTCCAATCCTGAATCGCGCATCTTTCTTGGCGGAACCTGGCCAATTCATCGGAATCCTTGGCCCGAGCGGCGCCGGGAAAACCACGCTCTTGGACGCTTTGAGCGGTCTTCGGCCCGCCGAGTCCGGCAAGGTTCGTTTCGATCAAACCGACTTGTACAAGAATCTCGGCCAACTTCGCTCGTTGTTCGGGTATGTACCGCAAGACGATATTGTCCACGCCGATCTGACGGTGCGAGAAGCGCTCACCTTCGCGGCTCGCCTTCGTTTGCCAGCCGGTACACCGCGGTCGGAAATTGTAAAATTAGTCGATCATACCATCGCCAGCCTCGGATTGTCCGATCGGGTAAATTTGAAAATCGGCCGCCTGTCCGGTGGGCAACGAAAGAGGGTAAGTGTCGGAGTAGAACTACTGAGCCGTCCTCCTCTTTTATTTCTGGATGAGCCAACGTCCGGCCTGGACCCGCTAGCGGAGTTTAAACTAATGGAGTTGTTACGGCGATTGGCCGACACCGGTTGCACGGTGATCTGCACTACGCACGTAATGGAAAACGTCTATCTGATGGATCAGATCGCCATCGTTTCCGACGGACGCGTTGTCTTCCAGGGGACTCCGGATGAGGCCCGTTCCAAGTTCAGTGTTACCCGGCTTTCTTCGCTTTACGATGCGCTTCAGTCGATTGAGGCGAAAAATCTCCCTTCCTTTGAGCCGGCCCTTCCAGAGGAGCTGGATCAGGACGCGCCGGCCCCCGCTTCCTTAACTAGAAATCGAAGGGCATTTTCGCTGCCGATCCTTTTGCAGCGCCAGTTAGCGATCTTCAAAGCTGACGTCAAGAACTTGATCATTTTGCTGGCTCAACCCATTATCATCGGGGCACTAGTCGCCTGGGCCGCCAGTGACCCCCAGCTCGAGCAATTTTTCGCGTATATTGCCACGTTGTGGTTTGGATGCAGCAACTCCGCTCAGGAGATTGTGAAAGAACTACCGATCTATCGTCGGGAGCGGCTCGTCGGGCTAAGTCGGTGGAGTTACTTAACCAGTAAATTCATCTGGATGGCCGGCCTGACGGCCTTCCAGTCTCTTCTCCTTTATGCGACGCTCGCCATCGGTCGATTGGGCGTCCATGGCGCTTTTCATTGGCAAATCGCCGGCCTCATCCTGCTGGCCTTCGCGGCGACCGGCATCGGACTAACGATGTCTGCTTTTTCGCGGTCCCCCATGCAGGCCGTCATGTTAGTTCCCTTGCTGCTCATCCCCCAAATCCTTTTCTCCGGATTCACGGTTCCCGCCAAGGATATGAGCCCACCGGTGTTGGCGATTAGCCAGATCATGCCAAGTTTCGCTTCCGAGCGCATCGCAGACGTTAGCTTTTTGATCAACCGGAAGATCTCCGGTGACCTGGCGCGCGACTTTCCCATCGCTTATTTCAATATCAATGACTGGCACCGGTCGAGGACCGGCGAGCGGCTCAAAACGGGAACGATCTTCAGTGAAAGCCGGCCTGTCTACGTGGCCTTCCTCTCGCTCGCCTTGTGGACCATTGGCGGCTTTATCGCCTCCTACTGGTTGCTTGGAAAAAAAGAACGCGGTTAGGAGCCGAGTTAACCGCGAAAGGGGTTAACGGAACCAGGCAGACCCTAACGACCCGAAGTCAATTGTCGGTCCGAACGGAGGTGATGCCACCCAAGTCCCGCAAGCCGTACACTCGAACCACCTGACTTTTTCCTTTTAGCTGGAATTCGCCAAATTTCACGAAATCGTATCCGGCCGGCAACACCGTTACCACGTCCTGCGAGAGAACCAGGTTCTGGTCCAATTCCTTCATCACACCCTCCAGACGGAAGGCTGTGTTCACGGTATCGCCAATGATCGTCGCATCTCTCATCGCCACCTGACCGATATTGCTACTGGTTACCCGCCCGAAGTGAACTGCGATACCCACCCGAAAAGGAGTTTCGGTACCGGGCCACAGGCGGTTGGCCGCCAGTTGGAGAATCGTCAGCGCAACGTCGAGGCAAACCGCGCATTCAGTTCCCTCCTGGTCTCGCGCCGGCCAGTAGGCGAGCAGAGCGTCGCCGATATACTTGTCGATGATCCCACCAGCCGATTGAACGGCGTTTCCAATATCGCGAAACCAGTTTCCGATGATCTGGGCGAGTTCGCGTTCGCTCAGTTTCTCGGCCATCGAACTGAAACCACGGATATCGCAAACCAGGATCGCGACGGACAAGACAGCTTGGTGTCCTTCCATACTGCCGGCAGCGAGAGTGGCATCAACGTTTCCGGAGGGTTCATCGTCTGGGGTCTGGTCAAACACCAGTTCGAAATTGGCGATGCGCACTCGAGCACCCGGCTCGAGGGTCACGGGCATCACCACCCGCTGATCATTGACAAACGTGCCGTTACGACTGCCAAGATCCATGATCTGGTATTGGAACCCATTGTGACAACGGACGATGGCGTGCTGGCGCGAAACATGGTTCCCCGGTAACGGGATGGTATTGTCCGAAGTCCGACCGATGGTGGCGGTATTATTAACTTCTCGTTCGAAAGGCTCCCCCCCGGGGGAATTAACACGAAACTTTGCGGGCATTTCCTGCCGCTATGATGGCACGCTGACCGAACGTTTGCCAGCGACAATCTCGCAAGGTGTTCCCTGTCTCCGGGGCTGATCCGGACAGGGTT
>CAWEGF010000030.1:0-69111 GCA_963808535.1 uncultured Verrucomicrobiae bacterium | reverse complement strand
CAGATTGCCAGAGCACTGGCTCCCTATGCCCCTACCTGGTTCGAGGATCCCAATCCGCATGAACTCTCCGCAGGCGCTCGCCGAGTATGCGCGGTCGACGGAGGTCTGGGTTTGTGCCAGCGAGACCCTCGGCTCTCGATGGCCGTACAAGGATTTTCTAGAGCGCGACGCCGTTCATGTGGCGATGGTCGATCTCTGTTGGACCGGGGGCCTGACGGAAGGCCGCAAGATCGCGGCGCTCGCGGAAACGTGGCAGCGCCCGTTTGCCCCCCATGATTGTACTGGGCCGGTCGGATTTGCCGCCGCGGTCCACGCTTCGTTTAGTCAGCCCAATACCCTGATCCAGGAAAGCGTCCGCGCTTTTTATACCGGCTGGTATAAGGAATTAGTCACCGCTGTTCCAAAGATCGAGAACGGGTTTGTCTACCCGATGGAAGGAGTAGGGCTCGGTCTCGATCTTCAACCGGCCGTCTTCGATCGTCCGGACCTACGGGTCCGTCGGAGTGACCTCCAGGCAAAATAAGTATGTCACCCAAATTGTTTCCCTGATGCCGGACCACCGTACAAAAGAAAGACCTGCCATAGCCCGCCGGAAACCCTCGCCTCGAAAACGCACCGTCGCTGTCGAGACCGCGCCGATCATCCCGCGCCGGCATAATCGCATCAATCTCTTCGACCTGGCTTGCGAGCGGATCGAGGATCTAATTGTTAAATGCGAACTCCGGCCCGGAAGTTTCCTGGCGATGCAGGATTTGCAAGGAATTGACCGGCTTTGGACGAACGCCGGTGCATCAGGCGGTCAGCCGGCTGGCGGCCGATACCCTCATCCTGGTTCGCCCTCGACTTGGGCTTCAGATCGCTCCGATCGATCTGGCGCGAGAACGCATCCTGTTGCAGCTGAGGCGGGACATCGAACGTTTTGTCGTCCGGCTGGCCGCCGAGCGGTCAGGACCTTCGCACCGCAATCAAATCCTGCATCTCACTCGGGCGTTGCGCGATCAGCGGGCCACCATGACCATCGACGAATTCAATGTTTTCGATCGGCGCATCGACGGGATCATTTTGAATGCCGCCGGCGAAATCTTTCTCGAGCACACCCTCCGGCCGCTGCACACCATCTTTCGCAGGATCGGTTGGGTCTATCATACCCAGATCGCGAGCGGCGCCAGCTTCGATCGCACCATCGATTGTCACCTCGCGGTGCTGGATGCGGTCGGCAACCGTCGGATCGACGCGGCGATGGCCGCCTCCGACGCCCTAACCATTTTCGTCGACCACATGTTCGACGCCCTGGAACAGGAGATTGACCCCGCGCTGCTTGATTGCAGAGGAGAGAAGATAAGAATTTAACCACAGATTACACAGATTTCACAGATTGGGAAATGGGTTGGCGGTTAGGCGGGTGACGATTGACCGCGTGGGGCGTACCTCTTAACAATTCTGTCCTCAAGAAACCTCTGACCAAAAGATCTTCTTACAAGAGCGTGGCACGAGCCAGGCCCCTCTCGCCGGTAAACCCATCACCCGCCTAACCGCCAACCCATTTCCTAATCTGTGTAATCTGTGAAATCTGTGGTTAACTCTTCTCTTTTTACGCGTTCTCGAAATCTCCACTCAGCTACGAAAGAGCGCCCCTAGTTTAACTCCGATCGATCGAGAGGCCGCGGCAATGGTTAGTCCGAGAAAGACCATGGACCAGACCCCGAGCGCCGCCGCGAGATAGCGACCTTCGCCCAAGATATTGGAGAGTTCATAGATGGCTTTGGCAATCGGATAGTCGGCCTGCTTCTGGGCCAGGACCAGGGAGTCAGAGACTTCCAGCATGGCAAAGGCAAAAGCCAAAATGCACCCGGAAAAAAGGTTGGCCATGATCAGGGGCAAGGTAATCCGGATCAGCGCGCGGAACGGTGAGGCGCCCAAGCTCTGGGCCGCTTCTTCCAAGGTGACGCTGGCTTGTTCAAAGCCGGCTGCCGCCGAACGAACGACGTAAGGGATTCGTCGAACCGCATAAGCCAGCACCAGCAGAATCAGGGGATTTCGCGCCGGGTCCAAGACACTCAAAAAACTACCGCGACGGGTGAGCGCCAGATAGCCGAAGGCCAGGATCAACCCGGGGACAGCGAGAGGAAGCATCGCCAGGGAATCGAGCAACGAGCGGCCAAAGATTCTGGTCCGGGTAATCAAATAGGCGATGACCACTCCTAGCAAAAGATCAACCAGGGTCGACAACGATGCGTAGACAAGGCTGTTCTGGATCGATGGGACAGTTAACTGATTCCCGAGGGCGAAAACGTAATGCTGCAAAGTAAATGATTGAGGAAGGATTGATCGATACCAATCTTTGGAAAATGAGACCAGGACCACACCCAGTTGGGGCAGAAGAGCCAGAGCACAAATGGCCGAGCAGAAGAAGGAGCACAAGTACCCACGAAGGCCTCCAAGAACAACGATTTGCCCGGCATGACCTCCCCGTCCAGGCATGGCTGGGGGCGGCTTGCCCGCCAAAAGTCGAATCGCCAAATAAATCAAGGCGGACCCAATCAGCGTCACCGCCACCAATGCATAAGTGAACGGATTGCTGTCGATATCGCTCAGTCCATTAAATATCTGGACGGGGGTGACCCGATAATAATCAAACATCAAAGGAACGCCCAACTCCGTAAACGCCCAGATAAAGACGATGGTCCCACCGGCAAAAATGCCGGGCATGACGAGCGGAACCGTTACCCGCCAAGCCCGCCGCAAGCCGGAGCAACCGAGATTTTCCGCGGCTTCCAGCAGCGCTGGATCGACGTTGGCCAAGGCCGCGACCAGGTTGAGATAGAGGATCGGATAGAGATGAAGGGCGTTCAATAGGATGATCCCCCATTCCCGTCCGGAACCGAGCCAGTCGATCACCTGATTTGGGCCGAGGCCATCCGACGGCGCGCAGGACCGCGTTCACGGCGCCTTCCTGGCCAAAGATTTGCCGAAACCCGATGGCCCCGACAAAAGGAGGCAACATCATGGGTAGCAGTAAGAAAGCCGAAAGCAGACGCTTGGCCGGAAACTCAAACCTCTCACTGATCCAGGCCAAGGGTGCAGCGATCGAAAAAGCGAGCACCGTACTTCCCACCGCCAGCTTCAGAGCATTGGTAAACCCTTCCAGGTAGATGGGGTTGCGGAAAACTTCGACCAGATAGTCCAAAGTCAGGGCCCCGGTTTGATCCAGGAAAGCGCCGCGAACGGCAACCGCGATCGGCAGAACAAAGAAAACGCCAAAGAATGCCAGGACCACAAAATAAAGGGCCAGGGTTACGCCGGAAATCCGGTCGTCCGGGTGCCGAGATCCAAAAGCACGGCGGACGATTTTCCTAACCTTGAACACCGAATTTGAGACCACAGATTTCAAAGTTTATATTATTTACCTGACCGCGCCATCTGTTCGGCTTCTCGGTATTGGTTACGAAAATAGGTAGTTAGTTCTTCTGCTAACCGTACTTCCTTTACCCGGTCGGCGGATCTCAGGGTCTCGCGAATTTGTTGCTTCGCGATGTCGTAGCGTACCCGCGAAACATCGAGCAGTTTCTGGAAGGCCGGCGAATCGACCGGGCTGCGGCCAATGGCCTTTCGAGCCGAGACCAGTTCTTCCCGGGAATCGATGCACATCACCCGGACCAGAAATCGAATGACCGAAAAAAGCGGCCCCGTCCAGGCTTCATGGTACTCAAAGGCCTGGGCATCGCGATAGGGATCGGCCTCAGGGTCCGCCATGTCAGCGCGGAGCGGAGGCCGGTAGAATTCTTGGCGAATGGGAAGTCTCCGCAGAGCGAAACGCTCCGGTCCGCCGGGAGTTCCCACGCGAAAATCCCACAGTTTCTGACCCTCGAGCTTGAGAACGAAATCGATAAATTGCTTCGCCACCTCCGGGTGGGGAGCCCCGCGGAGTAGCGCAATCGGGTCCGCTCCGATCGAAGTGCCACCCACCACGCTGGTATACTTCAGCCGGGTTTGGCCGTTTTTATTGGCCACCGCCTCGCTTTCAAACCGCCCGTAAAAATCGATACACATTCCCGCAGCGGCCTCGCCGTAAGCAACGTCCATCGGGACTTTCGAAGCGGCATCGCTGAAATAACGAGAGTTGGCCGCCAAACGTATCAGGAGCTGCAATCCTCTCTCCCAGCCTTCGACGATCGCTTGTTTTTCTCGGTCTTCGGCCGGCCGCCCGCCTTCTGATCCTGCCAGTTCAGCCAGGCGTTGATTCATTTGCTGTTGGATCATCAACTCGAAAGCCTTGGCGACCGAACCACTCTTGGTCGGATCAGCCAGGGCGATCGCGTTGAATAACTTTTCATTCGCCAAGTCGATCCACTGGGTGGGCGGCGTTGGAATTTCCAGGCGTCTCAAGACTTCCGTGTTATAGCAGATCCCAAATTCCGCTAGACAAGCCCCGACCCAGCGTCCATCGGCATCCCAGTATTGTTCACCGCCAATTGAACGCGGAATCAGAAGGTCGCCGGTGCCGCTGAATAGTTCAGGAAATCGGGAAAGCACTCCGCTGTCCACTAGTAATCCGCGATTGGCCAGGTTAGTAAAATCGAAACTGCCTCCACCAAACAATAGATCTATTCCACACCCCGCGTCGGAATGTAAGAATGCATATCTGGCTCGCTGACCCGGAGAACCTTGATCGACCTCGCCGTGCACGCTCGGGTTAGCGTAGGCGTCCAGGATCTCCCGATTCCAGGGCCGACCGATCTGCTGGGTCCAGTAGCTCCGGAACGAACCTTCAAACTCCGAGTTAAGGTATCGAACAATCTCGGTCGTCCCTCCAGGCAATCGCCAATCGATATGAACCGAGCGCCCGCTAGCTTTTCGATAGTAGTCGGCAAAGGCCCGAGTGAATTCGAATCGAATTGCTTCGTTATGAGGTGAGATGATGACCAGTTCGTCTTCCGCCTGGTTAGTTTTTGTCTCCGGCTGCCGGAAGAGAAAAGGGACGGCCAAGACCAGGCCGAGAGAAACCAGAATCGGAATAACGCCACGCATCACGATTCGCCGAGAATAGTTATATCTTCTGGTTCGATCCCCAAGAAATATTCCCGCCCCGGTTGGAATTTCGCTGGTCGAGGGTTGATCTCCGCGACCTTAAGAAGATCTTCCTCGCATTGAAACAGATGTTGGGCCACCTGCCCCAGGTAAATAGTTTCGACCAGCTTACCTCGCAGGGCCTGGCCAGCCGGCTGGCTTTCCGTGATTCGGAAAACTTCCGGACGCAGACAAACAGTGACCGGGGAACCGACACTGGTACCTGGATCGTGGGACGCGGCGACCAGGAGGCTGCGAGACCCAAGCTTGATCTCCAGCCACTCGCTGCGGCTCGCAATCTGACCGGCCAGAAAGTTACCTTCACCGATGAACTCTGCGACGAATCGGTTGCGAGGGTGCCGATAGATTTCCGCCGGCGCCCCCACCTGGAGCAATTTGCCGGCCTGCAAAATCGCGATGCGGTCCGCGATGGAAAGCGCCTCCTGCTGATCATGAGTCACATAGACGGAGGTCAATTGAAACTCCCGGCAGATGCGGCGGATTTCCTGTCGCATTTCCAGACGCAGCTTGGAATCCAGGTTGGACAATGGCTCGTCCAAGAGCAGAGCAAGTTGGCCTGACGACAAGCGCTCGTGCGAGGGCGACGCGTTGTTGCTGGCCGCCGGACATTTCGTGGATCTTGCGCCGAGCCAACTCCTCGAGCTGAACCACCCGCAGAGCTTCAGTCACTCGGCGGTCAATTTCCGGTTTCGGAATCCGGCGTTCTTCCAAACCGAAGGCCACATTCTTTTCCACGGTCAGATGGGGCCACAACGCATAGTTCTGGAAAACCATCCCGGTATTGCGCAAATGCGCGGGCACTCGGGTCACATCTTTGCCGTCGAAAAGAATTCGCCCTTCATCGGGTTGGTAGAACCCGGCGATATGACGCAACAGCGTCGTTTTACCGCAGCCACTGGGTCCCAATAGAAAAAAGAGCTCACCGGTGCCAATAGTTAAATCGATGCCATCGAGGGCGAGAAAATCTCCGAATTTTTTGGTCAGACTTTCGATAGCAATCATGTCCCGCGCAATTTTCCGGCGGAACCATATCAAGCGAACAGATTGGTTGAAAGCATCCTTATTTCTTTCGTCGAAGGAACTGAGTGGGGGCGCGACTCGAGGTGCTTGGGTAATGGAAGCGCCAGAGTTTTCGGCAACGACCTGGATCCCGAAAGAAGAATGTTAGGAAATGGTGCCAGATTTAGGTTGGTTGGGAGTTGCGTGCTTGGGGCGGAAACAATTCTGGGCTTCTAACGTCTGACCCGGTTGAAACCCTGTATCAGGCCTATATGCTGACCGAAGGGCCCTGCCCCGCAGAGGCTGGAGAACTCAGCCCAGGGGTTTCAACCCTGGGAACCCTCAAAATAAAAGGTTCGCCCTGAAGGGGCGAGAGACGCGGCTACCAGATGAATCTCGCCCCGATTTGCCACGCAAAAGTTAGAGTGCGCAAAGTGTGACGTGCTACAATTGGATCATACGACGTTTGATCCGGCGCCCATTCAGGGCGCATCGCTTGGATGGTCGGTTCCCAGGGTTGAAACCCTGGGCTGAGTTCTCCAGCCCCTTCGGGGCGCACAAACCGTAAGGCGGGACGCCTTACCTACGTAGGCCAGCCTTCCCGGCTTGCTCCGGGGGGCGCCGCTGCTGAAAGAAGAGTAACGCTTGGACGCCTTACTTACGCCTGAGGCCTTTGGCGGTGGCGCCGCAAGATTCCCGGATTGTTAGCTCGAGGGGGAGAACGCTTTGGTGTCGGCCGATTTCTTTGCCCTCCACGAGAGAAATCGTCGCCTCTCCGACCATTTTACCCTGTTCAAAAGCATGGGAGGAGATCGTCGTCAGGGGAGGATAAGCAAAGGCGGCGCTCGGAATGTCGTCGTACCCGACGACGGCGAAATCTCCGGGGATGGAAAGCCCGGCTTCACGAATCGCCATCATCGCCCCGATAGCCAAGGTGTCGTTCCCCGCGAACAAAGCCGTCGGAGCAACCTTGGTCGCGAGGATCTTCTTCATCGCCTGATAACCACTCTGCCCGGTAAAGTCTCCTTCCGCGAAAAGCTTTTTGTCGAAACGAATTCTGGCCTTCTTCAGAGCTAGCCGGTACCCCTCGTAGCGGCTCCGCGCCGGGTTATAGATGAGCGGAGCATAACTGATATGAGCGATCCGCCGATGCCCTAAAGATATTAGGTGAGTGGTCGCTCCACAGCTCGCCTGACCATCCTTGGTCCCGATGGAATTCTCCCGCGGATGTCCAGAGGATCCAAACACGACCAGAGGAAATTTTGCGTCGATTACTTTTCGCAACGCGGCATCGTTTTCACGCGGGTTAATGACTATCAATCCATCGATCCGCTGGCTTTTGGCCAGCTGCAGGTAGGAATCGGCATCCGAAGGATTGTGGATGGAGTCCATTAACAGGCGGTAGCCTCGCATCCGGCACGTTTCATTCAGCCCGTAGATTAATGACGGGACAAAGGCATCCACCGCAATTAAATCAGGGCGGGAAAGGACAAGTCCCACGGTTCGACTTCGTCCGGTGACCAGCATCTGGGCGGCGAAATTTGGCACGTAGCCCAGTTTGCGGGCGGTAGCCAAAACACGTTCCCTGGTCTTCGGATTTAAGGCAATATCAGGCTGATTGTTTAAGACATGCGAAACCGTCGTCCGCGACACTCCAGCTTCCCGAGCGATATCGTGGGTGGTAACTCGTCGCTTCATGGTTTTTAGGTAAAGCTTAAACCACTGACAGAACTAGGCGGACCAGGAGCTCGCGATCTTCGGATCTAGGTTTGACCATTGCCGTTCAATTTAGCACGTCGCCAGCGATGTCTGTCATCGAAAACGGAGCGTCGACTTTTGGCAGAATCAAGACGATCGAACCAGGGTCCTAACCAAAAAAAGATGAACTCGACGACGCCCTGTTGGCGCGGCTTCGTCGCCCCGCGATTTGAAACACCCTGAGGTTCAGAAGATTTTCGCCACGGAGATCATTTCGGATAGCCGTCCGGGTTGGCCTGATGCCAGCGCCACGCGCTTTCGATAATTTCGCGAACATGCGGGAATTTTGGTTCCCACCCAAGTTCTTGGCGAATCTTGGCGCTGGCGGCCACCAGGACCGCGGGATCGCCTTCACGGCGCGGCCCGATTTCCGTTCGGATCTTTTTCCCCGTTATCTCGCTGGCCGTATCAATTACTTCCTTAACGGTAAATCCCTCGCCATTGCCCAAGTTATAGAATCGACTACCGCCGTCGAGCGCGCCCAGCGCCAGAATGTGAGCCTGTGCAAGATCCACGACATGAACGTAGTCGCGGACACAGGTCCCATCTCTCGTCGGATAGTCAGCTCCAAAAATCAAAGCCTTCTCGCGTTTGCCTATCGCGACCTGCAGCACAATCGGGATGAGATGAAGTTCCGGGTTGTGGTCTTCGCCCCGACTCAAGGTCGCTCCAGCCGCGTTGAAATATCGCAGACAGGCGAAGCGCACTCCATGAATGCGATCGAGCCAATGCAAAATTCGTTCGAGAATGAATTTCGATTCGCCGTAGGGGCTCCCTGGGATAATCCGCTCGGACTCGTCGATCGGCATCCGTTCCGGCTTGTCAAAGAGATTGGCCGTCGACGAGACGATGATCCGTTTCACTCCGTGCTCGATCATGCTGCGAAAGAGGTTCAGGCCGTTCGTCACATTGTCACCGAGGTATAAAAGCGGCTTTTGCATCGACTCGCCAACCAGCGTTTTGGAAGCGAAGTGCATCACCGCGTCGGGATGATGATGCTTCAGAGCGGCATCAATAGCGGGACGGTTGGCCAGATCTCCTTCCACGAAAACCGCCTCCGGATGGACCGCGGCCCGATGACCTTGGGAGAGGTTGTCAAAGACGACCACCGACTCGCCTTTAGCCACTAGTTGTTCCACCACCGCACTGCCGATGTATCCAGCACCGCCTGTCACCAGGATCTTCATATCGGCCTTTCGCTGAAGTAAATTTCTGATTGGTCACGCAGCGTCTGCGCGGCTTGCTCGGGAATCAAATCACGTTGCGCTTCGCCGAGCATCTCATAACCAACCATGAATTTTTTGACGGTCGCCGAGCGCAATAGAGGCGGGTAAAAATGCGCGTGTAATTGCCAATGCCCGAAATCGCCGAGCCCGTACGGCGCCCCATGCCAACCCATGGAGTAAGGAAACGAAACCTCGAATAAATTGTCGTAGCGAGTCAATAGACGTTTTAGAATTTCTGCCAGACTGATTCGTTCGGAAGATTGCAAGTCCGGCAACCGCGCAACGGGACGTCTGGGTAAAAGCAGAACCTCATAGGGCCAAGTTGCCCAATACGGCACCAACGCCACCCAATGATCGTTCTGCACGACCAGGCGTGTTTCCTGCCCTAACTCGAGTTTCAAGTAATCAACCAGCAGAGACGGATCCTTTTTCTTGCCAGTAGGCGAGTTGTTGTCGGTCTTCTTTGGCCGGTTCGTTCGGCAGGAAATCACTGGCCCAGATCTGACCGTGCGGATGCGGGTTTGAGCAGCCCATGATTTCCCCCTTGTTTTCAAAGATCTGGATCCAGCGATAGATCCGGCCGAGTTCCTCGGTCTGCTCTGCCCACACCTCAATGACACCCCGAATGGCCTCCTGGGGCATCACCGGCAGAGTCCAATCGTGCCGAGGCGAAAAACAGATTACCCGGCAAGTACCGAAGGCGGACTGGGTGCGCAACAAGCCCTGACTTTCGGCCGCCGGCGCTCCATTCGGCATCAGCGCGGCGAAGTCGTTCGTGAAGACATAGGTGGACTGATAGACGGGATTTTTAGCGCCCCCGGCCCGCTCGTTCCCTGGGCAGAGATAACATTTTGGATCGTATTGGGGGCGGACGCCTCGAGCCGCCAACTCTTGCTTACCTTGCCAAGGCCTTTGGGTGCGGTGCGGCGAGACGAGAATCCAGTCGCCGGTAAGGGTGTTGTAACGTCGGTGAGGGTTCTGGTTCGGGTTCATCTCGGCGCCGCGGCCACAGGGTTGGTGGGCAGGCGGAGCCAAAGGTCCTCCGCCTGCCGGTCCCCCAAAATTTTTCTCAGACTAAAGACTATTTTGGTTTTGTGCACGCCTTACGCGGCCACCGAATAATCTTTTTTCACGCCCGCTCGCAGCTTTTCCGGAATCCACTCGCCGTGAGCGGCCAGCAGATCGTTCACCAGTGCCCAGATCTGATCGAGATCAAGTTCCGCGGCGGTATGCGGATCCATCATGGCCGCCTGATAGATCCGGTCCGGATTCTCTTGCAGAATGGCTTCCACCGTGAGCGCTTGCACATTGATGTTAGTTTGCATCAGGCGCCGCCAGCTGAGATGGGAGCCGCCCAATGCGCACGGGCTGAACTCCGTTCTTATCGACCAGGCAGGGCACCTCTACGCAGCATCCGGACGGCAAGTTTTCGATCAGGTGGTGGTTAGCCACATTGCCATAAACGACCCGCGGAATGCCGGTCTCGAGGCTGTGGATGATTAACGATCCGAATTCCACGCTCCGCCGAATTTCCAGCGGCTGGTCCGAACTTTCCAAACCAACTCGCAGCTTTTCCCATTCAGCAATCTGCGATTCGCAACGCCGAGGATACTCATCAAGGGGGATATTGAATTTCTTGATCAGATCTTCCCGCCCACGCTTGATGAACCAGGGGCCATATTCCGAGAAATGCTCACTGGATTCGGTCACGAAATAGCCGAGCCGCGTAAAGAGTTCGTACCGGACGCGATTATCCTCCGGCACTCGACCCTCCGCCACCACGCGACGGATCTCCGGATACAGATCCACTCCGTTCCGTTCGAATTTTAAGTAGAAAGCCAGGTGGTTGATTCCGGCGACCACATAGTTGATTTCCTCGACCGGCACGCCAATATCACGAGCCAGTTCACCCGCCGTATGTTGGACGCTATGGCAAAGTCCGATCGTCCGCACCTTGGTCGCTTCACTCAAGGCCCAACAATTCATCGCCATTGGATTGACGTAATTTAAATGGACGACTTCAGGGCAGAGCCGCTCCATGTCCCGGCACATCTCGAGCAGGACGGGGATGGTCCGCAAAGCTCGCATAATTCCCCCGATTCCCAAGGTGTCGGCAATCGTTTGACGAAGACCGTACTTCTTCGGGATCTCGAAATCGGTTACCGTACACGGCCGGTAGCCGCCGACCTGGATCATATTAATCGCGTAGGCCGCCCCATCCAACGCCCGGCTACGATCGGTAGTCACCTCGACGGTCGCCGAAGCCTTCAGGGTCTGGGCGATCCGGCGGGCCACTGCCTCCGACGATTTTAGACGGTTTTCGTCGATGTCGAACAAGGCAAATCGAGGAGTCAGCCAGTTCCGGCAACGATAAAATGTCGCCAATCAAATTCTTGGCAAAAACCGTGCTTCCAGCGCCGATAAAAGTGATCTTCCTTCGTGGAGTACTCATTACCTAGTTGAACAAGTCGTTAACTTCCGTATTGGCTTTCTTCATGGTCGAACCAGCCTCCGCTCCATTCAGCAGGATAGCGTCCAGTCCAATTTTAGTAATTCGCAAGACGTCCGCCGCATGGTCGGCAATCGGAAAGAGAAATGTTCCTTGCGGATCTGTGGCCTCCTCGAGAAAGGGCGAGACATCCAATCCCTTCTTGGTCATCACTTCCTCCGCTTTCTTGGCGGCACTTTGGACCGCCGGGAAAACCACTCCGTATCCGGCGATAATCATCTGACCCTCTTCCGAGCCCAGGAATTTCACCCATTTCCAGGCTTCATCTTTGTGCTTGCTGCCAACCCAGATCGAATCCGCCAAACCATTAAACATCGATTTGCGTCCCTCTGGCCCTTTGGGCAACGGGGCGAAGCCTTTATCGAATTTGGCATTGTCGACGTACCAATTAATCATCCAGGAGCCGGTCAGCGCCATGGCTCCTTTTCCCGCTGCGAAAAAGCTGTTGGCTCCCAGCTGCCGAGCGTCCTTGGCCGGAACGATGTAACCTTTCTTCATGGTGTTGGCGATCCATTGCAGCGTTTCAGCTAGCTTTGGATCGTCATAGTGAAATCCTTTGGCCCATGGGCCGTCGTGAAATTTAAAACCGTTCGAGACCGCGAAATGACTCCACTCCACCTGGCCAAACCCATCGGGCGCCCCATCGATTAAAAGTCCATATTGTTTGACCTTGCTGGGGTTAAAATTGGGGGCCAATCCATTGTTGCCCGCTTCATCGACCGAAAGCTTGGCAATCAATTGGCCGAACGACCCGCCATCTTTGGGGTTCCAGGTTAAGTTCGGCAATTCCTTGAGGTCCACGCCGGCTTTATCGAGCATCGCCTTGTCGTAGATCAGGGCGATGGTATCCCAGTCTTTGGGAAACCCATATTGCTTCCCGTCTTTGCCCCAGAGTTCGAAAAGCCCGCCGAGATAAATGTTCGTCGGCAGCTTATCGCGCTTAATCAAGGGCGCAATGTCGACTAACAAATCGTTTTCGACAAACTCCGGGTAACGCGCCAGGTGATCGGTGAAAACGTCAGGGGCCGTCCCCGAGACGAAGCCGGTACTGAGGGTGGTCCAATAGTCGCCCCAGGAAGTCTGGGTTATCTTCACTTTAATCTCCGGGTTAGCCTTTTCAAAGGCCGCCGCGGCCGCTTGGTAGGCGGGCAGTTGCAAGACATCCCAGAGCCAATAGTTAATCTCCGTCGCGGCCCGGGCAGAGGCCGCGACTAACAATGAGGTGGCGAAGAGCAATATTCTGAAACGATGCATAATGGGGTGTTTTTATTTGGAGGTTTATTTCATACCGCTGAATTGAAACGAATCGACCACTTTGCGGCCGAAGAAGATCAAGAGGGCGATCATGGGGATGATCCCTAAAACGGTGCAAGCCATCAGGCCGGTCCAATCCGGTACTCCGGATTGCTGTTGGGTGCGAAACGCATTGATCGCCACCGCCATCACCCGCACCGATTCGTCGCGCCCGATCAGGAACGGCCAGAAAAATTCGTTCCAGGTCGCCACGGTGGTGAGGATGGCCAGGGTGGCCAACGATGGTCCGTGGATCGGCAGAATCATCCGAAAAAAAATTGAAAAGTAAGAGGCCCCGTCGATCCGGGCCGCTTCCTCGACATCCCGCGGAGTGGCCAGGAACATTTGACGAAGAAAAAATACGGCGAAAGGGGTCATCAGCGCGTAGGGCGCGGCCATGCCCTGAAAAGTATTCAACCAGCCCAAATCGTGGATCAGGATGAAGTTAGGAATAAAAAGGACTGCCGTCGGAATCATCGTCGCCGCGATGAAAAGGAAAAACAGAAGATCGCGCCCTGGGAATTGCAACCTGGCAAAGGCGTAAGCCGCTGTGGCGCTGAAGAAAATTTGCGGGATGACCGCGATGGCCGTGAAGATGGCACTATTTAGCAAAGCTCGAAAGAAGGTTATTTTGGCCAATCCGGTCTGGGCCAATCGTGGATCGTTAGGATCAAGAAGACCAAGGACCCGCTCGAAATTGAACAACGTGGTGTCGCGGGGGAGAATCGAGCTTCCACTTTGGAACAAGGCGTTGGGACCAGTCAGTGCGGTCTTGAAGGCGATCCAGAGCGGGCCGAGCGAGATGATCGCAAAAACGGCCAGCGCCGCATAGCCTAGCCAGCGGCCGATGGGTAGAGGTGCAGTGGACCTTTCCATAATACTATTCTAAATCCGATTCTCCGGAACGCAGGATTCGCATTTGCACCAGGGTAACCAACACCAGGCCTAGAAAGAGGACCGTCGACATGGCCGAGGCGTATCCCATCCGCATGCTGGAGAAGGCCTCTTGGTAGATGTACCAGACGATGGTGCGAGTAGCCGTTCCGGGGCCGCCTTGCGTGGTGACCGCGATGGTATCAAAGATTTGAAATGAACCAATCACACTGGTCACCAGGACAAAGACCACCGTCGGCCGGAGCAGGGGCAAAGTAATGGAGCAGAACATCTTCCACGGCGAGGCGCCCTCGATGCGGGCCGCTTCGTAGAGGTGTTCCGGAATCGATTGGAGGCCGGTATAAAAAAGCAACCCCGCGTAACCCATGTGGCGCCAGACGTTGATTGCCGCGATCGTTGGTAAAGCCAGCTGTTCATCGCTGAAAAAGGCGTGGCTGCCCAGACCCATGGCCTGGAAGAGGAAGTTCAAGATGCCCAGGACGGGATCCAGCATCCAGAACCAGATCATCGCCGCGATAACATTGGAAATCAGGAACGGCGCCAGCATCACCGAGCGGATGAAGACCGATCCGGTTAACCTCTTTAACAGTACCGCCATCAGCAGACCCAAAACGGTCTGCACCGGAATGTTATACAAAACGTAGAGCACGGTGATCCAGATCGAGCTCCAGAATTTTCCGTCACCCATCAGGCGGACATAGTTGTCAAAGCCGAGAAATTTTGGGGCTCGCAAAAGATTCCAATTCGTTAGGCCGATATAGAAAGCCCTGATCGTTGGCAGGAGATAGAATAGCGTAAAACCGATCAAAGCTGGGGCGACAAACAAAAGGCCACAGAACGCTTCGTTATCGAACCACCTCCGTCGCATCCTAACCTCACGCCCAGGCAAGGATACGGACCGCGACGCGATAGGTATTCTGCTGGCCATGATTTTGGGGGATTAGAAGTTTGCTGACCTCTGCGAGCGCCTAAGATCAACGCCGGGACCACTAGAGCCCTTTGCCGATTCCATGGCACACACGACTAGCTCGTGTCATATTTCCTCGCTTTTAACACGTGCTAGCTGGATGTCAAACCTTTTGCCGAAAATCTCCTGTCTCCCTTTTTCCCCGCCCCCGATTAGCGTCAAACAGCTTGGCCTACCTAGCCCTCTTCTCTATCCTTTCCCTCCCGGCCTCGCAGCTATCTTCATCCCTTCGCCGCGGCGATCGAAGCACCGGCGACGTGACGATCCGATTCCGATTTTTATTCTGTAACTCCCGAACTCCTGCAACTTCTCAGGATTTTCCCGCCTCGCGTTCCCGCCAAAAGCGAGCCATCTTGGCCGGCACTCTCTGGCACCTCCTATGCGAAAACCAGCTTTGGCACTTTTTGTTTTTTCCGGACTGTTTCTCTTATTTCTGGCAGAAAGGAGCCCGGCGCGGAACGTCATCTTATTCGTCGCCGACGGACTCCGCCAAGGGTCTGTGAACCACGAAGACGCTCCGGCAATGAATTTTGTTCGGGAGCACGGTGTCTTCTTTGCCAACAGCCACTCCCTCTACCCTACTTTAACCACCCCGAACGCGTCAGCGATCGCCACCGGCCATTATTTGGGCGACACCGGTGACTTCGGAAATACCATTTATACCGGGTACCCGATGTCGATCTCTGGTGAAACAGCAGTCCCCTTTGTCGAGAACGACCGAGTCTTGGGAAGTTTAGATGAACATTTCGGCGGGAATTATTTGCACGAGGAAACCTTGATTTCCTACGCCGCCCAGCACGGGTACCAGACTGCGGCGATCGGCAAACTTGGACCGGTACTGATTCAGGATGTCGCGGAGGCGAATCCATCGAATGGACATTTTGCGGTTCCCAAAACGGTGGTTATTGATGATTCCACCGGCAAGAGCGGAGGCCTCCCCCTGGAACCCCGGATCGCCGAAGCGCTGCGGGAAGCCGGCCTTCCTATCGTCTGTCCAGACCGTTCAAACGGTGCGCCGCCCCAATCTGAGAAAGACAACGGTTTTCCCGGCAATAATTCCACCGCCGGCACGCGGGCGGCCAACACAGTTCAGCAGCAATATTTTGTGGAGGCCATGACGAAGGCGGTTTTGCCGTTGTTCCGCAAGGATGACAAACCGTTTCTGGTGGTTTTCTGGTCCCGCGATCCGGACGGTACCCAGCACAACGAGGGAGACAGCCTCAACCTGCTCAGTCCAGGGATCAACGGACCCACTTCCAGGGCTGCGGTGCGCAACGCGGATGCCGCTTTGCAGCAACTGGTGAACTTCGTCGCCGATACACCCGGATTAGCCGAGAATACCGACATTTTCATCACTTCAGATCACGGCTTTTCCACCATCAGCAAACATGAAACCGATGCTACCGGCAATGCCTTTACCCAGAGTTACGCGGCTGGGCAAGCCTACCGCAATGCCAGCGGTCGCCAAGAGGTGAACGCTGGATTTTTACCTCCAGGTTTCCTGGCCATCGACCTTGCGCACCATCTTAATTTGCCGCTTTTTGATCCTGACACCACCATCACGGTCGACGGTTCGGAAAGATATAAACCAATTGATCCGACGATCGGACAAGCGACGGCCGAGAAGTCCCAGCGCCCGATCGGCGGGAGTGGTCTGATTGGGGGAACCGGGGCCGTCTCGACCCCTTCCGACGCCAAGCTGATCGTCGCCGTGAACGGAGGATCTGACCTCATTTATCTGAATGACCGCTCCCCCGCGCTAGTCCAGGATCTGGTGGATTTCCTCGCTAGTCAGGACTACGTGAGCGGCCTTTTTGTCGATCCCTCCTTAGGTCAATTCAAGGGCGCCCTGTCTCTCGCCGACTTAAATCTTGCGGGCTCGTCGGTGCTTCCGACCCCGGCGATCATCGTTAATTTTCGCAGCTTTTCTCAGAATCCCGCTGATCCGCTGCAGTCGGCCGTTACCATTTGCGATACCGGCCTCCAAGAGGGACAAGGGATGCACGGAAGCTTCAGTAGAGCAGATACGCTCAACAATATGGCCGCGATGGGACCGGATTTTAAGAAGACCTATGTCGATGTTGACCCAGTCAGCAATGCGGATATTGCCGTAACCTTGGCTCACGTTCTCAATCTCGAGCTCCCAAAAAACGGCCATCTCATCGGTCGCCGGATTGACGAGGCGCTGGTCGAGGGAAGGTCGGACACGCCAGTGGAAAGAGGCGTCAAGGAATCGGAACCAAATTCGGCCGGCCTCAAGACCTGCCTATACTACCAAAAAGTAGGCGCCACCTGGTATTTTGATTCCGCCGGATTCCCTGGGCGGACCGTCGAATTGCCGGCCCGCGAGAAGTAACTTTCCAGAGTGTCAGGCTGTCGTCGCGCGCCGGACCGCTACCCGCGACCGATTGCCAGAGTCAACCGAACGAACCGCATAGATCAGGGCCAGGCATCCAATGACGTTCAGCGGCTGCTCGCGCTGTTCCCCTTGTCGGCGCAACCGCGCCTGCCTGGTGGTTTTACGGCTTTGGCTACCAATTTGACGTTTGACCTGTGAGTCAACCCACTGCGTTGAGTTCTGCTCTATTGACATGTGATTTCCGTTTTCTTTTAGGTATTTAAATTCTTTGGTTTCGGTTGATAGCGCGTTCATCAAGACGATCAGCCGATTAGCCGGGCGACAATTTGAGAGAGATTGCTCAGGATCGCCGGATCGGTCTGGAGATACAGCGCACCACAAACCAGCAACATCAGGAGTCCTGTCTCAAATTCTCTCATTGAATGGTGTTAAAGCAAAATTGATGCCACGCCAACGGCGTAAGTCGCAAGACATTCAATGATAGACATTTACAACTATTCTACTTGACCGATCAATGTTCTCCCTAAATTGCATTTTTCCCGCTTTTGGGAATCCCTCATCCCGATTTCGCACTAACTGCCCCAGCAATGGGATGACCTCACAATTCCAGAAAGGCGATTCGTCGGATGGGTTCCGTTTCCGGCCCCGCAGGGGCCACAGAACTCAACACAGGGTTGAATGGTGCGAAGATAAGGAGAATTTGGGATGGGCTCTATATATAAACCCAAGAGCCTGCCCCGCAGGGCTACAGAACTCAGCCCAGGGTTTCAACCCTGGGAATCGTCCACCGAGAGCGACGCGCCCTGAAGGGGCGCCAGATCGAACGTCCTACAAGGCGGAAGTAGGGTTCGATGGTCCAATTGTCGTGCGCACTCTGACTTTCGCGCGGCAATAGGCGTAACCTTAATCGGGTACCCGCATCTCTCGCCCCTTCTTCAGGGCGAACCGTTTAGTTTGAGGGTTCCCAGGGTTGAAACCCTGGGCTGCATTCTGTGGCCCCTGCGGGGCAGGCTCTTGGTTTTATATATAGAGCCCATCCCAAAACGGCCTTAACTTCGCGCGATTCCGATCTGTTCCCAATAGAGTCCTTTCTTTGCCTTCTTTGCCGCCTTCTGTGCAATCTTGGGATTCGCGTTGCCCCCCGCTGACATTGAATGCCGCCCGTTGAACGTTGAACGTTGAACGTTGAACGCCGAGCGTCCCTCCTTGCGAGGCGCTTTGTCTGCCTTTATCCTAGGCGCGGACCAGCAATCGGACATCTGGCTCGAAAGCAAATGGTTGAGCTTTTATGAGCGAACAAAACACCAGACCAGACAACGGGCTGCTCAGACCGACCGAGGGAAGCAAGTGCCGACCGAAAATGATCCACGATCCTTATCCGCGGGTCGTTGATTGGGGGATGCCCGAAGATGTGAATGCCGGCGATTTTACTTTTTCAGTCCTGGAAGCAGCCCTGGAGGCCGGCGCATCAGAAATCCAACTGACGCCGGTGGAGGAATTCGGAAAAGTCAGCGTACATTTCAAAATTGGTAGCGAGTTTATCAGACAAAAATCTCTCACGCAGATTCAATTTGGTTTCATCGCGATTTTATTGGCGCACATCGCAACCATTTCCCGTTATGGCTCGAAGTCTCCGCCGGAAGTCAGATACTTTAATACCCCGGACCACCGACGATATTCTGTCCGCTTCTCGAAGATACGAGTTGGTGATCATGCGACCGCAATCTTGATCAGGCTCTTGCTGTCAGAAGAAGCGACTGAGTCCGCAGCTTAGAAGAGGTCCTTGTTCTCTTGTCAGTCACTGGCAAAATCTCCGGGACCTTTAAGCCACCGCTTCTTTCTTCGAGTCTGCAGGCAAGGAAACGGTGAACTCTGAACCAGATCCTTCGGCACTCTGCACCGTTACCTGTCCCCCGTGCGCTTCGACGACGGCTTTGACCAGGCTCAATCCCAAACCGAGACCACGTTGTCCCCTGCTTTTATCGCCACGGTACAATCTCTCCCAAATCCTGGATTGCTCGGCAACCGGAATCCCTATTCCATCATCTTTGATCCTGACTTGCACCGTACCATTGGAAGGCGAGCATCTAATCGAAATATGGCCCTGTTCGCCGGTATACTTCACCGCGTTATCGAGCAGGTTCGCCAAGGCTTGTTGGATACGGCTCGGATCGACTTCCGCATCGCAAGGACCGTCGCAACTGGCAGTAATTTCGATCTTCTTTTCCTCAGCGATCAGTCGATACACCTCCAGCACATTCTCTAACAGTTGCGAGACAGATCTCCATTCCAGGCGTAGCCGCATCATCCCCTGTTCGGCCTCTGTGATATCCATCAAGGTATTTAGCATGGTCAATACCCGGTCAGACTCTTCAATGCAGTCCGCCAAAGCTTCACTTTTTGGCATTTCTGACTCTGTCTGCAGTGCCATTTCTGCGGAGCCGCGCATCCGGGTTAACGGGGTCCGCAGATCGTGCGCGACGTTATCGAGCGCT
Source organism: uncultured Verrucomicrobiae bacterium (assembly GCA_963808535.1). GTDB lineage: Bacteria > Verrucomicrobiota > Verrucomicrobiia > Chthoniobacterales > JAFAMB01 > JAFAMB01. The sequence continues at coordinate 49,523 of CAWEGF010000030.1, read as the reverse complement.
TCCCGCATCCCCCGGATCAAAGCCTGGTTCTTCTCCAGGACGCGGTTAAATTGCCGTGCCAGCTCCGCCAGTTCGCCTTGCGCCTGACTCTCAGGGACCCGCTCTGCCAAATTGCCCGTGTTGATAATTGTCCGGGCCGTCCGCATGATTTCTCGCACCGGCCCGGTGGCCCGGTGAGCAAAAAGCGCCCCGCCTACCAGACCAAGGAGGAAAGTCGGCGCCATCACTAAAAGAAAAGAACTTAGAAAAGGCCCTAACAGCGTCTCGCTGCGATTGATGCTTCTACCGACCTGCAGGATCGATCCGTCACTCAATACGGTCCGGGCGATGATAAACTCGCTTCGAGCATCCTTGGGAATCTGCCGCCAGGCTTTCTGGTTAGCATCGTTTTCATCCACTGCCGTTTTCGCCGTCCTGACCCAGTCCTGCGGCGCCACCAGTAGCAGTACACTTCTTTGTGGCCCTGTGACGCGCACGAAAAACGGACCTTCGTTTTGGTCGAATTCCGTCCGATGGACCAAATCGTTCAGGGCCGGAAGTCCCTGAGTTTCATACACCGCAGCGCACTCCTTCAATCGGGCCTGAATGATTTCGCGCTCGCTCTGCTCGAAAAAAGAAGTCAGCAGAATATAAAGGAGGGCGAATAAAATGACCGCACTGACGGTAAAAGTGGCGGCAAACCAAAGGCTAAGTCGAACCGCAAAGCTTTGCCAAAACTTGCTAATTTGGCTTGAGGACATAGCCGACCCCCCGAACTGTATGGATCAACTTCTGGGTAAATCCTCTTTCCACTTTGGAGCGCAGGCGATGCACCAGTACATCCACCACGTTGGTTTGCGGGTCGAAACTGAAATCCCAGATGTGTTCCAGGATCATGGTTTTGGTCACCGCCCGTCCCGCATGACGTAGCAACAATTCGAGCAAGGCAAATTCGCGCGATTGGAGTTCGATTTTTTGTCCCGCCCGAACCACTTCCCGGGTAAAAAGATCCATCTTGAGATCGCCAACTGACAAGTGGCTCGGTTCGGCGGAGTGAGTCGCCCGCCTGATCAATGCTTGAACCCGGGCCAGCAATTCTGAAAAAGCGAACGGCTTGGTCAGGTAATCATCACCTCCCGATTGCAGCCCGAGGACCCGATCATCGACGCCGGCGCGCGCACTGAGGATCAATACTGGCAGAGAAACTTTCTTCTGCCGAAGTTGCCGCAAGACTGACAAGCCGTCCAGACGAGGTAACATCAAATCAAGCACCGCCGCGTCGTAAGAGATCGACAATCCAAAATCGAGCGCCTGCTCGCCATCCTTGGCGCGATCGACCGCGAATCCATTTTGTTTGAGACCGTTTACCACGAAAGATGCGATTTTGTCGTCATCTTCGATAACCAGGATGCGCATAGCAGAGACCGGAGTATAACAGATTTCTTGCACTCTCGTACCGCAGTTTGTCATAGCCATAGCCCGGGCCGGTCAAATCTTCCCCGGCTGGCGTTGAGGTTAACCACCTTCTAATCTGCGAAATCTGTGGTTATAAATTCTGGGACAGTTCTTAAAAGCAACAATGCTCTCCCGATTTCCCGGGAGAGCATTGAGCTCCAATTGACTTAACTCTCGTGCGATTCGTCGACCGTCAGGTAGTGACTTCCACTCTTGGTCCAGACCTTGACCAAGGTTTGTTTGCCAGCCTGTTTTTCGGTATCGGCAACGGCGTCCTGCGCGTTTTTGACCGGTTTACGATCCAACTCAGTGATCACGTCGCCGGTCCGCAGACCAGCTTGATAAGCCGCTGAATCAGGAGCCACCTCGGTAATCACTGCGCCTTGCACCTGCGCCGGAATATTCTAATTCAGCGCGGGTATTTTGGTCCAAGTCAGCCACCCCGACTCCCGAAAGAGCGTCGGTTTTAGCATTTCCGCTCTGCTCGTCCGCTTTCGCCACCTTGTTTTCAGGCAGGTTGCCCAGGGTGACATCAAATGTCTTGGATTCGCCATTGCGGCTGACGCCTAATTGCACCTTTGAACCGGGTGCCGTTTCGGCCACTCGCAATTTCAATTGGCTGGCATCCTCGATGGGTTGGCCATTCAACTGCGTAATCACATCACCGCTCTTCAATCCAGCTTTATCCGCAGGGCTATCTGGGGAAACGTCTCCCACCAGCGCACCATTCGTGCGACCCAGCTTGAACGCCGTCGCCAAATCCGGAGTCAGGTTTTGGATCATCACCCCCATGAATCCGCGATCCACGCGACCGTTTTTCACCAGGCTGTCCATGACCCATCGGCAGAGGTTCGAAGGAACCGCAAATCCGATCCCTTGATTCCCACCGCTGTGAGTGAGAATTGCCGAATTGATGCCCACCACCCGACCTTCAGTGTCCACCAACGCGCCGCCGGAGTTACCGGGGTTAATCGCCGCATCGGTCTGAATGAAATCTTCATCCATATCTCCCGAGGTGGTCCGATCTTTCGCGCTGACGATGCCTTTAGTTACAGTTTGACCAATCCCGAACGGGTTACCGATGGCCAGAACGACGTCTCCGACCTCGATCTTGTCACTGTCGGCCAAGGTCAAGGCGGGCAAGTTGTCTGCCTTGATCCGGATCAGAGCAACGTCTGTCTTCGGATCCGATCCGATCACTTTAGCCGTAAACTGACGGCCGTCGTTGAGAGCCACCTGGATTTCGCTGGCATTGTTGACCACATGGTTATTGGTCAGAATATAACCGTCGGACGAAACGATGACCCCAGATCCGAGCCCGTGCTCAGTCGGTACATGCAGCTTGCCGGGATTCATCTGCTTCATTCCATCTTCGCCAAAGAAACGCCGGAAAAAGTCGTTGTCTGAATTGGCGAGCGGATTGCTAGCTCCTTTCATGGTGACAAAAATTTTGACCACACTGGGCGCCACCTTCTTTACGATCGGCGCGAAGCTATTGCCTTCCTTCACGTCTCGGGTCAGCGGCGAGTTGTCGACCTGGACATGCAACGGGGCGTTCTGTGTCCCGGTGCCATTTTCTCCGTTGTTCAAGGCAAACGCCGTGGCCAAAGTCAGGGCGGTGCCTCCAAGCAAAAGAGTGCTCAATGCGAGCGGTTTTAGAGATTTTCTCGTCATAGTTATTTGGGTTGGTTTGATTGCGCACTATGGGCCAACCGAACTGACGAATCCCTTGCCCGAACATTACAAAACTGAAAGGAAGCCCGAGGACGCGGAGGGGGGAGGAGGACGCAGAGGAAGAAAATTTTACCACAGAGACACAGAGAACACGGAGTTACCGAGGAATTAATGTTTCGGAATTTGACGACGTCTGGCGCTCCAATGTGGGCCCCTTTGCTCCACGGTCGTTAACCGTTTCTTCGCCCGCGAACATCGCGCCCCGTATCGGCCGAACTGTCACATCCTTTCGCCAGTCGACGCGGTAGGCCTACCTTCCGTTCCGATTCTTAACTCCGTGTTCTCTGTGTCTCTGTGGTAAAATTTTCTTCCTCTGCGTCCTCCTCCCCCCTCTGCGTCCTCCCTAATGCCCGTGGCAGTGGGTAAAGAACAATGCTCCAGCAAATACTAAAATTGGCACCACCGCAGAAAGAACAATCAACCGTGAGCCCTGCCACCGGGTTTTCCAAACCTTGGGCGATTTCAGATTGTGATGCCGCCCGGTCTTCTTGACCGATTCAGGATCATCCAACTCCTTTTTCATGGCCGCAGCAGATTGATAGCGGTGTTGCGGTTCACGTTCCATGGCGTGCAGGATAATTTCTTCCAGAGCTTCGGAGATTTCCGGATTGACTTTGCGCGGGGCCACCGGATCGCCGGTAATGCGCGAGTTCATGACGATGAAAGGATTGGGCCCCTCAAAAGGTACTGAACCTGTGGTCATCTCGTAGAGGACAGCACCCAAACTATAAATATCAGTTCTTTCGTCCCCTCGTTTCCCTTTGACCTGTTCCGGCGCCATGTAATCAGGCGTGCCCATCGCCGGGGTAAACCCGGCAAAGGTCAACCTTCGCATCTCCGTCGATTTGGCGATTCCGAAATCGATGATCCTCAAAGTGCCATCGTCGCAAATCATAATGTTTTGGGGCTTGAGATCCCGGTGCACCACCTTGTGCTCATGCATATGGGCCAAGGCGCCGCAAACATAGCTGGCAATCTGAACCGCATCGGCGATCGGGAGAGGCCGCATCTCATTGAGCACCGTGCTTAGAGGCTTTCCCTCGAGGTACTCCGTCACAATGTATTGCCGGCTTTTATTCGGGACTTTGATGAATTTGAGGATATTCGGATGATTCAGCAGCTCCCCAATCTCGTCTTCGCGTTGGAACCGGGAGAACGCCGCCGGATCAGATTCCAACTGCATGTAGGGAATCTTGATGGCCACTGGCTTTCCGGTCTGCAGATCTTTCGCTTTATAGATCGAGGCCATTCCGCTTCGGCTGATCACCTCCTCGATCTCAAACCGGGCGTCGATGAGGTCGCCGGGTTTAACTTCGTTGCTCATACTGGTTGTTTGTCCCGCACCTGTTTTTTTCAGAACCGAGATTGGTTGGTCTATCTTTGGCTCGATAAGCCGGTCGATTTGAACGACCTGCATCGAAAGGTTATCATCACTCCCTCGCCGCTCGGCAAGCGCGATCAGGTACGGACAGATTTCGTCCATGTTAAGCCGATCGACACCTTCGGAGAGTTCGCTGTCATTCATGAAACAGTAAAGCCCGTCGGTGCACTGCACGATTCGATCCCGCGACATCAGCTTAAGATGCCTATAGTCGAAGTGACAAATCGGCTCGGACCCTACAGTGCGGGTCAGCATCGATCGAAGTCTGCTGGCCTTGGCCTCATGCTCGCTGATCAGCCGCAGCTTGACCTGCATCGCCGTGTACGAGTGGTCGTCGGTCAAGCGGCGAAGATTTTCCTGGCGGACCAGATAAACGCGGGTGTCTCCGATGTGTCCGATAGACAGCTCTTTGTCGCGATAAATACAGACCGAGAGGGTCGTCGCCATCCGACCTCCCCGAGGATCAGCCATTCCCGCCTCGTAAATCGCTAAATTGGCCGAATCGAAAATCTGTTTGAGGATCTGATTCGGTGCATTGACCGGGTTCATCCTCTGAAAAGTCGCCAAGGCTATTTCGACAGCCATTTTACTGGCGACGTCTCCGTTTTCGTGACCACCGACTCCGTCTGCCACCACCGAGATCGCTCCATGCCGCAGCCTTTCAGCTTCCTCCTCCGGTTGCCAAAATCCCAAGCTGTCTTCGTTCCTTTTCCGCACCGGACCGGCGGAAGACTTTGACTCGATACTTAATCGCATCCAGTGATTTCATTGTCAGCCTGTAAAGCGGATGCGGCCACACCGATTAAAGTGTGGCCGCTTCCCCCCCAAACCATCGGCAGCAACCTCGCAGAAAAATTTAGCCGGCCCGCGATCCTCTTGCCGTCATTACCCTGCGGCCGAAACAAAGCAGGAATTAGGCCGTCCGTGAAGATCAAACGACGCACAATTTGACCCACGCTGTAATGGTGAACATTACACCTCAAAAGATTTCTTCGAACAGGAACAATTTTGGACTGGCGCCCACAGTTTGGAGGGTTCTATAACAATTTTAACTACAAGTGTCATCTTTAAGCCGCATGCTGTTCACGCGTTCCGGTCGTCCCGTTTAACTAGGCAAATCGCCTCCTTCTGGTAAAATCTAGCCAACCAATCTCCAAATTGCGCAATTTATATACAGCTGGGCGAAAGCCTCTCATTTAATCTTCTCTTTTGTTGGAGCGGAGGGTCCATGGCGAGGCGCCTTTTGGAAGGACCATTTTACCTTAAGCAGAACAGAGTTTTCGGCACTAGGCGCAGAAATTGCTACATCGGTGGGCTGGTGTTCGGACGGCCAATCCGAGTACTTCCTTAACCTTGGCAGTCGTAGTTTTGCCAATAACATGAAACAAATATTCGAAATGAAACTCTTAAAGCGGCTTGCTTCAGCAAGTGTTGTCGCAGCTTACGCTGTATCCTCAGGCTTGTGCTACGCGCAGCAAGCCACGCCGGCTCCAAGTCCGAATCTTGCCACCGCCGGTGACGGAAAAGAGACCAAGGAAGTGAAGAAAGTCGCAGAGCAACCAAAACCACCTGAACCACGATTCAAACTCTACGGATGGGTAGAAGCAGGGATTACCGGCAATCCGGATGCGCCGATCGATAATCACAACTTCGGACATCTGTGGACTGATCGCGCCAACGAACCGCTCCTAAATCAGTTATCGATTGTCGGCGAGCGTGCCTTGGACCCCAGTGTCACAGGATTTGACTGGGGATTTAAAGCCTGGTTCATGTACGGCAGCGACGCTCGGTACTCGAAATCAGTTGGGTTTCTTGATCTGACCACCAACGATCGTGTTCAACCCGATTTTCCTGAGCTTTACGCCAGCGTCCATATTCCGATCCCTTCTACTAATGGGCTCGACCTGAAGGCTGGAAAATACCAAGACCCGATGTCCGCTGAAACGTTTGACCCACGCAACAGCGTTTTCTATTCCCATAGCTATATCTTCAACTTTGGGATCCCTGAAAATGATCTCGGCGGTCTGGCCACCTTGCACGTGAATAAGTATCTCGATATTTACGCTGGAGTAAATCGAGGCGTTAATATGGCGTTTAGCGACAATAACTCCTCCGTGGCTTTCGAGGGCGGGATCGGATTGAACCTGCTGGATGGTAACTTGGCGGTGGTCGCGCTCACGCACGACGGTCCAGAAGATCCTCTCGACAATGTCGATTGGCGCTATCTAAACGACATCACGACAACGTGGAAAATCACCAAGAACTTCACTTCGATCACTGATTTAAACTTGATCTACGACACCATTGGCGGCGGCAAATGGGGTGGCGGCGGCGCCCAGTATTTCACCTATGCGGTCAACGATTGGCTGCAACTCGGACTGCGAGGTGAAATTTTCCGGGATTCGCAAGGATTTTATGTTGCTCAATTTCGAGCCAATAACGACTTCATTCACTTCGAACGCGCGGACAACCTCTTTCGTCCAGAATTTCCCACCGACCCGAGCAATCTGGGCGGAGGGGAGACTACCTACCTTGAAGTTACGGGAGGGGTGACTTTCAAACCGCCACTGCCTAAGCCAATCGCCGGGGTACTCATTCGCCCGGAGGTTCGATATGACAGGGCGTTGACCGATCGATTCAAGCCGTTTAACCAGAACACCAAGCAAGACCAATGGACATTCGGTTTGGACTTAGTCGTGGAATTCTAATCGCGTCGCGAACTCAGAATTAGCATCAGCTCAAAGGCGCCGGCAATCTGCCGGCGCCTTTTTTTTGCGCCGAACAGCCGTCTCCGCAGACTCCGGAAATTCTGACTTCTGCCCCAAAATGTCCTGAGGAGGCAAAAAGGAGCCAACTCTTCGGATTGCGCCGCGAAGGAACCGACTACATATTGAGTTCCGGCTCCGTGCCCTCTGTGTCTCTGTGTCTCTGTGGTAAAATCCATCCCCCTCCGTGCCCTCCACCCCCTCTCTGCGCCCTCGCACCGCGATCTGGAAACCGTGGCACGTGGAGTGCTCCCCAGTATTACGAATCCCAAGAAAAGTAATACTCCGCTCCGACCATTCTGCTTATGAACCCGTTTCGATCTTCCATCCGTTTTGCCCTGCGTTATTGCGCTTGTGCGGCTCTCGTTTTCACTGGCTTTGTCTCTCTCGGTCAGGCCGAATCTCTTAAAGTCGCCTATAGCGACTGGCCAGGATGGGTGGCTTGGGAGATCGCCATTCAAAAGGGTTGGTTTAAGGAGGCCAACGTCGATGTCCAGTTCATGTGGTACGATTACGCACCTTCCATGGACGCTTATTCAACCGGGAAGGCCGACGCCGTGTGTATGACCAACGGCGACGCTTTGGTCACCGGTTCGACCGGCAAACCCTCCGTCGGGATCCTGGTCAACGACTTTTCCAGCGGCAATGACATGATTGTCGCCAAACCTGGAATTGAATCCGTCAAACAGCTGGCCGGTAAAAAGGTCGGCGTCGAAATCGGTTTGGTAGACCACTTACTCTTGGAACGAGCTCTTGGCGTCAACGGACTCACCGATAAGGATTTGACGCTGGTGAATACTCCGACCAATGAAACTCCCCAGGTGCTCGCTTCCGGAGCGGTCGACGCGATCGCCGCCTGGCAACCCAATTCCGGCCAGGCGTTGAAGACGGTTCAAGGTTCCAAACCTATTTATACCTCTGCCGAGGCGCCCGGGTTGATCTATGATTTGCTCTATGTCTCCAGAGAGAGCCTGGAGAAGAATCGTCCAGAGTGGGCGAAAGTGGTGTCGGTCTGGTATCGCATCGTCAACTATCTCGGAGATCCAACTAATCTGGATGATGCCCTGAAAATTCTGGCCGCTCGCGACAACGTGAAGCCAGAAGAGTACGAACCATTCCTGAAAGGCACCCACATCCTTTCTCTGAAAGAAGCTCTGCACCATTGGAAAAAAGGGGAAGGTCTTAACTCTCTTTACGGATCAACCAAGAATGTCGACGATTTCAATGTCAAGAACGGGGTCTACAAACAACACGTCGAATTTCAAGGTTACCTTGATCCCAGCCTGACCGAGGAATACGCCAAATCGGCCGGCGCTAAGTCAGCCAGTAAATAGCTTTCGGATCTCACCGTCCCGGGCGTTCAACGTTCTCGGGACGGGCAGTTCGAGATCGGCTTGAAATGGCAATGAGGCGACAGATCATCAATCACGAGCGCTGGTTTAAAATCCGGGAGGAACTCTCGGGCCGCCGCGCAAGTTTATTGATGGCGCTCTCGTTTCTGCTCCCCTTGGCCATCTGGTGCCTCGCCAGTTATGTACCTTTTATCTGGCATCCAGACATCCGGCTGGAAGTCTCGGCCGACCGGACCGACGTATCAACCGTCTACACCGCGGGAGACCACGTCAGCAAAGAATTCTTCCCCACTTTCCAGAACGCGGTCCGAGAGGCGAACAAGAAAATTCTGGAGGATCGAAATGCTGAACAGGATTCGTCCGATTTAATGGTCCGGCGGGATAATTTGAAGAAGTTGCGTCAACTCGCTCCGCTGGCGATTGCTAACGGGTGGCTTGGACAAAATCAACGGGAAGACGACGCAGCAATCTTCGAGATCTGGAAGAAACTCGCGACTGGCAAAACGGTGGCAAAAAGCCCTCCGCTCAGTTTTGAAAATTTGAATATCATTCGGCAGAATTGGGAGGTGGTTTCCGCGGCAAGTCCGGTCTTTGATCCACGGAAATTGCCTGAGGACGAACTCCTCAGCCTGGTGCCGCAAGGGAAGCCTGCGAACCCTTCCTATCTCCCCGCCCCGCACGATGTGCTCTTGACCGGGTGGTATAACTTCACGGCCAGCGGCGAATTGGGCCAGTTGTCACTTTTCAGCCGCCTTTTGATTTCCGTTCGCATCGTCTTCACGGGATTTTTCCTGTCGTGTTTGGTCGGTGTTCCGATCGGCATTTTCTGCGGGACCTATGCCGTCTGTTCCAAGGTTTCAGAACCTTTCATTGATTTCTTCCGTTACATGCCAGCCCCGGCATTCAGCACCTTGCTGGTGGCGATTTTCGGCGCGCACGACGAACCGAAAGTGGCTCTCGTCTTCATCGGAACGTTCTTCCAGATGGTCCTGGTGATTGCCAAAACAACCCGCCAGCTTGATCACGGTTTGTTGGAATCCGCACAGACTCTTGGCGCCAAGCCACACCAGCTTTTTACCCATGTGGTTATTCCAGGGATCCTGCCAGAACTTTATAACGACCTGAGAATTCTTCTGGGCTGGTCCTGGACCTGGATGGTGATCGCCGAACTCATCGGCGTGAAGACCGGTCTGACCGAATTCATCGAAACTCAGGGACGCTGGCGCAACTTCGACGCGGTTTTCCCGGTCATCATTCTGATCGGAATTATCGGCTTCTTTACCGATCAATTTCTTGGTTGGTTCAGGGGAATTCTCTTTCCCTATACCAGGAAGGCACGTTCTCCGGGTAAAAAGATCCGCAAAATTGAGCAACCGCCGCCGGTGAACCAGTCGCCGACGACTAACTCGCGAGTCAGGCAGCTGACGACGACATGAGCCAGTCGACAATTGATCTTCCAGACTATCGGAGCCAGGCACCGGCAGTCGCTGCGCGATTTGATCGATTGAAGGCCCGTCCGGTCGTTCTTGAAGTTTGCGATTTGCACAAATGTTTCCCCTTACCACAGGGGGAGGTGGTAGCTCTGCAGAATATTGATTTCGCCGTTCACCGACGCGAATTCATGTGTGTCATCGGCGCATCTGGTTGTGGAAAATCAACCTTGATCCGAATCCTGGCCGGTCTCGAAACCCCCACCGGCGGAGAGGTATTACTCGATAAAAAGCGAGTCAGCGGCCCTGGTCCGGAACGTGGAATGGTTTTTCAAGGATACACTCTTTTTCCGTGGCTCTCGGTGAAACAAAACGTCATGTTCGGCCTCAAAATGACCGGGCATTCCTCGAGTCAAGCCGAACCAGACGCCCGTCAATGGATCGAGATGGTCGGCTTGGCAAAGTTCGAGAATTCCTTTCCACACCAACTCTCGGGTGGAATGAAACAACGGGTGGCCATCGCGCGGGCACTCGCCAATCAACCAAGAGTTTTGCTGATGGACGAGCCATTTGGAGCTCTGGATGCCCAGACGCGGTGCCAGATGCAGTCTTATCTCCTTCAGATCTGGCGGAATGTCGATATCACGATCGTTTTCATTACGCACGACCTGGAAGAAGCCATCTATCTTGCTGACCGGATCCTGGTTCTGAAGCCCCACCCCGGTCGAGTCGATGAGATGATCGAAGTTCCGGTCCCTCGCCCGCGCTCGGCCGAGCAGTTCATTTCACCAGAATTCCTGGCGACCAAAAAACGCCTCGAAGAACTGATTCATCCGCCCGGCGAAGCCGCCGCCGACAAGCTTCCAACCTTGCGCCTGACCCGCATCGACGACGAAGTCGAATAACGCCTGCCTCTACCCTCCAATGATATCTGCTTTGTTTCTGAACAAAATGATCGACCCGGCGACCCACCGAGACCTCTTTCCCTGGACTCCTTTCAATTGAAAACGTCAAGCAAACGTCCGAACGGAGATTCTCATGGCAAAGTCCAGAGGATCAGTGTCTCGCTGCCCGAATCGGTTTTCTGCGAACTAGATCAACTGGTGGCGGAGCGAGGTTGGGAGAACCGGTCAAAGGCCATCTCGGTGATGGTTACCCAATCTGCTCTCGAACACCGGGAAGAAAATGGGGAGACGCTCATGGCGGGGACGATCACCATCGTTTACGACGAATCTCAAGGGAATTTATTGCAACGTTTGGCCGAGCTCGAACGACGGTTCCTCGATGAGGTGATCAGCTCACTTCATGTCCAATTGGAGAACGATCATCGGATTGAGGTCTTGCTCGTCCAGGGACCGGCTCGCAGTCTCCAGAAAATTGCTGACCAGTTGCTGGCCCTTAAAGGGGTGAAAACCGGCAAACTAACTCTCACCACCATGCTCATGCCTCCACTTCATCCTCTTCCCTCAGGCGGTCACGGGATCAATCACCGAACAGTTACCCAGCGAACGAAAAGATCATGATTACCTTATCAGAAAGTCCAGATGTTCGCTTGCTGACGGAAGAGGATATCCCCGGCGGAGCCATGTGGTCTTATGCCCTCAAACGTCATCACACCTTGCGGCTGACGGCCATGGAAAGCGGAGCCAACGTCGGAGCGATGTTCTACCATCTAAATAACCCGCTCGACCGCCTCAATCTTCCCGATACTCTCAAAGCTCAACACACCGCGAAACTGACCGCCGGCAACGTCCTTCTAAGTGATCTGGGCCACGTACTTTGCTCGATTACGGAGGACACCTGCGGATGGCACGATCCGCTGGCCGGCCATTCTACGGCCGCGATGGTCCGGGCGAAATACGGTCCCTCCAGCTACCAGCAAGAGCGTAACGCGTTCCACCGCAACGCTCGCGACCAATTTCTCATTGAACTCGGCAAGTGGGGACTGGGGAAGATCGATCTCGTCGCGAACATAAATTTTTTCAGTAAGGTCATCGTCAATGCTGATGGAAAAATGCAGTTTGCCGGCGAGAATTCGATCGCCGGCAGCTACGTCAATCTGCGTGCTGAAATGGATACCCTCGTGGTCCTCAATACCTGTCAACATCCGATGGATCCTGATCCTCTCTATCACCCGAAACCCGTCCGGATCGCGATCTGGAAATCCGATCCACCTTCCTCCGATGATCCCTGCCGGACTCGCCTGCTCCGAAAATGCTCGCGGATTTATTCTGACGGAGGCGCTTTTTCGTTGAATTGCCGCTGCCTCTGCCGATCCACTTATGAGTACCCTGATCTATACCGAAAGCCGAAGGCGTCCGGAAGATGCCGTTTACGATTATGTGCTGCTGTCCGGCGAAGCTTGGATGCAGGAAATTGCGGCCGGTCAAACTTTTCGGATTGTCGATCTGGAAGGCAACCAGGCGGTCGACACCCTTTTTTACAATGCCCGGGACCGAACGGATCGCTACAGCGCCCAAGATACCATTCGAGAACAAAGCAGTATCTATCTGACGACCGGTACCAGGCTCATGTCCTCGGAGGGGAATGTCTTGCTAACTATTGTGGCGGATACCTGTGGAAGGCACGACACCCTGGGAGGAGCGTGCTCGGCCGAGAGCAACCAGGTTCGTTACGCCCTTGAGAAAAAGCACATGCATAATTGCCGGGACTCTTTCCTCCTGGCCTCTGCCAAATCAGGCTTCGGCTATTCCAAGCGAGACCTCACCCATAATATTAACTTTTTCATGAATGTTCCGGTCACTCCGGAAGGAGGTTTAACCTTTGCCGACGGAGTTTCTGACCGCGGCCGCTACGTCGAAATGCGAGCAGAGATGGATCTCATTGCTTTGCTTTCGAATTGCCCGCAATTGAATAACCCTTGTAACGCTTATAACCCGACCCCTGTGCGATTGTTAATCTGGGATTAATGATCGACCCAGTCGTGCTTCATGTTTACCAAAGTCCTGGTGGCCAATCGTGGCGAGATTGCCTGCCGAATTATCCGGACCTTGCGCCAGCTCGGCATTCAGGCTGTCTCGGTCTTTTCAGATGCCGATGCCCACTCCAGCCACGTGGCTCTAGCCGACGAGTCATTCCGGATTGGACCAGGCCCGGCCAAGCAGAGTTACCTGGATATCCACGAGATTCTTTCCGTGGCCAGAAAAAGCGGCTGCCAGGCGATTCATCCTGGCTACGGGTTCTTGAGCGAGAATGCGGAATTTGCCGCAGAATGTGAAAATGCCGGCTTCCGCTTTATTGGACCGACCTCCGAACAAATAAAATTGTTCGGACTCAAGCATGTCGCGCGCGAACTGGCCGCCAGAGCCGGCCTGCCGCTTCTGCCTGGCAGCCCGCTTCTGGCGCATCCGGAGGAGGCACTGACAGCTGCCGAAAAGATCGGATTTCCGGTGATGGTCAAAAGCACCGCCGGTGGAGGTGGAATCGGGCTTCAACTATGCCGGTCGGCGGCCGACCTCCGGGAAAGATTTGCCACCGTCCAGCGCCTCGGAGAAGCCAATTTTAAACAGGACGGGGTGTATCTCGAAAAATATGTTGAGAGAGCGCGGCACCTCGAAGTTCAGATTTTCGGGGACGGGAAAGGTCAGGTCCTGGCGATCGGAGAACGGGATTGCTCGATCCAAAGGCGTAACCAAAAAGTTATCGAAGAAACACCAGCCCCTGGTCTTTCTGACGAGATCCGAAAACGGTTATTTGCGGCGGCTGTCAGTCTGGGCCAAACCGTTCAATACGCTTCCGCCGGAACCGTAGAGTTTATTTATGATACTCTCGCCGAGACCTTCTATTTCCTGGAGGTTAATACCCGCCTCCAAGTTGAACATGGCGTCACCGAAGCGGTGACGGGCATCGATCTGGTGGAATGGATGATTCGGTTGGCGGCCGGAGAACTACCTCCGCTGGAAAGCCTGGCCGCCGTTGCCGAAGGCCATTCCATGCAGGTCCGGATCTATGCGGAGGATCCTAATAAAAATTTTCAACCGAGCTCGGGACTTCTGACCGAAGTGGCCTTTCCAAAAAAGGCCAGGATTGATACCTGGATTGAACCGGGAACGGAAGTTTCTCCCTATTACGACCCGTTGCTCGCCAAACTCATTGTTCACGGCCAGGACCGATCGGATTCTCTGGCCAAAATGAAGGTCGCTCTCCAGCAAACCCGGATTTATGGAATCGAGACCAACCAGAGCTATCTCGAATCGATTCTGGAAGACGAAGAGATGGAGAACGGCTACGTCACGACCGGGCTACTCTCCTCCTTGCAATTTAGACCGGCGACCTTGGACGTCCTCGAGTCGGGAGCTCAGACGAGCGTCCAGGATTATCCGGGACGCTTGGGGTACTGGGCGGTGGGTGTGCCCCCTTCTGGTCCGATGGATGCCTTGGCCTTTCGCTTCGGCAATCGGCTTCTCTCGAACGCTGCCACGGCTGCCGGATTGGAAATCACCATTTCCGGTCCAACCCTCCGGTTCAATACCAGCTGTGATTTTTGTCTAACCGGCGCCCCAATCAAGGCCGACCTCGACGGCGACGAAGTCGCTTCCTGGACGGTCATTCACGCGACGGCCGGACAAACATTGAGGATTGGACAGCTCCAAGGCAGCGGCGCCCGAGCCTTTTTCTTGGTGGAAGGCGGATTGGATGTCCCCGATTATCTCGGAAGCAAATCGACCTTTGCCCTCGGTCGATTCGGAGGCCACGGAGGCCGGGTTCTTCGCAGCGGAGATGTTCTTCGACTGCTCAGAGACGGCCACCTGGCATCTCGCCGATTCCCAAATCCAAGAAGTCCGAGCCGATCGTTCTACCGACCTCCATCGTTCCGAAATACTCCAATCGATGGGAGCTCGGAGTCTTATCTGGACCGCATGGCGCTCCCGATTTCTTTTCTAGCGATTACATCGACACCTTTTTCCTCACCGAATGGAAAGTTCATTACAACTCTAATCGAACCGGCGTGCGCTTGATCGGGCCCAAACCGGGTTGGACGAGAACGGACGGAGGCGAGGCTGGCCTCCATCCATCCAATATTCATGACAACGCTTACGCGGTCGGGGCAGTCGATTTCACGGGCGATATGCCTATCCTCCTGGGACCAGATGGCCCCAGTCTAGGCGGATTTGTCTGTCCAGCCGTGGTGGTGGACGCCGAACTCTGGAAACTGGGGCAGTTGAAGGCCGGAGATGTCGTTCGTTTCCGCCGGCTAACGGTGGTGGAAGCCGAAAATCTGAAGAGAGCGCAAGAACACGAAATTGCCACGCTGTCCCCTTTTCCAAGAGTTTCTGCGGTCAATCCAATTTTTGACGCCGCCTCCGGCGACGAAGCGATCCTTGCCGAACTCGAACCTTCTGGAGATCGACCTCGCGTTATTTATCGCGGCTCCGGCGACTCTTACATCCTGGTCGAATACGGTCCGATTGTTCTGGATTTAGATCTTCGTTTTCGGGTTCACGCGCTGATGCAATGGATGCAGGACTATCGACTCTCTGGGATCATCGATCTCACTCCCGGAATTCGGTCGTTACAGGTTCATTTTGACGCCAGAGGAGCTTCGCTTGAAGGAATTACTCGACGTCCTGTTGGCCGCCGAAAATGAACTGCCGCTGGCTGATGAAATGGAAGTCCCAACTCGCATTGTTCATTTGCCCTTGTCTTGGGAAGATGAATCAACCCTGCTGGCGATCCAGAAATATATGCAATCCGTGCGAGCCGACGCCCCATGGTGTCCCAGCAACCTCGAATTCATTCGGCGCGTAAACGGTCTCGAGAGCATCGAGGAGGTCAGGAAAATCGTCTTCGATGCTAGTTACCTGGTGCTGGGTCTTGGCGACGTTTATCTGGGGGCTCCAGTTGCCGTTCCAATTGACCCGCGGCATCGCTTGGTCACCACGAAATACAATCCGGCCAGGACCTGGACACCGGAAAATGCCGTTGGAATTGGTGGTGCTTACTTGTGTATCTACGGAATGGAAGGCCCCGGCGGATATCAATTTGTCGGTCGCACCGTCCAGGTTTGGAATCGTTTCCGCGTCACTCAAAATTTCGAAACCGGCAAACCATGGCTGCTGCGTTTTTTCGATCAGATTCGCTTCTATCCGGTTTCCGCAGAACAATTGCTCCGTCACCGGGAGGACTTCCTGGTGGGCAAGTTCACCCTCGAGATCGAGGAGGAGAGATTCCGGCTCCGCGACTACCACGCTTTTCTGAGCGGGATTGCCTCGGAGGCGGCGTCATTCAAAGCAAAACAGCAAGCGGGTTTTGAAGCCGAACGGGAACGATGGGCTTCCACAGAATTCGTTCCGGTGGAAGAAGCCGCGCCAGCGGCGCCGCCGGAAGACGTTCAGTTACCCGAGAACGGATCTTTCATCGACGCACCGGTGGCGGGCAGTCTTTGGAAATTATTGGCCAGTGCCGGAGACGAAGTTGAAGTGGACCAACCAGTGGCGATCATCGAGTCAATGAAGATGGAAATGCAGGTTTGCGCAGCCAGCGGCGGCACGGTCCATTCAGTCCTCTGCGAAGAACTCTCTCCCGTTTCTCAGGGACAACATCTCTTCATCATCGAAACCGCTTCCGGCAAACTTGAAGACGGACAATCGGCAGCCTCAAGAAACAGCTGAATTTCAGCCGGTCCTTTCCTGTTGCCCGATACCGGGTATATTCATAAACCTTGAAGAGAGCTGGCAAACTCAGCGTCTTAAGACCAGGAGCAAAACTATGAGCGAATTTCCGGAAATCCAACCATTCGGACCCAGGCCAGCGCAGCCCAAGGATAATCCCCTGGCTCCTGCCCAAGCTACTCCCACAACCCCCACGTCGACCGCCCAGATAGTCCCGCAAAATAGCGTGAATATACCGGTCGTCGTCACCGCCGTAACGGTAGGATTCGCGCTCGGTTTTCTGTTTTCGCGCTACCAGCAGGCGATTCTCAACCAGGACAAGATCGACGAGTTCATCAACTATGCTCAGTCGTGGATCCGGGAACAGGGACCAAAGATTTCCGATCCGATCAAGCAAGGCCTGGAGTCAACAGGTTCTACCGTCGAGCAGGCGTTCAAGAAAGTAAGTGCCAGTCGTCCACTGGAATCTCTGCATCTCTTCCAGCGACGAAAACCCCGAAGATTGTTTGGGCTGGATCTTTTCTGACGACATTTTTTTAGTGTCGTGTCCGCCTATTGTCCCGGAGGCACGACGCGATCGTAGCCGGCACGAAGTGCCTGGGACAGCGCCTCTCCGAAGAACCGTCCCGTAGGGTACGGTATGATCGGGCGCAGCTCAGCGAGGTATTTCTCCTTGGGACGTTAACTGAAAGGTTCGCCCTGAACACGGGACCTGCAATCGATACCTGTCAGCACTTCGTACCGCTAAGAGACAGCCGTTCTCCGGGACATTCCGAGCCGCTGTAGCGTAATTTGGCGGCTAGGCTATCCGCATGCTAGAAAAGATTGGACGGCGTAATCGGATGGCGTCTCGAAACACACGGCCGCGTTAAGGATGGTTCTTCCAGCCCCTTCGGGCCCCAGATCACTTGTTCCACTGAGAATCTAGCCGGCCCCTGTCGGACCGGCCTTTCTCAAACTGGCGAACCTTGGATTCTGTCGGAAACGGGTTTTCTTGACTACCAGCTGAAGCCCAACCCGAGGTCAACTTGTTGGACCCAGTAGTCCGATCCGAACTCTCCTGAGTAATCAGTGAACACGGTGAACGAGTTGTTAATCCGGTACGCTACTCCGACTGAGCCCCAGATCGCATTGCGATCTATGCCCGTCCAGGTATCCAGATATTCGTGTTGCCAGGCAAGCTGGATGTACGGAAGCCATTTCTCGGCGTGCCATGCGGCTCGGCCTCCTACCCGGCTAGCCAGTTCGCGCAAGGGTCTAAAGCCATCCGCATAGTCATATTCCAAGCTGGCCCAAGGCCCCACTTCAAACGAACCAAAACGCCAGGCGTAGCCCGTCCCGGCATACACCAGCTGCCTTCAATAAACGGCATCTGCTGACTTCTGCCAGTTCATCGCCCGGCAGATCTCCCCGAGTAAAGTGTCCAATGTTTCGACCCGTGTCGTCGGGCTCTACCTCTTGCGTCTTTCGGTGACGGTTGGATTTCGTATTCCCTAACATACTCTTCGCCCGCAAGCGGCCTCACTGCCCGTTCGTGTTCCTACGATCGTGTCTTTGCTATGGCTTCTTTCAGCTCAGTGCCTCGCGGCCTGTGCCTTGCCTTTTCGCTACGGTTGTTATCACTGCATTCCAGTCAAGGTTTCCGATCAATCTGGTGATTCAGAGACTAACTAACGGTCCAGTACCTCGGTAGTAGCCACTCCGCTTTCCAAAGGTAACCATTCACCGAAGACTTGAGGACCGGAGCGAGTCTGGCAAAAATTGCGCGTTGCAGAAGAAGTGAAACTGTGTTCGCAATAGACTTCTCACGCAAGTTTTCAGCGTTCTGCCAGACCTGATGCTCTGCTAGCATCTATTAATCAGTCGTCGAGCTTCTATCCGGTTTTGGCCATGCCTAACCGCACTCTGATCCTCGGGGGGTTGTCCCGGATCGCATGGCGGAGAATGGGGGGTCGGTAAGTCGCTGACCATAGAGACCCCGGCAAAAACCCGCAGGAATGAGCTCGCCTAGAAGGCGAGCTGATTACCATTGACAATGGCTTATTAACTACCAGCTATAGCCCACACCGAGGTCAACTT
Source organism: uncultured Verrucomicrobiae bacterium (assembly GCA_963808535.1). Taxonomy (GTDB): domain Bacteria; phylum Verrucomicrobiota; class Verrucomicrobiia; order Chthoniobacterales; family JAFAMB01; genus JAFAMB01. The sequence goes on along the minus strand of CAWEGF010000030.1, from coordinate 30,716 downwards.
GTTGGACCCAGTAGTCCGAACCGAACTCTCCAGAGTAATCAGTGAACACGGTGAACGAGTTGTTAATCCGGTACGCCACTCCCACCGAGCCCCAGACCGCATTGCGATCTATGCCCGTCCAGGTATCCAGGTATTCGTGCTGCCAGGCAAGCTGGAGGTACGGAAGCCATTTTTCGGCGTGCCATGCGGCTCGACCTCCTACGCGGCTAGCCAGTTCGCGCAGGGGTCTAAAGCCATCCGCGTAGTCATATTCCAGGCTAGCCCAAGGCCCCACTTCAAACGAACCAAAACGCCAGGCGTAGCCCGTCCCGCCATACGCAGTGCCGTCAAAACCATCGGTCGAGCCGTGGGCGTTGTACTCAGTGGTGCCAAGTAGACCGGCCAAGGTTCCATACCAGCCTCCCTTCCAGAAAGAAGTATAGATTCCCCCTCTGAACGTGTTTGCGGTGAAATGCTGGCCGTTCCAGGTGCCTGAAGTGTAGGTGTAATCGCCGATTACCCCAACCAACCAGTGAGGTGTCACGCGGTAGTCGAGGCCCAGAGCAAACTGGCCGGAACTGTAACGGTTATCGTTGAAGCTGTTGTAATGCCCGAATAACCCGGTCCCGACCGCCCAAACATCCCAACGTTTCCGCAGCGGCGCCGGGGCCGGGCGCAACTGGTTCCTTACTCACGGTTTGTTTGCCATCCTTACTGTACCCATAGGTTGGGCCACCGTCGGAGGGCTGCTGCTCACCAGGGCCTTCCTCTGCGCTATTCCGGATCTCCGCAGCGCGTTGCTCGATTGAATTCGTCAGCGCGGCAGCGCCATCAATGATCGCCTGCTGGACAGGAGCAATTGACGGCGTCGGCGTAGGTCGCGGAGTCGGGCTTGGTGAAGGCGCCGGAGTTGGCGTCGGAGTGGGAGTGGGAGTTGGCGTCGGAGTCGGTGTTGGGGTGGGCGTCGGAGATCCACCACCAGACGGCGTTGGCGTTGGCTTAGGAGTCGGGGTGGGCGTCGGTATCGGAGTCGGAGTGGGTGGTTGGCGTCGGGGTGGGTGTTGGCGTCGGGGTGGGTGTTGGCGTCGGCGTCGGCCATGCCTGAGCGTTAACCACCAAGAAAAGTATAACTAATCCCAAATACGTTCTGATATCTCGCATATGTCCAATCTAAATCTTTCAGAGGAAACGCTAACTACCCACTTTCAGTACCGACATTGAGGGCGGCCCTTTCGCTGTCTCACCTGCGAAATCAGACCCAACCAATTTCCTCTTTAAATCCCTCCGTACAATTTTGGCAAGTGGCGATTTAAATCATTTGGACGTCACTGTGTCAATAGTCTCCGGTAATTATCCGTTCTATTAGGCACATTGTAATATTTTGCAGCAAGCTGAAATTAAAATAGCTTCAGCTATTATGGATATTACAATTAAAACGATTAATTATATTAGTTGGCTCTCAATTGCCGTCGACCGTCACTGGTAGGATTAACCGATATTTATTTCGTCGAGCTGAATTGTTAATCGCAAAACCGTTTTGGATCAGAGACGAATATTCGGTCAGCTTCCCAATGATTTCGGCGATTCGATTGCGAATCGGCCCTTTAACCTCTCGGCAGCTGCGACTCGATTCCCCAGATAAACCATTAACGCTAGCCGTGGGCCGTCCGGTTCGACGAGAATCACGCGTTGCAGAAGAAGTAAAAACTGTGTAGGCAATGGACTTCTGATGCAAGTTTTGAGCGATCTACGGGATCTGACACCCAACCAGCGGAACGCTGTTTTGGCCAGCTTCCTCGGATGGACTCTCGATGCCTTCGATTTCTTTATCATCGTCTTCGTCTTGAAGGACATCGCAGCCGAATTCAAAGCAGATATTCCGGCGGTGACGGCCACCCTTTTTCTCACCTTGGCGATGAGGCCCGTGGGCGCATTTCTCTTCGGGATGGTCGCGGACAGATTTGGGCGACGACCAACTCTGATGATCGATATTCTGTTTTACTCGGTGGTCGAGCTTCTGTCCGGTTTTGCGCCTTCCCTAACCGCACTGATCATCCTCCGAGGGTTGTACGGGATCGCCATGGGCGGGGAATGGGGCGTCGGTGCGTCGCTGACCATGGAGACGATTCCGGCAAAAACCCGTGGGATTGTTTCAGGCTTATTGCAGGCCGGATATCCCAGCGGCTATCTGTTGGCGGCCGTCCTCTACGGTACCGGTTACCATTTTCTCGGCTGGCGGGGAATGTTTATGGTGGGGGCCTTACCGGCTTTCCTGGTGCTCTTCATCCGCAGAAATGTCGAGGAATCACCGGCGTGGCGACAACGAATTGCTCAGCCGGGCAGAAGCGGAACATCGATGAAAGGAAGATGGAAGCTCTTCGTCTATGTCATCATCCTGATGACCGCCTTCAACTCATTCAGCCACGGAACTCAGGACATCTACCCAACCTTTCTCCAGGTCCAGCAAAAATATCCTTCGACCATCGTCAGCACCATCGCGATTATCTATAACTTTGGTGCCATCCTTGGTGGACTCGTCTTTGGTGCCTTCTCCGAACACATCGGGCGGCGTCGGGCGATCGTCATCGCGGCCCTTCTCACCCTTCCAGTCATCCCGCTTTGGGCTTTTGCCAACAACGTTGTCCTGCTCACCATCGGGGCCTTTCTGATCCAGTTCTTTGTCCAAGGCGCGTGGGGGGTCATACCCGTTCATCTGAACGAGCTATCGCCGGATTCGGCACGAGGAATCTTTCCTGGCTTTACTTATCAATTGGGCAATTTTTTTGCTTCCAAGAACGGGACCATCCAAACGACGCTCGCTGTATCCTTCGGCAATAACTACGGTTTGGCGCTGGCCATCACGGCGGCGGTCGTGGCGGTCGCCGTGGCAGTCGTGACCTCCCTCGGTCCGGAAGCGCACGGCGTGGAATTCGGCGGGCGAGAAAGGGCTGATTAAGAGGAAGAAGTTTTAACCACAGATTTCACAGATTACACAGATGAGAAATGGTTTGGCGTTTAGGCGGGAGACGATTTGCCAGCGTAAGGCGCGCTCTTTCTTCCGAGAGAGCGCCGCACGAGATAGAGTCCATCCTCGCCGCTACCGCCATCTGCCCCACAGCCAAACCCATTTCCCAATCGGTGTAATCTGTGAAATCTGTGGTTAAAACGTTCCTCTTCTTCTTTCTTCCCTTTAATCTCCTACCTGAATGATTTTCCTATGAATAAAGCCCAGATCATTGTCGACGCCGATTTTAGTCTTTCACTATTGGACCGCCGTCTGTTCGGGTCGTTTGTTGAACACCTGGGCCGGTGCGTTTACACCGGCATTTTTGAACCCGGCCACCCAACCGCCGATCATCACGGATTTCGAGGTGATGTCCTCGAACTGGTTCGGGAACTCGGCCCGACGATCATTCGATACCCGGGAGGCAACTTCATGTCGGGCTACAATTGGGAAGATGGGGTAGGTCCGGTCAAGGATCGACCGACCCGGCTCGATCTGGCCTGGTTCAGCACGGAGACTAACGCTTTTGGAACCAACGAATTTATTGAGTGGTGCAGGCTTGCCCAGACGGAGCCGATGCTAGGAGTAAACCTCGGAACCCGCGGCCCGGACGAAGCGCGAGAATATCTCGAATACTGTAACCACCCCGGAGGGACCCGCCTGAGCGATCTCCGGGCCGCGCACGGATACAAGGAACCTCACGGCGTGAAGTTCTGGTGTCTGGGCAATGAAATGGATGGACCGTGGCAGATCTGTCAGAAAACCGCCACCGAGTATGGCCGCACCGCCCAGGAGGCGGCTAAAGTGATGAAATGGGTAGACCCGGGAATTCAGCTGGCCGCCTGCGGCTCTTCTGGTCGTTTCATGCCGACCTTCGGCGCGTGGGAATACGAGGTCATGGAACACACTTTTGATAACGCCGATTTTCTTTCTCTGCACATGTACTACGAGAATCCACACCAGGATGTGCAGGAGTTTTTGGCCAACATCGAGATCATGAACAGCTTCATTAAAGAAGCAGTGGCGGTCTGCGATGCGGTTGCTGCGAAGCGTCGATCCGCGAAAAAAATCATGCTTTCCTTCGATGAATGGAATGTCTGGTACAAAGCCCGGACGGAGGAGGATCGGGCAAAACCGGGTTGGCCCATGGCGCCGCGCTTAATAGAAGAGGTCTATGACTTGCAAGATGCTCTCATGGTTGGCGGGGCGTTAATCACGCTGCTAAACAATTCGGATCGGGTTAAATCGGCGTGTCTGGCCCAATTGGTTAACGTCATTGCGCCGATTCTTGCCGAACCGGGCGGCGCGGCTTGGCGCCAAACGATCTTTCATCCCTTCAAACTGGTCTCCCAGCACGCTCATGGCAGCGTGCTGCAGACCAAGATTTACTCGACGCAACGCGAAACGAAAACCGCCGGAACCATCGATCAGGTGATCGCCTCGGCAGTTCATGATGCTGATCACCGGAAAATAGTATTTTTCGTGCTCAATCGAGAGAGTGCCGGCCCCGTCGACCTGACCATCGATCTGCGCGGCTTCCCGCAAATTAAAAGTTGCCAGGCCTTTGAAATATCGGGGACTGATCTGCTGGCGACCAATACCGCCGAGAAATCGGACACCGTACAACCGGTCGAGCATCAGGAATTCACCATTCACCCAGACAAGTTCACGACTCTCCTGCATCCCCTCTCCTGGAATCTGTTGTCGCTCTCTTATTAGGTGAAATGCCTTGATCGTTCTCTCCAATCTTCCTATACCAAAGCAAAGATCCCCCATGAAAATAACCATTTCTTGTCTTGCAGCGTGCTTCGTATCCGCGGTCACACAAGCCGCGCCCACCGAAATTACCTACTGGGATTTCCTGGGCGGCGGCGATGGCGTGCGAATGAAACAAATCGTGGAAGAATTCAACAAGGGCCAAAGCGAGATCCACATCAACGAATCGACTCTGCCGTGGGGTGAACCGTACTACACCAAAGTTCATACGGCGGTGGTTTCCGGTGAAACCCCCGACGTCATGACCTACCATCTTTCGCATTTCGCAGCCGGAATTGCGGCGAAAGACCTGCGACCGATCACCGCGGAAGAACTCGGGCAAGCCGGTCTTAAGTCTGAAGACTTCCAGAAATCCCTCATCGACCGATCTTTGGAGCTAAGTAAGACCTATGGAAAATCAGACCAGTTGTTCGGGGTTCCTCTCGATATCCATACCATCGTTTTATATTACAATAAGACGGTGCTGCAAAAGGCCGGGCTGCTGGATGCCGATGGAAAACCGAGTGGTGTCGACAGCATCGAGTCGTTTACCAAGATGTTAGCTGCGGTAAAGGCTAAAACCCACCTGATTCCCATCGCCTGGTCGGGGACGGTTTCGGAAGATCCGGCGTCCTGCTGGCGGGTCTGGTATACCTTTTTCAAACAACAGGGTGGCGACTTCCTGAAGGATGGTCAGCTCTCCTTCGATAGCGTCGCGACGCCCGGACAGAAAGCTCTTCAGATCCTTACCGACTGGGCCAAAGAGGGACTAATCCCGAAAAATACGACTTACCCGGCGATGGTGGCGCTGTTCACCGCCGGTCGCGGCGTTTTCATGATCAATGGCAACTGGGAAGTTCCAACCCTGGTCGATCTGCAAAAGCAAAAGAAGCTTTCCTTCGAATACGGCATCACGCCTTTTCCCAAGCTCTTCAATAATCAGGACACCTGGGCCGATTCTCACCAATTGGCGATCCCAAACAACCAGAAGACGCCGCCCTCTCCAGAGAAAGTCGCCGCCGCGCTGAAGTTTATTGCTTACGTCGTAAAGCAAGTGACTTGGGCCGGAGGTGGTCACATCCCAGCCTACCTTCCTGTTCAGGAAAGCGCGGCCTATAAGGATATGTCGCCGAATAACGAATATAGCGCGGGCGCGGCCAAAGATGTTGTCTTCGAACCCGGTCTCCCAATATTTGGAGTGGGAAGTCCGAGTTTCGGCGCGATTAGCAATTTCCTGATCCCGACCATCAACGGGCAATTACCGGTCGACAAGGGATTCAGCCAATTCACCGGCGAACTGCAAAAGTTTGCCAAACAACAGCAGTAGGCCAGCCCGCCAGGGTGGTTTTTCTGCTATGACGAAAGCTCAGCCAATGGACCGGCGGATCATGCGCCGAAAGCGTTGGCCAATTGGTTGGGTTTTCGTCGCTCCTTTTCTTTTCTTTTACGGGGTCTTTCTAATCTATCCCGCCATCCAGGTTTGCTATTTGAGCCTCACTAACTCAGATATCGCGGGCCAAGGAGCATTCGTCGGACTGCAAAACTTCGTCGAATTGATGCATGACCAGGACTTTTGGGGTTCGGTCTGGCATACCCTCTATTTCATTTTTCTGACCGTGGTGCCAAATACCGCGGTCGGCTTTTTCCTGGCTATCTTAGTGGTCCGATTGAAGCGCTTGCGATTACCGGTCCTCTCGGCGTTTTTTCTGCCCTTCGTCCTACCGGTCAGCGTGGTGACCACCGCTTCACTCTGGATGTTGGACACCAATTTTGGGATTATTAACTATCTGGTGCAAAATTCGATCGCCTGGTTTCAGGACCCGGTTTGGGCCATGCCAGCCGTGGCCGCCGTGACCATCTGGTGGACCGTCGGTTTCAACATGCTTCTTTTTATCGCCGGGCTGCAAAATATTTCGTCTGATGTTTACGAAGCAGCCTCGATTGATGGAGCGAACGCTTTCCAACAGTTTATCAGTATTACTTGCCCGCTGATCTGGCCGGTCACCAGCCTGGTCTTGGTTCTCCAATTGATCGCCCAATTCAAGATTTTTGATCAGGTCTATCTACTAACCCAAGGAGGACCATATAATTCCACGATGGTGGTCCTCCTTTATATGTATCGCCAGGCTTTTCAATTGAATCGCGGCGGCTACGCGTCCGCGGTGGCGATCGTTTTGGTAGTGATCATGTTAGTCATATCGGCCATCCAATTCCGACTCCTGCAGGGGAGACGTGCCAAATGAAAAAGAAAGGCATGTCACCTTTGGCGTTGGTCTGCACGGGACTGACGGTGATTATGGCGCTCGCCTGGTTGTTTCCAGTTTATTGGATCATCGCCACCGCTCTTAAGAGCGAAACAGATACCATCGTCCTTCCGCCATCCTTCGTACCCTTTCCTCCAGATTTTGGGGCTTTCATTTACGTGATTCAAAACAGCCCAATCTTCCGCTGGTATCTGAATACCGTCTTGGTCTCGGCGGTGATTACTTTTTTTTCTATTACCTGCGCCTTAATGTGCGCCTACGCTCTAGCCCTCCTCGATTTTAAAGGCAAGGGACTGATTAATTTGGCCTTGATGATCGGCTTCATGCTCCCCTTTGGCGCGGTGGCCATCCCGCTGTTCATGCTGATGAACAAACTCCATTTTGTGAATTCCTATGTCGGCATCATTCTGCCTCAGATCGCCACTCCCCTCTCGGTCATCGTTTTCAAACGGTTCTTCGACCAGGTCCCTATCGATTTCCGCAACGCCGCCGTGATCGATGGCGCCGGCGATTTTAGAATTCTCTTCAACATTTATATCCCACTTAATTGGAGCATTATTTGGGCGATGGCTATCGTCACGTTCATTGGTGCTTGGAACAATTTTTTCTGGCCCTTTATTGTCACCAACTCGACGCCCATGCTCACCATCCCCGTTGGCATGACCCAGGTCCAATCTGCCTATGGCGTAGCCTTTGCCAAAACGTCGGCCATTGCCGTCATGGCCTCGATTCCAACCGCCGCCGCCTACCTCCTGTTCCAGAAGCGAGTGACCCAAGGTGTCATGGCCGCAGCAGGAATCAAATAACCAAAAATGCGCCGTTAAGTTAGCTGGAAGTTCTTCTGTTTTACATGGGATGAAGGAGGGTCAGTAAAACTTTAACTCGCTTCACGATATCCAAGCGATGGCAGACCTCTGAACCACCGACCAATTCTCGCGCGAAACCCAAAGCGCGCGCTTCCACTCGTTCAGTCAGCGTCGTCGACCGGTTGGTCTCCGCCATCGGACGCGAGATCGCCAGCGGGGTCTGGAAACCAGAGCAGACTTTGCCCACTGAACCGGAACTAGCACATCGTTTCGGCGCCGGGCGGAATGCGGTTCGAGAAGCGGTCAAGATTCTGGCGGCCAAAGGCTTCGTGCGAACCGAGCGCCGAGCCGGCACGATTGTCCGACCGGAGTTCTGTTGGAACCTTCTCGATTCTGAAGTGCTGAACTGGATGTTATCGGCCTCGGCCAACAAAGACAATTTACTGGACGAGTTAACCGAACTCCGGGCCATCATCGAGCCAACGGCCGCCTCCCTGGCAGCTGCTCATGCCTCCGCGATGGAAACGCTCCGAATCCTGGAAGCCTACGATCAGATAGAAAAATTCCGCGACGAAATGCAGAAAGCGATCGACGCTGACGTAACCTTTCACGAACTGCTCTTCGAAGCGACGCATAACCGCTTGCTGATCGCCTTGGTCCCGGCGTTCTCCCTCCTGTTGCGAATTAACTTTGAACTCTGCGTACGCGCCGGTAAATCAGCAAACTGGAACCTGAAAGAGCACCGCCAAATCGCCGAAGCCATCTCCCGGCGGAATTCGGAAGACGCCAAGCGCGCCACGCGAAAGCTTCTCGCCAGGAATGCGAGCGATCTTTCTGAAACGATCAAAAAAGAACGACGAACCAGGACGGCAAAGCGCGTGTAAAGGTTGTGGAGAATTTCAGAGAAGTTACAGGAGTTGCAGGAGTTACAGAATTAAGAAAATCGGAATCGGCCCGGTCGAAGCGTCCGTCCCGTAGGGTACGGTATGATCGGACGCGGCTAATCCGGTATTTAGACTATCGCGGACCGTCCCTCAATCGCTTGAAATGTGACCTGTCCCTACAAAGACGGTTCCTCAGCAAGCTGGAACGGGCCTACGTAGGTAAGGCGTCTCGCCTTACTCTCTCTGAAACACTGAAACCACTTAATCTTTTGTCATCGCGGTGCTGGTGTCCCGGAGGGACAACGCGATCGTAGCCTGGCACGAAAGTGCCTGGGAATCACTGCCCCTAAAGCCGTCCCGTAGAGTACGGTATGATCGGACGCGGCTAATCCGGTCTTTAGACCATCGCAGATACGTCCCTCAATCGCTTGAAACGTGACCTGTCCCTAAAAAGACGGCTCCCGGAGCAAGCCGGGACGGCTGGTCTACGTAGGTAAGGCGTCTCGCCTTACTTCTTCGCAGTAGCTTCTCCGCCCGCGAGATACCGACGTACCGTTCCCTACGGGACGGCTCTCCGATCAATGCGAATGCCTTGGAACTTCCGCCCCGCTTTTGCCGACTAGAAAGTCGAAGTCTACTCCCTGGTCCGCCTGCAGCACATGATCAAAAAATAATCTGTACCACCCGCGGGCCGGCGGTTCCGGCGGAATCCATTCGGTCTTCCGCCGCGCCAGTTCTTCGTCAGAAACTTCCAAGTGCAGTCGCCGCTCCGGGACATTCAGTTCGATCATATCCCCTGTCTTGACCAGGGCCAGCGGTCCGCCCGCAGCTGCTTCCGGAGCAACGTGCAGCACCACCGTACCAAACGCCGTGCCGCTCATCCGTCCGTCCGAGACCCGTACGATGTCGGTGATCCCTTTGCGTAATAATTTAGGCGGCAACGGCATATTTCCCACCTCGGCAAATCCGGGATATCCCTTGGGTCCGGCTCCCTTAAGCACCATTACGCAACTCTCATCGATCTCGAGATTTTCGTCATCGATGGTTTCGTGCAGCTGTTCAATATTTTCGAAAACGACAGCCCGTCCGCGGTGGACTAGCAATTCCGGGGTAGCAGCGGATGGCTTGATCACGGCACCTTGGGGCGCGAGATTTCCCCGCAAAACAACGATTCCGGACAGCGGCTTAAACGGAGTGGCAAACGAATAGATGACCTGCCGGTTATAACACTCCGCATCCTTCACGTTTTCCCAAATCGTTTTTCCGTTTACCGTCAACGCATCCTTGTAGAGTTCTCCTGCTTCGCCAAGTTCACGCAGTACCGCCGGCAATCCCCCCGCGTAGTAAAAATCTTCCATCAGGAATTCCCCGGACGGCTGGAGGTTCAACAAACAGGGCAAGTTGGCGCCTAGCTCGATGTCATCCAATTTCAGATCGACGCCGACCCGTCCGGCCAGAGCGATCAAGTGAATGACGGCGTTCGTGGAACCACCGATTGCGGCATTGGCGCGAATCGCGTTCTCAAACGCATTCCGGGTGAGAATCTTGTCCATGGTCAGGTTCTCGCGCACCATCTCGACGATCCGTCTTCCTGCCATATGCGCCAATACCTGGCGGCGGGCATCGACAGCTGGAATCGCGGCGTTGTGAGGAAGTCCCATCCCCAGGGATTCGACCATCGAAGCCATGGTGGAAGCCGTTCCCATCGTCATGCAGTGCCCTCGGGAACGGTTCATGCAAGACTCCGCCTCCAGGAAATCTTTCATGTCCATCTTCCCTGCGCGCACCGCCTCGGACATCTGCCAAACGCCGGTTCCGGAGCCGATTCGCTGGCCCTTGAAACAACCGTTCAACATTGGACCGCCGGAAACGACCAAAGTCGGTAAATTACAACTGGCCGCTCCCATCATCAACGAAGGGGTCGTTTTGTCGCACCCGCAAAGAAGCACCACCCCATCAATCGGGTTGCCGCGAATCGACTCCTCCACATCCATGGAAGCCAGATTGCGGAACAGCATCGCGGTCGGTCGAAGGTTCGATTCCCCCAACGACATGACCGGAAATTCAACCGGGAAAGCACCCAGTTCGTAGACCCCTTTTTTTACGTATTCCGCGAGTTCCCGGAAATGAGCATTACAGGGCGTCAGTTCGGACCAGGTATTACAAATGCCGATCACCGGCCGCCCATCCAACAAATGATTGGGAAGGCCTTGGTTCTTCATCCAGGCGCGATGAATGAATGTGCTCCTGTCGGTTGGTCCGAACCAAGCCTGACTCCTTAAGGGGGGCGAAGTTTTCTTATCCATGGGGTGCGCTGATTCTAGGACGGATCCTGAACATTCGCACGCGCGATTTCCCCTTTTTTAGAACACAGATTCTACGCAGTGCACAGACCAGCGAAGAGAGCGAGAGGTCTCCTCCGCTCTCACGTATCAACGCCGAATGCCTCCGTCGCAATGAGTTGATAAAAGTCTTCGTAATCCGTCCCTGAAAGCTCGTAGCCAAGATCCTGATCGGCGAACCAGACTTCACGGGAACAGACCCGGCTTTCGACCACGAATCCGTAGAAATTACTCTTCCCATCATCGACCACCGGAACCCAACTCACCTTTTCAAAAGGTTCCTCTCCCTTCCAAAGCGAAAAATCGCTTTCCGGATCCGGCGAGAGCACGGTGATCGTGCCTATATCGCCGGCTCCAAACCGCTTGATAAAACTGCGGTATTCTTCCGGCAGAGTAAATCCAGCTTTTTGCTCCAGCTTGGCCAGCTTGTCTTCCTTTAACGGTTTATCTCGAACAAAGAATTCCGAGTCCAGCTGCTCAGGATCTTCTTCCCGAATCTCCTGAATCAATTCATCAAATTCGTCCTGAGTCATACAGATAATAGCTTTCCGAAACGGACAGTGCCCTTACTTCAGAATCGCGCAAGTTGAGTTTTGCGTTTTTGTCGTAACTCGGTTTCCCGATCGAGGTCCGCGAAGCGAAATTGGGCTCCCAACTTTTAGAGAACAGCTGGGATTAAGAACCGTCCGCCAGAACATTAAGCTCTAATTGAAATTAAGTTTCCGTGCGATGGAAAGCGAGCGAATACTGAGCGCTATGACTCGGGAAGAAATCACCTCAGCCATTCAGGCTGCCAAGGCGGAAAAAAAACTCACTTGGCAGGAAATCGCGAAGGAAGTTGGAAAATCACCCGTCTGGACTACTTCGGTCTGTCTGGGGCAGAACAGCATGTCGGCGGAACAAGCGGAAAAGCTCGTCTCATTTCTCGGCTTGCCGCCAGAAGCCGCGGCCGTTCTTCAACAATTTCCCACCAAAGGAAATGTGTTAGATATCCCGAAAGATCCGCTGCTTTACCGGTTCCACGAGATCAACCTGGTCTACGGCCCAACGATCAAGGAACTGATCCACGAGCAATTCGGAGATGGGATCATGAGCGCCATCGATTTTACGATGGATATCGAAAGAGTCTCTGACCCGAAAGGCGATCGCGTCCAGGTCACGATGTGCGGCAAATTTCTTCCCTACAAATCCTGGTGAGTCAGAGGAGAGAGGGTCCCTCCACCCCTGGGCGGACAAGGACCCCTCCACGCCTTAAGAAAGGCCAGACGAGGACGAGGACGACCACGAGAACGAGGACGATTCGGGAAATCCAGTTTCTCGTTGCTGGCCTTCTGTCCAATTCTTGCTCTTGAGCTTTCTTTTAGGAGGGATGGCTGGGTTCTTTCCTCAATGTCCTTCGTCCTTCGTCGTCGTGCCTCGTTCTCGATTTTGAATGTTGTTTGCAGTCCCGACGTCTACTGCGTCAAGACGTCAAAAATCCAGGGCGTGAGGCGCAGAACAACGCCTAGCGAATAGCGCCTCCCTCAAACGGTGGCTGCCCGGCGAGGTTGAGGGCGGTCAGCAGCTCACGATCATGATCGACCCCGGGATTCTCCGCGGTCAGAAGTCTATCTCCGTAAAAGATCGAGTTAGCCCGGCAAATAGACAGAGGACCTGCGCCTCTTGGAGAGTCGGTTCCGGGTGGTGGACAACCGGACCTTCGCCTCAGGTAATGCGATCCCGGGTGGTAGCAATCAGAAGGACTAATTCGAAAACGTCGACGGGGGATTGGTCTGCCAAGGGCGTTCCCGGCATGGGCATCAGACAGTTTATCGGCACGCTTTCCGGTGCCGGATCGAAGTTAGTCAGTACTTCCAGCATCTCCAGACGGGCTAGTTCGGTCTCCGCCATGCCGATAATTCCGCCACAGCAGACCGAAATGTCCGCTTGTTGAACGGCTCGATAAAAATGGGGACAGGTCCGATGTTTACGGTGGGAAACGGGGAGTTTTCGTATGGACTCGCCTGAGATCTGACCTGTCCCCAATCCGATTGGCTAGCCGGGGTGCGACGGTTTCCCCGCCAAAGGCCTAAAAATGGGAACAGGTCCAATGTTCACGGTCGGAAACGGGGAGTTTTCGTAATGGACTCGTCTGAGATCTGACCTGTCCCCAATTCGATTGGCTAGCCGGGGTGCAACGGTTTCCCCGCCAAAGGCCTAAAAATGGGGACAGGTCCAATGTTCACGGTCGGAAACCGGAGTTTTCGTATGGAACGTCTGAGATCTGACCTGTCCCCAATTTGATCGGCGTCGAGTGATACAGCCACGTCATGTCGCAAATTTGTCAGGAGAAAGACCTCTGGGATTAGCTGCGCCCGATCATACCGTACGGGACGGTTCTTTCGAGGGCAGCTACCGCGGCCCAACAGGGTAAAGCGGGACGCATTACGTACTTACTCACTCGCCTCAAGACGTCAGAAAAACCCAGACGAGATCGGCGGCAACAGAGCCTAACGAATAGCGCCTCCCTCAAAAGGTGGCTGCCCGGCGAGGTTGAGGGCGGTCAGCAACTCACGATCATGATCGACCCCGGGATTCTCCGCGGTCAGAAGTTTATCTCCGTAAAAGATCGAGTTAGCCCCGGCAAATAGACAGAGGGCTTGCGCCTCTTTGGAGAGTCGGGTCCGGCCGGCGGACAACCGGACCTTCGCCTCAGGTAATGCGATCCGGGTGGTAGCAATCAGACGGACTAATTCGAAAACGTCGACGGGGGATTGGTCTGCCAAGGGCGTCCCCGGCATGGGCATCAGACAGTTTATCGGCACGCTTTCCGGTGCCGGATCGAAGTTGGTCAGTACTTCCAGCATCTTCAGACGGTCTAGCTCGGTCTCCCCCATGCCAATAATTCCGCCACAGCAGACCGAAATGTTCGCTTGTTGAACGGCTCGAATCGTCTCGAGCCGGTCCGTATAAGTGTGTGTCGACACGATCTGGGGATAGAACTCCTCCGAGGTATCGAGGTTATGGTTGTAGGCCGTGACACCTGCTTCCTTGAGCTTCTTAGCCGCACTCAAACTTAACTGCCCAAGGGTGACGCAAACTTCCATTCCGAGTTGGCTCACCGCGCGCACAATTTCCAGCACTTGCTCAAATCTGGCCTCCCCGTCGCGGACCCCTTTCCAGGCGGCTCCCATACAGAAGCGGGTCGAACCGTTCTCCCGGGCGCGACGGGCCACCTCCAGGACATCTTGCGGATCCATCAGGCGTTCGGCCCGAACTCCTGTCTGGTAGCGGGCGCTTTGTGCACAATAACCACAGTCTTCACTGCACCCGCCGGTCTTGATACTCAGTAACGTGCAGAGCTGCACTTCGCTTTTGTTCCAACGCGACGAAAATGTGGAACGAGCGCGCTCCAGTAAATCAAAAAAAGGGGTGGTATAGATCCGTTGGAGTTCAGCAAGGGTCATGGCACTTAGAATCCAGTGCTCCATCTTCCAGTGGCCGAGACCAGAACGGGCAATTCATTCGTCATGTATTGCGTTTTACCCACCGCTCCGATCATCTTTGCTCCCGTAGCCTGATACCACATCTTCGACATGCTTTCGGCGGTATAGCATCCCCAACTCTGCACCTTGGCGTCCCGGGCAAATATTCCGTGATGCAATTTGTCTTTCAATTCGTCTTGGTGCAGCCAGACCTTTGAGCCGCTGGCAATCTCATTGCTGTAGTCGATCATGAAACAGGCTCGATTCGAATGCCCAAAATAATCGAAGGTCAGGATCTTATCGTGCGGACGATCCGCTCCGTAATTCAGGTAATAGCAGAGCTGTGCCGTGTTGTTGAAGAAGATCAGATTGAGTCCGTATTTCTCCTTAACCGATTCTATAATGCTGAAGAGATTTTCGTGTTCTTGTTTTTGGCGACGCTCATAGCCACGCTGATAAACGAGCCAGGTGATCCGCGCCGAGGGTCCATATTGTTGCCGCAGCTGGTCGATCCGCAACCGGCTGGCCCGCACGAAATTCATCCACCAGTTGTCGTGTGGCTGATATTTATATTTCTCCCACTCCATCAGCGAAGGAGACCCGGTCATGACAATGTGCTCGCCTTGGACCTGCGCCATCGCAGCCGACCCCAAAAACAGGCTGACGCAAAAAAGTGAAAGCAATCGAGACATGGCTGTGCTTTTAGCGCGGGTTTTTAAAACTTTCCAGTCTTTCCCGTCCCAGCCTTTCCATAAAGAACTTTCCCACCAGGGAAATGGCCAACAGCAACCCGATTTGGAAAAGCGTATAGACCGGCAAATAAAACCGGGCGCCATAAAAAGTGCTTAAACAGTTCGCGAAAGAGATCAGCACGCCGACCGCAATCAGGCTGGCCGCGTAAGAGACACCGGCTTTCGTGAGCGGATCGCGCGGAGCCCCTGCGAAAGCCAATCCGCCGAACAACATGGTCAGACCACCTGTCACCAACATCGAAATCCCTCCGAAAAGATGGCCATAGGGAAGCTTGTTCCAGGCGGCAGTATAATAGCCCGCTTGGTGTTGAAACGAAGCCAGCCCTCTCAATCGTCCATATCTCGCGATCGGCAGTTGGGTTTGCAGCCAATCGGTTAAGATAAATGGCGGATACGCCAGATCGGTCTGAGTGAAAAAAGGCCATCGTTTGAAATCCGTTAAAACGGCTTTTCTGAAATGAGGTTCGCCTGAAAGCAGAACGCCGGCCGCGATCCGGTTCAGTTTCAGATCTATCTGCCAGGTCCGATGCTGCATCTCGTGGAGACCGGAGCGAACGAGGATTTCATCTATCTTGTAAAACAGAAACATGTCGATCCATTTGTCTCCCCGGATGAGACTCTGATTGAGGGATTCGAGCGCCTCCGTCACCACCGGATCTCCCACCTTTGTGGCGAGTTGGCCCAGGATCGCGGTTCGCTCCTGTTCGTTCAACCCGGCCAAATAGCTCAGCCGCCACTCAAACGTTTCACCAAACGTAGAACGAAAAGGTACTCGGAACAGCCAGCACATCGCTTGTTGGACCAACACTGAAATGCCGATCGCCGAAAGTCCGACCAACACAAAAATCAGAAGTCTTCGCGTGTATCGAAACCGGGGCGGGCTATCGTCCGAATTTGAGCGGACACCGCCAAGGACCAACTCCTGACCGGCTAGGGGCAGTAGGGCGATCGGGAGAAGGGCGGCCAATAACGAATTGATCTGCCGAGTTAAGGCGGCGGCGAGAAGCAGCCCAAAATAGATCAGGACCTGCCGTCTGCCCAGTTCCGTGGTCCTCAGACAAGTCCAGCCGCAAGTGGCGATCAGGTAAACCAAAGGGTTGCTGAAAGCCTCGCTTCCGATGCAATTCGCATAGATATAGACCCAGGGAGTGAGCGCGAAGAAAAGGGCCAGCAAAACTCTGTTTGATAACCGATCGCTTAAGGTTGTCACCGCATAGAAGAGTGAGAAAACCAGGAAACCATGCTGCACGATGATCAGGAGATAAATTCCGGCGTCGTTGAGCGGGGTGATGCTGATCGAAAGATAGGGCATGCCATGCCCCCCGAGCAGACTCCCGACGATGCTGCCGGCGAAAACAATTAATCGGCCAACCAGGCAATATCCGGGTAACCAATGGATGATGCCCTTGGGAGCAAAAGTGGAAGCGATCTCGTTGAATCCATCCGAGTCACGCCAAAGGGGTGGCAATGTCAGAAGCAGATAGAGGGAGGGAATCGACAGGATCAACAGTGGAAGCGCAGTGGCGAAGCGTCGGACCAGTGGATGGGCGCCTGGCGAAGCAAGATAGTTTTTCAACACAAGCATTCCCACCGAGTAGGCTCAACGGATCGTTATGCTGGGCGTATGCCCATTCGTCGATCGGCCTGACCACCGATCCGAATCCCGATCAGCGCCGGAGGAAATCTTCGACGGCTTGGTAAAACGCGTCGGGAGCTTCCAGGTGAGGAATGTGCCCCACGTTCGGCAATTCAATTAGCCGCGCGCCTGGAATTGCTTCGGCAGCCTTTTTAGCGAGCTCGGGAACGTTCCCAAGGTTTCGTCGCAGGTCGATTGGCGCACGATCTCTGCCGAGGGCCGTATGATCTTCCTGGCCGACAATCAGGAGCGTCGGAACCTTGATCTCAGAGAGTTCGTAGCAAACGGGCTGCTGGTAGATCATCAGAGTCGTTAAAGCGGCGCATAACGCCCAGCGGGGATAGTCGCCACTCAGACTGACGCGCATTCGCGGCTCAACGAACATTTCTGCCCGATCCTTCGGATAGGTGACGAAGTAGCTCTGAACGTACCTCCGGTATTCCTCCAGGCTCAGGTTCAACTCCTGTTGATAAAGTTGTTCGAGGGGGGCGGGCGGAACGCTCAAGGCGTAATCCTCCAACCCGATGGGATCTTCCAGCACTAAGGCCTCGGTACGACCCGGGTATAACCTGGCAAACCGGATCGCCAGCATACCTCCCATCGAGTGCCCAATAATGGTCGCTTTCTGCACGTGAAGCAGATCCAGCAGACCTGCCGTGTTCTCGGCCAAAAAATCGAAGCTGTAATGGATATCCGCCTTGGATGATTTCCCAAATCCGATCTGGTCGGGAATGATCACCCGAAAGCCCCGATCCGTTAGAAATTTAGCGGTATCCGCCCAGTAGGCTCCATAAAAATTCTTACCGTGAAGCAGCACCACTGCTCGGCCATTCGGATTTTTCGTCGGTTGGACGTCCATAAAGCACATCCGTAAATCCTGGCCCTCGACGAACAGATTCAAATAAGCCGTTGGATAAGGATATCTCAGTTCCTCATAACAGGTCCCGAGCGGCTGTTCGTATTTATCGGGCAGCGGCAGCGGCTTGTCCTGTGCCCAGACACTTGCCAGTGTCAATCCGGCCGCCGCAAGGATGGCTAAAGTAGGGTTCATTCGGTGTCTCCTGGGTGCACTACTACGCGTCATGCGGGTCCTTAGGTCAAGCTTCGCAAGCAACTGAATTCTGGCTTTCACGGCCATGAGAAGGCCCAAAAAATTGAACCACTTCGGTTCCATGGGCCGCAGTTTTCCGCAAGAAAACCGAGTGTTCGATCTTTCCATCAAAGGCATCATCGTGGGAAACCAAAATTAATTGCTCTAATTCCGCAGTTTTTTGCGACTCCAACAAAGCATCCCCAAGTTTTTCCCGGCTTTCGGCATCGACCCCGTAAGTCGGCTCATCGAAGATACAAAATCGCAACCCGCTGAACTCCTGGATCATGGCGAGGGTCATCGCCAATGCAAGCTTGGTCTGTTCACCGCCGGAAAGCATGGCAAATCGGCGATCCCCTGGAATCACTCGCAGACTGTAACGCGGCGCAGCTTCCCACCTGACTTCCGCCGGGTCATGATTGATCCGGTTGAAGATCCTTTGAGCTTGATCGGCAATTCGATCGCACAATTGCTGAGCTACGATCGGCGCAGAGTCCCTTAGAACAACCCGCGCAAACTCCGTTAATTTAACTGCGGCTTTTAGTCGTATGCAGGATGCCGAGGATCTCGTCCCGCTGGGAGCAGGCTTCCTGCCACTCCCGGAACCGATGCTCCTCTCGATCAGTTTCCCGCCGCGTGTTTTCCAGATTGGCCAACTCTGTGGCCACTTCCGCCATGATCGCCGCCAACTCCCGGCGCAAGGCCCCCAACGCCGCGTCGTCAAACCCTCGACTCAACTCCGCGAGGGTCCCTTCGCAAACCATCAACTCCGTCGTGGCACATAGTTCTTGTTCTCGTCGCCCACTCAGTTCTACCTCACGGGAAACCCGTTCTTCGGCCAGCGGCTTCGCTCCGAGGTATCGCTGGTAGTCACCCAGGTGCTGCTGCTGCGTCTTTTCCAACCGAAGGATCTCATCACCCAGAAACTGGAAAGCGCCGCGGCGTTCATAGAGTCCAATAATAACCTTTTCCCTCGAGTCTACCTCTCTCTGACAGGTCCCGGCTACTACGCGCTGTGCTTCCGCCGCGATCCCGAGCTTATCAATTTCAGACTCAATGGTTCGAAGATGCTCCGTGCTATTGACCTCATCCTGCTGTTCCGCGTTTCTGTGCCTTTCTTCCTCGAAAACAGTATCGGCTCGCTCTTGGACAAGTTGTGCGGTCCTTTGCCACCAATTCTCCAGTTCCTTCAAATAGGCGACGTTGCGCTGGTGACTCGTCTCAAAGGTTACCGCGTCCACCAACCGCTCTCGAGGAATGGCCCGCCCGGAAATTGAAAGCGTTGGAGGAACCCACTGTTGTAACCCGCTCATTGCCTGCTCGATCTTTCCCCAAGGCAACCGCTCGAAGGCAGAGAAGAAATCGATGACCATCTGTTCAAGCTGACTGCTCGTCCTGGCCAGATTCTCTTTTTCCTGGCGTAGCGTTTCGTGCCGACTTTGCGCGGTCAGAACATCAGCATCGGCAATCCCTCTCTTCTTCTGCAGGTCTTCAATCGCGGCGCTTCTTTCTCTTAGATCCACCTCCACCTTGGTGGGATCAAACTGCCGGCATTGCTCCCTCAAAAAAGGACAAATTCCTCCCTGGATTTCTTGCAGCTGTTTCACCAGAGAGGCGTGCTCGGCGTTGGCGGCCGCAAGTTGTTGACGAATAGACTGTAGCTCCTCGTTCGCGTTCTCGGCCTGGAGCCGCGCTCTCTGTAAGCCGAAAGAATCTTCTGCGGTGCGAGAAGCCGACACCCGCTTCATTTTCTCCGCAATAATTTCCTGTTCTGTCAGCAGGGTAGCAAGACCGTCCACGAAATGACGGATGTCAGAAAGATCACCCATCGCACGATTTGTTTCGCTCTTCTGCTTTTCAAATTCCGTCTGAGAGGCGGACCGACGGATCCGAAGTCCCTCGATACGTTCACGGAGAAAAGCGCGCTCGGTTTCTTTTGCCTGCTTCTGCCCGGCGAAGATTCCCGCCTGCGAACGCGCCGCGTCAGATTTTCCTTCGAACTCGATCTTTTTCTTCTCCAAATCGGCTATTTCTTTTTCCAGTAGATGGTATTCAGCCTGTTTTTCCCGAAGAATTTTCAGCTTTTGCTCCGATTCCTCAAAGGCGTGGTAACCCTCAGTCATCATTTCCGTCACGCCGGCTGCCGCCACAGATTCTTGACTCCGTTGGGCGGCGATCTCCCGTTGTTGTCGGGCTAGCGCGAGCGAGCTTTGTGCCGCGTCCCGCTTCGCTTGAGCAGCTCTGAGGGACACCTCGACTGCTTCGAGCTGCGACACCTTCTTCGCGATATTTTCCCGGCCTTGATCCAGAACCTGCCAACGCTGTTCAATCTCCCGGAACTGCAGACGTTTCGCCGCGAGCATCGTCGCGCTATCGGCCCGCTCGCGAATCCTCTCTTCGAGACGGGCCAGGATTCTTTCCTGCTCGTGCAAGCGGGCCACGAATTCATCCACGGCTGGCTTGAGCGACTGGAAACACTCACGGAAAACCGCCACCTCCAGCAACGGTTCGAAGAAGTCTTTGGCGGTACTTGGCTTCGAATCGAACGGCCAGGTCAGGCGTCCTTGCCGAATCCCAATCAGCTTCCAGAACAGCTCGGAAAAGCGCTTCGGATCGGGCAACTCAAACAATCGGCACAAGAACCCGGAGACTTCTTTTTCGCCTTCCGCGCAGGTACTTTCGTCTTCCAGCTGAACAATCTTGGTTTGCCGCTTACTGTTCGGACCCAAACCTCGCTCGATCCGATACTCTTCGCCTCGATGGCTAAACGTGACATCGATCTCTGCCGCTTTCTTTCCGGTCCGTAGAAAATAGGTTTCCAGTTGAAAGTTCTCTTCAAAGATCGGCCCGGTCAGAAAGAGGGCGTATCCCAGACTTTCGATCAGCGTCGTTTTCCCATGCCCGTTTTTCCCGGCGACCCGGTTCGCTCCAGGTTCAAAAGTAATGGTTACCCCGTTTCCATCGGGTCCTTCCCCATACGACTTGATGTTCTTAAGTCGGATCGAGCGGACAATCATACCGAGCCCTCTCCTATCTCTTGGAGGGCAGGAATTTTTGCTGCCGCCGGAGAGTCTGCCGCCACGATAGCCTCCAGAAGCGGACTGCGGGCAATTTGTTCCGCCAGTTCAACTCCAGACTTTTCACGACGGACCGACTCTTTGAGCTCATAACAAAAGGCGGAAAACTCATCCTCACGATGATCGAGCCCCCATAGATGTTTGAAGGCGACAACATTCCGAATCGCCATTTTCTCGAGCTCTTCCCGGGAAAGACCTTTGGTGGCTCGATCACTGCCTGCTCCTGATCCTCCAAGATCCAATCTGTTCAAATCCATGGACACCGCAAACACCCCGGTCTGAGCCTCGATCTCGCACGCCGCCGACGCCCGATCCAGGGCGAGGCGATTCAGGTTCAGCTTCCCCATCAGCCGGAGGTCGATCACTGATTCCGGTGACGCGCCGGAGGCCTGCACCAAACGGATCGCTGATTCAACCAAGGTAGCGGCACCATCTTTCGGCTTATCTCCGAACGGTGAACAATCCATCATCAATCGATGGACCGGGCGGCGCGGATTGCTATGAATCTGGAGGTCGGTCGGATTTTGGCGCTGCGCCGGGTCAATCCGCAGAACCGCGTATCCGCGAGGCACTCTCCTTCCCAGCCAATCCTGGTCATAACTGACTTCGCTCAGATCGCAGTTTTCCGGAGATCCAGGGTTGCAGGCCCACTTTCCGTAAAGCATCGGACGATGAATGTGCCCTAGGGCGAGGTAGCACGTTTTTTCATTGATGGCCTGTAAATCGGAATCCGAAAAACCGCCTCCTTCCCCGACAAAGTAGTCCGGCCCGGCGTGTAACAGAAGAACATGCGGTTTCGTGCTCTCCAAACGCGAGACCAGTTGACGGACCTTGAAAGGAGTAGCCGCGCCCAGATACCCGGCTCCGACAAATCGGATTCCTTGAAAGTCGATCCAAGACCCAGCTCTTCGGATCGGATCCCACGGAGTCAAAATCGGACCCGTCGAATCGAAGGCGGTTCGCAAGAGAACCAGAAGATCATCTTCAGCCAAAAACTGCATCCAGGTGGATTGTTCGGAATGAATGAAGGCGCGGTCGTGATTCCCCTCGATGCCGATCACCAGAACTCCTCCGGCTTTCAGGGCAATCAGGACCTGTTGGGCCTGGCGCAGATGGGGAGGTTCCACCGTTGGTCGGTCAAACAGGTCGCCCGCAATCAAAAGAACATCCGCCTTCTCTTCAATGGCTTTGGCTGCCACAAAACCGAAAGCCGCCGCCAAGTCCGCATCCGGTAACCGGCCCTCCAGCCTTCGACGACCAAGGTGCACATCGGCTACATGGAACAGTTTCACAGGGGACGGGGGAAGGAATCAGGAGTTACAGGAGTTGCAGGAGTTCAGGAGTTACAGAATGTGGTTGTGCCAAAAGTATTCGCCTAGCGAAACTCCTGCAACTCCTGACTCAGGATCCGACCGCCCTCGCACAGACGCAGATTCCCTCGTCGGTCAATAAAGAGTTCACCGGCAGCCGCAATCAGAAGTAGACGCGGTTCGCAGTCAAGAATGCGGCTTGGGCAACGTATTCGCCTCCTGCAACTCCTGAACTCCTGTAACTCCTGCAACTTCTGCCTCTAGATCCTCCCAACCGCGACGTGGCCCTCGTCCGGGAGAAAATGCACTGCATTAAGAAGAGGCCGTCCAAATTCTGGCAGCGAAATTTCAAACTCATCGTTTTCCGCCACTTTCAAGCCATCGGCAAAACTCAATGTCGAGGTACCAAAAAAGTGAACGTGCAGGTCCCCGGCCCGACGGAATTGCGCATACTTGAAGTGGTGGTGTTCAAGATTGGCGATCGTGTGACACATGTTTTCTTCGCCGGTCAGAAAAGGCTTTTCCCAAATTGGCTTCCCATTTCGCAGCACCCGGCTCGTTCCCTCCAGCGCCCGGGGGAGGTCGCCGAGGCGTAGTTCCGGGCCGAAACTGCAGTTGCGAAGCTTCGAATGAGCAAGGAACAAATAATTCTGTCTCTCGGTGACATGATCTGAAAATTCGTTCCCGAGGGCGAATCCGACGCGATAAGGTTTCCGGTCAGGACCGATCAAATAAATCCCTACCAACTCAGGTTCCTCCCCTCCATCCAGGGCAAAGGCAGGAACTGGAATGGGAGCAAAGGGCGCCACGATCGAGCTTCCGTCCCCTTTGTAGAACCATTCCGGTTGAGCGCCTATTGTTCCCAGCTCGGGTTTGCCTCCTTCGAGCCCAAGCTTGAACATCTTCATCGAATCCGTCAGGGCGCCGGAAGGATCATTCAGTTTCACATGCATGGAATCGCGCGTATCCGCGCTACCTAAATGTGTGAGTCCTGTCCCAGTCACGAAACAGTGCGCCGGGTCTGGGTGCAGGATCGGTGACAACAAAGCACCTCCATCGATGAGTCCCTGGTACGAGATCTCTCTGTGCCTTGGCAACGCCTCAAACAGAATATCATGAAGGGAACGTCCCTCGTTAATCGCCCGCTCCGCCAGCGCATAAGTACCACCCTCGGCCTCCAGCACCTGAACTGTTTCCGGGTCTTTCACCAAGGCGACGCGCGTCCGTCCGTTTTCTTGAAACTGAATTAGCCTTACATCCGAGTTTATTTGATCCATAGAAAAGGCATGGTACGCAATGCGTCCCGCTTTGCACTTTTAGCCGACGAGTAAACCGAAAACGCTTACCCTACCATGCTCCGCGACCGACGATACGCATGCCGTTACTCAATGTAACGTGAGAGTTTGCTCGGTGTCGATCGCCGTCCAATCCCCAGCCGGTAAACATCCTTTGCCTCTGCACTTAGTCTGGTCTCCATCTTGAGCAGAAGGCTAAAAAGACTCTCATCGGACCGCCGAGGGTCCAACTTTCGCCGGCTTACGCGTTGTGAGCCGAAAAGGACATGGTCCCAGCGGGTGGCTTTCATTGGCGCTCTCCTTCGAAAGCACATAGAATACACGACTATTATGAATTTCGCACTCAGAACTTGCCCTGAATAATGCATCGGGTTAGCCGCTGGGCGTTCAGCGTTCAGCGTTCACCGTTCACCGTTCACCGTTCACCGTTCACCGTTCGAGCGTTCTTGTTCTCGGGGGCTATTCGCCCATTCCCCCCAACAACAATATGAAAAATCCTGTCACGGTCCCCTTCCCTTGGCGCCATTCGGTTTTGCCTTTATGGTGGCGACACTTTGAGTTCTCTCCTATTCCCCTCGTTTTTACTGACAACTGGCCACTGACACTGACCACTATCACATGAAAGCCAGTTTTCTATTCCTCGCGTTTCTCGCTTTTACGATCGGTCCGTCCCTTTCCGAGGAACCTGTGCAACCCCAACGCTGGATCGCTTTCGCGCGTAATTCCACCCTCTGGGCCGCGAATCTGGACGGCAGCAAAGCGCGGAAGTTAACCAAGGGCGACGATCCTTGCATTTCTCCGGACGGGACAAAAGTGGCCTTCACGATGTCGCCTCCCGCAGGCCAAAGACGTCGTGCGCTACATAGCAGTGTACGATCTAGCCACCGGCACAACCAACGTCTTCAAAGAGACGCCTAGCAACAACTGTTTTGGCCCGGTCTGGTCACCGGATGGATCGAAAATATTATTTGAAATTATGGCAGAGAACCATTGGCGATTCGGGTTGCTCAACGGGGACGGGAGCGACTTTCGATTTCTAGAATTGCCGGTCCGGGATGGGGGCTGGTTTTCGGCCTGCTGGGCACCGGATGGCCAGTCGATTTTCTGCCAGGATCTAGAGAAAATCTGCCGATTCGGCGTCGATGGACAACTGCTTGGATCATGGGAAATCAGCAAAATTATTCCCAAAGGGGACATGGACAGTTCCAAGCGTTTGAGCATTTCTGATGACGGCAAAAGTCTGTTGATTGACGCTAACATGGATGAAGAAGAGCCACCCAAAGATTGGGAAGGTCCACCGCCAGCGATCTGGGTCTTCGATATCCCGTCGGGAAAGTCCACCCGCCTGACCCCAAAAAAATCCTACGCCGCTGATTCCTGCTGGATAAGCAATACGGAGTTTCTTCTGGTCGATACGGGCAAGGATGCGAAAACAAACTCGATTTACCGCGCTTCAATCGTCAGTGGAACACCCCGACTATTAATCAAGAACGCCTTTAATCCTTCAGTGTCGAGACAATCACCCTAGCCCCCCTTTGCCAATTTCAAAAATTTTCCTCCCACCTCCGTGCACTCTGTGTCTCTGTGGTAAATTCCATCCTCCGCGTCCTCTTCTCCCTCTCTGAGACCTCTCCTACCCAATGAACTGGAAAACCGAGTTTGATCATCAATCCATCCTCCCGAAAGACTGGCCGCAGGGATGCCTCGTAGGACGTGTCTGGCGTCCCGACATTCAAGGCCCTTCGGTCGTCGTTCTTCGGGACGGAGCCCTGCTCGATATCAGCGAGACATTTCCGACCATGCGCGATTTGTGCGAAGCGGAAAAACCCGCCGCCAGCGTCGCTGCTCTATCGGGCGAACCGGTCGGGACACTTGATGAACTTCTCCAGAATTCGCCACCCGACCAACGCGATCCGCGAAAAGCGTGGTTACTTGCACCGATCGACTTGCAGGCCATCAAAGCTGCGGGAGTGACGTTTGCCATCAGCTTGTTGGAACGAGTCATTGAAGAACAGGCCCGGGGCAACCCCCAAGCCTCCTCTGCCATTCGAAATGAAATTGTTGGCGCGGTCGGTGACGCTCTGGACAAATTGAAACCGGGAAGCCCGCAAGCCGCTACGCTCAAGGAACTCTTGATCAAGAAGGGACTCTGGTCGCAATACCTGGAAGTCGGGATTGGTCCAGACGCCGAACTCTTTACCAAGGCCCAACCGATGTCCGCAGTAGGCTACGGTCACGATGCCGGTTTTCACTCGATGTCGACTTGGAACAACCCTGAACCCGAGGTCGTCCTGATCGTTTCTAGCGACGGCCAGATCCAGGGGGCAACACTTGGTAACGATGTTAATCTTCGCGATGTTGAAGGCCGCTCCGCGCTGCTGTTGGGCAAAGCGAAAGACAACAACGCCAGTTGCGCAGTAGGCCCATTCATCCGGCTCTTCGACCAGAGTTTTTCGCTGGAGGACGTTCGACAAATGGAAGTTCATATGACCATCGTCGGCGAGGATGGATTTCAACTACACGGGGTTTCATCCTTATCCCGGATCAGCAGGGATCCAGCCGACCTGGTCGCCCAAATGATTGGGCCCCATCACCGATACCCGGACGGCGTGGTCCTCTTTCTGGGCACCATGTTTGCCCCCACGGAAGATCGCGACGTTCCCGGCATGGGCTTCAGCCATAAGATCGGCGATATTGTCACCGTCAGTTCGGACAAACTTGGAGCTCTCGCCAATCGCATGCGGCACAGCAACGATTGTGAGCCCTGGGACTACGGCACGGCCCAACTCATGCGAAACCTCGCCATGCGCCGCTTAATCTAGGTAGGACGCGGAGGGAGGAAGAGAACACGGAGGGGATTATTTTACCACAGAGACACAGAGAGCACGGAGTTTCGGAATCGGAAAAAATTTCTAAAATCCGAAACTCCGTGTTCTCTGTGTCTCTGTGGTAAAATAATTTCTCCGTGCTTTCGCTCTCCTTCGATTATTCTCTCTTATGCCCAAGCAACTTGAGAAGGTCGCTGAAATCGCCGCCGGCTATCGCAGCCCGGGACCCGAAGTTCTCTCCACATTTTTGGAACGAATCGGTGAGGAAATTATCGCCGTCGGGGAAAAACTAATTTCCATCTGCGCCGAGGAAACTGCTCTTTCGGTGGATCGCCTGGTTGGTGAGAGAGCGCGGACTGTCAATCAGCTCAAGATGTTTGCCAATCTTGTTCGGGAGGGGTCATGGGTGGACGCCCGGATCGACACGGCGCTTCCGGAAAGAAAGCCGATCCCAAAACCCGATCTTCGGCGAATTCTGATCCCTCTGGGTCCAGTGGCCGTTTTCGGAGCCAGCAACTTCCCCCTGGCTTTCTCGGTGGCCGGCGGCGACACCGCCTCAGCCCTGGCGGCCGGATGTCCGGTCGTGGTCAAGCCTCACCCCGGACATCCTCGGACTTCGGCGCTCACCGCGGCTGCCGTCTTGAAAGCTGCCGAGGACTGCCAGATGCCGGAAGGAGCGTTTGCCATCATCGAAGAGGACAGCGTGGAAATCGGACTGGAGCTGGTCCGCCACCCTTTGATCAAAGCCGTGGGTTTCACCGGGTCAACCAGAGCGGGCCGAGCACTTTTCGAGGCTGCCAATTCGCGTCCGGACCCGATTCCAGTTTTTGCCGAGATGGGCAGTCTGAATCCGCTCTTTGTTCTGCCAGGCGCCCTCGAAAATCGCGGGGAAACAATCGCCACCGGCCTGGCTGGATCAGTTGCCCTGGGGACAGGTCAATTCTGTACGAAACCGGGATTGGTCATCGCGCCAGCATCCGAGGCTTTCGACCGATTTTCCTCGCGGTTAGGCGAAGAACTAGCGAAAGCCCCAAAAAACCGCATGCTCAATGAGACAGTCTCGAAACGGTTTGAAGAATCCCTCTCCAAAGCTAGAAAATATATTCGCGTCGAAGGAGGGGCCTTTTTGTTAGTGACGGATGGAAAGACCTTTGGGGAGGAACGAGGCTTGCACGAAGAAATATTCGGACCGGCGACCCTGTTGGTTAAATGCGAGAATACGGAAGAATTGCTCGCTTTGGCGGCAGAACTCGAAGGCCAATTGACCGCCACTATTCATTCCGGGCCGGGAGACGAAGGACTAAGCGGAAGTTTGCTGCGCGTGTTACAGGAAAAGGTAGGGCGGATTGTTTGGAACGGTTATCCCACCGGCGTGGAAGTCTCTCCCTCCATGCACCATGGCGGCCCCTTTCCAGCGACCACCGATAGCAGGTTCACGTCAGTCGGCACCGCCGCGATTCAACGTTTCGCCCGCCCGGTTTGTTACCAGGGATTGCCTCACGAACTGTTGCCGAGGAGTTACAAAACGCCAACGTTCGTAAAATCTGGCGCCTGGTCAACGGCACTTTGACCAAAGACGACATCACGGCATAAGCTCAGTACGTAAAGCGTCCCCGCTTTACCTCTTCGTCTTGCTACAGTAGGTAAGGCGTCCCGCCTTACCTCTCGGCCTCCCGGCCCCGCCGGAAGCAAGCCGGGACGGCTTGCCTACTGTAGGTAAGGCGTCCCCGCTTTACCTCTTCGTCTCCGGCCCCCTCGGAAGCAAGCCGGGACGGCTTGCCTACTGTAGGTAATGCGTCCCGCTTTACCTCTTCGTCTCCTGGCCCCGCCGGAAAGCAAGCCGGGACGGCTTGCCTACTGTAGGTAATGCGTCCCGCTTTACCTCTTCATCTCCGGCCCCGCCGGAACAAGCCGGGACGGCTTGCCTACTGTAGGTAATGCGTCCCCGCTTTACCTCTTCGTCTCCGGCCCCGCCGGAAGCAAGCCGGGACGGCTTGCCTACTGTAGCGTAATGCGTCCCCGCTTTACCTTTTCATCTCAGACTCCGCCGGCAACCGGCCTTGCCACGTGGTAAGCGTCCCCACTTCCTTCGCTCCGCCCCCCGAACCCACGGCTTGCCTACTGTACGTAATGCGTCCCGCTTTACCTCTTCGTCTCCGGCCCCCGGAAGCAAGCCGGGACGGCTTGCCTACACGTACTGCGGTCTGGCTTGCGATATTCGACTATCCTCAATCGCCTCCTAAATCGTTCTCGTCGTCGTCTCTCGTTCTCGATCTCTAAAGTCCGCCCGCGCAACCCCCATGCCGTTGCCACAAGGTGTTAAAGGGCCGCACGCCATCTCCTTCCTCTCTACCTTCCCTGCCTACCTGCCTTCCGCCCCCTTCCGTCTTGCCACGTCTTGGATTGCTCCCTAAACTGATCCCTCAGTCATCATGGCTCCCAACCCCGAAAAATCGCTTGGCCCTTGGGCTCTGCTGTTGCTGATCCCTTTCGTTGCCTTGCTCTGGGTACCGTTCTACAACTTTAGTGAGCCGGTCTTGCTCGGATTCCCGTTCTTTTATTGGTACCAGTTCCTCTGGGTTCCGATTAGTTCCCTCCTAATTTACATCGTCTATCTGAAGACCCGGTGAACCCGACCTCGATTGATTGGACGGCCGTTGCTGTTTTCGTCTTCTTTTTCTTGCTGGTAACGGTCCTCGGATTTGTGGCTTCGCGATGGAAGGCGGGCGACTTGAGTCTTCTCCACGAATGGGGACTTGGTGGCCGCCGATTCGGCACCGTCATCACCTGGTTTTTGATCGGCGGCGACTTTTACACTGCCTACACCGTGATCGCCGTCCCGGCCCTGGTCTATTCCGTAGGTGCTTACGGCTTCTTCGCTTTGCCGTACACGATTATTGTTTATCCCCTGGTCTTTTTGATCATGCCACGTCTCTGGCGAATCTGTCGCGCCAACCATCATGTCACCGTGGCCGATTTTGTCCAGGTGCGCTATGGAAGCAAATCTCTGGCTTTGGCGGTGGCCATCACCGGGATTATTGCCACGATGCCCTACATCGCACTCCAACTGATCGGGATGCAGGTCGTCATCGCCGGCTTGGGCTTTGGGGGAGCTCCCTTCCCCGGAGCCAATCAGTTGACTTCGCAGCTTCCCTGGTTTGACACCATGATCAGAGATCTTCCTCTCATCATCGCCTTCCTCATCCTCGCTTTTTACACCTATACCAGCGGTTTACGGGCTCCGGCCATGATTGCCTTTGTGAAAGATGTGATGATCTACATTGTCGTCATCGCCGCCGTGACGATTATACCTCTTCATTTAGGAGGATATGGGGCGGTCTTCCGGGCCGCTCAGCTAACCTTAGACGCCAAAGGCGGCGCGGCCGGATTGACTCTCAAACCCAACCAAATGCTTCCCTTCGCAACCTTGGCCTTTGGTTCGGCCTTAGCAGCCTTCATGTATCCGCATACAGTAACCGGAGTTCTCAGTTCATCGAGTGCCGAGACCGTGCGCAAGAATGCCATCCTGTTGCCGATTTATACTTTCCTTCTCGGGTTGATCGCCCTGCTCGGCTACATGGCCATCGCCGCCGGCATCAAGCTGGATAAGCCGACGGGAGTTGTTCCGGCCCTTTTCCTCAAAGTTTTCCCTTCCTGGTTCGTCGGATTTAGTTTTGCCGCCATCGCCATCGGCGCACTGGTCCCGGCAGCCATCATGTCGATCGGGGCCGCTAACCTTTTTACCCGCAATATCTGGAAGGCCTTTATTGATTCTCGGATGGATCCGGCGCGCGAATCCAACGTCGCCAAAATCGTTTCTCTCGGCGTGAAAATCGGCGCGCTGGTCTTTATCATTTTTCTTCCGACTCAATACGCGATTGATCTCCAATTGTTAGGCGGCGTCTGGATTCTCCAAACTTTTCCGGCGGTCGTTTTTGGACTATTCCGAACTAGCCTCCGGGCATCGGGCCTACTGGCGGGTTGGGCGGTGGGAATGATCCTCGGTACCTGGATGGCAGAGGTCATGCAACTCAAACCGGTCTTCCCATTCCAGGTGGGAGGACAAACCTATACCATTTACATTGGGGTGATCGCGTTGATTGCTAACCTCGTGGTCAGTTTCCTTATCTCCCCCATCACAAAACTACCAAAAAGGGAAAGTTAACCACAGAGAAGATAAGAATTTTTAACCACAGATTACACAGATAAGAATTGGGGTTAGCTTTCGGG
>CAWEGF010000029.1:0-47170 GCA_963808535.1 uncultured Verrucomicrobiae bacterium | reverse complement strand
GCGTGGGCGGGAGCACGGCGTCGCGCACCGAAACCTGTTTGGAATGAGTTTGAGTTGATAAAAGGAATCGGCAATTTTTTGCTGATCCCCCAGGACGGTCTCGTCGATCGGTCTGTAAACGTGTTGATAGTGCCGGAGGGCGGCTTCTATCACATCCGGCGCCAAACCCTGAATGGGAGCGAGTTCAGCCGCTGCTTGCTGGTAGTTCTGGCGCACCCATTGCCCAATGGTGCCCAATTCTTCCATCGCGATAGCCAATATCTCAGGCTTTTTCTCTGCGTATTCGCGGGCACTCAAGAAATACTGGTATCGATTTACGATGCCCACTGCGTTGGTCAGTGGGCGAGCCTCGATTTGTTTTTGAGCAGCGACGAAGAGGGATCCCAAACTGCCCAGGCGTCGATGGCGCCACGCAGAAAAGCAGCGCGGGCATCGGCTGGAGTCAGGTAAACGGGTTGAATGTCGCTATAGGTCAAACCCGCCTTTTGCAGGGCGCTGACCACCAGCCAGTGAACATCGGAGCCTTTGTTAAAGGCCACCTTCTTGCCTTTCAGTTCGGTGATCTCACGGATCGGCGAGTCTTTAGTGACCAGAATGCCCTCAGCCTCCGGCGTCGGAAGTTCGTAGGCCGTGTAAACAAGGTTCGCTCCGGCCGCCAGGGCAAAAATTGGTGGCACTTCGCCGACATAGCCAAAATCAACTGAGCCAACATTGAGTCCTTCAAGCAATTGCGGTCCGGCAGTGAATTCCGACCAGGTCACTTGGACACCCAACGGCTGCAACCGTTTTTCCAAGGTACCGTGAGCCTTCAGGAGAACGAGGGTATTGGCGGCCTTTTGATAACCAATGCGAAACTGTTTCGGGTTGATCCCTCCGCTGGCCGGAAAATTCAGCGCGAACAATGGTAAGAGTAGCAAGCCTCCGACAACGGTGAACCGGCGAAGATTTCCCAAAAGGGTAGTTTTATGGTGGTCGACGATGGGCATATCAGCGGGATCAGACGTTTACTCTATCGGTCGACTATACATTAAACGAATCTTCAACAAACCTTATTTTCTCTCCGCCGAACCTGGCGAGCCCGGAGAGATGATTCCGGGTTGATCGGCCGGCGGCTCTCTTGTGCAAAGCTGTTCGACTCTCCTGGGCGTTTCCCTCGAGAGCCAGATGGCGAGGAGTTTCGGAGTCCAGGCTCCGTGAGGGACGCCAATTCGCCATTGACTATATCAGTTCAGTAGGCGTATTTCCTCGAAGCCTGTTTAGGAAACCTCGATTGGTAAGCAGATGGAACTTTTCTGGTTTATTCCGACCCACGGTGATGGTCGATACCTTGGCACCCCCACGGGCGGTCGTCCACTCGACTATGGTTACCTTCGCCAAATCGCTGCGGCGGTGGATTCTCTCGGCTATTACGGCGCGCTTTTACCAACTGGCCGTTCCTGCGAAGACGCCTGGGTCACTGCATCGTCTCTAATCGGTGAGACCAGCCAGATGCGTTTCTTGGTGGCGATTCGGCCGGGTTTGATTTCCCCAACGCTGGCTGCCCGGATGGCTGCCACCTTCGATCGGTTGAGCAACGGCCGGATTCTCATCAACGTGGTGACCGGCGGCGACCCGGTCGAACTCGCCGGGGATGGGGTTTTCGACAAGCACGATGATCGTTACGAAATTACCGATGAATTCCTTCACATCTGGCGTTCGATCCTAGCGGACCGCGGAGAAGTAAATTTTGCCGGCAAACATCTACGGGTAGAAGGTGCGAAGGCCCTCTTCAAAGGGGTGCAAAGGCCGTATCCGCCACTTTATTTCGGCGGGTCGTCTGCCGCGGGAATCGAGGTCGCAGCACGGCATGTGGATTATTATCTGACTTGGGGTGAACCGCCTTCGAAAGTGGCGGAAAAGATTGCGACAGTGCGCAAAGCGGCCGCCCGGCACGGACGGGAATTAAGGTTTGGAATCCGGCTTCATGTGATCGTTCGGGAAACCGAGAATGAAGCTTGGAAAGCCGCCGATCGCCTGATCAGTTATTTGACCGACGAAACCGTCGAGAAGGCACAGGCAACTTTGGCGCGACAGGATTCTGCCGGGCAACGACGGATGCTCGACTTGCAGAAGGGGGGCCATGGATGGCGAGCGCGAGAGTCATTAGAAATCAGCCCTAATCTGTGGGCCGGAGTGGGTTTGGTTCGAGGCGGTGCCGGAACTGCCCTGGTCGGGAGCGCGGACAATGTCGCCGAGAGGATGCGGGAGTATCACCAATTGGGTATCGAGACGTTTATCCTTTCTGGATATCCCCACTTGGAAGAGGCTTACCAAGTCGCGGAGCTACTCTTCCCCCGATTGACGATCCGGCTCCAGTGAACGTCCATCAAAACAAGCCGAACCCTTCAGGGGCCATGACCGGCGAAGTAGTGGCGAACGAATTTGCTCCGGACAAAGTGGCAGCCGCCTCCTAGACCGAACACTAAACGACCTCGGATTACTGAAAGATATGAAGCGGCCCTGGTACTCCTTGATTCTGCCTTGGGTTCTGCCAATTCTCCTGTTGGCGAGTTGGCAATTCCTGTCGCAAGTCGGCGCCATTTCTCCCAGAGTTCTTCCGTCGCCGCTAGCGGTCCTGGAGTCAGGAATTCGCCTAACCAAAACGGGCGAGTTGCCGCTCCACCTGGCAGAGAGTTTTAAACGGGCCAGCATTGGACTCGTTATCGGCGGATCGCTAGGATTGTGGTTTGGCTTACTCAATGGCTTATCCAAGTGGGCAAGTGCCCTTTTCGATTCGTCGGTCCAAATGATTCGCAACGTTCCGCACCTGGCGATGATTCCATTGGTCATCCTCTGGTTTGGCATCGGGGAATCGGCGAAGCTTTTCTTGATCGTGACCGGGGTTTTCTTCCCGATTTATATTAATACCCTCCACGGCATCCGGTCGGTGGATTCCAAGTTAATTGAAATGGGCCGGGTTTACGGGCTCGGACCCTTCGAACTCTTTCAAAAAGTTATCTTCCCGGGGGCCCTCCCCTCCATTCTGGTCGGCCTCCGTTATGCCCTTGGGATTATGTGGCTAACCTTGATCGTGGCAGAGACGATCGCTTCGGACAATGGCATTGGTTTCATGACCATGAATGCCCGTGATTTCCTGCAAACCGACGTGGTCCTGCTTGGGATTCTACTTTATGCGCTGCTGGGAAAACTGGCAGACACTTTGACCCGGTTTCTTGAACGGTGGCTCTTGCGCTGGAATCCCGTCTACCGATGAGAGGAGATTCAGATGATTGTTCTTGAAGAATCCTTACCACTGACGAAAGCAGCAACCGCCTCTCAAACTCCTGCCATCGAGCTAAAAGAGGTTGGCAAGGAATTCGGCGCCAAGGTGGTGCTGGAAGATCTCAATCTCAGCATCGCTCCAGGTGAGTTGGTGGCCATCGTGGGGCGCAGCGGTTGCGGCAAGTCTACTTTACTGCGTTTGCTCGTTGGCCTCGAGTCAGTGAGCGAAGGTTCGATTCGAATTGGAGGGGGACCCTTGCGAGGTCCCAATCGTGAAGCCCGGTTGATGTTTCAGGATGCGGCCCTTTTGCCTTGGCAGACCGTTCTTCAGAACGTGGCACTGGCGGCGCCTCGAAATGGCGACCGATGGGCCGAGGCCACTCGAGCATTGGAATTGGTTGGTCTGGAGCCGCGGTCGAAAGATTGGCCCGCGATACTCTCAGGCGGCCAACGTCAGCGTGTCGCTTTGGCCAGGGCATTGGCCAGCAAGGCATCCATTCTCTTGCTTGATGAGCCGCTGGGTGCGCTCGATGCGCTCACCCGCCTGGAAATGCAGAGACTCATCGAAGAAATCTGGCTTCGTGAAAGTTTTACGGCCGTGCTGGTAACTCATGACGTCGAGGAAGCGGCGGCGCTGGCCGATCGGGTGCTGGTAATGGAGGAAGGACGGATCATTCATGAGAGCAGGACGAATCTTTCCCGGCCCCGCAACCGAAGTTCCTTGGAGTTTATTGCCCTCCGCGAAAGATTGCTTGGCTGGGTGATGAACGGAACAAAGGGCCGTTGAGCCGGCAAAAGCAAACAAACCCGAAGGTCGAACAATGACGACCCCTGGCCACCGTCCGGTTTGCTAGCCTTTGTCGGAGGAGATGCAGGCCCCTTTACAACGCCCGGGCTTGACTGCCGGCCGGCATTTCCCCATCCTCATTTTCCAGCAGGTTAGCATGACGCTTCCATTCCAAGGCGACGCTCGGCACCCCGGACCGATGGGTATCTCACCTGGCTTGGTACCGGGACGGGTTCCCGGGCCGATCGGCCTGGTTCTTTGGGACAAGAAAAGTAATGCTCCCGCGCAGGGCAATGTCACCAAGGCGGCGAAAATGACCAAGATGCCGCCCCCAACCAAAGACTCCGATAGTAAGGACGTTCACGTGGTTACCTTGCCTCTCTTCAACTCCTCCAAAAATATCCCGTCTCCCGACGACGTCATGCAAGCGCCCGGCATCGCCAATTGCCCGATCGCGGCGATGCTAGCCGCACTGGCCTTCACGGCGACTGGGCGAACCGTCATCCAAGGCATGGTGTCCGAGACGGCAGCGAACGTCGAAACGGACTTGTCAGAGGTACCGCCGTCCATTCTCAGCAACCCGCCTGCTGGCACTACCATCAGCTCGTCCAGATTTTTCACCGTCAAACTATCCGGCGGCTCCTTCGACGTCAGCGATGTCCTGTATACCGACGACCACGATTCCGGATGGTCGCCCCTCTATTTGCGGGATCCGAATAATCAGGCGATCTGGGCTTCCGTCATTGAGAAGGCGCTCGCCGTTAAGCTGAAGAGCTATGAGAATTTTGATGCTCTGGACATTAACGCCAACGACTTCTGGGAGAAACTTACCGGCGTCAAGCCTGGACAGATCGAGATCAAGGATGACACGCCGCTGGCGACCATCACCGCGGCAGCTAAAGACTCCGTTCGAGTTCCATCCATCGCCGCGTCGAAAGCGGACAGTAAGGATGTCAAGTTGGTCAGCCCGTTCCACGGCTTTGCCATGATGGGCCTGCAAGGCGCGAAGATTCAGCTCTACGACGCAGCTAAAGTGAAAAAGATCCTCCTCACGCCTGCCGAGTTTCGCCACGATTTTCTGGCTATCCTCTACCGAAAGTAGAGTGTTATCTTGTGTGCCCCGAAGTAAGCGGGCTAGCAGCGGCGTCTTTCAGCCCAGGAGTTGTCGTAGCCAGGCACTGCCTGGGAATCGTCCACCAAAAGAACGCGCCCTGAAGGGGTGATCGCCAGATCGAACGTCCTAACAAAGCTGAATCGGGGGGTTCCGATGGGCCGCTTGTCGCACGTCCCAATTTGGCGCACTCTCCGACTTTGGCGCGGCTATAGGTGCGAGATTGATCCGGCTTATGCCCGGCATCTCTCGCCCCTTCAGGGCGAACCGTTTCTTTTGAGGGTTCCCAGGGTTGAAACCCTGGGCTGAGTTCTGTAGCCCCTGCGGGCAGGCCATTCGGTCCATCTATAAAGCCTAGCCCGAGGGCTTCGGAGCCAGGTTGCAGACGTGCCCCCCCACCCTACCGCAAAGCCCGTAACACCGTTTCTATCGCGGCGATCTGCGCTTGGACCCGCTGTTCCAAAGGAAAGGGCACGGGCGTTTCTGTAGTAAAGCTAACTTTCGTGTGATGGAGGGCAAGATAGATTGCTTCAGGCCAATCGGGTCGGTCTTCGAGGCTCCCAAATTTTTGAATCAGGTCTTTTCTGGAAATTACGCCCCCGTGCGCCGGGGCTTCCTCGATTTCCGGGCGATGGTCAACCGGCACATGGCGGCCCATCGCAGCGATCATTTCAGTGCCCAGTGTTGGCGAAAGCACCTCGTTTAGCTCGTAGAGATAAGCTCCGATTCCGTCGATATCTTCATGCAACATCATCGCGGCATCGAAACGACCGAGGGTTTGGAGCGCTGCGATGTGGCTTTGAATTTCCTGCGATCTGGAGTTCCGATAATCGCGGTTCAGATCGATTTCCTCCGCGTTGAACCGCGTCCCGCGGATAAGCCCATTCGGGTTGAGCATCGGAAAGATCGTGACCTCGAAGCCGGAAAAGAAATCGGGTTGGCGAAGAATTTGGAGCAAGGCGTGTGGCCCGGAGATCTCATCGCCATGAATGCCTGAGGAAAGATAAACGTGAGGTGCCGGCGCACCGCTTGACGCCGTTCGATGAAACCAGGGCCGGGGACCGCCAGCCATCGGAGTGAGATAACGGATCTTCCAGTTTCCCGCCGTCGCGGCTTGCTCGATATCCCGCGAGTAAGCCGGCGGGTCAAAGTTGATGCTCATGCGTTCAACGTTTAGCGTTCAACGTTCTCTTTACGCCGAAGTCCTGACTGCACCTTGACGCCGAACGCCGAACGCTTCTTATCGCACGGAGGCCATGGTGTCCACGGAGATTTCTTGGCCACCTGCCAGCTTAATTGTCCATTGTCCCTGCTAAACATTCACTTGGGACGGGTCTTGGGGTCGGAACGCAAATCGGCTTTTCTCTGCTGCGCCCGAACAAAGATAGCGGGGCGTCGATGGCAGGAATTTCGCCCCCCAACTACTTCGCTCCTAACTCTCAGGAACGCCTTTGACGACCAGGACCGGACAGTGCACATATTGAACAACTCTTTCAGCCGTGCTCCCGAGCAAAAAACGTCCGAGACCTCCGTACCCATGAGAACCGATTACGACGAGGTCAACCGCCAACTCCTTGGCCACATTTACTATTTCTTCGGACGGATTCCCGACTCGCAACACCGTCTCGACTCGCAGACCTTTGGCTAAAATCGGTTCGGTCATCAGTGAGAGCTGGGCCGTGGCTTCGGCCTTTCCCGTTTCCAAATAGGTCTTAATCTGATCGTGCTCGATATAAAGGCCCTGATAAAAGGCGGCTGGATATTCCGGCAACTTAAGAACATGCAATATCTTCATGCTGGCCCCCGCGAGATCGGCGAGTTGCGTCGCATAATCGATCGTTTTCTTTGAATGCTCCGAGAAATCGATCGGGATCAGAAGATTACGGTAGACCATCGTGTTGAGCGTTTGCCGTTCGATGATTGTACGATTTCCATTCGAGTCAAGCCTGGAAGCGGTAATAGTTCAGTCGTCAGTGGTCAGTGCCAGTTTTCAGTTGGCAGGAGGGTTTCCGGCTGAAGTTTAAGCCAAAGAGAGACGGGCTTCCGGCGTTTCACATTCTGACCATTGAGTCTCCTCCCTTAAGCTCGATCTTGCCTCTCCCTGGTCCGCAGCCTATCAATTGAGCATGTGGACGAACGATTCCCCCGGAACAGGTCTGACCTCCGAGAAAACTCATTTCGGCACTTTGCCGGACGGCTCCGACGTCGACAAATACATCTTCAAGAACGCTGGGCAAATGGAGGTGAGTATTGTGACCTACGGAGGAATTATCCAATCGATTTTAGTCCCCGACAAGAGCGGCAAAGTGGCCGATGTCGTCCTTGGTTTCGATCAACTGGAAGACTATCTCAAACCCAATCCTTTCTTCGGCGCGCTGATCGGGCGATACGGGAACCGGGTGGCCAAAGGACGATTCACCTTAAATGGTACTCAGTACCAGATCCCAATCAACGATGGATCAAACGCTTTGCATGGAGGACCAGAGGGGTTTGATAAGAAGCTTTGGAAAGCGGCACCGATCGCAGGTCCCGATTGGGTCGGGCTGGAGTTGGCTTATCTCTCACCGGATGGTGAAATGGGCTTCCCCGGAAACTTGGAGGTAACCGTAAGCTATACCCTCTCCAATAAAAACGAACTAAAAATTAGTTATACTGCGGTGACGGACCAGACGACGATCGTTAATTTAACTAATCATACCTACTTCAATCTGGCCGGCGCCGGGAACGGCATGATCCTCGACGAAATTGCCCTGATCGATGCCGATCGCTTTACCCCGGTCGATCCCGAGCTGATACCAACGGGGGAATTGCTATCGGTCAAAGACACGCCGTTGGATTTCACCGCGCCAACGGCCATCGGCGCCCGGATTCGGGCCAACCATCCACAGCTGAAATATGTCGAACCAAATCAAGGGGGCTATGACCTGAATTGGATCCTGAATCACCCCGGCGATCTGGAGGCGCTAGCTGCGCGGATCAAGGATCCCCAATCTGGCCGAACCCTGGAGATGTACACCTCCGAACCGGGCGTTCAATTCTACTCCGGGAATTTCCTGAACGGAACGCTAAAAGGTAAGGGAGGGCTGACCTACCCGCACTGGGGTGGATATACGCTCGAGGCTCAGCATTATCCGGATTCCGTAAATCAGGCCCATTTTCCGAGTACCGAGCTTTCACCCGGAGAAAAGTATTCCCAGACCACGATTTTTAAGTTTCCTGCCGTTAAGTAGGAAGACTCGCAAAGGGCCATTTACACACAGAGATCGCAAAGGTCACAAAGACCAATTCGGAATTGGATGACCCCTTCGATTCGTCGTTGTCCGTTCCTTTGTGATCTTTGCGATCTCCGTGTGGATCGCCTTTTCTGATCGGATTTTTACACACAGAGATCGCAAAGGTCGCAAAGACAATTCGGAATTGGATGACCCCTTCGATCCGTCGTTGTCCGTTCCTTTGTGATCTTTGCGATCTCCGTGTGGATCGCCTTTTCTGATCGGATTTTTACACACAGAGATCGCAGCGCGGCTTAGCCGCAACCACAGAGGAGGGGGTTTCGGCGGCTCGGGCATGTCGGCGAGTTCGCAACCACTGTGGTGGTTGAAGAGGTTGCTGAAAGACCGTCCGGCTGGGGTAGTTTTATTTTGTGAAAACAACAACAGCCCTTCGCCAAGACGGTCTTCCAAAGAACTTTCTTAATCGATTCGGGGAGCATGTCACGGGATTTTTGAGTGGACTGGACCGGGTGCGTTTCCGAGCTACGCTGCGTCCACTGTTTTGTCCCAACGGGCCGGAGGTGTACCTCAACTACTGCAAAGTGCTCATTAAGAACTTTAAGGGCTTCGCCCAAGGCTTAAGCGATCGGGTGAAAAAACAGGCTTACGAGAGGTTCCAGCAGGCCGGACGACCGAATATTTATTTGCGCACTGCGGCGCTCAATAAAGAGGCCCTGATCCAGGAACTGATCGCTAAGGAGCAAATCAAGGAAGGTCCGATTGCTCTGTTGAGCTGTGTAGAACCGTGTCAATCGTTTCGGGTCCGAAGCGATCACCAAACTAAAATGGTGCGCTTGGTGATGGAGTCTGCCAAATGCACCCATCTCTACCACTATTATCAGCACCCCGAAATTGGGCTGATGCACATCCGGGTGCAAACTTGGTTTCCCTTCAGCGTGGACGTGTGCCTCAACGGTCGGCAATGGCTCGCCCGCCAGATGGACCGAGCCGGCCTGGACTATCAGCAGCGGGATAACTGTTTTATCTGGGTCGAGGATGGCGGCGGCAGTCCAACGGCTGCTGGATGAACAATTACGCACCGATTGGCCCGCCCTGATGAACTCCTTTTTGGAGCTCGCCCATCCTCTGCATGGCGAAATTACGGCTCCCATGGCGGGCCTGAGCTACTACTGGAGTGCTTCCCAAAGTGAATACGCCACCGATGTGCTCTTCGATCAAGCCGCGCAACTCCAAAAGCTTTACCCGAAATTTATCCGCCATGCGATCAGCACCTTCCAGAGTCCCGACGTCTTGCGCTTCCTTGGCAGAAAGGTTCCCCAGTCCAGCGGCAAAGCGCACGCCGCCTTTACAGGCCAAGTCAGCTCCCGACTCCAGGAACGACCCGAAGGAGTACGAATCCGCCACACCCTCAATGGTAATTCGCTCAAGATGTACGACAAGGAGGGCAGCGTTCTGCGAGTCGAAACCACCATCGTGCGGCCCACGGAGTTTAGAGTTTATCGGGCTAAAGAAGGCGAGCCCGAAGGTCAGCAGCGCTGGAGGACCTTGCGCAAAGGAGTCTGCGACATGTATCGACGCGGCCAAGTGTGTCGCGCGGCCAATCACCGTTACCTGGAAGCCCTGGCCAGCGTGACCGGCTCCACCAGCCTTCTTCAGGAAGCCTCGGAAGTCTGTCGCCCCATCACCCGCCATGGAAAACGTTATCGCGGACTCAATGCTCTGGCGGACAAAGATCACGCTTTACTCCTGGCAGTCAGCCGCGGCGAGTTCGCCCTGGCTGGCCTGCGTAACGCCGACTTGCGCGCTTTGCTCTATCCAGCTCAAGGCGCCAAAACCGACCAGCGCCAGATCCGGCGCACCAGTGCAGCCATTACCCGCCAATTGGCACTCCTGCGTGCCCATGGACTTCTGCGCAAGCTCCCCCGTTCTCATCGCTATCAGCTCACGGCCAAAGGCCGCCGAATCATCACTGCTCTGCTTGCCGCCTGTTACGCTGATGTTGAACAACTTACCAAAATAGCAGCCTGAAAATCCTCTCGAAATTGCGCGATCTTCGATGTCAGCAGTGCAAAGGTCGCAAAGAAATTCGGAATTGGATGATCCCCTTCGATTCGTGGTTGGCCGTTTCCTTGTGATCTTTGCGATCTCCGGGTGAATCGCCTTTTCTGATTGGAGTTTTAGGGCCAGCTGGCGGCATGGCTCTGCATTTTGCAAGGATCGTATCGCCTGATGCCGGTCCATCGAGATTTATTTTCGACTCTAAAAAAATTGGCATACGGGCCGAACGATGGTACCGAAAATAGCAGGGAGCGCAAATCTAGTCACTCAACAAATTTGAGTGAGCCTGCGGAACCAATGCCAACGCAAAAGGAAGTAACCGGACCGATATCGACCCAAAAACTCACGGAGAATACCGTTTTCGCGGTTCTCATTGCCATCAGTGTGTCGCACCTTCTCAACGACACTATCCAGTCGGTTATTCCGGCCATCTATCCGATTCTGAAAGAGTCGTTTCACCTGAGTTTTACTCAGATTGGACTGATTACTTTGACGTTCCAACTAACTGCTTCTCTGCTGCAGCCTTTCGTTGGGCTTTATACAGACCATCGACCTAAACCGTATTCGCTGGCGATCGGCATGGGCTTTACGCTCGTCGGCTTGGTGCTGCTTTCCAGAGCCACCAACTTTCCGGTGATTCTCTGCTCAGCGGCTTTGGTCGGGATGGGATCATCGGTTTTTCATCCCGAGGCTTCGAGGCTGGCTCGGATGGCCTCGGGTGGCCGGCACGGATTTGCGCAATCGATTTTCCAAGTCGGTGGCAATGCGGGGACCTCGCTGGGGCCGCTCTTGGCCGCCTTGATTATCGTGCCGAGCGGGCAACAGAGTGTCGGCTGGTTTTCGCTAGTTGCGTTGGTGGCCATCATCGTATTAGCAAATGTCGGCCATTGGTATAAGCAGAACCTCTATAGACTCAAAACTGGCGCCCAGGCCAAGGATCGGGAGGGATATCCGGTCATGCCACGCAGCAGGATCATCTGGGCTCTAGCGGTGTTGATAGCGCTGATGTTCTCGAAATTTTTCTATCTCTCCAGCATGACGAATTATTTCACGTTCTACCTGATCGATAAATTTCGCTTATCGGTTCAAGAGGCACAGTTGCACCTGTTTCTTTTCCTTTTTTCCGTGGCGGCAGGGACCATTATTGGCGGCCATCTAGGGGATCGCTTCGGACGTAAATATGTGATCTGGGGTTCGATTCTCGGAGTGGCACCTTTCACCTTGCTGTTACCTTATGCCAACCTGTTTTGGACAGGTGTACTGACCATCGTCATTGGCATAATTCTGGCATCCGCTTTTTCCGCCATCCTGGTCTACGCCCAGGAGCTGGTGCCCGGAAAAGTGGGAATGATTTCGGGCCTCTTTTTCGGTTTCGCCTTTGGCATGGGTGGCATCGGTTCCGCGGCGTTAGGACGGCTTGCTGATCAGACCAGCATTAACTTCGTCTTCCTGGTTTGTTCATTTCTTCCGTTGATTGGATTGTTGACCGCATTTCTCCCCGATCTAAGTCGGAAGGCGAAGAAACGGGCCGTCTAACGTAAAGATGGTCCTGGGCGGCCCCTGTTCTTTTCGAACGCGCGGCAAAACAGCTTCCGGCTACCGGTGCAAAAACTGGGAGGCCAGCTGGAAAGCTTCGGTCAGTAATGCGCCCCCATTCTGGTTTGAACCAACAAAATTGTTCAGAACTGGATTCGGCGCTTGGGGATTCGTCTGATGCGTCCCGCTGGCGAGCAATTTCATCACGACCGGGATCAGTGCCGGCAAGAATTGAAGGATTAATTGCGAATTCAACCCGGTGCGTTTGGAGATCTCGCCGATCAAACCATCGAACCGTTCCTGTCCAAAAAGATTGATGATCTCCTGAAGACCGGATCCTGGCTGCGAAAGATTGGAGACGGTTTGTTGAACGGCGGCCTGACCGTTGGTTTGCTGCTGTTCGTTGAGCGCGTCCTGAAGATGGGATCCCAGGACGCCGAGAATCGGCTGCATTTGCTGTTCCGCCCCCTGGACACCAGGCAAGAATTGAGCGAGATTAAGAAGGCCATGGAGGTCCTGGGGGCTACCAGCGTGATCTGGATTCTCAATCGATTGAAGAACGGTTTGGAAGAAATTCATGATCTCACCTGCTTTGTAAGGCAGCAGGCAACCGGTAGCAAGATTTGAAAATCGAATCGGCGGTTACCACTTGCAGTGCCAAATCTTGACAAGTAAAATATCTGCTTAACCGTCTGTACCCGATTCCGAAGTAAGATTTAGGGAAGCGGCAGACAACCAAAGCTTGCCAGGGTCATCACAGGAGCCTTTGGATTTAAGTTTAGATCTGCTAAAAGGCGCCCGCTACCAGGGCACTAGGCGGATCGCAACGAAGAAGATTAAATTTAAGGATTTTAGCGCATCGATAGTTATGGGTTCTCTCAGATATCTTTTGACCAGGAGAAGTTTGGTTTTGGTCTTAATAGCCGGTCTTGGGGGCTGGCAATCTGCCCGCTGCCAAACTGTCGCACCACCAGATCCAGCCCCAGTCACCGCAGCTCCCGGCAAACCCGCCGCTAATCCTTTTGAATCTGAGATCTCCGCTTTGGAAGCTAAACTTTCGCAGTCGCCCATTTCTTCCAGTCCGGTCGTTTTTTACGGCAGTTCTTCCATCCGGCTGTGGAAATCCCTCCAACAAGATTTTTCTGGTTATGCGGTCCTGAATTGTGGCTTTGGCGGGTCGCGTTTGTCCGATTGTGTTCGCTACGCCAATAGAATCGTAATTCCTCGGAAGCCATCGGCCATCGTGATTTATGCAGGCGACAACGATCTCGCCAGTGGGGCAGCGCCGGACAAAGTGTTCC
This sequence comes from uncultured Verrucomicrobiae bacterium, assembly GCA_963808535.1. Taxonomy (GTDB): domain Bacteria; phylum Verrucomicrobiota; class Verrucomicrobiia; order Chthoniobacterales; family JAFAMB01; genus JAFAMB01. Next base: position 33,883 of record CAWEGF010000029.1, on the reverse strand, counting down.
AGTCCTTCACCCAATTGTTCACCATCTTCCGGACCTACTCTCCTTCGATACCGATCGCCTTTGTCTCCGTTAAACCAAGTCCAGCACGCATGATGTACCTGGGAAACATTTTGAAATTCAATCAGCTGGTGGATGATTTTCTTGAGACTCAACCCGACACCGAATATATCGACGTCTGCTCGGACATGCTCGGACAAGACCGCAAGCCTATCCAGTCTCTCTTTGTCAGCGATCAGATCCACCTGAGTCCGGCGGGATACCAGATTTTACGGAAAGAAATCGGGGAATTCCTTTCTCAGGATTGTCCCCGAGCCAGGGCAGCCAGATCACAGTAGATCGTTATATTTCGCCGCCAAAGTCCCCGTAGATTTCGCTGTATTGATCGCTTCCTTGGGGCTAGGCTGTCCGCGGTTCGGACGACGGCTCCTCCCTCCGGTCGTGCGCGACACACCAATGGTTTTTGAAACCAAGGTTTTCCTGGTGCGTCTTTTCTGGTATGGCCTTGACCTTTAGGCCAAGAGAAAACCCAAAAACGAGATAAAGAAGAGAGGTAGATTTGCAACAAATAGAGGAACGGCGGCGGTTTGTTCCGATGAAGCGGTTTATTGAGCTCGACATCCTGAGGGGAGTTTTATTGCTGATGATGGTGGTGAATCACGCCCCTTCTCCGTTGCGAGTTTTCACGGATCAGCCCCTTGGCTTTTTCTCCACCGCAGAAGCATTTGTGTTTGTTTCTGCGTTTCTGGCCGGCTTGCTCTTTCAACGACGGACGGAAAAACAGGGCTTCGAAGCGGCCCGGGCAGCGACTGTTTCAAGAGCTTTGCGGATTTACCGAGCTCATTTGGTAACTCTGGTTTTTACGTTTGTGGTCGGTGGGATATTTCTGGCCCAATTTCCCGGAATTCAGCACTTGCTTTATCAATATTTCAAGAATCCCGGAGCAGCGATTTTGGCGGCCGCGGCGTTGGTTTTCCAACCCCCGTTGATGGACATCTTACCGATGTATGTCCTGTTTTCATTTTTAACACCCTGCGTATTCTGGGCAGCCAGTCGTTGGGGATGGAAAAAAGTGCTCTTCGCCAGTGTCGGCTTCTGGATCATCTCGCAATTCCGGGTTCGCGAGATGCTATTGGCGAGCGTTAAGAATGCCTCGTTCCTCAATCTTGGCCCCTTCGATCTCCTTTCCTGGCAATTGCTTTGGGTGGGCGGCCTAATCTTTGGAAAATGTGTCCAGGAAAAACAACCGGTTCTGCAATTGTCGAGGCGATCTGAAGGAATCCTTCTGATGTTGGCTTTGTGTTTTCTGGGTCTTCGCTGGTACACCATCGGCATGCAGATCGATCCGGGCAAACAATTCTGGATTCTGGACAAATGGCATCTTGGTCCGTTGCGGGTGATGAATTTTTTCATCACCGCCTGGGTAATCGCGAAATTGCTTCCATCCTTGCAGCGTTGGGAGATTCCGCTCCGGCCTTTCAGCGTGGTCGGGCGCAACATGTTGCCGGTATTTTGCTGCCAGATTTGTTTATCTCTTTTGCTGGTCGGCGTAATCGATCCCAGCAAGAGCCATAAACCGTTGGCCATGGGTTTGGTCCTGGGCCAAATCGCCAGCATTTTTCTGATCGCCTGGCTGCTGGAATGGAGAACCAACGCGAAAAATAATCACTATTTAGGGATCGCTGGAGCTCATCGCTAATTTTACCTCGCCAATCCGCTCGTTGCCTCCTATCTTGCCTACCCGGTTGATATGTCTTGGAAGCGAGCGCAAATACATGCTGAATCGATGTTGGAAAAACTCGGTATCGGCGAGAAGCAGAAGGGCAGGAAAGATCTGCGCAGCAAGAAAGTTACTTTCGTGGACGACGGTTTAAACCCTTATCGGACCATGTGTTTTACCATCGCCGGGAAACTCGCCAAAAGGCGTGGCGCGGAGATTGAAACCGTGGCACCCGGTCCAGGCGAAGTGCCCCACGTGAAAGTCAGCGAGGCCACGCCCCAGCCCAAGCCGAAGGTCCCTCGACCGGTGAACAGAAGGTAAGGAGCCGGGATTGGAGGGCAGGAGTCGCAGCAGGCGCAGCCTCGAGTCGCCCCGGATGGTTGTTTTGCAGCGCTAACTTTCTCTCCGTCGTCCTCCCACGCGTACGGATCTCACTATGCCCGTCGCCGGACGCTTTGAAAAATTGGCAAGACCGGCCCCGCAAGCCCCATCGTTAAACTCGTGGTCCGCTTTCCGCCGAAAGAGGCCGCAACGGTGATAAAGAGCACTCCGAAATGGCGGCTCGCTGCAGAAATCGAGTGTGGCCATGTCGACGCCATCTGACTGGGCGTGGAGGGAATTCCGAGACCGCAGCGATTATATCAGATCCGAATTCCAAAATTTACGTAACTCTGTGTCTCTGTGGTAAATCCATCCTCCGTGCCCTCCTTCCCCACTCCGCGCTCTTTTCACTCATGAAACGATTTACCGGAGTCTTGATTCGGCTCGCTTCCTGGTTGATCGGAACAGTAACCGGTGGCTTTCTCCTCTCGAGATATCTGAACTATCATCCTCGGCCCATCGAGGCGGTTGAACCTGTCAATACCGAGACGGCTCCCTCTCTTTTGCCCGGCCAGCGCATTCGAGTCGTTACCTTCAACGTGCAGTTTCTGGCCGGGACCGGTTATCATTTCTTTTACGATGGTGGTCCCGACACCTTGGTGGCTCGGAGCGACATTGAATCGACGGCACGGAAGGTCGGGGAATTCATGGCCAAGTGCCAAGCAGATCTGGTTCTTCTACAAGAAGTAGATTGTGGAGCGCGCAGGACTGCTTATGTGGATGAGCTAGCCCTGTTGCGTAGCGCCATGCCCACAGACCTGCAAAATCATGTGGCCACGTTCTATTGGAGATCGAAGTTCGTGCCGCATCCGAAGATTCTTGGATCCGCCGGAACCAAGTTGGTTATTTTTTCCCGATACCGCCTCGGAAGAGCGCGCCGCTATCGATTGCCCGCCAACTCCACCAACCCGATCGACCGCGATTTCAACCTCAAACGGGCAATTCTGGAAGTGGATTTGCCCATCGCTAACGGAAACTCCCTGAGAATTCTGAATACCCATTTGGAAGCTTTCCCGAAGGGTAGAGTGATGGAGCGCCAGATCCAGAAAGTACTCGAACGATTAAACTGCCTGGATCTGCGAGGGGACCCATGGATTCTGGGAGGCGATTTCAACCTGCTTCCACCCGGGCAAGCGATTCGATTGGATCCGGAAACCAGAGGGATCCACCGTGAACCATCCGAAATTGCCGCGCTCTATGAGCGGTACTCGGGAGTTCCGACCGTTGCCGAGGCGACAGGCGACCAGAGACAACGATTCTTCACGTTCACCCAGGAATCAGGTCAAAATCGGATTCCGATCAGAACGCTGGATTATTTTTTTGCCGCACCGACCATGGCCGTAGGCCCATATAACGTCGAGCAGGAAGGTATGTTCGAGGTGTCTGATCATTTACCGCTTATCGCCGAATTCGTTCTGCCGGCTGCCGGTCAACGATCGATGCATTGATTCAAGTCCCGACATCAGACTAGCCAAATCTTCCGGGGTATCTAAATCCAGGGCGCCTTCCGACCAATCAATCACTTCTACCCGGTCTTCCTGCTTGGACACCAGGTTCCGGGCGCCTTGATCACCCTCCAGATTTTTCAATTGAGGGAACCAATCCGAACCGAACATCATTGGAGCGCCCAGAATACCAGCGTAGCGGGCAGAAATGATCAGATCAGTTCGTCCATTGGTCCGGTCGAGAAACCGTCGGATCACCCCGGAATTCAGCCAAGGCTGATCGGCCAGTAAGAGCAAAACAGAATCTGCGCCGTGCCCCTCTGCGCGTTCCACTCCGATTCTGATGGATCCGGCCAACCCGCTTTCCCAAAAGGGATTCACGACGATGTCGACTTCACAATCCTTGATGACCGGAACGCAATCGTAAGCGCTGCTGCCCAAGACCACTATTAAATGATCCGAATTCACCTCGGCGGCCATCTTAACGACTCGACGAAGCAACGGTTCCCCCAACACCGATAATAATTGCTTCGGCCGTCCGAGTCGCCGGGATCCGCCGGCTGCCAGAATTACTATCGCAGATCGTCGCTGCATATCGGTTCCCTCAACGTGTGAATCGCTTCACCCCGGTCGCGCAAAGGCCCTCCGTTTCGCCCCGTCAGCGCAGCCAGAACTTCAGCGATAATGGCCATCGCAATTTCTTCTGCTGTCTCAGAACCGATATCCAATCCGGCGGGGCTATGTAAAGCAGATACGTTCTCTAACGAGCATCCTTCATCGAGCAATCGATTTAAGAGAAGCTGTTTTCGCTGACGCGGTCCCAGCAAACCGACGTAACCAAAATTTCCTGCCAACGCTTGTTGCAAAGCAACGATATCACGGCCGAAATGATGCGACATCACCATGCAGGCCGAACGCGAATCGCCGGCCGGCAGGGCGTGAGCGTCAGCGACAAATTCGACCTGCCAGCCCAAGTAGCCGCCTAGATGCGCCACCGCCTCCGCGTCCAGGTAATCCCCGAAAATGATCAGGCGAATCGGAGGTTGGATCTCCTGCACGAACAGTTCCGGATGATTCCCGGGCCGGACCCTCGGCTAGTCGGGTCCCCGCTTTCGGACCGGTCAATCGATAGTCCGTCAAAACTGTGATCGGCGTGCGATCGACCACCACGCCGATTAGCCGGTCCAAAAATAGGTTCGGCTTCACCAGCCGTTCAATGAACACCTCAATCGAGCCATCACACGCGAAACGCGAACGCAGATCAAAGGCTCGTCTGGCCGGCTGCCCTGTAAGGATCACCTCTTGGGCAAGCTCCGCGATCTCTTCCTCGATGCATCCGGCACTGAGCCGGCCAATCCACGGCCGTCCTGGCACCACCAGCATTCGGGCACCAGTTTGGCGATAGGTTGATCCGGTCGACTTTACCAGCGTGGCCAATCCGAAAGGTCCCTCCGAGCGCCGGTACTCGGATAAAATTTGCGTCAGTTCCTTCCAAGCCATTAAGACAGTTTATTCTTACTCCGGCCTGCGAGCAAACCGCAGTCACTGAGGAGAATGGCAGCCCTTCGTCCCGGAGGGACAGCATGATCGTAGCCTGGCACGAAGTGCCTGGGACTGCGCCACCCCAAACGAGCCGTCCCGTAGGGTACGGTATGATTCGTGCAGATGTCCGCGCCGATTCGAAGATTGGAGGAGGAACTTTAGAATGCGGTATCGGCAAGCAGAAATAGAAATGATCTCTAAATGCATTGGCGTCGTCTTAGACCATTTCCGTCACCTTGTTACCCTTGCTACCTGTGGGATCAGCTGCGCCCGATCATACCGTAGCGTACGGGACGGTTCGTTTGGGGTGGCGCAGTCCCAGGCACTTCGTGCCAGCCTACGACCATGCTGTCCCTCCGGGACGAACGCGTTCGCAGCGCCGAGGCTTTGATTAAGTTAGCGCTTACGGGATAAAGGATGGTTCTTGTGCTGGGCGAACATCTCGTTTCTTGCGAGACGTGTTTACTTAAGAACGTCAAAATCTTTCCGTTTTACAACCGAAAGGATCACCGCGTGGTCGTTTCCAGCGGCGTCTACCGCCGTCCCTACGATCTGGCCTAGATCGTTAATTGCGCTAGCCGACGTTATCGTTAGGCTCTCACCGGTCGAATTCACGAGCGTGTTTAGGTCGTACATCGTGCCCTTTAGGTAGACAAACGCTCGGTGCACGCCCGCTCCTTGACAGTAACCTACGATAACGCCGAGATTGTTAATCCCTGTGGCTACCGAATCGGGAGGTTTACCTCCCGGGGACACCCCGCCCTCAGCTTGGGTTATTATATTCCCTAAGAGAATGTTTTGCCCTCTATCGTAAAGAGCGGCGTATTCGGCGTAAGACGGATTTTGGTATACGTTATCCCAATACTGATTCAGATCGTTACCAGCCACCTGTCCTCGAATATTAATAGCCAGTGGGAAAACATAATTTTCAGTGGGTAGCAGTACGGTTGTTGAGGCAACGGCAATAGTTTTATACGTACCGTTCGGTTGTACTAATACGACGTTATTTATACCATTTATTCCGACCGTGAAGTCCCGACCAACGACCTGCCCTAAATCGTTAAGAGCCCAGGGGTAGAAAAAATTTCCAAACTCCCCTTGGATCCCGACCAAATGAGTAACGACTGCGCCACTCGGATGCCAGATCGAAACGTAGCCCCCGAAGCCGGTATCAGCTAGGAGCACTTCTCCAGCATTATTAAGATCGATCCCTTCGTTCGGCAGCGGTGTAGAAAGTCTGCTTTTGTACTCGTACAACACACTGCCACTGGAAATCTTCTCCAAAATTTGCTTGGAATTATTTATTTTAACTGGGATTACTCCCGCCCCTAGATCCGTCAACTTGCCGTGGTGGTAAAGAAAACCGTGTTCGTTGTCCCCGGCGGAACCGACGATGTCGCCCTCGAAGTTGATCGCTGTTCCGGTCATTTCCGTAAATCCCGGCAAAAAGCCGACGTCGGTAACGGAGTAGACGGGAACCGGTGCAGATTGCGTAAAAGTCGCACTCATTGTCAGGCTGAGTGCTGCTGCCGTCAGAAGTAGTCGGGTGGGACGATTCATGTGGATTTATTGCACCGTACGACCCTTTGCACGGTGGATTGACAACAGAACGCAAAATGTTCGAGGATCCATACTGACTATACTGCACAGTATTTTAAGTCGGCGCAGTTTCGCAAATGTTTTGCTGATGACGAAACGGGACGAGCACCGGCTGACCGATGGACCATGGCGCAACTGGAAGATACTACCACCGGTGATCGGTTTAGTTTCAGCCGGTCCGAACGGTGAGCCGGTCAAGGATTTGAATGATCTTTTCAGGGTCAGCCATGAGCGCTACTGGGAAGGAAGGCTCAAGCTATCGATAAGGTAATGCGGTTCTAAGAAGAGGTGTCTTGTTGAAATCCCGGGAAGTGGCACCCGCGCCGAGGTAAAGTACCGTCGAAGATAAGATACGAACGACCGTCCGTATCTACCGTGCATATCTGTTTTCACGCTCCGCCAGCAACATAGAAAGCCGCCATACTTCGCGTTAATGATGGTGACGGCTGCTTGGTCAGTGGGTGAGATGATCACTCGGTGATCGCGGTACTGAGAAGATAAGCGATCGTCTCCCCGACAGCTTTCAAGACGGCGCGTGAAATTAGCGTCGATGATGAGTTTCAGGACCGCTCCAGCAAGCTGGTCCATTTTGCGTCGGGCGTTAGATTTCCCTCCCCTTTGGCTAGGAACATCTTAAACCGCCATATGGTGGGAGCTCGCCGTCAGCTAATATTCTAATGAGCGCGCTTCTCGTACCTGCCATTACTGCGAGAATCATCGGCAAATAGGTTAATCCAGCTTTGGTTAACAGAGTCGATATGTTTAGCAGCAGCCAATTATATTGATCGATACAGACTTCGCAACTGGGCCATGAAGGCCGGATATCCAGGCACTGAAGCAGGGTAATGCTAATAAAGAATCTCGGTTGGCAAGACAAGCCACGAAAAGAAATTTTAGCCACCAAGAGTTAGCGAACATGCAATGAACGAATCCACCCAATAAGAATGCCTTCCGTGAGCTCGACACCGCTGGGTAGTAAGTTTTTTTTAGGCTCTTTGCCAACCAGATAACTTTTATGAATCAAGCCCCTCTTACCGATCAAGAAGTCATCAGCGAACGCCATGACGTAGAAATAATGCGACGCCGACATCTTTGGACGTATGGGTCGTTTCTTCCGTTAAAACACCGCGTCGCTGTGGACTTGTACGGAGTTCACCGGACAGCGATCCTCTATCATTTCGAAGGAAACCCTGGACAGAGAAATCGATACGTCTTCCTTCCCGAGGTAAATATGTATAGCATCCCGGCTAAATTCTGGACCGATCCGACTCACTTTCGAAGTGGTGGAGAGACTTTGCTCTACGAGATTATCATGGAAGGATGGATCGTTTGCTAATTAGGACCTCGTTTCACCACGCTTGGTATTCAGCCGACTTGCGATGATCGCCATCCTCGCGATTTCAGTAAACTCGCCCAAACGCTGAAGATTGCTCCTAGACTCCTGACATGCTGATCGCCGGTTGGTCGGAGCCCAAGGGTAACAATTTCTCAAGCCGGATCGGAAATTCGCGCACTCGCCGGCCCGTCGCGTTGAAGACCGCATTAGCAATGGCAGCTGGCATTCCGGTAATCCCGATTTCGCCGATGCCACGAGCCCCGAGAGGATTAAAAATCGTATCAGGCTTGATAATGAAATGAACATCTATATCGGGAACGTCGGCGTTGGTAGGGACCAGGTATTCGGCGAAATTGGCGTTCGCATATCGAGCCGTCTTTTCCTCTAGAATGGATCCTTCCAAAAGGGCCATCCCGATTCCGAAAACGATTCCACCGATAATCTGACTGCGGGCAGCTTTGAGGTTTATAACCGTCCCGATATCCATCACGGAAGTAATGCGTTGCAAACGCACTTCTCCGGTCCAGCGGTTCACTTTCAATTCGCAAAACTGAGCACCGAAGGAGTGAAAGGCGTACTTTTCCTCTTCTTCGCCGGCGGCCGCCGATTCTATCGCTTGGACCGAACCGCGCCCCATGGCACTGAGCACCGCCCCGAAATCCGCGCTTTTGCCTCCGCCGGTAAGCTCTCCATCTCGATAGGAGACTTCCTCCAATTTCATGCCGAAGAAGGGCGATTTTTGGTCGCGAATCGCGATCTGGATCAGTTTTTTCTTGGCGGACTCAGCAGCTTTCTGGATAGCAGGAGTGACGCTCGACACGGAAGTCGAACCTCCGGAGGTGGGTGCCGGCGGCAGCGCTGAATCCCCAAGTTCAGTGCGAATCCTCTCAATCGGGATTTCAAGGCAATCAGCGCCCACCATCGCCAGGACGGTCCAGGTTCCGGTACCGAGGTCTTGAGTGGCGGATGAAACCTGGGCCGTTCCATCGGCCTGTAGCCGGACCTTGGCAGAAGCCCGGTTACGGTGGGCGGGATAGAGAGCCGAGGCCACGCCCGTTCCGATCATCCAGTCGCCGTCGCGGACCGCGCCAGGCTCTGGATTTCGTTTAGACCACCCAAACTTCTCTGCGCCGAGCTGAAAACATTCCACCAGGTGACGCGACGACCACGGAACATTTTTCCCTGGGTAGAGGTCAGAGTCATTCTTCACCCGCAGTTCTACGGGATCGATGCTTAATTTGACAGCCAGTTCGTCCATGGCGCATTCAAGAGCAAACATTCCGGGGGCGCATCCCGGAGCACGCATGAAAGTTGGACCCCCAACGTCCCAGGGAACCAAGGTCTGGCTGACCTCGATATTGGGAGACTTGTACAAAAGCCTTGAGGTGCGATGAGCCGCCGCTTCCACAAACGCTTTCGAAAAGGAAACGGTGGACCGCACATCATGTTTAACCGCCTGCAGGGTGCCGTCCGCGCTGGCTCCAAGCGTCAGGCGCTGGATCAAAGCAGGACGATGACCTACCAGTGTGAACATCTGCTCGCGAGTCAGAATTGTTTTGACCGGCCTATCCAGGGCGCGCGCAGCGGCGGCCGTCAATGGCGAAAACATCCACATCGATCCTTTGCAACCGAATGCTCCGCCGACAAAAGGACAAAGCACCCGCACCATGTCTTCGTCGATTCCAAGAACGGCAGCGACGTCGAGCCGATGAGCCACCACGCCTTGAGTCGTGTCATACATGGTCAATCGATCTCCATGCCACACCGCAGTAGTGGCGTGAGGTTCCATCGGATTATGGTGGTAAATCGGTTCCGTGTAGGTCACGTCCACTGTCCACGGACTGTTCTTGATCGCCTGATCGATCGATTGGATCCCGGCGGCTAAAATCGTCGTAATGGCCTTCTCACCGCCTACCGAATCCGGAGGGAACGAATGTTCCGCGCCATCCTCCCACGATGCCACTGGAGCTTCGACCAGATACTGCGTTTTGACCAACGCTGCCGCATCTCTGGCCTCTTCGAAGGAGTCTGCCACGACCAGACCGATGATCTGGCCGTAGTTTAGAATCTTTTGGTTCTGTAGCGGCGGTAGAATTTCCCCACTCATCGCACCTTCCGAAGGTTCCAGTCCCTGATAAAGCTTCAGTGGATTGAAGGGTGTGAACACGGCGGCCACCCCGGGCGAACTCTCTGCCCGGCTGCTGTCCATGGTTTGGATCGTGCCCTTCGCCACCGCGCTGGTTAAAAGGTAGCCAAAGGCCAGCTTTTCCATCTGCCGATCACCTGAGTAAATGGCCCGGCCGGTGACTTTTAACTTCCCGTCCACTCGATCTTGTGGTTTTCCAATGATTCCAGAGCTCATGCCAGATCTCCTAAATTCATGAACGCGCGGACAATGGTGCGCTGCACAAGATCCACTTTGAAAGCGTTGTGTTTTAAAGGCTTTGCCCCAGCGACCGACAGTTTCGCCGCCGTCGCGATCGTCTCCTCCTTGAACGGTTTACCGACCAGCGCCTGCCGAACTTCAGGTAAGTTCCAAGGCTTGGTTCCGACACCCCCTACGGCGATTCGAACGTCTCGAATCCGGTCTTGATCCACATCAAGCGCGACCGCGGCCGAGGTCAGCGCGAACTCGTAGGACTCGCGATCACGGATCTTCAAGTAGCTGGATTTCCTGGCCCACGGCAATCTTGGAACCAGGATCTGAGTAATCAGTTCTCCGGGCTGCAGCAGGTTCTCGCGCTCCGGAGTATCACCGGGCACCAGATAAAAATCGTCGAGCTTGATTAGACGGGTCTCCCCACCTTTTTGCAGCTGTAATGAGGCATCCAGAGCGACCAAAGCCACGGCGAGATCACTGGTGTTGGTTGCCACGCAGGACGAACTAGTTCCGAGGATCGCGTGCATCCGGTTTTCTCCGTTGATCGCCGAGCAGCCGCTTCCGGGTTCACGCTTATGGCAAGGAGTAGTGACGTCGCGAAAATAACCACACCGCGTTCGCTGCAAAAGATTCCCTCCCATACTCGCCATATTGCGAATCTGCGGGGAAGCGCTCTGCAAAAGGGCCTGAGAAATGACCGGATAATTGGCGACGATTTCAGGATGAAGCGCCACCCCGCTCATCTTTTCGAGAGCGCCGATTCGCAGCCCGTCTTCGCGTATTTCGACGCCGCGCATCGGCAGCGCGTTCACGTCCACTAAACGCGCCGGCTTCATTACTTCCAGCTTCATCAGATCAAGCACCGTTGTGCCGCCCGCGATAAACAGGGAATCTGGAGCGCTGCGTGAGGCTGCTTCCTGCGCACTAGAGGGTGATTCATAAACGAAAGGACGCATCAGTTCACCCTCCCTTTCATTTTTGCCGCTGCGATCTTGATCGCTTCGACAATGTTTGGGTAAGCGCCGCACCGGCAAAGATTGCCGGACATGAATTCCCGGATTTCGCGATCTGATCCAGTGTGACCTTCGTTGATACACGCGACCGCCGACAGAATCTGGCCCGGAGTACAGTAGCCGCATTGGAAACCGTCGCAATCTATAAAGGCGGCCTGCACTGGGTGTAATTCCTCACCCTTAGCCAGGCCCTCGATGGTCGTGATTTCCTTGCCCTGCGCCATTACGGCCAAGGTTAAACAGGACAAAACTCGATTCCCATCGAGAAGGACAGTACAGGCTCCGCAGGCACCCCGGTCACATCCTTTCTTCGTGCCGGTGAGCTCCAACCGATCTCGCAAAGCATCAAGGAGCGTGACTCGGGAGTCAACCGCCAGCGTTTCAACGTTCCCGTTCACCTGGAGTTTGATTTCCGTTAGCCCTGGCGCTCGCCCTTTATTTGTTGGCGCGCTCTTGGGCATGCTTTCTTCGGGAACGACACCCCCCCGTGCTAGCGGAGTGGCCACGGTCAAACCAGCCGAAAGAGCCGCCAGACGGCGAATGAACTGGCGGCGGGAAGAACCTTCCTCGTGATCAGGTTCCGGATCGGCAGGCGGTTCCATTTTACAATCGGATTTTCGCTGCATAAGCTGACAGTACTTGGTTAGAGCCTCATCCCTAAGGCGATGATTCATCCCGACCATCCAACAAACGCAAAAACCCGGCGAATTCTATTAAAAACGGTTTATTAACGTTCAGGAGCGCAGCCCGTGATAGTTAGTATGGGAATTCCAAAGTTTTGCTTCGAAGCCTTGCGTTTTGCATCCGGACAGCTGATGGCTTACTCGGTGTGCTGCTAACTCTTTATTGAAATCTGTCCTACATGCTAATTGACCTTAGCGATCGAGCAAAATTCAAAGTCACCGGACCAGACCGCGTGCGCTTTTTGAATGGCCAACTGACCAACGATATCCTCGGCCTGCATACCGGGTCCGCGATCAGCGCCTGTGCCCTGACCGCTAAAGGCAAGTTGTGCGCGGACCTGTTCGTCGCCGCCACCAACGAGAGCCACTATCTTGATGCCGAGGCCATACTGCGCGAGTCGTTGATGGCCCGTTTAGAGAAATACATCATCGCGGACGACGTTACGCTTGAGGATTCAACCGACGAATTCGGCCTCTTTCATTTGATGAGTCCGGAATTCGCGGAAACGGGAACGGAAGATCCGGCTTTGGCTGCACCATCTGACCCAGAAGGCACCGTCCGGATGGCCTCCAACAGATTCGGGCAGCCAGGGGTCGATCTCTGGTTTCCAGCCGGTCAAGCCGCGATGGTCCAGGAGAAATTGCAACAAACGCCCATCGATCCCGAGACAGCGGAAAATCTCCGGATCGAGCAGCGGGATCGCCCGTTGGGGCAGTGAACTGTCCGAGGATGTGATTCCAAACGAGGCCGGTCTGGATAAACGGGCCATCAGCTTCACCAAAGGATGCTATCTCGGCCAGGAAGTGATCAGCCGCATCAAGAGCGTTGGTCACGTCAATCGACATTTAAGTGGTCTGATGCCGGCGGCGGACTGCCTTCTCGCAGTTGGAGACAAACTCTTCGCAGACGAAGAGTCTGAAAAAGAGATTGGGTTCATCACCAGCATCGGCAGAAGCCGGTCTCTCGAGCACCCCATCGCTTTAGGCTATGTAAGACGCGGCTTTAACGTTCCCGGATCAATCTTGCAAGTTCGCCGCAACCATACTTTGATTGGCCCTGTCGAAGTTCACCGCCTTCCATTTACTTCAGCATGAAAAATATTCTTATCCTGTCGACGATCCTGCTCGCTTCGGCGGTGGCCGGTTTGGCCGATCCGGTCGCTGTCTTCGACGTTCAATGGGGCAAAGGCAAAGATCGGCAGAAGCGCAATTTCGCGATTGGTTTTTATGACGCCGACGCGCCGCGAACGAGCGCAAATTTCAAGAAGTTGGTTCAGGACGGCTTTTATAAAAAGACCACCATCCACCGGGTCTTTCCAAATTACCTGGTCCAGGGAGGCGATCCTTTGAGCAAGAACAAGGACCGCTCCGCCGTCGGAACCGGCGGTCCAGGTTACACGCTGCCCGCTGAAATCCGGAGGAAACATTTTCGCGGAACGGTGGCCATGGGCCGCTTGCCGAACAATCTCAACCCGAATCGGCAATCCAATGGGAGCCAATTTTATGTCTGTCTCGCGCCCATGCCTGCCCAGGACGGTCAGGATACGGTCTTTGGCGAAGTAGCGGGCGGGCTAGCTTCCTTGGATGAAATCAGCCATCTGCCAGCGGATAGTAACGCCAATCCGGTTGACCGCGTAGAGGTAGTCCGCACTTACATTATCGATCGATCGCAGCTCGGGCGCCCGGTGAAAGTGAAGTGAAGGCATTTGCCAGTGTCAGTTAGAGTTCTCTTGAGAGATCGAACGGTGGTCGATTGTTTTGCTAGTTGTTATGCCGACGTTCATAGTTAACAACCGATAGGGTTGTTCCATTCACCTCGAGGGCCTTCAATGAACGGCCGGGTGTTTAGCGCGGGTACTAGGGAAATGGGTCCCTTTTAAGGTGAAAAAACCGATCCCCGTTGCTTTATCTCGGCGGCATTCGAATTTGGCCCGTGACCGGTCTCAAAGATGACGGTTTTGAACCCACCAGTTCACTCGAGCGCAGCGATCCCATCGCCTTGGTGAATCCGAGTTTTGGCTCGTGCAGATTACACTTGCGCACCTGATTCGCGCGCTCTATATACCTTGCCTCCAGCACCGGGCATTGGGTGGCAAGGCGAGAAGTCCATGACTTCAAAACCGCAACTCAGCGCCGAACTGGAAACCAAGTCCGGGTAGGTACCGAAGTGGCCAAACGGGGCAGACTGTAAATCTGCTGGCTTACGCCTTCAGTGGTTCGAATCCACTCCTGCCCACGTTTGGCTCCCGTAAAGGCTACGGCGGATCAGCCTGATGACTCGCCTCTTTGATCTGTCGTTTTGAAAGGCATTCGGAGTTTGCCAATTGGCTTGGCCCACCGTTTGCGCCAGCGACCACCATGGCCGCCAGATTCGGCCAAAAAGCACTAAAGCCTAGGATACAAACGCCGAATATAGGTGCCAGAGTACACACTAAAATATTTCTGCATCCATCGCAGAAACAGCGGCTCATGGAAGAAAATACCCGGCAGACTACGCTCTTGGTTTCTTGGCACGGCAGCAATCCAAACTTATGCCAGATAACCTAGGCCGAGGAATGCCTTCCGGCCTGCAATTGATGCCGACGAACGGCGCCGATCTCAGCCAAATCTAAACTCCACAATTTGAGCCATGCTTCACAACACACGTGGTGCGCCAAAAACCACGATCAACGGGCGTAATTTGGAGTTGGATGGCCTCCGTGCCCTTTCTGTAACCCTCGTTCTGCTCAGTCACTTTTGGCCCCAAAACGTCGTGAAAAATTTCGACATAGGGCACCTCGGCGTCCGCCTATTTTTTGTCCTGAGTGCTTACCTCATTACAGGCATCTTGTTGGGTTGTCGTAACTCCATGGAAGCGGGCCAGACTGACACTGCAACCAGCCTGCGGGTGTTTTATATCCGGCGCTTCCTTCGGATTTTTCCACCTTATTATGCGCTGTTGGCCCTGATGGTCATCGCCAATTTTCCAGGCGTGCGCGATACGCTATGGTGGCATGCGGGTTATGCATCGAACTTCCTTTTTGCTCTCAAAGGCGATTGGACGCCTTGGGTTACATGTCACTTCTGGAGCTTGGCCATCGAGGAACAGTTCTATCTCGTTTGGCCGTTCCTGATCCTGTTGGTTCCAAGATCCCGCCTCTTTGCCGTCGTAATCGCGATTACCATAAGCTCACCACTTTTTCGGCTAATTGGATTGTTGGCTGGCCTCAACGAAACCGCGCTCTGGGTCTCAACACCGGCCTCCTTCGATGCGCTGGGCCTGGGATCACTGGTGGCCCTTTGTGCGAATCAGCCGGCCGCCTGGCGGCGCCTGACTAGGGTTGGCCTGGATTTCGATTCCGCTCTCCCTCATCGTTGGTCTCATTCTGCTCGTATATGATCGGCCGTGGCTCAGCTACGTGGTTAACGAAACCGTGGTCGCGCTGGCTTTAGCCTACCTCGTAGCGAAAGCGGCGCAAGGTTTCGGCGGGCTCACCGGGAGACTACTGTCGCTCTCCCCCCTGCAATATGTCGGCCAGATTAGCTACGGCATTTATCTCTACCACCTTTTTGTGTTCCAGGCGTTCTCCGAAATTTCTCAGTCTTGCCCACTTGCCCATGCTCGACAAAGGGCCCTTGTTGTTTCTGATCCTCACGCCGACGACGGTGGCCATGGCGGCCCTGTCCTGGAAATTGCTGGAACAGCCGTTGAACGGCTTGAAACGCCATTTCCCCTATAAACCCAAAGGATTCAGGGAGGCGCGGATGCTCTTTCTTATTCTTTAGCGTCAAAGCCCGGTCGCGGAGAGCCTACACCGTCCCGACACAGGAAAGAAGCCCTCGAAGTTAGGCCTTTCTAGCCGCCAACCCGAAATTTTCTCAAGACTCGCCGTCCACTTCCGCCTTTCCGCTTGACCCTCTCCTGGCCATGCTGTCGAAGGCGCTCTTAACGATCTGCGTCGGGGCTTTTGTTAGGCCGGAAAGCAACTCGCAGTTTCTAGGTTAATTTCCACCCTCTTACGCCATTTTCCTCGTGATGGCAGGGTCGCTCGTTCATGACGTAAGGCTTGTCATTGTGCCAAGCGGGCGGAACTTCATAGTAGAACCACGGCCCATTCCGCATCTGTCGAGAACGTGCCGAAAGCTGCACTTCGCGCCAGATCCAGGGCAACCCCGCTACAGGGTCGGGTGAATAACGCATAAGCACGCCGTCCAACAAAACGAACCGACGCGGTTTGAGCTCGCAAGAACGGATTTTAAACGCATCTTGCACGCGCTTATTCCAATGCTGATCTGAGCGGATTCACGGCAAACGTATACATACCGGTTCAATCTGAATTTGAGGAAGTCCAAATGATTCCAGCTATACGAAGACATTTGAAACAAATCGAACCAGAGTGAACACTCAGTACCTTACAAAAACTGACCGCAGGGAAAGAAAAAGTAGATAACCAACTCGATTCCCATCCCCTGCCCGCTTTTTGGCTCCTGGTTGCAGTTCCAGAAACGGCTTTTGTTCGCTCATCAAGCGAGCCATTTCATCTCTACCGGGGTATCTTTTCTTTTGGCGTCCTTCAAGAAGTGGACGTTCGTTTTAATCTCCTCACCCACAACTTTCGGTAACAGCTCCGAGACCTTTTGCTCCCAGTTCCACTTTCTTTAAAGATTATAGAAATGTAGCCGATTTATGTACCGAGTCTGTTATAAATGTAACGCGCAAGCGATCTGATTGGCACAGGCTCTACAGCAAAGTTGTAGAGGCTGTGCAGCCTTGTTGCTTCAGACCGGTCGCCAAACATTTCAAAAGACGTATACGATGCAAAAAGTTTTAAACGGTAGCCTGGATCTGAGCTTGAATTCGCTCCCTCCCTCGATTAAACCGCTGGTCTCGGTAATTATGCCGGCCTTTGACGCCTCAAAGCACGTCAGCCAAGCGTTAAATTCCGTTCTCTCACAAACATACGAAGCAATTGAGGTCATCGTGGTTGACGATGGATCCTCTGACGCCACGAGTAGCATCGTCGAGGAATTCGTTAGACGGGATTCCAGAGTTCATCTCATCTCGCAAGATAATGCGGGAGTGGGCGCCGCCCGGAATACCGCGATCGAGAAGTCTCGCGGCGAATACATTGCCCCTTTGGACGCCGACGACTTCTGGTTTCCTCAAAAGCTAGAGAAGCAAGTTGCCTGCATGGAGCGAGGCAAGGAAACGGGCCTGGTCTATTGTTGGTCTCAGCTGATTGATGAACAGGGAAATTTTTTGGCTGACGGATACCCAGCAACGCTCGAAGGCCGCCTACCCCATGAGTTGGTTTTGCGGAACTTCCTCGGATGTGCCAGTGTCCCCGTTATTCCGTCGGACCGCACTGGAAAAGGTCGGACTCTACCTTACACGAACCGAGCAAGGAGGATGCCAAGGGTGTGAAGATTGGGATCTCGCCCTTCGAATTGCCGAGACCCATAGCATTGGCGTCGTTCCTGAACTTCAAGTGGCATATCGGCAGGTCAGGTCCAGTATGAGCGTTAAGTTGGAAGGCATGGTGGGTTCCTTCTCCATCTTCATGCTTCGGGCGCGTCAGCGAAATTGCGCAGTTACCGTCCGCCGCCTTCCGTTGGTCAACGGGATACTTTTACCTGTATACGGCAACCAAATGCTGTTGGTGGGGCCAATATGCCAACTTTCTCAGTTATGTAAAAGAAGCAATCCATGCCAATCCAATCTTGTTGCTTAAGACTGAGATTTACGTGCTTTTATTTAAACGTCTCCTCGATTTCGTCAAGGACCTCAGGGGAATTCGAGTTGCCGAGCGCGTTCGTCCATTACTTGAGAAGAAAAATGAAAAACGAGGTGGCTTACGTTCTCGGAAAGTGAGGAAGCATTCGTTTATTTCAAATAGAATATTCTCGCGTCTCGAACAGATTGAGCTCAAACGCTGGTCCAACGCCCTGAAAAGCGGAGGCTAAATTCCATGGCTGCTTTTTTGCCCGCGTTGAGGGCGCTCTTCCCCTTGCTGCAGCTGCGGTTTTGGGTTCTTTCGGTTTTGATCATTCTAGGAGTGCTCACGGCACTCTCCGAAGGTCTCTCCATTTCGCTTTTTATTCCGCTCGTTCAGAGTCAGTTAGGGACGGGTAGCTCCGGCGTGGTTGGAAGATTGAGCGCCCTCTTTCAGGGAATCCCTGCCGATCGGCGGATTCTTTGGGTCGGCGCGAGCGTTCTTGCGTGTGTGGTGCTGAAAAACGTACTCAGCTACGGCTATTCCCTCGTTTCTTACTGGGTAAACGCGTCAATCAGCCACCGGCTTCGGAGCGGCATTTTCAAGCAGTTGCTCAGGGTGGACCAAACCTTTTTGGACGCTCACGACTCAGGGAAATTGCTTAACACCCTTGGCACAGACACTTGGCGCGTCACCGCCGCCTTCGAAGTTTTAGCCAGCATGATCATCAACGTGTGTATCACGCTGATCTTGACCATCCTGCTATTGCTTATTTCCTGGAAACTGACGCTGGTTACCGGTTGCCTGTTGGTGCTGGTTTCTCGAATCATTCAGCTCCTCACTCATCGGGTGAAACGGTTGGGTAACCAGGCCACGGAATCCAACGAAATCCTCTCGCAGCGGATGCTCGAGACTTTTCAAGGTCTACGATTAATTCGAGCCTTTGGACGTGAAGATTACGAGCAGCACCGATTTGACCTGGCTTCGCGGGAAGTCAGTAAGGTCTTTTTCAAGTTGGAAAAGCTTTCAACGCTGGTTTCCCCGTTGTCTGAAATACTTACTGCGCCGTTGTTGCTCGGTATCTTGGTGGTCATGGCGATGGGCGTACCGGGGCAAATGGCGGTCTCCTTGACTTTCCTTATCCTGTTGTATCGGCTGCAGCCGCGCATTAAACAGTTTGACGCCAACAGGGTGGCACTTGATGCCCTCTCAGGTTCGGTTACGGAAGTGAGCATCCTTCTTAATGAAGCCGATAAACCGTATCTGCGCAGTGGCACCAGGACGCTGAAATCCCTAGAAAACGAGATTGTTCTCACGAATGTCTCCCTTAGCTATGAGTCTGGAAAACGATCGGCACTCCAGGAGGTCTCGTGTTCGATCAAGATAGGTGAGACCACGGCGTTTGTCGGTTCATCGGGCGCCGGCAAATCTAGCTTGATCAATCTGATCTGCCGTTTTTACGATCCTTCGGGCGGGCAACTGTTAATTGATGGAATCCCTTTGCCGGAGCTCAATGTCAAATGGTGGCGCAATCAGATCTCAGTAGTTAGCCAGGACGTTTATCTTTTCAATGCCAGCGTTGCCGAAAATATCATCTACGGAAAACTCGACGCCACCCGTGAGGAAGTCGTGGAAGCGGCTCGCCGAGCACACGCTTTGGAGTTCATCCAAGATCTGCCAGATGGTTTCGAAACGATCCTGGGCGATGGCGGTCTTCGGCTTTCCGGCGGTCAGCGCCAAAGGTTGACCCTCGCTCGCGCCTTTATACGTGATCCGCAAATCTTGATTCTGGACGAGGCGACAAACTCACTGGACCTCATCTCGGAAAATGTCGTTCGCGACGCACTTGAGCAATTCGGAAAGAGCCGGACCGTCTTAATTGTCGCCCACCGAATCAGCACCGTTGAACATGCAGATAAAGTAATCGTGCTTGACGCCGGGCGAGTGGTTGAGAGCGGCACGGTAGTCAGCTTTTGACTGCCGGAGGCCTTTTCTCGCGTTTCTACGGCTTCAACTTCGGACTCAAAATGCAACGGATAAGTCGCGTTCCAATACGTTACCGGTTTAGTGAGATCGAAGTGACGCAACCCCTCCGGGCCTTAGAATTTTCCGCCGGTGAGACCGGGGCGGGCCTTCTATTACGACGTCAAGGGCGTCCGATCGGCTTTCTGATGCGCGAAAACGAGGGCAAACTGCGGTGGAGACCCGAAGAACTAAGTCTCTGGATTGGCAATGAGCTGAAAACAAAAATCGTTGAGGAAGCGCTCGGTGAGGAGCTGGGCCTGGCGCGGCCAAACGCCGCCCTTCCGTCGCTCTCGGTTGCGATCTGCACTCGAGCTCGCGTGGCGAGTCTCGATCGTTGTCTGCGCTCGGTTCTCCCGCTGCAGCATCGGCATGGTTTTGAAATTCTCGTGGTTGACAACGCTCCTCCAGACGACGCGACTGCCAAGCTCGTCAAGGCGTTTAAAGACGTGCGCTATTGTCTGGAACCGCGTCCAGGCCTTGACTTCGCCCGCAACCTGGCCTGGATGGAAGCGAGCGGAGAGCTGATCGCTTATCTCGACGACGATATCGTGGTGGACGCAGGATGGTTTGCCGGTTTGCGTGAAGCGTGGGGAGAAAATCCGGATGCCGCCGCCTTCACCGGACTAGTGATGCCGCTCAAACTGGACACGCCAGCCCGCGTGCTCTTTGAAAATGGGAATGGTTTCCGGCGCGGCTTCGACAAGAAGCGATTTGGGCATGTGTTACCCGGTAATCCCCTCTACCCTTGCGGTCCCGGCATCTTTGGCACGGGTTGTAACATGGCGTTTCGTCGTGACGTACTGCATGCGCTGGGCGGCTTCGATGAAGCCCTCGACACTGGCGCTCCTCTCCCTGGCGGAGGTGATCTTGACATCTTTTACCGGACCATCCGAGCCGGACACGTACTGGTCTACGAACCTAGTTATATGGTTTTCCACGAGCATCGCGCGTCTTTGTCCGCTTTGCGACATCAATACTATACTTGGGGTCTAGGGCTAATGGCCTTTGTAAGTAAGACCTGCCGCAACGATCGTTCCCAGCGCGGCCAATTCCGCCGCCTCCTGATCTGGTGGTTTGACGACCAGATTTCACGACTCAAAAAAGCCTTGCGCAGGCGGCAGGGGTTGCAACTGTCGATGAATTTGGCCGAATTGTGCGGGGCGATGATCGGGATTTGTGGCGAATACTCCCGCTCGTTGAAACGTGTCGCCGCGATTCGCCGGCGCCTAAGCCTAAATCTGCCTACATGAGTGACGAGAAGATTCGGGACCATGCCCCTCGCTATGCAGGCCCAGGACCGCCGTGGCAGCGCACAGCAGCAGCCAGGCGTTTCGATTATCGTCCCTGTGCACAACGCGAGCGCCACCCTGGAAGCTACCCTCGACTCACTACTTCACCAAACTTATACCTCCTGGGAAGCTATCATCGTGGATGACGGGTCTACGGACGGAACGTCGGGGATCGCAAAGGGCTGGGCGGAGCGGGACACGCGGTTTACTGTACTACATCAGCCGATGTCGGGCGTCAGCGCGGCACGGAACCGCGGACTGGAAAAAACGCGCTACCCTTTTGTCCTGTTTCTAGATGGTGACGACCGCGTAGCCCCGATCTATCTAGAACGAGTGGCAGGCGCGCTAAGCGTTAATCCTAGCCTGGATGCTATCCACTGTGGGTGGCAGTATGTTTTGCCGTCAGGCTCCCTTGGACGGCCCCAACTAGGTTCCGACGCCACGGATTTGTTTCCGCATTTCGCCTACCATTGCCACTTTGCCATCCACGCCTGCGTCTTGCGTCGTGACTTGGCGCTTCGGGTCGGGGGCTTCGATTCTTCGCTCACCACCTGTGAGGATTGGGATTTTTGGCAACGCGTCGCCCGCACCGGAGCGCGCTTCGGCCGGGTGCCGGAAGTATTGGCCTTTTACTACGTCCGCTCTGACTCCGCCAGTCGGGACAACCGGCGCTGCCTGATGGATGCGTGCACAGTCGTAGAACGCGCCCACAGAGCGAATCCGCATCTTCGAGAGGTTGTGGGTGCCCATCCGGAAGGATTCATCCCCGGCTGCCGGGATTTCGCGCTCTACAACATGATCATCTGGTGCGGGCCCGGGAAATCGGAGCAGGTCGCGACGGCCTTGACTTACTGGACATTCAGGACCTTTCTCCTGCACCTGGCCTCTCCGCCGCCTTAGTCGCCGAATGCATCCTGGAGGAATTGCCGATTGCCGCCGACCGATCCGAAATGGATTGGCCCGCTCTCTGGAGCCTGGTGGAGAATCGCATTGGCGTGTTTCTGGCGAAGTTGGAGGCTCGTACTCGCTCCCCGGCATTGGGATTTGCGACCCTGAGACTCCTCGAAGAGAAAATCGCATCAGCCGACCATGTGCAAAGTCCGATTTTAGTGGGGAGCACCTATCGAGTCGATGTAGAGGTAAGGAGACCTTTCGGTGACGTCTTCCTTCCTCCGGAAGCCGACCGCCTTATCTGTCGACTAATCTTCAAAGGCGAGCCGATCGGAGTAGTGGAATTGCCTGGAATGGGGGTAGTGAGCGGTCAAAGGATCGCTCAGGCGGCATCGTGGCGCCATGCGCGCCCCTTGTTAGGCCACGCGCTCTCCCCCACCCGAGGCGTGCATCTTGGATGGCAAACCGCTCGCAACCTCTTGCGCCGCCGGACGCTTCGCCTGCTGTACTCCATCCTAAAGACAAAGCCCTTTGATAAGTCGAGAGCAGTAAGGCGGCTTAAAAGGGAAATCGTTGATCTGGTGAAAACGAATCTAGCGCAGGTGCTTGCTATTCGACTCAGCCCCGAAGCCAGGGAATCCCAGGAACAGCGGCAGGAGCGCCTCCAAACCGCGGCCGCAGACGGCCGTGCATTCGCGCGGGAAAAGCCGACCCGCCCCAACGTTCCGAGGCCTGGGACAAGATTTTTGCCTTACCTGATCCTTGGAGCTGTGACAGCGAATATGAGGCGGTAAAATACGAACAGACTCTAGCCTTATTGCCGGAAGGGGTTTTCGCAAACGCACTCGAGATCGGGTGTGCCGAGGGACATTTCACCCTTCGCCTGGCGTCGAGGATAGGCAATTTGACCGCAGTTGATATTTCCACTCGCGCCCTGACGAGAGCTAAAGAGCGCTGCTCTAAGCTTGGTAACGTGACTTTTCAGAGGCTGGATTTGAACACCAGTGTCGTAGCGGGGCTATTCGACTTGGTCGTTTGCAGCGAGCTACTTTACTATATCAGGGACCAGGACCTGAGGGCGGCGATTGAGCGCATTTTGGGCCACGTTCGCCCAGGCGGCTTTTTCCTTACCACTCACGCGCGCCTGGTGGTCGATGATCCAGAGGGCAGCGGTTTCGCTTGGGATCCGCATTTTACTTTCGGGGCCGAAACCATTGCCAATGGCATTGCCGCACAGCCCGGAATCGCCTTGCAGAGGGAATTTCGGACGCCTCTTTACCGTATCATGCTGTACCAGCGCCTCGCCACGAGTCAACAGCCAGGTCGCCCCGAAGTGGTCGAGTCCGGTCATATGGGACAATTGACTCCGGTGGCCGAAAATTTAGCTCGGTGGCCGGGCCGGAAGCCGGTCAGGCCGCAAGCCGAACGCGCCGGGGCCGTTCCAATCCTGATGTACCACCGGATTGCCGCCGAGGGTCCGCTCGCGCTGGAACGCTACCGGGTAACGCCGAAGCTTTTTGCTGACCAATTGATCGCCCTTTACCGGGCTGGCTATCGAACCATTGGCATACAGGACTTGATCCACTCTATGGAGCAGGATGAACCGCTCACCGGAAAGCCGATCGTCCTTACTTTTGACGACGGGTATCGGGATTTCCTCACCGACGCGATGCCTCTCCTGCGTGTCCACGGTTTCTCCGCAACGGTCTTTTTAGTGGCGGAACGCATCGGCGGCATCTCCGATTGGGATGCCCAATATGGCGAGAGCGCTTCATTGCTTTCATGGGATGAAGTGCGTGCGCTGCAAGAAGCGGGTATCTATTTTGGTTGTCATTCGTCGTTGCACCGGCCTTTGACTGGGATGTATTTAAGCGAATTAACGGACGACACCGTGCGGGCCCGAGCAATCCTGGAAGAAGGCCTCGGAACGCCGGTCACGACACTGGCCTACCCGTATGGCTTGGTGAACGAATTCGTCCGGCAGGTCGTTGCGGACCTGGGATTCCGGGCGGCGTTCACCTGCGAGCCGGGGATCAACCGCCCGGGAGACGACCCGTTGCGCTTCGCCGAATCGAGGTTCCCGGGGGATGTACGCCTGAGCAGTTGGTTTCACAGGTAAATCAAGCACTGGAGAAGACAGCGCTGTGAGTTCCCAGGAAACAAAAATCGAAATCTTGCTCGGCCCAGAGACCGGTCCCGGTGCTTCGGACAGAACTCGAGGTAGCCTTTCTGATCGATGGGAGATTATTCAGGTGAGGCTCGATCAGCCACTACATCCCGTGAGGATGCCTGAAAATGCCGCGGGGGCATATCTTGTCTTCTGGTGGAACAATATCCCGCTCGGCGATACCAGGATATTCAGAGAAGAGTTTCCGCTAAATAAGGCCGATCTTCACCGCAGAATTACCAAGGCGATTGCCTCCGCGGTGGGAAACTACCTCCTGGAAGATGGTTTTAAGGCAGAACTGCCAACTTTGGCCCTCGCACGACAGCACTCTTCTTTCCATCGTCCCCCCAAGCTCGAATCGCTGGTCGCTCTCCACCAGCCGTTGGAGAATCTGGTGATCAAAGTCCCCCGCGTTAGCGGTTCGATCTCAGTGCTGGTGTGCACCCGAGGGCGACCTGAACACTTAAGCCGTTGCCTCACCGCTCTCCAATGTCTAAATCCGGGCCCGACAGAAATAGTTGTAGTCGATAACGAACCTGAAGGCCGAAGCACATTTGAAGTGGTAAAGGCATTTGCGGGAGTAATCTATTGCCCAGAACCCATCGCTGGGCTCAGCCGCGCGCGCAACCGCGGCATTTGGCGTTCTTCCGGCGAAATCATCGCCTTTACCGACGATGATACCGTGGTCCATCCCGGTTGGTTGCTTGGAGTTCGGCAAGCTCTCTCACAGGAGGGCGTCTTTGGGATGACTGGACTTGTACTCGCAGAAAAATTGGAAACCGAGTCGCAGATTCGCTTCGAGTTCGACTTCGGCGGCTTTAACGGCGGGTATCGTCCGATCATTTTTGACTCTTTTTTCTTCAAGAGCACGCTTGCGAAAGGAGTTCCCGTCTGGCGGATCGGGGCAGGCGCGAATATGGCCTTCCGCCGAGAAGTTTTCAGCAGGATTGGGGTTTTCGACGAGCGTCTGGGCGCGGGAGCCGCAGGATGCAGCGAGGACTCTGAGTTTTGGTATCGAATCCTTGCTGCCGGAATGATGGTTAAGTACGAACCGCGAGCGGTTGTTTGGCACACCCATCGCGCTGGTCGGGAAGCCTTCCAAAGCCAAATGCACCAATACATGCGAGGCCATGTCGCGGCACTTTTAGTGCAGTTTGAAAAGCATCGGCATGCAGGAAATATCCGGAGGCTTTTTTTAACGCTTCCCTATCACTATCGCCAGCGGCTCAAACGATTGTCGCACCAAGGCGACTGGACTCTTTTGCGCGCGGAAATGGGGGGTATGCTTCGGGATTTTGGGCTTACGCCCGGCGGTTCCTTTCGCGGTCCTCGCAGAAGCTGTTTTAAAACGCGCTGCCTGCGACCTTTGCTAAGCGCGATCGAATACAAGACCGATCACTCGAGCTTCGTGCCCGAACCGGCCAGGTTTCAGCCGTTTGATCTGCGGCCTGAAATGGCGGTCGTGCCCAAGCGCTGGAGCAACCAGTGAATGAGATAAACGAAACATGGCGCATCCCCACCGGCAGAAAAGTCCGCCAACGCTTAAGGCAACAGTCTGATGCGAGGTCAACGCCTGGTTCCCTGCTGCCGGCGAGAGCGAACATCAGTTCAAGCGGTTAGGATAAGAAGGAAGGCGAGCACCAAGCTCACCATGGCCGCTAAGATGACCGTCAGGTTAAATCGCCTCATCCGTTTTTCATAAAGCTCCACGAGAGGGCTGGTGGAAGTTTGCATGGCCAGATCATAGGATTGTTGCGCTCTACTGGCCATTACCCTTTCGGGGGTGGATCAGAGGAACCAAAAGGCTGGGGTAAGAAAATTGGCGGCGGCGACACCCTCGCTCGACACGGTCTTTAGGATGTTATCCTTGGCTCATTGCTTTGGCCTCCCGGTGGTTTAAGAGCGTCCAAAGCTGCTAGCTTCTCCCACTCAGATGTCATCTGGGTCGCAAGTGTCACGCTGCACACCACCGTTTGGGAAAGGTAAATTTGCGGTGGGCTGAAACATTCTTTTACATCCTTCTCGGAAGGGGCAGCACTGCATTGAATTGAGTTCTACCAGACTGCAAAATACTGTGATGACCTATTTCTGTACTTTTATGTGTCACTTCACATAGATAATGTCCTGATTTAAGTCGAAAAACCTAGAAATAAGCGTTTTTAAGTCTTGCACAACGCCCTATCATGACTTAGGACGGCTCCCATGTTTTCCAAAAACTTAGGAGTTCACCGTCTCTGGCCGGACAAGGATCGTCTGCAAAACACTGACGAATTTTTGGAGAAACGCGGCCCGATAACCAAAATGGGCGTCCAAAATCTGGGCTTCGGTCTTATGGAAAAGACCGAGGCTCGGACCCAGGAACCATTTTTTTGGATGGTCCGCAAAGAGCACCAGAGCTGGCAGATCTTGCCGGCCGCTTCTTTGCGCACTCGGCTTAGGCGGCATGGCTCGGCATCACGCTGGGTGAAAATGGCAACCCCAATCGGATAGCGGTCGACTCTCAGGACCTTCATAATGAAACATCTATTTATAGCGCTTCTTCTCTACCCATTTACCCTCTTGGCGAACAATTGGTATGTGCGGCCCAGCTCGGTTGGCTCAAAAACCGGCTCTGATTGGAACAATGCCTGGTCTCCATCTAGCATCGATTGGTCTCGGATCGCCGCCGGTGACACCGTCTGGCTAGCCGGTGGCAGCTATTCGGGCGGTTTGAGAGTGGGTGGCAGTGGCAGCCCCGGAAATCCCATTCTTATTTATCGAGTAACCAAGGCTGACGCGGCTCCCGTGGCCGCGGCAGGATGGTCGGCCTCATTTGATTCGACGGTCGCCTTCTCGGGAGGCTCCATTGACTTCCCATCTGGCAGCTATGTTACGGTCGATGGCCGGAACCCATACGTCGCCACGGTAGGATCTCAAGGAGTTTCCAACGCTGGAATCACCGTCTCGATAAACGCCTCAAGCGGTGGCGATGGAATTGATGGGGCGGAATCCGGGCCCATCAGTAACATCATTGTCCGAAACGTTTCCTTGATTGGGCCTTACACTTCGAATTCCGGAGGCGGAGGAATTAGCGGAATCAATATCTGCAACTCGGCCCACGCGGTGACCAATTGTACATTTCATGGCATCTCCATTGTCGGCACCGGAGAAGCGGTTCGCGCGGCGGCCTGGAACGGCGTGTTATCGAGTATTGCTACATTGCCGATACCGACAATGACGGCCAACAGCACGAAGACATTCAGTATTCTTACCCGAGTACGAATTGCATTTGGAGATACAATCAGATCAACAATAGTCCCAATGATGGAGTCTTCTTCGAATATGGAGGGGCGACCAATTTCTCTTTTTACGGGAACGTCTACTACAATTCACAATATTGGCTTATCTGCACTAAGGCCGCCAGCGGATCAGTCTATGGTCCCATGTACATCTATAACAATGTGTTCATGAGCTCCAGCCCCAGCAATCAAGCATGGGTAAGCACTAACAATGCGACCATGGCGGGACTATCATATGTTTATAACAACATCTTCTACAATGTAACTAACGACTTCCAAGGGAGCGGAGTGATCAGCGATTTCAATGCCTACAACTACACCACTCTCCAAGGAAGCTCCTGGAACTCCAATGAGGCAAATTCATTCACCTTTACCGGCAACCCTTTTGTCAGCCTTCCCGCCAACACCCAACCGGTTGGGACGATCGGTGACTTCCGACTGACGGCGGCGATGCAGTCTCTGTTCCAGGACGGAATAGTTCTTTCTCTGAACGGTTTGCTTAACAAGGATCTCCTTGGTAATACCAGGGGCAATCCCTGGTATATCGGGGCCTACCAATACGCGACCGGTTCCCCAAGTCCGACGCCCACCCCAGTTCCGACCCCCGCTCCGACTCCTACTCCAACTCCGAAACCTACTCCAAACCCGACACCAGAACCTACTCCGACCCCAACTCCGAAACCTACTCCAAACCCGACTCCGACCCCGACACCGGAACCTACTCCGACCCCAATCCCGACTCCGGACCCTACTCCCAATCCGACGCCAAGTGGGAGGTGAGCCTGTTTGGGACCAGCGGTTCACCGGACCAGGTGACAGTCAATGACCCGAATTCGGTGGAACTTGGAATGAAGTTCCGCACCTCCGTCGCCGGTTCGGTCACCAGCATCCGATTCTACAAGGGGCCGCAGAACGACGGTCGGCACGTGGGAAATCTTTGGACCGCGTCAGGCACGCTGTTAGCCAGTGCCACCTTCACCAGTGAAACTGACAGCGGTTGGCAGCAGGTTGATCTCTCAACACCAGTAGACATCGCACCTGGAACAACCTATATCGTCTCCTACCACACCGACGGCAACTATTCGGAAGACGACAATTACTTCACCTCTACGCAGAGCAACGGGCCGCTCACGGCCCCAGCCGGCTGGGGGTTTGGTGGGAACGGTGTTTATACTTACGGAAACTCCAGCAGCTTCCCATCGAGCAGTTACTTGTTCAGCAACTACTGGGTCGACGTAGTCTTCACTCCCGTCCCAGTAGAGTGAAAACGGCGCGTGGGATGGGACAAACCCCATCTCATGCGCAGCGGGCGGTGGGCATCGGGCTCATTTCGATGGCCCGTTTGCGGCAGCAAACGGGCTACCGAAGGAAACTTCGGGCTAAATTTTTTCTCCGGCTGCCGCCCGGTCGGCCATCAACCAGGCATGGTTCGAATTTACCCGCCCGGCAGGTATGGAAATATCACCTTTCTGAAGACGGGCCAGCATGCCGATTTTGTCACCCCCGGTGATCAGCCAAAGAATACGCCGGGCACGATTGAGGGTTGGATAGGTCAGGGTGAGCCGGCGTCTCCCTTGATAGATGCCGGTCGAAGCAACATCTCGGTCCGCCACCTGAAGTACTGGGTCTCCAGGGATCAGAGAGGCGGTGTGCCCGTCGGGACCTAGCCCAAGGTGGACGAGATCCAGTACCGGGGGCGAACCGGCAATCTTCACCAGTTCCGCGGCGTACTGTTTGGCGGCTGCTTCCAGGTCGGCTAGTTCTACCGGCATAGCGTAGATTTGTTCTTGCGGCAACCGGGCATGTTCGAGAAGGCTTTCGCGTAAATGGGTCAAATTGCGGTCGGGGTCTCCTGGCGGCGCGACCCGCTCGTCGACTTGCACCAAATGCACCTTCTCCCAAGGGACCTCTTCTTTGGCTAAAGCGCTTAACATGACCCAGGGGGTGTGCCCACCACTGACCGCGAAAATAAAGCGCCCGCGCTCGGCGACTGCCGCGCGCGCCTCCGCGGCGATGAAGGCGGCAGCCTCCTGAGCTACCTTTTCGGCGTCTGCGAATATTTCGATCTTCATGAGAAGTTTCCTTTGTTAACTAGGAATCGACAATCGGGTTCTGCCAGCCTCCAGGGGGGACGACTTTTTGATCAACTTCGCTCGGACCCCAAGTATGCGGATCGTATTCAGTCACCGGAGTGCCCGCCTTGAGCACGGGATCGACGATTCGCCAGGCCTCTTCGACGTAGTCTTCGCGGGCGAACAGCGTCGGGTCGCCGGCCATGGCGTCTCCCAAAACGCGCTCATAAGCGTCCATTTCATCCGCGCGAGGGTGCCGACTGACCACCATCTCGTCCGTTTGGATGACCGTATCCTCGCCCGGGGCGATGGTGTTCATTCCAAAGGCCGAGGTGACCTCGGGGCTGATCCGAAACCGAAAATAGTTCGCCTGCAGATTAAACTCCGAATACATCGTCGGGGGTTGACGGAATCGAACGACGATTTCTGCACAAGTCACCGGCAGGCATTTTCCGGCTCGGATGTAGAAAGGCACGCCCTTCCAGCGCCAGGAATCAATTTCTAATTCCAACGCGGCAAAGGTTTCCACTTTTGAATCCGGCGCCACCCCTTTCTCGTTTCGATAACCTCGGAACTGGCCGCGTACCAGATTTTTAGCTTCTAGTGGCGGGATCGCTTTGAGCACTTTGACCTTCTCGTCCCGAATTGACTCGCTGTCGGTTCTGGGAGGAGGTTCCATGGCCACGTTTGCCAACACCTGAAAGAGATGATTTTGGACCACGTCCCGCATCGTTCCTGTTTCCTCGTAGAAAGCGCCCCGACCCTGGACTCCGAAATCTTCCGCCATCGTGATCTGCACGCTTTCGATATGACTCCGGTTCCAAAACGGTTCCAGAAGCGCATTGGCGAAACGGAAGAAAAGCATGTTATGCACCGGCCGTTTTCCCAGGTAATGATCAATTCGAAAGATTCTATTTTCGTCAAACGTACCGAGCAGAATGCGGTTGAGTTCCTGGGCTGAAGCGAGATCCCGGCCGAAGGGCTTTTCCACGACCACTCGAGCTCCATTGGTACAACCCGACTTGGCCAGTTGTTCTACCACCAATCCAAATAAGACGGGCGGAATAGCGAGGTAATAAGCGGGCCGCTGGGCCGAGCCAAGCTCTTTGCGAATCGCTTGAAAGGTCGCCGCATCATTGTAATCGCCGTCTACATAGCGCAGCAAACCGCACAATTTTTCAAAGGACGGAGCATCGAGGCCTCCATGTTTTTCCACGCTGTCTCGGGCCCTGGCCTTCAGTTGATCGAGGTTCCAACCGGCTTTCGCCACCCCGATCACCGGCACGGTCAGATGCCCGCGCTTAATCATTGCCTGCAGTGCCGGGAAGATCTTTTTGTAAGCTAGATCTCCAGTGGCGCCCAGGAATACCAGCGCATCCGAATGAGGAAGAGCCATCTTTTGTTCCTTATTTCTTGGTGGATTTTTCCACGTGACCGCCAAATTGGAACCGCATGGCCGAGAGAAGTTTGTCCTGGAAATCTGACTCTCCGCGCGAACTGAACCGTTCGTAGAGAGCCGTCGTGAGCACCGGGACCGGCACGCCTTCGTCGATGGCAGCTTTGATGGTCCAGCGCCCTTCGCCCGAGTCCGAGACTTTTCCCGCGAATCCGGAGAGGGCGGGGTCCTGAGCGAGCGAAATCGCGGTCAGGTCGAGCAACCAGGAAGCGATTACACTGCCGCGGCGCCAGACTTCGGCAATGTTTCCGAGATCGAGGTCGTACTGGTAATGATCCGGATCACGCAAAGGCGTCGTCTCCGCGTCGATGGCATGCTCTTGTTTCCCAATGTTAGCAGCCTTCAAGACCCCTACCCCCTCGGCATAAGCGGCCATAATTCCGTACTCGATGCCGTTGTGGACCATTTTGACGAAGTGACCGGCACCATTGGGGCCGCAGTGCAGGTAGCCTAGCTCGGAGGTAGTGCCGAGTTTCTCGCGTCCCGGGGTGCGTGGGATGTCGCCGATGCCCGGCGCCAAAGAGGCGAAGATCGGATCCAAATGGCTTACGATCGCGGGCTCGCCGCCAATCATCATGCAATAGCCACGTTCCAGACCCCAGACGCCGCCACTGGTTCCTACGTCGACATAATGGATGAATTTTGCCGCAAGTTCCTTGGCTCGCCGAATGTCGTCGACGTAGTAGGAGTTGCCGCCATCAATCAGGATGTCGCCCGGCTCTAACAACGGCACCAGATCCGCGATGGTCTTGTCGACGATCGCAGCGGGCACCATCAACCAGAGAGCCCGTGGTTTTTCAAGTTTCTCGACGAGATCCGCCAGCGAGGAGGCGCCCGCCGCTTTCTCCTGGACCAGTTCCTCCACCGCTTTCGGGGAGACGTCAAAGACCACGCCTTGGTGCCCCGCCTTTAAAAGCCGGCGTACCATGTTGGCACCCATTCTTCCTAATCCGATCATTCCGAGCTGCATTATTGGTTTCCTTTCGCTTTCTCAAAGGTGTCGACGAATTTCCGGTCCCGATGAGCTGTCTCGGCCCCGGCTTCGTTTCGTGATCTCTCGCATTTCTATACGGTCTTTTCCTTTAGATGACGGTAGCGGCGGATCAAATTGTTCGTGGAGCTGTCATGCTTCAAGGAAGGTTCTGTCGAGGATTCTAATTCCGGTACGATGCGTTGCGCCAGTACCTTACCCAATTCCACGCCCCACTGATCGAACGAGTCGATATCCCAGACAATGCCTTGGGTAAAAACACTGTGCTCATAAAGGGCGATCAATTTGCCCAGAATTTGGGGTGTGAGCCGCTGAGCGAGGATGGTGTTTGACGGACGGTTGCCCTCGAAAACACGATGAGGAACGAGCCAATCCGCGGTCCCCTCGGCCTTGACTTCCTCTGGCGTCTTGCCGAAGGCGAGCGCCTCGGTCTGGGCAAAAACGTTCGCCAACAACATATCATGATGCCGTCCCAGCGGATTAAGAGTTTCGGCAAAGGCGATGAAGTCACACGGGATCAGCCGCGTTCCCTGGTGAATCAGCTGGTAGAAGGAATGCTGGCCATTTGTTCCCGGCTCCCCCCAATAGATCGGTCCCGTCGAATAATTGACTTTAGTACCCTCGAGCGTCACGTGCTTACCGTTACTTTCCATCGTCAACTGCTGCAGATACGCCGGGAATCGTTTCAAATATTGTTCATAGGGCAGCACCGCAACCGTTTCGGCCTCGAAAAAATCGTTGTACCAGAGGGCGAGGAGGCCCAGGAGGATGGGGAGGTTTTTCTCGAATGGTGCGGTACGGAAGTGTTCGTCCATTTCGTGAAAACCGTCGAGCAGAGCCCGGAAATTATCCGGCCCCACGGCCAGCATGGTCGAAAGCCCGATCGCAGAATCCATCGAATAACGTCCGCCCACCCAATCCCAGAAGCCGAACATGTTAGCCGTATCGATACCGAACTCGGACACCTTCGCCGCATTGGTCGAGACGGCGACGAAATGTTTGGCCACCGCCTTTTCGTCGCCACCAAGTCCTTTGAGGGACCAGTCACGCGCGCTGTGCGCATTGGTCATGGTCTCCAAGGTGGTGAAGGTCTTTGAAGAGATGATGAAAAGGGTTTCCGACGGATCGAGATCATGGACGGCTTCAGCGAAGTCGGTCCCATCGACGTTGGAGACGAACCGGAAGTTCAGCGCGCGTTCGCTGTAGTGTTTAAGCGCCTCGTAAGCCATCACTGGCCCGAGGTCGGACCCTCCGATGCCGATGTTGATCACGTTGCGAATGCTTTTGCCGGTGTGGCCCTTCCAGGTGCCGCTTCGGATCCGATTGGAAAATTCAGCCATCTTGTCGAGCACCGCATGCACCTGAGGGACGACGTCCTCACCATCGACAACAATCGAAGTCCCCTTCGGTGCCCGGAGCGCCACGTGCAAGACAGCACGATTTTCCGTGATATTGATTTTCTCGCCTCGAAACATGGCGTCGATTCGCTCCCGAAGACCGCATTCTTCAGCCAGTTGCAGCAGGAGTTTTAGCGTTTCGTCGGTGACGCGATTCTTCGAGTAATCGAGAAAGAGGCCGACTGCCTCCGTGGTCAAGCGCTCGCCGCGCTTGGGGTCATCAGCAAAGAGCTGTCGAAGATGGAGTTCTCGGATCTTCTGATAATGAGATTCGAGAGCCTTCCATCCGGGGCGATCGGTAAGTGATTGGATTGCTGCCGTCATTTTCGTATACCTTTCCTTTTCTCTATCAAAAAAGTGCCTCTACGCGAGTAAACTGTCTGCCATCTCAAAATCGCAAACACTTGGTGGGGCGGTAATTCATTGCAGGATGCAATTCTGTGGTTCCGCTGGATAATTCCCTCCAGAAGAACGTCACATCCTTGATGCTACCATCGCGGCGAGTTCCTTCCAGGAATTAACCTGAAT
>CAWEGF010000028.1:0-93564 GCA_963808535.1 uncultured Verrucomicrobiae bacterium | reverse complement strand
CGGGCTACCGAAGGAAACTTCGGGCTAAGTTTTTTCTCCGGCTGCCGCCCGGTCGGCCATCAACCAGGCATGGTTCGAATTTACCCGCCCGGCGGGTATGGAAATATCACCTTTCTGAAGACGGGCCAGCATGCCGATTTTGTCACCCCCGGTGATCAGCCAAAGAATACGCCGGGCACGATTGAGCGTTGGATAGGTCAGGGTGAGCCGGCGTCTCCCTTGATAGATGCCGGTCGGAGCAACGTTCAGATCCGTCACCTGAAGTACTGGGTCTCCAGGGATCAGAGAGGCCGTGTGCCCGTCGGGACCTAACCCAAGGTGGACGAGATCCAGTATCGGGGGCGAACCGGCAATCTTCACCAGTTCCGCGGCGTACTGTTTGGCGGCTGCTTCCAAGTCGGCCAGTTCAACCGGCATGGCGTAGATTTGTTCTTGCGGCAACTGGGCATGTTCGAGAAGACTTTCGCGTAAATGCGTCAAATTGCGGTCGGGGTCTCCTGGCGGCGCGACCCGCTCGTCGACTTGCACCAAATGCACGTTCTCCCAAGGGACCTCCTCTTTGGCCAAAGCGCTTAACATGACCCAGGGGGTGTGCCCGCCACTGACCGCGAAAATAAAGCGCCCGCGCTCGGCGACTGCCGCGCGCGCCTCCGCGGCGATGAAGGTGGCAGCCTCCTGAGCTACCTTTTCGGCGTCTGCGAATATTTCGATCTTCATGAGCAGTTTCCTCTCTAAACTAGGGCTCGATAATCGGGTTCTGCCAACCTCCAGGCGGGGCGACTTTTTGATCAACTTCGCTCGGACCCCAAGTATGCGGATCGTATTCAGTCACCGGGGTGCCTGCCTTGAGCACGGGATCGACGATTCGCCAAGCCTCTTCGACGTAGTCTTCGCGGGCGAACAGCGTCGGGTCGCCGGCCATGGCGTCTCCCAAAACGCGCTCATAAGCGTCCATTTCATCCGCGCGAGGGTGCCGACTGACCACCATCTCGTCCGTTTGGATGACCGTATCCTCGCCCGGCGCGATGGTGTTCATTCCAAAGGCCGAGGTGACCTCAGGGCTGATCCGGAACCGAAAATAGTTCGCCTGCAGATTAAACTCCGAATACATCGTCGGAGGTTGACGGAAACGAACGATGATTTCTGCACAGGTCACCGGCAGACATTTTCCGGCTCGGATGTAGAACGGCACGCCCTTCCAGCGCCAGGAATCAATTTCTAACTCCAACGCGGCAAAGGTTTCCACTTTGGAATCCGGCGCCACCCCTTTTTCGTTTCGATAACCGCGGAACTGGCCACGCACCAGATTCTTAGCTTCTAGTGGCGGGATCGCCTTGAGCACTTTGACCTTCTCATCCCGAATTGATTCGCTATCGGTTCTGGGAGGGGGTTCCATGGCGACGTTTGCTAACACCTGAAAGAGATGATTTTGGACCACGTCCCGCATCGTCCCCGTTTCCTCGTAGAAGGCGCCCCGACCCTGGACTCCAAAATCCTCCGCCATCGTGATCTGCACGCTTTCGATATGACTCCGGTTCCAAAACGGTTCTAAAAGCGCATTGGCGAAACGGAAGAAAAGCATGTTATGCACTGGCCGCTTTCCCAAGTAATGGTCAATGCGAAAGATTCTACTTTCGTCAAACGTACCGAGGAGAATCCGGTTGAGTTCCTGGGCTGAAGCGAGATCCCGACCGAAAGGCTTTTCGACGACCACTCTAGCTCCACTAGTGCAACCCGACTTGGCCAGTTGTTCTACCACCAATCCGAATAAGACGGGCGGGATGGCAAGATAATAAGCGGGCCGCTCGGCCGAGCCAAGCTCTTTACGAATCGCTTGAAAAGTCGCCGCATCATTGTAATCGCCGTCTACATAGCGCAGCAAACCGCACAACTTTTCAAAAGACGGAGCATCGAGGCCTCCATGTTTTTCCACGCTGTCGCGGGCCCTGGCCTTCAGTTGATCAAGGTTCCAACCGGCTTTCGCCACGCCGATCACCGGCACGGTCAGATGCCCGCGCTTAATCATTGCCTGGAGTGCCGGGAAGATCTTTTTGTAAGCTAGATCTCCAGTGGCGCCCAGGAAGACCAGCGCATCCGAATGAGGAAGAGCCATCTTTTGTTCCTTATTTTTTGGTGGATTTTTCCACGTGACCGCCAAATTGGAACCGCATGGCCGAGAGAAGTTTGTCTTGGAAATCTGACTCTCCGCGCGAACTGAACCGTTCGTACAGAGCCGTGGTGAGTACCGGGACCGGCACCCCTTCGTCGATGGCAGCTTTGATGGTCCAGCGTCCTTCGCCAGAATCCGAGACTTTTCCCGCGAATCCAGAGAGGGCGGGGTCCTGGGCGAGTGAAATCGCGGTCAGGTCGAGCAACCAGGAAGCGATTACACTGCCACGGCGCCAGACTTCAGCAATGTTTCCAAGATCGAGGTCATACTGGTAATGATCCGGGTCGCGCAATGGCGTCGTCTCCGCGTCGATGGCATGCTCTTGTTTCCCAATGTTAGCAGCCTTCAAGACCCCCACCCCCTCGGCATAGGCGGCCATAATTCCGTACTCAATGCCGTTGTGGACCATTTTGACGAAGTGACCAGCACCATTGGGGCCGCAGTGCAGGTAGCCTAGCTCGGAGGTGGTGCCGAGTTTGTCGCGTCCCGGGGTACGTGGGATGTCACCGATCCCCGGCGCCAACGTGGCGAAGATCGGATCCAAATGGCTTACGATCGCGGGCTCGCCGCCAATCATCATGCAATAGCCACGTTCCAGACCCCAGACGCCGCCACTGGTCCCTACGTCGACATAATGGATGAATTTTGCCGCAAGTTCCTTGGCTCGCCGAATATCGTCGACGTAGTAGGAGTTGCCGCCATCAATCAGGATGTCGCCCGGCTCTAACAACGGCACCAAATCCGCGATGGTCTTGTCGACGATCGCAGCGGGCACCATCAACCAGAGAGCCCGTGGTTTTTCAAGTTTCTCGACGAGATCCGCCAGCGAGGAGGCGCCCGCCGCTTTCTCCTGGACCAGTTCCTCCACCGCTTTCGGGGAGACGTCAAAGACCACACCTTGGTGCCCCGCCTTTAAAAGCCGGCGTACCATGTTGGCACCCATTCTTCCTAATCCGATCATTCCGAGCTGCATTATTGGTTTCCTTTCGCTTTCTCAAAGGTGTCGACGAATTTCCGGTCCCGATGAGCTGTCTCGGCCCCGGGTTCTTTTGGTGATCTCTCGCATGTTTAGACGGTCTTTTCCTTTAGATGACGGTAGCGGCGGATCAAATTGTTCGTGGAGCTGTCATGCTTCAAGGAAGGTTCGGCCGAGGATTCTAATTCCGGCACGATGCGCTGCGCCAATACCTTACCCAATTCCACACCCCACTGATCGAACGAGTCGATATTCCAAACAATACCTTGGGTAAAAACACTGTGCTCATAGAGGGCGATCAATTTGCCCAGAATTTGGGGTGTGAGCCGCTGAGCGAGGATGGTGTTTGACGGACGGTTGCCCTCGAAAACACGATGAGGAACGAGCCAATCCGCGGTCCCCTCGGCCTTGACTTCCTCTGGCGTCTTGCCGAAGGCGAGCGCCTCGGTCTGGGCAAAAACGTTCGCCAACAGCATATCATGGTGCCGTCCCAGCGGATTGAGAGTTTCGGCAAAGGCGATGAAGTCACACGGGATCAGCCGCGTTCCCTGGTGAATCAGCTGGTAGAAGGAATGCTGACCATTTGTTCCCGGCTCCCCCCAATAGATCGGTCCCGTCGAATAATTGACTTTAGTACCCTCGAGCGTCACGTGCTTACCGTTACTTTCCATCGTCAACTGCTGCAGATACGCCGGGAATCGTTTCAAATACTGTTCATAGGGCAGCACCGCAACCGTTTCGGCCTCGAAAAAATCGTTATACCAGAGGGCGAGCAGGCCCAGGAGGATGGGCAGGTTTTTCTCGAATGGTGCGGTACGGAAGTGTTCGTCCATTTCGTGAAAACCATCGAGCAGAGCCCGGAAATTATCCGGCCCCACGGCCAGCATGGTCGAAAGCCCGATCGCAGAATCCATCGAATAACGTCCGCCTACCCAATCCCAGAAGCCGAACATGTTAGCCGTATCGATACCGAACTCGGACACCTTCGCCGCATTGGTGGAGACGGCGACGAAATGTTTGGCCACCGCCTTTTCGTCGCCACCAAGTCCTTGGAGGGACCAGTCACGCGCGCTGTGCGCATTGGTCATGGTCTCCAAGGTGGTGAAGGTCTTTGAAGAGATGATGAAAAGGGTTTCCGACGGATCGAGATCATGGACGGCTTCAGCGAAGTCGGTCCCATCGACGTTGGAGACGAACCGGAAGTTCAATGCGCGCTCGCTGTAGTGCTTAAGCGCCTCGTAAGCCATCACCGGTCCGAGGTCGGAACCTCCGATGCCGATGTTGATCACATTGCGAATGCTTTTGCCGGTGTGGCCCTTCCAGGTGCCGCTTCGGATCCGATTGGAAAATTCGGCCATCTTGTCGAGCACCGCATGCACCTGAGGGACGACGTCCTCACCATCGACAACAATCGAGGTCCCCTTTGGTGCCCGGAGCGCCACGTGCAAGACTGCACGATTTTCCGTGATATTGATCTTCTCGCCTCGAAACATGGCGTCGATTCGCTCCCGGAGACCGCATTCTTCAGCCACCTGTAGCAGGAGTTTTAGCGTTTCGTCGGTAACGCGATTCTTCGAGTAATCGAGAAAGAGGCCGACTGCCTCCGTGGTCAAGCGCTCGCCGCGCTTGGGGTCATCAGCAAAGAGCTGTCGAAGATGGAGCTCTCGGATCTGCTGATAATGAGATTCGAGGGCCTTCCATCCGGGGCGATCGGTAAGTGATTGGAGTGCTGCCGTCATTTTCGTATACCTTTCTTTTTCTCTATCAAAAAAGTGCCTCTACGCGAATAAACTGTCTGCCATCTCAAAATCGCAAACGCTTGGTGGGGCGGTAATTCATTGCAGGATGCAATTCTGTGGTTCCGCTGGATAATTCCCTCCAGAAGAACGTCACATCCTTGATGCTACCATCGCGGCGAGTTCCTTCCAGGAATTAACCTGAATTCCTAAATTTGAAATCACAGATTTCCTCGCCTCGGTTGACAAATCGTCCCGTTCCCCGCCGCTCCCAAGAACCCGATGAGGTAAAGCGAGACGCTCCAACTTACCAACCACTGAGCAGGGTTGCAAAGCGGGTCCCCCAGCCAACCTTGGGGACAGGTCCGAATGGCGCAAAGATGAGGCTTCGGATAATTTTGCTCCGAAAAAAGGGCTGTGGGCCACAATCTTGGGCGGAGGCCTTTGTTTGTGCCCGAAGGGCTGCAGGTCTCAGCCCCAGGTTTTCAACCCTGGGAATCGTCCACGAGAGCAACGCGCCCTGATGAAGGGGGCGCCAGATCGAACGTCCTAACAAGGCGGAAGTGGGGTCCGATGGTCCAATTGTCGCACAATTGTACGTAATGCGTCCCGCTTTACCTCTTCCGAGACCGAGTAACCGGGACGGGTTTACCTACTTTTGACCTGTCCCCAGAATCGATCTTCCCGTTCCGAGCCAGGCGACCAATTGAATTGGGGACAGGTCCAAGGGTCCAATTGTCCAATAGGATGAGATTTCGGCTGGACCAGATCGGTTGTCGACAAACATCGGACCTGTCCCCAATTGCGCACTCTCACTTTTGTGCGGGCATAGGTTGCGAGTTTCATCCGGTACCGCGCATCTCTCGCCCCTTCAGCTTCAGGGCGAAGCGTTTATCTTGAGGGTCCCCAAGGTTGAACCCCATAGGCGCTAACTTAATGGGATGCCGTCCGACGGACGAATGGCTTTTGTCCTTTTGTCCCGGAGGGACAGGCTGATCGTAGCCAGGCACGAAGTGCCTGGGAAAGCGTCCCTCGAAGGAACCGTCCCGTAGGGTACGGTATGATCGGGCGGAGCTGATCCCACAGGTAGCAGGGTAACAAGGTGACGAACATGGTCTAAGACGCCGCCAATGTATTTAGGGATCATTTCTATTCTGCTCACCGATACCGCATTCGAAATTTCCTCCCTCCAATCTTCGAATCGGTGCGCACCTGCACGAATCATACCGTACCCTACGGGACGGTTCTTTCGAGGGGTGGCGCAGTCCCAGGCACTTCGTGCCAGGCTACGATCATGCTGTCCCTCCGGGACGAAATACATTCGGCGTCGAGGCTTTGATTAAGTTAGCGCTTATGGGGTTGAACCGTGGGGTGAGTTCAGCCCCTTCGGCTTCGGGGCAGGCCCTCGGTCCATACATAGATAGAGCTAGACCCTAGATCGCGGGTTAAAGCCAATTGCATTGGGGGACAGGTCCGATAGCACCAGGCTTCGGCGGGGTCAGATCGATAGATCGATACGGCAAATACCGGCAGACCGGACGGTTTATATAGTGTACGTAATGCGTCCCGCTTTACCTCTTCCGGGACCGAGTAAACCGGGACGGGTTTACCTACTTTTGACCTGTCCCCAGAAATCGATCCCTCGCCCTTTCAGCTTTCAGGGCGAACCGTTTATTTGCTTCTCCACAGCAACTTCCTCGGGAATTGGGGACAGGTCCAATGTCGAGGACCTTAGATCTTCTCGCTATCGAGCTTGATAGCTTGATATGTGACCTGTCCTCAAAATGAAGGCTCCCGGAGCAAGCCGGGACGGCTGGCCTACGTAGGTTTATTTTGAGGGTTCCCAGGGTTGAAACCCGGTGCCCCTTTGGCAGGCCCTCGGTCCGTATATAGAGCTAGACCCAAGGTTAAAGCCAATTGCATTGGGGGACAGGTCCGATAGCATCGCAACATTTGTCCTGTCCCCCAACATGGGGACAGATCCAATAACGCGAGGCCTACGGTTGCGGGAGCGTGATCTTCGGAAGGGTTTCCTCGATCTGGACGCGGGCTGGTTCCAGCCACGGAGGGAGGCGCAGGGTGTTGCCGAGTTCATCCGGCGTTTCATCTCTTAAAAAACCTGGCGAATCGGTGGCAATTTCAAAAAGCACACCACCGGGTTCCCGGAAATAGATCGAATGAAAATAGACACGGTCCATGATCCCGCTGACATCATAGCCGAGGCCGATCAGTTTTTCTCGCCAGGCAGACTGTTGAGAATCGTCGAGAACCCGAAAGGCGATGTGGTGAACCGTCCCTGCTCCGAGCCGACCCGGAGGGCTGTCAGGTCTCGCGACCAAGTCGATCGCTTGGCCCGCTCCGGTTTCACCGGGGGCGGCGAAACGGAGTCGATCCCCTATTTCCTGAACGAGTCGGTAGCCGAAAGTCTCCGTCAGGAATCTAGCGGTGCTCTCATGACTTCGGACCGCGGCCGTGACACTATGGAATCCGCGGATCGAATGCTCTGCCGGCACCGGTCCGTCGGCCCAGGGTTGGATTTCAATGGAAGGCGCGGAGGCGATTAGCTCCAGCAACATTCCATCGGTATCGAGCAAACGGATTAACTCCTCACCGAAGCGCTCGGAGACCCGCTCGGCACTGACGTGTGCTGCTCGCAAACGCTCCAGCCAGTACTCGACGGATCCAGCAGGAATGACAAAGGCGGTGGCTTCAACCTCCCCCGCGCCGCGTGACCCTCGTCGGGCGGCAGGCCATGGGAAGAAAGTCAGAACCGTTCCGGGCGTCCCAATGGCGTCCCCGAAGTAAAAATGATAGGTCCCGGGATCATCAAAATTGATGGTGCGCTTGACGAGCCGTAACCCCAGCAATCCGACATAAAAATCGAGATTGCGCTGCGGATCAGCGGCGATGGCGGTTACATGATGGAGACCCTGGATGGTCATTTGTTCTCGCTTAATGCGGGAAATCACTTCGAGAGTGAGAAGTGGCGAATGATACTTGGCTACTCGGATGAGACGAGAACGAGAACGAGGGCGAGAACGATTGGAGAGAGACTTACGTCTTTATCGGGATAGCATAGGAGGCTCCCAGATACGGAAGCCGCCACGAAAAGCGCTGGCGTTGCTTCCCGCTCGGCAGCCAGGGGGTAGGTCTTTCAGCTTTTTCACGTTGCCACCGCCAAGAACTACGTCGTCGGGTTCAAGAGCAGCAATCAAGCGGGCGACAATATCCTCGACGTAGCCTCGCCATTTCTTTCGGCCCTGCGCTTCCAAACCTCTAAGCCCAACATAATCTTCAAAGGTTCCTTTCTTGTAAGGCAGATGAGCAAGCTCCAATGGCTGAAGAATTCCTTCAACAACCAAAGCGGAGCCGAGACCCGTGCCTAAGCCTAGAAACAGCATCCGGCCGCCCTCGTAGCTCCCGAGCGCTTGCATCGCCGCGTCATTGATGAGTTTGACCGGGCATTTGAAGGCCGCTTCGAAGTCGAACCCCATCCAACCGATGCCGAGGTTATGCGGTTCGGCCGCCAAACGACCTTTGAGCACGGGGCCAGGATAACCGATGGTGACAGCCTCATACTGCCATTCCCCGGCGAGTTGCTGGACACCAGGAACCATTCGTTCCGGCGTCATCGTGGGACCGGACGGAAATTTGCGGGCCAATTCCTGCCCGGTTGCGAGAATCTTAATATTCGTCCCGCCTACATCGATCGCCAGCACTTTCATAATAGATTTCTCGTCCGGCGCGGATTAACAGTCTGACTATTGCTGGTTCACAATTGCCCAAACGGTGTCGGCCCGCTGCCCGGAGCATGACCGCAGCATTTGACAGTCCGAGGCTCTGTGTCAAGGCGAAGATTAGCCCGGCGAGAAGTTGGCTGGGTCGGTTGGCGGTGGTCAGAACCCTGCCGGCTGAGCGGAACGTTTCGGCTCTTAGCAATCAGCGTTTTTTGCGGCGCAACCCGTCAAAATAGACAATCACAATGATCAGGCCGCCGGTGATGATCCGTTGCCAGAAGGGATTCACATTCAACAGGTTGGCACCGTTATTAATCGTGGTCAGGATGAAGGAGCCGAGCAAGGGGCCATGGATGGAGCCGACCGCACCGAAAAGGCTGGTCCCGCCGATCACCGAGGAAGCGATGGCCTGCAATTCCCAACCTTCCGCCGAGGTAGCATTACCAATCCCGATCCGGGCAGCTAATAAAATTCCGACGAAAGCCGCGCAGAACGCCGAGAGCATGTAGGCGATGTAGATCATCCGGGTGGTGTTAACACCCGAGAGCCTGGCTGCTTCCATATTAGAGCCAAGAGCAAAAATGTAACGGCCGAACCGGCTGTGATGAAGAAAAATGTAAGCCGGGAGGGCGATGACTACGACCATCCAGAAAAGATTGGGAACGAACAGAAAACTTCCTCGCGAGAAGCCGGTGAAA
Organism: uncultured Verrucomicrobiae bacterium; assembly: GCA_963808535.1. GTDB lineage: Bacteria > Verrucomicrobiota > Verrucomicrobiia > Chthoniobacterales > JAFAMB01 > JAFAMB01. Next base: position 84,247 of record CAWEGF010000028.1, on the reverse strand, counting down.
TCGTCGTTGGTAATAGAAATCGTTGCCCCGTTGGTCATTAGTAGCCCGATGCCGCGCAAGGCCGTCAGGGTGGCCAGGGTCATGATGAAGGGGGGTAACCCGAGCTTGCTAATCCCAAAGGCGTGGAAAGCTCCGATGGCAAATCCGAAGAGCAGGGTGATCAGGATAGCGGCCCAGATCGGGAAACCATTGGTCAACAGGATGGCGATAATCACACTGGTAAAGCCAACGACGGCGCCGACCGACAGATCGATGCCGGCGGTGATGATCACGAAGGTCTCGCCGATGGCGAGGATCGCAGTCATGGCACCTTGCCGCAGCAGATTCTGAATGTTATTGGGGGTGGCGAAGTTCTGCGTGCTAAACGCCAGCATAATCCACATCAAGGCCAAAAGAGCCACCAAGGTCAGGCTTAACAACGTTCCGATCCGGGCCCGGTTTCTGGTCTCGGTCAACCGGACTGCATCTGCAGCAGCATCAGCAGCCGTCTTACTATCCACACTCATGGTTGGCTATCCTCCGAAAGGCTTTTATTAAAATGGATTTTCCTCCGCCATCAGACGCCGATGGCTTCGGTTAGAATTGTTTCATGCACCGCTTTTTCTCCGACGTGGCTCGAGACCAACCTCCCTCGCCGAAAAACATGCAAAGTATCACAAATATCGTAGACCTCCGGCAGATAGGAGGAGATCAAGATGATCCCCGCACCGGCCTTCAGCAGCTTGGCGAAAAGCTTGTAGATTTCGACTTTGGTACCGACGTCGACCCCCACGGTTGGTTCGTCGAAAATAAAAAGGCGGGCCCCGTGGTTCAGCCATTTTCCGACGACGATCTTCTGTTGGTTTCCACCGGAAAGGCTCGACGCTGGCGCGTCGCGGGAAGCCGTTTTAATCTGTACATCCCGGATTTGCTGGTCGGCCGCCGCCTTCTCAGCGATGGGATTAATGACGATGCCAGCGGTCAGACGCTTGTAGATCGGAAGATTGATGTTGAATCCAACCCCCATGTTCAGGCAAAGCCCTTGATCCCGCCGGCTCTCGGGGACGAGCGCTATCCCCAGCCCGATGGCGTCCTTTTCCTTGCGAATTTCCACTGCGTGACCATCCCAGAAAATCTGGCCGCCAGTTTTGGGAAAACGCCCAAAAACGCTTTGCACGAATTCGCTGCGGCCGGCGCCGATCAGACCATATAATCCGATTACCTCTCCGGACCGAACCCGGATGGAAACTTCCTCGAAACCTTTGCCCGAGAGATTTTCGGTCCTGAGAATCTCCGCGCCAAACGGTACCGTCTCCTTGTAATGGACCTGGTCAATCGACCGGTTAATCATTCCGGCGATCAAAGCATTCTCGTTAGTCTCGGCCACCCGTTGAGTCGACACCAGTTGGCCGTCCCGCAAGATAGAAACACGGTCAGCCAGCTGAAAGACTTCTTCCAACCGATGCGAAATGTAAACGATGGTGACCCCCCTGGCCTTCAGCCGGCGGATCAAAGCAAACAATTGGGCCGCCTCTTGTCGGGTAAGATAGCCGGTCGGTTCGTCGAAGATCAGGAACCGGGTCCCACGGGTCGAAGCGCGAGCAGTCGCTACCAATTGCTGTTGCCCGATGGTCAGGTCGGCCAGCATGGCCGCGGCCGGCAATTTAAAACCTATTTCGTCGAGGATCTTTTGCGCTTCGCGCACCATCGCTCCATGCTGAAGCAACCCCATCCGGACTTTTTCATCACCCAGGAACAGATTTGCTGCCACGGAAAGATGTGGACAGAGCACCACCTCCTGGTGGACCGCATTGATGCCGTGGTTAATTGCTTCATGCGGGGTGGCGAGTGCGACCGGTTGACCTTCCCAATATACTTCACCGCTGGTGCGCATATGGACACCGGTGAGCAACTTGATGAGCGTCGATTTGCCCGCCCCATTTTCGCCGACGATGGCGTGGATTTCGCCGGCTTCAAAAATCAGATCGACCGCTTTCAGCGCATGGGTGGCGCCGAATCTTTTATCGAGCTTTTTTAGCTCCAGGAGAGGCGCACCGCCAGTATACGGTGCGCCAGCCTGGGAATCGCTCCCACCTTGCTGCGTGTGGTCCATAGGCGGCCTGGTTTACGAGGGCACGCTGCCTGGTCATTTGGCCGATCCCAAAATCACTTGATCTTGGGATTCAATAGTTCCTGGGAACGGGGGTCGTTCATGTTCGCTTTGGTGATGAGATTCGCCCCGGTATCAACGTTCGCCTCGACCTTTTCGCCTTTGGAGGCCGCCAGGGCGGTCTTCACTCCGTCGTACCCCATCCGGTAAGGATCCTGGACCACTAAGGCCACGATGGTGCCGTCGGTTAAGAGTTTAATGAGTTTGTCGTCTGAATCGAAGCCCACGAGTTTGATTTTGTCGGCCACCTTGTTTTCGGCGATGGCCTGGCCAGCACCCTGTGCCATAATCAGGTTGGAGGCGAAAACTCCGTGCAAGTTAGGATTGGCGGTGATCAGGTCGGTCATGATGTTCAGACCGGTCGTGGCTTGGCCGTCTGCCACCTTGTCGGCGACCAGCTTGAGACCCGGATACTTGGAGGCAAGTTCTTCCTTGAAGCCCTTGGCTCGCTCGTCCAGCGAACCGACACCTGGAATCGCCGTGATCAGCGCCACGTCGCCTTCGGCCTTGCCATATTTCGCTTTGATGGCTTCGCCGAGCCCGTCGGCAGCGATGCGGCCGCCTTGCACGTTGTCAGTAGTCAGAAAGGAGGTGAAGGCCTTGGAGTCAGCTGCCGAATCAATACCGATAATTTTTACTTTTTTGGCAGCTTCATCAATCGGCTTGCCTAACGCGGCTTTCTGGGTCGGAGAGATAACGATCGCCGCCGGTTTTTCGGAAACGGCGTTCTCGAGAATCGAGATCTGGCCATTGATGTCCGATTCGGATTGCGCGCCGAGTTCCGGCACGTTGACGTTAAGATCCTTGCCGGCTTTACGGGCGCCGGCCAACACGATTTGCCAATAGTTCGAAGTGGTGTCCTTGACGATGATTGGAATAGTCGGTTTGGCGTCTGCGGCGGAGACTGTTTGGACCACCCCGGCGGTGGAGATGGCGGTGAATAAAGCAACCAAAAAGCGTCGCTTGGGGAGTGTACTAAAGAGTTTCATGGGGGATTTATCTGTCTATCTAAGAGCCGCTGTTTGGGAGGATTCTTCCAGGTAAAGGGGGCGGCGTGTCCCCTTCCGGGGTTTTGGTCCATTACAGACAATGAGTCCGTAATGAATTCCACCGCCGGTTGCAAGGCATTTCTTCAACGTTCAACGTTCAACGTTCGGCGTTCGGCGTTCGGCGGCGCAGTGGTGCGTGTGGCGTCTGGCAGGCCGGCGGCGTCTAAAGGGGAGTCAGAGCTTCCGAGAGGTAAAGCGGGACGCTTCCAAGGCTACGAACGCCGAACGCTGAACGTTGAACGTTCAGGTTCAGCTGTCGGCGTAGCGCTCCAGGCGGTTGGCCAGTTGCTCGCGTTGAACAAAGCTTCCGATCTGGGTTCCTAACGCCGAGAGCATGGAGAGAAGATCATCATCTGGGGGATGAATTCCTCGGCTGAAGAATTCCATTACCCCGATCAGCTCGCCCCCGAGCATGATCGGAAAAGCGAAGGCACCGTGGAGGCCACCTTTGGCGGCGAGCTTGCCGCGCGCGGAGCTATCGATGCCGACATCTGGGATCCAGAAAGCCTTCCGACTGGACCAAACCCGGCCGGGCAGCCCCACGCCAGATTCAAAAAGGGTCTTTTGGGTCGACTCGATGAATTCGTGGGCGCGAAATTCCGGGCCGTGCCAGATATCTACGCACCGGAGCAAATTGGCCTCCGGATCCAAACGCCACATATCGCCAAAATCCCAACCAACACTCTCGCAAATGGATTGGACGATCTTCTTAGACGCTTCACCTAAGTGCCGCACTTCAGCCAAAGTCCGAGCGACCGCGTACTGCACTGATAATCGAGCATTGGCCTGATCACGCTCCTCCTCGGCTGCTTTTCGCCGGGTGATATTCTGGACCATCCCTTCGTAATAGAGGACTTCTCCGCTGACTTCATCACGAACGACGCGAGCGCTTTCGGAAATCCAGATCACGTTTCGATCGCGTCGATAAATTTGCGACTCAAAATCAATGACCTCCCCGTTCTCGCGAACGAGCTGGATAAATTCAGTGCGTCGCCCGGGCCGAACATAAAGCTGGCGGGTAATATCCGTGAGATCGGCGATCAACTCTTCGGCGGAATCGTACCCATACATCCGGGCCAAAGCAGGATTGGCACTGATGTATTTGCCTTCGGGCGTGGTTTGGAAAATCCCTTCCAGACAATGCTCAAAGATACTTCGATATTTCTGTTCGGCTTGACGGAGAGCTTCGAGCGTCTCCTCAGTAGTTTTCAGTGGATCATTCATATCTTCCGCCCCCAAAAAGGCGCTGTGGCCTGTTATCAGCAAGTTTCGGACCTTCTTTTGTCGATTTTGTAACACGCAAAGCGGGAGATTGAGCTGAAATCACCGAAGATACGAGATAAACCATAAAATGTAGAAGATTTCCCAGCGATTTGACGCCCAAAACCCTTCGCAGGTATGATTTGCCAACGCTGCAGAGCCTTCTTAGCTTTTCCCTGAAAGGCTTTACTATGAACAAGACCAAGAATGATCTGCCCGCGAAAACTCAAACCGAGATGATCCAGCTTTTAAATGCGAGATTGTCCGACGCCATCGACCTGGAGTTGCAGACCAAACAGGCGCATTGGAATGTGAAAGGCCCGTCTTTTATCGGGCTCCACGAATTGTTCGACAAGCTGGCCGAGGAAGTGGAGGACCACATCGATACGATCGCCGAGCGGATAGTGCAGCTTGGAGGAGTGGCGCACGGCACGATCCAAGAGGCTCAGCGCAAGACGACACTGCCAGTCTATCCAACGGATATCTTTGAAGGGACCGCTCACGTGGCAGCCCTCTCGAGTTCTTACGCTGCTTTCGGAAAGGTATTTCGGGAGGCGATCGACACCGCCGACAAGGCTGGGGACAAGGATACTTCCGATTTGTTCACCGGGGTTTCAAGATCAACCGATAAAGCCCTCTGGTTTATCGAGGCGCATAACCATGCGAGCAGCTAGGGAAGCGAGTGATGGTGTCTGTGTTAGTGGTGGTTAGGAGGCTTGATTCAGGCTCGAAGGAAGCGAATGTCGTCGGGTCAGCTTGCCTTTTTAGCGACAAGCTCGAGCCTTGACTCCTGACTCCTGACTCCCCTCAGGCCTGTTTGATTAATCGCTCCGCGGAGTATTGGTCGGTGACCAGCAAATTGATGTGTTTGCCGCGGAGCGCGCCGAGGATAGCTGACGCTTTTCGTTTTCCGCCGGCGATCCCGACGGCACGTGGCACCTTTTTAAGCGTTTCCAGGTCCAGCCCGATCACGCGGTTTCCGGCGGGGTCAGAGATTTCGAGGCCATCCTCGCCATAAAACCGGAGACAAATGTCTCCGACGGCTCCCCGGCGACGGATCTCCGTCAATTCGTCCGCTCCAAAGACATTGCCACTGCTGGCCACCAGTGACGATGGTTCGACGGAACCGATGCCAACCAGGGCAATAGTGATGGTTCCAAAGGAATCATATATTCCTTTGATATAGGGATCTTTCAAAAGGACCTTGACCGAATTTGCGGCGCCCAGGATTCCAGGTGCCGGCAAAAACAATGCCTCACCGTGCACTAAACGGGCCAGGCGGGTGATCAAATGATTAGCGTGCTTTTCGGCCGAAGGATTACCCAATCCACCCAAAATCTGCATCACTTTGCAGTTCTCCAATTTCCGAATTGGATGCATTTGTTCGACCATCGAAAGCAGGGAGGCACTCCAGGAAGAAACCCCGATCACCTCGCCTGAAGTAACGGTGGTCTCCAGAAAATGAGCGGCCGCAGACCCGATGGCCGTTAGAATCTGTTCTTCGGAATCCCGACCAGCTTCGCCGATGATGACCTGGGAAAGATTAAACTTTTTTTCGATCTGCTCTTCCAGATCGACAAACGCGCCTGGGGGACTGGTTACGGTTGTTCTTACGATATCATATTCCTCGGCTCGCTTGAGCAGGCGAGACACGGTGACCTGTGAAATTCCGAGACGCTTGGCAATGTCCGTCTGAGTCAGTTTTTGTTCGTAATAAAGCCGGGCGACTTTGGTGATCAGACGAATTTCGGGAGAATTTGCCATTGGTTTGGGTTCCAGCTCGGAGGCCAGCTAACGGAGGCCTTCACGCAAGGCGAGCCATCCTCCGGGTCGTTGGCCCGTTATCCCGACGCGAGACAATCTGATTTGCCGACCAGACTTGATGGTGATCAAGTTCCCCGGTGAACGGGCGAGGAAACAGTCGATCCTTGAGGTGGAACCGTCCTTGCGATGCGAGAGCAGGCCATGGAAAAACACGGGCAAGATGAGAGAATAGATATTCTAACTATTCTATTTAACCATGTTTAATTTTCGTTTTCTCCGGAAGAAGAATGCCGGCCCAGTGGGGCGAAGGCAGACTCTGATCTGAGCAACGAGGCTTTTAGGCTTTTTCTTCGGAGCCGCTGCGAGGGTAGCATTCCCGGAAGGAAATCTGTCCGGGCGAAAAGAAATGCTTTCTCGCTTTGGGCAAACAAAGCCTTACGGCCTGGCTCCTTGGGGGCGCGAAGACAACGGTGCAGCGATAGATTCTAACGATTGTCGTTCCGCTTTGACGCCGAGGAAGGCTTCGACGATGGCCGCCAGCACCATTAACCCACCTCCGAAACAATAGGCATAGAAAAGTGCCGGTCGGGAGCCGGTGCCAATAATGGCCCCAAAAATGGAAGGGGCCAAAGAGCCGGCCAGAGTGCCGCAGGCATAGAAAATAGCGATCGCCAGCCCCCGGATCTCTAATGGAAAAATTTCGCTGACCGTTAAATAGGCCGAGCTGGCCGCGGCGGAAGCGATAAAGAAAATAACCGACCAGGCAATGGTCTGGGTTAAGGCGGTCAGGGCGCCGGTCGAGAAAAGATAACCGGTAATGGCGAGCAGGATACCGGACAAACCATAGGTGATGGTAATCATCGTTCTGCGACCGATCGAGTCAAAGAGATGACCAATGATGATAGGCCCTAGCAAGTTACCAAAGGCGAAAGGGAACAAATACAAGCTGACGGTCTCGGCGGGAACCTGGTAGAATTGCACTAGAATCAAGGCGTAAGTAAAAAAGATGGCATTATAGAGGAAGGCCTGGGTGACCATCAGGGTAAAGCCAAGAATGGCCCGGGTCGGATATTGACGCACCATAGCGTGCCAGATCTCAGACCAGGATGTTCGGTCTCGGAGATAGATTCGCTGCTTTGACCCTTCTGGAGGTGGGAGGTTGGTTGGATCATCGCTGACCATTTTCTCCACTCGCTCAATGGTCTTTTCGGCTTCGGCGGCGCGCCCATGGGTGACTAACCAGCGCGGACTTTCCGGGACCCACCCGCGGCAGATCAGGATCACCACTCCCAGGACCGCCCCGATGAGGAACGCACATCTCCATCCGTAAGCTGGCGGTAAAATATGGGGGTTCAAAAGGATGTAGGTACCAAGTGCTCCGAACATGGCTCCGAGCCAATAGGTGGAATTGATGATCAAATCCACCCTTCCTCGCACCCGGGCTGGAATCAATTCGTCGATCGCCGAATTGATGGCCGAATATTCACCGCCAATGCCCGCTCCAGCCACGAATCGGCAAACTGCAAAAGTGGCAAAATTCCATGACAGCCCGGTCAAGGCGGTGCCTCCCAGATAGATGATCAACGTCCAATAAAACAGTTTTTTGCGACCAAGCCGATCGGTGGCAAATCCGAACACCAAGGCACCCACGACCTGGCCAATCAAGTAAATCGTAGCCCCCAAGCCGATTTGCGCATCCGAAAGCCCGAGGGAAAGGTGGGGATCTTTCAGGATACCACCGAGAGCCGAGCCCAAGGTGGCCTCCAGACCGTCAAGGATCCAGGTGACACCGAGCGCAGTGACGATCAACCAATGCCATTTACTCCAAGGCAGCCGATCGAGCCGGGCGGCCACGTCCGAATCTACATATTGGGGAGAATCCATCGATGGCCTTTGTTCGGGTGAAAGGATGAAGACGGTTTTATGGTTTGCAGCTTTCTATCCAGACAGCCACTCGTCCTTCGTTCTCGGTTTGAGGGTCTGTCTCGCAGGGTTCAGGAAAACGGTCCATTACGACGAAAGATACCTCTGGGATTAGCTGCGCCCGATCATACCGTACCCTACGGGACGGTTCTTCCGAGGGGCGCTGTACCAGGCACTTCGTGCCAGGCTACGATCGCACCGTCCCTTGGGACGAAGAACCCATCCCAAATTCTCCTTAACTTCGTGCCACTCGAGACTGCGCCTTCTTCAAAGCTTTTCCATCTCGTCCCAGTAGGATTCGCTCTGCGAGTATACCTTGTTGAAGAAGGTGGCCATCCTTTCGTATCGCTCCGACCAGGCGGGATCCGGTTGGATTTCTGCATCGTAACGGACCAGGCGCCTGGACGGCGTCATCGATGTGGTCAAAAATCCCGGCCCCCACGCCAGCGAGCATGGCACAACCGAGAACCCCGCATTCCGGATCAGCCGTCGTCAATATTGGACAGCCGTAAATGCTGGCTTTGATTTCCAGCCAAAGCCTGGTCTTTGCTCCGCCGCCGGCGGCGACGAGGCGTTCGAGTTTATTGCCGCGCGCTTTCATTATTTCAATGTTCCGGCGGGAAGCGAACGCCACGCCCTCCATCACCGCGCGGTGTAGATGGCCGGCATGGTGACCGCTGGTCAGCCCGACAAATTGAGCCCTGGAGTTGCTCTGTTTGGCTAATCGTTCGCCGTTCAAGTAGGGAAGAAAGATGAGACGATCCGCCCCGGCCGGCGAGTCCCCAGCGAGCTCGACAATTCGCTCATAAGAATATTGGTTATCGTGAAAGGCCCGTCGAGCCCAGCGCATGGCGTCACCGCCGGCATCCAGGATAGTAAAAGCTCCCCAGCCCCCGGCGACTCCCTGGACATTGGTAATGGCCAAATCAAGAACCGGTTCCTCGGTCATCAAAGTAATCAGCGTCGAAGTACCGGTGACATCGGAACCCATACCGGGCCGAGTCACTCCAGAGCCAAGCAAAGTCACAGGGTAATCTCCGGCTCCGGCAACCACCGGCGTTCCTTCCACTAACCCGGTGTGGCGCGCCGCCTCTTTGCTAATCGTTCCCAGAACGTCGGTGGCATTCTTTAGCGGAGGCAACAGGCTAAGATCGAGACCAGTTAGATTAACAATTTCCTCGCTCCAACTTCGCCGGCGAATATCGAACAAATAATTGCAGGAAGCTTCTGGAATATCGATCGCGCGCACCCCGGTCAGCCGGAAATTAATATAGTCTTTCGGCATGAGAAGCGTTCGCGCTGCCGCGTAGGCCTTCGGCTGGTGCCGTTTGATCCACATCAATTTGAAGGCCGCGAACGCCACCGTCGGCGGGTTCCCGACAATTCGCAGAATACTTTTTGTGTCATGCGATCGCTCGAATTCATCCACGATTTCCCTGGTTCGCTTGTCGTTCCAAAGTGGGACACGATCGAGCACCAATTGGCCATCGTCGTCGATCAGGACCGTGCCATGCATCTGACCGCAGGCCGCCACTCCCGCGACGCGCTCGGGCCCTTGGTCGACCATCGCCAAGACAGTCCGGACACTGGCCACCGCGCCTTCCCACCAGGATTCGGGCCGCTGTTCGGCCCATCCAAATTGAGGAACGATTTGATCGTGTTCTCGCGCCGAAAACGCGACAGTTTCTCCAGTGACGGTTATCAGTGCAGCCCGCACACTTCCGGTGCCAACATCGATCGCAAGCAAGAGGTCTTTCTTCATCGGGTTAGAGAGTTGGAGAGTTGTCAGTGGTCAGTGTCAGTGGTCAGTGAGCGGGGGAAGAGCGAATAGTCGCGTGTTTAAAACTGTCCTGGTTGTTGTCTGGTCCCCGATCTTTGGCGGGCGGAAGGGGGAAGAGGTTCACGGTCGGCCATTCCGCGCCATCCGCCAAACCCATCGCTGAGGCAGAAACGCAGAAACGAGGACGAAAGAGATGGAGGGGAAAGCTTCATCCGATTTTCTTCGCTGGCAACTGACACTAGCAACTGCCTCGACCGAGAACGACTTTTAAGAGCGCGGGTCTCGAGCATTTCTTCGATACCTGATAGTTATTTACATCGAAGGACCAAGCGATAAGAATCGATTGGATGGCCTTTGAGTGGTGGTGTCAGTGGTAGTCAAGACGCCTCTAAATTTTAGATTTATCGCTCAAATGGGAAACTGCCCCGAAAAAAGCTCGCAATCATCGAACCTGGTTGACCGTCCTGAACTCCCCTCCTCCGTCGCCTTAACCGCCAAAACATTATGTACCTCCCGCTCGGAACTTATTCACCTGAGATCAAGCTGGGCCTGGTTTCAGCCTCGCGAAACTGTTTTCCCCGCGCTCTGTCAGACGAGCGCACTGAACGCTTGCTGGAGCGCTGCCGGGCCGCCGGCATTCTTCCCTTCGTTCCGCAGGGCGATTGCCGGATTATAGAAACCAAAGATCATGCTGCGGAAGCGGCACGACAGTTCAAAGAAGCCGGATGCGACGCGGTGGTTTATTATCTCGGTAACTTTTCTCCGGAAATTGAGGACGCTTATTTTGTCAAATTATACGACGGCCCGGTCATGTTGCTGGCCGCGGCGGAAGAATCCGGGGAAACTCTTTTGCAAAAACGGGGCGATGCCCTGTGCGGCTTGCTTTCAGCCGCCCTGGCAGTCAACAAACGGGGTCTGGCGCACCGAGTTCATATTCCTGAACTGCCGGTAGTCAGCGCAGAGGAAGGGGTCCAGGAAATTGCCCACTTCATCAAGGTGGCGAAGGTCTTTAAAGGGACGCGCAACGCGACCGTCGGCCTTTTCGGTCCGCGTCCACGCGATTTCGAAACCTGCAATTATAACTTGGCCTCGGTCAATTCCATCGGGATCGAGGTGGAAGAACTAGGACTTTTTGATCTGCAGAACGAAGTCAGAAGGCTCAAGGATAGCGGAGAGGATACGGCGGCGATTAAGTCCGACATGAAACGGGAAGTGCCGAGTATCCCAGATGACGAATTTGCTTCCCGCCTCTCGGTGTATGAGAAAGCGATCAAAAATTTTCGCGACAGTTTGAAGCTTTCCGGAGCGGCGACTCAATGCTGGTCAGAACAAGAGCTGAGCCTGAGACACGTACCTTGTTTTATCAACGGCCGCATGGCCCAGAACGGGTTCCCGATTGCCTGCGAGAATGACTGCTACTCGCTGATCGCCGAGCTGATGGGCCAATACGCCTCAGATGCGACAGTCGGCATTCTGGACATTAACCACAGTATACCGAAAGACCTGCATGAGAGCCTGGCGGACTACCCGCTCCGGGATATGGTCGGCATGTTCCATTGCGGGAACGCTTCAACCAAGCTTTTGAAGAACCCTGAAATGAAATATCAGGTAATTATGAAACGCATGATGGAGCCGAATACGCCGGCAGATATCACTCGAGGGACCATCGAAGGTCAATACGCTGCCTCGCCGATCACCGTAGTTCAGGTGCACGGCATCGGAGACAGCCTGCAGGCTTATATCGCGGAGGGACATTTCCTCGACCTCGACCCGAAAACCTTTGGCTGTACCGGCACTGCGTATCTGCCCGGATTCAGCCGTTTTTACCGTCACACCCTATTGGGCCGTTTCCATCACCACGCCGCCGTCGCATTTTCGCATTGTGGATCAGTTCTTTTCGATGCGTTCAAGCTGTTGGGCCTGGCGCAAGTTCACACGCCGCTGCCGGCGTCCATCCCCTATCCTGGCGAGAACATTTTCAGGAACGGTTTCCTGGCCGGCCCTCACTGAAGCGGAAAAATGTGCACCCGATGATTGGGAGCGTATAAATCGATTGGGTTTGACTCAGTGTCGAGCCAACCCGTGGGCTCCGACCGTCGGATTATCCGCTTTTTTAGAGGAATCTGGCCTCGGGCTGACCGACCCGAACCAGAGAAAAGATTTGTGAGCTCGCCTTGAGACTCTATTAGTATGGATGGTTTCGACGAGACTGGATCGGTTTCGTTCCGGGTGGTCCGTTGATTTTAAGGGAAAACTTATCAAATGCTAATCAGGATCGGCTACGATATCGCGCTCCGTCTTTTTGCTCCGACCACGGTGGTCTACGTTTTGCACGTTCACCCTTCACGCAAAGGGGATCTCGTCAAAGCGGAGAAGTTTAAAATCGAACCCGAGGTGCCGGTTGAAGAGTATGTAGACGATTTCGGAAACCATTGCGGCCGCGTCAATTGCCCCGCAGGGGTGGTACGTTTTCTCAATGACGGGCTCATCCGCGACCCCGGCACCCTGGATGCCTACCTTCCGGACGCGCCCCAACAAGACGTCCGAGACCTGCCGGTAGAAACACTCTCCTTTGTCTTGCCGAGCCGTTATTGTGAAGTTGACAGCGAATTGTTGGATTTCGCCTGGCGGACTTTTGGTTCCACGCCGCTTGGATGGCCCCGGGTGGCAGCCATTTGTGACTTCGTTCATGGCCATCTACGGTTCGATTATATGCAGGCTCGAGCCAACCGGACAGCCCTGGAAGCTTTTCGCGAAAAGGTTGGCGTCTGTCGCGATTTTACACATTTGGCCATCACTTTATGCCGGTGTATGAATATTCCGGCGCGCTACGCTACGGGATATCTCGGGGACATTGGCGTCCCGCCAGACCCGGAACCGATGGATTTCAGCGCCTGGTTTGAGGTTTATCTGGGCTCGCACTGGCACACCTTCGACGCGCGTCACAATCGGCGGCGCACCGGGCGAGTGTTGATTGGCCGAGGCCGCGACGCCGGGGACGTTCCCATCACGATGGCGTTCGGGCAAAACCTTTTGGAGCATTTCAAAGTGATCACTGACGAAGTGAAAGAATAGGGGGGCAGGAGACAGGAGTCAGGAGTTGCAGGAGTTGCAGGAGTTGCAGAATTTAAAAATGCCTTGAACGACGACTCTAGTGAAAAAGCTTGCAATTTTCGGTCTAGACGCATCCTGACTCCTGACTCCTGACTCCTGACTCCTGACTCCTGACTCCTGACTCCTGACTCCTGACTCCTGACTCCTGACTCCTGACTCCTGACTCCTGACTCCTGACTCCTGACTCCTGACTCCTGACTCCTGACTCCTGACTCCTGACTCCTGACTCCTGACTCCTGACTCCTGACTCCTGACTCCTGACTCCTGGGAGCGTGCCCTCCGCACGGCGTGCCGACAGAACTCAGCCCAGGGCCCTGGGAACCCTCATAATAAGCGGTTCGCCCTGAAAGGCGAGAGATGCGGGTGTCAGATGAGGTCGCACCTGTTGCTGCGCAAAAGTCAGAGTGCCCAATTGGGACGTGCGACAATTGGAACATCAGACCTCGCTTCCGTCTGGCTAGGACGTTCGTTCTGGCGCCCCTTCAGGGCGCGTCGCTCTTGGTGGACGATTCCCAGGGTTGAAACCCTGGGCTGAGTTCTGTCGCCCCTGCGGGGCATAAAACAAAGGCCTCAACCCTAGGTCCTATGCGTTTTTGAATCTTTCGACGGCGCTAAACAGAACCGAAAAATTTCTCGACAAGACAAAACTTGTCTGACAGGTTCGGCTTCATGCATCCCCCCGTGAAGAATTCTTTTCGCGGCCTCTTTTGGGCCGTGATCGCATTGGCTCTTTGCTCGCAGCTGGCTGCCTCGGCGAAGGACATCGTCTATTTGACCCCAGGATTAGACCTTCCCTTCTGGCGATACCTTTCCAAAGGTGTGGAAAGTGTCGCGAAAAAGGAGGGTTACGGATACCAGGCGTTCGACAGTCATAACGACGCCCAGACCCAGCTAAAGAACGCCCAGGACGCCATCGCGCGTGGGGTGGCTGGGATCGTGATCTCACCGACAGATAGTTCTACCTGCCCGAGCGTGCTGGCTTTGGCCCAGAAAGCAAACATCCCGGTGGTGATCGCCGACATCGGAACCAACGATGGCGAGTACGTTTCGTTCATCATCTCCGACAATCGGGAAGGTGCCTATGGCACAGGGAAGGCCCTGGTGGCCGCGATGAAGGAAAAAGGCGCGACCGACGGCACGGTGGGACTGGTCACGATTTCGCTGACCAGGAATAACGGTAAACTCCGAACTGAAGGCTTTCGCACGGCTTTAAAAGAGGGCGGCATCAAGGAAGGGGCGCTTGAGCAAATGCAGAACTATACGGCCAGCGAAACCTTCAAGTATGCCCAGGACATGCTTACCGCCAACCCGAATATGAAAGGGATGTTCATCGAGACCGATCAGCCGACGATGGGCGCCTTGCGGGCGATTAAAGCCGCCCGGAGAGAAGGGTCCGTTTTAGTTGCCGGGTTCGACGGAATTCCAGAATTTGTGGACCTTTTGAAGAAGGGCGAAATCGTGGTCTCCGGAATGCAGCAACCCTACCTGATGGGCGTCAACTCCGGGGAGGCGCTGTTCAAGCACCTCAAAGGGGAAAAAGTAGAAAAACAGATCCTGGTTCCGATCGTCATTGTGACGAGCAAAAATATCGATGAGATGCTTCCGACGATTAAGGAAACCGTGTTCGCGAATGAAGTAAAATAAGCATCGGGATCGATGAAGGTCGCAGACTCCGAAGCCGCAGTGCAGTCTCGAGCGGCGGCGGAACCAATCCTGGTTGCTCTCGGGATCGAGAAAGCCTTTGATCGAACGCGAGCCCTGGCGGGCGCGGAGTTGGACATCTATCAAGGGGAAGTTATGGGCTTGCTGGGAGCGAATGGCGCCGGCAAGTCCACGCTCTCCAAGGTCATCTCTGGCCACGTCATCAGGGACGCCGGCTCGATCACGTTGCAAGGCCGGCCACTGAACCTGCGAACGGCTCGCGAGGCTATTCAACAGGGCATCACGATGGTCATGCAGGAGACCTCGCTGGCGCCGGATTTGTCCGTTCTGGAAAATCTTTTTCTGGCCGAGCTCGGCCGACCAGGGTGGCTTTCGTACCGCCGGCTGAAACAGCAGGCAGAAGAAATCCTCGATCGGCTTGGCCAAAAAGAGACCTTACCTTTGGCGCGCGAGGTGCGAATGCTCTCTGCGGCCCAACGCCAGCTGGTGGAAATCGCGAAAGCGCTGGCGTTGAATTCCACCTTAATCATTTTCGACGAACCGACAGCGTCTTTGAGTCCGCCCGAGGTGGAGCGTCTTTTTCAAGTAATGAGCACCTTGAAACGCGCCGGCCATACCCTGGTGTTCGTCTCGCACCGACTGGAGGAAGTATTCGCGATCACGGACCGGGTCACCGTCATGCGCGAAGGCCGCACGGTGGCCAAATCGCTGGAGACAGGATCTTTGAGCCAGGCGGAATTGATCCGTCTGATGGTCGGCCAAGAAATGAAAACCGCAGCGCCTGAGATCAAGCGCTCCGCCCAGCTCTCCCCCAGCCCGGTGGTGTTGGAAGTCAAGAACCTGAGCTCGGCACCCGGTGTTCGCGATGTTTCCTTCAAAGTGCACCGGGGAGAAATTCTCGGCTTAGGTGGACTGGTCGGGGCTGGGCGCTCTGAAACCGTGGAGGCGATTTTTGGGTTACGTCTTCGACAGCAAGGAGAACTCCTCTTAAATGGAAAACCGTATGCACCCAGACGAGCAGCGGATGCGATCAGGGCCGGAATCGGATTCGTCGCGGAGGATCGGCGCGTTCAGGGAATAGTGCCGGACTTTTCCGTTCGGGAGAACCTGCTGTTGGGGCATTTGGCGGCGTCCCGCAAATTTGGACTTGGCTATTCGCAGCGCAAATCAAAGGTCGACGAGCTGATCCGAAACCTGGGTCTCCCAGGCCAACGTCTGGATACGAACTTGCTGAACTTCTCCGGCGGAATGCAGCAGAAAATCATCATCGCACGATGGCTTTTGCTGGAACCTTCACTCCTCCTTCTTGATGAACCAACCAAGGGAGTGGATATCGGCACTCGCACCTCGATCTACGCCATGCTGCGCCAGGTAGCCGAGACAGGGGTTGGGATCGTGGTTATTTCCTCCGATTTCGAGGAACTTCTGGGGCTTTGTGAACGCATCGTGGTGATCAGCGACGGCTCATCCATCGCCAATGTACCAAGCGCGATGCTCAATGAAGAAAAACTGACTCTTTTCGCTGCGCCGCGCACTTCGATGGAAAAAAACAGCGCGTTCTTGCAAGATATTGCGCGCGATCTGAACGGCGCGGCGTTCTGGTCATTGATCGATCAAGACCGATTATTTTGTCTGTACGCCGCGGTCGTCAACGAGAAGGCGGACCCAGGTTTTCGGGTCGCGGATACACCGATGATTGATCAGACCCGGATTCCGACCGCTCTGGCCGCCAAGTCCGAAGACTTTGTCGTCGAACCAGCCAATCAGCTGGCAACTCTTTTACTTTCGGTTCGCAGCAGACGCGGACACGACATGGGTTGGGTTGGAGTCACGCTCGACAGTCGTTCCACCCTCCCATCCGCGAAGCAGCTTCGAGAACAGATCGAGACATTTTTGGATCGGATGATCAAAGCTCAATGAGGAGCGCTGAATGAATCGCCCGACCACCGAACATTCCCTGTTAAGCAACCTGGTGGCCCGGCTGGAAATCAGAATGCTGGCGCTGGCGCTGGTCTTGGGCGCTGCGCTCTCGATTCTTTCCCCGCATTTTCTGACCTCCAACAACCTGTGGAATGTTCTCGATCAGTCAGTGGTGGTCGGCATCGTGGCGATCGGCATGACCTTCGTAATTTTGATCGGCGGGATTGATCTTTCTGTCGGTTCGGTGGCCGGCTTGACCGGCGTCATCCTGGGACGTGGCCTGGAGCATTTCCCGATTCCGGTGGCCATTTTTTTGGCGGTGCTGGCTGGAGCGGCGACGGGCTTTTTTTCGGGTGCACTGATCGCTCGATTCGGCTTGCCGGCGTTCGTCGTTACCTTGGGTGTGATGGCCATCGGCCGAAGCCTGGCCTACATATTTTCAGGGGCGACGGCCATCGCTGATCTGCCGGAAAAATTCGGCGACATCGTTTACACCAGCATTCTGGGTGTCCCGGCCAACGTTCTCACATTGCTGGTTCTTTACGGCTTGGCCTGGGCCTACCTCAATCTTACCAAGGGTGGGCGCACCATTTACGCGATTGGCTCAAACCGCGAGGCCGCCCGCACCGCTGGTCTGAACGTATTGGCCTTCAGTATTCTGCCGTATGTCATTTCGGGCGCCTTATCGACCGTCGCGATCACTTTTTCATCCGCCCAGGTCATGTCGATCGATCCGGTGGCGGGGACCGGCCTCGAACTGGATGCCATCGCGGCGGTGGTGATCGGGGGAGCCAGCTTATACGGAGGCCGTGGATCAATCGTTGGGACCTTGATTGGCGTATTGATCATGGTGATGATTCGGAATGGGCTCAATCTCCTGAACGTATCGCCGTTCTGGCAAGGTTCGGCCATCGGCGCGGTGATCATCGCCGCTGTGCTGGTCGAGCGGTTACTCTCTTCCCGAGCATTCTCCCGCTAAATTCAACCGGAAGACTTATGCCAAATGCGATTTCGGATTTGATTCGATTATACGGAACGGACGAACCAGTTGAGCCGCCGCGCATCCTCCAGGCGGGTCCTTTGACAGCGGAATTTGAAGCCGGCAATATCCGTCACGTTCGATATCACGGATACGAAATGATCCGCGCCGTTTCCTTCGTCGTCCGCGACAAAAACTGGGGCACTTACGCACCGAAGATCCTGGATCTAAATTTTCACCTGGAACCTGAAACATTTCGCGTTTCGTACGAGGCGATCGTCAGCGACCGGCAACAGGAATTTCGTTTTTCGGCGGTGATCAAAGGCGAAGCGGATGGTTCACTTAGCTTCTCGGCAAAAGGCGAGGCGATATCTGATTTTCTCACCAACCGGACGGGCTTCGTTGTCCTCCATCCCATTGAGGGCGTGGCAGGCGCTGCGTGCACGGTCGAGCATGTCGACGGGTCAATCGAAGAAACGCGATTCCCTTTTTTGATCGATCCCATTCAGCCGATGAAGACCTTGCGGGCCATCACCCACGAGTTTTTGCCGGGTTTGCAAGTCGACTGCCGCATGGAAGGCGATACCTTCGAGATGGAAGATCAGCGCAATTGGACGGATGCTTCTTACAAAACTTATGTCCGTCCTCTGGCCTTGCCTTGGCCTTACCTGATTGCCAAGGGCGAGACCATCGACCAAGCAGTGACACTGACGGTGTCCGGGGCGGTGAATAAGATCGAGGCCGTCGACAATGCTCTAACATTAACGATCGGTCAGCAAATTATCGATAGCGCTCTGCCGCCGCTGGGGCTTGGGCTTGACCCCAAGGATCTGGACGCCACCGAGCAAAGTCTGGCGGTTTTGCGGGAAGCCGCGCCTTCTCATCTGGTTTGTTATTACGATCCGCGTCTCGGACATCGGGCGGCGGACTTGCAACGCATGGCGGCCATCGGCCAAGCGCTCGGAATCGAATTATGGTTGGAGTTCGTTATCCCAAGCGTGGAGAATTTTACTCAGGACATCCGGGACCTTGGTCGCAGTGCAGCCGAGATCGGCAATCCTTTTGCCGTTCTCCTGGTCTCGCCGGCCCCAGATTTGAAATGCACGTTGCCGGGCAGCCCCTGGCCGCCTTGCCCTCCGTTAGAAGATTGTTACCGGGCTGCTCGTTCCGCCTTTCCCAACGTGCGACTGGGCGGCGGGATGTTTAGTTTCTTCACCGAACTGAATCGCAAGAGGCCGCCAGTGGCGTTGCTCGATTTGGTGACCTTTACCACCGTGGCTATTTTTCATGCCGGCGATGATCGTTCAGCCACCGAAGGTCTGGAATCGCTCCCGTACCTGGCGCGGAGTGTTGCGGCTTTTATCGACGGGAAACCGTATCACGTTGGCCCAAGTGCCATCGGGTTGCGGATGAATCCGTACGGGGAGGCTCCCATGGCTAACCCTGGCAATATACGTCAGGCCATGAACGGAATGGATCCGCGGCAACGTGGACTGTTCGCCTCGGCCTGGGCGGTCGGATTTGTCGCGCATTTCGCCAAAGGCGGGGCTTCCGCGCTGACCCTCGGCGGAATGGTGGGGGAATTCGGAGTGGCGTATGCCAAGACCGCTTACCCGCAACCCTGGTTCGATAAAAATGGGGGTGTCTACCCAGTTTACCATGTAATCAAAGGACTAGCCGCACTGCGCGGACGACCGTTGATCGATTTCGCCATCTCCAAGCCGCGTGAAATGCAGGCGATCGCCGTAAAACGCGATAGTGGTTTCGAGGCTTGGCTCGCGAATCTGACGGACCAGAACAAAACCATAGAATTAAACCCGAATGTGGTAGGCAACTTATCAATCTTGTCCGCTCCCGAGTTCGAGCGAGCGACTCAGGATTTCTCGGTCATGGATTCTCTCGAACGCTCATTCTCAGGTCAGGGTGATCGTTTTGCCGCCCTACGGCAGTGGCACGCCTGCGAGGGAGATGAGCTCGGAGGAAATGAAGAGAAGAGGTTAACCACAGATTTCACAGATGACACAGATTAGGGAAATCGGGTGAGGGCTTACTGGGGTGCGAGTTGATGGTGGTGGTCTCGGGAAATTCTTGAGAATACTGAAAAACGACCTTGTCAGACAAGCTGATGCTGGCGGTGCGATTTCGCGCTAACGCCTCTTTTTAATGGGGCTTCCTGTTTAATTTGTTTCAGCTATCCTTTTAATGATGTCTGACAAGACCCCTCCAGCGAAACGGACACGCCGGTTACCCGATACCATCGCTGAATACTTGATGGCGACCGCTCGTGAACTCGCTCCCGGTTCAAAACTCCCGTCCGAGAACCAGTTGGCAAAACAGTTTGGCGTGAGTCGTTCGGCCGTCCGCGAAGCGATTTCCGGAGTTGAGTCCCTTGGGTTGCTGCAAATCCGCAAAGGGGCGGGGATGTTCGTCCGAGCTCCCATCGTTGGCAACCTCGAGTTTCGAGGGCTCGATTCCAGCAATCTGGCCAGCGCCGCGAAATTATTGGAGATCCGGACCGGGCTCGATGCCGCCGCCGCACGGATCGCCGCACTTCGCCGGACGGATGAGGAGGTAAAATTCCTTCGTGAGATGAACGAGGCCGCTTCTCGGCCGGACCTCACCATTCTGGAAACCGTCGAAGCGGATTTGGCATTTCATTTGGCCATCGTTCGCGCGACGCGAAATGAATACTTTGTTTCGATCCAGACGTTTCTCCTGGAGCATCTGCGAGCTGGCATTCTCTTTACCCGGACTCTGGAATCCTATTCCAAGCAAATGATGGAAGAAGTCCAACGCGAACATGGCGAGATCTTCGAGGCCATAGAAGTTCAAAATGCGGATCTGGCGTCACGTTTAGCCGAACAACACGTCCTGAATGCCCGGCGCCGCATGAGAAGCGCCTTCGCCTCTCAAGTGATGCCTGACGTTTAGCGGTTTGGTGAAAAAGTACGTAATGCGTCCCGCTTTACCTCTTCGGCCCGCCGCAGCGGCCAGAGCAAGCCGGGACGGCTTGCCTACGAAGAGGTAAAGCGGGACGCATTACGTACACTGGGAATTATTTTTTGACGTAGGTGATAGCGGAGAGCGTGGCGCCCTGGGGGTCCTGAATGACAGTAAAGCGTCCAACCGTGGGGATATCAGTGGGTGGAATACAGACTTTACCGCCTAATTTCTCTGCTAGGGCCGCCGTGGCGTCTACATCATCTACCGTGACGTAAGCACCCCAGGTCGGCGGCATCCCTTTGGCATGGGAAGGAATCGACATGATCCCGCCGACGTCAGTGTCGCCAGCCTTGACTATCGAATAGTTAAAGTCGCTCATGGGCCACTCCTGAGTGGTCCAACCAAAGAGTTGACCATAGAACTCCTTGGCTCCTTCCGGATCGGTCGTTAAAAGTTCGTTCCAACTGAATTTGCCGTGTTTGTTTCTTGAATCATCCATAGTAGTTACCTCTTCTGGTTGTTCGTTAGTCACCCTTCAAAAGCTAAGATACACCCTTGATTTGTCAAAAGAGCAGGGCGCTAGCTTCTTTTACCTTTCAATGCCCCATCAGTTTGGCGCGGCGTTCAGCTTGAAGCGCTTCTAGTTTCTTCACTTGCTCGGGATTAAGGATTTTTGCTGCTTGATTGCGGAAGTTCTCCTGGAGCTCCGAAGCTTTACGAAGTTTCTGCAGCTTGCCCGTGGAGGTATCCGCTTTGAGAGCCTTGATCTGCTTGTCTCGCTGCTCAACGATCGGCGCCAAGTTTTTCTGCTGTTGATCGGTCAGTTCCAGTTTTTTGGTCAGCTCGGCCATTTGCAGTTCAGCACCGATTTGGGCAAATACCGGTAAGACAATACCGAAAAGCAGGGCGGCAAAGAGGGTAGAGAATTTAAAAATCAGGTTGGTTTTCATGGGTTCTTTATCTTGGCTCGCAGATAGCAGAGCGCAAGATTATCTCGTCCAACGACGACGGCGGATTTGCGGATGAGGCCGGTTTTCGACCAATCCTTTCGACCAAATAAAAGCTTACTGGAATCAGGAAGATGGCAATCAAACTGGCGCCCAGCATTCCTCCGATCACCGTCGTTCCCATGACCTGCCGGCCCACCGCCCCGGAACCCGATGCCGCCCAGAGCGGAACACAACCGAGGATGAACGCAAAGGAGGTCATCAGGATCGGTCGAAGGCGGAGGCGGGCGCCCGCCAGCGCCGCCTCCAGCAGCGGCGTTCCGCGTTGGTATTCGGCTTTGGCGAATTCGACGATGAGAATCGCATTCTTGGCCACGAGCCCGATAATCATGACCAATCCGATCTGGGCAAAGACGTTGTTTTCCACCCGGACCAGAAACGGGGAATCCACCGCGCCGGAAACAAGCCGCCGTAGATAGAGCATGCCGAACGCTCCGAAGATGGCAATCGGGGTGCTCAAAAGAACGCTCAGTGGCAGCGACCAACTTTCGTAAAGAGCTGCGAGGATCAAAAAGACGAACAACAGAGAAAAGCCAAAGATGGCGGCCGGAGGAATACCCTGTTGGGCCTGCTTCTCCTGAAACGACATTCCCAGGTAATCGTAGCCCATCCCCACCGGCATCGTTTTCGAGAATACATCCTCCAATGCTTTCATGGCCTGGTCAGAGGTGTAACCGGCGGCTGGCGTGGCGTTGATCTGCGCGCAGCTATACAAATTGTAACGCATCGTGAATTCCGGGCCGGTTCGCCGCTCGATTCGGGTGAGCGCACTGAGCGGGACCATCTGGTTGTTCGCGTTGCGGACGTAGAATTTTCCGAGGTTATCGAAATTGGTCCGAAATGCCCCTTCGGCCTGAACGTAGACCTGCCAGTCGCGTCCGAAGCGATTGAAGTAATTGACAAAAGCACCGCCCATAAAAGTCTGGATGGTTTGGTAGACGTCGCTGATGGCCACCCCTTGTTTAAGCGCCCTTTCGAGATCGACGTGAACATATACCTGCGGAACGTGAGGCAAAAAAGTCGTGCTGATCTGGGCCAGCTCCGGTTGCTGGCGGGCCGCCGCCATGAACGCGTTAATATTGTTAGCCAGGAGCTCCCGGTCACCCCCGCTTCGATCCTCGAGAACAAAGCTGATGTCCCCGGAGGTTCCGGCGCCGGGAATCGCGGGCGGCGAAAAGGCAAAAGCAACGGCACCCGGCAGTTGGGTCAACTGACGGTTTACCCGCGCCTTGATTTCCTGGTAAAGTTCACCCTTTTGTTTTCGCTCTTCCCATGAAGCCAGCGTAACGAACAAAAATCCACTGTAGGTAGTCTGAACGCCGCTCAATAAGCTGGAGCCGATGGTCGCCGTAACATATCGCACTCCCGGTGTCTGACTGAGAATGGATTCGATTTTCTGGCAAGCGGCGTCCGTGCGCTGCAGGGATGCCGCATTCGGCAATTGCACGTTGACATAAAAGAACCCCTGGTCTTCATCAGGCAGAAAATTAGTGGGAATTCTTTTGGCCAAGATGAATGCCCCGACGGCAAAGGCTACCAGGAGGAGCAAAGCGACGCCGCTCCGACGAATGAACAGGGCGGCGATGCGCACGTATCCATTGGTGGCCTGTCTAAACGCGGTATTGAACCAGTCGAAGCACCGCCCAATCGGCCCCTGGTGTTCCTGGCGTCGGCGCAAAAGCAAGGCGCAAAGCGCGGGACTTAAAGTAAGTGCGTTAAACGCCGAGATCATCACCGAGACGGCGATGGTCACCGCAAATTGTTGATAAAGCCGTCCGGTGATTCCTGGAATAAAAGCCGTGGGCACGAACACCGACGCCAACACCAAAGCCACCCCGACAACCGGACCGGTGATTTCGGCCATCGCTTTCAAAGTGGCCTCTTTTGGTTCCAATCCCTCCTGGATGTAGCGTTCGACCGCTTCGACGACCACGATGGCGTCGTCGACGACCAATCCGATCGCCAGGACCAAACCAAAAAGAGAAAGCGTGTTAATTGAGAACCCAAGCAGCGGAAATAGGATAAAGGTACCAATCAACGAAACAGGAACCGCTAAGAGAGGGATTACCGTCGCCCGCCAGCTTTGCAGGAAAAGGTAGACGACCAGGATGACCAGCCCCAACGCTTCAATTAGCGTCTTAACCATTTCCCGAATCCCGGCGGTCACCGGTTGGGTGGTATCCAGCGAGATGACGTAATCCAAGCCCGTCGGAAAACGCTGCTTCATGGTTTCCATTAACTTCCGGACTCCATTAGCGGCGGCTAACGCATTGGTCCCTGGTAGTTGATAGACCGAAACCACAGCAGCAGGTTTTCCGTTTAGACGTCCCCTGGTACTATAAGACTGGGCGCCTAACTCGGTGCGAGCCACGTCTTTTAGCCGAACGGTTCCGCCATCAGATTGCTGGCGGATAATGATTTCGCCGAACTCTTCCGGCGTAGTTAGTCGGCCTTGGGCCCGCGCGGTGTAAGTGTACTCCTGGCCGTTTGGCACCGGTTCACTACCAATCTGACCCGCGGAGTTGACCGTGTTCTGAGCCTGGACCGCGTTCACGATGTCCGGCACGGAGAGGCTCAGATTTGCCAGTTGATCCGGCTTTAGCCACAAGCGCATCGCGTATTCTCCGGCGCCAGAAATCTGGACGTTGGAGACCCCTCGCACCCTGGTCAGGGCGTCGTTCAAATTGATGTAGGCATAATTTGAAAGGAAGAGAGCGTCCCGACTCTCATCCGGAGAATAGAGGGAAATCACCAGCAAAGGAGCAGCTAGAGATTTTTGCACCGTGACACCAAGATTGTTAACCACCGAAGGGAGCTGAGACGAAGCCTGGGTCTCCCGCATCTGCACCAAGATCTGATCAGTATTGGGATCCGTGTTTAAGTCGAAATCAACCGTCAGGACCATCTGCCCACTATTGGCACTGACCGAGTACATGTAGTTCATGTTATCCACGCCAGACATCTGCTGCTCGATGGGCGTAGCGACCGACTGTTCCACGGTCCGGGCATCGGCCCCGGTAAAATTGGCCGTGACGACGGTTTCCGGCGTCACGATATCTGGAAACAGAGAGACGGGAAGAAAGGTTATCGAAACCGCGCCGGCAATCACGGCTAACAAAGAGATGACGATCGCGACGATAGGGCGATTGACGAAGAATCTAGACATTCCGTGGCGAAAGGGTCGGATTACCGGTTGGGGCCGATTAGAAGCGCCGGAATTGGATTGCGCTGGAGCGAGAAAAACCGTTTTAGCGTTCCGGCATTCTAGCGCCCCTACAGGGCGCGACCCTATAGTACAGAGTACCCAGGGTAAACCCTGGGCTAAGCTCCCTTGCCCCTTCGGGGCGTAATCGGAGCACAGGTTCGTCGTTGGCCCTGATGAGCTAAGCTCCCCTGACCCTTCGGGGCGTTAATCGCAGCACAGGTTCGTCGTTGATCCTGATTCGCTAAACTCCCCTGCCCCTTCGAGGCGTCATCGCAGCACGGGTTGGTCGGTCGCTCCTTTTCATCTCAAGTGTTAGTTCCTTTTTCGTTTCCGAGGTGACGGAGCGCGGCGGTCGCTCGTTCAACGATACAGAATCCAGCGGGAATGAGGAAGATGGCAATGCCGCTGGCGGCCAACATTCCGCCGATAACCCCAGTCCCGAGGACGCGTCGAGCGAGGGCTCCGGACCCAGACGCCAGGGCCAATGGGATGCAACCGGCTATGAAGGCCAACGAGGTCATTAAAATCGGGCGGAACCGTAGTCTGGCCCCGGCCAGCGCGGCGTCGGCGATGGTGGCTCCGTTTTCATATTCCACCTTGGCAAATTCGACGATCAAGATCGCGTTCTTGGCGACCAGCCCAATAATCATGACCAGTCCAATCTGTGCGAAAACGTTGTTTTCGATCTGGACTAAGACCGGTGGAAAAATTGCCGAAGCCGCGCTTCGCCGTAGATAGAGGGCACCCAATGTTCCGAAGACGGCCACGGGGGTGCTCAGCAAAACACTAAACGGTAAAGACCAGCTCTCATACAGGGCGGCCAGAATCAGAAAGACGAACAAGAGCGAGAAACCAAAAATCGCGACCGGGGAAATTCCCTGCTGGGCTTTCTTTTCTTGAAAAGACATCCCCAGATAGTCGTACCCCATTTCTCGAGGCATGGTGCGGGCGAAGACCTCTTCAAGGGCATGCATAGCCTGTCCCGAACTATATCCTGGGGCCGGGAGGACTTGAATTTGCGCGGCCCGGTAGAGGTTATATCGCATGGTGAATTCGGGTCCGAATTTTCTCTGGATTCGGGTGACGGAAGAAAGTGGAACCGCTTGGTTATTGGCATTGCGAATATAGAATTGGCCAATTTGGTTGGCGTTGCTGCGGAACGTCTCGTCAGCCTGAATATAAACCTGCCATTGGCGACCAAACCGGCTGAAATAGTTGATGAACGAACCACCCAAGAAGGTTTGCAGAGTATTATACACGTCGTTCAGGGCAACCCCCTGTTTGAGAGCCTGGTCACGGTCAACTTCGATGTACATCTGGGGAACGTTCGGCAACAAGGTCGTGGTCACTCGCCCCAATTCCGGCCGGTCGCGGGCGGCCGTCAAAAAGGTATCGACGTTGTTGGCCAGATACTGAACACCTCGATCAGCTCGGTCTTCCAAGACGAATGTCACTCCACCAGCGACGCCAAGTCCGGGAATAGCCGGCGGGGAAAAGGCAAACGCGCTACCCTCGGGGAGCTGCATCAAATTGAGATTTAATTTGCCCTTCAGCACTTGATAGTTTTGAGCCAATTTTTGGCGTTGCTCCCAAGGGTCCAGAGTGACAAATAAAAATGCGCCATAAGTACTTTGGACACCGCTCAGCAAACTGAAGCCGGCGACCGTGGTGGTGTACCTGACCCCTACGGTCTGAGACAGAGCTGATTCAATTTTCCGACAAACGGCATCTGTTCGTTGCAGAGACGACGCGTTCGGTAGCTGTAAATTCACATAGAAGAAACCCTGGTCTTCATCGGGCAGGAAACTGGTGGGAATATTTTTCCCGCAGACCACGGCGAGAAGGCCGAAGAGCAACAGCAGGACCAAGGTCATTCCACTCCGCCGGATAAACTTCTTCGAGATCCAAACGTAGGATTCGGTGGCTCGCCCAAAGAGGTAGTTAAACCAGGCGAAGAACTTCCCCAGCAGTCCCTGGTTTGCTTCGCGGGGACGCAACAACAACGCACATAGCGCCGGACTTAACGTCAGCGCATTGAAGGCCGAGATACTGACCGACACGGCGATGGTGAGCGCAAATTGTTGGTAGAGCCGACCGGTAATTCCAGGAACAAAAGCCGTGGGCACAAACACGGAGGCGAGCACCAGCGCTACACCAATTACCGGGCCGGTAATCTCTTTCATGGCCCTCAACGTGGCCTCTTTGGCCTCGAGGCCTTCCTGGAGGTGGCGCTCTACTGCTTCAACCACCACGATGGCATCGTCGACGACCAATCCGATCGCCAGCACCAATCCGAAAAGTGAGAGGGTATTGATCGAGAAACCGAGCAGTGGAAACAGCATGAAGGTGCCAAGCAAGGAAACCGGAACAGCCAACAGAGGGATCAACGTCGCGCGCCAACTTTGCAGGAAGAGATAGACCACCAGGATCACCAGGGCCAATGCTTCGATCAAGGTCTTGATCATTTCCCAAATCCCGGCCCTGACCGGCTGAGTGGTATCCAGCGAAATGACATACTCCAACCCCTGCGGAAAACGCTGACTCAGCTTCGTCATCAACCGTTTGACGCCGTCGGCTGCCACGAGGGCATTGGTCCCCGGCAATTGATAAAGGGCGATTATCGCGCTGGGCTGACCGTTTAACCGGGCCTTGGTCGTATAGACCTGGGAACCGAGCTCAACTCTGGCCACATCGCGGAGCCGGACCGTCCCTCCATCCGATTGTTCGCGGATCACAATCTCGTCAAATTGTTCCGGAGTTGCCAATTGCCCCTGAGCCACCGCCATATAGCTGAATTCCTGGCCCGAGGGTACCGGTTCGCCGCCGGCCAGACCGACCGGATTGACGGCGTTCTGCTGTTGAACCGCGTTGACGACATCGGGAACAGTAAGGTTAAACCTTGCTAACTGATCGGGTTTAACCCAGATCCGAATCGCGTATGGACCAGAGCCAAAGACCTGAACATTAGAGATGCCGGGAACCCGCGTCAGTTCATCATTCAGTTTGATAATGGCGTAGTTAGTCAGAAAGGCAGAATCGTAGCGACCATCCGCTGCACGGAGCGCGATTAACATCAACGGAGCGGCAAAGGATTTTTGCACGCTGACGCCTTGCGCCAGCACTTCCGGTGGCAGTTGAGCGGCTGCTTGCGCCTGGCGCATTTGGGTCAGGACCTGATCGGTTTTGGGATTGGTCGATTCGTCAAAGTTCACCCTCAGCTTCATTTGACCGCTGTTCGCGTTGAGGGAATACATGTAATTCATGTTGTCGACCCCGCTGATCTGCTGTTCGATCGGGGTCGCCACTGACTGTTCAACCGTCACGGCATCAGATCCCGGATCGGTCGCAGAGACCACGATTTCAGGGGGCGTAATATTTGGAAAGAGGGAGACGGGCAGGAAGGCCAGCGAAACGCTGCCAATGATCACCGCCATGAGCGAAATCACGATCGCCAGGATTGGCCGGTGAATGAAGAACCCGGACATTGCTATTGCGCTTGGGTCACTGCGGATGGTGTCCAAGGCATCGGTTTAACCAATTCACCGTTGCGAACTTTTTGAGCTCCTTCCACGATGACGCGATCATCCGGTTTGATCCCCTCTTCGATCACCCAGAGCATTCCCACCCGATCCCCTACTTTGACCGACCGGGTCTCCACCTTATTCTCTCCCGTTACCACGGCTACTTCGTAACTGGTCTGCAACTCATTGACGGCCCGCTGCGGCACTAACAGAGCCCCGACGATATCGCGAACCGTCACCCGAACCCGAACAAATCCGCCGGGACGCAAAATATTCTCCGGATTAGGAAACAAGATCGCGAGCCGGATGGTGCCGGTTTGCTGGTCCACTTCCCGGTCAACCGCCGAAAACTTTCCTTGATGAGGATACAATGTTCCGTCCGCCAGAATGATTTCCGCGGGAGGCGCTGCTTCACCGGCCTTACGCGATCCTTCCACTCTTTTCGCAAATTTGAGATAATCTTGTTCGCTGATCTTTAAATAGACTTTGATCGGATCGACAGTCGACATGGTCGTGAGCGGCTGAGCGTCGCTTGGTCCGACCAGATCACCAATTCCCGGATTGGCGATGCCCGCAATACCGGTGACCGGAGCGACTATTTTCGTGAATTGTAAATTGATCTCTGCCTGGCGCAGCGCGGCCTGTTGCGCTTTTACCTCCGCCTTGGCCGCGACGTTGGCCTGGACGGCGTTATCGCGGTTTTGAGCACTTTCGACCTTCTGCTCGAAAAGCTGGGTTTCGCGTTTCTCTGTCTGTTCCGCCTGGAGCTGGTTTGCTTCCGATTGAGCCACGGCTGATTTGGCTTGTTCTAGTGCCGCTTCGTAGGTGCTCGAATCGATCTGAAACAGCAGGTCACCCTGGTGGACCAAAGTTCCCTCTTTGTAGTTCTGCGAGACCACGTAACCAGAAATCCGCGCCCTGATGTCGGCGTTCACCGAGCCATCCAACGACCCGATCCATTCTCTGACCACTGGTACGTCCCGCTTGATGACATCGGTAACCAGGACCTCCTGAGGTCCTAAATTATACGCCGGAGAGGCTTTCTTTGAGCACCCGCAAAGCAGGGAGACCAAGGCAAGGCATAACAGGTAAGCTAAGTGTCGAGCGTGGACGGAAGGGACAAAGCAAAGCGGGACGCTTTGCCTACCTGAAGCCTGGACTATGCTTTCCGAGCAATAAGAAAATCTCATAGAAGACTCAGAGCGATTAGCAACACTTATCAGTGGCTAACAGTTATCAGTGTCAGTTTCCAGTGTCGAATGGGTTGCCAGTGTCGAATAGTTCTCAGTTGTCAGGAAGACTAAGATTCTGAAGAATCCGCGAAAACAGGCTCTTCACTGATAACTGGCAACTGATTCGTGTTTTTCCAACCAGGCGCCACAAAGGAGTGTCTTGCACGGGCGCGCCGCAATAAAACAAAAAACCCGGTAAACCCTGGGCGACCCAGGGTTGAATGGCACTAAGTTAAGCAATGTTCCGGAAGGTCCTTCGCCCCGAAGGGGCTTGAGAATTCAGCCCAGGGTTTTAACCCTGGGAACCGCACCTCCCCTGCGAATAGCCCTGAAAGGGCTTGAGATCAAAGGCGTTAACAGCAGAATCAAACGACTATCGATCTCTCGCCCCTTCAGGGCAAATCGACTTGCTTGACGGTTCCCAGGGTTGAAACCCTGGGCTAAATTCTTCAGCCCCTTCGGGGCAATAAAACATCCCAAAATCGCCTTAACTTAGCGCCATTCAACCCTGGGCGAAGCTTTCCTGCCCCTTCGGTTTCGGGGCGCGGATTTGCCCAGATGCATGGTCACGCTGGCTGCGAGAAAATCGTCCGTGGGACGAACCTCAAGCAATTACTCGCTTGCAAAATCCGCAAATTTCCACACTGACTCCTGACTCCTGACTCCTGACTCCTGACTCCTGACTCCTGACTCCTGACTCCTGACTCCTGACTCCTGACTCCTGACTCCTGACTCCTGACTCCTGACTCCTGACTCCTGCAACTACTGCAACTCCTTCCTCGTCCCTAGCCAATGCCGGATCAATCGGCGGGCGATGGTGTCGAGGTGAGGGAATCTTCCTTCTAGTTTAGCCAGCACTTGTTCCGCCTCGGCTAGGCTGAACCAGCGCACGTCTTCGAGTTCGATGCCGCGGGTGATCTCTTTGGTGGTCGCCTCGGCAAAAAATCCGAGCATCAAAGATTGCGGAAATGGCCAGGGTTGCGAACCGAAATAGCGGATGTTCGTCACCTCGATCCCGCTCTCCTCTTTGACTTCGCGAAAGACCGCTTCTTCGAGTTTCTCGCCCGGTTCCACGAAACCGGCCAAGGTAGAATACATGCCCTCCGGCCAGGAAGCTTGGCGTCCGAGAAGACAATGATCTTCAGAATGCACCAACATGATGGTCGCTGGATCGGTGCGCGGGAAATGCTTGGTCGCGCATTCAGGATTAATGCAGGCCATGACATGCCCGGCCTCTTCGGAGAGAGTCGGCTGGCCACAAAGAGAACAGAATTTTTGCTGCTGATGCCAGTACGTCAAAGCACGGGCGTAAAAGAGCACCGAGCGTTCTTCCGCGGAAAGCGATCCGTCAAACTGCCGCAAAGGGATGAACCGAGCCTGGTCCTTATCGAGGTTCAGAAAGGCTAGGGCCTCCTCTTCAGACCCTTGCGTGCTGAGGTCTGCCGCGAACAAGGCGTCCCCTCCCTGAAGGATCCCGAGAAAAATCGGGTTGAGGACTTTCTCCGGTTCCGGCAGCTCCATGGAAAGGGGCCGCTTACTCTGGCCCACGCTGAACAGGTTGCTTTCCCTCCAAACAAAGATAAAATGCGGTGTATCCGATAGCTGCTGCCGGAGCCATTCTGTATCTCCCCGGCGATGCGCTTCGCGTTCGATACTTTCCGATGGCAAAAATTGACAGGCTGGCAGGTTGGACATCCGTGCGGTTCTTAAATACCGGCTTATCTGTCAGATAGCTACAAAGTCCGCCCTGTAAATGAAAAATAAGAAATACCAACGAGCCAGCGGGATCTTTGCCTACTTCAAATGAGAACGTTACTGCTGGTTTTAGTCGCGGTAATGCTCGGGACCGGTCCAGTGCGACACGCGGATGCTCAGATTCTCGGTCAACTGGTTGAGTCTTACTCGGCGCGTCTAAGCCCGCGCGATCATTACAACAGTAACGGCGAACGTCTTCGGAGCGCCGCCGCGATCATTCGCCAAGACCGCGCTAATTTTTACGTCTACGGACTTCGTGATGACGAAGACGAGCCGGATCCCTACTTCAGCAGCAAAGGTAACCGGGCGCGCCTCGAGCAAATGCTGGAGAATGGCCGAACCACACCGGAGGCCATCTACCGAGTCGTCAACGGAACGCCCCTGATTCGAGTCGACATCTACGCAACTGGTATCAGCGTGTCCATCCTCTCGGATTAGCCCGGTCATTTTAGGGTGCCGCTTGCCATGAGAACGAGATCATCTCTCTATTTTCCCCTGATGATGCTCTGGCTCGTGCCGGGCATCCAATCTGCCGAAGCCGGCAACGTCCCGCCCAAAGCGGAGGCCTTTTTGCGGGCCTATCCCAATTTCTTTTCTGGCTTTAAGGAGAATACCCTTCTTTTTCGTGAGGGAGGCGGCATCCAGTTCGACGACGGCCGCTCAAAAACTTTCGAAGAATTGCTTTCCACCGCGGATCCCGAGGACGAGCTCAGCCAAGCTTATCCCACCGGCTCTCAATCTTTTGGGGTGCCGGCGGTTAACTTTGACCCCGGACGGTACCGATGCGCCGCTTTGTTTAAGAAAATGTACGGCGAAACCGCGAAAGAGGTGGAGTCGCAGCTGACGACGATCCGTTGGCTGCCTCACTCCACCCAGAAGGTGGTTCGCATTAGCCGAGTAAATGGTATCGATCATCAACTTGAAGCGGTATCGGCGGAACTCGATCAACTCCCACCGGAGGATAAAAAATACGTCCTGAAGACCGGGGGCACGTTCAACTGGCGGCCGATTGCGGGATCGGATCAGCTAAGCGCGCACGCCTTTGGCATCGCCATTGATATCGATCCTGACTACTCCGATTATTGGCATTGGAATATCGGAGGGGACCACGGAAAACTAATCCCTTACAAAAATCGAATTCCGCACAAAATCGTCGAGATTTTTGAGCGTCACGGCTTTATCTGGGGTGGCAAGTGGTATCATTACGACACCATGCATTTTGAGTATCGCCCTGAGCTTTTGCCACCCGGGTCAAAATGACCAAAACCTGGGCATCGCTAACTGTCAGCATGGTTGACCGCTAGATTTTTCCGCCTGACCAGGGGCCAGAAAACCAATGACTGGTCCTAAGCGTTCCGATGAAGTAAGGCGGGACGCCTTACCTACGTAGGCCAACCGTCCTGGCTAGTCGGTCGCTTCTCTCATTTTGTTTCCGGGCTCTCTGGTGGCGTCGACCGAAGCCGAACAATGAACATAGATAGCGAGTACTTCTTCACAATTTCGACAGGTAAATCCTTTGGAAGTGGCTCATTTAGAATGAGGGCATAAGAATCTTCTGATCCAGCTTTGGCCAATCGAGCTTTGACCTGAGCCCATTGGGGGGTGATTTCCCATTCCATCCTCGGCTGTTCAAGGAATGGCAACGTCCAAGCGTTTTCAGAAGCAACCAGGAACCACCGATCTGCTCGATTTGCTCGAAGGCTTAAGACGTCGTTATAAACCGGCATCATTTCAGATCTTTGACGGAGGCTAACTCCTTCGCGGGCGAAAAGGGCGTTCCAGAGATCGAAAGGACGTCGCTGTCCACAGTGGAGGGGTAAAGAGACGGCTGACCAGATAACGACCACACCGAGACTAAGTTGAAGCCACGAATTTTTCCCTGGCACACCAAACACCAGCAGGGCCAGAACGATGCCAAAGAGAGTAAAGCTGAGGCAAAAATAGCGCACGTTCCAAGGCGTCCAGGCGATCATATAACAAACCGGGAGCATGGCCAGGAATCCCGCGGCATTTAATACCCAACGAAGATCCCGGAAATTTGGTTTCCAGAATAGGCATGAACTGACGAAGAGGGCCATCCAACCGACGACACCAAAATCGAAGCCCGAATCAAAGCCGTCCTTCAGAAAAGGCAGAGTGGCGTCATGGTAGTCTCGCCGACAACCGGCATCCTGCAAACCGAGCCATCCGAGTAGCAGCCGGCATTTCTGTTCGAGAAAATTTGCGAATCCCGAATGGCAATCGATGCCGTCCACTCCGGTCGAGATATTGGCCGCATAGTATCTGAAAAAATTGGCGCTCGCTCCGCGTAACCCGTCGGTATTCAACTGGTCGGTGACAAATTGCTTCGGTCCAACGACGTCATGATAAAGCCGCCAACTGAGAACATAAGTTTCGAGACTTCCGAAAACGAGCAGCAGAGGACCAAGAAAGAAACCAAACCAAAGAAGATGGCGAAAATCTCTCCGCAGTAACCAGCCCGTGACAACGGCAGCGATGGCACAAGTTCCCAAGGCTATATTTTTGGAACCCGCGATGAAGGCCAGGCTCAGGGCCGCGGTGAAGAGAAAGAAGGCGTTCCGGTTTCGTTGAAACCGAACGAGTGAATAGATCCAGCAGCCGACACCAAAAACAATGATCAGATCGTTTTTGGTGGTGGTCGCCTGGAGCATCAGGGTCGGCATAGACAAGAGCGTCAAGATTGACCAAAGCGCCGCATGCTTTCCGTACCGGGGTGTCACAAGCTGATAAACGATCAGTAGAAGACCAAGGAAGGCGAGATAACTCGGAAGTCCAAATCCCCACCCTGCTTTCAGGAGAGGATAATGAACCGCATCGAATACCCAAGGATAAGTAACTTGGCGGATGGAATTCCAGGCGTCGGCCTGCCAAAAACCCTCGTGTTCCGCGATACTGAGCCGAGCCAAATTATAAACCTGACAGTCCGAAGTGGTGACTGGAAGAAGAACCGCACATAACCCCCAGTAAAGAAGAATGCTGATGATTAAAGCTTTGAGACTGGCGGCAGTAAAAACGGCCGACGAGGGCGTTGGTTTTAATGCCGAATCAACCATAGTCGGGAAATCAACGAGACACCGGCCAAGAGGAACAGCACCGCGAAGGGCAGATTTTCCCACTTAGAGGCTTCTTTTATTGCCGATCGCCATCGCTCGCGGAGAGAAACCCGATCGAACCTTTTTTTGACCCGAATTCGCACTTTCTGACGACGGGTATTCGGGTTCCATGCTTAAGCCTTGATCACAAATTCTCGGCGTAGTGCACCAAGTCAGTGACTGGTGTAGTGGCGCTGCTGCTTGAGGGGGGGGGAGGGGAGGGGGAATGTGTGTTTTTTAGCGGGAGAGACAAGGCGGCAAAGGGGGAGCGGTGGATGAATATGGGGGGGCGGTTGCTCCTCAGTCAGTATGATATAGATATCTCTTTTTACCGCAGTCCGGCTCGGACCGCCTTGCCGGCGGCCCATTTTGATCGCAACGCCTACACAGTCACTGACTTGGTGCACTTGCCCCTTGGTTCAGTCATCAGTTAGACTTGAGGTTTACTTCTTATCTGCGGCTGTCGGCTAAAAGCGCCAAGCAGAGCCGATTTGGGCGTGGCCTGAACTATAGTGATTCCCGAATTCGGAGTAAAGACCGAGACTTAGATATCCCAGATCGAGATGCTGGCCTTGGACGTCCCAAGTGAAATGATGCCCGAGTTCCGCCCCGATGGTGAAATAGTTACTAATGAGGGCCGATTGGAAAAACTGGGTATAGATTCCGTAGGCTTCTACTATCCAGCTCTTGGCAAAGGGGACATCGAGTCGCAACCCATTTTTCATAATTTGCTGACTCACTCCGCTCGGGAACTTCGGATCATTTTCGGTTATGACGTCCCCTTCGAAAAAGCTCAGGTAATTCCCATAAGTCGCTGTGATGCCGTGCCATTGATAGGAGAAAACGTTGGTCAAGGCGCCGCCTCCGATGATCTCCCTTCCTCCGGAGGTGGCCACCGCCGCGGTGGGAGTTACAATCCAGGAAAATGGCTGATCTAGTGAAGGAACGATGACTTTCACCGGCAGATCAAGCGTCAGGCCCGCCTGAAAGAGACTCGTATCCTCGATGGTGATGTATTGTAACGGGATCTGGTAATCGAGTCTGACTCGATTATTGATTTTGAACCCGCCGGCAATCGGAATCGTGTAGGTCTGGCCGTGCTGTCCTTGGACATCAAATTCACCGGCATCAAAAGTCAGACTGACGGCGTTTTCTTTGCTGGTATCTCCGATGGGGTCCAGACCCACAGCCATCCGCTCTGAAAGGGAACCGAATCCGTAAAACGTATAATCGGCGAGCAAGGCGGTCGTACTATCGGGCGTTCCATCCGATAAATGAATCTCAGGTTGCTGCGCTTTGGCGGCCGCGGCGGCATTCACATCGACAACACCGTTCTGGTAACTGACACTGACCGGAGAGTTGCTGGTGATGGTGCGAAAGGTTCCGCTGATTCCGCCGCCAGCAGTCAACACGGTAAATTTGTCGCCCGGTGCTAAACGGAAACCGCTAGCCAAAGTTAAATGCAGAGTGCCGTCCAGGCTCGCGTGCCCGGCAACGACTAAGCGCGAATAATTTTGGGCCGAAAAGATCTGCACATTGTAAGTGCCGGCAGCGACCTTGAGTGAAGTTTCCATTGATGGTCAGCGTACCGGGGGAGTTCCCGGGACTGATGGCGCCCACGTTTACGACATTACCGATGATGACGCCGGAGCCCTTTAGTAAACCGCCGGCTTGAACCGTTACCAAGGGAGAGGTCAGCGAATTATTGACCGTCAGTACGCCGGCCAGGACGTTGGTCGAAACTGGAGCATTCATCGCGACATCAATCAGCCAGTTTCCAGATCCTTGTTTGGTCAGGGAGCCGGCGTTCGTCGTGGTCCCGGTGACCGCCTGACTGTAGGTCTGCTCTGTGGAACCATCCAAAACCAGGTTACTGGCCGGGCTCTTCCCGAGGTTCAGGTTGCCGTTGATCCGTCCCCCAGGAAATAATTGGGCGGTATTGGCGGCATCGCTCAGAGAAACGTTCCCATTAATCGTTCCGGCATTTGAGAGCTTGGTCGAGCCCCCGGAACTCAAGATCGCCAGGCGGGTGTTTCCGGTAATGAGGCCGCCGGAATTGTTAGTTATGAAGGCTTCGCCAAGGATTCTCAAACCAGTCGCCCCGGAAATGGTCCCGGAATTAACTATGGTGGTCGGGCCAGCCAGAGCATTAACTCCTGAGGCCTGCTGGCTTTGGATTAAACCTCCAACCTGATTGGTAACCGTCCCCCCAGCACTAAAGAGGATGGCGTCAGTAGCGGCGTTGGTGATGACGCCCGTCCCCTCGTTGATCACGTTCCCACCTCCCGCTCCGCCCTGCACCCCGGCCAAAGGATTTGCGATTCTGCCGGAGTTGTCGACTGTTCCGCCAGCCGTCAGCAGGATCGGATTAGTGATGGTCACTCCCTGATTAATTTTAAGCACGCTCGTAGCGCCCGTGACCGTAATCCCTCCGGTCCCCAGCGCGTTGGTTAGCGCGTCGCTGAGCGTGCCGGCCACCACGGTGGTACCACCCGCGTAGTCGCCCAATGATTTGTCGATAATCCAAGTCCCGCTCCCCTGCTTGATGACCGATCCGTCATTGGTGATCAGGCCGGTCACGGCTTCACTTAATGCCTCGGACCCTGCGCCGTCCAGGGTGAGCGTGGTTCCGGCATTGGTTCCCAGATCAAGGTCACCGGCGATGGAGCCACCGGTCACCAACGTGGCGTGATTCACGAAAGGGATGGTCTCTGGCAAGTTGTCGAGCGTCACACTTCCGGTGATCGTCCCGGCGTTGGTAAAGGTCAGCGTTCCACCGTTCGCGATGATCGCCGGATTTTCCGCGTTCGAGGCAATCACACCTCCCGCGTTATTGGTAATCGAACCGCCACTTTCAAGATCGATCGCCGCGGCGCCTGATCCCGAGATGATCCCTGAGTTAACGACTGTGAGGGCTGACGGGTTCCCGGCAAAAATTGGTAGAGCGGCAATCCCATTTCCGCCGGTTCCCTGGATGACTCCACCGGCATTGTTCGTCACCGATCCACCGGCGTCAGCTTCGATTCCGGTCGCCCCGGAAATCGTACCTGAGTTTTCGATGGTGACCGCGGGCGGCGCAGCGACAGCTGCAGGTTGGGCGGCTGGAGCGCTTACCTCCCCGGTAAGTTCCGGAGAAGGGTAATGAGCTGAGAATTCCCTCATTTGTTCCCGTGATTCTTCCTCCGGCGTTATTCACGACGGACCCGCCGTTAGTAAAACGCTATTCCCGCTCCCCCTTCTCCTTCCCCGTTCTGAGTGCCCGTGATGCTTCCGCTGTTAGCGACGGATCCCCCATTGTCCAATTCAATCCCGTTGTCACCGGAGATGGTCCCGGTGTTAGTGATGTTGCCGGGTCCCTCGGTCACCAGAACTCCAGATCCCGATCGTCACTCCACTGAATACCTGCCCGGAAATCTGTCCGGCATTTACCACCGTCCCACCGGCCGGGGAATCAAACTCGAGCCCACCGGTAATTATGCCGGTTTTCTCGTTGTCAACCCGGCCGGCCGTAAGTGTTCCAAAGGAAAGGTTCGATCCGATGTTGATCTGGCCGAAATTATCTACGGCGAAGGCCCCGAGATCAACGAAGCCCCCATTGAGGATTTGCAAGGTACTTCCGGAAAGAACCTGCAGGGCCAAGTTTCCGGTTCCGGCCAGTGGAGTAACAGTCAATGTTCCGCCATCGACGTCCAATTCACCGGGGGAATAGCCGCCATCTGGTCATTAGGCCCAGGGTTACGTTGCCGCGCGACCGCTGCCTGCTCAAAAGTGATTTGTGCCGCTCCCGGTGTAACCTGGCCAATACCGACGTCGTCCGCGCCAGTTGGAATTCCACCGGGAGTCCAGTTTCCAGCGTTCAGCCAGTTAGAGTTCCGGGGGGTTCAGCAGGACCTGGAGGAGACCAAATCTTATTTGGAAGGTTCGGAGGTGTTGTTTGGGCGCGGGCGCCTAAAGCTCCCAAAGTGATCAAAACAATCACCCATTTAAACCATTTCAGGGAGTCATCGGAACGGGCAAACGGACGAATTCTCCGTCGCTGACTGGGCTTTTGGAGTTCGGGGGGACCGTAAAAGCCATGCTTTCCGGTTTTCTGAAGTTCTCTGTATTTAATTGCCAATTTTGATGCGTTGAGCTCGTATCAAAACAAGGCGTTTTTTCCAAGAGGAAAATATGGGACTTCAACCCAAAGTGAGCTTTCGAAAAGATCCACCCAGAGATCGCAAAGATTCAAAGATTTGAATTTCGACCAGGCTTTCGTGGCCCTTCGGGCGGTGGGACGTGCCACATTCGCATCTCAGTCTCGCGGATCAGTTTGTGCCCTGAGCGTTGAGGGTCTTATAGATGCTTGCTCCCGTGCTTCAATCGCGAGGCAGACGGCCCGAGGCTTTTCGATGAGCCAATCGCTTTGTCCCGGAGGGACGAAGGGACAGCCTGATCGTAGCCAGGCACGAAGTGCCTGGGTCTGCAGTTTCGACATTTGACGACAGTTTTGATGCGGAAAGTGTCGGGAGTAAACGCCAGGACAGCCTTGGGTCATCGCTCGACGCTCCGGAAAGCAATGATCGGGTCGGGTCACGACGATTGCGCGCCGTGACCCTCCCACACCACCGGACATGCGGTTTTCCGCATCCGGCGGTTGAACCCGGCAGTGGGGGTTAACCCACTGCGTCCTGCCAGGGTGAAGCCGCTAGCACTTCTTCCATGGTCACTTCATTCAGCACCTCTGCACTGTATCTCGCCTGGTGCGGGCTCGCTTCCCATCGCTCGGTTCCTTCAAGCAGGTCCACTGCTTTACTCTCCCCGTGCTGACCGGTCTCGGAAGTGTGCTCTTGGCTCGCTCCTGGACTGTTTCGGGAAGCTTCTCGCTCCGCTTTGCCAGAGTTCTTTCAGTTGGTCTGTCTCTTGGTTCTTCGGCCCTTCGCTCCGTCCGGCTTTCACCGGCTTTCTTCACTACTACGGCCTCTGCTGACTTCTGCCGAGCTCTCGCCCGGCAGATCTCCCCGAGTAAGGTGTCCAATGTTTCGACCCGTGTCGTCGGGCTCTACCTCTTGCGTCTTTCGGTGACGGTTGGATTTCGTATTCCCTAGCATACTCTTCGCCCGCAAGCGGCCTCACTGCCCGTTCGTGTTCCTACGATCGTGTCTTTGCTATGGCTTCTTTCAGCTCAGTGCCTCGCGGCCTGTGCCTTGCCTTTTCGCTACGGTTGTTATCACTGCTTCCGGTCAATTCCTTTCATTTGACTACATTGGGCCCATGTCGGGCACACTAGGATAGGCTTCCAGCCTGTCTCCGGGTCCACAGGACGAGCCCTTCCCGAGACAAGGTCGTCCCCCTTTGATCCTTTGACCGATAAATTGTCGGCAATCCTTATGGCGAAAGATCGGATTCTCGATGGTTCGTCCCGTGGTTCGGAGAGACAGGCTGGAAGCCTATCCTACATTGCGCCAAGGGACGAGGCTATTTCCTGATGACTTCGTGCCTGGCTACGATCATGCTGTCCCTCGGGAACGAGTCTTTCGTGTTTCCAACAACCCACCGGCTTCCAGCCAGCCGGCCAGCCCTCCCTTGAGAGAAAAAACATTCAGGTAGCCCATCCTCTGGAGACTATCGGCTGCCAGAGCACCACTATTCCCCGACCGCACAATAGACTAAGATCGGGCGAGATCGGTCCGGGGCGATCTCAGAGATAATCATCTCCAGCGAATCTCGTCTGACATTGGTCGCATCTTTAATGTGTCCGCTGGAAAATTCTTCCTCTGCGCGGACGTCAACGATGAGCGGCAACTGCCGGAGCTTTACCAGCTCGCCAGGCGACAGTTCACGAATGCGGCTACGCGCCTGGTCCGACGGAGTAGTCATGCTCTCCGCTCCACCTATCGGGATCTTGGAGTATCGAACCCGACCGGCGAGCAAAGGAGCAAGTTCGCGAAAAAGATTGAGCAGAGGGATCACGGTAATTCCTATGATATTGGTATTATTTCAGGAAATGTCAAGTCCCCGACCGGAGGAGAGCTGGACATCGGTTCCATCGCTACAAGCTTCTAATCCGGAGCGGCTTTTGCTCCCCGAACGCTGGATCGCCAATAGGAGGAAGAGGCTGTTGACATAGTGAAATGAGCCGAGAATAAAGAACCAAGCGACCAGATTGGCGGGGCCGAAATCGAGGACGCCGAGGCAAAGCCAAAACCTCTGATAGCTAGATTGACTTAGTAGAATAAATGGTTCAAAAGCGTGTCACGGACCCTCACCTGTTTGTTCGCGACCTCCCCAGGTTTCTGTTACACTATTTGCTTTAACCCGGATTTCTAACCCCCCAATTATCGTATGCCGCAATCCCAGCAACCTGCCCAATCCTCCGCTTTCCGGCAACCGCGCTTCAAATGGACGACGGACCCAACCTTCTATCCAACTGCGCGATTGGCCATGGAAGCGCCGCGCGAGCGTTTTGCCTACGTCGCTGCGCTAGCGCCAGACAATAAATCGCGTAGTGATGCCCTGCTCGTCGTCGACGTCGATGCAAACTCGGCTTCGTACGGCAACGTGGTCAGTCGTCTGGATCTTCCGGACGTCGGCGACGAATTACATCACTTCGGCTGGAGCGCCTGCAGTGCCGCCTTGTGCCCCTATGCCCCCCACCCTCACCTGGAAAGGCGATACCTGGTGGTCCCGGGATTACGTTCTTCGCGCATCCACATCATTGATACCAAGCCGGATCCTCAAAAGCTGGAGATCGTCAAGACCATTGAGCCGTCAGAGGTTTTCGCTCGCACCGGCTACTCGCGTCCGCATACGGTCCATTGCGGGCCGGAGGGTATCTACGTCAGCGCATTGGGAGCCCCCGACGGAAACGGTCCGGGTGGGATTTTCATTCTTGATCACCTTGACTTCAACGTTTTGGGCCGCTGGGAAGTCGATCGCGGTCCCCAGGAACTGGCTTATGATTTCTGGTGGCATCTCGGACATGACACGCTGATTTCCAGCGAATGGGGTACTCCGAACAAAATCGAAAACGGGGTGGATCCAGAAACCCTCCTTTCGAGCGGCTACGGACACCAGATGCATATCTGGGACCTTCGCCGGCGAAAACATCGCCAAACGATCGACCTGGGAAAAGAACAGCAAATGGTTTTGGAGCTCCGCCCCTCACATGATCCCACTCGAACATTTGGCTTTGTCGGCGTCGTGGTTTCGCTCAAGGATCTCTCAGCATCGATCTGGATGTGGAAACGAGATGCCGGCGACTGGAGTGCGACAAAAGTCATCGAAATTCCTGCCGAAGCCGCAGACCCGGATCTTCTGCCGCCGCTCTTGAAAGGGTTCAAAGCCGTTCCGCCGCTGGTGACGGACATCAATCTTTCTCTCGACGACAAGTGGTTGTACGTCTCCTGCTGGGGGACCGGCGAACTTCGCCGTTACGATGTGTCGGTACCGGACCGTCCCAAACTCGCCTCGGTGATCCAAATTGGCGGAATCGTTCGCCAGGCGCCTCATCCCAAGGAGCCGGGGTCCCTCTTCGGGGCGGACCGCAAATGGTCGAAGTTAGCCGGGATGGCAAACGCGTTTATTT
This sequence comes from uncultured Verrucomicrobiae bacterium, assembly GCA_963808535.1. Lineage (GTDB taxonomy): Bacteria > Verrucomicrobiota > Verrucomicrobiia > Chthoniobacterales > JAFAMB01 > JAFAMB01. The sequence continues at coordinate 42,304 of CAWEGF010000028.1, read as the reverse complement.
TACCAATTCACTCTATGCCTCCTGGGACGAGCAATTCTACCCAGACGGTGTCGGTACCTGGTTCGTGCAGGCGGCGGCATCGCCGGATGGTTCACTGACCCTTGACCCAAACTTTTTAGTGACTTCCGCTGAACACCGCTTGCACCAGGTTCGATTGGAGGGAGGAGACACCTCATCCGACTCTTTTTGCTATCCTTCCTAGCCTTGAGGAGTCAGGGATGACAGGAGTTCGGGACCAGCACCATGGGAGTCTTTCCAAAGGGGCGGTGATTTATCAGCATACAGCGACCAAAAATTCGTCAGGTGCCGACCGGCGGCTTCCACCTGCTCTGAAAACACCGCGATCTCAGAAAATAAGGGCCCTGGGCAATCCGACTTTTTTTATTCTGTAACTCCTGCAACTCCTGAACTCCTGCAACTTCTCTGACAACAGTGCGATCGCCGAAACGTGATTTTCTTCTGGAACCTTCACGCGCGCTTGCCCGTTGGATACTCCTGACTCTATGCTTGCCACCACCTGGCCTTGGCTGGCCTTGATTCTGCTCGGCGCGTGGCATGGTTTGAACCCTGGTATGGGTTGGTTGTTTGCCGTGGCGCTCGGGCTACAGCGACGGTCCAGAACCGCGGTTTTCGCGGCTCTGGCGCCGATTGCGTTAGGTCACGCACTGGCCATCGCCATGGTCGTTTTTGTCGTTTACATCCTGGGCGCAGTTATCCCATTTCGCTGGCTCCAGATGGTCTGCGCAGCGGCCCTCTTTGGGATTGCCTGCTGGAAGCTCTATCGCTTGCGCCACCCGACCTGGGTTGGCATGTGCGTCAATTTCTGGGATCTGACCCTCTGGTCATGGCTGATGGCCAGCGCCCACGGCGCCGGACTGATGGTCGTTCCGGTACTCCTTGGTGCGAAGTCACTTTTCTGCGGAACCGCCGCTCCGAATGTGAACTCCCTTCTTACCATCCAACCTCTCATTGCGACCGCGGCAATCGCCGTGCACACGCTCTCGCATTTAGTCGTTTCCGGATTAATCGCCTGGATCGTCTATGACTTTATCGGATTGGCAATCCTGCGTCGTTCGTGGATCAACCTTGATTTGATTTGGTGTTTTTCGCTGATGGGCGCGGCGATCATTCTGTTTTTTGCGCCGCTGACTTGAACGCTTGAACTCTACGAGATGGATGACCGGCCCGACAAAGAACGAAGCGCAAAGTGAAAGTGTAGGTATATAGGCTGATCGCCGACGAGGACTAACTTGTCTGAGGCTTGATTCTGCGTCGATGGAGGGACGACAAAGCTTAGCCCCGTGGTTCACCGATTCACCGTCCACCTTGGGAAACAACCTAGTTGAGGTTTATTAAAGTGCGAGTGCTTGAGCACATCCGCGGCCTGAAGGGCCATGAAAGCATAGCACAGGCTTTAGCCGGGGTTACATTCTCGATCGGTAACCGCCGGTTCACCTGGGTGACAGCCGAATTGAACTATTGAAGGGTTGAGCACGTCCGCGGCCTGAAGGGCCATGAAAGCATAGCCCTTCAGGCCGCGGACGTACTCGAAGGCTTTAATAATTCAATTCAACTGTTTCCCCGGCGGCCACCGGTAGAGAATGTACCCTGGCTAAAGCCTGGGCTATATTTTCATGGCCCTTCAGGCCGCGGACGTACTCGAAGGCTTTAATAATTCAATTCAACTGTTTCCCCGGCGGCCACCGGTAGAGAATGTACCCTGGCTAAAGCCTGGGCTATATTTTCATGGCCCTTCAGGCCGCGGGCGTGCTCAATCACTTTAATAATTCAATTCGGCTTTTCCCGGGTGAACCGGCGGTTATCGATAGAGAATGTAAGCCTGGGCTTTCATGGCCCTCAGGCAGAAGGGTCCCAAACATTCAATTTTCGCGCAGATATTTAATTCCTCGACCCGCTGAAAGCGACCAAGAGGCACAGCACTCCCAGCCCGCGCTTCGGGGCCGGAGAAAAAATTCACTTGCTTTTCACTACTTGGTTAGTAGCCTCTCTCAGATTTATGCAGGTTCGCATGTTAGACAAACCGACATTAGAAATGCTTAGAATGGCTAGCGCCGCAAGGACGAGATGCCCGATCGAAGCCTTGTTCTGTGCGGCGTGTTGTTGTCGTTATTATTGATCATCGCACGGCCGCTTCCGCGACCGCAAAACGATAACCTTTTGGATGATTCTTTCGGAAACGAAAGACCATTCGCCTGAACCACGACGCACCACCAATCCAATTTCTACTTTCTATTATGTCTTATTTTCTCGCGCTTTCTGGAAGCCCGATCAAATTTTCTAAATCCGGCTTTTTACTTCGAAGTATCGGAGGAATCCTGGAAAAACGAGGCTTGGAATTTCAAGCCATTCACGCTTCGGATTTGCCTCCGGACGAACCTGCCACCCGGCGTATCGCGACCCAGTTCGTTGCGGATGCCGCCGAGCAAATTAAACACGCTTCGGCGATTGTCATCGTCACCCCTATCACCAAGGAAAGCTCGCCCACGCTGCTTAATTCTTTGCTCGATCGCATTCCCGATAATGCTTTCGAAAGGAAACCCATCCTTATTTTCGCCACCGGCGGCTTACCCGGGCATGTCGCGGTTCTGGAGCATGCTCTGAAGCAGACATTTCTTAGACTCGGCACCAAGATAGTCGCCGCCCGGGTCCACGTCGGAACAGGAGGCTGGGTTATCGTGGGTGACGACCGGCCACGTCTGGCCCGAGGCGCAGAGCGGGAAATTGCTCACGCCATCGACCTTGTTTTGCGCGTCACCCAACCTGAAGGATTCAAAGAGGAATCTTTGCAGCTGGCTCGTTGACCTTTTTCCAGAGTCTACTGTTCGTAATTTTCGACGATCTCCGGTGGACGCACGTGGGCATCGTCGGGATTTCGTCCAGCATCACGGAGAGCCTGGCGCTGGCGTAACAGATCCCAACACTGATCCAGCTCGACGTTGATTTTGGCAAGCCGGGCGCGATCAACGTCGGAGAGCTGTGGATGGGCGAACAATCGATGTTCCTCAGATGCCAGGTGCTGAATGTGTTCCAGCAGGGAACCGTCTTTGGTTTCCTTTTCCATAAATAATTGCCTTTCGTTTAGAGCGTTTGATTTGCGTGCCGCCAGCCCATGCTGCGCAACCCAAAGGTTCCTTACACCAAAAGCTTCGACAAGGGCGCCCCCTTTTTGCGGCGTTTTAATTATTCGTACCGTGTTCTGGAAGAAGACAGTGAAACAATCTCCTCTTGATTTACCCACTCGCATGGGATCCGGTTCTGCTTTAGTCTACAGGCCGTTTATTATGCAGGACCCCGTTACACCGCTGATCTCCAGAATCCTGGCGTCATACCAGGAGGTCGGGGGCATAAACAATATCGATGGCTCCAACCTGCCCTCCAAGAGGGCGATCACCCAGATCTGCGAAGACCTTCTGCAAATCTTGTTTCCCGGATTTCATGACGAAAGGCCGATTGCGACGGAAAAGCTCCCGCAAATCACTTCCGATCGAATCCTCAGCATTGTGGATCGCCTTCGCGTCGAAGCATTCAAGAGCTTGCGCCTGAACGAACCAGAGTGCCCCAGCCGAAGGGCAGATCAGATCGTTTTGCATCTGATTGGAGAACTCCAGCCTCTCCGCCAACTTTTGCAAACCGACGTCGAAGCGGCTTACGAGGGAGACCCCGCCAGTACGAGTTACAATGAAATAATTGTCAGCTATCCGTGCGTGGAAGCGATTGCCATCCAACGTTTGTCCCACATTCTCTACCGTGATCGACTCCCCTTGGTTCCAAGAATCATGACCGAGTGGGCGCACAGCCGGACGGGAATTGATATTCACCCGGGAGCAGAAATCGGCAGCCACTTTTTTATTGATCACGGAACTGGCGTGGTGATCGGCGAAACTTGCCGAATTGGTTCTCACGTGAAGCTGTACCACGGGGTTACCCTGGGGGCGCGCAGTTTTCAGAAGGACGAAGAAGGAAAAATTAAAAAGGGCGGAAAACGTCATCCGGATGTTGGAGATTGGGTGACGATTTATCCCAACGCGACGATCCTGGGAGGAGAGACAACCATTGGGTCCGGATCGACGATCGGCGCAAATGTTTTCCTGATGGAGAGCGTTCCACCCGGCGTCACTGGTCAGAAATGAACGATCCTTTACCAATATCGTCTCGAAAAAAAATCGGACCCACAACCTCCCGTCGGCCGCAGAACTGGAACCGCTGCTGAACTACGAAATTTAGCCGGATCCATCATAGGGGTCACATCTAAATATGCATCTTCAACATTGACGTTCCATTGCTGCTGATCTGCAGCCGTTGACCTCAGCGCGAATGTTGAATATTTAGATGCGACCCCAATGACGGGTTCGAAGATTATGGCATCGATGGACGAGCAATCTGCGGTGAGGCGGAATCCGGCTATCCTGGGGTTAATCGGAAATACCCCGATGGTAGAAATCACCCGGTTCGATACTGGTTGTTGCCGGTTGTTTGTGAAGTTGGAAAACCAGAATCCGACCGGCTCGATCAAGGATCGGATGGCCCTGGCGATGGTCGAAGCCGCCGAACGGGACGGGCATTTGCAGGCCGGGGGAACCATCGTGGAGGCCACCGCCGGAAACACCGGCTTGGGGTTGGCGCTGGTGGCTGCGGCCAAAGGTTACCAGTTGATTCTGGTCATCCCGGACAAGATGTCTCAGGAGAAGATTTTGCATCTCCGAGCTCTGGGCGCCAAGACGGTAGTCACGCGCTCTGACGTGACGAAAGGTCACCCCGAGTATTACCAGGACCTGGCGGAAAAGATCGCGAGAGAAACGCCCAACGCTTTCTTCGTGAATCAATTTGCAAACCCGGCCAATCCGCTGGCCCACGAAATTTCTACCGGTCCGGAGATCTGGCAACAAATGGAGCACGACGTGGATGCGGTGGTCGTGGGAGTAGGATCCAGCGGTACGTTGACCGGGCTAAGCCGCTTTTTTGCCAGAGTCCAACCTGATTGCGAAATCGTGCTGGCGGATCCGGCCGGGTCGGTGCTCACCGGCTATATCCAGGAAAAGCAAATCGGCACCGCCGGCTCCTGGCTAGTCGAAGGGATAGGAGAAGATTTCATTCCTGAAATTGCCGATCTAACTCGGGTTAAAAAGGCTTATTCGATTCCCGACAAGGAAAGCTTTGCGGCCGCTCGTGAATTTTTACGCAAAGAAGGGATCTTCGGTGGATCCTCGTCAGGAACCCTGTTTGCCGCGGCACTGCATTACTGCCGGGAACAGAGCGTTGGCAAACGAGTGGTCACTTTCGCTTGTGACAGCGGAAGCAAGTATCTCTCGAAGATGTACAACGACGTCTGGATGGCGGAGCAGGGATTTATCGCTCGCACGGTTCATGGTGACCTGCGCGATTTGGTCTCCCGGCGCTACCAGGATGGCAGTGTGGTTGTCGTCGGTCCTTCAGACACCTTGCTGACGGCGTACAACCGGATGCGGATTGCCGATGTCTCCCAGGTGCCGGTTCTGGAACAGGGCAAACTGGTCGGTTTGCTGGATGAATCGGATGTTCTCGTCCGGGTCCAGGACGGAGTTGGTTCGTTTCGGGAACTTGTCCGCACCGCAATGACAGATCGCCTGGAGACATTGCAGCCATCCGCGTCTCTGGAAGACGTCCGCAACATTCTCGATAGCGGCAAAGTGACCATCGTGATGGAGGGAACCGAATTGGTCGGACTGATTACTCGCGTTGATCTCCTGAACTATCTCAGGCGAAAGGTATAATCGAATGTCGACGGAGAAAAAACAGGGATTCGCGACCAGGGCCATCCACGCCGGACAACCGCCGGATCCGTCGACCGGGGCGATCATGACGCCGATCTATCAAACGTCAACCTACGTCCAGCAAAGTCCGGGCGTGCACAAGGGATTTGATTATGCGCGAAGCATCAATCCGACACGACTCGCCTACGAACGGTGCATCGCAGACCTGGAGCAAGGCGCCCGCGGTTTCGCCTTCGCCTCTGGGCTAGCGGCGATGGCGACCGCGCTGGAGTTGCTAGATTCCGGTGCGCACGTGATCGCCAGTGACGATTTGTACGGCGGCACCTTTCGGCTGTTTGAGCGTGTCCGGAGGAGATCCGCCAATCTGGATTTCACTTTTGTTGATCTCACCGAGCTCTCCCGGCTCCAAAGACGCGGTCAAAGAAAACACCAGGATGATCTGGGTGGAAACTCCCTCCAATCCACTGCTGAAACTGGTTGACCTGGAAGCGGTCGCCGGATTCGCGGCCGAGAATCAGTTGCTCTCGATTTGCGACAATACCTTTGCCAGTCCCTGGGTCCAGCGTCCCCTGGAACTTGGATTCGACCTGGTGGTGCATTCGGCGACCAAGTATCTCAATGGACACTCTGACATGGTCGGCGGAGTCCTGGTGGCAACCGATCGGCCCGAATTGGCGCCGGTCATCGAACAGATCGCTTTTCTCCAGAATGCGGTAGGAGCGGTAGCCGGTCCTTTCGATAGTTTTTTGGCCATGCGGGGCCTGAAAACTTTGGCCCTCCGGATGGAACGGCACTGCGCGAACGCCCTCTCTCTTGCTTCATGGCTTGAGCAGCATCCTAAAATTCGGTCGGTCCATTACCCGGGTCTCCCCTCTCACCCGCAACACGAACTCGCCAAGCGCCAAATGCACGGGTTTGGCGGGATGATCACAATTCACCTGGAATCAAATCTGGCCGGGACCCGAAGATTCCTCGAACGAACGAAGCTTTTCTCGCTAGCAGAAAGCCTCGGGGGAGTAGAAAGCTTGATCGAACATCCGGCTCTTATGACCCATGGCTCGATTCCAGCCGAGCAACGCGCCGCTCTGGGGATCGACGACACTCTGGTGCGGCTCTCAGTCGGCGTGGAAGATCTTACAGACCTTCGAGGAGATTTGGCCGCTGCGCTCGATTACATCTGAGAACGAAGAGAAGAGGTTTAACCACAGATTTCACAGATTAACAGATTATGAAATGGGTTTGGCGTTTGGGCGAGTGACGCTATGGGCGAAAGGGAGACCCGTCTCGGGCGCGCACTACCCGAAGACCGAGCCAACGGCTTACTCGCAGACAACTTCCTAGTCCCTAAAACCAACTCCTAATAATCTGTGTAATCTGTGAAATCTGTGGTTAAACCTCTTCTCTTTTTTCCTTTAATCTCACTTCCGTGTTCAGCCATTTGAGGAAGCTTTCGTTGACGGATTCGGGAGCGATCTCACCGATGAAATTGGTGTATGAGATGTGCTGGCGAATCACTTCCTCGATGGCTTCACGATAATCGGCTTGGGTTTTGACGATCAGGACCGTTTCCGCCTCTTCGACAATTCGCTCTTCCCACCGGTAAGCGCAGGTGATCGGAAACCAGTTCGTACAGACCGCTAGTTGCTGTTCAAGAAGGGCACGACTAATTTGGCGCGCCTCGTCGGCCGTATTGACCGTGACGTAGTAAATACGCATAAACCGTGGCGGACGGATCCAGCCGTTACTTCATCCGGTCAAAGGTCTTTTGCAGCACTTCCAAATCGGTTGGCTGACCCAGCTTTGCCCGCGTCGTTTCAATCCACTTGCGCTCAAAGGCGTTTTTGGTGGGACGATCGTTTTCAAAGTAAACGCCGAAAAGTCCGGGAAACGGCACATTGGCCAATCGATAGGCCGCGATCTCGTCAGTGACATCGTGCCGAGCCTCGTCCTCGGGAGTTCCATCCCATTTCTTTTCGTCAATCAGTTTGAACTCACCCCCTTTGCGAGGATTGGCCGGATCGAAGGCGCCTGGATAAAACTCCACACATTCCGAAAGGCACTCGATGACCGAGAAACCATCATGGTCCATCGCGCGCTCGATCATCTGAATCATGTGATTAATTTGGGTGGCGTGAGTTCGCGCAATAAAGGTCGCCCCGGCCGCCAATAATTTTTTGATTGGATTGACCGGCTGATCGATCGCCCCGGTCGGATCTGTTTTGGATTTGTACCCGATCGGAGAGGTTGGCGAGGTTTGTTTTTTCGTCAAACCGTAAACGAAATTATCCATAATGACGTAGGTCATCCGGATGTTTTTGCGGGCTCCATGATCAAGATGATTCCCGCCGATCGAAAACCCGTCGCCGTCTCCACCGAAAAGGAAGACGTGCAGATCCGGGCGCGCCAGGCTGACACCAGAAGCGAGCGGGACAGCACGCCCATGGATAAAATGCGCGCCGTGAGAATTAACAAAGTAAGGGAAGCGAGATGAACAGCCAATCCCTGCTAAGGTCACGATGCTTTCGTGAGGCAGTTGGCGTCTTTCCAGAACCTTATAAAACGCCGCGAGGACGGCGAAATCACCACACCCTGGGCACCAGGTAGGATGATCGGCCGTCAGCGCCTTCTTGGTCAGCTTCTCGGGCGCGGGAGTCATTGCTAAGGTTGCGCTATCGTCGGGGCTCATGACAAAATTCCTTGGAGGATTTCTTTAACTCGGAATGTCAGGCCATCGGTTTTCGTCAGGCTATGAATTTTGGGATCGCAAAACCGAGCCCGGAGGAGGGTGGCCAACTGTCCGAAACCGTAAAGGCCTTCATCGTTCATTTCAGCAACGATGATCCGCTGGAAACGGGCAAAGATGTTCTCGAGACCATTTGGCAGAGGATGCAGATGACGGAAATGCAATGAAGAAACCTTATGGCCGCGCTCCCGGGCCTGATCGACGGCTTCACGGATGGGACCGAAGGTTGAGCCCCAACCGACGATCAAAGTATCACCTTCAGAGCCACCGTAGACTTCAGGGAGAGGAATTTCCTCGGCCAATTGCTTAAGTTTACGCCGGCGCTTGGCAGTCATCGCCATATGGAGGGCCGGACGTCCGGTGGGGTGTCCCATTTCGTCATGCTCGAGACCGGTAACGACCGGATATTTGCCGCCGATCATCCGAGTGCCCGGAGGTGCATGCCTGGTAACTGCTTCGATCGGGTACGGCTTAAAATCCACTGAGCGTGCCGTAAGGTCCAGGGTGGGATCCTGCATGATCATTTTGAGATCGGGCTCGTCAAAAGCCTCGATGCGGGTGGCGAGTGAACTATCACTAAGAATAAAAACTGGAGTGCTGTATTGACGGGCGATTCGGGCTGCTTCCAACGCCACGTAGAAGCAATCCTCGACGTGGGCAGCAGCCAGGACGACGCGAGGACTATCTCCGTGACCGCCAAAGATCGCCTGGTAAAGATCGCTTTGCTCGACGTTGGTCGGCAGACCCGTACTAGGGCCTCCGCGCTGCACGTTCACCACCAGGAGCGGTATTTCGGCCATCGACGCCCATCCGATGGCCTCCGTTTTTAAAGAAATACCCGGACCGGCGCTTCCGGTCACCGAGAGATAGCCCGAATAAGAAAAGCCGAGGGCCAGCGATACGGCGGCCAATTCATCTTCTGCCTGGACAAACATTCCTCCATATTTTGGTAACTCGGAACGGAGAATCTCCATCACAGTGGACCAGGGAGTGATCGGATAGCCGGCCCCATAACGCACGCCCGCCGCAATCAAGCCGTAGGCGAGTGCCTGGTTGCCGTCCATGGTGACCTGACCTCGACCGGCCGTTTTAGGCCGGACTTCGAATTCGTAGCGGTTGGCTAGTAAACCTCCCACTGGGTAGCCAAATCCGGCTTGAAATGCCATCAGCGCGGTATTGACAATGCTCTCGTTCTTGCCACCGAACCGCTCCCGAATCAGGCCTATTATCTTCTCGGCATCGAGATGGAAAATGGCCGCGATCAGACCTAGGACAAAAATGTTCTTACCCTTATCCTTGGCAGTTCCGCCGAGAGCTTCCACGGTGAGCCCGGTAATTGCCACCCCGACATAAACGAACCGTTTGTCGGTCAGGTCGGGTTGCACCTGATCCGAATCGTAGAGCAGAATTCCACCTTCTTTAAGAAAACCGATATGGTCTTCGTAGCTGTGCTGGTAAAAAGCCGACGAGAAAATCGGCTTCATCCCCGGCAGAGAGAACCTCCCCCGACCCGATCCGGACCTGGAAAATCGAGGGTCCGCCCGAGATGGTGGAAGGGATGGTCATGTAAGTCATCACTTCCTGGTCGCTGCGGCCAGCCAACCGGGCCAACATGGCCCCGGCAGTCTGGATGCCATCTTGCGAATTTCCAGCCAGCCGGATCACGGCATCATTGATGTTTTGTGGCCGAAGGTCGGCCCTTCCGGCAACAACGGCGGGTGCGGAAGCCAATTCGTGGAGAGCGGAGGGAGTACTCACAACAAAAACGATTCACGCAAGTATCGGGAAGTGATGAGTTTTGTCAATGAGGAGCGTTGAACGTTTGGCGTTCTGGCGTTTGGCGTTTGGGACATCGTAAGACATTTTGTCGAGGACATCGGTAAGAGCATGCGGTTTGCCTCGGTCTGAGAAGAGGTAAAGCGTGATTTTACGTACAGGGCGACGCTCGCCGCTCGAACGCGCACCGGGTGAACGTTCTAGCTATTGAAGGTGGGAACAAATATTGGTTAAGCTTCGGCTCGGCGTAATGACCATGCGAATCTTTGTCCCTAAAGAACTGCATCCTACCGAAAGACGCGTTCCGGTGCTTCCGAGTGGAGCGGCAAAATTGACTAAGCTCGGAGCGACCATTGAGGTAGAACAGGCCCTCGGGGCAAAATTGAACTGCCAAGACTCCGAGTACGAACAGGCAGGAGCGAAAATCAGTATCGACCGGCGGCAGTCGCTGGCCGAAGCCGATATGGTGCTCCGTCTTCGAAAACCGCCGTTGGACGAAGTTGCTCTACTCAAGAATGGCTGCATCCATGCCAGTTTTCTGGATCCCTTCAACGAAAGAGAACTAATCCTTCGATTAGCGGCCGCAGAAGTAACCGCAGTCAGCATGGAAATGATCCCGCGGACGGCAGTGGCCCAAAAGATGGACGTACTTAGTTCACAGGCCAACCTGAGCGGTTATGTGGCCGTGATTATTGCGGCCACCCGCGCCAGCCGGATTTTTCCCATGCTGATCACTCCGGCAGGAACGATCAAACCACTTCGGGTCTTCGTCATCGGGGTTGGGGTGGCCGGGCTACAGGCCATTGCGACAGCGCGCCGACTCGGGGCGGCCGTGGAAGCTTTTGATACCAGGCCAGTTGTCGAGGAGCAGGTCAAATCGCTCGGCGCCAAGTTCGTCAAGGCGGACCTGGGAGAGACCGGGGAAGCGCAGGGAGGTTATGCGAGGCCCTTGACGCCGGAACAACTTCAGAAACAACGGGAGATCATGGCGCAGCACGTGGCACAGGCCGACGTCGTGATCGCCGCCGCTCAGGTGTTTGGGAAAAAAGCGCCGGTCATTGTCACGACTGAGATGGTCAAGCAGATGAAACCGGGAAGCATGATTGTCGACACGGCAATTGAAACGGGCGGCAACGTGGAATGTTCGAAGTACGACGAAGAGGTGGAAATCGACGGAATCTCGATTCTCGGATACGCCAATCTGCCCGGACGAGTCGCCGCCAATGCCAGCGAGATGTATTCAAACAACCTCTCCGCGTTCGTCGATCACTTTTGGGACAAAGGAGGGTTCGGCTTGGACCTGACCAACGAAATTTTGAAGAGTTGCGTGGTTACTCACGCCGGCAAGATCTGCAACGAAATAATTCTTAAGCAATATCGATGAAGAAGGAGACAGAAGACCGGAGTCAGGAGCATCCAACAGGCAAGCGCGCGTAAAGGTTTGAGAAGAAAATCACCTTCGGCCGATTGCGGTGTGGTCAGAGAAGTTGCAGGAGTTACAGAAAAAAATTTGGAATTCTACCCTGGGCCCTGATTTCCGGAAACGCGGTGTTTTCAGAGACATTGCAAAAATGACAGGAAAAAACTTGTAAACGTCGATCCAGGCAAAAAACCTGACTCCTGATGACCACTGAAACTGTAATCGCCACATTTTACGTCTTCATCCTGGCGGCTTTTCTGGGCTACCAAGTGATCTCGAGAGTTCCGCCGCTCCTGCACACGCCGCTGATGTCGGCCACCAACGCGATTTCCGGAATCTCGCTGGTCGGTTCGCTGGTGACGGCCGGCGCGCATCAGACCACGGTTAGCGCGGTCCTTGGCTTTATCGCCGTGGTGTGTTCTACGACCAATGTGGTCGGAGGTTTCGTGATCACGGATCGGATGCTCAAAATGTTTAAGCGCAAGGCCACGCCGACGATCAAAAAGAAAGAAGATTAAAGGGCCTGGTGAAAACTTATTTCATCGAGTGCAGTTATTTGCTCGCCTCGATCCTCTTCATCCTCGGATTACGCGGGATGAGCCATCCAGAAAGCGCCCGGCGCGGTATGCATCTGGCGGAGTTCGGAATGGTCACCGCAGTGATTGGAACGCTCCTGCAACGGGAGATTATCAGTTACGAATGGATCATTGCCGGCCTGCTATTAGGCTCCACGATCGGCTTGATGATGGGCATCTGGGTGCCCATGACAGCCATGCCGCAACGAACCGCACTCTCTCACGCTTTTGGCGCTTTGGCGGCTTCCCTGGTCGGCATTTCCGAGTATTATCTTCATGGCGCCAAGCTCGGTGAATTCAAAATGGGCGCACTGGGATTCGAAGTGCTTCTCGGGTCGTTGACGACGACAGGAAGCCTGGTGGCCTTCGCTAAATTGCAGGGCCTGGTACCAGGAACTCCGTTTACCTACAAAGGACAGAACATCTTCAATCTCTCGCTGCTGGCGGTGACCATCGCCTGTTTCATTCTTCTCCTTTTTAACCCCGGCGCGGCGGCATTGTTTTATTTGATGCTTGGGCTGGCGTTCGTCTTCGGGATTCTGCTGGTATTGCCGATCGGCGCCGCAGACATGCCGGTGGTTATCTCGTTGCTCAATTCCTACGCCGGACTGGCTTCGGCGGCGACCGGTTTTGCTATCTCGAACAACGTGCTCATCATCGCTGGAACATTGGATGGCGGCTCGGGGTTCATCCTATCGATCGTGATGTGTAAAGCGATGAACCGTTCTATTACTAACGTCCTTTTCGGAGCGTTCGGCAGCATCTCGGAAACGGCGATCGGTAATAGCGCCGGCGAAATGCGTGAAGCCAACCTTGAGGATGTCGCCGTGCAACTGGCCTACGCGCGGCAGGCTGTCTTCGTCCCGGGTTACGGAATGGCCACCGCGCAGGCTCAGCACGCCTTGCGCGAATTGGCCAATGTTCTTGAAGAGCGCGGGGTGACCGTCAAGTATGCAATTCACCCGGTGGCCGGACGAATGCCGGGCCACATGAATGTCCTGCTGGCTGAGGCTAACGTTCCCTACTCTCAGCTTTACGAACTGGATCATATCAATCCGGAGTTTCCGACCACCGATGTGGCGGTCGTCATCGGGGCCAATGATGTCGTCAACCCCGATGCCCGCGACAATGCCCAAAGCCCGATCGCCGGGATGCCAATTCTGGAAGTGGACAAAGCGAAGGCGGTGGTGGTGCTGAAGCGAGGACGCGGGAAAGGCTTCTCCGGCCTGGAGAACCCGCTCTTTGCCAAGCCCAATTGTGAAATGCTCTATGGCGATGCCAAGGACTCGATCAGTTTGCTAGTTCAAGCGGTACGCAAAGCTTAATCCGAAAACCGAAGAGAAAGTTAACCATAGATTATACAGATTTTACAATGATTGAAACCCAGAGGTTAGCCTGATTAACTCCGCAAGAGTTCGCCCGGACAAATGGATAGTGGGAGCTTTTTGCTCCTGCTTCAATCTGAGTAATTCGTGAAATCTGTGGTCTCCAAATCGGAAATAGAAAGCGGCAGCGTGATCTCCAGCTCGAAAAGGCGACGCGCTTGGCGGGCCTTTATGGCCCTGCATTCAGATACCACCGCGACCGATATCGAATGGGGAGAAGGTTTTCGAGCGGCTTTCGGGATCGCGCTGCCGGCCGCCATCGGCCTGTTAGCGGACCATTTTGTCTGGGGAATTCTTTGCTCTTTCGCCACCTTATGGGTTCTGATGTGCGACGTCGGGGGCGCCTATCGCCAGAAAGCCGTTAACCTAGTTGCCTCCGGCCTGGTCATCCTGGTGGCCTATATTTTTGGGGGATGGATGATCCTATCCGTACCCAATTACATTATAGGAATGTTCGTTTGGGTCTCGGCGGCCGCCCTGATCGGAATAGCCGGAAACGCCGCTGCCCAGGCCGGAATGGTCAGCTCGACCATTGTCGTCACCTCGGTGGTGCTTTTTGTGCCCAGTGAGTTCTGGATTCGCTTGCTGCTCTGCACCGTCGGCTTTGGATGGGCACTTTTGCTTTCCCTGGGTCTTTGGCCGTTGGCACCTAACACGCCGGTTTTCCAAGCCCTTTCGGTTAGTTTCGCAAGATTGGCAGATCTGGGTGCCGCCTTCTGGTCCGGCGCTGCCGGGCCCGGTCGGTCAGCTACCAACTTGCAGTTCGCGATTGCCTATGACGCCGTGATGATCAGTTTGGAGCGTTCTCGCAGTATTTGGGGAGCGGTGCGCGCACGTCGCGCCGGGCCGACGTTGAGAAGCATGCGATTGCTCGCCCTGATTGAACAGCTCGATGACGTCGCAAGAACCCTGGTGACCCTGCGGGAAGAACTGAATCTGGTCGGGAGGTGAAAAATGGTTCGACGAGTTTCGCGAGCACTTTGTCAAGTTAACAGAGGCATTATCGCACCTGAGCCGTGAGATTGGAGAAGCCGTTGCCGTCGCCGGCCGAAATGTTGATCCGATTCCTCTGCAAAACGCTTTTCAAATCTTCGAGACCGCCATGGCGGCCCAATCGTCAAAAGTGGTTCCTTTCCAACGCAAAGAAATCTATCGAACGACCAAACATTTGATCGAACAAGCCTCTGCTCTGGCGACTACCGTCTCGGAACTTAATTCCGCAGAGCAATTCTTTCAGGAACCTCCTGAGGCACGGTTTGGACCACGACCGAAAACGTTTGATCCACTGGTCGAAATCCGGAACAATCTATCTTTTCGTTCTAACAGTTTTCGTCATGCGCTCCGGCTTGGGGTGGCGACAGTTATCGGCGGATTGCTAGCCGCCGCCGAACATCTAATTAGAGGGTACTGGATTCCGATGACGGTAGTCATCGTGTTGAAGCCAAATTTCGGTGGGACGCTGCAGCGTTCTGTTCAACGCATCACCGGAACGGTTTTAGGTGCGCTCCTGGCGGCGTTGTTGATGCTGGCGTTGCCAGAACCCTGGCTGCTCTGGTCGATTTTACCTGCTCTAGTCTTTGCTACCTTCGCTCTGAGAAACTTCAACTACACGCTATTTTCGCTCGCGCTCACTCCGACGGTCCTGTTGATGCTCTATATAGCGCATCCGATCACCGTCACGGACAGTTTCTTGCGGGTGGTTTATACCATCGTGGGAAGTATAGTTGCTTTGTTAAGCGGTTACCTTCTCTTTCCGCTGTGGGAAAGCCGCCGATTGCCGCTTCATATTGCAGAAGCGCTTCGAGCCGAGGCAGCCTTTCTGTACGCGCTTCGCGACGCCATGCTCGGAAAAAAGGAGCGGCCGATTTCCGAATTTCGTCGAGATGCGGCGGTCGCGGTCTCGAACGCTTCCACCGCCGGCCAACGTCTCCTGAGCGAACCGCCCGATCGGCGGGGAGACGTCGAGGCCTCGCTGGCTGCGGTCAATTACTGCCGGCGAATTTTGCACGCCCTGGCCGCCATCTCAGATTATCCCGCCCGGAAATCGGTTCAGCTCAAATCGGATGAGCTGATCGGTTTCTTTCAAGCCTTGGCTCAAGCTTTGGACGATCTGGCTAGCAGTCTGGAGGAACGAACCGAACCAGAGCCACTTTCGGCTCTCTCGATCCTCCTGGAGGAGCTGGAAAATTCCTTCCCGACCTCCGCCGACGACAGAATGAAGACGCCCGGAATCAGTCATGACAGAATGGCCAGTACCTCCCTCTTTTATCACCTGAAAAATGCCGTGGATCTGACGCTGTCTATCCGCCAGGCGATTTCGCGATTGGAGAAGGAGGATGGAGAGGGGAAGAGGAGGAAAGGTTAACCACAGATTTCACAGATTACACAGATTAAGAATTGGGGTTGGCGGTTGGGTGGGTGATGTTTTTGCCCGCGTAAGACGCAGCTATTAACAAATTCTGTCGACAAGAAATCTGTGCCCAAAAGGTCCTCTCTGACGACCGTGTTGGCGGAGGCAAAGCCTTTCCCGCGGGCAAAACCGTCAACCGCCCAAACCCCAAACCCAATTCATAATCGGTGTAATCTGTGAAATCTGTGGTTAACCTCCTCCTCCGTGTCCTCTTTTTTCCCTCTGCGCTCTTTCTCAATGGGAGATGGCGGCGAATTTCTCGTCGATCGCTCTCAGGCGTCGCGAGATGTCGCGGGCGATGTTCAAGATGATAATCGCGTATTGATCGGGGCGATGCTGAAAAAGATGATAGAGATCGATGCCTTTCAAGGCAAAAAGAGAGGTCTCTTCAACCGCTCGAACCGAAGCGGAACGAGCAACGCAATCGATGATGGACATCTCGCCGAGAAAGTCTCTGGGCCGCAGAACCGCCAGCACCGTTTCCCTTGGTTGATCCAAATACTTAACAATTTCCACTGAGCCGGAACCGATAATAAACATCCGATTGCCCGGTTCGCCCTCCCTGACAATGATCTCACCCGAACGAAACGCTGCTTCTTCAACGGCATTGGCAATTTCTTTCAGGGCGGCCGCACTTAGTCCGGCAAAAATTGGAATGGCTTGCAGAAAAGCCTGACGCTCGCGGTGAGAGGAGGAGGACGCAGAGGGAGAGGAGGGCACGGTCGGGAGATGGAAGAGAAGTGGTTTAACCACAGATTTCACAGATTACACCGATTTTGTGAAGTTGGTTTGGGGTTTGGGAAATGGTGTACGGGATGGTGTTGAATGCCGGGTCGCGGGAAGAAAACAGAGTCGATCGCCTCTCGAGTTCTGATTGTCCGCTATCGGTGTAATCTGTGAAATCTGTGGTTAAACCTCTTCTCTATCTCCTCCCCTCCCTCTGCGTCCCTCTTTATTCGTGGCGGATGTTAGCTTCGGCTTGCTGCAGCGCGGCGGCGGCGGAGAGTCTGCCGTCGGCGGCTAATTGCAGGGCCGCACCCATCGAGGTAAAGAACCGGCCCATTTGAGGAACATTTGGCATGATCTGACCGATATCGACAGAGGCTTTCAGTTGGCGGAGATGCGGATTGTCAGTCGCCAACTTGTCATAGAAAGAAATCAGAGCCGGGACGCCAATCGGTTTGGCGTTATCCATGGCGGTTAGCCCAGGATCGGTGAGCAAGTAGCGTTCGATGAATTCCTTCGCGAGATCCTGGTTTGGACTCGAGCGATTGAGATAGGCCATGGAGACTCCGACAAAAGGACGACCCACTTTCCCGTCGACCCCTGGGATTTGGCCGACGCCGAAATCAATTCCCTTCTTGATTAGGTTAGACCAGGCCCAAGGCCCGGAAATCATCATCGCAAGTTTGCCTTGCCCCATCAATTCCTCGGTCTCGCTGTAAGGGCAAACTTTCGGTAAGATCCCGGCTCGCATCAAACCGACAATTTCGGAAAGAGCGATCACGGCCCCGGGAGTCGCCACGCCGACATTTCTCAAGTCGTAGTCGCTACCATTCGCTCCAAAGACGAAGCCACCGCCACTCGCTAGAATGGGCCAGGTGTAATAGGCGCTGCGCGGGTCCCAGAGAATTGTGACCACGCCCGGATGACTCTTTTTCATCGCCTGATTAATCGCCGTCAGCTGTGAGAGTTCCATCGGCGGCGGTCCATCGAGCAGCGCCTTGTTGTAAATCAGGGTAACCGTCTCTAAGGCAATCGGATACCCCCAGATCCCCTCCCCGTGGCGGGCGGCTTGCCAAGACTTCGGAAAAAACTTCTCGCTGAACTTCGCGGGAACGTCCACCGGCGCAATCAGGCCGCCGTCCGCCCATTCTCCGACTTTGTCATGGGCCCAAATGACCACATCAGGTCCCTTGCCGGCCTGAGCGGCAATTGGAAAGCTGTCGGTGATCTTCTCCGGAGTTTCAATCTTGACCTTGAGGCCGAGGTCCGCCTGGAACTTGTCGACGATCGGTTGCAGAGCCCGGCCCCGCTCGTTATCCATCCAGATTAAAAGCTCACCATTGGTCCATGCGAACAACTTTATCGGGACCAAACAGAAGACTACCAGTAGCCACGTCAGCCGCTTCATTGGGGGGCGAAAAACTTTCCAGGCTCCGCCGTTGCCTGAAATAAACTCTACACGAACCGGCTCGGATTGCTTAAAAAATTTTACTCAGACTTTCGCGGCACCGCAGGCGATCATCGCGCTGCTTCAGCGCTCGCAGGCCGAAGAAGCTCTGGAATCGTCAATTGATATCGACGATGTCCCGCAAGAAACGCTGGATTTCGAGGTCTGGCTCCAGACTGCCTACCGCATGCTCAATAAACCCCTCATCAAAAAGGTAAAGACGCGAAGCCTCTTTGGCGGCGTCACTCAGATCCAGTTCTCGCCAAGAGAGACCGACGGCGGTTTCGCTGTCGTCCCGAGGGATGATTTGGACGACTCCGCCTACCGGGGTTTTGACCGCTAGAACCTTCTTCATTTGCAGTTGAACCTTGTTATGGTTTCTTTGATCGGACGGCTACCTTGATTCTTAAGTCCTGTTTCCGTGGTCTGTGAAGCGGAAAGCGAAATTTTTGGTGGCATCCCTCTTCATTTCGTCGCAAATCGAGAGGGTTCGTCCGCCATAACGGCCTTGGACTCCAATTTCTGATCCACCCTCCACTGCGAGAGATCGGCGTAATTGCGATAAACCTCTCACCAAGTAGGTGCGCCATTTTCTGATTTGCAACCACGCCGAGTTATTGGCGACTGGGACGACTTTTAGTTCCAACAAAGCGATCGCCTTAAGCAACGGAGGCGGAAGACTGGCGGACGCGACCGGGGCGACCGCAATCTATGGAGCCCGCTCTAGGGCACGACGGCGCGGTAATTGACGCGGCGATCGCCGTCCAGTGGACTCCGGCCCTGGGAACCTATTCGGATATCCCGGAGAGGTTGGTCGGCGTAACTATGGCTCCAACGGGGTTAACTTGTTTGCAGGTGAATTTCTAGCAGTCCTCCCAAAATCGTTGAGACTCTACCTCCGTTCTCAATTAGCTTCTGGATCCACTTCCAAAGGATCAACTGACGCGAGATTCTGACGACGCGCCTGGTTGGTAATCTTTCGGCGGCACTTAGCCGCAGGGTGTACCCCCTTGCCGCTGGCAACCCGGGGGGCCCCGGAGAAGGGACCGAACGAGGGGCCTTTTTCTGTCCGCAGCGACGCAATTATCCAAAGGCAAACGCACTGCAACGTCCTATTTTGACCTATTTCTGCATCTTTCGATCCTTCTTTCTATAACATTTGTCCCTTTTTCCCCCGATTTTCCTCAAAATAAGCGAATTTACGTCTTGATCCGAGCCCCATGCTCTAGTAACTGTCGCCGCATGTTTTCCAAAAAGCTAGGAGTTCAACGTCTCTGGCGGGACAAGGATCGTCTGCGGTGCAATGACGAACTTTTGGAAAAACGCGGCCGGAAAATCCAACGGAGGGAACATATTCCGACAGTTAGTTTGATCGCCAGCCGGCGGTCGCCTGACCGAAGTGTTACTTGGCAGCCGACAAAACGCGCTGACACCTAACCTGTCAGCGGGCGAAACAGCATCGCCGAAAGTCCTTAACCTGTTCTCTGGAGCGCAAAAAAAAGGCGGCATCGCTGCGCTGAGATTCGAGGCAGACGAATCCCGAGCCAGGTAGAAAACATGAAAAGCTAAACAGCAGATATCGAAGATAAAATGAAACTAGCATCAATAATCATATCGGTCATTCTGACCCTCTCGGTTGCCTCGAAAGCAGCTAACTATTATGTCGCAATACTTGGAAACGATTCCAACTCGGGGACCCAAACCAACCCTTGGCGAACCATCTCTCACGCGGAAAACAATGCTCAAGCCGGAGACACCGTCTTTGTTTCCGCCGGCATCTATAACGAAAGTGTCTCGGTCAATGCCTCTGGCACCGCGGGATCGATTATAACATTTCAGGGCTCCGGAAATCCAATTATCATTGGCAATCTAGAGATCTCAGGCAACTACGTCACTTTTTCCGGTTTCACGGTTTCGCCCCCGATAGCGCTGGGGGTTACAGCGCGATCCAAGTTGGCGGCAGCCATAACACTCTAAGCCACACGGTCGTGACCAACTACGGAGCGTCCGCCAGCGACCAGGCGGCAGCCATTACGACGGAGGGTCGTTTAACGTTGTTGACCATTGCTCCATTTTGAGCCTGAACGATATCGATGCCTTCCATATTTGGGGTCATGACATCACGATCTCCAATAATATCATCAGCCAAGTTAACGTGGTCAATTATACAGCGAATCATACCGACTTCGTGCAGACGTGGGGACTGCAGTCAAGCCAGATTTCTTACAACGTCCGGATCTCTGGTAACCTGGTGAAAATTCCACTTGCGACATTGGGAATACCGAAACCGATGGTAACCCCAACCTGCATGACTGGTATATTTACAACAACATCTTTTACAATGTTGACTCTTCCTTTTTTTCCGGTCTTCCTAATACGTGGGTATTTAATAATCTTTTTATGTTAGGTGGAAAGGGTGGAGCTGGCGTTTCGCTAGACTTTTACACCGACACCGCAGGCACCCAAAGCGGTGGCGGCACTGGATTTGCCTACAACTCGGCCGGATCCCGGGTGCAGAATAATATTTTTATCGCTGGTTCCGGGGATATCGGAACGGGAGGCAACGCACGGAGTGCTGCCTTCCGTGATTACTAACAATTACTTCGCATCTACCCTTACCTATGCCCCGGAAAACAACCCTCTGGGTACGGCGTACGTTAACGGGGGTAATCCCGGGTTCCTCAACGCCCTCCTCCTGGATTTTCATATCAATGCGCCCAGCGTGCTGATTGGCCAGGGAGCCAACTTGTCTTCCATCTTCACGACGGATAAAGACGGGAAAACACGCAATGGATGGGACATTGGACCTTTTGCGTCCGCGGGCTCTCAAGGGGCACCGACACCAAGTCCCACCCCTAATCCGACCCCCGCTCCGACTCCTAATCCTACGCCGGCTCCAACTCCCACTCCGGCCCCAACCCCCGCCGGAAGTTCTTGGAGCCTTTTCAGCCCCAGTGATACCCCGGCCCACGTGACCTGGAGAGATTCCAATGATGTGGAGCTGGGCACCAAGTTCCAGACCTCGGTCGCCGGCCAGATCACCTCCATTCGCTTCTACAAAGGCGCCCAGAACCAAGGCATCCATGTGGCGCATCTCTGGACCGATACGGGCAGATTACTAGCCAGCGCGACCTTTACTAATGAAACCGACAGCGGCTGGCAACAAGTTGACCTTCCGAAACCGGTGACGGTCACCCCGGGATCAACCTACATCGTCTCCTACCATACCGGCGGCTACTATTCGGCCGATTCCCGGTTTTTCTACACTGCCCTGACCAGCGGACCATTAACCGCCCCGGACAATGCCTCGAGTGGCGGGAATGGGGTTTATTCCTACGGAAGCTCCAGCAGCTTTCCGGATAACAGCTATGGCGCGAGCAACTATTGGGTAGATGTGATCTTCACCCAATTTCCCTGATCGGAAGCCCCCGTGGGAGGCACGAATTAAGTGCCTCCCGCCCAGGCACCGGGTGGTAATGGAGACTCTCTCCGAAGCCCTTCTTAGCAAGGCTGGTCCGGGAGACTTCAAAAAAGAAAACATTTTCAGTATTAGATCCAATTTTTGTGAAATTGAGAATCGAAGAGGACCTATTTTTGCATTTTCAGGCTTGTTTTTTCCTCAAAATGTCCATTTTCCGCTAAAACAATCTAAAAAAAAGCGATTTTGAGTCTTGCTTACCTTCCGTAGCTCCGTTAACAGTCGCTCCATGTTTTCCCAAAGCTTGGCAGTTCAACGTCCTTGGAAGCAGCCGCTTCGTCTGATGTGCAATGACGATGTTGTCGAGAAATGCGGCGGCAAAATCGACGTCGGGGTCAGTATCCTACGAGCTAGTCTGTTCGCTCGGAGACAATTTCTTGGATTGGGTTCACATCCCGAACGGGAACCAAATAACTCTACTTTGCCCGGGCCACCTTGGGGGCGCCCTTCGAAGCGTCACGCCGGGTTGGAATCGGTATCACAATTGACGCGAAATCTTTTAACTTAATATGAAACTAGAAGCGACATTTCTATCAACTTTTCTCACTCTCCTAGCCGCCTCAGAAGCCGCGACCTACTACGTGGCCAAAACGGGAAGCAATTCCAATTCCGGAGCTCAAACCAGTCCTTGGCAATCGATTTCATACGCGGCAACCCGAGCAAAGGCGGGGGACACGGTCCAGGTGGCCGCCGGAACATACAATGAAAGCGTGACTGTTCGAACCGCGGGCAGCTCCGGAGCGGTGATCAAATTTCAGGGAACGGGAAATCCGGTCATTGCGGGTAATGTTGAGCTCGGTGGCAGTTATATTACCTTTGCTGGATTCACGGTTTCGCCCCCCACCTCGGGCGAGTACACAGCGGTTGATGTCGAAGGCAGTCATAACATTTTGAACACCACGGTCGTCACTAAATACGGAGCAACCGCCAGCGATCAGGCGGCAGCCATTACGACCGGAGGCTCGTTTAATGCAGTTGATCATTGTTCCATCTTGAACCTGAACGATATCGATGCGTTCCATGTTTGGGGTCACGATAATTCGATCTCCAACAACACGATCAGCCAAGTCAACATGGTCAACTATAATCTGAACCATACCGACTTCCTGCAGACATGGGGATTACAGCCCGGCCAGGTTTCTTATAACATTCGGATCGTTGGTAATCTGGTCGAAAATTCCACCTGTGACATCGGGAACACCGAAACGGATGGCAACCCCAACCTGCATGACTGGTATATTTACAACAATATTTTTTACAACATCAAATCAAGCTTTTTTTCGGGTCTTCCTAATACCTGGGTATTTAACAACCTCTTCATGTTCGGTGGAACCGGCGGGGCTGGCGTTTGTTTATCTTTTTACACTGACACCGGAGGCAACCAAAGCGGGGGAGGCACTGGATTTGACTACAACTCGGCAGGTTCCAGGGTACAGAATAATATTTTTATCGCTAACAGCGGGGATATCGGAGTCGGGGGCAACAGGGGCGTCTTGCCTTCCATTATTAGCAATAACTATTTTGCGTCAACGACCGCCTATGCGGCGGAAAGAAGTCCTAAAGGAACCGGGTACGTGAACGGGGGCAATCCCAATTTCACCGGCGCCGCCAGTTTAAACTTTCACATCAATACCGGAAGCGTTTTGATCGGCAAAGGAGTAAGCATAGCTTCCTTATTCACCGCTGATAAGGATGGGCAAACGCGCAAAACGTGGGATATCGGGCCCTTCGCCTACACAGGATCGCAGGCTACCCCGACCCCGAAACCAACTCCGAGTCCAACTCCCGGTAAGCCCACGCCGACGCCAACACCCACGCCAACCCCGGGGAAGACTTCAAGCCTGTTCAGTTCCAGCACGACGCCCACCAACGTAACGCATGAAAACACTCCGCTGGTTCTCGGAGTCAAGTTTCAGAGTTCAGTCGCCGGCACGATCAAGGGCATCCGCTTCTACAAATGCGCGCAGAACACTGGTACCCACGTAGCAACCCTATGGAGTAGCGCGGGGACACTCCTGGCCACGGCGACCTTCAGCAACGAAACTGCCAGCGGCTGGCAGCAAGTCAACTTCGCTAAAGCGGTCACCATTGCTCCGAAAACGACCTATATTGCTGCCTATTCAACAGGGGGCTACTATACCGACACTGTAAGTTACTTCGCCACTGCTCTGGTCAATGGGTCGCTAACGGCGCTGGCCAACTCGGTGGTCGGCGGCAATGGCGTGTACGCCTACGGAAGCCCGACCAGTTTTCCGGTTTATAGCTGGCTGAGCAGCAACTATTGGGTTGACGTAGTCCTTCAGACACCTTAACGCCACGCCGCGCGGCAGGCCGATCAGGTCGTCCCGCGCGGCAATCCGAGGGAACCTCAGGCTTGGATGGTGATTGAGCCATGTCATCAATGCGTTAATGTCACCGCCACCCTTGCGGCGCGGGCGTTCCGTTCCAGGGCAACCTGGTTGAAACCGCAGGCTAAAGCCTATAAGCGCTAACTTGATCAAAGCCTCGGCGCGAAGGGACTGGAGTCATGAGAAAATTCCCCGTCCCCTAGCGGGACGATTCAAGGTATCTCGGCTTAAATTAGGCGCCGCCATACCTTTCAACAGGAATTGAGGTTTTAAAGCGGCAGGAGCATTCGAGCGCTGTCGTTGGCTCAACTGGGGTCTGGGCCTCTCGCGACTCCAACCTGGCCCGAAGCGTCCCGGGCGGGATCGGCTGATGGAACCAGGCACGAAGGGCCTGGACAGAGTAGCAGAGAGCCCGGTCCCGGAGAAGGACGGTCGAAGTCTTGCCGAGAACAAAGAGACGAGGCGCAAGCCGGGGGTCAGCGCTCCTCGATAAATGAGCATTAGTCAGAGGAACCCCGGGGTGGCCGCCGCCGAGGCGGTCCGGGAGCACAGGAGCGCTGGCGTCTGAGAGATGCCCACGCCCAAGGAAGTTTAGTCAGGCTTTAGCCGGCGCTAGCCTGAGAATATAGCCGGATCTTACGACCGACAGCGCAGTGAGGTTAGAAAAGTAAAAGCTTCTCTGGTACGTAGATTACGTCGCCGCCGCTAATATAGACTGCACGGGTGGGAACCCCTTTGAGGACCGGCCGCATGTCGAAGATCTGGGTATAGTGTTCCCCTTTCGCAATGCGGATGAGGGAGACCTTTTTCAGGTCTGCTTCTGGAGTGAAGCCCCCGGCCTCCATAATGGCCTCTAGTACGGTGGCCGGCCGCTCGAAAATAATTTTGCCCGGTTTCCCCACCGCGCCGGAGACGACCACCGGCAATGCTCTAGCTTCCAAAGTAACAACTACTTCGTTGTCTTGAAGTTGAGGTTTGTAAAGGGTAGCTAGCTCCCGTTGCAACTCCCCTGGACTTTTCCCCGCAGCATGGACTTCCCCAATTAGAGGCAAGCTCAGCGAACCGTCCGTGCCGACTTTTTGAGTCTGATTCAGCTCAGGAGCAGCCGGGAACGAAATTTTGATTTCATCTCCAGAATTCAAATAGTTCGGGGTTTGACCCACCAGAGGTGCGGAATTCTTTGGTCCCCCCTGGCATCCCGCGCATAAGCAAGAAAGCGAGAGCAGCGACTTTTCCAACGATCCCGAGGAACCTCGTCCGAAACGAGAAGTCTTTTTCAATCGGAAGCAGCGCGAGGGGAAATTCGTGCCGCGTACCGGATTCATTCCAATAAAATCGAGATCTTTCCATGTATTTCCTTGGTCTAACACCAATGTCTTTAGGCATGTTAGCCGCTTCTGTCCAGAAAGTTTAGCGTGCTCAAAGCCCGACTTGGCATAAACGATGCAGAAGTTATCGATTTGGCTTAGTCGTTTTTTTCCCAGGTAAGTGCTTGCTCGATTGGTTGGCTGTGCCTTCCGACACCGCATTTTTCAGAAATTAATCGTCCGCGGAGACTGATTCTCGACCCGTCTCGCGGCCCTGTTCAGAGGCTTGGAATCCAAGTTTCACCGAGGAGAACGCGGCGTCCACGCGGCTTCCAAAGATTTATAAATACTATAATTATAATAATTACTTGTAATTACCATAATAACTGGAACACTAGGGCATGACAAAGCTCCTTCTGTCTTCTTGCGCTCCTTCTTCCTTTTCTTTCAAGCTTTTGTCGCTCTTGCGGCCTGCGCTGTTGGGAATTGGCACCGCTTCGATCCTTTTAGGGTCCTTCTCCGTGGCTCAGGCCGCGACTCAGAGTGTTTCGCTAGCCTGGAACGCTGCTACCGACCCTTCGGTGGTAAGCTACAACGTCAATTACGGGACCTCCTCAGGCTCTTATACCCAGACCCTCAACGCCGGCTCGACCGCTTCGGCCACCGTCTCCAACCTGGCGGCCGGTCAAACCTACTATTTTGTCGTCACCGCACGCAACGCCGCCGCTCAGAACAGCCTGGTCTCTAATCAAGTCTCTTTTGTCACCACCGCGGCTCCTACTCCCACCCCGCCCGTTCCTCCTTCGCCTACCCCTTCGCCCACTCCTAAAACCTCTCCGACTCCTACCCCCACTCCCGTTCCTCCTTCGCCCACCCCTTCACCCACCCCTAAGACCTCTCCGACTCCTACCCCCACTCCCGTTCCTCCTTCACCC
Source organism: uncultured Verrucomicrobiae bacterium (assembly GCA_963808535.1). Lineage (GTDB taxonomy): Bacteria > Verrucomicrobiota > Verrucomicrobiia > Chthoniobacterales > JAFAMB01 > JAFAMB01. Next base: position 15,983 of record CAWEGF010000028.1, on the reverse strand, counting down.
ACCCCTTCACCCACCCCTAAGAGCTCTCCGACTCCTACCCCCTCCTCAGCCTCGAGTCTATTCAGCCCTAAAGATGTCCCAACCATTGCCTCGGTCGATAACACTCATTCCCTCGAAATCGGGGTAAAGTTCCAGTCCGCCGTCCCGGGCACCGTCACCGCCATTCGCTTCTATAAAAGCGCCAAAAACATTGGCTCACACACCGGCAATCTCTGGTCGGCCGCCGGCCAGTTGCTCGGCTCGGTCACCTTCACCAATGAAACCGCCAGCGGCTGGCAGCAGGCCACCCTGGCCACCCCCATCGCCCTGAGCGCCGCTACCTCTTATGTCGTCTCCTACCACACCAGCGGCTTCTATTCCGCGGACTATAACTTCTTCGCCACCGCCTTCTCCAACGGTCCCCTGACCGCAGCCGCCTCTTCCGCCAGCGCCGGTAACGGCCTCTACATTTACGGTAAAACCAGCTCCTTCCCCACCACCTCCTCTAAATCCGCCAACTATTGGGTCGATCTCGCCTTCCTGCCTTCCTCAGTTCAATCAGCCCCGGCTTCGGCTCTGGCCATCGATACCAAGGCCTTCGGTGATCAAAACTCTTCCAGCGCCACGGCTTCCACCGCCTCCTTCTCCACTTCGGCTGCCAACGAGTTGCTTTTGGCCTACATCGCCACTGATTACTCTTCGGGTGCCAATACCTCGGTCACCAGTGTCACCGGCGCCGGTTTAAACTGGGTCCGGGTTGTTCGCACCAACACTCAGGGCGGCACCTCCGAAATCTGGAGAGCTCTGGCCACCTCCGCTCTTAGTAATGTCACGGTCTCGGCCACTCTTTCCCAGAGTGTCGCTTCTTCGATAACCGTCACCAGCTTCAAGGGCGTCGACCTGACCGGCACCAATGGCTCAGGGGCTATCGGCGCCATCGGCTCGGGCAACGCCTCCGCCGGTGCTCCGTCCGCCTCCCTGGTCACCACCCGCAATAACTCCTGGGTCGTCGGCGTCGGCAATGACTTCGACAACGCCATCGCTCGCACCCCGGCCTCCGGTCAAACTTTGGTCCACCAGAATCTTTCACCGGCTAACGACACTTACTGGGTCCAGATGCTCAATAGCCCCACCCCCTCAAGTGGTTCCAGTGTCTCCCTGAGTGATTCCGCCCCCGCTTCGGACCGATTCAACCTCAGCATCTGCGAAATCCTTCCCGCCCTCCAGGCCAAGTAAGATAGTGGCCGGTCCTCGGACCTCACAATCAAAGCAACATTTTAACATTCACCAAGGAGCGGCGAGGCGGGCTATACAGCCCGCCTCGTTTTTTTTGAGTATCGAGGGCGTGCGTAGCTGAGCTGGCGAGCAACTAAGGAGACATTTTGCTCGTCTCCAAAACCAGCCAAACCGTCCCGGTTTACTGGCTCCGGAAGAAGTAAGGCGGGACGCCTTACCTACGTAGGCAAGCCGTCCCGGCTTGCTTCGGGATCCGCTAGAAACAACCCAAGTTACTCTGTCTAACAGCGGCGCGCAGTCGCTCTGCCTCCAGACAGAATGAACTGGGTTAAAATAAGAGATGCCGGCTAGCGACGCAGAGCATTTTCTGTGTCGTCGAGTGTTGCGTAGCCGTAAAATCACAACCTCCCAACCAACTGGCAAGGAAAGAACTTATCGAACATCGAAGGCCGGTCAGAGGTGCGCTAGACGTCACCAAGGTGCAGGGATTGCTAATCTACTAGAAGCTGATTCTGACTCCACCGGTTACGGCGTTTGAATCGTAGTTTCCGCGCCCGAGTTGCCCATCGTAGTTGAGGTAGGTCGAAATAGCGGGAGTTACTTGAACGGAGACTCCGGCGTTCACGACCGCGCTATCGTGCCCTTCACTCGGTCCGAAAAAGGTTGACGACGGTCCAGGAATGCCGGCAAATCCGGCCGTAATCGGCAGAGCGGAATATTTGTATTCATGTTCCCAGGCTGCTTTTAAGGAAGGCTCCAGAATAATTTTTCCGATCTGCCATTGATAAAAGACCCTAAAACCCACATCGCCTCGAAGGGACTCGGCGGAGCCCGAATGGATCGCCAGGGCTGCCAGCGAGCCTTTCTCGCTAAAATCGTTGATGCCAACGTCCGTATATTGAAGCGAAGCAATTGGACCGATGGTCAGCGGACCAAGACGAAAATCGAACCCGCCGCCTAGAAACGTGCTCCACTCCGCTCCCTCGGTGCTCCCATTGGCCAGCCCACCCAGGCTCGAGCGACCCGAATCGTAGTTGTTGTGGCCCCCGTAAATGGCGCCATTCACATAAATCCCATGGCTGAACCAGGTGGCGTACAATCCGCCTCTTCCGCTGTCAACGTCGATATGACCACCCGGATTGAGAGAAGTCCAGGTATGCGAATACTCGCCCATCACTCCAACCGCCAGTTGATCGGTGATCCGGTAATCAATTCCCAGGCTGCCCCCGCCAGTGGTAAAGTTGTAACTCCGAGCGTTCCCATCACCGTCCACACTGACAAAATCACCGAAGCCGGTCAGCCACACGCCCCAGCGGTTTTCAGGGGCATGTTGGAGGATTGGTTCCACGACCGCTTTGGAAGATTTTCCGTCTGCATCAACTCTATCTTCCAAGTTTACGTTGGCTCCGTTGACTTTCATATTGGAACTGAAACCATTCGCTCCCCCATGAATATCGTCCATCCGGCTTTCCAGATTCAGTTTTTGAATGTTGGCGTTCGAAAAGCTGATTTCGTAAAAGGCGGTCAACCCCTCGGGCGATATTTTCTGGAAGTCATTTGGCAGATTGGCAAAGGGTTCCGCGTTGAGGAAGGACATTAGATTCGTGGCCCTTGGATCCAGTTGAACCGCGTCGAGTAACTTCGCCGCCGCGAGCTGGTTAGGAGTGAAGGCGAAGGAGCTGAAGTCCGTGGTTATAATGATCGGCGGAGTCGGCGGTGGCACGGGTGGCACGGGTGGAGGTACGCTGAGAAACTCCAACGTCACTGATTGGCGGGCATAGACCAAGTCGATGGTTTTGAAGCCGGTCGACAAGGTAAACGGATTAACGAAGGTCGAAAAGCGGCCGGAAATCGCTCCGCCGGTGCTAACCAGTCGTAATTTATCTCCGCTGGACGGTTGATATCCTTGGTTGACTAACCGCAATGTACCGTTGAGAAAAGCGTTGCCGCCCACGTTAAGCACGTCAAATTGGCCCGCCGCCCGGCCCGCAATGTTAAGCTGCAAAGTGCCGCCGGCGTTCTGGGTATAGTTACCCAAGACATTGATCGGTTGGGGATCAGCCTCCAGAACGCCTCCGTTAACCGTGACATTCCCTGTGCCAAGAGCGTGTGCGTTATCCACGATCAACGTACCCTGGTTGATAACCGTCCCACCGTTGTAGGCGTTGGCCGCAGTCAGGGTCAAGCTTCCGGCGCCGTTCTGGATCAGCGACCCCGAGCCTGAGACAATGCCAGGCAATGTGACCGCATCGCTGCGATTAAAGACGAGACTACCGTTATCGAGCACGTTCCCGACGATACTGCCGGTAGTTCCGCCATTGCCAATCTGCAGGATGCCCCCGCTTATCGTCGTGCCACCCGTATAAGTATTGGCGCCCGAGAGCGTCAGTTTTCCTGTGCCAGCCTTGATCAAACCCAGGGAAGCGACGGTTCCGTCTTGCAGGACGCCGCTGAAGGTGGTGGAGGTGTTGTCAGCTCCCGCTGTCAATGTTGCCGTGGTGCCACCACTGTTCGTGACGTTTCCAGTACCCGTCAATGAACCCACAGAGTTGGAGAAACCATTGAGGTCCAGGACGGAGTTCACCGTAAAGGCAGAGCTCGGACTGAATCCCGTCGTCGAACCTGCTTTTAGGATTCCGCTACTTACGATTGTCGTACCACCATAAGAGTTGCTCCCACTGAGTATCAATCCTCCGGTGCCGATCTTGGTTAAACCCAGGGCAGCGGTGGTCCCGTCTTGCAGGACGCCGCTGAAGGTGGTGGAGGTGTTGTCAGCTCCCGCTGTCAATGTTGCCGTGGTGCCACCACTGTTCGTGACGTTTCCAGTACCCGCCAATGAACCCACAGAGTTGGAGAAACCATTGAGGTCCAGGACGGAGTTCACCGTAAAGGCAGAGCTCGGACTGAATCCCGTCGTCGAACCTGCTTTTAGGATTCCGCTACTTACGATTGTCGTACCACCATAAGAGTTGTTCCCACTGAGTATCAATCCTCCGGTGCCGACCTTGGTTAAACCCAGGGAAGCGGTGGTCCCGTCTTGCAGGACACCGCTGAAGGTGGTGGAGGTGTTGTCAGCTCCCGCTGTCAAGGTTGCCGCGGTTCCACCACTGTTCGTGACGTTTCCAGTACCCGCCAATGAACCCACAGAGTTGGAGAAACCATTGAGGTCCAGGACGGAGTTCACCGTGAAGGCAGAGCTCGGACTGAATCCCGTCGTCGAACCTGCTTTTAGGATTCCGCTACTTACGATTGTCGTACCACCATAAGAGTTGTTCCCACTCAGTATCAATGTCCCAGTACCGTTTTGGATCAGGCTTCCTGTCCCGCTGAGTTCTCCGGCGATGGCGAGAGCATTGCTGTGAGCAACAATTAGAACACCGTTATCAACAACATCGCCTAGGACGCTGCCGGAGATTCCCCCAATTCCCAATTGAAGGGTGGATCCAATCGCAATGCTAGTGCCACCACTATAGGTGTTGTCGGCGGTAAGGATAATTTTACCCGTGTTGCTGGCGTCTCCGATCCTTAAAGGTCCGCTACCATCGATTAGGCCGCTGAATTCCGCGATGGTATTAGTGGCACTAGCAATAGTTCCGCCGCCGTTACCGAGGGTAATAGCTTTACTGGAGGTTAAACTTCCGGTGTTCAACAGCTCAGCATTATTACTGATGTTGATATTGCCGGTCCCCAGATTGCTATCGATGCTGACACTCAAAACCCCACCCGCGATATTCGTTCCGCCGCTGAAGGTGTTGTTACCCGAGAGGGTAAGCGTACCGGTACCGATCTTGGTCAACGAGCCTGAGTTGATGATTTCGCCCGAGAAGATGGAATCAAACCCGTTGGTGTCGATGGTTCCTCCCAGGGGCAGCAGCGAGATCGTGCGCGCGACGTTCAGGTTACCGGTAGCTTGTAAGACTCCTCCGTTAAAATCCACGAAGGTCGGGAACCCAAGGCTGGGGTCACCGAACCCAAGCGTAGTCAATGCCGCATCGTTCGCTACCAATAACGGGCCACCTTGAGCCACGATAATGTTCGGCCCGATAAATGAACCGAAGACAAAAGGCTGAATCCCAACCGGCATTGGCGCGCCCACGACCTGATTCGTCGAAGCGTCTATAACCGAGACACTATTGCTTCCGACATTTCCAACGTACACAAACTTTCCGTCTCTGGTGATTGAAATTCCAAAAGGACCAAATCCACCCGAACTGGGCGTGGCGATGACATTATTTGTGGCGGCATCGATCACCGAGATACTGTTGCCTCCTTCATTCGCGACGTAAACGAACCTTCCATCCGGGCTCAGGACCACTCCGACAGGAGTATTTCCAACCGGTATGATTGATGTAACTGAGTTTGTGAGCGTGCTGATCACCGAGACGGTTCCAGCGCCGACGTTCGTGACGTATGCCAAGGCACCGTCCGGAGATAAAGCTACGCCCTCAGGAGTGACCCCCACTGGAATAGTTGACGTAACCTGATTTGTTGCTGTGTTAATCACCGAAACGGATCCACCGCCGCTGTTCGTAACGTACGCGAACTTACTATCGGGAGAAAAAGCAATCCCGACAGGTTGCATTCCTACTGAAATAGGCGCGCCAATCACCCTATTCGTCGCCGTATCGATCACAGAGACGGTGTTGCTGCCCAAGTTGGTGACGTACGCCAGCTTCCCGTCTGGGGTCGCGGAAACCCCGATGGGAGTAACTCCCACAGCGATAGCCGGGCCGACCGCCGTATTCGTGGTGGCGTCAATTGCCGTCACGGTGTTGGACCCTTGGTTCGCCACGTAAGTGAACCTCCCATCTGGGGTCACTGCGACACCAGTAGGAAGCGCCCCCGTGGGAATGGGCGGGCCAATTAAAGTTTGTGATCCCGTGTCGATCACGGAGACATTGCCCGAGTCGCGGTTGGAAATATAAGCGTCCGATTGGATTTGGCCCTCACACGGGCGCGAAGCCGAAATCCAAGCCCCAACGACAGCCGCGAGGATCCATGCTGGGGTTCTCGGCCCGACTGACTTTTGTCTCCCGCAACTACTCAATCCAACGTTCTTAGTTGAACTCAAAAACTGCTTCGTTCGATTCATGATGCTGCGATGACCTCGTTTTACCATGTCATTATGTCTTGGGAATATCATTGATGAGTAGGCGGAAACGATCTCGAAAAAAGTAGTCGTGTTCATTCGCGCCCGTTTCTTCAAAAAATGCCAACATGGCATTGAAATTCTGTTAATGATGTAAATTATTGATTCTATGTCAAGCATCACATTGAATCCGTGATTGAGCTGACCCATCGCTTTTGGGCCGCGAACCACGAAGCCTGCGAACGCCTGCCCCTCAAGCGCGCGGTGATCGTTGGCGACGGAGCACCGGATTACCCTAGAGCGTATCGATCGAGAAGTAAGACGGGCTCGAACGGATTGAGGGCTGCTTCCTCGACGGACCGTTGCAAATGGGGCTGACCCGGCTGAAATAATGCGGTTTGACCAAGCTCTCTCTCTTCTTGCGTCTCTTCTTCCATCTCCCCCAAGCCTTTGTGCCTGCTGCGACGCTCTCTGCTTGGAGTTAGGCAGGGCTTCTCGCTCCTTTTTGGGTTTTTCAATGGGGTTCAGGCCGCGACTCAGAGCGTTTGATTGGCCTGAAACGTTGATACCGACCCGTGACTAACTGTCCGTTCCAAAAGGGGAAGTGGCAACTTAGTTAGGTAAAAGTCCTAACTAATGCACCAAGTCAGTGACTGGTGTAGTGGCGTGGCTGCGAATTTTGGCTGGATGCGCGAAGCGAAGAGGGAGAATACCCGCTACGGTCTTTGACCGATGAGCGACAAAGCAGCCAATAATCAAATTTTACTGTCCAGATCCCGGCGAGGCAAGATGCAACCCTTCGCTTCCCTGTCCCCGCAGTGATCGCGCCGAGGGCCTGCTTTTCTGCATCTGGCTTCTTGCGCTTCCCGAGCCAGCGCGCGCGCTCGCCGACTGATCGAGCGGCGCAGACGAGGTTTGTAGATTTGGCGGATTAAGCTGAGGACTCAACTGCTTTGGTCGGAACTACTTGGGCTGGATTTGATGACTGCGTACTACCACTGGCGATGGTAGTTTGAGTGACCGGTGAAACCGGTTGCCCAGAAGGGGATTGAGCATCAAATCGAAATTTCACCGTCCCCTGTTCGTGACCATCGGAGATTACGGCGTCCACAAACTGGGCATTTGGACTAAGATGCAGAGCGACGAGACGCCAGTTGTTTTGGTTTGGTTCGGCCGTTATCTTCTCCACTTCATTGGTCTCCATTTTTTGAATGAAGACCACATCGGAGCGGCCGTCTTTTAGCCAGCTAGTCAGGAAGAATTTATCAAACGGCGAAGGCCGCTCTTGAGGCGTATCTGGCGTCACCAGTGTAAAGGGGTTGCGCTCCCACAGACTGGCGTAACGCTCTGAGTTAAATCCGGTGGGAATGATCTCGCTGTCGAGAGGCTTCGTCGCGACAGGAGCAACAGTAGGTGGTTGGTTCCGGTTATCCGTGGCGGTAGCGATTTTTATCGTCGGAAAAAGGGCCACGGCGCCGAAAAGAACCAATCCGCACACGTATTTACGCAAATTTCGCATAGGAATCCCGCGGCCACGAAACGGGATGAAGCCCATCACGTTGCCCACTCACTTAACTACGGAGCCCTGCGGAAGCGATTAAAGCGAATCCGGAACTTAATTTACTGCAGTTTCTTGCATTTATGGAGAACTTGGCGACGGATTCAGATATCCCAAAACAGGAGTTCGTTGACGACAGGGCAATTACAGGGGAGCTATGGCATACTCTGCAGGTCTCTGTAGAGCCTGAGATGAGACATACTGCCACTGCCATCGCAACGTTCGTGCTATTCGTTTTCACGACGTCGTGGATTGCCGCGGAACAGAACTCTCCCGGGCAGAGCCTATACCACTGCCCGATGCACCCGGATTATATTTCCGAGAAGGCCGGAACCTGCCCGATTTGCGGGATGCAACTGGTACTGGTGAAGGGAGGGGACTCGCACGAAAACCAGCCACAGGAACGGGTGCCGGTCGAAATCCGACCGGATCAGCAGCGGATTCTGGGGGTGACCTTGAGCGAGGTGACCGGCGTGCCGATGGAAAGGACTATTCGGGTCACGGGCCACGTCTCGATGGCGCCTCCTTCGCGAATGCCGGCGCCCGAAGACGGCGTCGTCCAGGAAATCTATCAAAATCCAGGGCCGTCGGGAGCTCTGCGGATGAAAGCGGACGAACCGATTCTCTCCTTATCGCGACCTCCAGAGACCATGATCGTGCGAGCGGCCGGACCTTTGGTACTGGTTTCTGTTCCCCCTCCTGGATCTAAGGCGGAAAAAGGGAAGGATTTATACATGTACATCGATCTCTCAAAGATCTTTGTGCTAGCGGATGTCCGCAGCAGCGACATTCCATTTATCAAACCCGGGCTCGCCGCAAAAGCGACTATCGCGGCATACCCTGGAAAAACCTGGGCGGGAAATGTGGTGGAGGCTTCACAGCAATTCGACGAACGGATGCAAACTCTCAAAATCAAGCTCCAATTTCCCAATGATGTTTCCGAAGTTTGGCAAGGCATGCTGACGAATGTCGAAATGAGGTATCCGCTCGGCACCGTACTAGCAATACCAGCAAGCGCGGTGATCGAAGACGGCAAGAAAACGGTCGTTTTTGTGGCGCGGCCTGACGACATTTTCGAACCGCGAGAAGTTCAAATTGGTCTTCGGGCGAACTTCTACGCGGAGGTTAAGGAGGGGTTATCGTCCGGGGACCGGGTCGTCACCTCGGCGACGTTTTTGCTCGATTCGGAATCGAGATTGCGGGCCTTAGTTCGAACGGTCGATCGGCGCTGAGAACCAAAAAAAAGATAAGAGATAAACCACAGATTTCGCAGATTACACAGATTTGAAGAATGGTTGGGCTTTCAACGGGTGACGGTTTGGCGCGTCATCGTGACAACTTGCCGGAAGACGTGTTTTACGTGGCCAACCGTCATCTGCCGAAACACCGAACCCCCAAATCCGTGTAATCTGTGAAATCTGTGGTTAACCTCCTCTCTACACAGATTTCGCAGATTCATGCCATTTTATGCGAGACGGACCACTAATCGCCCTGATCAGGTGGTCAGCGGCGAACCGCCTGCTGGTGATTGGCATCAGCGCGGCCATCGCGGCTCTCGGACTCCTAACTTTGCCGCTCCAACGGTTGGACGCGGTGCCGGATGTTTCCGATACGCAGGTAATCCTTTACGCAAAATGGGCGCAGCCTCCAGATCTCCTCGAGGCGCAAGTAACTTATCCCTTAACAACTGGGTTGCTCGGAGCGGCAAAGGTAACTTCGGTGCGAGGCTTCACGAGTGAGGGATTTGCGCTCATTTACGTGCTATTTGAAAATGGAACAGATTTGTATTGGGCAAGAAGCAGAGTGGCCGAACTGCTGGCCAGGATTACCCCTACCCTGCCGACGGAAGCACATGTCCAAATGGGGCCAGACGCCACGGGCGTGGGGTGGGTTTTCCAATACGCCCTGGTGGACGATACCGGGAAGCATTCGCTCGCCGATTTAAAGACCATCGAGGATTGGAATTTGCGATACCTGCTGCAAGCGCTACCGGGAGTGGCGGAAGTAGCAAGTATTGGGGGATTCGAGAAGCAATACCAGGTCACGGTGCAACCCGATGCGCTTGAACAATATAATCTGAGTTTTGGCGGCGTGGTGGAAGCGGTCCGCAATTCCTCCATGGATACCGGAGGCCAAGAGATCGATTTTTCCGGCCGCAGTTTCAGCGTGCGAGGCCGAGGACTGGTGCATAACGCAGAGGACCTGGAACGAGCGGTCGTGTACGGCCAACGGTCCAAGGGAGATCTGAACGCCGGGGCCCTGCCGTTGCTCCTGCGGGACGTGGCGCGGGTCGAAGTAGTTCCCCGGGTCCGGCAAGGAGTTTCTGATCTCGACGGAAAAGGAGAAGCCGTCGGAGGGATTGTCGTCATGCGGCAAGGGCAAAACGCCATGGAAGTTATTCAGCGAGTCAAAGAACGGCTAGCGAGTTTGCGGCCGAATTTACCCGCCGGGATCAGGATTGTGACGACTTACGACCGCTCCGAGTTGATCGGCCGGTCGATCGATACATTCCGAGGGGAGCTATGGTTTGCCGTTGGCGTAGTCAGCCTCGTGATCCTGATTTTCCTTCGGCATCTCCCGTCGGCGCTGGTGGCCGTCGTGATCATTCCAACTACCCTGCTGACGGCGTTGATACCGATGTTCTGGTTCGGAGTAAATCTCAACATCATGTCCCTCGGAGGCATTGTTCTCTCGATCGGAGTCCTGGTCGATGGGACGATCATCGAAGTAGAGAACGCTTATCGGAGACTTCAGACAACCGGGGGCGGCGAACCTGAAATTCTTCGCGCCATGATCGAGGTAGCCCCGGCAGTCTTTCTATCGCTACTGACGATCACGGTGACATTTTTTCCGATTTTTGCACTGACGGGTCAGGAAGGACGTCTGTTCCAACCTCTGGCCGCCGCCAAGACGATCGTCATGGCGACCGCGGCGCTTCTCACGGTCACGCTGGTTCCGGCGTTACGGATGCTGTTTGCCGGCCAAACGTCACGAACCGTACCGCTCCGGCAATCCTACGAAGGCAAGATGATGGTTTACGAGTCAGTGCTCCGGCTGGTATTGCGGTTTCCCAAGACGACCATCGCACTGGCGGTTCTAACGGTGGCGGCGACAGTTCCAGTATATTTCCGTTTGGGCCGGGAATTTATGCCGCCTCTCAACGAGGGATCGGTGCTATACATGCCGACCATGCTGCCGGGCGTTTCAGCCTCGCAAGCATTGCAGGTCCTCCAACGCCAAGACGCCGTGCTGTCAGCTTTTCCGGAGGTGGCGCGAGTTTTTGGTAAGGCCGGTCGGGCTGAGACGGCAACCGACCCTGCTCCGTTGAGTATGATCGAAACAACCCTGATCCTGAAACCATCCGAGCAATGGCCTGAGCGACGGCGTTGGTATTCCAGATGGTCGCCGGAGTGGCTTAAGGAGTTGCTGTTTCGCCGGCTCGCCAGTGATCGGATCTCGTATGACGATCTGATTGCCGAAATGAATAAGGCCGTCGCTCTTCCCGGGGTTACGAATTCCTGGACAATGCCGATCCGTGGCCGCACAGACATGCTAACAACTGGTGCGCGGACGCCGGTCGCCATAAAAGTGATGGGCCCCGATTTGCAGGTGACACAAGAACTCGGGCAACAAGTCGAGGCCATTCTGAAAACGATTCCGGGAACTCGCTCGGCATTTGCCGAAAGAGCCGCAGAGGGATATTTCATCGATTTAGAGATCGATCGGGACCGGTTGGCGAATCACGGCTTGCAGATGGCCGAAGTGCAAGAGGTCATTGGCGGGGCCATCGGCGGGACGGTGGCCGCGGAAATATTTGATGACCGAGCACGCTATCCGGTTTCGGTGCGATATCCGAAGCGCTTTCGGGATACCCTGGAGGAGATTGGGCAAATCACTGTGTTGAGCGAGACCGGGGAAAGAGTTCCACTCCAGGAAATTGCTATCATTAGAGAGGTTCGAGGCCCGAGTATGATTCGGACGGAGAACGGGCTGCTCGCTTCCTACGTCTTTGTTGATGCGGCATCGGACGACATCGGGAATTTTGTCGAGCGAGCGCGGCAGAGAGTCTCAGAAAAAGTGACCATTCCGGAGGGTTACACACTGCAATGGACCGGCGAGTTCGAAAACATGCTACGCGCCAGGCAACAGTTGCAAATGGTGGTTCCGGCGACGCTCCTTTTGTTATTGTTGCTGCTTTATCTGAACACTAAATCTTGGGTAAAGACAGGCATGGTGGTGCTGGCGGTTCCGTTTTCTTTAGTCGGCGCCGTCTGGCTGCTCTACGCGCTCGGCTACAATATCTCCGTAGCGACCTGGGTAGGAATGATCGCCCTGGTGGGGCTCGACGCTGAAACCGGAGTCTTCATGTTATTGTTTCTTGACCTGGCGCACGAGGAAGCTCGTCATAAGGGCTGGCTCGGCCGGGAAGATGGATTGACCGCCGCGATCGTTGCGGGGGCCGCGCAGCGTTTGCGGCCCAAGCTGATGACCGTCGCGACGGCATTTTTTGGATTGATGCCGGCGATGCTTTCGATCGGCACCGGTTCGGATGTCGCGAAGCGGATGGTGGCTCCGATGGTCGGAGGTCTAGCCTCTTCCTTTGTCCTGGAATTGTTAGTCTATCCTCCGCTCTATCTCCTCTGGAAACGGCGGACAGATTGGTCGAGGCGAAAAGCGATCGAACTAAATTCCAGAAATTAGAACCACAAATTTCACCGATGTCACAGATTATGAAGAAGATAGAGCCCTGCGTGATCTCTGGTTCACTCCCTCATCACTGCAATTGCACGAAGGGGGCGATGGAGGGGATTCCTGAGCTATTGACGATGAACAGCATGTAATAGCCGGGCGGGGCGAAGTTGGCGCTGGCCGGAGCCGAAAGAGTCAGTCCACCGGTGGTCTGTTGAAAGGTCAGAGGCACATACCGGGTATTTTCGTCAAAGAAGTGCGTGACAGCTCCAGTCCGGATCAGCACGGCGGTGGCAATGGTAGCCGCATCGGGAGTCGAGACAAAGAAATTGCTCCCATAGGATATCTGCACCGGAGCTTGAGTGATCGCCGGGCGGGCGCCCTTGAACAGATATGGTGGCGAATAGAACTCCGCGTTCATTTCATTCGGAACATTCCCAAAATCCGCTCCCATTCCTGAGACCAGTACCCGGGCATCGGGCAAGAGAATGGCGGTCCCATGGTATTCCCGGGGAGTATGCATCGCGGACATGGTGGTCCAGGTCCGGGTTAGCGGCGACCAAAGTTCGGCCGGGTAGACAGCATTGGCAATATTGCCGCCGTTTCTATCCGTCTCCCCACCAATTGCTAAAACCGTTCCATCGGGCAGCACAGGTAAATTGAGAAAGCATCGAGAGTAGGCCATCGAAGGCGTTTGCTGCCATACCGGGTTAGCCATCGTGGTATCCAGTACGTAAGTTGTATTGGCCGCTGGCGATCCGCTCCCCTGGCTATCGGTAGCGGTGCCTGCTTTCATAATTTTACCGGGCTGATACATCGCAGCACTTCCGCCGTCTACGATGTTCGGATCCACGACCGACCAGGTTTGAGTTGTCAAATCGAGGATATCGGTGACGGTCGCGTATTCGCTGTTTCCGACGTGGATCACTCGCCCGTCGGCAAGCTGAAACAAAAATGGGTAGGTCTCAAAAGGATTGTTTGCCGAAGTTAGCTTGGTCCAGGTGTTTGTCGATGGATTGTAAATCTCAGGGATTCCTGCGTTGGCATGAGGACCAGTCGTCCAGCCGGCCGTGACCATGATTCGTCCATCCGAGAGAGTCGTGGCGGTGGGATACCATCGCCGGTAAGACATATTGGGGACGGCCGTCCAGCTGTTGTTTGAAGGATCGAAAATTTCGGCATTGGCGATCCCATCGGCGTCGCCACCCCCAAATCCGCCGACGACCAGGACCCGGCCATCAGCAAAAAGGGCGTGACCTGAACAGAAGAGATTGGCCGAGGTCGGTACGCTGGTGAAAGTACCGTTTATATAGTCCCAGACAGTTGGCGTAGCACCATCCTGATAAAGCAAGACCTTACTGTTCTTCAAAAGCACCAAATCAACGGCGACGGCAGGTAGATTGACAACCGACGACCAACTGCCAACGACGGCCGGATTTCCAGAATTGTCGACGCTCACCGCCACCGATGCCGAGGTGGTAGTTAGTCCACCGGTGTTGCGAGCCCGGGCGGCCAAGGTGTGCGGACCGGTGGCAACGGTTCTGGTATCCCAGGTGATAGTGTAAGGCGGAGTCGTCACCTCAGCGCCTAGTGCGGCACCGTCGAGCAGAAATTGCACACCGGCAACGCCCCTTGAATCGGAGGCCAAAGCCCAAAGCGTAGACAAGTTGGTGACCACCGCACCGGGGGCGGGGGCCGTCATGGAAACTGTTGGAGGAGTTGGGTTGCCGCCGCCGCTCGAGCCGGGCAGAACCTCGCAAATACTCAGATTGTATCTATCGGTGGCGGGCGCGGTATCATTGATGCTGACGCTGGTACCGCTGGTTGGCTGTGGGAGCGTTTTGAATCTGAACCCAATAGGTATCCCCAGTAGGGGTCAGAAACTGATGCACCAAACGTTGACCGGGCCCAGGCGTTCGACTGATCGCATTGTCATAGTCATTCCCGACGCCGACTACCCAAGACCCACTGCGAGTGGTAATCAGACTAGCGCTCGGGGCACCGCGACTCGAGTTTCCTGTACCAGTGGCTCCGATCGCGCCTGAGCCGTTCGTCCCGGTGGTGTCTACGCCAGAGAAGGACATGACGGAGATCGAGGAGTTGATGCTCTGGGAAAGGTTGGCCGTAACGATCACATTGCTTAACGGCGAGGCCGCAAAGGCGCGCCAAATTTCGGAACCGCCGCTTTGGACATTCGTTCTTTGCACCAAGGTCCAAGTTAGGCCCCCGCCGGAGACACTTTTTACCGTCGTATTGGCCCCTGACAGGTAGTCCGTCTCGATAAAGGCCAACAACAATTCGTTTCCAGCGATGGTGGAGACTGGGGCACTGGAAATTGTCGTACTGGCACCTGCTCCGTCGGTTGAGACTGAGGCGTCAATGCCGAGCGAAGTCGATGGCGGCGATGAACTTTGACCCGTGAAATTGACCGAGGAAACGTTGGCCCCGCTGATGGTGACGGATTGGCTGCTTGGGGCAAAAGTGTAACCGGTCTTGCCTGGAGTAACGACATAGTTCCCGTTGGTCAAGCCGGTGAAAGAATAATTTCCGGAAGAATCAGCGGTAACGGTCGAGGTAGATGCGCCACCGAGTTGCACAGTCGCACCCGACCCAGCGACTGCTGGGCTAACGGTTCCGGCAATACTCCAGGTTGGCGGGACTCCTGAGCCGAGGGGAAGCACTTCGCAAATGCTGAGGTTGAACCGATCTGTTTTGGGTGCGGTATCGTTGATGCTGACTGTCGTGCCGCTGACGGCGGTGGGTGCGCTCTGCATTTGAACCCAGTAGGTGTCGCCGGCAGAGGTCAAATTCTCATGGACCACGATCTGGTTGGGACCCGCGGTTCGGCTAACCGCATTGTCGAAATCATTCCCGACACCCATTACCCAGGAACCATTGCGCGTCGTCGTGACGCTGGCGGTGGGCGCGCCGGCTATAGAGTTCGCCGTGGCGGTGGCGCCAATTGCTCCTGACCCACTGGTTCCAGAGGTATCGACGCCGGTAAAACTCATCACGGTCAAAGAACAGCTTACGCTTTGAGAAATCGTCGCGGTGACCGTGGCGTTGCTCAACGGATTCGGGGCAAAGGCTCTCCAGATCTCCGAAGTTCCGCTTTGGACATTGGTCCGGCGCACCAAAACCCAGTTGAGACCGCCGCCTGAGACGCCGGTTACCGTAGTATTGGAACCAGAAAGGTAGTCCGTGGAAACAAAGGCCAGCAACAGTTCATTTGCTGAACCGGTGGAGAACGGCGCAGTCGAAATGGAGGAAGTGGTCTGATCAGTGGCAACGTTGGCATCCCGCGTAACCGCCCCGAAAGCAGAACTGCCGATGAACGAAATCAAAGCAAAGGCGAGCAACGGCCAAAGCCCGAAAATCTTTCTACCAAATATTCGACCCGCACGGATAGCGTTGCTCATGGAATGTCTCTTC
>CAWEGF010000027.1:0-83090 GCA_963808535.1 uncultured Verrucomicrobiae bacterium | reverse complement strand
GGTTCTCCGGATGCCGATGTCCGATCGCACTCGCCAACCTTTAGGACTGTTGCATGGTGGCATCAGTATGGTTTTGGCAGAAACGGCGGCCAGTCTGCACGCCTGTTGGGACATCGATTTGTCCCTTTTCATTCCGGTCGGAATTGAAATCAACGGAAGTCATATTCGGTCGGCTTCCGAGGGTCATATTCTGGCGAAAGCAACCATCCTTCGCCGTTCTACCAAGCTGGTAGTGCACAATGTTGAAATAGCCCACGAAGAGTCAGGGCGCGTTCTTTGCCTCGCTCGAGTGACCAATTTCTATAAAGCCCGGCAGGCTGATTAAGTCGGAGCAAGCCAGTAGGTAAGGCGCTCCCGCGCCTTACTTCTTCAACTGCCGAGTCCGCGGCGCCAGCGAATTGATTTGGGCGGGATCCCCTTCCTGTGCGCCAAGCGCCAGCGTTAACCGGCGATAAAAAGGTCTTTGTTTTAGGTTTAGCCGTTGTACGATGTTGGAGGACTTTTTGGAGGATATATTCTTATGTTACGCTGGGCGCTTATTTTTCTTGTCATTGCCATCATCGCGGAAATTTTCGGATTTAGCGGAACCGCCGGCGAAGCGGCCTGGATTGCCCATGTGCTCTTTGTCGTCGCGATCATTTTCCTGATTATCTCGTTTGTCAGCGGCCGTCGTGGCCCGCCAGCGGTCTAGGACACACCAGGTTAGAGGGAATAACTTCGCTGAGCGCAGACCGTCTTTTCTGGAATCGAGAACGAGGACGAGCACGACTCTAGTTTAGCAGTTCGGGGTAATGTCGCCGTGCGACTTCCTCGCAGCGGGCGAGGATATCGGAGGCTGACGACAGTCCGCGCGTTTCTTCCAGCAATTGGCAGCATTCCTTGCTGTCCAAGGTCTGCACCGCTTTTTTGACCCGGGGCACCAAACCCGCACTCACGCTTAACTCATCCACGCCGAGTGCCAAAAGGAGCGGAGTCAGAGTAATTTCTCCGGCCATTTCACCGCAGACCCCAACCCAGATTCCCTGGGCGTGGGCGGCGGAGACGGTCATCTCGATCAGGCGCAGGATCGCCGGGTGCGTCGGTTCATACAGGTGGGCGATCCGCTCATTCACTCGATCCACGGCAATGGTGTACTGGATCAGGTCATTGGTGCCGATGCTGAAAAAGGAGACTTCGCGGGCCAAAGCTTCTGCCACCAGCGCCGCACTCGGCACTTCGATCATAATTCCCAGCTCCATGTCTTCTTTGAACGGGATGCCCTCAGCCCGAAGCTCCGATTTGCACGATTCCAGAATTTCCTTGGCCTGCAGCAGCTCGGAAAGACCGGAAATCATCGGAAACATCATTCGAACATTGCCCAAGGCGCTGACCCGGAGAATGGCGCGTAGTTGCACCTTGAAAATGTCGGGCCGCTCGAGGCAAAACCTGATCGCGCGACAACCCAGAAACGGGTTAATTTCGGTTGGCAGATGCGAGTGGCTCAAAAATTTGTCACCGCCCAGGTCGAGGGTTCGGATGATGACCGATTGGGGCAGGACCGCTTCCGCCACCGCGTGGTAGGCAGCATATTGTTCCTCTTCACTCGGAAGATCGCTTTTGTTCAGAAAGAAAAACTCGGTTCGATACAAACCGATCCCCTCTGCTCCCGCTGCGATGACCAACGGCACGTCTTCGGGAAGTTCTATATTCGCCGAAAGGATTACATGACGGCCATCCGTCATGGTGCTGGAGGTGTCGCGGAGGCTGGTCAAGACTTCCTCGACGTGTTCCAGCTTTATTTCGATTTCGCCGTATTCCCACAGGGTTTCATCGGTCGGATTTAGAATGACCACGCCGTTGGTCCCATCCAGCAGGACATGCTGGCCTTGACTCAGGCGCTGCGAGATGTCCTTCAAACCGACCACCGCCGGAATATTCAGCGAGCGGGCCATGATCGCGGTATGCGAGGTCCGGCTCCCCACGTCCGTGGCGAAGCCGAGAACCAACTGGCGATTCAAGGTCGCCGTATCGGAAGGAGTAATATTGTGAGCCACCACGATCTGGGGCAGATCGATGGTCCCCAGCGTCTTGGCCGACCGGCCCAGCAGGTTGCGGATCACACGACGGGTCACGTCATGAATGTCAAAAGCGCGTTCCCGCAGATAGGGATCATCGATTTCGCTCAGGGTCCGGGCGTACCGGTTAGCAACCTCGGCGAAGATATGTTCGACGTTGAATCTCTCCCTCTCAAGGTTGCGCAGCACTTCATCGATCAAGGTTCGATCTTCCACCACCAGGAGGTGGGCATCGAAGATACTCGCATCCTTCGCTCCGATCGCCTCGGCGATGCGTTGTTGCATCTCCAGGATTTGCGCCCGAGTGGCAATCAACGCCGATTCGAAACGGACGATCTCTTTGGCGATATCCTCATCGTCGATCTTCCTTCTCGGCGGTTCTTCGTCGTCGGGATGATGAAGAAAGACCACCCCGCGGGCAATCCCCGGGGCCACGCCGACGCCATAGAACTTCTCTTCCGGGCCGCTCATTCAGGTCCTATTCCTCATCGAACCGTTTCTCGATCAGCAATTCGAGTTCCTGAATGGCCTTGTCGGCGTCAGCTCCTTCCGCCGAAAGGATCAATTTCGTCCCCTGGCCGGCGGCCAGCATCATGAGCCCCATGATGCTCTTGCCGTTCACTTGTTCTCCATCTTTCTCGACCCAGATTTCCGCTCGGTGCTTGTTGGCCGCGCGAACGAACATGGCCGCCGGACGGGCATGCAACCCCAGCTTGTTCAAAATAGTGACTTCCTTTTGAATCTTACCAGTAGCGCCCGATCGTTTTCCCAACAGCCCCATCACATCTCCTTGTTCGTCTGCATTAAGTTCAACAACCGCTGGTTAAATTCCACTGCGCTATTCTGACCAAGGCTTTTCAACTTTTGATCAAGCGCCGCTACTTCCACTAATCGAGCCAGATCGCGTCCTGTCCGAACCGGAATAGTGATGTGCGGAATCCGAATCCCAATTATTTCGTAAAATTCTTGTTCAAGTCCAATTCTGTCAACTTCTTCAAGTTCCTGCCAATCTCGCAACGTCACTACCAGATCCAGCCGCTTTTCTATCCGAATACTACCGACCCCAAATATAGAGGCTACATTAATGATGCCGAGCCCGCGAACTTCCATGTGGTAGCGAGTTAGATCAGGCGCCGTGCCGACTAGTTCGCGTCCGTCGAGCACCCGGAATCGAGTGACATCATCGCTGACCAAGCTGTACCCGCGTTCGATCAACCCGAGTACGCATTCGCTCTTTCCCACGCCGCTCGATCCGCGGACCAGGGTCCCGATCCCCATGATATCGACCATGCTTCCATGCTCGGTGGTGGCTGGGGCAAAATCCATTTCCAGACCAATCGTCGCAGCGTTGATAAACCGCATCGTCACCATCGGGGTACGAAAGATGGCGATTTCAAGCTGAGCCGCGGCATCCGCGAGGGCCTTGGGAACAGCGAGATGTCGGGAAACGACGACGCAGGGGATATGCTGCTGGCAAAGCTGAAGACAGCGAGCCTGCTGCTCGGGTTCCGTCAAGCTCTTCAGATAGCTAGCCTCGGCATTGCCAAGGACTTGAATACGTTTTCCCGCAAAGTAGGTAAAAAATCCGGAAAGCGCCAAGCCCGGACGATTGATGGTTGGTTCGCGGATTTTTCGCTCAAAACCCAAGGCCGGCCCGACCAGTTTGAGCTGCAAGGCATCCGCGTGCCGGGTATAGAATTCGCCGACCGGGATAAAAGGTAGTTTGCCTCGTCTCATTCTAGCGTCGTGTCAGTTTAGCGTGTTTCATATAACCGGCTCGATCCCGCAAACTGAACAGGGCGATTTCCGCATTGACCGGCAAGATACTAGCAAAGTTCTTCGGAGCATCCATTTCAAATTGCGGCCCGGGCGATGTAATGTTTTGCAGTCCACAAATAAAAAGTGCCCGGGTTAGCATGTTCGGCACGCCGCCTCCCCGGGCACAAATGTTTTTAAGGTTTGGACTTAATTAAATGTCGGCTCGATCAGCCCAAAGTCTCCGTTCTTACGGCGGTAGAGAACATTTACTTTCTCGGTTTTAGCGTTGAGGAAAACGAGAAACTGTTTCGAGGACATCTCGATCTGTAAGACCGCTTCATCGATAAACATCGGTTTCACGGGATACTTCTCGCTCTGAATAACCGAAGGTTCGGACAGATTAGCTTCGGCTTCCACGCTCGTCCGTACCGCCACTCCCGATTCCACGACTCCCTCTGAGGCGTCCACCCATTCCCAGCGCAACACGGTTTCGTCGAGATGCCGGATCGTATGTTTCCGAGGCCGGTGCTGGCGCATCAGGCGGGTTTTATATTTCCGCATCTGTCGAGCGATCTTGTCAACGACCTCATCGATAGAAACGTACATGTCGTCATTTTCGGCGCTAGCTTCCAGGGTGATGTGGTTGCTACAGTGCAAAATCACCTCCGCCGTATGACGGTATTTCTGGACATCCAGAACGATCTGTACCTCGATAATTTTTGGGTAGTCAAGGTGAAGACTTGCCAGCCGACGTCGGCAATACTCTTTCATCGCCTCCGTGACGCTGACATGCCTTCCGGTCACCTGGATTGGTGGGTTTGCATTCTGTACCTGCATATTGGGCGCTTTCTTGTTTGGGGTTAATGACCGCTAAATGATCTGTTATCAGCGAGATAGAGCATTAAACATACCCGCAGAACCGAGAAGAAGACCTTCTGGGTCTGACTGCTACTGGAACAAGCGTCCGACAACATGGTTCTGGGGTTACATACGAAAACGTTCACCAAGATAAAGCTGCCGACTGATGGGGTCGTTAATCAAAAATTCGCGGGTGCCCTGGCTTTCGACCCTTCCGTCAAAAATAAGATAAGCCCGATCCACGATCTCCAAAGTTTCTCGAACGTTGTGGTCGGTGATCAGAATCGCCAGGCCCGATTTTCGCAAATTTTGGATATGCTGCTGAATTTCCGAAACGGCAATCGGATCGACGCCGCTGAATGGCTCATCCAACATCATCAGCTTGGGGTTGGTGACCAGGGATCGGGCGATGGTCAACCGACGTTTCTCACCTCCGCTGAGGGTCAGGGCCTGATTTTTGGCGAGGTTATCGATTCCGAACTGCCGGAGCAACTCGTCACAGCGGCGATGGCGTTCCCGCCGGGAAATTCGGAGGGTCTCGAGGATAGCGAGAATATTTTGTTCGACGGTAAGCTTTCGGAAGATGGATTCTTCTTGAGGAAGATACCCCATCCCCATGCGGGCTCGACGATGCATCGCAAACCCGGTCACATCACGATCCTGGAAAAAGACTCGGCCACTGTTGGGGCGAACTAGCCCTACTATAAGGTAAAAGGTGGTGGTTTTACCAGCACCATTTGGCCCCAGTAATCCGACAATCTCGCCCTTGTTGACGTGGATATCGATCCCGTTCACTACTGACCGGCCACCATAAATCTTGACCAGTTTATCCGTCCGGAGAATCGGCGTCTCGACGTGCCGTCTGGTTTCCACGACCGGGGATTCGAGCTCTAGTCTACTGGGGGCCATTCGCATTTGGATTGTTCGTCGCGCTGGTTCTGTCTTCGATCAAGGTCCTGGTACTTCCGAAGGTTTGCATCCGTCCATCTCTATAAAGCACCATTTTTACTCCCGGCGCCGTCGCAATGTGGGTGTTGGTGCCTTGGGTTACCTGCGGCCAACCAGTTAAAGTGATTGAACCATCCTTGGCCTGGTAAAGGGCATTGTCCGCTTTACCAATGGAGGTGGTGGGCTGTTGTCCGCCAGGTCGGGCCGCTGGAGTTACCGCGGCAACCGGCGTAGCGCCGCCAGCTGGCTGTCCAGCCGGGCCCGGAGCTTTGGGTTGATTGACATGCACGATCACCACTTTTCCTTGAGCCTCAGCATCGTTCAGGCCGCCCCCTTCCTCGTCCTTGTTCAAATGGACCGTCAATTTGTCGGACGTCAGCGTAAATTGGGGATCAACCACCTTGACATTGCCGATGAAGACTCCAATTCGGGTTTTGGTGTCAAACTGTGCTTCCTGGGTGGCGGTGATTTCCGTCGGTCCTTTCGGACGTTTATCACTGTCGCCTCCCAACAGATCGGTTGCGCCGGGAGGCTGTTTCGCATTGGTGGGAGACGCCTTCGCATTACCGGAAGATTGTTTCGGCCCGGAAGATTTTGCCGCGGCCGGGTGGGGCGAGGAAGTTTTCGCGGCCGCAGCTGGCTTTTTGCTGGGCCAAGCCATCGATTGTGCCAAGGCAGACCATCGCTCCGAATAAAATGACTAATTTCTTCACTGACTTAGTTGTTGTTGACCTTCGGAGCCAGACTTCGTTTGAAATTCATTGCGATTATAAATCACCAGATGGATATTTCCGAACAGCTTTCCTTGGCGCGTTTTGGAATTGAAGGTTCCACTATCCGCCGTCAAGAAAAAATCCTCTCGAGTGATGCGGACCGGTTCCTTGGTCGAGATCTCCTCGCTATCCAGATTCATGGTGGATGATATCAAATCGATTTTCGCGTCCGGTTTAAACGTTTGCTGGTTGTAGGTTTGGATCGTCACGGTCTGCATTTCGACATTCTGCTCATCCAGTCTTCTGGCCGATTCCATGTCGAACTGCATTTCTACCTTTCCTTGATCGTTTCGAACTGGAAGGCGCAATCCCTTGACATCGTGCCCAATCGGAAACGGGAGATCGATTCTTCGACTCGGTCCTCCGTCAGCCAACAGTCTGGCGGCTAAACTCCCGAACAGACAAAATACCGCCAAGACTTTAACGACTGATTTCATGGATTTGCTTAAGCTTTCCAAGCAGGGCTGAAAGATCCCGCAACGGGATTTGGTTCGGTCCGTCTGAGAGCGCCTGTGCCGGATCGTAGTGGGTCTCGAGAAATACTCCGTCGCATCCTGCGGCGGCAGCGGCTCGGGCCAGAACTGGCGCCAGCACTCCATCCCCGCCGCTGCGGTCGCCGGCACCGCCCGGTCGTTGGACAGAATGGGTGGCGTCAAAGATGACTGGATAACCAAGCTCCCGAATCCAGTAAAGCGAACGCATATCCGCGACCAGGTTGTTATATCCAAAGCTAACTCCTCTTTCCGTAAAGACGTACGAAGTGCAGCCGAAGGTTTCCAGTTTGTCCGCAATGTTTTGCACATCCCAGGGCGCGAGAAATTGCCCTTTCTTTACATTCACTGCCCTCCCTGTTCGCGCCGCGGCCTGGATCAGGTCGGTCTGTCGACTGAGGAAAGCTGGAATTTGCAAAAGATCAATATATTGGCCGGCCGCCTGAGCATCCTCCGGCGAATGAACATCCGTGGTCACCGGCACCGCCAGTTCGTCCCCGATCTTGCGGAGCAGACGACAACCCGCTTCAAGCCCTAGGCCGCGAAACGACTTGGCCGAAGTCCGATTCGCCTTGTCATAGGAGGCCTTGAAAATCCAAGCAATGCCCAACGGATCACAGATTCTCTTGAGATCTTCAGCGATTGACAGCGCAAATTTCTCGGACTCAATGACACACGGGCCGAGTATATAAACTGGCTTTTCCCCGCCAATTTCCACGCCCCGGATATCAAATCTTTTCACTAATCAAAGCTGGCGGAGAAAACGCCCGACCCAATGGATTTGCCACGTCCCCCCGATCGATGCCGACCGGTCGGGTCAAGAACCGTAGCTCTTGACGAACTTCTTCTTTCCGTCCGCGTCAGTCGGCTCCGACCGCGATTCCTCGCGCGGCGTCTGCTCGACTCGCGGCTCTTGCTCGACTAGCGGAGGCGCTTCGGCCTGAGGTGCCGCCTTGCTCGAGGGTTCTTCCCGAACCGCCTCGACGAAGGCCATCTGCAAATTTGAAATAGCCCCGGCCAGGATTCGGGACTCATCAGAGTTCAAGTTACCCTTAGTCTTTTCCTGAATCATCGCTAGTTGATCAATCAACAACTGGGCCACTTCCAGGTTCACTTCGCTTTTCCCTGATTGAGGATGCGGGATCTGGCCCAGCATGAAGGCCGCGTTTTGGGCCTGCATCATCACAAACTCAATAAATCGTTGGGTCATTTCGCCCGAAGAAACAGTCGTATTCTGGTATTCTGCCATATCGGATCTTCCGTTCCAATCAAGGCCTAACAATGACTGTTATCGCCGGTTTATCCATCAAATATTTCCGGGCTGCTGCGTTGACGGAATCGATGGTCACGCCCTCGATCTGCTTCCGGCGACGCTGGACGTAATCATAACCCAACCCGTATAACTCGTTGAGTGCCACGCTATGGGCATAGGCGTCCATGTTTTGCAGCTGAAAAGCAAGCTGTGACAACGTCCTGGTCTTGGCTCGAGCAAACTCCTGAGGTTCGAGCCCGTGCTGGCAGAGGTTCTCCAGTTCGGTCTTCAATATTTCCGTGACCCGTTCCACCTTCTCGGGAGCGGTGGCTGCGTGTAGACTAAAAATCGCCCGGAGCCATTCCCAAGAACAAGGAGCTTCCGACGGAATAGGCCAGCCCCAGTTCCTCCCGCACTTTGACAAAAAACCGCGAGCTTGAATCACCGGTCGCCTCATCCAGTATTTCCAGATCGATTCGATCCGGGCTTTCAATGGCGCAAGCCAGGTAACCGACACAAATGACCGCTTGATGCCTTCCTTCGTGGGAGGTGATCAGACGGCTTTCGAAATCGCTCCGCACTGAGATAGAAGGCGGCATCAAAGGTTTTCCCTCGGACAAACTCTGCGCTCCTTGCTCGATCATCTCGATGATCTGGTTAGAGTCGAAGTCGCCGCAAAATCCGAAAACTACGCTCGGCGCGTTGAAACAAACTCGATGCCTTTGAACCAGATCCTCTTGCCCGAGTTGGAGCACTGTTTCCTCACGTCCAAGCGGATTCAGACCGTATGGATGAGCCCCGTAAATCTCGGCTCGCATGATGTTCCGGGCCACGACCTGGGGTTGCGCTTTTTCCGACCGGATGGAGGCGATCTGACTTTCGCGTTCGCGTTCCGTCGATTCCACCGGAAATACCGGGCTGACCGTCACGTCCATCATGGCGGCAAACGCGTCACTGAAATCGTCCACCAACGAACTGACTCCCGCCCGCATGGTGCTAAACCCGGATTCGACAAATAGCATCCCGCCAATTCCTTCGATCTGCTCAGCAATCTGCTCGGCCGATCTGGTCTTGGTGCCCTTTGGCATCGCCTGGGTTAGAAGCCGATGGATACCATTGTTGCCGGAGGTCTCATAAAGGGAGCCGCCGCGAAACACGGCCGAAGCATAAATCATCGGAAGACGTCGATCCGGGATCAGAATGACTTTGGCTCCGTTCGAGAGGACGTGAAGCTCTGGATCGGCGGTGGTCTTTTTTCCGATCGACACCCTCTTGGACTCATTCTCAGGCTGTAACACCGCCACGGACAGGTTGGAATCCGTCAGATACCGGGAAACGACTCGTTCAATATCCGCCGGCGTTACCCCTTGGAGACGTTCCAGATAATGACGGCTAAAATCGAGGTTCCTAGCGTACAACCAATTCAAGCCGAGATCAGAAGCCAGCCCTTTGACGGTCTGAAACTGCTCGATCGCGTTCACCGTGATAATTCGCTTCGCCTTCTTCAGTTCTTCTTCCGAGAACCGTCTCTGTCGTCGGTCGTTGACGCATTCGACGATCCGGTTCGGCACTATCTCGGCGACTTCCTTGGCGCATTGGCCGGATACCGTCAGCAAACCGGGAAAACTAGGGGTGTAGGCATATGCGCCGACCCCATAGACCAGACCCTCCTTCTCGCGTAATTGCTGATAAAGTCTCGAACTCGCACCGCTTCCGAGAATCACTGAAGCCGCGTCCACGGCCGCCATATCGTCATGTGAGACGCCAGGAACGTGCCAGCCGAGATTGAAATACGCGAGTTCGCCAGGAAAGCCTTTCGAAATCTTGCGACGCCCCAATTGGGGGGGTTCCTCTGGCAGAATGACCGGCTCCAGTGGACCACGTTTGGCGAATCCAAAAAGTTCTTCCGCATCAGCTCGGATCCGGTCAGGGTCAACATCTCCGACGACCACCAGAAATATATTATTCGGGAGGTATCGACGCCGATAATAGCGAAGAACATCGGCGTGCGTTAGCTGATCAAAGATTTCCCGAATTCCGATGACCGGATACCGGCAAGGGTGCACTTGAAAAGCCGTTCCGAAAATGAGGTAGCTTAGGACCCGGTCCGGATCGTCGAGCCCCATATCGAATTCACGCCGGATAATGTCCATCTCTCTTTCGAGAGGTTCGGCCTCGACCAAGGAGCGAAACAACATATCGCCCAGAATATCCATCGATTGGCGGACCGCTTCGGCCGGGCAATCGACCCAGAAGACGGTCCGATCAAACGAGGTATAGGCATTCACGTATCCGCCGATACCGTGAATTTCATCGCTGATTTGCTTTGAAGTACGGCTCTCCGTCCCGTTGAAGAGAATGTGCTCCAAAAGGTGCGTCAATCCGCCTCCGAGCCATTCCCCTTCATGGATGCTGCCGGTCTGACACCATGCTTGAATACTGGCGACTGGTGCCGTGTGCTGTTCGGCAACTATGACGGTCAGACCATTCGAGAGTTCGAAAAGTGTTGGATGAACCTCCGGAATCCCCATTGAAATCATTTCGAGGTTCAGGAATTTGCCGGATTTGAACTTCGAGGCTCAAACGGTGAAACAAACGCGCTGTGAAAATCTAAAGCTTTATGGAAGTCTTCGACCGAGTCGGATTCCGTTTTTCCGAAAACGCCCGAATCAATTAAATTAAATACCATCTGGCCGACGTCGTACGAAGCGCTGACACCCCAGTATTCCAGCACCGTCATCACCATCGGACCAAATTCTTTCAAGGCCAGTTGCCGAAATCCATCGAGCAATTCAGCAGCATTCACGTGGGACCCAGATTCCGTCTTTCCTCGCTTCTTTTGTTTAATCGTGAATTCCAGGGCTTCCTTTAAGAAGAGGTAGGCTTCTTTCCCGTACCTCGGGTCCTTTTCGATGATCTGTTCGACTACTTCGTTAAAAGATCTCTGCATTTTTACCTGGACTCCACCTGCTCTTGCGGGATCGCGGTCGCCCGAACGTGTTTAACGACTGCTCCCAAAAGCAGCGCGAACCCAAACGCAACCACCAGCAACTGCTCTCCCCGGGTCAACCTGAACATCCAATAACTATATGCCAACGAATCGCTTTGTCATCTGAGCTAAACAATCGAGCCGTTACACTCTCAACTGTTGGTGGAGGGCGTTGATCCCGAGGATCCCGAAGATCCACTGGACTTCTCCGAGCTCCCTTTTCCTCCTTCGCTCTTGGCTCCCTCACTTTTCGCCGGCCCACTTTCCTTTGCCTTTTCCGAACCACCCTTACCTTCGTCGCCTTTGGACGAGCTGCCTTCCTTGCTTTCCTTTTTGGCACTCTCTTTATAGTTAGAGCTGCGGTAGTCCGTGGTATAAAACCCAGAGCCTTTGAAAATGAGTCCAGCTCCCGTTCCAATCAAACGCTTCACTTTTCCTTCACCCCAAACCTCTTCCCGGCACAAGTTCTTTGGGCAAATGAGAAATGGCTCGTCCTTCATGGACTGGAAGGTCTCAAATGTCTGATGGCATTTTTCGCATCTGTATTCGTAGGTCGGCATAGGTGACGCACACGATATAGCAGAGCCTGCCGCCTCCGGCAAACGGCGCGTGCATCCTTGCGCCCATCGTGTTCGTAAAGGAGGGTACTTGACGATTGAGGGAATCGAGTTTATTCCGAGCTGATTTCCGGCCTATGACTACGCGTTGGTTTCCGATAATTCTGGTGGTTTTGCTACTTGCCGCGTGTGGTGATGGCGAAAAATCTCGTCTCGCCAATCCGAACACCGCCTACTTGCCGGCGACCGGTGGACCGGATGCGAACGCGCCCGTACCCGGCTCCAATTACGATCCAATCTCCTACTGGGATGGAGACGGCGTGCAAGGGAAGCCTTCGGTGAAGATTTATCTCAAGGAACAACGAGCCTATTTTTATAAATCCGACGTCCTGGTGGGAGAGTCTCAGGTCTCGGCAGGCCGGGAAGGTCATGACACCCCGGTGGGAAGTTATAAGATCATTCAAAAAGATAAGGACCACGCTTCCACCCTGTACGGCGACTACGTAGACGCCGCCGGGAACGTCGTGCAGAAGGACGTGGAATCCGGCAAAGATCCCAAGCCGCCAGGCGCGATTTTCAAAGGGGCCCCGATGCCCTTTTTCATGCGGATCACCGGCGGTGTCGGAATGCACGAAGGCTATTTGCCCGGATATCCAGCATCCCACGGATGCATCCGGATGCCCGGAAAAATGGCCGAGACTTTCTTTAACAACGTCGACTTGGGTACCCCCGTACAAATCGTCGATTAAGGGAGCCAAAATAGGCAATCGAAGTGGCAAAATCAAGTTTTGACTCGGGCGTGTAAACGACAGTAAGTTGTTCCCTGGTCGATTTTTACGGGCTGAGGCACATCTGCAGTGGTCCGCGACACGAACGGACACGAAAGAATGGAGGTTGGGCGCTTTATGTGGGTTCAAGGGCCTGCCCCGAAGGGGCTAGAGAACTCAGCCCAGAGGGTTTCAACCCTGGGAACTCTCCAAATAAACGACCCGCCCTGAAAGGGCGAGAGATGCGGCTACCAGATGAGTCTCGCACCTGTTGCCGCGCAAAAGTCAGCGTGTGCAATTGAGGCGTATTAAAAATCGGACTATGTGGCCCTTCCGCCTTGTTGTGACGTTCGATCTGGCGCCCATTCAGGGCGCGTCGCCTTGGGTGGTCGGTCCCCAGGGTTGAAACCCTGGGCTGAATTCCACTGTCCCTTCGGGACAAAGAACCATCATAAACAGCGCTTATCTTCGCACCATTCGGGACGAACAATGACTTTCGCCCGGCCCTCCGGACAAAACCCATTCGCCCATCGAGGGTCCTCGCATTAAGTTAGCTTTTATGGGGTTTACCCGAGTCTCGTTCCAAGCAGCGCTATCAGAGTCACTTCCTCAAAAGCATCGCGCAGGGATAAGCGCCTGGAGCTCCATGCGGAAGGAAACACCACAATCGCCAGCCGTTATCTGACGGGCTCCGGGAAAACTCTCTTTACAGAGCCACCTCCAGAAACGAGTGCTGAAATTGCTTTGCAAATTCATCAGTTAACAAAGTCCAGCGCCACGTGAGGACCAACTATAAGGACGAGGAGGATTCGGATGCCGCTGAACGCGCATTCTGTCCCGGAGGGACAACCCGATCGTAGCCTGGCACGAAGTGCCTGGGACCACGCCCGTCGAAGGTACCGTCCCGTAGGGTACGGTGTGATCGCCCACAGGCTTTAGTAAGGATTACGGACCTCGGATTTTGACGCCTTCACCTCCTCGACGCCTTCACCTCCTTCGGCGGCGGATCAAGTGATAGATCAGTAGCAGAACGATCGCACCGATCAGGGATGGTATGAAGCCGACCGGCCGCAAGCTGTCCGGATGGCCCTCAGTTATCCCGAATGCCCTTCCGATGTAGAAGGCCACAAACGAACCGGCCACGCCGATCGCCATGGTGATCAAGCAACCGCCTGGTTCTTCGCCTCGAACGATCAGTTTGGCGAGCGCTCCGACGATTAATCCGATAATTAATGTGCCAAGCAGACTGAACATATTTTGTTCCTCTTTTCGCGCCTCATTTAGCCGCTGGAGCAGAAATTCGCAAGCAAATGCCAATCCCTCTTCTTCCCTGTCTCGATGGCAGCGATTGAATAATCGATTTTTTGCGCGGAAGCCGCATTTTAGTGTACTGCACGACCGGTTTCTTGTAGCGTTCGGCATGAGCCGTACCCCCAGCACTGCGTCGCTCCCCGTCCGATCCAAAAGAGATTCGCGGGAATTGATTCTCCAGGCGGCCGAAGAAATTGTCGCCAAACGGGGACCGGCTCACCTGACACTCGAAACGGCCGCCAACGAAGCGAAGGTCAGCAAGGGCGGTCTCTTTTATCATTTTCGATCTAAAGAAGCACTTCTGGAAGCGATGATCCGACGCTCCATGGCGCTTCTGGAAAGCGAACATAAGAAGTATGCAGAATCGCTCACCGGGGAACGGAACGGAAAGATTAAAGCTAATATCATCGGAACTCTCCGTCACCTGGAAGGTCAACGACCGGTTTTAACGGCTGTGATCGCGGCCATTGCCAACGATCCGAAACTGGTTGAGCCGATGCGGGAGTCCATCCGGAAAGAATTTCAGGAACTTTCAAAAGAGCTCACGCTGCGCACCGACGATATCGCCATTCTCTTTCTCGCTTCTCAGGGATTGTTGCTGATGGAATTGCTCAATCTTTCGTTCCTGACCCCCAGTCAGATCCGCAAAGTTACCCAACGGATGCTAAAGCTGGTCGAGGAACTTGATCCGGTCCGAGAGAGTGATGGTGTCACTGGCAGTAGCAGCAAAGACGGGCCACCCATCCCAGAAAAGCTTGCAATTTCGGATCACACCGAAGGATTGAACTCCTGACTCCTGACTCCTGACTCCTGACTCCTGACTCCTGACTCCTGACTCCTGACTCCTGACTCCTGACTCCTGACTCCTGACTCCTGAATTAATCCGATCCCATAATTCCTTTTTTCGCTTTATTCAGTAAAGTCCTGATAATTTGTTCCCTGGTTAAACCTGACCCCCCAAAACATGAAAAAGCTTATTAACTCCCCCGAGAATATTGTTCTCGAATCCATCAACGGCCTTGGGGCCGCCTTTAGCGATCTGATTAAAGTCCACACCAATCCGATTTACATCACCCGGGCAGACGCCCCGGTGAAAAACAAGGTGGCGTTGGTTTCCGGAGGCGGGAGCGGACATGAACCGATGCATGGAGGTTTCGTTGGTCGTGGAATGCTGGACGCCGCTTGTCCGGGCGCTGTTTTCACCAGTCCAACCCCGGACCAGATGTTCGAGGCGACCAAGGCGGTCAATGGCGGCAAGGGTGTTCTTCACATCGTAAAAAATTACACTGGTGACGTGCTGAACTTCGAGATGGCCGCAGACCTGGCCAAGGCCGAAGGTATCGAGGTTGAAGCTGTGGTCATCGATGACGACGTGGCCGTGAAAGACAGCCTTTGGACCGCTGGTCGGCGCGGTGTCGGCGCGACGGTTTTAGCCGAGAAAATTTGCGGCGCCGCAGCGGAAGCCGGACAGTCCCTTAAAGAGATTGCCGCCCTTTGTAATCGCGTAAACGCCAACGGCCGGAGCATGGGGATGGCTCTGACTTCCTGTACCGTCCCGCATGTGGGCAAGCCGACTTTCGATCTGCCAGAGGATGAAATGGAGATCGGCATTGGTATCCACGGGGAACCTGGGAGGCTCCGGACGAAACTGAAAAGCGCCGACGAGATTACTGAGATGCTGCTGTCTCCCATCGTCGAAGATTTGCCCTTCAAATCAGGTGACGAGGTCTTGTTGTTCGTCAACAGCATGGGTGGGACACCGTTGCTCGAGCTTTTTGTCGTTTACGGCAAGGCACGCAAAATTCTCACCAAGGCAGGAATCAAGGTAACCCGCAGCCTTGTCGGACCGTACATCACGAGTCTGGAAATGGCCGGTGCTTCGATCACCCTCTTAAAATTGGATCAAGAAACGACCAAGCTTTGGGACGCACCGGTCCTGACGCCAGGGCTACGCTGGGGTGCATGAGCTAACTCTCGCCGTTTCAGTTCTGCTTCTCTATCGCTGCGTATTTCGAGGTTTGCTGACTACTATGCCAAATATTTCTTCAGACCAGATTTTCACCTGGATTGGGCGGTTCGCCGCGCATATCGCCGAACAAAAAGACTATCTAACTCAGCTCGACGCAGCGATCGGCGACGCAGACCATGGCGCAAATATGCACCGGGGTCTGCAAGCTGTACTCGCCAAAAAAGCGGAACTGCAGAACTCTGATATTGGCGCCATGCTCAAAGGAGTCGCCATGACGTTGATTTCCACCGTCGGCGGCGCCAGCGGGGCCCTTTATGGAACGTTCTTCCTCCAGGCCAGCACGCTGGCGGGTGGACGGACGGAGCTTTCCCCGAGTGAGTTCGGTTCAGTGCTTGAGAAAGGCTTGGCAGGAATCGTCCTCCGAGGGAAAGCCGCTCTGGGAGACAAAACGATGATTGATGCCCTGCAACCGGCGATCAAAGCCTACAAGCTTTCGATCGACTCGGATGAGACACTTGAACAGGCGCTCTCCAAAGCGGTGATTGCCGCTGAAGAAGGCCTGAAATCAACTGTACCCTTGGTGGCGCGTAAAGGCCGGGCCAGCTACCTGGGCGAGAGGAGCGCCGGGCATCCAGATCCTGGAGCCACTTCCACTCTCATCCTCTTTCGTTCGGCCGTCGAAACCCTCGGCTAACCTCGCAACGCGAATCAACTCTTCGGAGCAGCCTTTTGGCCCCCGCCGAACGTTAAACGCCGAACGCTGAACGCTGAACGCTGAACGTCGAACGCTGAACGCCGAACGTTAAACGCCCATGGTAGGTCTCGTTCTAGTGTCTCACAGTCGGTCCTTGGCGGAGGCGGTCGCCGAATTGGTTCGCCTCACAGTCAAGGCAGAGTTGCCGTTGACTTGTTCCGGGGGCGTGGGTGACCAACGGGAAGAACTTGGGACCGATGCCATCGAGATCCAGGAAGCCATCAACCTCGTTTACTCAGACGACGGTGTTCTTGTCCTGATGGATATGGGGAGCGCCATCTTGAGCGCTGAGACAGCGAAGGATTTCCTGAATCCTGAGCAGCAGGAAAAGGTGCGTCTGACATCCGCGCCGTTGGTTGAAGGAGGGATCGCTGCGGCCGTTCAAGCGCAGCTGGGAGCTTCTCTCGATGAAGTGGCAGACGCGGCGCTGCGAAGCTTGATACCCAAACAGGATCAAGTCCAGGACGTGGTCAGCGCCCCGTCAGCCTCCTCCGTCCCGGATGTTCCGATCAACGAGATTCTGGATGTCACGATCCAGAATACGCATGGTCTGCATTTGCGCCCAGCTGCTCTGTTGATCAAGACCCTATCCGGGTTCCCCGCCGAAGTGTTGGTTGAAAATCGAAGCGCCAGCCGCGGTCCGGTCCTCGCCCGAAGCCTGGTCGACTTGGCCCGGCTCCAGATTCGCGAAGGAGATTCCGTCCGGTTCTCCATTTCCTCTCCGGACCCAAAACCAGTGGTCGACTCCATTCTTTCGTTGGTGGAGCGGAAATTTGATGAAGCCGCGTCCTCCGCGGCGCAGCCCGAGGCAGAGGGTACGCCAGACGACTCCCAGCCATTCGCCGTTTCGCCCGGGATTGCCATCGGTCGCCCTCTTTTGCTGGAAACCGTCGTTCCTCCAGTGCCGACCTATACCGTGAGGTCGGCACCGGATATCACCAAGGAAATCGAAAAGCTTCGTTCCGCAGTAGCGGCAGCTTTAGCAGAGTTTGACAGCCGGATCGACCGCTTGAGAGCTTCGGTGCCTCAAAACGAACTCCAGATTTTTGATGCTCAACGAATGATCTTCGCAGATCCGACCCTTCTCAAAGAGGTCCAGACCAAAATTCGAGAGCTGCACCTGAACGCAGCGGCGGCCTGGCACGAGATCCTTTCACACTACGCTGCTGACCAGGAAAAAGCCGAGGACCCTTACCTTCGGGCTCGCGCCGCGGACTTTCGGGAAGTCGGACGAACCGTTTTGAACCGCCTGATCGACGAGAAAAAGGAGTCTGTTTTGCCCCAGGAGATTTTTGCGGATTCCACCATCCTCATTTGCGAAGAGCTCACTCCGACTCTCGCCGAATCGTTCCGTCGTCTCTCGGTGGCTGGAGTCATCCAACTCGGCGGCGGACCGACTTCCCATGGCGCTATCCTGGCCCGAGCGCTCGGTCTTCCAGCAATCGGGGGTGCCCAGAGCAATTTAGAGGATCTTCGGAAGGCCCAGCGAGTTGCCATTAGCGGCTCTGAAGGTACCCTCTGGATTGACCCGCCCTCGGACGTTTTCGCTGATCTGCTCGGCCGACAGCAACTCGAACGCTCCGAAAGCCAGCGTGCCCTCCAGGTAAGCCAGGAGCAGGCGATCACCAAAGACGGGACCCCGGTCCAGGTCGGTGGGAACGCTGGTTCTGCGGAGGACATTTCAAATGCCCGCACCAATGGGGCTGAGTTTATCGGTCTTTTTCGGTCGGAATTTCTGTTCCAGAGTTTCGCACAGGAACCGGACGAAGATCGACAGCTCGGCGCCTATCAGGAAGCTCTGGCGCCCGCGGGCGAGACCTTGCCAGTCACGGTTCGTTTGTTGGATGTCGGCGGTGATAAACCGCTAAAATTCCTGCCTCAACCACAGGAAGCCAATCCGTTTCTTGGAGTTCGCGGGATCAGACTCCTGATGGCCAACCAACGATTCTTTCGCACTCACCTCCGGGCTATCTTGAGATTAGCAGATTCTTTTCAGGTTCAGCTGCTTATCCCGATGATCACTGATCTGTCCGAGATTCTGGCGACCAGGAAAATGTTGGTCGTTCTGTCCGAAGAATTGAGAAAAGCCAATGTCAATCACCGATGGCCGATCCCCATTGGGGCGATGATCGAGACGCCATCAGCGGGGCTGCTGATCGACCAACTCTTACCGCATCTCGACTTCGTCAGCATTGGCACCAACGATCTTACTCAATACGTCTTGTGTGCCGAACGGGGAAACGCCTCATTATCGGGATTCTCAGATTCTCTCCATCCGGCGGTACTCCTGATTTGTGAACAAGTGATCCGGGCAGCGCAGGAACGCGGGGTAAAAGCCTCGATCTGTGGGGAGATTGCTTCCGATCGTGAGGCCATCCCCATCTTGCTCAGTCTCGGAATTCGCGAGTTCAGCGTCACCGCCGCGGCGGTCCCGGCGGTCAAGTCCCAGATCCGAAAGCTGAGTATTGCCGAAATCGCCCCTGATTTTGCCGCCCAGCGGCTCTCTTTTGTCGGGCCCTCGGATGTCCGAAAATTTTCCCGAAACCTCCCGCAGTGAGCAGCGTTTAACGTTTAACGTTTAACGTTTGGCGTTCGGCGCGAAGAACACGGAGTTAGGAGCGGAACCGGAACGGGCTGACGTTACTTAATAACTGGCTGGATTAACGGTTTGCACTCCGCGTGCGTTGGGTCTTGGCGGCACGTTCTCTCGCTGCTCCCTCAGCCTTCCTCCCCGTGAGCTTCAAGCTTCCTAAATAACATTTGCTAAATTTGTCTTGCTCCCCTCCAAGGTTAAATTTAGAACACTTGAGCTCTTGCATTTGTTCGCAAGAGGTCACAGCGTAGAGCTGGTTTTCTTACCCCCCATCAAACGTAAACCATGAATGATTCATTCATCGGCAATCTCTTAGGCTCGATGTTGCTCGCTGTTAACGGAGTCGTCTTTCCTTTGAACTAGCCATTTATCTAATCGTTCGAAAATGAGCGCCCCAGGTAGCAATTCACAAAATGAAATTCACTAAAGGTCAAGAGTTCCTAGCAGAGTTCTTCGGAACCATGGTTCTGATCCTCTTCGGCGACGGTGTCGTCGCCATGGTTGTTCTTTTCGGTCATAATCCGCCAATTCCCGGAGAAGTGGTCATGGGCGGCTACACCAATGTCGTCCTTGGATGGGGCTTGGCCGTTACTTTCGGAATTTACATTGCGGGAACTATCAGTGGCGCCCACCTCAATCCGGCCGTGACGCTGGCTTTGGCCGCCACCAAACGCTTCCCCTGGTCAAAAGTTCCTCATTACATTTTGGCCGAATTTGCCGGCGCTTTTGCCGGAGCCCTACTCCTATTTATCAATTATCATGCCAAATGGATTTTGGTCGATCCCGGGTTGGATCATACCACTGGAATTTTCTCTACCTTTCCCGCGGTGCCAGGCTTTTGGCCGGGTTTCTTTGACCAGGTCGTGGGAACAGCTTTACTGGTCGGTCTGATCTTTGCCGTGGTGGATAAATTTAACGCCCAGGTTTCTAATCTGGCACCCATCGTGATCGGTTTGATAGTAGTCGCTATCGGTATCTCGTTTGGCGGAATGAACGGGTATGCCATCAACCCAGCGCGCGATTTAGGGCCCCGGATCTTCGCGGTGATCGCTGGATTTAAAAATAATGGATTGACCGATGGAACAAGCGTCTGGTTACCACCGGTGCTGGGACCAATTGTCGGCGGGATCTTGGGAGGATTTGCCTATGACCTCTTTATCGGCAAGGCATTGATTCAGGCCCATGCCATCGTGGCGGCAGATCGGCCCAGCGGTGAAGATCCTTCCAATACCGGAAAAAGGGGCTAAACCACAGTTTCTTAACTCAAAAAAAGTTATCTTTATGTCAAAATATCTCTTAGCATTGGACCAAGGAACGACGAGTTCCAGAGCGCTGGTAATTGACTACTCCGGAAAAGTAATTTCCGTCGCCCAAAAAGAATTTACCCAGTTTTTCCCCGAACCGGGCCAAGTCGAACACGATGCCAACGAAATCTGGGCCAGCCAGATCGGTGTCGCGGCTGACGCCATCGGGCGGGCCGACATCAGTCATAAAGACATCGCCGCCATCGGTATCACCAACCAGCGCGAGACGGTAGTGATTTGGGACCGTAAGTCGGGTGAACCTATCAATAATGCCATTGTTTGGCAGGACCGGCGAACCGCTCCCTTTTGTGACAAGATGCGAGCCGACGGCTTGCAGCCGCTGATTCAAAAGAAAACTGGCCTGGTCATCGATGCCTACTTTTCAGGAACCAAAGTCCGTTGGCTTCTCGACAACGTTCCGGGCGCCCGAGAGAAGGCTGACCGCGGTGAACTAGCTTTTGGGACGATGGATTCCTGGCTGATCTGGAAGCTGACCAAGGGCCAGGTGCACGTAACCGATGAGACCAACGCGTCGCGCACCATGCTCTTC
This sequence comes from uncultured Verrucomicrobiae bacterium, assembly GCA_963808535.1. GTDB lineage: Bacteria > Verrucomicrobiota > Verrucomicrobiia > Chthoniobacterales > JAFAMB01 > JAFAMB01. The sequence goes on along the minus strand of CAWEGF010000027.1, from coordinate 62,162 downwards.
AACATTCACACTCGGGATTGGGACGACGAACTCTTGAGCGTCCTCAACGTCCCGCGCTCGGTGCTGCCGACGGCCAAGAGTTCCAGTGAAGTCTACGGAACGACCGCGGTCGGTACCCTGGAGGGACTGCCCATCGCCGGAATTGCCGGTGACCAGCAGGCAGCCCTGTTTGGCCAGATGTGCAGCAAACCGGGAATGGCAAAAAACACCTACGGGACCGGATGCTTCATGCTGATGAATACGGGCACCGAAGCCGTCCCGTCGAAAAACAACCTCCTCACCACCATCGCCTGGCGAAAGAATAATACGACCGAATACGCGCTGGAAGGAAGCATCTTCGTCGCTGGAGCGGTCGTGCAGTGGCTACGGGATGGTCTTGGGATCATCAAGACGGCACCCGAGGTGGAAGCCTTGGCGGCCAGTGTACCAGACACCGGCGGCGTCTATTTGGTGCCGGCTTTTGTCGGCCTCGGAGCTCCGCACTGGGATGCCTATGCCCGCGGCGCCATCCTCGGATTGACCCGTGGAAGTACCTCCGCCCACATTGCTCGAGCGGCCCTGGACGGAATCGCGTTTCAAGTCGCTGATCTACTGACCGCGATGGAATCTGACTCGTCCATCAAACTGGCGGAACTGCGGGTGGACGGCGGCGCCTGCTCTAACAACCTCCTGATGCAAACTCAGGCGAACCTGCTTGGAGTTCCAGTGGTCCGGGCGGCGAATCCGGAGACGACGGCCATGGGTGCGGCGTACCTGGCGGGATTGGCGGTCGGATTTTACAAGTCGACCGACGAAATCTCCTCCCAGTGGGCTTCCGACCGGACCTTCGAACCGAAGATTGGCGCGGACGAACGCCAAAAATTACGAGAGGGTTGGAATAAGGCACTAGGCCGAGCCAAAGCCTGGATCTAGGCAACCTTCGAGTTGTGGACAGAAGTCTCGCAATCCAGGCGATCTCAGACCGTTCGACGGTCTGGGATTGCCTGGTCATTGGGGGTGGCGCCACCGGCCTTGGCACGGCAGTCGAAGCCGCATCCCGCGGCCTGCGTACTTTACTGGTGGAAAAGACGGATTTCGCCAAAGGGACCTCGAGCCGCGCCACGAAACTCGCGCACGGCGGCGTTCGATACCTTGAACAGGGCAATATCAGTCTCGTCCGCGAAGCTCTCCATGAGCGCGGATTGATGCTCAAGAATGCCCCGCATCTCGCGCATCCACTCAAATTCATCATCCCGGCCTATCACCTCTGGGAAATACCTTTTTACGGCATCGGCCTCGGCATTTATGATCTGCTGGCGGGAAAGCTATCCCTCGGCCGATCGAAAGCGTTAGGCGCCGCCGAGACGATCCGACAACTGCCGACGGTGGAGCCAAAGCATCTCCGGGGCGGAGTCTCCTATTTTGATGGTCAGTTTGACGACGCCAGGCTCGCCACCACCCTCGCACTGACATTTTCCGATCTCGGCGGAATCGCCGCAAATTACGTGGAGGTAATCGGACTAACCAAGACGAACAACAAAGTCACGGGAGTCATTCTGCGGGACCGAGAGAACGGCGCCGAACTCGAAGTTGCCGCCCGGGTTGTGGTGAACGCCACCGGCGTGTTTGTGGACGCGGTGCGGAAAATGGACGAACCCACCAGCGACAAAATGTTGGCCGTCAGCCAGGGCGCCCACTTGGTACTGCCCAAAGAGTTTCTGCCGGGTACTTCGGCGTTAATGGTGCCCAAAACTTCGGATGGCCGGGTCCTTTTTGGTATTCCCTGGCACGATCGGCTGATCTTGGGAACCACCGATGGTGAGGTTCCTGAACCGGTCGAAGAGCCGCGGATCCAGGAACAAGAGATTTCATTCATCCTGACAGAAGCGGCACGATATCTCGCCAAGGATCCAACCGAATCGGATGTTCTTTCCTGTTACGCCGGGCTCCGGCCGTTAGTAAAGGCCGGGCACGCTAGTTCGACCGCCGGACTATCGCGCGAACATACCTTGGTGGTTTCGTCGGCCGGCCTGGTCACTATCACCGGGGGAAAATGGACTACCTACCGTCGAATGGGGGAAGATTGCGTCAATCGCGTCGCCCAAATCGGAGGGTTTCCGTCCGTTCCTTCTCGAACTTCCGCCTTGCCCCTCCACGGTAGTAGTTCTGAGGCCGAAACCTTCTCGGCACCGGGGCATTTGGCTGTCTATGGCACTGACCGCCGAAAGATTGCCGAATTGGCCGCTTCGGAACCCAACCTTGGCAGGCCGCTGCATAAGAGGCTTCCTTACCTGCAAGCAGAGGTCGTCTGGGCGGCCCGGGAGGAAATGGCTCGCACGGTCGAAGATGTCTTGGCAAGGAGAACTCGTGCCCTGCTGCTCGATTCCTTGGCGGCAGCCGAAGTAGCACCTTTGGTCGCCGAAATTTTGGCTGCCGAACTGCATCGCGACCAAGCCTGGCAGGAGCATCAAGTCGAAGCCTTTCGATCCGTAGCCAAAGTCTATCATTTGAGGGGATGAAGCAGTAAACCGCTAGTCTTTGAAATTCACGCTGGCTTACCCCAAAAACCGGCTGGAAGATTGAAAGAAGATTGAAGAGGGGGAGAGTTAACCACAGATTTCACAGATTACACGGATTGGAAAATGGGTTGGCGTTTGGGTAGGTGACAGTCTAGCCGGAAAGGCTTTGTCTCAGCGGACGGTGTCGTCAAAGAGGACTTTTTTACCAGATATTTTTTGAAAAAAGCCGACCCGACAACTCTTCTCGCCGTGATGCTCGATTCCCTCGGCCTGAGTTCCTGGCAACTTGAGCTGCTCAAAACCATTACCCAACAGCTCTCGGAGATACCGGGCATCGTAGCCATTGTCCTCGGCGGCTCCTACGCGCGAGGAACGGCCCGCCCGGATTCCGACCTCGACATCGGGATTTATTACTCGGAACAGTCTCCACCTGAAATCGAAGCGATTCGAAGCTTCGCCAGGAAGGTGTCGATTCCGGACCATCTTCCCACCGTAACTGGATTTTACGAATGGGGTCCGTGGGTCAACGGAGGTGCGTGGATTCAGACGGTGGCCGGAAAAGTCGACCTTTTATACCGGAACGTCGAACAGGTTGAGCGTGTACTGAACGAAAGCCAGACCGGGATCTACCATCATCACTTTTATCAACAGCCAACCTTCGGGTTCGTAAGTGTGGTTTATCTCGCTGAAACTAAATGCTGCCTCCCCTTGTTTGATCGGCAACATTTACTCTCCGAGTTTAAACGAAGGGTCGAGATTTACCCGTCGCCTCTGCAGGCGAAGTTAACTAAAGATTGCTTGTCGATGGCAGAATTCACCTTTATTCACGCGTTCGGCTTTGCCCAGCGGGGAGACATTTTTAATACGGTCGGATGCCTGACCAGAATCGCCTTTATGCTGGCTCAAGCCCTGTTCGCACTGAACGCCGAATATTATTTCGGCGACAAGGGCTGCCTGGAAGCCATCAAACAATTTGCGCGCCAACCGAATCAGTTTTCCAGGCGCCTGGAAGATGTACTAGCACTCCGGATGGCCCATCCCGCCGAGTTGGAATCCGCCGTTCAACAGATGCAGGTTCTCTGGAAAGAAGTCGCCGATCTAACTAACCTCCCCGGTTAAGAATGAGGTCGGATAGTTAATTTTTCCGAAACTCCCTGGTCTCTGTTTGAGTTAAGCGTCTGTCCCAGAGAGGAAATTAGATGAAGGTTTGTGCCCCAAAGAAGGATGTTACGAAATTATCGTTCTGTACCTTTTGCCCTGAGAGTTAGGATTTAGCTGGTTTCTGCCCCGAAGGGGCTATGGCCCTCAGCCCAGGGTTTTAACCCGGTTTTAACCCTGGGAACCATCAATTTAGTGTTTCGCCCTGAAAGGGCGCAAGATCTCGTGGACCAACCTCACGCCGGTTCTCAGCCAAACCTACCTAGGTAAGGCGTCCCGCCTTACTTCTTCGGCGTCGCCGTCAAGCAAGAATGCGCCCTTACAACACGTCGTCTCAAGGAATGTCGAGGAGGAGAACATAGATCATTTTTCGAAGGACTAGAACCGGGTTCAATACGCGATATATCTCCGTCAAAACGACGCCCCAATCTGCCGCCCCTTCAGGGCGGACTCCTTTTTTGGATGGTTCCCAGGGTTAAAACCCTGGGCTCAACCCTGAGCTCAACCCTGGGCTAACTTCTATAGCCCCTTCGGGGCAAAAACTTTCCGAACCTAGCACCCTGGCAACTTCTTTAAAAACTTCGCACTTCAGTAAATCAGCCCTAAGACACGATTCCGGTTTTTTATTCTGTAACTCCTGCAACTCCTGAACTCCTGCAACTCCTGACTCCTGCCCCCTACCGACCCCGCAACTTATTAACTTCCCGGACCAGGGCCCGGACCCGGTCCACTGAGACCCTGCCCCACCACGCGCCGTTCTCTTTCAGGCTGGTGCCCACGATCGCCCCGTCTGCTTTTTCGAGAAGCTCAAGTGCGTTAGCCGGGGTAAGGCCGCTACCAATAATCACCGGAAGTTGGGTTCCTTGGCGGATATTCTCGATCTCGCTAATGGGCGTAGCATCACCCGTATGATTTCCCGTGGCAATCGCCACATCCGCGTCGAAGAATTCCACATCTCGAGCCTGCTCCTCGACCGGTCTGTCCGCGACGATCGCATGAGCGCCATGCTTGACGTGCACATCGGCGAAGATGGCAATTTCCTGCGCCTGCAGGACTGCTCGGTACCGGAGGATTCTCGCACTGTTTCCCTGGACGAAGCCTTCGTTACTCACATAGGCGTTGACCCACTGATTCACCCGAATGAACGAGGCCCGACTCGCCTTGGCCACGGCCATGGCCGCCTCGCCCGCATTGGCCAACACGTTGATGCCCATGGGCAGAGAGGTGGCTTCGCGCACCTGGTTCGCCACCACACTCATGGTGGCCACCGTCTCATACCAAATATCTTCTGGCCGAAGAAAAGGGAGGTCCCACGCGTTTTCGACAATCAGCCCGTCCATCCCGCCTTCGGCATAAGCCCTCGCTTCCCCAACGGCATGTTCGACGATGGAGTTCATGCTTTCCCCTTGGTAACGCGGGGCTCCCGGAAAAGGGGCACAATGGATCGTCCCGATCAGTGGCTTGACCGCCGGAAACAACTTGACCAGGACATTCTCTTTTTGGGGAAGCATCGCCATAGGAATAAGTCTGGTTATCATTGACAGAGCAGCCCGATTCCGACAAGAAATACCTGCGGTCATCCGGACAACCGGATGTAAGTGGTTTCCAGTTTTTTGTACCGGAGCAAAACAGCGTGAAAACCTTGGCCCGACCAGATACTCGTCTGCCGCTCTATCAGCAGCTGAAAGAGACCTTCGTGGCCGAGATTTCGCGGGGCCGCTGGAAAATCGGCACCACCATCCCTTCTGAGCTGGAGATCGCCACCCGCTTCAATGTCAGCAGAGCGACGGTGCGCCAAGCGATCCTCGATCTGGTCCACGCCGGCCACCTCCGGAGAATCCAGGGAAAAGGGACGATTGTCACGGAACCGAAGATCGAACCCCTGGCAGCCCTGACCAGCTTCTCCGAGAATATGAAGGCCGCCGGGATCACGCCTAGCTGGCGAACCTTTCTGGCCGCTTGGAATTTCCCTTCGCCGCAGATCGCCGAAAGGCTCCAGCAGCCTAATGGGCGCGCCCTCTATGTCGAACGGTTGCTGCTCGGGGACGGTCGCCCGCTGGCCTTACAAAGGGCTTGGTATCCTTCCTGGTTAGTCGAGCCGCACAGAAATTATTTTAGCAAGGAATATCTGGATCAACATTCTCTCTACGAAACTCTGGGTACGAAATGCGGCGCTGTTTTGCATACGGCAGAAGAGACCATCGACGTGGGGTTGCCTAACCCGGCACAAGCCAAATTGCTAAACTTACGGAAAGGCCAACCGGTGATGTTAATCCATCGAGACACCTTTGACCCCGCCGCCCGAACGATCGAGTCCGTCGAGCTGATCTTCCGTTCCGATCGATACCGGTATCGGCTGACCCTGACCCGTTCTCCGTTAAACCCGGAAAATCCGCGACGAAGATGATCTTAGATCAAGCAGTTGTTCCATTGATGAATTGGCCAGCACTGAGGAGCACCATGAGAAAAAGCACCGTAATCAACGCAATCAGAATCCTAATCATCCCTGCCCTGTGGTTGGTAGCCAGCGCGGCTTTCGCCCAACAGCGGCAGCCGATTACCAATATGACGTCGGAAGAACTCTTAAAGTTCTACCAGACGTTGCCTTTGACCAATGTCTTGCCGCTGCCCGACGGCCCAATTGAGATCAACGGAAAAGCCAAACCGTTGATCATTGGCTTTTCGCAGACCGGCTTCAATCATCCTTGGCGCGTGGCCATGCTTCAGTCCCTGCAAGCAGAAGCGGCCCGCCATCCGAATATTCAACTCATCGTTACCGACGGTCATGTCGATATTGCGAAACAGAGCGACGACGTGCGGGATTTGCTAACCCGAGGTGTGGATGCCGTGATCATGAGTCCGGTCGAGTCGGCTGGTCTGGTTCCGGCGGCCCGAGCGGTGATGGAGAAAAAAGTGCCTTTGGTCGTTCTGGATCGTGATGTACCGACTGAGAAAACATTGTTCATTGGGCAAAGCAACGTCACCATGGCCGAACAAGTTGCCAAGAGAGCAGCAGAAGAACTTCATGGCCAAGGCAACGTCGTCGTGATCACCGGATTGAAAGGTTCCTCGCCGGCGGTCGACCGCGATAAGGGAATGCAAAATGTCTTCAAGAACTATCCTGGGATTAAGATTCTGGTGCGTGGAGATGGTCAATGGCTCCGCGAACCGGCCGTGAAGCTGATGGAAGATTGGCTCACCGCCTATCCGAAAATTGACGCCATCTTTGCCCATGCCGAAGAGTCGTCTTGGGGAGCAGAACTGGCCATTGCGCGAGCCAATCGTTGCCAGGACGGGATTAAACATTACACCTTTGACGGCTCCAATGCGGGCTTTCAATCGGTGAAGTCGGGAACCTTCCGGGCCGACGGTAACTACACCCCATTCATCGGAGATATTGGTCTCAGAGCGGTGATCTATACTCTGACCGATCAGAAAATAGCAGCGCAGGAAAAATACGAGAACCCCGGCTATGAGCTGAAGTTACCAGATTCTCCGGTGGTGGTTCCGGAAAATGCCGAGCAGTGGATTGGCAAGGGCTGGGGCGACTTCGCTCCGCCACCAGACCCGTGTCGTTGAGGTCTCCCACAGGGCTTTCAAACTAAGATGGACGATACTTCACTATTGAGCGCCCGGCAGATTTGTAAGGCGTTTCAAGGGAATCTCGTACTGAACCAGGTTGATTTCACGGTTGGGAAAGGCGAAATCCACGCTCTGGTCGGCGAAAACGGCGCCGGGAAATCAACCTTGATGAAAATTCTGGGCGGTGTTTATCGCCCAGATAAAGGCCAGATCTCGCTCTCGGGTCAGGCCTTCCATCCCCGATCACCCCGGGAAGCCATCACCCACGGGATCGTGGTTATTCATCAAGAGCTCTCACTCACTCCACATCTCAGTACGGAGGAAAATATCTTTTTGGGCCACTTTCCCGTTACCGCTTTCGGCACGGTGGATCGAAAGCGGATCCGGACCGAAACGCTTAAGCTCTTGCACCGCCTTTCGGTACGCGTTGATCCTGGCCGACCCATTCGCCACTTGAGCGTGGCCCAGCAACAAATGGTGGAAATCGCCAAAGCGCTTTCCTTGAGTCCTAAAATTCTCGTCCTCGATGAACCCACTGCCGTCCTGGATGACGAATCCACGACTATTCTCTTCCAGGTGCTCCGACGCCTCCGCGCCCAGGACCTTGGGATCATTTACATCTCCCATCGTATCGAGGAAATCTTCTCGATCGCGGATCGCGTAACTGTGCTCAGGGACGGAAAATGTACCGGAACCGCAGAGGTTAAGGACGTTAATCAGGAGTGGCTGATTCAACGGATGATCGGACGGAATGTCCTGGTGGAGCGAACGGCCGCCAATGATAGCGGTAAACTGGCCCTGCAGGTCCGCAATCTTAGCCGCCAAGGGCATTTCGGCGGTATTTCTTTTGCGGTGAAGCAGGGTGAAGTTCTTGGCCTGGCCGGATTAGTCGGCGCCGGCCGGACAGAGATCGCCAAGACCATCTTTGGCCTGGCTCAACCCAGTTCTGGTTCTATTGCCATCTTTGGTAAACCTTTAAAGCCTGGAAGCCCCGGAAAGACCATTAAAGCGGGCTTGGTTTATGTGACCGAGGACCGGAAAGCGAGCGGGCTCTTTCTCAATCGACCAGTGATTGAAAATATCACCGCGGGCGGTCTCGGGCGCTTCTTCAAATTTCCTTGCCTCCGCCTGAAAGCCGAAGGGGTTTTCGCCCGGGAGATGGTTTCCCGATTCGATATTCGAACGAGAGGATTGAAAGCTCCGGTCCGAATTCTAAGTGGCGGCAATCAGCAAAAGGTCTTGATCGCCAGAGCGGTGGGTCTGGGACCAAAAATTCTCATCCTGGACGAACCAACCCGCGGCGTGGATATCGGCGCCAAGCAAGAGATCTATTCCACGATTAAAGCCTTGGCGGCCAAAGGCCTCGCCATCCTCCTGATCTCTTCAGAATTGGCAGAACTACTTCACCTCTCCGACACGATCATTGTCCTTCGCGAGGGCAGGATTACTGCACGATTGACCCGGGATAACGCCACCGAGGATGCGATTGTAAAAGCGGCGGCCTTCGTTCAACCCCAAGGAGGGACGGATGACTGATCGTTCAGATGTGATTCAGCCCACCTTCAGACACCGGGCGATTCCCTTCGCGAAACAGCAACTGGGAATCGTTATCGCTCTCGTGCTGCTGCTGATCGTTTCCTCCATCCTCTCTCCCAGATTTCTGACTCTGCCGAATCTCCTCAATGTGCTAAGGCAAGTCGCCATCGTCGGTATCCTGGCCATCGGCCAGACCTTCGTCATTCTGACGGCCGGCATCGATCTTTCGATCGGGGCGATTCTCGGTTTGTGCGTGGTCCTTTTTGCTCTCCTCCTGCAATCGCAAAGCCTGGCGATCGCCATCCCGGCCGGCATATTATGTGGCGGATTGATGGGTATCATCAATGGCCTAGGGATCGCGTACGCCCGCATTCCGGCTTTTATCATGACACTCGGAATGCTCTCATTCTGGCGGGGCATCGCCTTCATTGGGACGAGCGGAACACCCATCCCGATCACCAATGCCACCTATTACTATGTCGGAAATGGTTATATTGCCGGGATCCCGATCCCATCGATCATCTTGCTTTTGACTTTGCTGGCCGCCGCTTTTGTTTTGCACCTGACGCCGTTTGGCCGGTGCGTCTACGCCATCGGCTCCAACGAGGAGGCCGCTCATTTATCCGGGGTCCCGAACCAACGATATAAGCTGCTGGTCTATACCCTTTCCGGGCTTTGTGCCGGCATCGCCGGGATGGTTTATTCTTCTCAGCTCAGCGTCGGCACCCCGATCGCCGGGGAAGGCTACGAACTGGATGCTATTGCCGCAGTCGTCGTCGGTGGGACCTCCCTCTTCGGCGGCGCCGGTTCGGTCTTCCGCACCTTTGTCGGCACTCTCTTTATTGGTGTGTTAGCCAATATCCTGAATTTGTCCGGAGTAGACCCCTTCGTTCAACAACTGGTCAAAGGAGCCCTCATCGTAGTCGCCGTCTTCATTATGAACCAGGCAAGCAGAGACTAGGGAAGAAGTGCTAGCAGTAAAAATAAAAATGATAATTCCACCCGAAAATGCTCGCCATAGTCGGAAAGGGAAAAATACCTAGCCTCCTGCAACTCCTGCAACTCCAACTCCTGCCTCGTGAATCCGAAAACGCTAGCCAAACGAACCGCCGCTCAACTCCTAGCTTGGCAGCCGTTAGTTGAAGCGCACATCACCGTGGAGCGAATACGACGCTACGTGACCTCCATCTCAGAGGTCTCATCACCCTCCACCACGGCCAGCGTCTTACGTGGCCCGGTTTTGCGAGAACTCCTGCGAGAAAACAAGACCCTGGCCGACCATAAGTTACATTTTGACCTGAACTACCAAAATACCGGAAATAGCGTCATTTTAACCGGTCCGAGAGATGGCCGGAAAAAACTCTGGTACTTCGCTCATTTGGATACCATCAGCTATCTGGTTCAACCAGAAGAACAATCGCGATACCCGCTGGTTCCGTTCGGATATCATATGATCCAAAATGGGAACCGCCCAGCTCTGGCCTATCGCTTTGTCAGTTCCCATTCCAGGTATGAGATAATCGCCCGTGGCCACCTGGAATCCGAAGATGCCCGGCCCTTCTTTCGCCCCGAAAGCGGAGATCTCAGCCTCCAACCCGGCGATCGAGTGGTTTTCTCGACCTCCTACCAGGAAGATCCCTCGGGCAATTTTTCCGCCCACGTTGACAACGCGGGAGCCGTCGCTGCTTTGCTAGCCGCCGCCCCAGTACTAGCCGCGGCAAAGGTGGACGCCTTGCTGGTATTCCCTGACGAAGAGGAAGGACCTCCTGGTTCCGGGAACCAGTTGATCAGCCGCGGCAGCGCCAGGATGCTGAACCTCTTTCCGGTTCCGGAACTGGTGATTGTCTCTGACGTGCAACAAGCCGGCGGTAAGATTCACCCGAACCAGTCTGACCGTGGCGGCGAGGGACCAAAACTTGGGGAAGGGGCGGTGCTATCTGAGTTTTCGAGTCTGGCCCGGGGAGCGGTCACCCCGCCGCATCTCTACGTGTTAGCCGTCGAGTTAGTGGCCGCCCTCCGGGAGGTTGGGGTCAAGGTTCAGCTCTCAAACAATTCGTATACTTCCCGGAGCGACGACGTGAGTGCGATGCTAAAAACTCCCAATGTGCTGCTTTTGGGATTCCCGGGTTTCAACCGCCATTTTGATCTCGGAGAGCCGATGGCTAATATTCACGACCTGGTAGATTTGGCCAAGGCCATGGTTTACTTCGCGGCCTTGCGCAAGCAACTGCGGCGGATCTGGAAGCAGTTCGAGGGGAACCCGGGATGATTGATCTGGTCACCATTGGCTGGTTAACGATCGATGATATCGTCCTGCCAAACGCCACTTGCCAAAAACAGGTAATTGGGGGCGGCGCTCTATATTCCGCGATCGGAGCAAGCATCTGGCATGACGGCGTGGGTCTCCACTCTGTCACCGGAGAGAAATATCTGGAGACCGCGACGAACGAAATCAGGCAGCGCGGCCTTGACGTTACCGGGCTCAATGGAATCGCCGGGAGCGGTCTGGAGCTATGGGTTTTGCACGAGACCGAGACCGACAAGCAACAAATACCAAAACTAACCTCCTCGACGGCGGAGGAAATGGACGCTGGAAGAAAACCGTTGCCCGAGGCCTATCACCACTCGCGAGGGTTTCATATTGCGCCGCAAACCCCTGCTAGTTCGATCGCCCATGTGAAGTATCTGAGCAGCCTCCCCTCCGCCCCAATTATTACCCTCGATATTCTAGCGGACGCCTACGTGGAGGCCAGCCAGTACCTGGACTTGAAATTTTTGCCTAGTGTTACGGCGTTCATGCCAAGTCAGGAAGAGGTCTTTCGCCTTTGGCATCCCTCGAATCTTAGCGACTGGATGCAGGAACAGTCGGCGACCTACCGGCGATGCCTCGCGGTAAAAATGGGAGGAGAAGGTTCCCTGGTGTGCGAAGGTCCGCACGCTTCCGTTTTTCACATACCTGCCTTTCCCGTCCGGGCCTTGGACACCACCGGGGCCGGGGACAGCTATTGCGGCGGTTTTCTTGCCGGCTTGGTAGCAGGTCGCCCGATCGTAGAATGTGCGGCCATGGGTACCGTCTCCGCCTCTTTTGTCGTCCAAGCTTTCGGCGCTCTAGCCACCCCCCGACCAACGGCCACCGAACGAGACTCCCGCTTCAAATCCGTCCTCCAGCGCATCACCGAGCGCCGCCGGTAAAAAGACGACCAGCGGAAAACCACCGAAGACAGACCTCAGCCCACCCCTCCGAATTTAAAAAATCCTAAACTCCGTGTTCTCTGTGTCTCTGTGGTAAAATAATCCCTCCGTGTCCTCCTCCCCCTCTGCGCCCTCTCCTCCTCCTCCAGCGCATCACCGAGCGACCAGTTCACCCCTCCGAAATTTAAAAAATCCTAAACTCCGCGTTCTCTGTGTCTCTGTGGTAAAATAATCCCTCCGTGTCCTCCTCCCTCTCTGCGCTCTCTCCTATGTCGGAATTGTACGGGTATTCTACCGCACCCTCCCCTTGCGTCCGAGGCCGTTTCCAGACTAAACCTCATTGCATGCTCTCCCCTTGGCAACCTCTCGATCAAACACGGGTTTCTCTCACTGGCGGCTTTTGGGACAACCTGCAGCAACAGGTCGGACAAGTCACCCTGCGCCCATATTTATGGCGAAATGCGGCATCAGGGCCACTTGGATGCCCTGCGCCTTGACCAGCGGATGCACCGCGGTCGGCAGGAAGTGAATAACTGGTATTGGGGAGGGAGCATTTTCTGGGACTCCGACGTCGCCAAATGGCTGGAGGCGGCGAGCGCCTACCTGCAGCATCGGAAAGACGCTAAAATCGAAACCCTGGTCGAGGGAACGATTGAACTCCTCGCGGGCGCCCAGCAATCGGACGGCTACCTCAATAGCCATATCCTTACTTGGCGTCCACGTCATCGCTTCAAAAATCTTCGCGACCTGCATGAGCTCTATTGTGCGGGTCATCTGATCGAAGCCGCAGTGGCCCATCGGCTAGCAACAGGCAAGGAAACTCTCCTCAATATCGCTATCCGTTTGGCGGATCATCTGGTGACCGTCTTTGGCAGCGGTCCTCAACAACTGCCAGGGTATTGTGGGCATCCTGAAATCGAGTTGGCTCTCGTCCGCCTTTATCGTCTGACCCATGATCAGCGCTACCTGGACCTGAGTCGATTCTTTGTCGAACAGCGTGGAACGAAACCTCATTACTTCGACCGGGAAGCCGTCGAAAGATTGGACTCCACACCGTTTCGCCCGACTCATCCCATCTCTCCGTATGCCTACATGCAAGCGCATGAGCCCGTCCGGGAACAAGGGGAAGTCGTCGGGCATTCCGTGCGCGCGATGTATCTTTATAGCGCGGTCGCAGACCTGGCCTATGAGTTGCAAGACGAAGAACTCGCCGCCGTCTGTCGACACCTCTGGCAAGACCTCTGCCGGAGTAAACTTTATATCACCGGAGGCATTGGTTCAGATGCCGAAAACGAAGGATTCACCAAAGACTACGATCTGCCGAACCTTCATAGCTACGCCGAAACCTGTGCGGCGATCGCCCTCCTGCAATGGGCTCACCGGATGGCTCATCTCGATCTCGACAGCCGCTACGGCGACATGGTGGAGAGGACTCTTTATAATGGCGTGCTCGCCGGCATCGGAATTGACGGTAAGACTTTCTTTTACCATAACCCCCTCGCCAGCGACGGGACGCAGCACCGCGTAAGTTGGCCATGGTGGTGTCCTTGCTGCCCGGCCAATCTGGCTCGCCTGATTTTGTCGTTGTCCGCTTACCTTTATTCTTCGAGTTCCAAGGGACTTGCCATTCATCAATACGTTTCCAGCGAGGCCAATTTCGCCATCAATGGGCAGGAGGCCAGCTTGGTGGCGACCTCCAATTTCCCGTTCGAAGGGACTGCCTCGTTTCGATTTAAGACCGTGCCCGGCACTCCATTTGAAGTTCTGCTCCGGGTTCCGGGATGGGCCGGTGACCACCACTTCGCGGTGAATGGTCAGGAAATCGTGCCTGAAATTGTCGCCGGTTATGCCGTGATCCCGCGCTCCTGGAATTCCGGAGATGAGCTGACGGCGCGATTCTCAATGCCGGTGCAGGCTCACTACGCCAATTACGAAGTAGTCGAAAATCGAGGGAGAGTGGCCATCAGCCGCGGCCCGCTGGTTTATTGCGCCGAAGAAATCGATAATGCCGGTAAGCTCGATCGATTTGCCATCGACCCCGCCCAGCAGGTGACTGTGACCCGTGAGGAAAACGAATTAGGCAAAATCGTTTCGCTCTCGGTGCCAGGTTCCGTGGAGCAACCGGACGAGGCCGCATTGTACGCTCCCTCGGCGCCCGAGAAAATACCTTCTGAGATCAAAATGATTCCGTACTACGCTTGGGACAACCGCACTCCCGGCGAAATGTTAGTTTGGCTGCGGCGTGAAAGTTAGCCGCTACCCTTTCGGAGCTGCGGAAGAAAGTACCCTTCTGCATCCGCCAACCAATTTCCCCCGACAACCCCAAGACAAATCCAATGAAAAGCCATACCAAATTAAAACTCCGGTTCCGCTGGTTGATCCTCCTCGGTTCCGCGCTCGCAGGTCTCGGGCTGGTCACCGCACCAGCCGCAGAAACTAACGTAGAAATCGTGCACTACTTTAACGTGCAAGGTCAGCTCGACGCCCTGGGTCAAATCCAGAAAGACTTCGAAGCTGCCAATCCCGATGTAAAAATCCATTTCACCTACGTACCCTTCGGTGAGCTAGTCAGCCGAACGCTGCAAATGGCAGCCGTCCACAAACCGCCGGCTATTTCCGCCGTCGATAATCCGGATGTCTTGCGCGTCGCGAAAGCCGGGATCCTTAAGGATATCTCGGCCGACGTGGCTAAGATGAAAACCTGGAGTGACGTTTATCCGGGCCCCAAGGCAGCAGTGACCGATGGCAGCAAAGTTTACGGAGTTCCGATCGGCAGCAACAGCTTAGCCCTCTACTACAATAAAAAGCTTCTCACTGATGGCGGCGTCACGACCCCTCCCGAGACCTGGGAACAGCTCACCGATGCCGCTAGCAAGACCACCAAAAGTCCGGTCTACGGAATCGCCTTCTCAGCGACTAATACTGAGGAAGCTACCTGGCAATGGGAACCCTTCCTTTGGAGTAACGGCGGCAGCCTGAGCGATCTGACCTCGGAGAACGCCAAGGTTGCGTTGCAACTCTGGGTTGATTGGGTCAAGAAAGGCTACGCCTCCAAAGATGTGGTGAACTGGAACCAAGGCGACGTGCCAAACGAGTTTATCAGCGGCCGCGCAGCCACCATGGTGATGGGGCCCTGGCAACTCGCCAACGTCAAGAAGAGCGGTATCGATTTCGGCATCGTGACGATCCCAGTCCCGAAAGAAAGCGGCAAGCCGGTCGTCCCGCTCGGCGGTGAGGTCTGGTGCGTCCTGAAAGGTGATCCCAAAGTCGAAGCGGCAGCGGTCAAGTTCATTGAATTTACCCAGGACCCAGAACGGCTCCGAAAGATCTGCGACACCTTCAATTACATTTCGTCCGTCCAAAGCGTCGCCAAAGAGCAGGGCGAAGCTAATCCCGAATTGAAGCCTTTCGTCGACCAGATGGCCACCGCGCGCGCCAGGTCACAAGAAGGCGGAGCAAAATACCCTGACATCTCCTTGGCTACCCGCACCGCGATTCAGCGCGCGTTGACTGGCCAGGCGACCGTCGAAGAGGCGCTCAAGGACGCCGCCGCCAAGATTAAGACCATTCTACCCAGCAAATAGGCTAGCACCGGCGAATTCAAACCAGTGTTTTTCAAGCGGGCCGCCGAGGTTGATTCAATCGCCTCCGCGGCCCGTTCGTTGTTCGGGCATCACAATGTAAGTAAGGCGTCCCGCCTTACCTCTTCAGCTGCGGAGGCCCGGGAGCAAGCCGGGAAGGCATGCCTTACAATCGCAGCCTGGCACGAAGTGCCTGGACAGAACCACCCCAGGATAGACCGTCCTGAAGGGGTACGGTATGAAAGTGTCTCACATGCTCAGGCCACGGTCCCTTGCGAGGAGAAATACCGCTGAGATCCGCTGCGCCCGATCATACCGTACCCTACGCGACAGTACTTTGCGGGAGGCGTACCCAGGCACTCTCGTGCCTGGCTACGATCGGGTTGACCCGCCGGGACAGATAAGATTAGGGGACAGGGCCAATGGTTCAATCTCACGATTTAACGCGCAAGTCCGCCCTACTCGATCTCATCTCCGCTGAAGAAGGAATTGCGCCAGGTTCAGCAAAAGAACCAGCAAGACCATCAGCGTGGCGATCGCCGCGGCTTCCCCGAAGTTCAGAACCGAGAATCCCACTTGGTAGGCATAGGTGGACAAAAGGTGCGTCCCGTTCGCGGGACCACCGCCGGTCATGATCCACACCAGATCAAAAACCTTCACTGTGTAGATGGTCCCCAGCGTCAGGACGGCCACCGAAACCGGCTTCAGCATTGGCAACGTGATATAGGCTACCCGTTTCCAAAAATGGGCGCCGTCAATTTTCGCGGCCTCATAGACCTCAACCGGGATGCTGCGCATCCCGGCGTACAGGAGGATAAAATTAAACGGAAACCCGATCCAGATGTTGGCCACAATGGTGGCCGGAAACGCATAGACAGGATCGGCCAGCCACGGGAACGAGCCTAGGCCGATCAGATGGCAGATCTGGTTTACCGGGCCGATCTCGTTAAACAGCCCTTTAAAGATGTTCGCAGCCGTCAGCACCGGCGAGACCCAGGGGATCAGCAGCAAGGCCAGACAAAAATTCTTGAGAGGAAAATCTACCTGGAACAAGAGGGCCAGGAGAAAACCGATGGAGAATTGGAAAAGGATGCTAAAAAAAGCAAACAGCAGGGTATTCACCACGGCTCTCCAGAAAACCGGGTCGGCCAGGGCCATCTGGTACTGCGTCAGCCCGTTGAACGGCATCTCTCCACTGACAAAGGTCTCGACGGTCGCTAACCGGAAGCTCAAGGCCAAGCTATAGATCACCGGATAGAGCAATAGGCACAGGCAGAATAGGATGAATGGCAAAATGAACAGGTAAGGAGAGGTATCGAAACGAGCCTTCCTGGGATTCGGCCGGGATGGCGTCGCGACGATGGTCGGCGTCCCCTTGCTCACCGGTATGTTCGCGTTGGCGCTCATCGTTGTTGGGCCATACTCATTTGATGGCGCCACGGGTCACCCCCGCCACGATGAACCGGCTGGCGGCGATCACGAAGATCACCGCCGGGATGGCGGTCAAAACACTTCCCGGCAAGAGAAATCCCCAGTCGATCCCGTACTGGCCCATCGCCTTGTAAAGCTCGAGGGTCAACGGTTGCAAATCGGCGTCGGTAATCAGGCTCAGGGCAAAAATGAGGTCACCCCAGGGAATCAGGAAACTGAATACCCCGACGGTGATCAGGCCGGGAAGCGTCATTGGCAGAACGATCATCAGAAACGCCCGCAACTGTCCCGCCCCGTCCACCAGCGAAGCCTCCACCAGCTCGTAAGGCAAGTCCTTCATGTAGGCGGAGAGCATGATCAGGGCGAAGGGAATCGTGAAGGTCATGTCGGCCAGAATCAGCCCGGCTAGCGTATTGACCAGATTGATCTTGGTGAAGACGATGAATAACGGGATGACAAAGACGATCGCCGGCAACATTTGGGTCATCAGCATGAAAGCCATCAGCGTCCGGCGTCCCCGCGGTTTCCTCCACACGATCCCGTAAGCCGCCGGCGCCGTGATCAGGAGGGTGCCAATGGAGGCCACGGCACTCACCAACAGGCTGTTTTGAATGTGCGGCCACAATCGACTCAGAGCGACGGCCCAGTTCTCCGTCACCAGGTGCTTCGGCCAAAGAGACATGTGACCGCCGAAAAGCTCGGCCGGCGTCATGAAACTACCGACCAGCACCCAATAAAAGGGCGAGAGCAGAATCGCTGAGATGGTCAGAGCAGCCGCTGTAATCCACCATCGTGGCAGGATTGCAAATGTAGTCATAGGGGGAAACAATTGGGGTCACATCTAAATACTCAACATTCGCTCCGCGCTTGGTGGCATTTTCGACGTGAGCCCGCACCTTGGAACTGCCCCGGCATCCCTGTCTTTTCTCAGCTCAGCTCGATCCCGTCAAGATCGTTGCACTAGGGTGACAGATCTATCCGAGCTGGAGAACTCAGGATCTCTTGACCTTCGCGGCCACCTTCAGGCGCAGCGCGTTCAAAGCAATAAAGCCGGTCGCATCCGACTGGTTATAGGCCTTGGTAGGATCAGCCTCCATGGTAGCGATATCCGGGCTGTACAAACTTACTGCGCTCTTCCGCCCAGCCACCGCGATATTACCTTTGTAAAGCTTCACCCGAACAACCCCGGTCACGTTCTTCTGCGATTCTGTGATCAGGGCTTGGAGAGCTTCGCGCTCCGGTGCGAACCAAAATCCATTATAGACCAATTCGGCGTATTTCGGACCAAGGCTGTCGCGCAGATGCATCACTTCACGATCCATGGTCAGAGACTCGATCTGACGGTGAGCGAAAAACAAAATAGCGCCTCCAGGGGTTTCATAAACTCCGCGGCTTTTCATCCCGACGAAACGATTCTCCACCAGATCAACCCGTCCGACACCATTCCGGCCTCCGAGAAGGTTCAGCACCTTCATCGCCCACAAAGGGGACAACCTGATTCGGTCTTCTGAAGTTTTGGCCAGATCCCCCTGGTAGCCGAGTTGATCCAATAACCCCGACAGATTCTGATGGCCTAGGGCGACACACCAGCCACGCTCAAATTCCAACTCCAGATACTCGGCGGCGTCCGGAGCATCCTCCGGAGCAACACTTAGCTTGTACATATCCCGCAACTCCGGACCGGTGGCGTCGACCCAGGGATCCTCCAAGATGCCGCTTTCAAAACTGATATGGAGAAGATTGCGATCCATCGAATAAGATTTTTTGGCACTGGCCGCCACGGGAATGTCGTGGTCTTCCGCGTACTTGATCATCTCAGCACGACCGGGAAATTGTTCCCGGAAATTTTCGAGGCGCCAAGGGGCCAGCACCTCTATCTCCGGCGCCAAAGCGGCAACCGTCAGCTCAAATCGAACCTGATCATTGCCCTTGCCCGTCGCCCCATGCGCGACGGCAGTTGCTTTCTCCGCCCGCGCGATTTCCACCATCCTTTTGGCGATCAGCGGCCGAGCGATACTTGTTCCGAGATAATATTGGTTCTCATAGAGAGCCGAGGCCTGGAACATCGGGAAAATAAAATCCCGGGCAAACTCCTCTCGTAAGTCATCCACATAGCATTTGGAGGCTCCGGTCCGCAGTGCCTTTTCTTCCAAACCGTCAAGTTCCTCTTCCTGACCCACATCGGCACAGAAGGCGATGACTTCGGCAGCGTAAGTCTCCTTGATCCATTTCAGGATCACGGACGTGTCTAATCCTCCGGAATAGGCGACGACAATTTTCATGGCGCCTGCACCAATACACGGCCAGCCCGCAGACGCGCAAGCGAAGAAGAAGTGTTAGTCACGTCAGGAGTTGCAGGAGTTACAGGAGTTGCAGAATGGGGATGGGGAGAGTGATCGTGCCAGCGGCATCATAGCGAAGAGACGGAGAGCGAGCACTCCATCACTCAGCAGAAGTTACAGGAGTTGCAGGAGTTCAGGAGTTGCAGAATCGGGATTGCGGAGACGTGCCATCATCGAGACTCAGGGCCATCACTCCATCACTCACACTCCATCACTCCACACTCCATCACTCCTCCTCACTCTACCGTGGCTGGATCTTCCGGGCGGTGACGTGCGGTTCCTTCAGATACAACGGCTCCAGCGAGGGAACGAAACTATTCCGGCATCTAATCAGGTACTCCGCTTGCGGTTGCAGAATCGGAAGATCGGGACAGCCGGGAATCGGTCCGATGGCAAAAATCGGCGCGCCGCCCAGCCGCGGCTGCAAAACTTGAAATTCTTCGGCCGGCAATAATTCCGGACCGCGAGTTAGTCGATGGTGCTCGATGCTAGCCAAAAAAACCGCGCCCAGCCGGGCATCGCCGACGACATGATACGAATCATTCTGATAGCCGAAGACGGATGGACATCCCAGGGCAGGACAGCCCAGGGCTAGTTGAAGGCCGATCGCCGTTGCCGACGCCACTCGCAAACCGGTGTAAGAACCAGGTCCGATCCCGACCACGACTTCATCCGGGGCCCCAAATTCCAAAAAGATTCCCTGGATGGTCGCTGCCAGCTCTCCGGCCTTGGAAAACTCCCGGCGAACCAGGATTTCTCCTGCATCGGCGACGGCCAAGGTTCCGCTCCGCGTCGAATTTTCGATAATCAGGCTCTTCACCAGACGATCTCCCTCCGATCATCAGCGGACGCGGAGAAGAAGACCTTTATCGAATCGGATGGTAAACGATCCGGAAATCTATCGCCCCACTCGATGGCACAAAGACCGGCGGCCCTCAAATATTCGTCGAACCCAATCTCATCCAGTTCCCGCTCTGCGCGGAGCCGATAGAAATCCATATGAAAAAGAGGAAGCCGTCCTCCTCTGTACTCATGAAGAATCGTAAACGTCGGACTGGTAATGTGGTCGTCAATCCCCAGCCCGAGTGCCAACCCTTTTACGAACTCGGTTTTTCCGGTCCCCAGCTCACCGATCAAACTGAGGACCATCCCAGCCTGCGCATTCCTTGCCATGGCCGAACCGATCGACCGGGTTTCTTCAGGACTGTTCGAGACACACCGCATCGGCGAAGATAACTTCATCGCGCGAAATGGTCATACCCCTTACCGGAAAATTGGGTCGCGCCATGCTCAACCAGCTTGCCGATGGCCGTTAATCGCAGTTTAGGAAATTCCGCCTTCCATGCTGTTTCGAGCTGTTTGCTTACAGCCGCCGGTACCGCAAAGAGCAGCTCATAATCCTCCCCGTCTCGTAATCCATTTTCAGGAAGACATCCCCGGTGAAGCGGAAGGCTTGCCAAATCGACCTCAAAGCCGAGGTGACTGGCCTTCGCCAATCGCGGGAGATCACTTGCTAGCCCATCGCTCAAATCCATCATGGCATGCACCGGAAACCGACTGACCAGCCAATGCGCTTCCGCCACCCGGGGCTGGAATCGCAAATGCCGGCTGGCCAAGGAGCCTCCTAGTTTTCCGGTGACGTATAACCAATCGCCATTTCGCCCGCCTGACCGTCTGACGTACCTGCCGCGTTCGACCGTCCCAGTCAGGGCCACCGAGAGAAAAAGCGGTCCCGGCGATTTCGCGGTCTCGCCGCCCACCAGATTGACATCATACTTCCTCGCTGCTGCCTCCAGGCCGGCATAGACTCGTTTGAGCCAGTTGAAATCCGTGTCGGGACGAATCGCCAAGGTGACCAGGGCATCTAAGGGCGTTCCGCCCATTGCTGCAATGTCGCTGATGGACCGGCACATCGCTTTCCATCCGATCCATTTCGGTTCGGCATCAGGCAAAAAATGGATTCCCTCGACCACGCAATCCGATTTTAACAGTTGCAGGCGTCCAGCTGTCTCGACGACCGCGCAATCATCACCCGCGCCTAATTTAACCCTCCGGTTGAGATGAAGCGACCGCGTCAACCGTGTAACGACGGCGTCTTCTCCGAGCTCACTCAGCTTCATTTCGCGAAAAAAACCCCGACCAAGGTGATCGCGTTGAAAAGCGCATGCATGGCCATCGGCACCAGCAGCGAGCCGGACAATTCGTAAGCCAGCGTCAAAACGCAAGCCAAGATGAACAAGGGTAACAAGGAGGGGACATGCAGATGAATCACCGCAAATACCACGCCAGTGAATACCAGGGCCGGCAATGGACCGGCGTAACGCTTGAGAACTCCATATAAGAAACCGCGAAAAAAGAATTCTTCCGCCAGCGGCGCGATCACGACCGCCAACAAAATGATCGGGATCTTCCTGGTCGGGTCCGTCACTCGCTCAAACAACTGCATGATCGGTTGGGAATCTTTTTGGGAATTGACGTGCAGAAGGCTCGAGACCACCGCGCTGCTGGCAAAAATCAACGGGAGTGCGCAGATCAATAATCCTGCACCCCAGATCACAGTTTTCTTAAAGTCGAGGCGGTCCAAACCAAAAAGTTCAGCCGGATGCATCCGCCGGGCCAGGAGAGAAGCCAGGATGGTGCCGATCACCACCAACCAGAAGCCAAGCTGCACCGCCACTAATAAACTGGTGTCAATGGTCGCCGGGATGACGCTCCCTTTTACTTGCGAATTTTGCAGGCCTTGCACGGCAAAAATTGTCAGGCAACCGAGAGCAAGATAACCATCCACGCGGTTGAAATGGCTAGCGACAACCTTTCCTCCGTTCTGTACGTAAATCCGCCTGAAAATCCGAAAATAGACCGCGCCGCTGACCCCTACCAGTAAAGCGAGAATCAAAACGATAAAAAAATCCATGAGTGAGCCGGGAACCTACACGCGGGAGAAGAGGTTGTCAGTGTCAGTTGGCCGGAAGTTGTCAGTGTCAGTGGTCAGTTGCCAGTGAGAAAAGATTAAGGGGAACGTCTAAATGATCGATTAGGAGCAACGAAGACCAGCTTTCTTCGGTTAATTGGCATGCGATCTGGCTTCCCCTCTGGCAACTGACACTGAGAACTCTTTAACCACTGGCAACTGACACTGACACTGACAACTTCTTCAAATGCGCGCAGTTATCCAACGCGTCGAACGCGCTTCTGTCCGGGTCCAGGATGCGATTATCAGTCAGATCGATCGTGGGCTCTTGCTGTTCCTTGGTGTTGAACCCGCAGATTCGCGGGACGACATCCTCTGGCTAGCCGGCAAAACGGCACGACTCCGCATTTTCTCGGATGAAAACGGTGCGATGAACCTTTCCGTCCGGGACGTTTCCGGCGAGCTCCTGGTCGTCAGCCAGTTTACGCTTTTCGCCAGCACCCGAAAAGGTAACCGCCCCTCCTTTCTATCCGCCGCCGCCCCCGATCAGGCCAACAAGCTCTATGAAGAATTCTGCCGTGAACTTGAGTCGGAAGCAGCCAGACCGGTTTTGCGCGGGATCTTCGGCGCGGATATGCAAATCAGCTTGGTAAACGATGGACCGGTGACCATCTACATTGACACGAAAAACAAGGAATAAGCTCCGTATCTGTCCTATATCGCTGAAGCTTAAGACCCTAGCAGCCTACCGCGTTTCTGCCAGTTCCATCGTTCCTTTGAACTTCGGCGGAAGCTCGTCTTCAACCCCAAAGTTAGCGGTGTACAAGGCCGCAATCTGGTCCATCTCCTCGTCTGTCAGCTCAGGACATTCTGAAATCGTCGCAAATTCAGTGAGCTGTTTTTCATTGTAGATGTTCGGAAGCGTTGAGGCGACCAGCGGATCCTTGAGCAACCAGAGCAAAGCAGCCTGTCCCAATGTACGATTCGGCCGCTCCAAAAAGCGAAGCTGTTCCACTTTTTTGACTCCGTTGATCAGCCAGGCGCGAGGACGGTGGTTTCGATGATCGTTGGCCGGAAAAGTTGTTTCCGCGGTATAATTTCCCTCCAGCATTCCGGAAGAGTGTGGAACGCGGATCATGAACATCGTCTCTTTGCCAGGTTCACGCGCGGCGTGGTGAATCGCCGCGCCCGGATGCTGCTCAAGGAGATTGTAAATGTGCTGAACGCTGGTGACCGAGCGCTCTTTCACGCAATTCACTCCTTCGTACAACCAGCCAATTGCCGGCCCGAGCGCTATTCCGTAATATCGAATCAGGCCCCGATCACGCAGATTCTCGAGAGTCTCCCAGACCGCGTCATCGGAGATTTGTTCCATCCGGATGTTGTGCAGCTGCAAAAGGTCGATCCGATTGGTTTTCAGTCGTTGCAAAGCCGCTTCGGTCGCTCGCACGATTGCTTCCGGCGAAAAATCCTGAGGGATCTCCCGTTGCCCGCGCCGTTCGTTCCCGTGATGCACAAAATCATATCCGACCTTGGTCGCTATCACAATTTGATCACGCTGGTGGCAAAACGCCTTGGCAATCAGCTCTTCGCTGAGTCCGTTCCCATAAGTATCAGCCGCATCGAAAAGCGTAACTCCAAGATCAAAGGCCTTCCGCATCAGATCGACCGACTGCTCCACAGTGAAGTCGCCCCACCAACCGGTGGAAACCGTCCACATGCCAAATCCGACCTCGCTCACCCGAAGATCCGTATTCCGATAAGTGCGATAATTCATGGTAGGTCGGGCACTATCCAGTGAGGGAAACCGAAGGTCAACGATCTCGCTCAACAAGACGAACCGGAACTCCAAGTCTAAGATTTGCGGTCCAGGCAGGCTAAAGGCTTGCAAGTCGGCCAAGCACAGGTTGTGCTTGCGGAGGTTCCCTCAGCCAGCTAAGCGGATTTGACGAGAGAATTTGAGGAAAAAAAAGAATGCACCCTGTACAAACGTTTAACATATCACCCCGATTGCCGGAGAAATTAGAACCTCTCCGGGAACTTGCTCACAATCTGTGGTGGACCTGGGAGCCGGATGCACGGCGGCTCTTTCGGCATTTGGACACGCAACTCTGGGACAGAACGAACCATAATCCGATCCGGATGTTGCAGCTTTCGCGCCAAGCCCGTTTGATCGAACTCGCGAGACGACGACGATTACATCCGCGAAATGCAGGCGATCTTTCAGAAGTTCAAAGCCTATATGGCGCGAACCGATACCTATGGAAAACTTCGTCCAACGGCTCCAAAAATCGCCTATTTCTCTGCGGAATTCGGCTTTCACGAATCGGTGCCGAATTATTCCGGCGGTCTGGGAATCCTTTCGGGAGATCACTGCAAGTCAGCCAGCGACCTTGATCTGAACTTTTGCGCGGTGACGCTTCTCTACCGCCATGGCTATTTCAAACAGCAGATTAACAAGGATGGTTGGCAAGAAGCGATCAGCCTGAACCAGAATTTTAATCATTTGCCATTGCTGGAGACCAAAGTTGGCGATGAGCCGCTGCACGTTTCCGTTTCCATTCTGGGCCGAACCGTCACGGCCAAGGTCTGGGAGCTCCAGATCGGACGGATCAAGCTCTACCTTCTGGACACCGATATTCAGCAGAATTCCCCCGAAGATCGCCCGATCACGGCGCAACTTTACGGCGGTGATCTGGAGATGCGCATTCGCCAGGAGATCGTCCTTGGGATCGGCGGAGTCAGGGCGCTCGATGCGCTCGGCATCGCCCCGGAAGTCTATCACATGAACGAGGGTCACTCCGCGTTTCTGGCCCTGGAAAGGATCCGCCAATATGTCCAGGACAAAGGGCTGGAGTATTACCCTGCCCTCCAGGTGGTCGCGTCTTCCAACGTTTTCACGACCCACACTCCGGTGCCGGCTGGAAATGACGCTTTCCCTCGCGAGATGATGACCCGCCATTTCTCCCGGTACGCGGAAGATTTCCGGATCAGTTTTGACGATTTTTTCCGCCTCGGAGAACCGACCCTGCATCCGGCCAATACCTTCAGCATGACCATCCTGGCCTTGCGGGTGAGTCGTCATGCCAATGGGGTCAGCAAACTTCACGGAGAAGTCAGTCAAGGCCTTTGGGAGGATGTCTGGTCAGGCATCCCGATTCAGGAAGTGCCGATCACCAGTATTACGAACGGGATCCATACCAAAACCTGGACCGCACCGGAATTTCATCGCATTTACGCCAGATATCTGGGTGCCGACTGGGAGGAACATCTGACCGACCCCGACTATTGGCGCAGAGTGATGGATATTCCCGACGATGTCTTGTGGGAAACTCACCAATTGCTGAAAGCTCGATTGATCGATTTTATTCGCGAGCGGCTGCGCAGCCAACGTCTCCGGCTGGGCGAATCCCCTCAGCAGCTGCGACAAATTAACAGTGTTCTGAACCCGGACGTGCTGACGATCGGATTTGCCCGCCGCTTTGCCACCTATAAGCGGGGGACGTTACTATTTAGCCAAAAAGAAAGACTTCTGCGCCTGGTTCAAAATACCGAACGCCCGGTCCAATTTATCTTCGCCGGCAAATCCCATCCCAAAGATGAGCCCGGCAAACGATTTATTCAGGAGGTTTACAATAAGTCTCGAGAACCCGGGCTCGAACACGCCGTGGTCTTCATCGAAGATTACGACACCTACATCGGGCGCCGATTGTATCAGGGCGTTGATCTCTGGCTCAACAATCCGCTGCGACCCCTGGAAGCCAGTGGCACCAGCGGCATGAAACTGCCGCCAAACGGCGGTCTAAATCTGAGCGTCCTGGATGGCTGGTGGTGCGAAGGATATAACAAGAAAAACGGCTGGGCCATCGGGCCAGAAATCACGGAAGGCAGCCCGGATTTTCAAAACGAAGTCGATGCCGACAGCTTGTTCAACCTGATGGAAAATCAGATTATCCCACTTTATTATGCCAAGCCAGACGGCCGCATTCCGATTGCCTGGATCCAGTTGATGAGAGAATCGATGCGCAGTGTCACCCCGGTCTTTAACACCCATCGGATGGTAAAGGAATATACCGAACGTTTGTACGAACCGGCGGCCCAAGGCTTCAAAGCTCTGAGCTCCAATCGTTGCCAGGCGGCCGTCGAACTGGCCAAGTGGAAACACGCCACCCGAGTGGACTGGCCGCATATTTGGATTGAGTCCGTGGAAACCTCTCAAGCGGGCCGAGTTTCGATGTTTGTCGGCGACGAAATGCAGATCGTGGCCCGCGTTTTCCTGGGCCCGGTCGATCCCACCCATGTTCGGGTTCAGGCTTATGTCGGCGAAACCGACAATGGAACGCTTCGCAACCCTTACACTGTAGACCTAACGAACGTGGAAAAAGGCAGCAGCCAAGGGGTTTATCTCTTCACCGGGATGATTCCTGCCGCCGAGAGTGGCAGCTACGGATTCAACGTCCGGGTCATTCCAACCCACCCAAATCTCCTCCAGGAACACGAACTAAGATTGATCACTTGGGCGAAATAGGAGGGGACAGGAGACAGAAAACAGGAGACAGGAGTTGCAGAATTTAAGACCTTGGGACGACAACTGTAAGTAAAAAGCTTGCAATCTACGACCCCGCCTGACTCCTGACTCCTGCAACTCCTGCCCCTACCCCCCCGTGCCCTTAGCTTTCTCCACCTGCTGGAATTCCAGTCGTCACATTCGAGGTGACGAAATGCTAAAGGAGATCCTGGAGCTCGGGTTCGACTGCGTTGAACTAAGTCACGGCATCCGGTTATCGCTTTGGGAAGGGATCGAACAGTTTCTGGCCGACCACCCGATGACCGTGACGAGCCTGCATAACTTCTGTCCCCTTCCCGTTGAAATTACCGTTCCGGCCCCGGATTGTTACCAGTGTACTTCTATCCACGCGGCGGAACGGGAACGGGCCCGGCAGCACACCTTGCAGACCATTGATTACGCGCAACGGGTCGGTGCTAAGCGGGTCGTCATCCACCTTGGCTCGGTGGCGTCTTCCGAATACACCGAACGGCTGATTCGCTCGATCTTTGCCGGACGATATCTTGATCGGCGCTATGTCCGGCTCAAATTGGGCGCCATCCGGCATCGCGAGGCATTGGCCGTCTATGATCGGGTGGTTGAATGGTTGCAACCCGCCCTGGCCCACGCCAAAGCGGCCGGGGTTGTCCTCGGGATCGAAAATCGCATCGGAATAGAAACTTTTCCTTCTGAGCGGGAATTTCGCCGCCTGTTCAAAGATCATCCGGATGGCTCCATCGGCTACTGGCACGATTTCGGCCACGCTCAGGTCCGCCACAATCTAACCTTGATCGACCACTCTGAATGGTTGACCGAAATGACTCCTTGGTTGATCGGCTGTCATATTCACGATGTGCAATTCCCTGCCCGCGATCATCGTGTCCCTTTTAACGGGATGATTGATTTTGCGGCCCTGGTTCCCGCCCTCCCGGCCGAACAGCCGATGGTTTGGGAGTTGAGTTCCAGCGCCTCAAAAGATGATATTGTCTCCGCCTTGAGACACTGGAAACAAAGATTTGCTGAGGTTCAAGTGACGGGTCCGACCACTCCTGCCACGGGCGAATAATGGGCGCCGGCGAAATTGCGGGAATAATTTGGCAGCGAAAGATGTATTAGTTTTAATGCCAAGGCCTCGCGTTATCTTGAACTTTGCCGTCACCACCGACGGTAAAGTATCGACGGCCCAGCAGACTCCGTCGGGTTTCACCTCCGCTTTTGATAAGCATCGCCTGTTGGAAATCCGGGCCCTCGGGGATGCTCTGATGGTCGGCCGGAACACTCTGCAGATCGACCGGATGTCGATGGGTTTGCCCGACCAGGAGCTCCGGCACGCCCGCCGGCAGCGGGGCCAAAGCGAGTACCCAATTCGCGTCATCGTTTCCAATTCCGGTGATCTCTCGGAGAATTTGGAAGTATTCCAGCATCAGTTCTCTCCGATTGTGATCTATTCAACAACGCGAATGCCCATCGCCAATCAAACCAAACTTCGAGCCAAAGCCGAATTGCATCTCGAGGACCATGATCGCGTGAACATTCCTCAAGTTCTGCACGAGTTGTACGAAACCCGCCAAGTCCGAACGCTGGTTTGCGAGGGTGGACCCCAGCTAGCCAGGTCTTTGGCGGAATTGGATTTCGTGGACGAACTTTTTCTAACCATCGCCCCTATCTTGGCCGGCGGAGCCGATGCTCCGGGAATGCTGGGAACCTCCGGAACTTTTCTTCCCGCTTCCCGAGTCTGTCGGCTCGAGTCGATGAAAGTCGAAGGGGAAGAATGTTACCTTCATTACGTTGCCGATCGACCCCCATGTACCACACCAACGCGATTGTCATGAATGCCGCCATCGAAACTATCTTCGAAGCGGCCGCCGATTTGGAACGCTGGCCCGAGTTTCTACCCCATTATCGCTATATCCATTATTACGAGAGAGGGCCGGACCGAAATCTCGTCAAGATGGCCGCTAATCGGGGTCCTATTCCCATCGCTTGGGTTTCGGAGCAAGTCATCGACCGGAAGAATCGGGAAGTCCGTTTTAAGCATCTGAAAGCTTGGACCAAGGGAATGAAGGTGGTCTGGAAATTTCGACCCCTGGCCGTCGGCGTCGAAGTGCAAATCATTCATGATCTTTCTTTTCGAGTTCCGCTGCTGGCGCCTGTCGCGGAACCGATTATTGGCGGTTTTTTTATCAACCACATCGCCAATCAGACCCTGTTGCATATGAAGGCCCACGTGGAGAAAAAATGAGGCGAGTCGTCATCACGGGAGTCGGACCAATCACATCAATCGGGATCGGAAAAGAGGCGTTTTGGGAAGCGATTAAGAACAAAAAGCCGGGCATCGGCCCAGTCTCGACCTTTGATGCGTCGATCTTCAAGGCAACCAGCGCAGCCGAGATTTCAAATTGGTCTCCAGAAGCTATTTTCCCGCCGCATCGGTTAAAGCGATTGGATCGCTACGCGCAATTCTCAGTCGGGTCGGTCAAGCTCGCCTTGGAGGATAGTGGCCTGAATTATTCGCCCGACACTCCTCACGACCGCGTGGGCGTCAGCTTCGGAACCGCCCTTGGAGGCGTCGCCAATGCCGAGGGCCAGCATGAGGCCTTTGTGCACGGCGGACCCAAGTCAGTTCGCCAAACGCTTGCTCTGCAGGTTTTCGGCGGATCAGCTCATTGTAATACCGCGATCGAATTCGGACTCCGAGGCGTCGGCACCACCAATTCCAATAGTTGCGCCAGCGGTAACGTAGCAATCGGTGAGGCCCTGCGTTACATCCGCGATGATTGGGCCGATGTCATGGTGGCCGGAGCCGCGGAAGCTCCCTTGAGCCCGCTGACCTATGGAGCGTTTGCCTTTATCCGGACGATGAGCCGCTCCCATCCGTCCGTGGCCAGCCGGCCATTTGACCTGCATCGTGACGGATTCGTGATGGGCGAAGGCGCCGCCAGCCTGGTCCTGGAAGAATACGAACATGCCAAGGCGCGTGACGCCAACATCTACGCGGAAGTGGTGGGGTACAGCCTGAATAACGATGCTTACCACATGACGACCCCCCTCCCCACCGGTGAATCGTGTGTGCGGGCCATCCAAGACGCCTTAAACTTCGCCGGCCTAAACCCGGACCAGATCGATTACATCAATGCCCACGCCAGCTCCACGCAACTCAATGATTCCAATGAAGCGTTTTGCATCAGAAAAGTGTTCGGCGAACGGACCAACACCATCCCGGTCAGTGGGACCAAAAGTTATTATGGACACCCCTTGGGTGCGAGCGCAGCCATTGAAGGGGTCCTTTGTGCCCTGGCCTTTCGCGATCGATTCATCCCCCCGACCCTGAACTATCGAACTCCTGATCCCGCCTGCGATCTGGATATCGTCGCCAATGAACCACGCGAAGGTAATCTCCAGTACATCCTGAGTAACGCCTTCGGTTTCGGCGGCATCAACTCTTGCGTTATCCTCAAGAGGATTTAGCTGCTCACCAAATCGTCGTCGTCTTCGTCCTCGATTTTCTGCAATGTACGAAGGAACGAAGGTCGACAACGGATTAAACATCGTTCAGAGAGAACGACCTACTGGCCGCTTTCAAACGTCGAGGTCTGGATTTCCGGATCCGCTCGTTGCAGTTTTCCAATGGAACCTTCGGCGCTTTCGACTTCCTCGCCAGAAACCAAGGCGGTGAAGGTGACCTTCGTCCGGTAACTCTCTCCCCCCTTCAGCTGCACAATCCGCCCCGCGGCGCGCTCTACCGGTTTGGGTAACGGGAAGCTGGTGGCCGGCTCCAGCCCGGTCACGTATCCAGCTTTCGGCGACGCCTCGTTTTTCCAGAGGGTCATGAACGGCAACTCGCGAACGTTAAACGAAACTAAGGCGCCCTTTGCTCCATCGGCGGACTTCAGCAAGGCTTGCGTCATCCCGGCGTCATCGGCAAAAAGCTCCATCAGATAGACCTCTTCACTGTAACCGGCGCCGTGCGGGCCAGAGTAGGTATCCCAATTTGCCATTTCTCCTTCCGCCGCTCGCGCATCCCGGGGGGCTGCTTTCTTGACCGGAGCCACAAACCGCGCGCCCGGTCCGAGGATCGGAGGCCCGAAATTCGCATGATAAAGGCTTTCCATCTCCTGAGGATCATCGGAAAGATTGGTTACTGTGTCATCCAGGCTCAAGGCCGGTTGGCCAATCTTCGTCGAGATTTCGCTGGTCAATCGGAGGTTGGGACCAAACATCAGCGACTCGTCTACCACCCCCCGAAGTATCAGACGCGGCACCGGTTTGGATTCGAGCCGCACCTCCACATAACTCGCTGGAAGATAGTTAATCCGCCCGTGCAAAGTGTAAACCCGGTTCCCGTCCTGGCACGGCGGCCCCATCGATTCGAGGCCGCAGCGGGAAATCCATTCA
The DNA here is from genome assembly GCA_963808535.1 of uncultured Verrucomicrobiae bacterium. Taxonomy (GTDB): domain Bacteria; phylum Verrucomicrobiota; class Verrucomicrobiia; order Chthoniobacterales; family JAFAMB01; genus JAFAMB01. The sequence continues at coordinate 30,990 of CAWEGF010000027.1, read as the reverse complement.
CCGAATCCGTTTAGCCACCCCAGACCGCCACGCTCTGGCAAGCTCACAAATTGCGGATGGACTATTTCTTTGACCGGCGAATCCCATCCCAAACGGAGCCCTCCAACGTTAGCCGTCCAGACTTGAAACCCGCGGGTCGGCACCACGGTAAATTTCATCAGTCCGTTGTCCACTTCGATCACTTCGACCCCTTCCTGTCTGCCGCCCGCGAGCACTCGTTTCACCACACTCCATCTGGGCCCGTCCGCCGCAATTCCCACGTCCTCAGAACTAATTCCCCAATCCTTAACAGAAATATTTTTGGCTGAATCAGTGAGCAAAATTGAATCGTCCATCGCTTGGTCTGACATCATGCTGCCTCCAGTGAATTAGTGAACTTTCTCAGGACACAAAAACAGATCGCCGTTCATTTGGAAAGCTCGTGCCGCTCAAGGTACGTAATGCGTCCCGCTTTACCTCCTCCGGAACCGGCGTAAACCGGGACGGTTTACCTACTTTTGCCAGTTGCTCAAATATTTGCCTACCTTGCCAGTCCTTCACCTCGCGACTAGATCGATCTATCAAATCCGTAGTTTTGCCAGTGATCAGAAAAGGCACCGCGGAATCGCTGGCCGCCTTCGTGGTGCTGGTGGAGCGTGGCCAGGAAAGTGAAATATAAAACATGGATCCTAAATTCAGCTTGAATCTCCTGCAATTATCGATATAGATCGATCTAAACCAACGGGCTCTTCTGCTCCCTGCCAGCACGCCCCACTCCACCCGATTCCATGGATGAAATTCTAAAATCGCGCGTCACCCTCTTGGATATCGCGGCGGATGCCGGGGTTTCGCGGGCTACGGTTTCCCTGGTCATCCGGGACGTACCGTCGGTGGCGGATTCGACTCGCAAACGGGTCCAGAGATCGATCAAGCGGCTCGGTTATATCTATCACCGGGGAGCGGCCAGTTTGCGGATGCGGCAGTCCCACGCCATCGGGCTGATTGTCTCCGACATCACCAACCCGTTCTTCGCGGAAGTCATTGTCGCCATCGAGGAACGCCTGGCCACCGCGCGCCTGGTGACTCTCCTCGGAAACACCTCCGAGGATCGCGGTAAAGAAGAACGGCTTTTAAAGACGATGAGAGAATTTCCCGCCGACGGAATCTTGATTTGTCCCGCCTTAGGACACGGTACCCTGACTGACTTTCCGAATTTTGCGAGTCAACTTCCTACCGTCTCTTTTGGCCGGCGCGCAGCGGGACTTGATTATGCAGGAGTGGATAACGCTGAAGGCGCGCTCCTGGCCGTAGAACATCTTTTTCAGCTCGGCAATCGCCGGATCGCTTTTGTCGGCGGTGATCCCGATTTCTCAACGGGTCGCGAGCGGATCGATGGTTACCGCATGGCCCTCGTCCGCCTCGGTCTGGAATTTGATTCTGGGCTGGTTTTTCCGGCACCACCCACCCGCCGGGGCGGGTACGACAGCGTGCAAAAACTTCTGCACCTGGAGAATCGCCCGACTGCGGCGTTCTGTTTCAATGATGTGGTCGCTCTCGGGATGATCGAAGCTTTACAACATTCCGGCATCCGAGTGGGTAAGGAATTCGGAGTCGTCGGATTTAACAATGTGCCCGATGCAGCGCAAAGTCTTCCGGGATTGACCACCATTGATACCTCCCCGCGAGAACTTGGCGAAACGGCGGCCGAGTTGCTGCTCAAACGAATTCAACAACGCGATTCCCCAACCCGCACGGTGATCCTTCAACCTCGATTGATCGTCCGCCAATCGTGCGGAGCCGGAAGCTTAAAAGCAGAAACATTTCATTTATGGAGCGGTCCAAAATAATCTCCGCTGGAGAAGATCGGCGAACTCATCCCCGACGGAGCGGTGGTGACAGTCAGTTCTTCCAGCGGGTTAGGATGTCCAGATGCCGCCTTGCGGGCCATCGGGAGCTACTTTATGGAAAAAGGCCGACCCCGCGGACTGACCACTCTGCACCCGATTGCGGCGGGCGACATGTATGGCATTCCCGGGATCGATCATCTAGCGCAGCCGGGTCTCCTAAAACGGATCATCGCCGGTTCCCTTCCCAGCGGCCCGTCGAGTATGCCAAGCCCAAAGATCTGGCAAATGATCATCGATAACCAGGTCGAGGCTTACAACGTGCCCAGCGGCATTCTCTATCATCTGCATCGCGAATCGGCGGCTGGGCGTCCCGGAGTCCTGACCAAAGTCGGCATGGACACTTTTGTCGACCCACGGCGGAACGGCGCCCGGATGAACAGCTGCACCGTCGAGGAGATCGTTCGGGTGGTGAATTTTGAAGGTGAGGAATGGCTGTTTTTTCCCATCGATCCGGCCGGATGTGGCCATCATCCGCGCAACGACCGCTGATGAACACGGCAACCTGACCATGGAGCACGAAGGCGCCTATCTGGGAGCCCTGGATCAAGCCTTGGCGGCTCGCAACAATCGCGGGATCGTGATCGCCCAGGTCAAACGACTAACCGCTTTCGGGTCGTTGCGGCCGCAACAAGTCCGGGTCCCCGGTGTCCTGGTTGATTATGTGGTCATTGACCCTGAACAACAGCAAACCACCCAAACCAGCTACAACCCGGCCATCAGCGGCGAGGTCTTTCGGCCGTTGTGGGACTTCAAACCGATCGAATGGGGAGTGGATAAGATCATCGCCCGGCGGGCCGCACTGGAGCTTCACGAAGAAGATGTGGTCAACCTGGGCTTTGGCATTTGCGCACTGGTCCCCCGGATCTTGCTGGAGGAAGGACTGCATGGCGAAGTGACCTGGGTGATCGAGCAGGGCGCCGTGGGCGGGATGCCGCTACTAGGTTTTGCTTTTGGTTGCGCTTCGAACGCCGACGCCATCGTGGCCTCCCCCGATCAGTTCACCTATTTTCAAGGGGGCGGATTCGACAGCAGCTGCCTCTCGTTCCTCCAGGTCGATCAATATGGGAACGTCAATGTCTCTCGACTGGCACTCCGTCCGCATGTGACGGCTGGCTGCGGCGGATTCGTCGACATCACCGCGACAGCTCGGGCGATCTTTTTCTGCGGGTACTTCACGGCCGGAGGCCTTGACCTGAAGGTGGAAGACAGCCAGCTGCGGATCGCCAAAGAAGGCAAAAATCAAAAGTTTATTCCCGAAGTCGAACACGTAACCTTCAGCGGACGCCGGGCCCAACAGCTCAAGCAAAGGGTATTATATATCACTGAACGGTGTGTGCTGAGTCTTGAGCCGGAAGGGTTAACGGTCATCGAAATCGCCCCAGGAATCGATTTGCAGCGGAACGTCCTCGAGCAGGCTGGTTTCCCCCTCCGAGTCAGCCCGAATCTCGCCGTCATGGATAAACGAATCTTCCAACCTGAACCGTTTGGGCTAAAATTGAATTCCCCGGCCTGAAGCTCCCCCTTTCCCGATGCTCTCCCACGCCAACCTCTCCGAAACTCCCGGCCGCCGAGCCCCTGCCACCACGGCGCACTCATGAAGACCTACGATCTGGTCATCATCGGGACCGGAATGGGCGGCGGAACCGCGGCCTACGCCTTACGCAATTCAGGTCGCAAAATTCTGCTGCTCGAACGGGGAGATTATCTTCCGTCCGAACCCGAAAACTGGAGTCCGGAAGCGGTCTTCGCCCAAACCCGATACAAACCGAAAGAGCAATGGTTCGACGATCACGGCCAGCCTTTCTCTCCCGGGGTACATTATTTCGTCGGGGGAAATACAAAGGTCTACGGAGCGGCCCTGCCGAGATTGAGAAAAGAGGATTTCTCAAACCTTGAACACGAGGAAGGAGTTTCCCCGGCCTGGCCAGTTAGCTACGAGGAATACGAGCCTTACTATTGTCGCGCGGAACAGATGCTCTCGGTCCACGGCGAAAACGGAGCTGACCCCACGGATCCGCCGCGCTCCAGGCCCTTTCCCTTTTCCGGCGGTGCCTCACGAGGCGTACATTCAGGACCTCAAAATCCGCCTGGAACGCCAGAGCCTGCACCCCTATTTCCTGCCGTTGGGAATTGATTTGCGACCGGGCGGAAGATGCATCCGTTGCCAGACCTGCGATGGGTTTCCTTGCCAGGTCCATGCGAAGTCAGAGGCCGACGTTTCTTGCGTCCGCCCGGCGCTGGCCGCGGGCAACATTGAACTTATGACGCGAGCCTTTGCCCGGCGGCTTATCACCGACGCTTCCGGCAAAAAGGTCACCGAGCTGGAAATCGAGCGGGACGGCGAAACCCTGCGCGTCGGCGCTGAAACCTTTTTCGTTTCCTGCGGCGCAGTCAACTCTTCCGCGCTCCTGTTGCGTTCCACCTCTTCTCTTCATCCCAACGGGCTGGCTAACTCTTCCGGGCTGGTCGGCCGGAATTACATGGTTCACAACAACACCGCCTTGATGGCCATTAATCCGTTCCGGGTCAATCCGACGACCTTCCAAAAGACCATGGCGGTTAACGATTTTTATTTTCGCGGTGAAGAAGGCCATCGGTACCCGCTAGGCAACCTGCAACTCCTTGGCAAGCTACAGGCCGGAATGCTCACCGCTAATCAACGCTGGGTCCCAAAACCTGTCCTGCGCGCCTTCGCCCGGCGCAGCGTTGACTGGTGGGTGATGTCTGAAGATCTGCCAGACCCGGAAAATCGAGTCACCCTGGGAACCGGCGGAAGAATCGAAGTTCGTTATCACCCGAACAATCTCCGTGCGCACCGCCGCCTAATCGAAGCGGGCACCCGAATGCTAAAAAGAGCAGGGTTTCCCATTGTGCTAATCCAGCGCATGGGAATTGAAACTAACTCGCATCAATGCGGTACCATGAGGTTCGGTTCAGACCCCTCAAAATCGGTGCTCGATTCTTTTTCCAGGAGCCACGACCTAACAAATCTTTTTGTCGTCGACAGTTCATTTTTCCCCTCGTCTTCAGCGGTCAATCCGGCCCTCACTATCGCTTCACAAGCGCTCAGGGCCGTCGATCACCTCGAAGGTCGTTTATGAAATCTGGGCCATCTTTAGTTTACCTCCTGACGTTAGTTTTTGGGAACCAGGGTCGCCAGCCTCTATGAACATGACTCCCGCAACCCATCCGCCCCCAATCCTTTTGCCTGGTCAGGCTTTTACGGCGCTTAACCTCTCAGAAGCCGTCACGCTCGACGCCCTTTTTGAACAACTCTTCCCGGCCGACGAAAACGGACCTGGGGCCTCCTCGATTGGGGTCATTCAATATTTAGACCGGGCATTGAGCGGCCCCTACGGATCTCATCTGGAGACCTACCGGCTAGGGGTTTACGCTCTGAATGCCGAATCGCTGAGCCGATTTGCCAAAACGTTCGCCGAGGCCGACTCCCTCCAGCAACAAGAATTGATTAGCTCGCTGGAGCAAGGTGCCACCCCTAACTTCCGCGCCATTGAAGGAAAGGCATTTTTCGAACTGGCGCGAGCCCATCTTCAGGAAGGCCTGTTTGCCGACCCCATTTATGGAGGAAACCGGAACAAGTCCGGCTGGCGCTTCCTAGGCCATCCCGGGGTGTGGTTAGAAAACAGTGCAGAAGAAAATCTTACTGAGCTAGCGGCTGACAAAGGCGGCAATATTCAATCGCTGGCCGACCTCAGGCTTTCACGCCCAGTGCAGCCAGCCATTCCTGGTTACGATCCGCACCGGGGAACCGCCGAACCTGCTCCAGAAGCCGATATTTTAATCATCGGAGCAGGCACCGTCGGTTCAGTGGTGGCGCCGATCTTTGCCAAGGCAGGTCTGAAAGTGGTGGCGCTGGAACCCGGCCCATTCCGTACCCAGGCCGACTATCTTCCCGATGAACTTGGCGCCACCTACTATTGCCGCGCTAACATGGGGGCCAAGTTCTTGAGCGAGACACCCAGGTGGCGGCGCAATGAAGGCGAACCAACCCAGGAAGCGACTTTTTCCCTGGGCCGAATGATGAACAGTGTTGGCGGTTCCATCATTCATTACGGCGGTTGGTTGCGGCGATTTCACCCGCACCACTTCAGGATGCTGAGCCACCTCAAGGACCGGTGGGGTCTCTCTGTGCTGCCCCCCGGATGCACGCTGACCGACTGGCCCGTTAGCTACGAAGAACTCGAACCTTATTATACCCTTCTGGAGCACGAAATTGGGATCGCCGGGGACGAATCCAACCCGTTCATTAAACGAAGCAAGCCTTTGCCGATGCCGGCGATGCGTCCGTTTCGCCTAGGCGAACTATACCGAAAGGCGACCGAACGAATCGGTCTCCACCCCCATCCGGTCGCCGCCGGGGTCAACACGGTCCCGTACCGCGGTCGCGCGGCGACCACCTACTGCGCCTGGAGCAATGGGTTCGGCTCCTTCAACGGCGACAAATGGGATCCTTCCCTCACTTCGATTCCGGAAGCGCTGGCGACCGGCAATCTTGATTTGCGAACTCATTGCCGGGTCATTCGCATCGGGACCGACGAGAACGGCCGGGCGAACGGTGCGGAATATCTGGATCCCCAGGGCCGGCGCCGCTTCCAGAAAGCGCGGACCGTGATCCTGAACGCCTACAGTTTCGAGAGCCTTCGCCTGCTGTTCCTTTCGGGTGATTCGAAACATCCCAATGGGCTGGGCAACAATCGCGGCCAACTGGGCAAGAATTTCATGACGAAAATGTTTGCTCACGTTGACGGCTTTTTCCCAAACATCATCTTCAACCGCCACACTGGCCCGGCGGCTCAGGGTTTGGTCCTCGACGATTTTTTCTCGTCTGAATTTGATTCTCTCAAGCACGGCTTTATCGGCGGTGCCACGCTCGGCGCAGAGCAACAGTTCCTGCCGATCCAGATCAGTCGCGAAGCGTTACCCACCGGCGTTCGGCGCTGGGGTAAAACCTACAAGGATCATCTCCGTCAATGGCAGCATTTTGGCGTAGTCCGCATCCAGCCCGACACCCTGCCCTATGAGAACAACTTTGTGGACCTTGATCCGCATTACCGAGACCGCAGCGGGGTCGGACTTCCGGTGCTTCGAATCACCTATGACCTGCGGGAGAACGAACACCGGCTTGGGGATTGGATGGAAGCTAAGTCAGAAGAAATTCTCCGGGAAATGGGAGCCACCAAGACTTGGCGCGGCGACCGCTTTACCGGGGTAGGAAGCAGCCACGATTTCGGCGGGGCGCGCATGGGAGAAGATCCAGACCGCAGCGTGGTTAATCCCCAACTCCAGGTGCACGATACCCCCGGGCTGTATGTCTTTAGCGGAGCCACTTTCCCGACCTGTCCGGGAATCAATCCCACTTTAAGCCTGCTCGCGTTGGTTTACCGCGCCGCGGAACAACTGGTCAAGCGATTGACCACCGGAGAAGAACGATGATTCGCAGCGACAAGATAAAGTTTCAGATCGAGGGGACGATTGCACACATCATTTTGGATCGACCCGAAAAGCTCCACGCCCTCGATCCCGATATGTTGCTGACCTTGGAGGACTCCATCAGTCAGGCAGAACAGTCACGGGAAGTTCGAGTGATTATTCTCGAGTCGACCGGCAGCAAAGCGTTTTGCGTGGGGGCCGACATCCTGGCTTGGACCGCTCTCTCGCCACTTGAAATGTGGTCGGAATGGATACGCCGCGGTCACCGGATTTTCGAACGACTCGCCAACGCTCGACAACCCATCATTTGCGCCCTCCAGGGTTTTGCTTTCGGGGGCGGTTTGGAACTGGCCCTGGCCTGCGATCTGCGGATCGCCGCCGACTCCGCACGGTTCGCCATGCCTGAAGTGAAGCTCGGTACGATCCCGGGCTGGGGCGGGACCAGTCGTCTGCCTGACTTGATCGGCGCCGCCCGCGCTAAACAGATGATTTTCACTGGTGAACAAATCAGCGCCGAGACGGCGGAAGGTTGGGGTTTGGTCAACGAAGTGGTCCCCGCCGCCACCCTGCGGGATGCCGTCATCAGACTGGCCGACAAAGTGTGCGCCAACGCCCCCGTCGCCGTCCAGACGGCCAAACAACTAATCAGTCACCCCTCCGCCGTAGCCCTCGAATCGCTGGCCTCGGCCACCAACGCCTTCACTGACGATGCCAAAGAAGGACTAGCTTCATTTCGCGAAAAACGCCCCCCTCAATTCACTGGACACTGAAACTCATGATTCCTAAAACCCCTTTTCACTACGAGTTGTGGATCAACGGCCAGGAAGTTCCTGCCGGATCAGGCAAACGATTTGAGCGCCGGAGCCCGGCGCACGGCACAGTCATTGGAGATTACGCGGAAGCGGATATCGCCGATGTCGACACGGCAGTTTCGGTGGCCCGGGAAGCCTTCGATCACGGACCCTGGCCGCATTCTTCCGGAGCCGATCGCATGAAATGTCTCTTGAAAGCGGCGGAACTTATTCGCCAGCAAAAAGAAGAGTTGGCCTTGATCGAGACCCTGGAAAGCGGCAAACCGATCTCCCAGGCCCGGGATGAAATGGATTGGGCAGCGGGCCTCTGGGATTACGCCGCCACCCTCTGCCGGCACATTCATGGAGACACTTATAATGCACTGGGAACATCGATGCTCGGCCTGGTCATCCGCGAACCGATCGGGGTCGTCGGCATGATCACCCCCTGGAATTTCCCACTCTTGATCGTCAGCCAGAAACTCCCTTTCGCGTTGGCGGCCGGTTGCACCTGCGTGATTAAACCGAGCGAGTTGACCTCCGGAACCACTCTCCGACTCGGCAAGCTTTTGGCGGAAGCCGGTATCCCGGATGGGGTGGTTAATATTGTCAGCGGGTACGGCGATCCGGTTGGAAGCCGGCTCAGTGAGCATCCGCAGGTCGATATGATGTCGTTCACCGGATCAACCAAAGTCGGCAAAGCAGTGGTCGGTGCCGGGCGCCACAATCTGAAAAAGGTAGAGCTCGAATTGGGAGGCAAAAATCCCCAGATCATTTTCGCTGACGCTGACCTGGAGGCGGCACTGGACGCGGCGGTTTTTGGCATCTGCTTCAATATGGGAGAGTGCTGCAATAGTGGCAGCCGGATTCTGATCCAGCGGCCGATCGCCGAAGAATTTGTCCGCCGGGTGGTTGAACTGGCGCGGGAGGTACCGGTTGGGGATCCACTGGACGAAAAAACCAAAGTGGGCGCCATCGCCAGCGAGCCTCAATACGAAAAAATCATGGGATACATCGAGCAAGGCCGGAACGCGGGAGCCCGGCTGCAACTGGGCGGCGAACCGCTGCAGATCCTCGATGGACGCTTTATCGCCACCACGGTTTTTGACCAGGTCCGTCCTGAGATGGCCATCGCCAAAGAGGAAATCTTCGGTCCGGTCCTCTCCATCCTGACTTTCGACACCGCCGAGGAAGCGATCGAAATTGCCAACAGCACCAACTACGGCTTGTCGAGCGGCGTCTGGACCCGCGACTTCGATACGGCCATATCGGTGAGCCGCCGCATTCGGGCCGGAACGATCTGGGTGAATACGTTCATGGACGGTTACGCAGAACTTCCTTTCGGCGGATACAAAGAAAGTGGACAAGGCCGTGAACTAGGCCGGTTCGCGATCGAAGAATTTACCGAACTCAAAACTATTCAGCTGCATCTCGGCCCGAGGAGTTCGTGGTGGGCGAAACAACGATAAAGCGGGCGATGACTTCTGAAGAAAAAGGAAGGTTCAAAAGACGGGCCGAAGAGGCCCTCACTTTCGCTGGTGTTCAGGTGCGTCGCCTGATCACCGAAAACCCGGACTATTTCCCGCTATTTACTCGGCAAGGAAAATGGAAACATCAATCCGAGTCCTGGACCAACTGGTGTGAAGGATTTCTTGGAGGAATGCTTTGGATCCTAGCCCGGCATACCAACGACCCTTGGTGGCGGGAACGGGCGGAGCACTACGCGCTTTTGATCGAGCACCGCAAAACGGATCGGGAGGTGCACGACCTCGGTTTCCTTTTCCTGCCAACCTGGAAAGAGTGGTATGACTGCACTAGCGATCCGGAAAAGAATCAGGTCTTGATCGACGCGGGCCGGACCTTGGCCTTGCGGTTTCAACCGGCTGGCAAATATCTACGCTCTTTTGTCGCCCCGGACAGTCTCTTCATCGACATCATGATGAACGTCGGGATCATTTTTTACGCCTCCGAACAAACCAAGGATCAGAAGCTCTGGCAGGTGGCCACTGAGCATTGCCTCACCACCCGGCGTTTCCTGGTCCGAGGCGACGGCAGTACTTCGCATGAGGGTATCTTTGACCTGCAGACAGGGGAATTCCTGCGGCAGACCACCCACCAAGGCTGGCGTAACGACTCGAGTTGGGCCCGTGGTCTGGCCTGGGCCTTGTCCGGTTTTACCACCGCTTACCAATACACCAAGGACCAACGATTCCTGGATACGGCTCGATCTTGCGCAGAATTCTACCTGCTAAGGACTCCAGCCAACGGCGTGCCTCCGAACGATTGGGAAGAACCGAACCCGGCCCAGCCTTCCGAGAGTTCCGCTGCCGCGATCGCCGCCGATGGCTTTCTCAAACTCGCCCAAGCCACACCCGACGCGGCCGAAGCACATCGCTACCAAGAATACGCTTTCATCATTCTTAACACCCTGCTCAATCCGGAGTTTCTCGCCAACCAGACACCAGGCTGGGAAGGTATCCTCAAACACGGGAGTTACCACGAACGCAAACAGCTCGGAGTCGATGAGAGTGTGATGTGGGGCGAATACTTTTTTTTATCTGCCCTCGACAAAGCATTGTGCCTAGTAAGTTAACTTCTGATGAATAGCACTCCCATCCAGTCCATCGTGAACGACGCACCGGTGGTGGCCATCGTCCGGCGGCCCAGGGTCGATCCGGCCCGATGCGTCGAACATCTTTTCCGGGCTGGTATCCGCCTGGTCGAAATCACCATGGATACCGAGGACGCCGAGGAGATCTTGAAATCGCTCGGGCCGAGTGTTCCGTCCAATTCCTTGCTGGGCGCCGGCACCGTCACCGATCTCGTCCGCGCGGAAGCCGCTCTGGCGGCCGGCGCAACCTTTCTGGTCACGCCTAATTTGGATCTGGAGGTCATCCGTTTGGCGCGGGCTAACGGCGTACCAATCATGCCCGGCGCCATGACTCCGACCGAAATCTGGAACGCCGCCGCGGCCGGAGCGGACTACGTCAAAGTGTTCCCCGCCAGTGCCCTGGGACCCGGCTTTTTCCGGGAGATCCGCGGTCCGTTTGCTCACATCCTGCTAATGGCCACAGGCGGGATCAATCTGGAAAACGCTCGGGACTTTATTGTGAACGGCGTTGAGGCGCTGGGTGTCGGCGGAGCGTTGATCCCCAAGTCCAACGACGAATTCGATCGCTGCGGAGAAAGTGCGCAACGCTTCCTGGAGATTGTCCGCGAAGCCCGCGCTGCCCGATGAGCCTGGCATCCAGAAGGTCAGCGTTCGACGTGGTGACCTTTGGCGAAACGATGATTCTTTTCGCCCCGGGGGAACGCGAGAAACTGGAGTTCGCCCCGGCCTACCACGCTTCGATTGGAGGCGCTGAATCGAATTGCGCGATCGGTCTAGCCAGACTCGGTCATTCCGTCTGCTGGGTCAGCCGGCTGGGCGCGGATCCTTTCGGTTCCCGGGTTCTCAAGACGTTGCGCGGAGAAGGAATCGATGTCAGCTGCGTGGAAGTCTCTCCCGGCGAACCCACCGGTATCATGTTCAAAGAACCGGGCCCGGGGAATACCTCCCGGGTTTTCTATTATCGCCGCCATTCGGCCGCCGCTGCTTTGCGGGCCGAAGCCTTCCAAACATTGAACGCGAAATATCTGTTCGTCACCGGGATAACCCCGGCGTTAAGTGATGCCAACCGAACGCTGACCTTTGAGTTAGTCGACCGCTTTCGGGCCGCCGGTACCAAGATGGTGTTTGACCCTAATATGCGCTTCCGCCTCTGGACCGCCGACCAGGCGCGACCCGTCTTTCTGGCTCTGGCCAAAAACTGCGACATCCTGGTTCCCAGCTTGGCGGAAGCCGAAATTCTTACTGGGTTCACCGAGCCCGACCCGATGCTGGATGCCCTGCAAGAGCTAGGACCCTCCCAAATCATCTTGAAAGCCGGCGATCAGGGCGCTTGGTACGCCGACGGAGCAAAGCGCGGTTTCTGTCCCTGTTTCCCGGCCTTGGAGATCGATCCGGTCGGCGCCGGAGACGCCTTTTGCGCCGGCCTGATTTCCGGCCTGCTCGACGGCTGCTCTCTTCCGGAAGCCGTCACCCGCGGCGCCGCCCTGGGCGCCTTCTGTGTCTCGACCTTCGGCGATTACCACGGCCTCCCCGATCGAGAGATGTTGGACGCGTTTCTCGGCGGCAAACTAGCTCCGGGGCGATGACCACAGAAAAGAAAAGAGAAGAATTTTAACCACAGATTTCACTGATTACACCGATTAGGAAATGGGTTTGGCGTTTCGGGGGGTGACGATTTGGCCGGGTAAGGCGCACTTTTGAAAAAGCCCTGTTTTAAGGAAATCTTCATCAAACATTCCTCTTTTTGGCGATAGCGCCGCCTGGGACGAATCTTCTCCCGCCGAAAAACCGTCACCTGCCAAAAAGCCAAACCCCAAATCCTAATCTGTGTAATCTGTGAAATCTGTGGTTAAACTTCTTCTCTCCCCTCCTCTTCTCCTCTCATGCTCCAATCGCCCTCCCCATCTCCCGGTGAACCATTGATCCGTGCCATCGCGATGCCCGCGGACGCCAATCCTTCCGGGGACATTTTCGGTGGTTGGCTGATGTCGCAAATGGATTTAGCTGCCGCCAACGCCGCCAGTCGGCGCTGTCGCGGCCGTTGCGCCACCGTGGCCGTGGACGGCATGATCTTTCATCAGCCGGTGTTTATCGGAGATGAAGTCAGCCTCTACGGCAAGGTGGTAAGAGTCGGCCGAACCTCAATGACCATCCGGGTGGAAGCCTGGCGCCGAAGCCGCACCGATGACGCGATGAACAAGGTGACCGAAGCCACCTTCACCTTCGTCGCCACCGACGAGAACCGTAAACCGCGACCGGTGCCCCCCGAATAGAGATGGCCACAGAAAAGAGAAGAAAAGAGAAGAGGGTTAACCACAGATTTCACAGATTACACAGATTAGGAAATTGGGTTTGGCGTTCGGGCGGGTGACGATTTGCGAACGGGGATAGGATTTTTCTCAATTGACGCCGTATCAGAGAGGACCTTTCAACCACATCCTTCTTTAGGACAGAACCCGTAAAGAGGTGCGTCTTAAGGGGCCAAATCGTCACGCGGCCAAAGCGCCAACCCAAATCCGAATCTGTGTAATCTGTGAAATCTGTGGTTAACCCTCTTCTCTTAAAATCTGTGCTCAATCTCTTTTCAGCCGTGGCCAAGCTGTAATCCCAACAAACAGACATCATCGGAGAACGCTGCTTGGCGACCGAATTGCCGGATCTCCTGCAACAGGCCGGTCAATAGTTCAGAGGCGGGCATCGCCGCTCGACGGCGGACCGCTTCGCGCAACCGTTGTTCACTGTAAAGCTCGTGGTTCTCGGGATCTTCCACCTCAAATAGGCCGTCGGTAAACAACATCAAGAGATCGCTCGGCATCGTCGGCCAGTGATAAGTTTTGTAAACGGCATTTTCAAAAATGCCCAGGGCGGGGCCCGCGTAATCGCTGGCGCTGATCGGCTCCACTTCCCCGCGTTCGCGACGGACATGTAGCGGGTTTGGATGCCCGGCGTTGGCAAAGGTGATCTGCGAACGGGCTACATCCATGACCAGGTAAAACGCCGTGGCAAACATGGTGATATTGGTGTGCTTGAGAATGGCGGTTAGGTCGCGATTGATTCCGGTCAAAAACCGACCGGGTTCCGCGGCCAAATCCCCTGCTCTTTTGAAGAGAGCCCGCAACATCGCGGTGATCAAAGCGGCCCGAACATCATGCCCCATCACGTCGCAAATCATCACTCCCACCGCGGTATCCGAAAGCCGCACCACGTCAAAAAAATCTCCGCTCACGGATCCGGCCGGATAATGGAAGCTCAAGAATTCAACAGCACTTTGCCCTGAGGACGTGCCGCAGAGCAATTTCGGAAATTTGTTCGGCAACATCGCGCTCTGCAACTCGCTGGCCATCAGCAGTTCTTCGTGCATCAGGCGATTCTTCTGCTGCAAATCATGGGTGCGTTCGAGGACCCGTTGCTCGAGCTGGTCATTAAGAGCGCGCAGCTCTGCTTCCACCCGGCGCCGGGCCGTCCGTTCCGCCGATTCAGCCAAAGAACGCCGGACCGCGAATGGTAGCCGTTGCAGTCTTCTTTTGAGCACATAATCGGTGGCCCCGCTCTTAAGCAATTCCACCGCTTTCTCTTCACCGATGGCCCCGGAGACAAAGATCAACGGCACCTCCGGACAATGTTCCTGCGCTAGTGCCAAGGCCGTTTCACCAATAAAAGAAGGGAGCTGATAATCAGCCAGAATGACATTGGGGCGAAACGTTTTCAGCGAGGCGCAGAACGATTCTTTTTCCTGTACCAGGAGAACCTGGCACTCGATTCCCGCGCTCTCGAGCTCTCCGCGAATCAGTTCCGCATCCAGCTCCGAATCTTCCAACATCAGGATCCGCAATTCCTGGGTACTGGCTACCGCCGCCCCTTCATCGACAACAACACTAACTTTCCGGTGAACCTGCAACTGGTGGTCATCATTTTCCATGGGGCAGAGACGGGAATGTATGCTGTTTTAATAATTTTCACAATTATTAATAAGGCAGAAGTCAGGAGTTCAGAACGGGGAACCGGGAACTTGAGTGATCTTGCTAGTGATAGAAGTAGCAAGACAGCGTCCCTGTTTGAAAAGCTTGCAGTTTCCGCTCACGGCCAAGAACTGAACTCCTGCCTCCCGTCCCCTCGCCTCATTTTCTGCAGTCCGCCGTCCGCGTGTGCCTGTAGCCGAGGATCCTTTCATCGGCGGTTAATAGGGTCGCTTGATAAGTCCGCGCCGTCGCCACCAGAATGCGATCGACCGGATCGCGATGAAACGGATCGGGTAACGAGTACGCCTCCAGAGCGATCGCAAAGTCAAAATCCACCTGCTGAAGACGAAGATCTCGAGCCGAATCCTCTATCCACCTCTGCGGGCTGATCGAGAGGATCAGCCTGTCGTCCAGGCAAAGACGCGCAATCTCGAGAGCCGAAATAGCACTAACCAATCTATCGTTCCCAGCCGTCAGGAGCAGAGCTTGAGACCGTCGGCCCAATTTCTCCGGCGCCTCTGCGGCCCACAACCAGACATGAGTGTCCAACAACAGCGTCACGGTTTCATTTCCCATTCCGCACCGAAATCGAACTGGACCAGATCGCCTTTAAAAACCGCTTGTCCGATCCGTGAACCGAGCTTGACGCCGGTTTCTCCTGGTTCTTCGAACGGAACCACCTTTGCCAACGGACGACCCCGCAAAGTGACGATCAGCGGTTGCCGCGTCGTCTGAACTCGTTTGATCAGCTCAATACATCTCGCTTTAAAATCGGAAATCAACACCCGCTCCATTTCTCAAAATTGAATCACCTAAAAACCAAGTCAACTCGACTTGGTCAGGAAAGGCAGAAGTTGCAGGAGTTCAGGAGTTACAGCATGGGAAGTCGACACCGAGGCGCCCCCGTTCACCCGGCCGTGGACAACATCGCAAGTCATGCCCTCCGTGTATCCTGCAACTTCTCCCAAGACACTGCGATCCACCGAAGGTGATTTTCTTCTTAGAACTTTCCCGCGCGCTGGCCCGTTGGGTGCTCCCGAATTCCTCCAAATTCCTGAAGAATTATCACCGAGGCGGGCTAGATTAACGCACATTTATTTCTCCCTATGAGGCCCGTGTGCGTTTGGGTTTTATGGCTAATGACCGGGTGGCTCGGCGTGGCGAACGCCGCCTCCGTTATCTCGCAAAAGGTTAACCCACCCTTTGGCTTTTATTGGGCGGAAGGACCTAAAGAAATTGCCAAAGCAATCGCGCACGCCGGAGCGCGAATCGTTGACAAGTCTGTCAATGAAGGACGCCAAGCCTGGATTGTTGAGGGTCTGGTCCAACCGGCGCTCCAACGAATGATTGTTTACTTCGGCAACGAAAAGGAGCTGGTGGAGGTCGAACTCCAGTACCAGCATTCCGACTGGGACTTGGTCGCTTATGAGGAGTTTCTCAACAACGTCCGTCAATCGTTGGAAGCCAGGTACGGACCCGCCGCCGTCTTGGCCAAAGACAAGAAACCAGAGGGAGATGTCATGCAGACGGTGGTCGGCTACGAATGGAAGAAATCCTCCGGCACTATTCAGCTTTTTTTCTATTCTGCTGAACGGAACAGCGATGTGTATCGATCGGTCAGTCTGCATTATCGGGCGGGATGAATAGGGGAAGAATTCAGGAGTGGCAGGAGTTCAGGAGTTGAAAAATAAGACTACGGAACCCTTAACCATCAGCTCTCAACCTGACTCCTGATTTCTCTGAAACACCGCGGCCTGCTCAACGTGATTTTCCCCTATGAATCGTCACGCGCCTTTATTTACTGGGATGTTCCTGGCTTTCGAGTCCTGCAATTCCTGAAGTCCTGCTCCATGGTGTCAGTGGTGCTGGTATCTCGAAATGAGATTCAAGGCTCGAAGGTCAGGAAAATCCGCAGGGGTCAGATCAAGAGCTAATGGTCCAAGCTTCGCGATCCCATTCTGCAACTCCTGAACTCCTGCCACTCCTGTCTTTCAAAGTTCCCCCTCCAGTTGCCTCAGTGCCTCCCGCATCGCGGCGTAGCCGAAGTGGCCTTGTTCGACCAGGACAAACCGGGACCCGGGCCAGACTTCGGCCAATTTTTGCAGACCGGCGGGTGGAGCGATGGTGTCATAGGTTCCGCCAATGATCAGGACCCGTTTTCCTTCACAGGCCGGTTGGCCATCCAAGGGTGAGGTTAGATGCGCGTGGCGCCGGGAAGCGCCCTGCTGGATCCCGGCTGCTAGTAAGGTCCTTCGCATCATCGAAGAGGCGGGGCTCTCCCAAATCGCATGCTCGATGTCCGCGATCGGTTGCAAAAGGGTGACGAACCGGAACTCCTTTTCCAGGAAGCTCACCAGGGCCCCGACCCATCCGCCGTAGCTGGTGCCAATCAAGCCGAAATCCGGACACCCCTGCCCTCGCAGATATTGTATCAATTGACGTACTTCCACCACGGCTTGGCGCAACGTCTCCCCGTTCTGAGACAGATTGGCGGTCAAAGCCAGCGCTCCGTTAAAGTGCCCGCGCGGCACCCGGGAATAGTGATATGGCAAGTGCATCAAGACCGCGTTCCACCCACGCTGATTTAGCCGGGCCGCGATCCGGCCGTAGCCGACGTCATGAGCTGACATCAAGGCGTGAAGAAAGATGACGGTGGGAGCGCGGAATCCCTGGTTGGTCAAAAAAATGCGGGCCCTTGCGGTCTGATTTTCCAGGAAGGCGGTTTGCCCGGGACTTCGCCACTCGAGATAATTGCCAGCTCGGACAACTTCCGGCGTTCCTGGCAGCTGATAAAACAGTTCGCGGGAAAGCGGTTCGCAGGTCGAAAGATAGGCGTCGAACTCCTCCGCGGTGCAAACGTGTTTACGCAACGTCCATTGGATGCCGTTGATCATGGCGCACATGGCGGCGTCCATGCCGGTAGCGGCGTGTCTTCGGAGCGAAGCCTCGACCTTATTAGCGCCGGTTTGGCCTCTCAAGGGAGGTAATCCTCCCGTTTTCTGGCCTGGGGAGAGGTTGGCAAATCTGATTCAGACAGCCGGAATTCAAGCACCAGCCGTTCTTTCAACGAAACGAATGCTTCGGCCAGGGATTTCTGCACCAAGTCACGTGCCTCTCGCTTCGGAAGATCGGGTCGAGGCAAGATTTTTTCGCCAAAGCCGATCCAGACCTTTACCCGACGAAAGCGAAACCACTTCTTCTTATCGTACAATCGATCGGTTCCAATGATGACACCGGGGACGATCGGTTTACCGGAGAGAACGGAGAGAGCACTGACCCCGGGCCACATAGCCGCTCCTGCCAGTACCGATCCTTGGCCGGCGCGGATCCCACCCTCAGGAAAAACCCCCACCACCCTTCCTTGTTCAAGTCGTTTCACCGCGGTGCGAATCCCGGTCCGATCGCTCCCGTCGCGGCGCACCTTGAAGGCACAAAGCATTTCCATCAGAAGGGCACTTCCACGATGGCGAAACAACTCTTCCATGGCCATCCAATCCACGTACCGTCGAAAGCGCGAGCCCAGAAAAGGAGGATCAAAATGACTGATATGATTGGCGGCCAAAATGTACCCTGTTCCAGTCGGCAGATCGCCATAGTAGGTAATCTTCGTGCGGCAGACGAGGGAGAAAATCACGCGAACGAGCCAACGGGAGAGCAGGGAGAATACGCGTTGGCGAATGGAGAGCATTAGGGGAAGGAGTTACAGGAGTTGCAGGAGTTCAGGAGTTGCAGAATGGGGAACGAGCTTCTTGCTGGCGATGAAGTCTTCAGCTCGATCTTTTGCTCAATGGTTGGGAAAGGAGTTGCAGGAGTTCAGGAGTTACAGAATGGGGAACGAGCTTCTTGCTGGCGATGAAGTCTTCAGCTCGATCTTTTGCTCAATGGTTGGGAAAGGAGTTACAGGGTTCAGGAGTTGCAGAATAGAGGATAGAACAATTTAGCATTTAATAATAACGTATTATTGATTTGTTTTAATAATGCGCCAATTTGCTCGATATGACAAAACCAGCAAAGACATTCAAGGATTTGTTTGTGTGGCAGAAGGCTCATCGTTTCGTTCTGGCGATCTATTCATTGACCGCAACTTTTCCCAGAAGTGAGATCTATTGTCTGACCTCCCAAATGCGCCGCGCTGCGATTTCCATTCCTGCAAACATTGCGGAAGGATTTAAAAAGCGGGGCGCGAGTGACAAGACGCGGTTTTTCAACATTGCCCAAGGTTCTCTCGAAGAGTGCCGCTACTATCTGATCCTGGTTCAGGATTTGGGATACGGTGCAACAGCTAATACCGAGGCCATTTTGGAAGAGGTTTCTAAGCTACTAATTGCCTACGCCAGCGCAATCGAATCCAACCGTTGACCAAAAAATCGAGCTGAAGACTTCATTGCCAGGAATAAGCGCATCCCCCATTCTGCAACTCCTGAACTCCTGCAACTCCTGCAACTCCTTTCCCAACCATTGAGCAAGAGACGACCTGAAGACTTCATTGCCAGGAGAAGCTCCTTCCCCATTCTGCAACTCCTGAACTCCTGCAACTCCTGCAACTCCTTTCCCAACCATTGACCAAAAAATCGAGCTGCAGACTTCATCGCCAGCAAGAAGCTCGTTCCCCATTCTGCAACTCCTGAACTCCTGAACTCCTGCAACTCCTGATTCACGCAACTGCCCTGTAATTCGCCCCTTCTACCGATTTACCAGAATCACCCTCGACCCACAGACACCGATCGGAGTCGATCGTTCCGAGGAAAGTCCCAAATAAGTTTTCCATTCCGCGAGCGCGCTTCCTTCGATAATTAGAAACACTTGCTCGCTGGTCATCCACGCTTTTGCCACCTGTTCCCGGCTCAAATAGTGATCGCGGCCGATGCCAAGCGAGCGGGTGGCGAACTCAATATTTGGATGGCCATCCATCCAGAAGATTGGTCGAAACAAATAAAAAAAGATGGTGGTCTTTTCGTTCGGATCACCTTGAGCAATGACCATGCTTTCCGGATGAGCTCGAGCATCGATAAGTTGGGCCACCCGGGCTGACGAAAACTGATCCTCGATGGTCTGCATGGCCCGGGTGCCGATCGCGAAGATCGCCGCCATGAACACCCCGAAACTTGCCAGGCAAAAATCAGCACGCCCTTGGCGGTTGAACTGAAAAACAAATAGTCCTGCCACCAGGGCGAATCCCGACGCCAGGGCAAGAAGCGGCAGGATACCTCTCCAGGCCGCGGGCGGGAGAACCTGAAAGACGTTTAGCAGGGTGTCTCCGATCAACGATGGTGAGCTTGAAGAATCGCTGGCGGCACTGCCATGGCCAACGGTCAGCAAGAGCGTTACCAGCAGTCCTGAGGCGCCCAGGGCGCTGACGATGATCGCCGGCCATCGATAAGAGATCGCATTTTTGGTCACCGCCCAGGCCATCCAAGTGGCGACCGGGGCCCAGGCGATCATCAGATAGTAATCCTGGATGTTGGCAAAAGTGATCCCAAGCGCGACGACGACAAACCAGGACAGCAGAAGAACTCCATCCTCGCTGATTCCCGGACGGCGATCTTTCCGTCGCTGGAGAATCGCCCCGAAGGCGGCGGGAAACAAAAATGAAATCGGGAAAAGCAGAATCAAATGTTCGGCCCAGAAAATCCAGAGAGGAACCCGATCGCTGTCCGGAGGTATTCTCCGGCTCAGAGCGGACCCGATCTGTTCATTAAAGAAATGGTCCTTCAGGAAGCCTGGATAGCGCCACTCAGTCGCCAGATACCAAGGTGCCAGTACCGCGAAGAGCAGGATCCAACCTTGTGGTCGCCAAAGAAATTTTCGCCAGGTCATCCGCAGCTCGGGCCGCCACCACGCGGCAATCGAGGTCGCGCTGACCGGAATCAGCAATCCATGGATGCCTTTGGAAAGGGTACTCAGCGCGATGAATGCCCAGACAGTCATCAGCCATCGATTGACCTCGCCATGGCGCTCCGGAAGTTTTTCCGCTTCCACGGCTTTCAGGAGCGCCCAGAATGAAAAGACCAGAAAACAACTCAAAAACGGCTCCGGCATCACCAGGTGAGTAAAGAAAAAGGTGCCGGTAAACATCGCTAAGATCAGTGCCCCGGCCAAGCCGGCCGCCCAGGTGCCCACCACACGCCGCGCCAGCAAACCGGTGGCCAGAAACCAGCCCATGGTGGCGAGAGTCACGGGAAAGCGCGCCCCGAACTCGTTGACGCCAAAGACGCTCATCGAAAGAGTTTCGCACCAATAGACCAAGGGCGGTTTCTGCAACCTCGGTACTCCGTTCTGGGTCGGGGTCAGCCAGTCACCACGTGCCATCATTTCCCGGGCGGCGCCGGCGTATTGTCCATCGATCTGATCGAATAACCTTGGGACCCCGCAACTGAACAAGTAGACCAACAGGATCACGGCTAAAGCGATGCACCAGGATCCGGGCACTTTCTCCCGGCGAAACCAATTGAAGGGACGGTGGACTCGCTCAAGCGGATCTATACGCGCTTCCGTTTCGGCGGCCGATGCCGCATTCGGCTCCAGCGAACTTTCGGCCGAAAATTCGCTGAATGTCCGATCACGGATCATTTTTTGGACTCGGACGCCAACCGCTTCAGTTTGCCGGCCAACGAGGCCTTGGACGCTGAAGACATTCGATCGATGAACAAAATTCCATTCAGATGATCGGTTTCATGCTGAACGGCGCGACCCAACAAGCCCGCGGCTTCAAATTCGATGCGCTTTCCCTCCAGATCCTGCGCCTTGACTCTAACCTTGGCCGAGCGTGGAATCTCGGCAGTAATCTCCGGAAAACTCAGGCATCCCTCGGTGCCAATCTCCAGCTCTTCACCCATCTGCAGCTCCGGATTGATCAAGATCATGGGCATGTGTTCATTCGGATCTACCTCTTGGCCGTCAATCCACATTTGGCTGGGGCGGCTTTCGGCGTCGCTCACATCAATCACCGTCAGTTGCAGGGCGCGCCCCACTTGTTGCGCCGCCAGCCCGACCCCGTTGGCGTCATACATCGTTTCGAGCATATCCGCGGCCAGCAGGCGAATCTCCTCGTCGACCTTTTCAATTTGTTTCCCTTTGCTGCGAAGCACAGGTTCTCCGTAAAAAACGATATCTCGAATCATTTCTGATCGGGCGCCTTGGTGAATGTGGGCAAGTTCTTGACTCCGGCCTTTTTTAAAGAATCGAGGACCTGCACGAGAAAACCGAACGAAACCTTTTGATCCGCTTTCATGGCCAGGGGACGATCTGGCGACTTCTTTTGTAAGTCTTGGAGGGCGCTCGCCAGGTCGTCGACGCTTTTGATTGGTTGATCACCCAAGACAATCTTTTCGTCGGAGGTGATCGCCAATACGATGGGATCAGCCGGGTTCTCAGCCTGGGTGGCCGTCTTGGACTCGGGCAGCTTGATCGACAGTTCCGTTTGCGCCGTCTTGAACGTCGTAGTGACGATAAAAAAGATCAGCAACATCGCGAAGATATCGATCATGGAGACAATGATGATCTGCGGAGTTCGTTTCCGCTTCACATAGAACCTCATCGCGTGGCGCCCTCGAGCGAAGTTCCCTCGGCGGCAAAGGTCTCCCGTGCCCGATGGCCGCTAAAGATTTTTTCGGTCAGATCGATCAGCAAAGACTCCATCTCAACGGCCAACCGCTCGACTCTTCGGGAAAAGTAACTGAAGGCGATCAGTGCTGCGATGGCGATCGCTAAACCGACGATCGTCGTGCTCAACGCTTCGCCAATTCCGGAAGCAATACCCTTAAGATCCGCGGTGGACATCGCTCCGGAGCCGATATTAGCAAAGACTCGGACTAAGCCGGTGACCGCGCCGAGCAGCCCGAGCAATGGGGCGATGCCAACCACGATCTCCAGGATGAAAAGGCCGCTCTCCAGCCGAACGATCTCCTGCCGCGCCCGCGACTGAACGACCTCCAAGGTCTCCTGTTTCGTTGTATTGTAAGGACGGACGGCCACCTCTACGATCCGGGAAAGAGGCGAGGTATCATCTTGGATCAGATGGCGCAAATGCTCGGGATCCTCGCCCGGCCGGATCTTGTTGATCTCCCTCTCGATCAAGGTCGGGATGACCGCCCGACGCCGCAAGGCAAACGCGCGCAAAAGGATCACCGTAAAGGCGACAAAGGAGCAGACCAGCAGGACCGCCATAAAGACGCCGCCTTTGACGAAGAAATCCTGGGTGTTTTCGAACAGTGCTAATTGAAACATGGCTTAGTAGGTAAAATTAAAGCTCATCGTAAACTCCATCCGGTCTCCAGTGAGCGTTGGAGCGAGGTCATCGGGCATCGGTGGAATGTTGGCTTCAATGATCGATTGCAATGACGTGGAGGCTAAACTTTCATTGGACGAATTACGGAGCACTTTCACATCTTCCACTTTTCCGTCCGGGCGCACATAAAATCTAATCTGCACGGTGCCGATATTGATCAAGTCACCCCGCTCCCGCACATAGTAGTACCATCTTGAACCAACCGCATCTTGGACCGCCTTTTCAAACCTCCCCTGGGGCGTTCCCAGGGCGGCGATCGAAGATCTCCCGCGGTTGTTGATGTTACCCTGCATCCGCGTCGTTCGCTGCTCCTGGCGATAAGCGGTGGCCGGAGCACTCGGGCGAAGGGGATTGGTTTGTTCTCTTCGAGGGGGCGGAGTCGGCCGGGGAATCGGCGCCGGCCGGAGCATGGCCATTTCTTCGTCGGAAGGAACCATCTCCGGCGTGGCGGTGGGTGCCGGAGTTGGCGTTGCCGTCGGGGCAGGAGTCGGAGTTGGCGTTGGAGTCGGTGGGGGAGTCGGGGTGGGCGGAGGGGTGGGCGGAGGGGTCGGGGTTGGGCTAGGACTTTCGACCGGTTTGGGCTCGTCCTTTTTCTCTTCTTTTTGCTGAGGTAGCGGCTGAGCCTGGAGGCCCGGATTAGTGGAAAAAGCCTGTCCTTTGTCAGCCAACGAATATTGTTCGTCCTTGAAGCCCAGGTCGTCCGGCGTTTCCTTTCCTTCCTGGGTGGGGAGCGGCGCCTCGCCCTTGGCTGGTTGTTCACTGGCAGCCGCGGTGTCTTTGTCGGATTCAAACATGGAATCCGGAGGTTTTTGATCGGTCTTCTGGTCGTCATTGGTGCGCAGGTATTGGCGTTCCTGCGTCTGCGCTTTTTCCTCCGGGGGCGAAGTGTCCTCCATTGTCATCTGCAGAGGCGTATCCTCGACCTTTGGTTCCGGAGGCGTCACATCAGGCCAAAGTGACATCACCTTGCTTGAACCAAGGATGAATATGACGTGCAAAATGAGCGATCCAACGATCGCTATAATGATCTTTTTTCGGTCCGACATCGAAAAACCCGCGTAGACTAGTTCCGCTGCCGGAGTACCTCAAGCGATTACTCGGCGGGGGGCACGACTGGTAGTGAAAGTGGTGGTGGTAGTTGAGAGCTGCTGTTTTTGTTTTCAGCTTCTATCTTGGGGGACAAAGTACGTAATCCGTCCCGGATTACCTCCGGTTTCCCGGAAGATATTTTCGATTGATCCCTCCCCTACCATCGTGCTCGTAATCGTTCTCGTGCTCGTTATCGGTTTCTCCGGAGCAGCGGCACCTGAAAACGATTTTGCCACCCCGCGCCAATCTGCGAATCGAGCACGATTGAAAGCCAGAGCGAGTAGTAGTTACAGTGTTGGTGATGGTTGAAGAGAGCTTCCGGTGCGATTTGAGCTTTCACCTTGAGGAACAAACTCTTCGAGCTTTTGGTTTTTCCTCCCCTCTCGCATCGTGCTCGTTATCGATTTCTCACCGAGCATAGGAGCCGGAAAACGATTGCCACCCCCCGCCAAACCGGAAAATCGAGAACGAGAACGACGACGAGTACGAGCACGATTAAACTACCACCAACACTCACACTTCCACTCTCTTCAGTCTGTCGAGGAAGTGATCATGTCGCCTTTGAACTGGCATACCAGGTCGAAGACCGAGAGCTTTCCGCACCAGGTAATGTCCGCGTCTTTGCCGATTTTCCTTAACGCTTTGCCGTTTTGCGTTTGTCTAAGCCATTCGTGCAAATCATCGCCCACTTGCTCGTAAAGGCTGCGGGTGATAATCGCCGAATCTGACAATCTTTGGTCATCGGAAAGCCGGACCACCAGCGCACCGGCGGCCATCGCATCCTCCAAACTGAATTCATCGCCTGTCCCGGCACAAACCAGCAACAGGTTCTTGGGGGGATGGGTAAATAGATAATTCGCCAAGGCGTCGATATTCAGCAGTGCCCCGATCAATACTTTGGACGCTTTTTGGACACTTTGGATGGCGGCGGTTCCGTTGGTGGTCGTCATCACCACACGCCGTCCTTTCAGTTTCTCAAATTCTTCCGGCGAATTCCCGAGATCGAACCCCTTGGGAGGCAAGCCGCCTCTTTCTCCGGCCAATAACAGATCAGGATCTTTCAGCTTCCATTCGCGCGCCTCTTCCACCGTACGAACCGGAATGATGGCCTCAACTCCGGAAGCCAGGCCGGTGACGATAGTGGAGGTCGCTCGCAGGACATCGAACACCACCGCGGTCACCTCGCTGAGGTCCGTCGCGGCAAATCTGCGAATCTCACTTGGGCAAAGAGCTACTTGAATCATGGCCTTCTTCGGTACGTCAGTCGCCAGTGATGAAACAAATATTGTTGTGCATAACCGGCATAAGAACCGAAATAGTCGGCCGCGAACAATTTTAATTCGCGCAGCGGTACTTTTTCTCGCCCCGGGAAATAGACCTCGGTCAGGACCCGGGCGATCCAAACATCGACGGGCATGGCATCGAGCCGCTCATAGGCAAACAACAAAACGCAGTTGGCGATTTTTTCGCCCACGCCCGGCAGCTCGCAAAGTGCCGCTCGCGCCTCTTCTGTTGACAGGCGGCCAAGTCGATCCAGATCCACCGCCCCCGAGGCCACCATCTTGGCGCTGGCGATCAGATTGGCCGCCCGGAATCCCAATTTGCATTCGAGCAGTTTCGCCAACGGAATTTTTGCCACCTCCTCAGGACCCGGGTAGGTAAAAACCTCAATCTCGTCCCGTTGCAGTCTGCGGCCAAAACGCGCTCGGATGGCCAGGGAGATGGCTCGGATGTGTTGTACCTGCTTGAGAGCCGAAGTCAGAAAGGTGGCCAGACATTCCCAGGTAGGTTGTCGGATTATTCGCAGTCCCCGACCATAATCGACGGCTTGTTTGATCGCCGGGTCGGGCGGAAAGGTTCGTAGAATTTCCACCATCGGATGATCCAGGGAAAGGTACCGCCCGACCAATCGCTCTTGGCCTGCCCAAACTCGGATCGATTCTCCCTGTTGCTCCAGGTAGACCGCCTCGTCCGCGATCGTTCCAACAAACCCTTTTTGATGGGGCGTCCAATGAAACACCTGTCCCGAATTCAGTGTTTTCTCGAGATCAAAAACAGGAGCCGGGAGGGCTTTCAGGCGGGTCACGTCGAAATTTGGACCGAGACGGTAGATGGTGCAAAGGGCGCGTGGGGAAAGCGGCACGCTTTCCGTACCGTAAAGCAATGCCCCGACGAAGGGGCTAGAGAACTGAGCCCAGGGTTTAGCCCAGGGTTTCAACCCTGCGAATCCACAAAATAAAACGGTTCGCCCTGAAAGGGGCGAGAGATCCGGCTACCCGGCGATTGGATCCTATTTCCGCCTTGTTAGGACGTTTGATCTGGCGCCCTTTCAGGGCGGGTCGCTTTTGATGGTCGTTTCCCAAGGTTAAAACCTTGGGCTGAATCCTCTAGCCCCTTTGGGGCGCAACTTGCCAGGAGTGACCTTCTGTAATGCCTAAATTGCTCCGCTGATGCTCCAG
Organism: uncultured Verrucomicrobiae bacterium; assembly: GCA_963808535.1. Classification (GTDB taxonomy): domain Bacteria; phylum Verrucomicrobiota; class Verrucomicrobiia; order Chthoniobacterales; family JAFAMB01; genus JAFAMB01. The sequence goes on along the minus strand of CAWEGF010000027.1, from coordinate 4,457 downwards.
CCGAAGAGGGAAAGCGGGACGCATTCCGTACGGTGCGCGCTCGACAAGGTCGGCAATCCGGAATTAGTTCGGAAACTATGGACGTTGCTGAATTGCGGAAGGAATACACCTTATCCGGGCTCCATCGAACGGATTTGTCTCCGGATCCGTTCGAGCAATTTAGAGTCTGGTTTGAAGAATCGGTGCAAACCGCAGGTGATCGGGAACCCAATGTGATGACGTTGGCGACCGCCTCACGAACAGGGGCGCCGTCCGCTCGCGTCGTCTTGCTCAAGGGGTTTGATGCCCAAGGAATGAAGTTTTTCACCAATTACGAAAGCCGAAAGGCCCAGCAATTGGCAGAAAACCCTAGCGCGGCTTTGAACTTCCATTGGCCATGGCTGGAACGACAGATTCAAATCGAAGGGATCGTCAAAAAAGTCGGGCGGGAGGAGTCCAAGGCGTATTTTGATCGCCGGCCCATCGGAAGCCGCCTGGGGGCCATCGTTTCAAAGCAAAGCTCGGTCGTCGAGAGCCGGGAAATTCTGGAAGAGCGCCTTTCGGCCCTCAAAACGGAGCTCCAGGGAAGCAACCCGGCGCTCCCAGACTTTTGGGGTGGATACCTGCTGGTTCCGCAGCGTTTTGAATTCTGGCAGGGTCGCGAAAATCGATTGCACGATCGTTTTCTCTACACCCAACTTGCGAACGGCACCTGGCAGATCGAGCGTCTATCGCCGTGAGATTTAAGGAATTTTTAAACCACAGATTTCACAGATTACACCGATTAAGAAATTGGAGTTGGCGTTTGGCGGATGACGGTTTTGGGGCGAAAGGAGAGGCTCGTCTTCCCAACGCCCTTCGCGAGAACAAAACTCGTAAAGAAGTGCGTCTTACCCGCCCAAGCCGTCAGCCGCCAAAACGCCACCCCATTTTCCTAATCTGTGTAATCTGTGAAATCTGTGGTTAAACCTCTCCTCTTCTCTCCTCTTCTCTCCTCTTCTCTTTTCTCTCCTCCCTAAATCTCTCAGCCATAGCTAAAAGCAACCGGAACCCTTGGAAAAGAATATGAGAGAACCTCACCGAGAAGAGTAGACTCTTAGCGCGTGAGCGCTCAGGCTGCTCACGCGTCGTAAGACAAATTTCGAACGCAGAAACGAGATGCCATGAGTGAAGGTTCAGTAGAAATCAAGGATTTGGTAAAAACCTACGTGGACGATCGAGGCCGACCGACGTTCACCGCAGTCAAAAATATCAGCTTAAATATCGAGAACGGTGAATTCATGGTGTTGGTGGGACCTTCCGGATGCGGGAAGTCGACTACGCTGCGAATGGTTGCCGGTCTCGAAAAAATCACCAGTGGCACCATCTCGATCGGTGGTCGCGTGGTGAACGAACTGGAACCGAAAGATCGCGGGATCGCGATGGTGTTCCAGAATTATGCGCTCTATCCGCATATGACCATCTTCAACAACATGGCGTTCGGCCTGCAATTGGCGAAGAAGAAGAAAGATTTCATCAACGAGATCGTTGGACGAACCTCCAAGGCTCTGGGCCTCGACCATATGCTCGAGCGCAAACCGCACGCGCTTTCTGGCGGTCAACGCCAGCGGGTTGCTCTTGGCCGCGCCATCGTGAGAAGTCCGATCGTGTTCCTTTTCGACGAACCACTTTCCAACCTGGATGCCAAGATGCGCGTTCAGATGCGCTCGGAGATCTCCCGGTTACACGCTGAATTGGGCGCGACCATGATCTATGTGACCCATGACCAGGTCGAAGCAATGACCATGGGCGACCGGATCTGCGTTTTGCGCGACGGCCTTATCATGCAGGTCGCCGACCCGCTGACTTTGTACCGGCAACCCGATAACCTCTTTGTCGCCGGCTTCATTGGCGGTCCGCCGATGAACCTCCTCAAGGGGAAGGTCCAACGGCGCGCCGATGGTTTGTTTTTTGTCGAATCGGGAGAGAAAAACGCCCTCACCTTTCCTCTTAAAGGCCGGCTCGAACCACTGGCCGCCGCCTACGTCGATAAAGAAATCGTTTTCGGAATCCGCCCTGAACACATTACGAATGAGCCGAAAGATGGCTCGAGTGTACCAGTGACTTTGACCATTGATATCTCCGAGCCGATGGGTTCGGAATCGCTGGTCTACTTGAAAGCTGGAACTGGCAACTTGATCGCCCGAATTCACGGCGAACATTTATTCCACCTCGGCGAACAGGTCACGGTCCAACTCGACTTGGAGAAAGTCTCTTTGTTTGATGTGGAAACTGAAAAAGTGATCCGCTAAAAAATTTCCTTCAAGCCGAGGGTTGTAAGTCCGGAAGATTGGTTCAGGTTTGGCCCATTAGGTAACCGGTCCGTTCAACCAAATCACCTGGCCGGTTACCCCATATCCAAAGTTCTACACCGTGAAGATGAACGCTGAGTATTGGGAGCGAAGAACAGCTTTGATCCGGGACGGCGCCGTTCGGGTGTTGTCCTTGTCCACACCGGAAGAGGTTGATTATTGGCGCGAGCAGCTGAAATCAAAACGCAGAAATCAACACGAAATCGAGCTGATGACCTGGGGCAAGCATGCCTCTACCTTGCGCGGACGTGCCGATTATGGCCGGGTGGATGAAGTTGCTGAGTATCTTTTTCAGTTTATCCGCACCACCGAAGGGAAATTGTTGAAGTTCGGTACGGTTGTCTTTTCCAAAGCCGTGGATAGCGCGTTCGCTCGGCAGGTCATCGATATCGCCGGGACCCAAAACTGAATTAGTTTTTCGCGCTTCAATTTTTCTTTCGGCCTTATTTGAAAATCGGGTTGCTGGGTCGTTGTTCGCATGGAGTTCCAGATCAAATGTCGCCTGGGCTATGAACTCTCCGGACCAGCCTCTTTTCTCTTCAACGTGGCGACGGCCAAGAATCTTTTCCAGCACGTCGTTACTGAGCATTTCGAAATTCTAGGGACGGAGTCCTGCCAAGAATTGGTGATCGGGGGTCGACGCTATCACCGGGCAACCGCCCAACGTGGTTCGGTCGAATTGATCTACCAAGCCGGCGTAGAGGTGACACATGAATTGCTCGGAGATCCTGCCCGGCTTCAAGTGCCGCTGTTCGAACAAATTCCGGCCGCAGCCTTGGTTTTTATGTATCCAAGTCGCTTTTGCCAGTCTGATTTACTCGCCCGGTTAGCCAGGCGCGAGTTCAATCAAAATGAGCCTGGTTTCTATCGGGTCACCCGGATTTGCAATTGGATCTACGATCGAATTGAATATCTGTCCGGAACGACGACTCCCACGACTTCCGCCTTCGACACGGTAACCGAACTGGTCGGGGTGTGTCGTGATTTCGCTCACCTGGCTATCGCCTTTTGCCGTGCCTTAGGAATTCCGGCCCGATTTGTTAGTGCCTATGCTTACGGCCTGAATCCACCGGACTTTCATGCCTATATTGAAGCCTTTCTCGGCGGACGTTGGGTCATCTTCGATCCGACTCGCCTGGCTCCGCAATCAAGTTTTGTCCGCATTGGACACGGCAGAGACGCGGCTGATACTTCCTTTGCGACCATTTTCGGAGGCGCCGAGATGAATAAAATGCAGCTCTCCATGAACCCGGCAGGTGGGCAATTTGATTTTCCTCAGTATACCATCGATCCCATCTCGAACTATCCGAGTGCGACTATGATTCCTTTACCTTTGAGTCCTCAGATTTTCTAATAAACGGTGTAAAAAGGTCAATCGGCACCGGCAGGAACGTCGTGGTGTTATGTTCGCTAGAAATTTCCTTCATGGTTTGTAAAAACCGGAGTTGTAAGGCGATTGGCTGCGCAGCAATCATCGTAGCCGCCTGCACCAGTTTTTCCGCCGCCTGAAACTCGCCTTCGGCGTTGATAATTTTTGAGCGACGCTCTCGCTCAGACTCCGCCTGTCCGGCCATCGCTCGCTTCATACTATCAGGCAAAACGACATCCCTCACTTCCACCGCCGTGACCTTGATTCCCCACGGCTCGGTCTGCCGATCAATGATCTCTTGTAGTCGGAGATTGATCTTATCGCGTTGGGACAACAATTCATCCAACTCAGCCTGGCCCAGTACGCTCCGCAAAGTGGTCTGGGAAATGAGCCAGGTCGCTTTCAAGTATTGCTCCACTTGCACCACCGCCGCCGCCGGATCGACGACCCGAAAATAGACCACCGCGTCCACGGTCATCGGCACGTTGTCTCGCGTCATCACTTCCTGGCGCGGGACATCGATGGTCACGACCCGAAGATCCATCTTCACCATCCGATCGACAATTGGGATCAGAAAAATTACTCCGGGTCCTTTGATGCCCAGCAGTTTTCCCAGACGGAAAATAACTCCCCGCTCGTATTCGCGCAGAATGCGAACCATCTGCGGCAGGAGGATAACGGCCAGGATAACAATGGGAGCCAGCCAAACAACGATTCTTGCGGGTTCTTCCAGCATACGATCTATTCCTCAGGTTTCG
>CAWEGF010000026.1:0-217527 GCA_963808535.1 uncultured Verrucomicrobiae bacterium | reverse complement strand
AAGCTCGCTGGTGCGCGCCGGCGTGCTTCCACTCTTAACGCAACCCGAAACGATTGAAGGGATCGGACTTTGGCGGTGGTCGGTAACCAGACCAGGAGCCGGTGGAAGTGGCGGTGATTGCTTCGATGCCTTGGCGGCCGCGCTGTTGGAGCCCTGTGCGTTACCGGCCTTGCAGGACCCGGAATCACAGAACGCAGTCCGCGACCTTGGGGGCGAACTGAGGGCACACTCCGACAGCGTTGCTCTGCGGGTCCGGGACGCGCTTGATCACGGCGCGCGGGAATGGAAAATCCAGCGTTGCCATTTCCTGGAGGAAAAAGAGCGCCAACTCCGGAGCTCGGGAAGATCGGACGAAGCAGATGTGGCTCGACGGCAGAGGGAGCGGTTCGAGCTGCCGAAAGCCCGTTTGGCGTTGGTGGTTGACCAGTTGGAAGAATTGTTCACCGGTGGGTTTTCGCTGGAGGTTCGCCAGAAGTATATCTCTGCGCTTGCCGGTTTGGTTCGGAGCGGCCGAGTCTTTGTCCTGGCGACGTTACGGAGTGACTTTTACGCTTCGTATCAGGAGTTTCCAGATTTGATCGAGCTCACCGAGCCGAGTGGAAAATTTGATCTTCGGCCGCCCACGCCTTCGGAGATCGGTAACATGATCCAGTTACCGGCCGAAGCAGCCGGTCTGCACTTCGAGCAGGACCTGGAGACGGGTCAACGCCTGGATCAAGCGCTGCGCGATGCTGCCTCAGCCACACCGGAATCGTTGCCGTTGCTCGAGCATGTTTTGTCGTTGCTCTATGACCAGCAGAGCCCCCGGGGCGATGAATTGCTGCGCTGGTCGGATTATCGCGAACTGGGGGAATTGAAAGGCGCGCTCGCCATGCACGCCGAAGCGGTATTCAGCACACTGAGCGTCAAGGAACAAAGGGCGTTTCCTTTGGTGATGCGGCATCTGGTCACTTTGGGTCAGGGCGAAGAGGAAGTCCCCAACCGGCGAACGGTGCCTTACCGTGATTTCGTCGCCACGGAGGGGATCGACGAGAGAGCCGGTGCGAAAGGCCTTGTTGATCTATTCATTGAGAAACGGCTGTTGGTGGCAGACACCGATCCGCAGGGAGAGGTTACCGTGTGCGTTGCGCACGAAGCGCTGCTGCGCGAATGGGTTCGCGTAAAAAGCTGGCTCGCTGAGAATCGGGAGTTTCTGCGGATGCGGGATCGCCTCGATTCGAGCTTGAGACTCTGGGTCAGTCGCGGAAGACAGAAGGATGACTTGCTTGGACCGGGACTTCCTGTGGCTGAGGGTGAACGATTGGTCAAGGAATTCAAACGTCTCTGAGTCGGGAAGAGATCGACTATATAAAAGCGAGCTCGCGTGAGCGAAAGCGGCGGAGCAGGCCAGAGCGCGTTCAATTCCAGGTATGCCGCTGCGGTTAGTTGTTTTGTCTTGTTATGCGCGGCGTCAATCGGTGCTTATTTCGGATTCACTGGACGCGTAGAAGCCGAAAAGAAAAGCAAGATGCAGTCACCGCGCAGCGTAACCTGGAGGCAAAGAATCGCGAACTCGGCGCCCTGCTGGAGGAAGCGAGTTGGGCGAGCTTCAACCAGGCCGACGACAGTTTCGCCTCGGTCAATGGAATGAAGGGATCGCCCTATTGGCGCGAGCGGTGAATTCGATCCGAAAAACCAGATCGCTTCGGAAAGGTTCTTCCAAGAACTGATTCTGGACCGTTGGAAGGTGACAACTGCCGCTGCCCATCGCTTCCTTTGTCCATCAGGATGCGGTTTAGACTGCGGTGTTTAGTCCCGACGGTGCTCGGATCCTGACGGCAAGCGGAGACAAAACTGCCAAGCTCTGGGATGCGGCTTCGGGCAAGCTCCTCGCCACCTTTGCCCATCAGGGTCGACGTGATTCACGCGGTGTTCAGTCCGGACGGGGCTCGGATCCTGACAGCAAGCGGGGACAAGACCGCCAAGCTCTGGGATGCGGCCTCCGGCAAGCTGCATCACCTCCTTTCAGCATGAGAGCGAGGTCAATTCCGCGGCGTTCAGTCCGGACGGGGCGCGGATCCTGACGGCGAGCGCGGACAACACCGCCAGGCTCTGGGACGCGGGCTCGGGCAAGCTCCTCGGCCACCTTTCACCATCGAGAATGAGGTCAACGACGCGGTGTTCAGTCCGGACGGGGCGCGGATCCTGACGGTAAGCGCGGACAAAACCGCGAGGCTCTGGGATGGGGCTCGGGGAAGCTGCTGGCCACCTTCCAGCATGAGAGCGAGGTCAGTTCCGCGGTGTTCAGTCCGGACGGGGCGCGGATCCTGACGGTGAGCGCGGACAACACCGCGCGGCTTTGGGATGGGGGCTCCGGGAAGCTGCTGACCACCTTCGAGCATGAGAGCGAGATCATTCCGCGGTGTTCAGCCCCGACGGGGCGCGGATCCTGACGGCGAGCGTGGACAGAAGCGCGCGGCTCTGGGAAGGGGGCTCCGGGAAGCTGCTGGCCACCTTCCAGCATGAGAGCGGGGTCAATTCCGCGGTGTTCAGTCCGGACGGGGCGCGGATCCTGACGGCGAGTTGGGACAAAACCGCGCGGCTCTGGGAAGGGGGCTCGGGGAAGCTGCTGGCCACCTTCCAGCATGAGAGCGGGGTCACTTCCGCGGTGTTCAGTCCCGACGGGGCGCGGATCCTGACGGCCAGTTGGGACAAAACCGCGCGGCTCTGGGAAGGGGGCTCCGGGAAGCTGCTGGCCACCTTCCAGCATGAGGGCGAAGTCAGGTCCGCGGTGTTCAGTCCCGACGGGGCGAGGATCCTGACGGCGAGCGCGGACAGAACCGCGCGGCTCTGGGAAGGGGGCTCCGGAAAGCTGCTCGCCACCTTCCAGCATGAGAGCGGGGTCAATTCCGCGGTGTTCAGTCCCGACGGAGCGCGGATCCTGACGGCGAGCGCGGACAGAAGCGCGCGGCTCTGGGAAGGGGGCTCCGGGAAGCTGCTGACCACCTTCCAGCATGAGGGCGAAGTCAGGTCCGCGGTGTTCAGTCCCCACGGGGCGCGGATCCTGACGGCGAGCGCGGACAAAACCGCGCGGCTCTGGGATGGGGCCTCCGGAAGCTGCTGGCCACCTTCCAGCATGAGAGCGGGGTCAATTCCGCGGTGTTCAGTCCCGACGGGGCGCGGATCCTGACGGCGAGCGCGGACAAAACCGCGCGGCTCTGGGATGGGGGCTCCGGAAAGCTGCTGGCCACCTTCCACCATGAGAGCGAGGTCAGTTCCGCGGAGTTCAGTCCCGACGGAGCGCGGATCCTGACGGCGAGCGCGGACGGAAGCGCGCGGCTCTGGGATGGAGCTCGGGGAAGCTGCTGGCCACCTTCCAGCATGAGGGCCCTGTCAATTCCGCGGACTTCAGTCCCGACGGGGCACGGATCCTGACGGCGAGTTGGGACAAAACCGCGCGGCTCTGGGATGGGGGCTCGGGGAAGCTGCTGGCCACCTTCCAGCATGAGGGCTATGTCAGGTCCGCGGTGTTCAGTCCTGACGGGGCACGGATCCTGACGGCGAGTTGGGACAAAACCGCGCGGCTCTGGGATGGGAGCTCCGGCAAGCTGCTAGCCACCTTCCAACATGAGGGCGAAGCTACTTCCGCCGCACAGGAGAAATCGTGGCTCACGCACACTTTCGGGGCCACCTTCCAGCATGAGAGCGAAGTCAGTTCCGCGATCTTCAGTCCCGACGGGGCGTGGATCCTGACGGTGAGCCGCGACAAAACCGCGCGGCTCTGGGATGCTACCGTCGCTCGGTCACTGGCCCGTTTGATGGTGGAATCTCAGGCTCTTCGGCAAGTTGGACTGCTCTCGGAATTGGCAAGCGGGCTCGAAATCTCCGAGGACGGTTCCCTCACAGCGATTCCGTCCGGACGTAGGTTTGAGCTGATCACGCAGGTGCGGGATTCTGCCAAGGACGATGAGCTTATGAGTCGTTTTATCCGATGGTTCTGCAGCCCGATCGAAGAACGGACGATTTTCCCAGATAGCAAAATGAACAATGCCACTTGGCTCGATAACCAGATCGTCTCGATTCCGAGCGTGCCCGAATCCCTGGCGACGAATGCTTTTGCAGCCTTCCCGAGCCGCCCCTGCCGGAGCTCGCAATGGCGAAATATGCCGAGGATTCCGCCGGTGCCGATTTTCTCCGCTCGCAGGCTCTGAAGCGCTTACCGAAGGACGGCGCAATCTGCACCAAGGCCGGCGAAATGTTGCGCGACCAGCGCCGGCCTTACCTGGCCCTTGAGGCTGCAGACAAGGCGTTCGCCTTCGACACGACCTCTCTTCCCGCACGTCGATTGAGAGTAGCTTGTCTTACCGATCTGAACCGGTCGGAGGACGCATTACAGGAATGGCAGGTGATTGTGGCGGGTCCCGATGCCGCAAGCGACGATTTTGCTCAAGTCGGATACCTGGCCGCTGAGGTGGGGAAAAGCGATCTTTGTGACTCCATTTTCGGGCAAGGAAGAGTTCGCTTTCCAAAGGAGCCTGACCTGTACGTATACCAAGGTTGGGCCACGTTGAATCTTCATCGCAACACTGAGGCAGTCGCTGCATTCGAGACCTCCGAACAATTGTTGGCTTCAGGGGAAAATCCATCCAGCCATCTCCTCGCAGGCCAAGCCGCCGCCAACTGGGCGGCAGGCAGAAAGGACAATGCGGTGGACGTTTACGTACGGCTGATCACTGTGGGTCAGGGAAAGATCAATTGGGCGGATTCGACTGCAGTCGCCAAGGCAGATTTGACCAAGGCGGAAAAACAACCCCTCCTGGAAGCGTTGACCGAAACGCTTCGACAACATCCGGAACTCGCACCGTAAGAGATCGCCATCACGAGTTGCCGACGGATCCCCCGGACGAGAGCATGGCCTCGGAGCCGATCAAAGGCACTGTCGGCGGCGTCAATCCCCAAGATTATAAGGTGGTCATCTATGCGCGCAGTGGCGACCAGTGGTGGGCTCGCCACTTCGGGCCGATCAATGTCTTCGAAAGGGTTTAGAACAAGCGCCCGCTGTTCTCTGCCGTAGGCGAAATCAATGAGCCAACCTTGTAAAGTTTGTGCTCAAGTGAATCAGAAGTTTTTGCGGTATCTAGGAAAGAACGGACCTCTGCAAGCGTTTGATGCGCAATCGAAATTCCCACGCTGCGTTTCTGGTCTTGAAGTAGTAGTCGCGCCTGGTCGTGTGATCATCAAAGCCCGCGGGAGCAGTTACGCGACTCGGGGGTTTATCGCACTTAAGCCAAGATCGGCAGATGCTGGCCGAACCGGCTGCCGTTTTCGGCGAGCATTTCAGTTTGTCGGTGGTACTGAACGCTGGTATCACGAAAAATTCTTTCGAGACGGCTGAAACTCGGCGCTCCCAATCCTTGTGTAAACAGATGAAGGCAAATAGAGGAACCTAACCAACTCCGACAAAATGCAGTGCGGAAAGAGGGCCAGTTTATTCCGCTCCGTTTGAAGAAAAGCTTTTACCTGAGAAACCCACAGAAACCATCCAAACAATAGTATGAACACATTAAAATTAACAAAGAAAGAACTCAAAAATATGAACACAAGATTAATGCTGTGCAGTTTAGTAGCAGCCACCTTGATTCTCCCTGCACTGGCGTATGCTCAGAATAATCAAGGCGACGAGAGTCCTTGTTTCAGGCCGGGCATCCCGAACGGAACCTACGCCTTCGAAGCTAGTGGCTATATCTCCGGCACCCCCATTTGTTCGGCCGCACAGTTGACTTTCTTTGCCGACGGGAAGATAACCATGCTACGGTCGTCCTCATTCGGAGGTACAATCGTCAGTCGGCTCCTGCTCAATGGCACCTTCACGGTCAATAAAGATGGTAGCGTGTCGCTGAGTTTGATCACGCCTAGCGAAACGATAAATTTTGATGCTTACTTTACGCCGGACGGCAATACCTTCACGTTCGTTGAGACCGATCCCGGAAAGACTCTCAACGGGTTTGCCACGCGAGGACGCTAGTTTTACTGAAGAGTCTGTTTCGAGAGAGTGAAGAGGCGTTTCTGTTACGTCTGGAGTGCCACAGGTTTCACTTGTCGTCGAGACATCAATACCGTTTGTCTCTGGCTCCTCAGCGGGAAGTGTCACAGTGGATTCATTCCATAACCATAGAAGTGAATTACGACGTGATTTCTTCATAACATCTTTGTGAAACTTAACGGTACGATAGTGGCACTTTAGATTCAGCAACTGGCATCGTCGGAAGTGTGTGTATAGTATCTGGATCTCAAGATCAAGCACTGCCGACGATTTGCCCCACACTCCTTTCAGGGTCACGGTGCAGCGCAAATCGATGTCGAAGGCCTTGTCAGTGACACCCATTGCACCGCGACCCAACTCGAGCGGTTTCCCGTCTTCGCCTTTGACCAATTCGTAATGCTGAAGCGTTGCACCGACTGTTGTGGTCTTGTGGTTTGGTCGTATCGGCGGAAAAAGAAGACTCGCCAGACTCAACCCCGTCAGCGAGAGCGCTCCGAGGCGCAGACCGGACAGAATCCCATTGCTCCAGCAACTCGTTACCGCAGCTCGGGCAGCTGCGTTGGGGCTCCCCACTCATGGGCTAACGCGGATTTGCTGGGCAGCGATTTTTCCTTGGCCGGAGAGGAATTTGCGGCGGTCCGCTTATCGATTATGTTCCGCGGCGTTGGAGCACGAAGTTCAAATTACAGGCAGCGGAAATTTCGAGAAAATCGGCCTTGGGTAACCTGCTATCTTAGCCGCATGCAAGCGATAGAGGCGGAAGTGCTTTCGTTGGGACGCGGTATAAGTCGTTCCTGCAGAGTCTATGGGCCGATTAAGAGAGAGAATGTTCGAACGAGGCTGCGTAGTTCGTAGGAAGTACTTAAGCGCCTGGTCTTAGGTGTCATCTCTGCTCGGGGAGCTAGATTCCGGCGAGTTCATGGACAGGCAAAGGTCCATCCTGACGACGAAACTTTTTCACTTCGGTTGTTTGACTTTTCGTCGTTGTGACGACGAAAAAAGTGAAAAATATTAATGTTTTCGTTTTTACGTAAAAAGCGGAGTCATCGTAGTGCTTAGATATAAGTCACTTATAGCTGGAATTAAATTGAAACGGTGTGCTCGGGGGGGGACTTGAACCCCCATGCCTTTCGGCATACGCCCCTCAAACGTACGTGTCTGCCATTTCACCACCCGAGCGAACAAGAGGAACGCAACTTGTATCACGGACGATCTTCCTCGCAAGTGTTTCTTCGGAAGTCGTCGCTCTACTTGGCCCGGAAAAACCGCGCTCGTTTACGATGGGGGAATGACCGCGATCTTGATCCCTTTTCGCGCCCAGGCATGTTCCAGAACTTTCCCAAAATCTTCCAAGGCAAATTCGTCGGTCACAATCTCGTTGACCTTGATCTTGCCGCTTTCCAGATAGGCCAGCGCCCGCGGAAAGGCATCGATCTGGGCAAATGATCCTTTGATGGTGATTTCCCGGCGAAATACATCGAAAGGATTGAAGCGGACGGTATCTTTGTCCGGATAGACACCATAGACGAGCAAGGTCGCTCCGCGGCGCGCGAATTGCAGGGCATCCTCACACACTGAGGCCGATCCCGTAGCTTCGATGATATAGTCAAAGCCAGTCGGACTCAGTTCGCGCAAACGGGCCCGGTGTTGGTCGGGATTCTTTCGATCGATGACCACGACTTCGTCGGCGGCCAGACGTTCGATCAAGTCCAGTTTCGGACCGGCTGGTGCAGCGACCACTAGCCGCCCGGCTCCATTCAATTTGAGCAATTGAGCGAGGACCTGACCGGTTGGACCAGCGCCGAACAGGAGAACATCGCTCCCGGGTTTCATGGCCAGAACTTCCATCCCGTGGATCGCACACGAGGTTGGCTCCACCATCACAGCTTCCCGGTAAGAGAGATTGGAGATTGGAAAGATGCGGTCGGCTTTTATCCGAAGATATTGGGCGAATCCTCCATCTTGAGTAACGCCATAGGCCCGTAAATTCAGGCAAAGTAGAAAGTCGCCCCGCATACAGTAAAAGCATTTACCGCATGATTCGTTGCTGTTGCCGACCACCCGCTGCTTTTCCTGGAGATCTTTTACCTCTGCTCCGAGAGCGACAATTTCTCCGGTAAACTCGTGACCGGGAATCAATGGAAAACTCGGAGCAAATTCTCCTTCATGAATGTGTAGATCGGTCCCGCAGAGTCCACAGGCATCGATGCGGACCAGAACATCGTCGGATTCAATCTCAGGTTCGGGTACGTCCTTATATTTGAACTGCCTCGGCGCTTCGTAGACGATTGCTTTCATAGATTGAGAAAATGAGGAAAAATCCCAGCACTGAGCTACCGAATGATCATCCTCGGCGGATCAGTGTTTCCGCATGTTTTCGGCGGCTTCTTGAAGGGCCGCTTTCGGCTGGGCCTGTCCGTTGGTGGCGAGCTGAAGCGCAGAGCCGACGGCAGACCAAAATCGGCCCATTTCCGGGATATTTGGCATTACCTGGCCTTGTTCGATGCAGATTTCCATCTCCTTCAAAAGAGGGTTTTCTTGATCGAGTTGTTTTGCCAGTGACATTAAAGAAGGGATCCCGATCGGCTTGGCATCGTTCATGGCTTTCAAGCCTTCCTCGGAGATCAGAAAATCTTCAATAAACTCTTTGGCGATATCCTGGTTCGAGCTCGCGCGATTGACGTAGGCGGCACTGACTCCGACAAATGGTTTAGAGGGTTTTCCATCGCATCCTGGGACGGGCGCGACTCCAAAGTCGATTCCGGTCTTCATCAGGTTCGCCCACGCCCAAGGTCCCGAGATCATCATGGCGAGCTTACCTTGGCTCATCTGATCCTCCGCCGCGCTGTAAGAAACGCTTTTTGGCAGGATGCCTGATTGCACCAGCTCAAGAATCTTCGAAAGCCCTTCAATGGCCCCGGGATTGGCTACTCCCACATCGCCGAGATCATACCCGCCGTCATTTTTAGCATAAATGTAGGCCCCGGCGCTGGCCAAGATTCCCCAGGAATAGTAGGCGCTTTTGTAGTCCCATAGGATGCAGGAAACCCCGGGGTGTTCCTGTTTGATTTTCGTATTCAACGCGGCCAAGTCGCAAATGCATTTCGGCGGCGCTCCGCTCAGCAGCTTCTTGTTGTAAATGAGAGTGACTGTTTCCATGCCAACCGGGAACCCCCAGAGGCGCTCCTTGTGAGTCACTGCTTCCCAAGCTTGGGGAAAGTATTTTTGCTTGGTCTCGCTGGTCACTTCAATCGGCGAGATCAATCCGGCGTCTGCCCATTCTCCAACTTTGTCGTGCGCCCAGATGACGATGTCCGGGCCTTTCCCAGCTTGAGCCGCTGTGGGAAAGCTGTCGGTGATATTTTGCGGCGCTTCAAGGTGGACCTTGATCGCGTATTGATCCTCAAATTTCTTAACGATCGGCTCCAAGGTACGAGTGCGATCGGAGTCCATCCACACCAGTAGTTCGCCGTTTGTCCACGCGAACGCCGGAATGGCCATTAACCAAAAGGTCAAAAGCAGAATGATTTTTTTCACTTTGGGGGAAACAGCTCCCATAATTTTCCCTGATGGGATTTTGCCCTGCTGGGATTAAACGCCCATTCGCTTGGGAGGTCAATCCCGCGTTCGCTTTGGAACGGGGAACGGAGGAAGAAGTTTTTGCCAGCCGGCAGACCCGAGGAGCCGCTTTGCTCACGACTCAGGCGGATTAATCCGGTGCCGTGAGTCCGCCAGTGGCCTCCAGCCAGTCCGCGATTTGCGTCGCGATCCTGTCCACCCGGTTGTCGGTGACGTCGACCACCAGTTTCGGCAAGATCGAGGCGTCGACGAATTCCTGCACCACTTCCTGTTCCCGAATGAAAATGGTAAAATCTTCGTACTGAGACGGATTGCTGGAAATTTTCAAGCGCCGATTCCGCGCTTCTTCGAAGGACTCGGGCTTTCGGTAGCAAAACACCAACCTGAAGCCAAGTTTAACGAGGCGTCTCTCCAGCCAGCCAAAATCATATCTCTTCTGGGCATAGAAAAGACGGGAAGCCTGGGTGGAGATGTGAAAGCGATCGATGATCCAGGAGTAATATTTGTAAAGTTCGAACAATTTTGCCCAGGTGCGATAGGTCTCGAGAACGATCGGCTCGTCTTCGGGCTCGAAGTTTATCAAACTGGCTCCCCATGGCGCTTTCGTGAACCCGCTCCATTCGGCAGAGACGATCGGCGAATGGTAACGGTATTTGCGCGTACCGACAATGCGCGGATGCTCGTTCAAGGTAAGCGCAATATCGGTTTTACCGGTTAGCCGGGTACCTTCGAGGATTATCTTAGGACATAATTTTGTCACCATGGGGCTGGAGGTCTGACGATCCGAAGACCGGGAGGATTGCTGCAACGGCATATTAGATGGTTCCATCAAGTCAAGACATCTTCTTAAAAAGGATTGCCTTTCAACGACTTGTGCGCCCGGGTCGGACAATCCTGATCAGCCTTTGCGGGCAAAAAGCAAAAACGGATTAATTGCCCCATTATTTTATCGTGAAAAAGGCCCGGTTTGGGGTTAGGCAACTGGTGTTCGGTTCTATGACTAATACTTCGCTTTGGACGGCGCTCAATAACCCGGTCTTCCGCAGACTCTGGATAGCAAGCTTGATTTCAGGTGTTTGTGTATCGGCTCACGATACTGCAGCAACCTGGATGATGAACACCCTGACGTCATCGAAATTTCTGATTTCTGTGATGGCGACCGTGGCTTCTCTTCCTCTCTTCTTCTTTACTCTGCCGGCGGGCTCCCTGGCAGATTTGGTCGATCGAAAAAAACTTCTTTGCACGATGAATCTCTGGCTGGCCTGCGCTGCGGGCATGCTGGCGGTGCTAGGCGCGTTCGGCTGGTTGAACCCATATGTGATCTTGGCTTCTGTTTTCCTGATTGGAGTTGGCTTCGCGTTTAGTGCCCCGGCTTGGAGTTCCTTGGTCCCGGAAGTGGTTTCGAACGATCAATTGCCGTCGGCGGTCACGCTCGGAGGGTTACAGCTCAATATTTGTGGAATTGTCGGCCCGGCTCTGGCCGCGCTTGTTCTGAGCCATTTTGGCGCGAACTGGATCTTTGCCGCGAACGCCGGGTGTTTTCTTCTGGTCATTGTCGCTATCTCGCGATGGAAACGCGTAGAAAAACAATCCAGGTTGCCCTTGGAGAATTTCTTTGAGTCATTTGTCGGGGCGATCCGCTATGTCCGCTATGCTCCTGGGATCCAGGTGGTGCTGGCTCGCAATGTCCTCTTTTCCCTCTTTATATCGGTGATTCCCGCTTTGCTGCCGGTCATCGGGCTCAAAGAAGTTCTGATGAATTCTGCCGATCTCGGATTGTTGTTTACCAGCATGGGAATTGGGTCGGTGTTTGGTGCGATCGTGGTAATTCCTTGGGCGCGGGCGCGATTTTCGCCCAACACGCTGACCATTTTTGCCAGTGTGTTGCTGGCCATCGTTTTTGTCTTAATGGCCGTGGTACGGGCGACGCCATTGTTCATGATGGTCGCTGCCTTGGCCGGCATTTCCTGGACCATGGCTGCCTCTGAACTTTGGGTGGCTGGCCAACGCGCCATGCCGCCTTGGGCGCGCGGGCGGATGAACGCTACCCATATTATGCTTTCGCAGGGCGGGATGGCCTTGGGGGGATTGGTTTGGGGCGGTTCGGCCGCTTCCCTAGGGATAAAATTCACGCTCCTGGCCTCAGCCGCGTTGCTCTTGTCAAGCTTGGCTCTGGCATTCCCGCTTTCCATCGATTTCACCGGAAGCCTGAACTTTGATCCTGCCACCCCCGCGACTCAATACCATGCCATGCTACATGCGCCCCATCCAGAGGACGGCCCGGTGGCGATCACGATCGATTTTCTGATCGCCCCGATGAACCGCGCGAAATTCCTGGAACAGATGCGAGCGGTCCGTTTGATGCACTTGCGAAACGGAGCATTCAGTTGGCGCCTGGATGAAGATCTCTCCGAATGCCACTTCTTCCGTTTGGAGATGCTGGTGGCCTCCTGGTCCGAACATTTATTGCAGCACGAACGAATTACGAAAGAGGAACAGGACCACCTGGAGAAGGCCTGGAGCCTCGATACCCGGCCGGATGGACCGGCGGTGAAGCATTTCATTTCCGTGAATAAGGAACTCCTGGGTGGAAAACGCGCTGATCCTTGCGTGCCGCCACCAGTCAGACAGGGCCACCCGATTCGCCAGGAGACGGTCGACGTGGAACGGGTTGTCTAAGCCCCGAAAAGCCGAAGGTCGATAGGGTAATCACCGATCTACTGAAGGTCTCGGTAAGCTTGGCTTGCTGATGGCAATGGTGGTGGATTCTGATCACTCTTGGTGTCCAGGAGAGTGGATATTTGGCGATTGGTTCGTGACGGCGAGCGATGCGATGTGCAATGTCTCCTGGAACCAGCTGGCAATTATCTGGTACTGAAGCATGCTAAAGAGCCCTCCATGAGCGCAAATTCCACCTGGACCGCCCTCCGGAACCCAGTTTTTCGAAACATGTGGGTCGCCAGTCTTATTTCTGGCACCTGCGTAGCGGCGCAAGACACCGCCGCGACCTGGACGATGAACCGCGTGAGCGATTCCCCCCTTTTCCTGTCGATGATGTCGACCGTGGCTTCGTTACCGTTTTTCTTCTTCACCCTGCCGGCAGGCGCCTTGGCGGACATGGTTGATCGCAAAAGGATGATGCTGGTCATGACCATATGGTTGGGGATCGCAGCGGGCGCCCTGGCCGTATTCGGATTTCTGCACCTGGTCAATCCGTGGATTCTTCTGGCGGCAGTCTTTTTTATTGGGAGCGGCTTTGCGTTTTATTCGCCGGCGTGGACGTCGATACAGCCCGAAATCGTCACCAACGAGGAATTGCCTTCGGCTTCGACCCTCGGTGGATTGCAACTAAACATTTCGGGGATTATCGGACCGGCTCTGGGCGGATTACTTCTTCGCGTCGTTAGCCCAAATGCCGTTTTCGCGATGAATGCTCTCTGCTTTTTCCTGCTTTTTTTCGCCATCCGGCGTCTGAAACATCCTAAACCTCCTTCGAACTTGCCCCTGGAGAGCTTCCTGGAGTCCTTTGTTACCGCCATTCGGTACGTGCTCTACACCCCGGGGATCCAGATTGTCCTGGCCCGCAACCTTCTATTCGCGTTTTTCATCTCAATTATCCCGTCGCTAGTCCCGGTTGTCGGCCTGAAAGAACTGCGCCTGGACCCGTCTAATCTCGGCTTGGTTTTTACCAGTATGGGTGTCGGCTCAGTGCTTGGGGCGGTCTTCATCTTGCCGTGGGCGAGGGCAAAATTTCATTCGAACACGGTGACTGTGCTGGCCAATATCCTGGTGGCGATTGTCTTTTTGATGATGGGCACCGTTCGCGAAACGACCCTGTTTTTGATCGCCGCCGGACTCGCCGGAACAGCCTGGACGATGGCGGCTTCTGAGCTCTGGGTGGCCGGGCAGCGTGCCATGCCAAGCTGGGCGCGCGGCCGAATGAATGCGACGATCATTATGGCGGCCCAAGGTGCGATGGCTCTTGGCGGGATTGTCTGGGGTACCTCAGTTGCCCTTTGGGGAGTCCAACCCACACTGATTGTCGCCTGTCTTCTGCAGTTGGCGACTTTGGTGATCCAGCTCCGGTTGTCGATCGATTTTACCAATACGCTTGATTTTGAGCCGGCTCCAGTGGCGGGGGCTTCGCACAAACTGATCCATATCCCCGCTCCGCACGATGGCCCCGTCGCGGTGATGATCGACGTTCAAATCGATCATACCCTGGGGAGAGAGATGCTCGATACATTGCGTGAAGTCCGGTTGATCAATTTGCGGAATGGCGCCTTCAGCTGGCGATTGCATGAAGATCTCAGTCGGCCAAATACTTACCGGGTAGAAATGTTGTATCCATCCTGGACCGAGTACCTCCTGATGCAGGAACGGATGACCAAACGGGAACGGGAGATCATTGATAAAGCGAGAGGATTTCATGTTGGAACAAATCCGCCGGACTTCCGACACTTCCTTTGCGTGAATCGAGAATTGCACGTCCAGCGCCACCAGGTTACCAGGCCTACCTCGATGCCGGAGGCGCCCTTGAGCATCGATCAGGCAACGGCGTAGAGAGGCAGAATTCAGGAGTTGCAGGAGTTCAGGATTCAGAATGGATCAGGGCATCGCGATTTCCGAGCTGCCAAGGTTTTAACAAACCAAGCCGCGGATTCTGCTGCAACTCCTAAGTTCTGCTTCCTGCCCCGTTCTCTTTCGAATAAGTTGTTGGCTGGCGGCTCTCTTTTAATGATGCCTGGCTAAAATCCCATGCTCCCCATTCTGCAACTCCTGAACTCCTGTAACTCCTGCAACTCCTATCTCCGCCTCCGTCAGTCTCAGACCGGGTGACAGCTCACTCCTTCAATGCGGTTCCCAGCGCATGCCATCCGAGGGTCGCGCACTTCAATCTTTGAGGGAACTTCTTAACCCCACCGAGGGCCTGCAGATTGCCCAGGCCATTGCCCGGAGCTCCCTCTTTGGTCAGGAAATCCAGGAAAACCCGCTTTAACCCTAAAGCTTCAGCGGTCGTTTTGCCTTTCACCTGGGTCGTCATCAGCGAGGTGGACGCCATACAAATGGCGCAGGCCTGACCGGTAAAACGGATCTGTTCGATGGTTCCGAGAGGCGACTGATCGACGAAGACAGCGATTTCATCTCCGCAAGAAGGATTATAACCCTCTCCTTTTACGGCAGGCGGCGGAAGTTCTCCGAAATTCCGCGGCCGCTTCGAGTGATCCAGGATGATTGTTTGGTACAGTTCGTCGATCTCCATCAGGCTCCAAAGTAGCGGATCGCTTCCCGGAGAACTTCGACCAGCCGGTCAATTTCGCTCTCCGTGTTATAAAAATAGAAACTTGCCCGGGCCGTCGCGTGTAGGCCGAGTTTCCGCATTAAAGGTTGGTTGCAATGATGACCGCCTCGCAGCGCTACTCCGAATTGGTCGGCGTAAGCGACTAGATCGTGGGCATGTATCGTTCCGAGCTGAAAACTGACGAGGCCGGCCCGTTCGGTGGTTGGGCCGAGAATTCGAATCCCGGGTAACGTCGAAAGTTTTTCATAAGCCAGTTGCCCAAGATGGTGGTCGTTGGCTTGTATGGCCGGGCGTCCGATCTTTTCCAGGTAATCCAGCGCTGACGCCAATCCGACTGCGCCGGCAATATGAGGCGTTCCGGCTTCGAAACGGTGCGGCCCTGGTTTCCATTCGGCCGATTCATAAGTGACCCTGGAAATCATTTCTCCGCCGAACTGGTACGGCTCCAGGTTGGCCAGCAATTCAGGAGTGCCGTACAGGACCCCGATGCCCGTCGGACCGCAGCATTTGTGGCCCGAGAAAACGAGAAAATCGCAGCCCAGTTCCTGAACGTTGATTGGGGCGTGACCGGCACTCTGCGCCGCATCCACGAGGGTCACCACGCCCTGCCGTCGAGCGATCGCACAAATTTCTTTTACCGGGTTAACGCATCCTAGCGAGTTCGAAATATGGGTGAAGGCCAGTAGTCGAACCGGCGTTTCCTTGAGCCGTTGCTCTAGAAGGGACCAGTCGATTTTCCCGGCGTCTCCTTCGACCGGAAGATATTGCAGCGAGGCGTGCGTTCGCCGCGCGATCATCTG
This sequence comes from uncultured Verrucomicrobiae bacterium, assembly GCA_963808535.1. Taxonomy (GTDB): domain Bacteria; phylum Verrucomicrobiota; class Verrucomicrobiia; order Chthoniobacterales; family JAFAMB01; genus JAFAMB01. The sequence continues at coordinate 201,824 of CAWEGF010000026.1, read as the reverse complement.
CCAAGGAATCAGATTGGCATGATGCTCCATTTCGGTGATCAAAACGATATCGCCGGGACCAAGATGCGCGTTGCCCCAGGAACTCGCGACCAGGTTGATCCCTTCGGTTGTCCCTCTGGTAAAGACGATCGATTCGCTGGAAGCGGCGCCTAGAAATCGCGCCGCGCATTCGCGGGCGTCTTCATAGAGTTTGGTGGCGCGCGAACTCAGGGCGTGAATTCCCCGATGAACATTCGAATGGTCTTCCCGGTAGTAGCGGGATATTTCGTCAATTACGCAGACTGGACGCTGGGTGGACGCCGCGTTGTCCAGGTAGACGAGCGGAAAACCGTTCACCTGTTGCTTCAAAATGGGAAAGTCGTCCCGGTATTGGTGGGCTAGAAGATCCATCGCCACTTCGGATCTTCCACCCGCGCGCACCGGGTTGCAAATGAAGGCCGCAGAGGGGAGAGGGAGATCGCGGAGAAATTTGAATTACCACAGAGACACAGAGCGCACGGAGATTCGGAGAAATCGTAAAATTTCGGTCAACCCATTTTGCGCTTTTCCGCACTGGCAACTGATCACTGACACTGGCAACCTACTCTTTACTGATGGATCCAATTTCCCTCGGATTGCCGCACCGGCCGCCGTTTGTTTTCGTTGATTCGGTCGATGAACTTGAAGCGGGCCAATCGGCCCGGTGTTCGAAGACCTTTCGAAGAAGTGAACCCTTCTTTGAAGGTCATTTTCCCGGGAATGCAATCGTCCCCGGCGTACTCTTAGTAGAGGGAATGGCTCAGACTGCAGGTATTGCGGTGGGTGGGCCGGGAAAGATCTTTTTGCTGGCGGCCATTCGAACAATGAAGTTTTTGCGTCCAGTTCTTCCTGAGGAACCGATTAGTTTTAGCGCCCGGAAGTTGGGCGAAGTGAGCGGCCTTATTCAATGCGCCGTTGAGGCTGGGGTCGGCCCGCATTTGGTAGCGGAAGGCCAAGTAATTCTCACGGAGATCTTGCCCTCCTGAACTAGCTGAGCCCTTCGAGAATGAACGAAATGACGTAAAAAGAATCCAATAAGTGAGTTATCAATGAAAAAATCTGTCTTTGCTCTAAGTCTGAGTCTGTTGGTCGGGCTGCTGGCCACCTCTGGACCTGCCCAGTTGGTGGTCGCCAAACAGGGGGGGAAACTTCCGGCGCTCGCCCTGAACTATATAGGGAAACAACCTGAACTTACCGGAAAGCCTCTTCTAGTAGAGTTTTGGGCCACTTGGTGCCCTCCTTGCCGAAAAAGCATCCCGCATCTTAACGAGATCTACTCCAAATATAAGGGTCAAGGATTGCAGATCGTAGGGATCACCGACGAGGACGAAGCGACAGTTAAAAAATTTCAAAAACAGGTTCCGATGGATTACAACGTGGCGATCAACACGCCAGCATCTACTTTTGAGCAATTTGGAGTTCAGGCTATTCCGACCGCTTTTTTGGTCGATAAGGGTGGTAAGATCGTTTGGACTGGTCATCCGATGGAGTTAAGCGAAACCGAGATTCAGTCGGTTTTGAATTGACTAGTCGAAGCCTTTTGATTTGCGATCATTGAAGAAAGGGATTGTATTTCTCGTTCCTCGCCAATGGTTGTTTGAGGCCCATGTCCCGACAAAACTGTGGTGTTGTCGGGTAAACTAAAAATCTTCTCGCGAATGCCGCGGAGTAACAATTGATGATCGCCGCCGGGAAAGTCGGTCCGACCGATGCTCCCGGCGAAAAGGACGTCGCCGGCGAAGAGGATCTGGTGATCCGCGGAATAAAAACACAGACTCCCGGGACAGTGGCCGGGAACCAGAAGAACGCGAAAAAGCATTCCGCAAAGATTAATTTTGGCTGTCTCCTCGATCAAAAAATCGGGCTGGACAGGTTGAGGCTCGAAGAAGAGACCCTTGTTTTTGAAAAAATCAGGATCGGTGATGAGAGGAACACTATCTTTATGAAAAGCGACTTGGCATTTGCAGAGCGCCTTGAGTTTAGCGGCGTCATCGAAATGGTCCGGATGACCATGGGTCAGGACCAGCAGATCGAGCCTTACGCCCAGATCCCGGATCCAGTCCGATGCTCCGGTCGGAGCATCGATCAAAATATTTCCTCCGGACGTCCGAATCAGGTATCCGTTGGTATCGAAAATACCGCCAATAAAAGTTTGAAACTGGAGCATAGTGAAGAGAGATTCGGCAATTTGGATTAAAACTGACTTTTGGCTTGATGCCTGAACTCTGGCACCGTTGTGTCAAAGTGCACTGGTCGACGCATGAAAACTATTAGTATCGCTGCCGCCGCAGTTTTGTTGCTTCTTAACTCATCGATCGTCTTCGGGGAGGATAAGCCAAACTCGGCTGACCCACGCCAAGTCGCTATCACCGTGGGCCGTCTGCTCGAGCAGGGCCATTACAGTCGACAGAAACTTGATCCCGAAATGTCGAAGCGGATTCTCGAGACTTATCTTGAGAGTCTGGATTACAACAAATTGTTTTTTACCCAGGAAGACGTTGATCAGTTCAATCAAAAGTATGGAGCAACCCTGGGTGACAGCATCCTGCTTGGGGATCTGCAGCCGGCAAAGGAAATTTACAATGTTTTCAAGGCTCGAGTAGAAGATCGGGTCGCGAAAATCCGTCTGCTTTTGAAAAAAGATTACACCTTCAAGAGCAGCCGAACGGTCGCGCTGGACCGCCGGAAAGAGCCGTGGCCGGCCAATATCGCGGAGGCTGATGGTCTTTGGAAAGATCGAATCGAGGGGGAATTACTCCAGGAAAAGCTAAATAAATTGGCCATCGATCCAGGACCGAAGGTGGTGGGTCGAAGATATGATCAGCTCTTGAAAAGTGTTGACGAACGGGATGACGAAGATCTGGATCAAGTGTTTCTGAACGCCGTCGCGCAGTCGTATGATCCCCACTCCGAATATCTCGGACGTTCCGACCTCGAAAGTTTCGAGATCAACATGCGGCTTTCTCTGACTGGGATAGGTGCTGAACTACGATCCGACGACGGATACGCCAAGGTCCAAAGGCTCCTGCCAGGTGGCCCGGCACAGATGAGCAGCAAAATGAGCGTTGGAGACAGAATTGCCGCCGTCGCCCAAGGCAAAGATGCTTTTGTCGACACGGTAGATATGAAGCTCGACAAAGTGGTCGAAATGATCCGCGGCAAAAAAGGGACCGTGGTTCGTCTTCAGTTAATACCTTCCAATGCAACTGACCCCTCGAAGCGCCGGGTGGTGGAACTGGTTCGCGACAACGTCAAGCTGACTGAACAAGAGGCCAAGGCTGAGATAATCGAGAAGGATTTGCCGGACGGTTCGATCCAGAAACTAGGATGGATTACCTTGCCATCGTTCTACCAGGACATGGAAAAATCACGGACCGGCAAGAGTACCACCCGGGACGTGGCGGCTCTCTTGAAGCGTTTGGAGCAAGAGCAGATCCAGGGATTAGTGGTCGACTTACGACGGGACGGTGGCGGTTCCTTGGATGAAGCCATCAAGATGAGTGGGTTGTTCATCAACCAGGGGCCGGTGGTCCAAGTTAAGGATGCCAACGGCGATATTGACGTTTTGAAAGATCGAGAAGGCAACGCTTTGTACAGCGGACCGATGATCGTGCTGGTGAACAAGTTGAGCGCCTCTGCCAGTGAAATCTTCGCTGCCGCCATGCAGGATTACGGGAGAGCGTTGATCGTTGGCGACTCCAGTACTTTTGGGAAAGGTACCGTGCAAACCATGCTGGAGCTCGGCCGATTCATGCCGATGCTGGGGAACTCTTCGAACGATGCCGGGGCCTTAAAGTTGACGGTGCAAAAATTTTATCGCGTGGCGGGCGGTTCGACCCAACTCCGGGGGGTCGTCGCTGACGTCCGGATTCCTTCGCTCACGGACAACAATGAGTTTGGGGAAACAGCTTTGCAGCATCCGTTGGCTTACGATGAGGTTGAACCGGCGCCGATCGACGTGGCCGCGAACCACAAACCTCTTTATGTGGATGATTTGCGTCAACGCTCCGCCAGTAGAGTCGGCCAGGATCCACAATTTCAGGATATTTCCGAAGACGTTCGGCAGCTGAATGAGAGGCTGAAGAGCAATCGTCTGTCTCTCAACGAAGCAGTTCGCCGTGACGAGATGGCCAAGGAAGCGAAACAAAAAGAAAAAGAAGAAGCGGATCGCAAGAAGGCGGAAACCGATGATCATGGCAAAACCTACGAAGTGCCGCTCGCTGACGTAGATAAACCTCAGTTGAAGTTAGCCGATCAGAAAACGGATTCCTCAGCATCAGCGAAGTCCGCAAAAGCCAAATCGGCGCGATCAGGCGACAACCCTGTGGAAGCCGCACTGGACGATGATGACTCCGCCAGCCTTGCTGATAGCGATCCCGGAAAACGAGAGACCCTGAATATCCTTTCAGACCTGATCGATCTAGGGAAATCGCCGCGAACCGTAGGGCGATAAATAACAAAGCTCCGTTTATTGTGAAAAGGCGGAGCTGATTGTCTAAAGTAGGTAAACCGTCCCGGTTTACGGGCCCCGGAAGAGGTAAAGCGGGACGCTTTACGTACACGCTTTACGTACCTCAAAGCTGCGGCCTCTGCCCCCGCGAAACGCCAAACGTTGAACGTTGAACGGTGAACGCCAAACTCTCAGACCGCTCCGCGCGCGTCGCTGTGGTAATTCGAGAGAGCCACTGCCTCAGCGAGGTCAACCGTGCCGTCGAACAAAGCCCTCCCGATTATTAGTCCGTAAAGATTTGGCATCGAAGCGAGCTGTTTGATGTGTTCCAGGGTTGCCACCCCTCCGCTCGAAATCACATTGCAATCGGTGCTGCCAAGAATCTTTTCCAGGACCGGGAAGTTTGGCCCGATCAAGGTTCCATCGGTGGCGATATCTGTAAAAATGATGGTCCCAACCCCCAGTTTTTCCACCATCCGGATAAAATCGAGAACATGGATCGAAGTGACCTCCGTCCATCCTCTGACTGCAACCCGACCGTCTCTGGCATCGACGCTGACCGCGATTTTATCTCCGCCGAAACGGTTGACCAGGCTTTCGAGGAAAATTGGGCTATCCACCGCGCCGGTTCCGAGCACCACCCTAGCTACGCCGGCTTCGATAAAGGTCGTCGCGGCTTCCAGAGAGCGAATGCCACCCCCAACCTGAACCGGGATGTTCAGGGTGCGGACCAGCCGTTTGATCATTTCGATATTTCGAGGCTCACCGGTGAAGGCCGCATTCAGGTCAACCAGGTGCAGGCAGTTGCCGCCTTCCTCCTCCCAGCGTCTGGCAAACCCCAAGGGGTCGTCCGAATACACGGTCTTATCTGCGAGTTTCCCCTCACGTAAACGCACGACCTGCCCGTCCAGTAGGTCGATCGCCGGTAATATGATCATGTAAGTGAACTAACAAACTGGCGCAGAATTGCCAACCCGTTCTCCTGACTTTTCTCGGGGTGAAACTGCGTGGCCAACAAGTTGTCGGCCACCACCGCCGCGGCAAACTGTTCTCCGTACTCTGCCGTAGCCGCGATAAGGTACTTGTCTTGCGGAACGGGATAGTAGGAATGAACAAAGTAAACGAAAGGATCGTTCGGCAAATCCGGGAAACGTTTGGACGCTTCCTCCGTCCAAGTGAGGCGATTCCATCCGATCTGAGGCACTTTTAGATCCTCAGTTTTGAATCGTTGGACCTTTCCCTTGAACAAACCAAGGCCCTCGACGCCGGGCGATTCCTCGCTCTTTTCAAATAACAGCTGGTACCCGAGGCAGATACCAAGAAACTTTTTCTGACTCGCCACCCAATCTTGTATGGGGTGAAATAATTCGCGTGCCTGCAGTTGACGCACCGAGTCACCGAACGAGCCGACGCCCGGAAGAACCAGTGCGTCGAACCCGTCTGGAATTGGACCTGACGCAATTTGATGCGGGTCAGCTCCTACGGCTTCGAGAGCCTTGGCCACACTGCGGAGATTACCGGAACCGTAATCGACCAACCCAATTTTCGCCCGCGTCATTACAAGGTCCCTTTTGAGCTGGGAATGCCGCCTACTCGACGGTCTATTTGACAACCCTGATCCAGGGCCTTGGCCAACCCTTTGAAGATTCCTTCGGCCATGTGATGGCTATTCCGGCCACGCAGGACATCGACATGCAGGTTTAAATCGGCATTGGAACTGAAGGCCCGAAGGAATTCTTCTACCAGCTCGAAACCAAACTGGCCAATGGAAGCCGCATTGTCCGGTTGCTGGTAATGGAGGTAGGATCTGCCGCTCAAATCTATCGCCACCTGAACCAGGGTCTCGTCCATGGGCAGAAGAACCCAGCCGTAACGCTTTATTCCGGTTTTATCGCCGAGAGCTTGAACAAGGCATTTCCCGAGAACAATGGCGGTGTCTTCGACGCTGTGATGATAATCGACCTGGAGATCACCCCGGACTTCAATCTGGAGATCGAACAAGCTATGCTTGCTGAACAGGGTGAGCATATGATCGAAGAAAGGGATGCCGGTCTGGATGGCGGAAACCCCGGAGCCATCGATCACCAGGTTGACGGAAACAGCTGTCTCTGCCGTCTTGCGTTGTAGGTGGCCGCTCCGAATTTCAGTCATGGACGGAAAAGATAGCACAACAGGGTCTGGGGCACCAAAGCAGGAATCCGGCGATCGAAGGTTCAGGAATCGCTTGCATTCCTCAAGGGATGCAAGTAAGTACTTGCATGCGAGCTGCGGCGACTCCTCTGGATCGGAAACGGGCGAACGGTTCTTCCGTTGATTTAACCCGCGAACGCCTGCTGGATGCTGCGGCGCAAACCTTCTCCACCGACGGTCTTCGGGGGGCGACGACCCGCGAGATCGCCCGCAAAGCCGGGGTCAACGAAGTTACCCTGTTTCGACATTTCAAAAGCAAAGAACAGCTTTTGCGGGCTGTCCTCCTGCGTGGCTTGGCCGCCGAGGTCGCGATTATGGATCAGCACTCTTCCTGGAAAGAGAACTTGCGCGAGAGCATGGAGAAATACGCGCACCATTACTATTCTCATATGGAAAAAAAGAAAGGCATTGCCCGGGCCTTTCTGGCCGAGGCCCAAGTGTTGCCGAAGTCGATGCAGACCATGATTGCGGGCGTGATTCGACCTGTCCGGGAACGCCTGATCCTGATTCTTACGGATGCCCAAGAGGCCGGTAAGGTCCGCAGCGATCTGAACGTTGAATCTGCGCTCGACGCCTTTAAGAATTCACTTTACGCCGGGATGCTGCGCCAAGGCGCTTATCTCCCGCGCAATTACACCACGGAGACCTATATATCGACAGTGGTCGACATCTTTGTCCGTGGAATTGAAACCACCTCTCACTGAATCGTTGGAAGTTGCTATGCCACAGCAAATCGAATTAGCTCCCGCAGGAGCCCATTCCCCAGTGCGTGATAGCCGGGTAGCCGGAACGCCCAGTAAAGCGAAACGCACTTATTCGGTCAAACGCATCGCCACGACCCTGGTCGTCGCTTTGCTGTTTGTGCTTGGGGTCCTCGCTGCACTGAACTATCTAGTTAACGCCGCGGCTTACCAATCCACGGATGACGCTTTCATTGACGGGCATATCGTTGCTGTTTCGGCGAAGGTGGCAGGGCGTGTCCAAGCGGTCTACGTGGTGGACAATCAGACGCTCAAAAAAGGCGATCTGGCTGTCGAATTGGATGCGCGGGATTTTGATGCTGCGACCCTTCAGAAGTCTGCTGCTCTGCAAAGTTCTCAAGCGCAGGCGGGGGGTGCCGAGGCAGCGCTTCAGGTGGCGATAGCTCACGTCAAGACTACCCAGGCGACGGCTGAATCGGATCGGGCGACTGCCACTGCGGACGCCGCGCAGAACGACAAGGCCCAAAGCGATTTCAAGCGTTACGAGGATCTTTACAAAACAAAAGTGGTTTCGCCCCAGGACGTCGATCAGTTTCGGGCGACTGCGAAATCTGCTCAAGCCACCTTAGATGCAGCGGAAAAGAAGGTACGGAGTGACGAAGCACAGGTCGATGAGGCTCGCGCTCAAGTAGACGCTTATGCCGCTTTGGTTAAGAGCGTCGGCGCCCAGATCAATGAGTCCGACGCCAACTTGGCGACGGCGAAGTTAAACCAGTCCTACACCCGGATTGTGGCTCCTGAAGCGGGCTGGGTGACTCAAAAATCGGTGGAACCGGGACAATACGTTCAAGCGGGACAAAATATGTTCGCCCTGGTTCCCAAAGAGGTCTGGGTGACCGCAAATTTCAAGGAGGATCAGATTCGGCGGATGCACCCGGGTCAGGTTGTCGAAATCGCGGTGGACGCGCTGCACGGTCAGAAGTTCCGAGGGCATATCGAAAGCATCCAGGCTGGCAGTGGCGCTCGTTTTAGTCTACTCCCGCCAGAGAACGCGACGGGCAACTATGTAAAGGTCATTCAACGTGTTCCGGTCAAGATCCTGTTCGACGAATCGCTCAATACCGAGGGGCGACTGCCGCTCGGACCGGGCGAATCAGTGGTTCCAACCGTAGAAATTGCCAGTCCGGAATACTCTCCTCTGGTGGTTGGCATCACTTTTGCCGTGTTAGCCGTCGGAGTCATCTTCATTGTGCGCAAGGGACTAGGGCGCAAGCCGAAGGCTTTGGAGGTTCCGATCACGGATTAGTTGCCGGCTTATGGCAGTTGAATCGGTGGCATCGTCTTCATTGCCGGGGGAAAAACCGCCGGTTAACCCTTGGTTCATCGCATTCGCGGTGATGCTGGCGACCTTTATGGAGGTTTTGGATACCTCGGTCGCCAACGTGGCGTTGAATCACATCGCGGGCAATCTTTCGGCCAGCACCGATGAGGCCACCTGGGTGCTGACGAGCTACCTGGTTTCGAATGCCATTGTCCTGCCGGCGACCGGCTGGTTGAGCCGGTTTTTCGGTCGGAAAAGATTTTTAATCACCTGCATCGTAATCTTCACCGTGTCGTCTGCGCTGTGCGGGTTAGCCACTAGCCTTGGGATGCTGATCGTGGCCCGCATCGTCCAGGGAATAGGAGGAGGAGCGCTCCAGCCGATTGCTCAGGCGGTTCTCCTGGAAAGTTTTCCTCGGGAAAAGCGAGGTCAGGCGATGTCGGTTTACGCGATCGGGGTGGTCGTGGCCCCGATCCTTGGTCCCACCATTGGCGGATGGTTAACCGACAATTATTCTTGGCGCTGGGTGTTCTACATCAATATCCCGATCGGAATTCTGGCGGTAATTCTTTGTTCTATTCTTCTGGAAGATCCCGCCTATTTGAAAGGCGCCCGCCCCGGCAAAATCGATTTCATAGGATTCGGACTTTTGATTATCTGGATTGGTTGTCTCCAGGTCATGCTCGACAAAGGTCAGGATGCCGATTGGTTATATTCAGGTTTAATTCGAATCCTTGCGGTGGCCGCGGCGATCGGGTTCTGCGCTTTTATCATCTGGGAACTGCGGGTTGCACATCCGATCGTCAATCTCCGCGTCCTTGGGAACCGCAACTTGGCGATTGGAACTCTTTTGCTGTTTTTAATTGGGGCCATCCTTTACGGGACAACCGCCATTCTTCCGCTCTTCCTTCAGAATCTGCTTTCCTACACTTCTTTCAGTGCCGGGCTGGTGATGAGTCCGCGCGGCTTTGGCGCCATCCTTGGCAGTATCATATCGGGCCGGATTCTGGCGAATCCCAAGATCGACGGGCGCGTCTGGATTGCCGGAGGTTTCGCCATTCTGGGCTTATCGATGTACATGTTTGGCAATCTCACCACCGAAATCGCTCCCCGGAACATTGTCCTGCCGATCGTCATCAGCGGCTTTTCGGTCACCTGCATCTTTGTGCCAATGACCACTTATTCAATGGCGACAGTCTCGCGTGAGAATATGGGCGAGGCTACGGGCTTGACCAACCTGCTGCGAAATCTGGGCGGGAGCGTAGGCATCTCCGCGATTACCACCATGGTGTCGCGGAGCACTCAAACACATCAAGCGCTCTTGGTCGGGCATATGAGCCAATTTAATCCGATCTTTAACCAACAGATCGCCAAGGTCCAATCGGTACTGACCCCGCAAATTGGTTCGGCAGCTGCTCATGATCAGGCCTACGGATTGACCTACCAAACCCTGCTGCAGCAAGCTGCGCTCGGCGCTTACGTGGACCAGTTCCGGTTGCTGGTGATCATCTGCTTACTTTGTATGCCCTTGGTCTTCCTCTTCAAAAGGCCCTCTCGCCGTCCGGCCGCTACCGATCTGGCTGCAGCGCATTGAGGAAGGCAGGAGTTGCAGGAGTTGCAGGAGTTGCAGGAGTTGCAGGAGTTGCAGGAGTTGCAGGAGTTGCAGGAGTTGCAGGAGCAGATGGGTGCGGGCGCCTATTAAGATTCAAGAAAAAACCGCGTGCATCGGATGTTTTTGAGCCCGTCTCGCGCGAAATCACCCGCGTACTTGAGCCAGTCCGAAGGCATACGTGGTCACCGAGGCGGCCCTTGGACATTCATGCAGAGATGGGCCTCGAATCGAGAGACGGACTTTAATCCAAAAAGAAGACCCGGAACCGAGCCATTCTGCAACTCCTATCCTGCCCTCCCCTACATCGTTCTCAATTGCCGGTGAAGGCTCAGCAGAAGACAGAGGAGGAAGAGCAAAGTGAAGCCATTGATGATAAAGGAATTGAAGACAAAGATGTTCAGCTTCTGACCGAAAAGGTTCTTTTCCGGTCCAAAGAAGACGTTTCGCGACTCTGAAGTATAATCCTTTTGCTTCATTTGCGCGTCGGTCAGCATGTCGGTGATTTTTTGATTTTGGAAAAGCTGTTCTCCGGTTACCAGGTCTCCGCCTGAGTCGAATATTTTGCGGTCTAGTTGGGCACCACCAATGATTTTATCGATCTCATGCAATTTGTGATTCACCTGACCTGCATTGTCCCCGGCGAGTCCCGAAAGGATGGCTAACGTTTCCTTGAGATCGTCCAGTCGATCGCTGTCTGCTGCTGTTAAATCCTTCTCTTTGGCCAACCCCTCGATCTTTTCCGTCAGAATATCCTGTCGGCGCGTGAAGGGATTTAATTTTGCCTGCGCGACCACCATCGCTTCGTAAGACCACCGCATCGGGATAAACTGGCAGATCAGCGGGACTTCGACGTCTTTCGGTTTCATCCGGTCATCCGGGGCTTTCTGATCCTTGGCTGCCCGGTCCCTGGTCAACACATAGAGGAAATCGAGGTTGCGATTCATCTCGTCGTACTTAATGAGCGCTCCCCCGAGAATGATCTGGGGAATCAAGACTAACGGCACGATGTTCGCCGCAGTCTTGGCGTCGCTGACCAGGGAAGAGATCAACAATCCTCCAGCGACTCCAGCCACCGCCGTAGTGCTCATAAACCAGAGATAAGGCCAGAACATCCCGCGGATCTCGAGAATCGCATCGCCGATCAACAGAAAAAGCACGGACTGAATGACCCCGAAGAGCGACAAGGTGAAAAACTTTGAGAGCACGTAGTAAGGGAGATGAATGTTCAAATTGCGCTCTCGCTCAAGGATCGGTCGATCCCGGATGATATCATCACAGCTATTGGTCAATCCCAGGAACATGGCCACGACCAAGGCTAGAAACAGGTAAGTCGGAATGTGAAAAGCCGAGGCGAAATTGTACTCTGAGTTCTCGGCATACCGCAGTACGAATCCGATCAAGGCGGCCAGGAGCGGGGCCTCGAAAATGGTGGTCCAAAGATTTGTCCGGTTGCGTAGCTTGCTGACGAATGCCCGCCTCAAAATGGTGCTGACCCGAACTCCCTCATCCCGCCAACGCGTCGGTTCTTTCTTCTCACTCGGAAGCGGCAGAATGGTCGGCGGTTCTTGCTTCACGGAAATCTGGCGCATTTCCTGGATCAGCCGGAATGATTCGTACTTGTCTCTCCAGTAATCCGGGGAATACCTCCGGGCTGGGACCAGTTGCCCTTTGCTGTTTTCTTCGTAAATGATGTCCCCGCTCAGATCACGCAGCGGTGTTTCCAACACGTCGAAAATGAATTCCGGGCGAGTCGTGCCGCACGAGGGACAACCGCCAAGCTCGGTCCCGAATTGCTGTTCGTGTTCGGCCGTCGCAAAATATTGCAATGTTTCCTGAGGAGTTCCGAAAAACACCAACCGGCCGCCTTTATCCAGCAAGACCGCTTTGTTGAACATCTGGAAGATCTTCGAGGTCGGCGTGTGAATGGTGACCAGAACAATTTTATTGTGCGAAAGGCTCCTGATGATCTCGATGACATGCTCCGAATCTTTGGAGGAAAGTCCGGACGTCGGTTCGTCAAAAAGGTAGACGTCGGCCGAACTGATCATATCCAAACCGATGTTCAGACGTTTTCGTTCACCGCCGCTCAGAAATTTTTTCACGGAGCTGCCGACTACGCTATCCCGGCGCTCGGAAAGCCCCAGCTCGATCAATTTGCTGTCGATCCTCCGCACCCGATCTTTGGCGGAGAGATGCGGAGAACGAATCGCGGCCGCGTAATCGAGATTTTCCAGGATCGTCAAATGCTCGTCAAAGGCGTCGTCTTGCGGAATGTAGGCCACATATCCGCGCAAACTTTCCAGATTATTATAGAGCGACTGCCCATTAAGGGTGATGGCACCGTTGGTTGGCTGACCCTGCCCACAGATCGTCTTGAGCAGCGTACTTTTACCCGAACCACTGGCTCCCATTACACAAACCATCTCGCCCCGGGTCACCGCGAAGGAGATGCCATCGAGAGCCACATCCCCGGTCTTAAAGCGCAAGGAGAGATCCCGTGCTTCCAGGTGCCGGATGATATTCCGTTCTTCTTCGATGATTCGTTCGGAGAAATCGCAACGCAAAATCTGCCCGGTATCGATGCGAATAATGTCGCCGTCGACCAGATCGGCCGAATTGCGAACGATCGTTTCCCCGACCATGATCGGGCGGTCCGCTTGCAGAACCTCCAGTTTTCCGACTCGCCGCTCGTAATCGCAGGAGATTTTCAGGAGGACTTCGCCACTGGTGCCGGGGCTGAGCAAAATGTCATCCTCTTCGAGCAAAGAAGTGTTGTTGGAAACCAGGTACTCGGATTTGGACGTTTTTAGTTGGAACCGCCCACCCATCGCGCGCGCGCCGCGCCGAAGATCGACCAAGGGAAGCAGCATCCCGTTTCCAAAAACGATCCGGTCCTCCAGGTTGCCGGAAACGGTGGTCCCGGCTTTCAAATCGACTCCATTGAGCGTGGCAGCGACGTTTTTGAGAGCTTTTACCTGCACCTTGAGGCCAAACTGAACTTCCAGACCGCTATCTCGGGTTCTGGATTTCTCGAGTTGGACCTCGTCGTTCGGAGCCACTTTTACGAAGATGTGCGGCAGATAAACATTCTTCTTGGCATTGAAATAGAAGATGAGGTCCTGGTGGCTGATAACCTGTTCGTCGACCAGAAGTCGCTGCCCTGGATAGATTCGGCAAAACTCGCCTGGAGCGAGAACTCGTCCGCGAACCATCACCGGTCTGGAACTGAGGTTTTTGAAAAGGATCAACTCCTGGTACCGATAAGCCATGAGCCGTTCGTCACGACCCAGTTCCTTCAGTTGGACGTCCGCGGTAGGTTCGGAGCCCAGGAGGATCGATTCGAGAGGAGAGGTCCCTTTTTGATAAACCGACGGGTCTGCCGTATCCGCCGCGTTGAGCTGGTAAACGATGTCGATGGCTTGGGCCGCCATTCCCAGCTGAGACATGAACGAGTAGTAAGCAATGACCTGTTCCTGTTGCATGCCGGCCTTGGCGATCAGGTCGTACAATTGGACGCCCAGCATGATCTTGCGGTCCTGCGCCATTTCTTCAGCGAGTCGCTTCGCCATCAGCCCAAGATCTTGTTGTTCTTTGAGCGCTTTCTGAAATAAAGCGCGCAGGTCGGAATAAACCGCTTCAGGATAATCGTACCGCAGGAAGCCCAGGCTAGAGTCGAGTTCATCCTCCAGAATTCTTCCGTCCACCTTGGTAAATCCGGCCAGGACCTGGATCAGGAGGGGCAAAAGGTTGTGATCGTCCGGCTGCCTCCGGCGCTTGCGAGTCAGACGCCGAAAAGTTGATGACGCGAAGTCCCGCGCTTTGCGCCCGAGCGGTTTCGGTTTCTCAACCGGTGCGTCCATGGTTTGAGGCATGATCGGTCGAGACTAGCTTCTGTTCGGAACAGAAGCAAACAGGCTCTATCGCTGGAGGGAGAGCACAGAGGGTCAGGAGAGCGCGGAGGATTGGATTCACCACAGAGATACAGAGAACACGGAGTTGCGGATTCGGACCGGAAGAAGGACGGTTGGCGCTTTGGCGGTCGACCATTATATTTGCTGTTCTATCCGTATTTTTCCGGAACTCCGTGTTCTCTGTGTCTCTGTGGTAAATCCAATCCTCCGCGTCCTCCTTCCCCTCTGTGCTCTCCCTCTTCCGCTTGCTGCGGGCGTTGGTTTCCTCTACAATAGAAGGGTTCGCTCAACAGAGTTCAGGTATGGCTTTGCTTTCAAGTTTTAACGAAGATCGCCCGGTTAGCTACTTCAGGGGACACCCTATCTATTGTGCGACCATTCTCACCATCGCCTACGGGGTCGGGGTTCTGGCCACTTTCTTCGCTAAGGCGTTTGGCGCGTTGGATGCGCTGGTTTCACTGTTAGCGTTTGACACTGCTCATTCCATTGTGGGCGGACAGATTTGGCAGATCTTCACCTACTCTTTCGTCGATTTCCCAAGCTTCTTCACGTATTATCGGACTGCTGTTTCTTTATGTCTCTGCGGTCGAGATCGAAAAATATATCGGAAGGGCGCGGTTCCTTATTCTCTACGGCGTGATCGTCCTGATTCCCGGTCGTGAGTCTCAGCGCGGTCCCGATCTTCCTCAATTACCTACCGTCCTATTCCTTGGCCAGACGCAGATCATGATTGGTCTGTTTATCGCCTTTTGCACTTTGTATCCCGGAGTTCAGTGGGGCGGTTTTCTGACGGCCAAATGGGTGGCGATCGCCAGTCTTGTCTTGTCCTCGGCGATTGACCTCTCCTCTTCCGATTGGATTTCCCTGGGAGAACTCTGGTTGATCAGCGGATTTTCGTTTGGTTATATCCGGTTCCTGCAAAGAGGCGGTGAATGGCCTTCGTTCCACCTTCCCTTACGGCGGCGGCCAAAGCTGCGAGTCGTGCAAAAACCGAAGGCTCGCTCGCGCCCTTCCGTCAGGGAAGTCGCCGGCAGCGAAACAGCTGAGATTGACCCTTTGTTGGATAAGATTGCCAAACACGGTCTCAGTAGTTTGACGGCGCAGGAACGCGCCGCTTTGGAGCGTGCTCGAGCCAAGCTGTTGGAAAAAGATCGAGGATAGGCGGGCTGACCGCCTGTCCCGAAATGGAGTACCGAGCCGCTGATCGTGGTTCGGAAGTATGGTTGGCTCGACCTTCAATTTCACTTTCTTACCCGCCTGCGACTGTCATCGATGCAGGCTTCACCGCTTAGCTTGACCTATGGCTACTCCAGTCGATCGATTGCGAAATATTGTGGCTCAACTCCGATCACCGGAAGGCTGTCCTTGGGACCGCGAACAAACCCACCAGAGCCTGAAATCGCATCTGATTGAGGAGTGTTACGAATTGATCGATGCGATCGATGCCGGTGACGATAAGGAAATGAAAGAAGAACTGGGCGATCTGCTCTTGCAAGTGGTGTTGCATTCGCAGATGGCCTCGGAAGAAAAGCGCTTCGATCTGGATGAGGTGGCCACCGTGATCGCGGATAAGCTAGTGCACCGGCATCCCCATGTTTTCGGAGAGACCCGCCTGCCCGACAGCGCGGCCGTTCTCAAACAATGGGAGATCATCAAGCGCGCAGAGAAACAGGAACGACGCTCCGCGCTCGATGGCGTGCCTAAAGCCCTCCCAGCCCTCGCCCGTGCCCAGAAAGTACAGAGCAAGGCAGCACGGGTCGGATTTGATTGGCAGGAAGCGGGCGGGGCGTTGGCAAAAATTCGCGAAGAACTCGACGAAATCGAAGCGGCACCTGAAAATCGTCTACCGGAAGAGTTGGGTGATTTGTTTTTCGCCGTCGTCAATTTTGCTCGCAAAAAGGAACTGGATGCCGAGCAGCTGCTCAACCAGGCCACGGCGAAATTCGCAGCTCGATTTCAAGCCATGGAACGTCTGGCGGAGGGTCGGGGAGTGGAACTGAATACGCTCACCTTGCCGCAACTGGACCTGCTGTGGGAAGAGACCAAAGCCGCGGAACCGGCCGGCGCGCCGCCTTCCTCCTTTGCAGACCTCGCCAGCCGCAGTACGTTTACCGATGCCTGAAACACCTTTTCCTTCGCCCGAAGAACTCCAGAAGAAGATTCAGGAGTTTATGAAGGCGAACTTCGGTGAGCATGTTGCAGTCTCTGCGTTTACTCAACAGTCCTCGACCGACGAGCCACCGGAAGAACGGCCAGAGTCGATTGACCCTTTTCAATTCAACGCCACTCCGAAGCAGATCAAGGCTTACCTGGACCGCTTCGTTATTCAACAGGAGGAAGCGAAGAAGACATTGTCGATTGCCGTTTGCGACCATTACAACCACGTCAATCGCATTTACCGACTCGAAAAGGAAGACCCGGAAGCCGCCAGAAAGATCGAATACAGCAAGGGAAATGTCTTGTTGCTGGGACCTACCGGAGTGGGAAAAACCTACTTGGTCAAGCATATCGCCGATCTCATCGGGGTTCCGTTTGTCAAAGCCGATGCGACGAAATTCAGTGAAACAGGTTACGTCGGAGGAGATGTCGAGGATCTCGTTCGCGGACTGGTGCAAAAGGCCGACGGAAATGTGGAGGTTGCCCAATATGGCATCATTTACATCGATGAGATCGACAAGATCGCGACCAGTTCAAATGTTGCCGGTCGCGACGTCAGCGGACGCGGAGTACAGACCACGCTCTTGAAATTGATGGAAGAAACGGAAGTGCCGTTGCGCAATCCAATGGACCTGCAATCGCAGCTTCAGTCGGCGATGGAGTTTCAACGTCGGGGCAAGGCCAAAAAAGAGGTCATTAATACCCGCCATATCCTTTTTATTTGCAGCGGAGCTTTTGACCGACTGAAGGATCAAGTCGAGAGGCGTTTGCGGCGAGCGAATATTGGCTTTGGCAGTGAGCCTGTTCCGACCGAGAGCGCCGAAGTCTTAGCGGAAGTAACCACCCGGGACTTTATCGACTATGGGCTGGAACCTGAGTTTATCGGGCGTTTGCCGGTCCGGGTGGTCTGCCACGAATTGTCTGCCGATGACCTGTTTGCCATTTTAAAGACCTCGGAAGGCAGCGTGATCAGGCAATACACGCGCGCCTTTGAGGCCTTCGGCATCGAGGCGCGGTTTGACGATGCCGCGCTGCGGGAAATCGCGTTGCGGTCTTCCGTGGAAAAGACGGGCGCCCGGGGATTGGTCACCGTGTGTGACCGTTTATTTCGAGATTTTAAATTCGAACTGCCGGGGTCAGGGGTCCGGACACTGGAGATAAACTTCGATCTGGTCAACAACCCTGAAAAGGTCTTGAAGAGGCTCCTGGATCAGGCGCAAGCCGAAGCGGAGTTGAATCAGGCCGAGATGGTCCGCCAGTTTGCCTCTGTTTTTTCTCAAAAGCATGGAGTTCAATTTGAAATCGAAGAAGACGCCATTGTTAAAATTGTCGAACAGGCCAGGGAGAGCGGAACTAACGTCACTGATTTCTGCAACAATTTGTTCAAGGATTACCCCTACGGACTAAAGCTCTTACGGGATCGAGACACTAATTTGAAGTTCCAGGTACCAGCTTCGGCGATCGATAACCCCGATCGATTTCTGAGTGAGCGGGTGGTGGATTTCTACCGGCAGGCGAAGGAGGCCGAGGCGTCCAAGCCGGTTTGATTCAGCGAGAAACGGGCTCCGTTCACGTTCGAACCATGCAACGGATCGACTATCCCTCTTCAATCCAGGAATTGATTCAGCAGTTGCGCCGCATGCCCGGTATTGGCCCGCGGAGTGCGGAGCGGATCGCGCTCTGGATTGTCCAAAAAAAAGAGGCTCGCGCGGATCAGATCGCAGAAGCAATTCTGCGGACCGTTTCGGGGATTCGGTCGTGTGTGCGATGTGGTTTTTTTTCCGAAGCTGACGTATGCGCTATTTGCGCTGATCCAGAGCGCGATGTGCGCAGTCTGTGTGTGGTTGAACAGCCGACGGATATCCTTTCACTTGAACGCAGTGGGGCGTTTCGCGGACTTTATCATTCTCTTGGAGGCCGGTTGTCGCCCTTGGATCATATTGGCCCCGAAGATCTTCGGATCGATTCATTGGTGCGTCGAGTGACGGAAAATCAATTCCAGGAGGTGATATTTGCCCTCAGCCTTGATGTGGAGGGCGAAGCGACTCTCAGTTATCTTGGGGATCTGCTAAAACCGGCCGGAGTGAATATTACCCGGATAGCTCAGGGATTGCCGGCCGGTTCCGGTCTGGAGACCGCGGACCAAGTAACGTTAGCGAGAGCCTTTAGCGGCCGGACAGCTTTTCAGCCATAGTCGTCGAAAGTAAATAAAGACCCATTTGCCTCCTGAAACCTTGTCGTCGCATTCTCCATCTCCTGCCTTCTTGATTCAAGTGTCTGAATCTTCTGAACGCATTCTGGTTGCCATGTCTGGTGGGGTCGATAGCAGCGTGGCGGCGCTCCTTCTCCAGAGACAAGGTCTTCCTGTCGAGGGGGCCTACATGAAGAACTGGATCAACGAAGAGAACATCGCCGGAGATTGTCCATGGCAACAGGACATCGAAGATGCTCGAGCGGTTGCCGAGGCTTTGCGAATACCGTTTCGCGTGGTCAATCTCATGCGCGAATATCGGGCGAGAGTGGTCGGATACCTTTTGCAAGGATACCAGACCGGGATCACTCCAAACCCGGATGCGGTCTGCAATCGTGAAATGAAGTTCGGCGTTTTTCTGGAAATGGCCAAAGCGGCCGGATTTAGCGCGGTCGCTACCGGGCATTACGCGCGCCGCCTTCGACAAGCAGACGGCTCCTGGGATATTTTGGAAGGGGTCGACAAGAGCAAAGATCAATCCTATTTTCTCGCCCTTTTGCAACAACACCAAGTCGCTGCGGCGCGATTTCCGGTGGGCGAACTGCAAAAAGCCGAAGTTCGTAAAATGGCCGGCGCATTCAACCTGGTGACGGCGGGAAAAAAGGACAGCCAAGGCATCTGTTTCATCGGAGAAATCAAGATGCGAGATTTTCTGCAGGCTTTTGTCCCGGATAATCCCAGGGCCTATCCTGACCCGGCAAGGTAAGAATCTCGGTCAACACCAGGGGTTGCACCTCTACACCCTTGGCCAGCGGAGAGGGGTCGGGATTCCTTCCAACACGCCGAATGAAGCGTACGTGGTGGTAGAAAAGCGTTTAGGGTCCAACGAGCTGATTGTCGCCTTCGATCGTCCGGACACCGAAGGTTTATATGCCCGCCAATGCCGGATCGGAAATCTTTCGTTCACCAATAAGCCGCTTCCGGCGCGCGCCAAGATAGCGGCAAAACCCCGGTACCGTGCGAAAGCCGCCCCCGTTTTTTTTGAGGCCGTGGACGAAAGCTCGGCCATCCTTGAATTTGACCAGCCGCAACGTGCGCTCACTCCCGGTCAGATCTGTGCGCTTTACGATGGGGAAAACCTGCTTGGAGGAGGGGTTTTCGAAGAAATATTTTAGCGTTGATTCTCAATGGTCAGTAAATTGTTTGTCCGGGACTTTCGTTGTTTCTCAAAGCTGGAAATAGAATTCGATCCGGAATCCACCTGCATTATCGGTCGAAATGCCTCGGGAAAGACCTCTCTCCTCGAGGCGGTTGCAGTTTTGACCCGTCTGCAATCACCCCGGACAAATTCACTTGCTCAATTGGTTCGTCTCGGCGCCAAGGGCCTGGTGACCGACGGCTTTGTCTCCGAGTATCACCTGCAGTTTTATTACAGCGCGAGCCGACGGAAGCTGGCGCTTGATGCGGTGGAACAAAAAAGCCCGCATGCTTACCTTGAAATTGCGAAAGTGGTCTATTTCGCCAATTCCGACATCAGTTTAATTCGCGGGAGCAGCGAGACCCGAAGGCGATTTCTCGATTTTGTCGGCAACCAGCTGTTCAAAAATTACCGCGAGATTCTTCGATCATACGAGAAAGCACTCCAGTCGCGGAACCGCTATCTGAAGATGATGCCTGCGCGGCCACGCGAGGTGAATGCCTATGCCAAACCCCTGTTGCAATTCGGTCACCAGCTAACCGCCTTGCGAGCCTTTTTGCTCGAACGTCTCGAGCCGCACGTCATCGAATCGTTCGCGGAGATCAGTGATCTCCATGAAACGTTGAGATTGAGTTATCAACCGGGAGCGACCGCCGATTTCGAGAAGGCATTGCGCGAGTCCGAAGAGGAAGAACTCCGGCTCCGGATGACCCTGGTCGGCCCGCATCGAGATGATTTTCAACTTTATCTGAACACCAAGCCTGCCGATGTTTTTGCCTCGGAAGGGCAACAGCGGACGATCGCTATCGCTCTAAAATTGGCGCAGGCGAAGATCTTGGAACTGGAATTCGAAAAAGCGCCCCTGCTGCTACTCGATGATGTCTTTGGTGAACTCGATCCAGTACGCAGAAATCGATTGTTCTCGGCTCTCCCGTCTCGTGGTCAGCGCCTGGTGACCACGACACACTTAGATTGGCTTCAATCATTACCTGCCGGGAAAGTGTATCGAATCGGCGAGAACACACTTGGGGAACGTGTTTTAGATACCGTAAGTTGACGGATCAAAACACAAATTCTTTCCAGTTGTCAAAACTCTTCGAAAGCAATCCGCTAGCAGGCCAGCAAACTTGACTATTGAGCCTTTAGCTCGGCTTTTAATTCCAACTCAGCTTGTACCCAATCAGAGGTTTCGTCACCCGGGGTTCCCAAGTTTTTGCGGCGTTCACCAATAAAGTAAGCTCGCAGTTGGACCTGTTCTAAGGTCGGTTCCGTAGCTTTACTGGAGCTAACTGGGCGTTTCGCTGCTTTCACGGCGGGCGTCTTTACTACCGCCGGGACAACGGCTATGGGCGCTGCGGGTATTTCCTTGGCGGGCAGTGCACTAGTCTTGGCTTTCTTGACGCTTCGCTTTTCTTTCGCGACCTTCTTCGATTTCTCTTCGCGTTCCATCTTTCCGCTTATCCTTGTTAATAATTTCCCACTGATCGATGTCGCGCATATTAAATCGAAACCGCAGACAGTAAACCGAAAAAGCCTGGATTTTTTGCCAGATAGTGCAAATTACCGCGGTAACTCAATGCGCCCGTGACTGCTAACTCTTTCAATTTGAAGCGCTTCTTCACAAAACGTTCTGATCACGTTGCCGTAAAAATTTGTGGCGTCAAAAACGAGATCGACGCCCTCGCGGCGATCGAATCCGGAGCGGACGCCTTGGGTTTCAATTTGTATCCAGGATCGAAACGATACCTCGATTGGGAAAAAGAGGCAGCGTGGATTCGCGAGTTACCAGAGGAAGTTTCGCGGCTCGCGGTAGTCGTTAATGCTAGGTTGGAGGAAGCGACGCGATTGCTCGAGAAAGATCTCTTCGACGGACTGCAACTTCATGGAGAAGAATCCCGGGAATATTGCCAATCGCTGGTTCAATACCGAAAGCCAATCCTCAAAGCTGTCCGATCGACCTCTCTCGAACTGCTGGAGCAGATCGACGGATATCCGGTGTTTGGAGTGTTGATCGATAGTTGCCGAGCCGGTGCCTTTGGCGGGACGGGCGAGACGTTCGATTGGACCCTTCTGCAGGGCCTAAAGTTTGCCAAGCCGGTCATTGTCGCCGGCGGATTGACCCCGGCCAACGTGGCGGAAGCGGTGCGAGAAATGCGACCCTACGCGGTCGACGTGGCGAGCGGAGTGGAAAATAGTCAAGGCCGCAAAGACAAATGGAAAATGCAGGAGTTTATTCTGGCGGTTCGCGGAGCGTGAACTAAATCGGAACGGTTCCTTGCTCGCCGGGCCCATCGCTGAGACGGAACCTGATGCGCTTCTCCCTTTTCTTCTTTTGCTACCTCTGTTCAAATCCTCGATGTCGTCTGCGGTGCGACGAGGAAAATGGATATGCCACTAACATATAAAATAGCTGTTTTAGCCGGAGATGGAATCGGACCCGAGGTGATGGCGGAGGCGATCACTCTCTTGCAACGGTGTGCGGAATTGGATCGGTTCCGCGTCGAACTGAGCGAGTCCCTGGTTGGCGGGGCCGCAATTGACGTCTCCGGAAAAGCGTTGCCCGATGACACCTTATCGAATTGTGAGGCCAGCGACGCCATCCTGTTTGGTTCGGTCGGCGGTCCAAAGTGGGAGCGATTGCCACCGAACGAGCAACCGGAACGGGCGGCTCTCTTGCCCCTTCGGAAACATTTCAATTTATTTGCCAATCTCCGACCGGCCCTTTGTTTGCCTGAGTTGTCGGCCGCTTCGCCCCTGAGGCCCGATCTGGTGGAAGGCGGGTTCGAAATTCTCTGCATCCGGGAATTGACCGGCGGGTTGTACTTCGGCCAACCAAAAGGCACTCATCAGGAACATGGCGAAACGATTGCCATCGACACCATGGTCTACCGGAAGTCCGAGATTGAACGGATCGCCCACTTGGCATTCCAAATTGCCCGTCTGCGAAAGCATAAACTGGTCTCCGTAGATAAGGCTAATGTGCTGGAGAATAGCCTGCTCTGGCGCGCGGTCCTGAAAGAAATCGCCCCAGCTTACTCCGATGTGGAGTTGACCCATTTGCTGGTCGATAACGCCGCGATGCAATTTATCCGGGCCCCCAAGACTTTCGATGTCGTGGTCACCGAGAATCTATTTGGCGACATCCTGAGCGATGAACTCGCCATGTTGACCGGTTCGATTGGGATGCTGCCCAGCGCCAGCCTGGGCACCGGTCAGCACGGTTTTTACCGGTTCGGCCTCTATGAACCGAGCGGCGGCTCGGCTCCGGACATCGCCGGGCAAGGAATCGCCAATCCGATCGCCCAGATTCTCTCGGTGGCCATGATGCTGCGCCATTCCTTTAACTTAGGCGATACCGCGGCTCGGATCGAATCGGCCGTGCGAAAAGTCATCGGGCAAGGTTTGCGGACCAAAGATATCTGGTCTGAAGGAACCCGCCTCGTTTCGACGAAGGAGATGGGCCACGAGATCCGGGAGAATCTTTCTTAGGCTTGAAGGAGGGGGAAGGAGACAGGAGTCAGGAGTCAGGGCGACTCCAGCGTGGGGCCGATGCTTCTTGTTGCGCATCCATCGTCAGAAATCGAGAACGAGCACGAACACGAGCACGACACTGTCCCGGAGGGACAACCCGATCGTAGCCTGGCACGAAGTGGGAACCTGGGATAGATGTCCTGTGTGATTTCAATGTTGCCCGCGATCGAGGGTCAAGCGCCTGTACCAGAGTGGCACTGAGATGAAGGGTTGAGCTGATTGTGCCCCGAAGAAGGGGCTAAAGCCGGTCCGATCTCACCGTAAAGGTAACACTTTTGTCTCAGTATTTGGGTGACACCCCAGGGTCGGATCTAGCCTGGGGTGCATCAGAATAAGGGTGACAGTTTAAAAGGTGGAGAGAGACTGAAGGGATGCCGTGGAAAATTGAAACGTCCCCAGATCAGCAGCGAGAAGATTTTGTGCGAGAAGCGCTTCGCCAAGAGAAGCCATTTAGAGAACTATGCCATCAACACAGGATTAGTCGTAAGACGAGCTACAAGTGGGTCAAAAGATCTGGTGAAGAAGGAAGTAAGTCGCTAGGAGACAGGCGCCGCGGCCCACTGCAGAGCTCGGTCAATGTGCCGAGCGCCCAATGTAAGCTTCGGATTTTGGAGCAGAAAAAAAGCATCCCAGCTGGGGGTCGAAAAAACTATTTGTGCGCTTGAGGCGAAAGTTTTTTGGAGAACAGATTCCCTCGCGAGCGACGATAAGCCTAATCTTAAAAAAAGCTGTATTAGTCACTGCGCAACGCCTAACTCGGCAAAAGGTTGGTCCTGAGCATCTGTATTCCGCACGCTTGGTCCCTGTATGGTGTAACGATGTTTGTGGAGTAGACTTTAAGAGCTGGTTTTACACTGGCGACTGTCACAAGTGCTACCCCTTGACTATAAGTGATCTCTATAGCCGATATATCATCTGCTGCGACGACTTAGCCTCTATGTCTCTACCAGCTGTCTGTAAGAGCTTTGAGAGAACCTTTAAAGAGTATGAGCTACCTCGAGCTATCCGGGTCGATAACGGCAAACCATTTGGAGGCGGTTGTGTGTTGTGATTGACTCAATTGAGCGTGTGGTGGCAACTCCTAGGTATTCAAGTAGACTTCATTGATCCGAGCAAACCTTTCCAGAATGTAGCGCACGAACTGATGCATTTGACCTTAAAAATGGAGATAGCCGATCCAGCAGCAGTCAACCTCAAAGCACAACAGCGCAGGACCAGTAACTGGATCAGAAGCTTCAATGAAGAGCGACCTCACTAAGCGTTAGATATTAAAACTCCGGCCGAAATGTACGTCACTTCTGAGCTCAAATACCATCCTCCAAGAGCGATTGTATACGGAAGTGAATTCTAAGTCAGGGAAGTCAACTCCAAGGGAGATATTCAGTGGTTAAATAACCGCCGCTTCATCTGAGAAGCCTTCAAAAGCCAGAGACTTGCGCTGAGGCGTTGTTATGATACTATCCATGAGATATACCTCGGCAACATCCTGCTAGGTCACCTGCCCTACGCGCCATTTTCCGCCTTTCGACCTACGGTCTCAAGGCGGAAAACGGCGCGAAGCAGTCCTGAAAATCCTCCTAATAACCGAACCCAAAACCTCGTCTAGTGTCACCCAAATACTGAGACAAAGTGTAACCTAAATAGTGAGACAAAAGTGTTACCCATACCTGAGACCCCACCAGCCCTCAGCCCAGGGTTTTAACCCTGCGAACCCACAAAATAAACTCCTCTCCCTGTAGTTAGCTAGATATGCTCGCCTCCCGATGAATCTCGCACTTATATGTCCCCGCCATAGTCGAGTGCGCTATTAGAGACATGCTACGATTGAACGGTAGAACTCCACTTCCACCTCGTTAGCTTTTCGATTCGTCGTCCCATTCAGAGCTCCTCGCTTTGTTATCGTCCGTTCCCAAAGTTGAAATCCTTTATGTGTTTGAGTCTCCACCCTCCTTAAATGGACGAAAGACTACTACTATGAATTCTTCTACTACTACACTACCTATCTGCTATATTCTATGACTCTCTACAACACATTTCTGTCCCTTATCTTACTTTATTATCTATCTCCATACACTCACTGATTTCTATGTTGCCCCGCAATCGTCTGTCAAGCCTCTTTACCATATTCTCACTTATAATATTTTTTCCCCTTATTATCTAAAACCCTCAGCCCGGGTTTTAACCCTGTGAACCATTCAATTTAATTCTTCTCCCTTAAAGGCGACAGATCACTCGCCTTAACCTTTCATCTTTGTTAACTAAAATCTATGAATTGTCCTTTATTTTCTTAGCTATATATAATCTCTCGCCTTATAATCTTATCAATTCTCCTATTTATAAACAGCCTGCTCTGGCGGGCGGTCCTGAAAGAAATCGCCCGAGCCTACTTAGATGTCGAGTTGACCCATTTGCTGGTCGATAACGCGGCGATGCAATTTATCCGGGCACCCAAGACGTTCGATGTCGTGGTCACCGAGAATTTATTTGGCGACATCCTGAGTGATGAACTCGCCATGTTGACCGGTTCGATCGGGATGTTGCCGAGCGCCAGTCTGGGTACCGGTCAGCACGGTTTTTACCGGTTCGGCCTCTATGAACCGAGCGGTGGATCGGCTCCGGACATCGCCGGGCAAGGGATCGCCAATCCGATCGCCCAGATTCTCTCGGTGGCCATGATGCTGCGCCATTCCTTTAACTTAGGTGATACCGCGGTCCGGATCGAATCGGCTGTCCGAAAAGTCATCGGGCAAGGTGTGCGGACCAAAGATATCTGGTCTGAAGGAACCCACCTCGTTTCGACGAAGGAGATGGGACACGAGATCCGGGAGAAGCTTTCTTAGGCTTGAAGGAGGGGAAGGAGACAGGAGACAGAAGTCAGGGCTACTCCAGCGTGGGCCGATGCTCTTGTTGGCATCCATCGTCAGAAATCGAGGACGAGCACGAGCACGAGAACGATAGGGAATCAGACGCCCCGAAGAACGGGCTAAAGAGCTCAGCCAAGGGTTTCAACCCTGGGAACCCACATAATAGACGATTCGCCCTGAAGCTGAACGGGCGAGAGATGCGGCCACCCGATGAATCTCGCACCATATTGCCGCGCCAGAGTCAGAGCAAAATGAGACGTGCTACGATCCGACGGTTGGACTCTACTTCAACCTAGTTAAGATGGCGCCCGTTCAGGGCGCGGCGCTTTGGATGGTCGGTTCCCAAGGTTGAAATCCGGAATGTGTTTGGGCGTCATCCACCCTCCCTAAAAAGGACGAAGGACGACGACAATGAGGATTCGGATGACGCTCAAAAACACATCTGTCCCGTAGGGACAACCCGATCGTAGCCTGGCACGAAGTGCCTGGGAAAGCACCCCTCGAAAGAACCGTCCCGTAGGGTACGGTATGATCGGGCACCGGAAACTGAGTGATTTCAATGTTGCCCGCGATCGAGGGTCAAGCGGCTGTCCCAGAGTAGCACTGATTCGTGCCTCGAAAGCGCTATGGCTCTCAGCGCCCAGGGTTTTAACCCTGGGAACCATTCAATTTAATGTTTTCGCCCTGAAAAAAGGGCGAAAGATCACGTGCTGTCCGGTATTTGCTATCAATAATGGCGCGCAGGAAAATCTAGATCAATTCTCCGGTGATTGGAATGACGTCAGGGGGCGTTGCATGCCAGTTGTGGGGAGGCTCGAATCTGCCGCCCCTTCAGCTTCAGGGCGAAACCTTTATGGAATTTTCCCAGGGTTAAAACCTTGGGCTGAGGGGATAGCCCCTTCGGGGCACATTCTTCCCTAACTTTGTGTCAGCGCTACTCTGTCCCGTTCACACGCGAACCAAGAGATGCCATTCAGCCTTGACCAACACCGCAGGTGGACCCTGATGACTAGCCTCTATCATCATCAGGGTATCTTTTCCTACTTCACCGCTCCGAAAGTTAAACCTTGCACTAACTGTTTCTGCGTCAGCCAGCCGAGCACCATGATGGGGGCGACTGCTAACAAAGAGGCCGCTGATAGTTTGGCGAAGAAAAGGCCTTCCGGGCTCGAATAGGAAGCGATAAATGCGGTCAAGGGCGCCGCGTTTGCGCTCGTGAGGTTGATACTCCAGAAAGCCTCGTTCCAGGCAAAAATAATCAGGATCAGTCCGGTCGAAGAAAGGCCGGGTAAGGTCATCGGCCGCAACAGGTGCCAGATCTCTTGCCAGAGGGTGGCCCCGTCGATCCGACCCGCTTCCAGAATGGCCGCTGGAATTTCGCAAAAATAGGTGTAAGACATCCAGACGGCGATCGGAAGATTCATCAGGGTGTAGATGATGATCAGGCCGAACACGTTGTCCAAAAGGCCCAAATTCTTGAAGATAATGTAAATCGGAACCAGGACTCCGACGGCGGGCATCATCTTGGTCGACAACATCCAAAGCAGTCGCCCCTGCGTCTTCAGCGTCGGGAAGAACGACATCTTATAGGCGGCCGGAATGGCAAAGAGGAAACAGACCAAGGTCGACCCGATCGAGACGTAAATGGAATTCAGCACGAACGCCAGATAGTTGCTACGGGCGAACACATCCCTGAAGGACTCAAGGGTCGGCATGAAGATTATATCTGGTGAATAAGCGCCGCGCTCGGTTTTGAACGCCGTGATGGTCATCCAGAAAATTGGAAAGAATATAACGATGGCGATCACCCACCCGATAATACCGAAAATCAGTGTGCCAGATTTTTTCATGTCAGCGGCCTTTGAGGTTTTTAGCAAGCATCTTGACCAGGAAGTAGGCGACGATGTTGGCAAGGATGACTGCCAGAATACCGCCGGCGGATCCGGTGCCGACATTAAATCCCTGGATACCTAACGCGTAGACGAGAAAAGCCAGATTTTCGCTGGCGTGTCCTGGCCCTCCGGAAGTGGTGGTGTAGATCTCGGCAAAAATCGAGAGCAGGAAAATCGTCTCGATCATCACCACCACGCCTATGGCGCGTTGGAGGTGCGGGATAACGATATAGAAAAACATTTGAATCGGGTTGGCCCCGTCGATGGCGGCGGCTTCCTTCTGCTCGCTATCTAAGGACTTCAGCGACGTGAACAGGATCAGAAAAGCAAAGGGGAGCCACTCCCAAGCGACGATAATGATAATGGAAAACAGTGGATAATCGGTAAACCACGCGATGGGGTGGAGCCCGATTTTTTGCATAAAGAGAGCAATGAGTCCGTAATCGGGGTGAAGGATGAAATTTTTCCAGATCAAGGCGCTCACCGTCGGCATGACAAAGAACGGAGCGATCACTAGCAAGGTCGCGACATTCTTACCAAAAAAATCCCGGTTGTAGAGGACCGCCAGCAGGGTTCCGAAGACGATCGTGATGATCAGCACTGATCCCACTAGAATGATCGTGTTGATGATGGAGGGCCAGAAAGCCTCATCCTCAGCGAGATATTGGTAGTTTTCGAATCCGGCAAAACCGCTGATGTCCGGGTTCACCAGGTTGTACCGCATAAACGAATAAACAATCGTCATTGCCAGCGGAACAATCATCCAGAGGAATAGCGCGCCCACCGCCGGAACCTCTAAGAGCATCAGCAGCGAATTGGGTTTATCTGCGTTGGCCGGCGTCCCGACCGGTGCCGCGACTGGTTGTTGGGTTGTTGCGCTCATAGCCTGAGAGGGGATGGGCGGAGCCGGTTCCGACGGTGAGCGAGAACCGGTCCGACCCGAACGAATTTACTTTTTGGGGTAGCCTGCCTGTTTGATGGCGCGGGTCACCGCTGCCTGACTGTCTTTCAAGGCTTGATCGACCGACATCTTACCGGCGAGCGCTCCCGAGATGTTCTGACCTACCGTAGTTCCGAAGGATTGGAATTCGGGGATGCCAACAAACTGAACTCCGGTGTATGGCACCGGCTTGATGCAAGGATTGGTCGGATCCGCGGTCTGCATCGCCTGCAAGGCGACTGGCGCAAATGGCGCGGCCTTCTGGTAGTCAGGAGTGTCGTACGTTGATTTCCTCGTACCCGGAGGGACAGCAGCCCACCCCTTAGTTGGATCCTCAGCAACCAGCTTGATGTAGGCTTTCGACGTCGCCCAGAGCGCGAATTTTTCGGCTGCCTCGGAGTTCTTGGATTTCTGGGGAATCGCAAAAGCCCAAGACCACAACCAGTGCGAACCATTCGGCGTGGCGTCAATCGGGGCAGGTGCAAAGGCGACTTTATCGGAGACTTGCGATTGAGACTTGTCGTACAGCGGCCCGGCGCCAGAAGTGGCGTCGATCCACATCGCCGCCTTGCCGCTGGCAAAAAGCGTTAGATTTTCGTTAAATCCGTTAGAGCTCGCCCCTGGAGGACCGTCCTTCTTCATCAGATCTACATAAAACGTAATTGCTTTCTTCCATTCCGGTGTGTCGATCGTGGGCTTCCAATTCATATCGAACCAAGTGGCGCCGAAGGTATTGAGCAAGGTGTCGACGAAAGCCATATTTTCACCCCAACCGGGCTTGCCGCGCAACGTTATGCCATATATTCCTTTGTCTTTATCGGTCAACGCGTCCGCAAATTTCTGGATATCGGCGTAGGTCGGCTGGTCGGGCATCTTCAACCCCTTTTCTTCCAAGAGGTCCTTTCGGTACATCAGCATGGAGCTCTCACCGTTGAACGGCACCCCATACAGCTTGCCCTCGTACGATAAACCGTCACGGATCGATTTGAACACATCATCGATATCGTAGTCGGCCGGGATGTTACCCATTTCTTTCAGCCATCCGCGCTTGGCGAAAATCGGCGTTTCATAAAGACCGATGAAGACCAGGTCGAACTGCCCGCTTCCGGTGGAGACATCTGTCGTCACACGTTGACGGAGGATATTTTCTTCCACCACGACCCAGTTCAGTTTGATGTCCGGGTTTTCGGTTTCGAATTTGGTCGATAACTTCTTGAGTTCGATCATATCCGGGTTGTTGACCGTGGCGATGGTCACAGTTTTTTGTTCTGCTAGCGCGGTAATCGCCGACAGCAGTATAGCTACTAACAGCGGGGGGACGAGACGGTTCATTTAGTGGGTTGCTCCTGGGGTTTAGCGGTCAGGTCTTGATCCGGGGGTTAAAACTGAATGCCGAATGCACCTTAGTTGATCTAACAGTTCTCACCCCCGGCTCGAAAGTGTCAAGCAATCTCCCCCGCAGAGACCAAGATTTTTTAATCGCTAAAACGGCATAAAACCGCATCTGATGCGCGTTTCCGGGCCGGCTAATGGATCGTCCGATCGTCTCCTCAGCTCCCCAAGGCCGCGGGCGGCCTTGGGGCTGAAAAATGATAACTGGCAAAACTCTCATCGGTTAGATATTCCGGCGACCGCGGTAGCAATCCGCCCGCTAATATAACTAGACAGAGAGGTTGCCGTTTCTTATAGAGGAAAGTCAATTACCCAGCGCCATCCACGTTGTAGTCACGCGCTGCCCAACGGACGACGACCATGACCACCAAGCTAAACGAAAAGAATCTCCAGCTGCTCGGACCGAGAGTGCGAGTACCCTCTTACGACCGACGCCAAGTCGGACAAAGTATCACCCATATTGGAGTCGGCGGGTTTCATAGGGCGCATCAAGCGGTGTATGCGGACGACCTTTTGCATCTCGGCGTTGAAAATGAATGGGGCCTCTGTGGAGTGGGGTTGCTAAAGCATGACGCCCGCATCCGCGATATTTTGCGGGAGCAAGACTTTCTTTACACCGTAGTCGAACGCGGTGCTCGAGGGGAGAACGCCCGCATCATTGGTTCGATCGTCAATTTTCTGTATGCGCCCGGGAACGCCCAGGAAGTCATCGATAAAATGACTTCGCCGGATTGCCGGATTGTCAGTCTTACCATCACCGAAGGGGGATACTATGTGCATCAAGGAACCGGGGAGTTCGATGCCCAGCACCCCGATATCCAGCACGATCTCGCGCATCCGGACGAACCAACCTGTTCCTTCGGCTATCTTCTTGAGGCTCTCAGCCGGAGGCGGACCCGGGGGATGCCACCTTTCACGGTCATGTCCTGCGATAACCTGCAAGGCAACGGAGATGTCATGAAGAAAATGCTGCTCGCCTTCGCCGAGTTGCGTGATCCGAAGTTGCACAATTGGTTAACGGAAAACTGCCCCTTTCCCAACAGCATGGTGGATCGAATTACTCCGGCCACCACGGATGAACATCGCGCGTTGGTCAGGGAAAAATTCGGCATCGACGACGGCTGGCCAGTGATGTGCGAGCCATTCAGGCAATGGGTGATCGAGGATCAGTTTCCTCTCGGGCGTCCGGCCTGGGAAAAGGTGGGTGCCCAAATGACCTCGGATGTCCTTCCTTATGAAAAAATGAAGCTTCGCCTGCTCAACGCCAGTCATCAGGCGATGTGTTATATCGGAATGCTCCTGGGTTATGAATTCGCTCACGAAGCCATGGGAGACGCGCAAATTAGCAAGCTGGTCGAAACGATGATGGAGGTCGAAGTAACACCGCTGCTGCCGGCGGTACCGGGAGTGGACCTGACGGAATACAAAAAGACACTCATTGAACGTTTTGCTAATCCGGCGATTAGAGATCAGCTTTCGCGCATCGGGACCGAAGGGTCGGCCCGGATCCCGAAATTTGTCCTGCCCTCGATCATCGAGGAGTTAGAACGAGGCGGCCCGATCAAGTTGCTCAGTTTTACGGTGGCGAGCTGGTTCCGCTATCTTAATGGAAAGGACGATCAGGGAAAGGAGTTGCCGATCATCGATCCGATGTCGAAAAAACTCCGTGAACGCGCCCTCGAGGGTGGCCAGGATCCGCAAAGTCTGCTTTCCATGCGGGAAGTCTTCAGCGAAAGCCTCGCCACTTCACCACGGTTTGTCGATCAAGTGCGTGAAACTCTGAAGAGCTTTTATGACCAAGGTGCTCGAGCCACGCTGACTAAATATATTCAAACATAGGTTTGCCGCGTTGCTTTGAGTTTAGCGGGGGAGCGATCAGGACTTGGACTTCGAGCTGCTCCAGGACATTGAATAAATCTCTGGGAGGTTCTGCATCGGTGACCAAGATATCGATTTGGTCCAAGGTGGAGATTTGACCAAGAAGCTGGTGATTAAATTTGCTGGAGTCGGCCAGGACGATGGTTCTGCGAGCCGCGGCGATCATGCTGGCCGCCATCGTAGCCTCCTGTAACAGTTCGCACGAAAGCCCCTTCTGAGAGACGCCGCCAACCCCAAGAATGGCGCTGTCGGCGCTCACCGCGACTGCCCCGCAGAAAGCGACGGAGCCGACCGTAGAATGCGATTCCGCCCGGTATTCGCCGCCCACTACCACGATATCGCGAACCGCTTCGCGAGAGAGCGCTGCCGGAATGCCCAAAGCGTTAGTGATCACGGTGAGATTTTTTTTACCGGCTAGTTCGAACGCGAATAATCGTGTGGTAGAACCTCCATTGAGAATCAAACTCTCACCGTCTTGAATTAGTTCAGCAGCGCACCGAGCGATGCGCGTCTTTTCGGCGATGCGAGAACCGGTTCTTTGCGCGGAGGTGGACCCTCCCTGGACCAGGTAATCCGCCGGCACCGCTCCCCCGTGGGTTCGCCGGACAAACCCGCGAACTGAAAGTAAGTCAAGGTCCCTTCGGATGGTATCGGCAGAGACGCCGAATTGCGAGGAAAGCTCTGCCACGGAGAGTTGGCCTTGTCGCTGGGCGAGACGGATCAATTCGAAGCGCCGTCGCGCCGGAAGAGAGCCATCCCGCATCAGATCGGATCCTTCTCCCGATCCTTGGGATCGCTGCCCGGTGACCAGTTATTTTCGAGCACGAACTGTTTCATATTTCGTAAACGCTGGGGGTTGGAATAGCCAACGAACCAAGGATTCAAAGACGCCTCGTTCGTCGATGTGGGTTTATGCTCTTTTAGATAACGAATATCAAGCATTTATTAATTCAAAGAACAAATGATTGAGTTTGCGATCTTTGTTCCGCTCGGCCGCGCCGCCGAAACTTCATTGTCCGGCCCCGCCACGAACCGGTAGATTGGGTTGGCCAATCATAAACCGTTTCTCTTAGACTCCCGTCGCCGCTGCTCATGACTAAGGATCTCCTGCTTGCGATCGATGTCGGAACCGGAAGCGCTCGAGCTGCTCTCGTGAGCCTGTCCGGAAAAATTGTCGCCTTCGCTGCGGAAGAATATTCCCAAATTATTCCTCGGTTTGGATGGTCACAGCAAAGCCCCCGGATCTGGTGGGAGGGAGTCGTTTCTAGTATCGAGCGCGTCCTGAGAGAGGTTGCCGATGCCGCTGACCGGATCGCCGGAATCGCTGCGTGCGGGCAAATGCATGCCACTGTGTTACTCAACGAAGCCGGTGATCTCGCGCTCGAGGAAGTGCCCTTGTGGAATGACAAACGAACTCGCGAGCTCGTCCGGCAATTCCGGATGAAGAATGATCCGGACGCCCTGTGGCCCATTACTGCCAACCCTCCCACGGTCGCCTGGCCGGCCTTTAAGCTGGCTTGGCTAAAAAAGAACGAGCCTCTGGCGTACGAGGCAACCCGGACGTTCCTGACCCCCAAGGATTTTATCAACTTCCAGCTGACCGGCGAATCCCGGACAGACTTTTGCGAAGCCTCCTGCAGCTACCTATTTGATGTCCGGAGCCAGACCTGGAGCGAGAAGATTTTGCACCTTTTAGACTTGGACCAGGAGAAACTTCCACCCCTCGGCGCACCCGCGGAGTTACTCGGGGCGGTTACCAGAAAGGCCGCCGAGGTCACCGGCCTGCGCGCCGGCACGCCGGTTGCGGTCGGGGCAGGGGACTTTCCAGCGGCGCTTCTTGGTGCCGGGGTCACGAAACCTGGGGTGGCATGCGATATTACTGGAACTTCCACCCTCATCGCGCTGCTCTCAGTAGATCCCGTCTTGGATCCGGTGATCTCCAACCTTCGGTGCGTCACCGGCGGTTGGGCCGCCTTCACGATCGTAGACGCGGCCGGAGATGCCATGCGTTGGGCGAAGAACATGTTTGACCAGGACCACGACGGATACGAGAGAATCATCGCCTTGGCCGACAGCGTGTCCGCCGGATCGGAACAGCTTCTCTTCCTGCCTTATCTCAATGCCGAGCGGCTGGCCCGGAAAGCGAATTCCCGGGCCCAGTTTTTTGGTCTTACTAGTAGCCACAATGCTGGCCATCTATTTCGCGCCGTTATGGAGGGGGTCGCATTCGCCTCGCACAGGAATATTGAATGGATGGAAGCCCGGGGTCATCATTTCGATCAGATGGTTGCGGCCGGCGGCGGTGCCAAGAGTCGTCTGTGGCTGGAAATCAAAGCCAGCATTTACAATTGCCCGATCCTTCTTCCTTCCGAACCGGAATGCGGCGTCGTGGGCTGCGGGATGTTGGCCGGTTGTGCTTCCGGACTTTTCTCCGATCTCGAAAAGCTCATTTCTCAACAGGTTCGATATGAAACGGAGATCGAACCGAACCCCGCTTGGGTAGAGCGATACCGGGAAATGCAATCTTTGTTCGATGGTCTGTACCAGAGTAGTGAACAGTTCTGGGACCGGTTCGCGAGCTAGGAGCATTGGAGTGGTGGAGTGGTGGAGTGGTGGAGTGGCGGCCTTTATTAATGATAGGCCTCTCTCTCCGTTGCCTATTCCGTTCCAGCCGTTAAGCTTGATTTCGGAGCGTCTTCACTATCACTACCACTGACACCACCACTCTCTTCCCCACCGATGGATCCGTCATCTCCAAGACAAGAGGAAAAGCTGGAAATAGCGGTCCGAGCCGCCTGGCTCTATCACGTCGCAGGAAATACCCAAAACGAGATTGCCAGAAAGCTGCAGATTTCCCGGCCAACTGCTCAGAGACTGGTGGCCTTCGCGCTGGAGCGAGGCCTGATCAAGGTTCGGGTCAACCATAAGGTCGCCAGTTGCCTGGAACTGGCAGTCGCTTTGCGAGAGCGGTACAACCTGGCCATTTGCGATGTCGTTCCGGTCAACGCGGACAATCCCGATCAGGTGTTGAGAAAGATTGCCGTCGCTGCCGCACAGGTGATGGAGTCCTATTTAAATGAAGTCCAACCGAAAATCATCGCTCTCGGCTCCGGTCAGACCATTAAAGCGGTGGTCGGTGAACTCAACATGCTCGAGCGGCCCCAGCATCGCCTCCTTTCCCTGGTTGGAGCGATTGCTCGGGATGGTTCCAGCAACCCTTACGACGTGGCTCTGCAGGCGGCGGAAAAGATCGGGGCCAAATGTTTTCTGATCCCGGCGCCTTTGTTAGCCGATTCGCCGGAGGAACGCATCCAATGGTGTCACCATCGTCTGTACAGAATCGTGGAAGAACTCTCGAACCAGGTCGACGTGGCTTTCGTTGGGGTGGGGAATATGCGCCTGGGGTGTCCTCTTCATCGAGACGGATTTCTTACTCAAGAGGAAGTGATTGAACTAGTGGAGGCGGGTGCCGTGGGCGAAAGCCTCGGTTGGGCCTACAACGAAGCGGGAGAACTGGTCAGTGCTTCTACCCAACAGCGAGTGACCAGCATCCAACTTCGCCGTCCCCTGAAGAAGCCGGTGATCGCCTTTACCGGTGGTGAGCCAAAAGCGCGAGCCGTCCTGGGTGCTTTGCGAGGCCAGTGGATTAATGGTCTGGTCACCGATGAGGTCTGCGCGAGGATAATCCTGGCCGGAGGGTGAGGGAGCAGGGGCAGTTGCAGGAGTTGCAGGAGTTGCAGGAGTTGCAGGAGTTGCAGGAGTTGCAGGAGTTGCAGGAGTTGCAGGACATTTCAGCCTCGATAGGTCTTTGCAAGCTTGTTCCGCCAATCTTCCGTTCCAAGAATACAAAAGGGAATGCTTTGGGGATTACGGCGTTGGATCGGAAAACGGACGAAGGACGACGACGAAGGACGCTTAACGAGGGAACACCACCAAACGAAGTGGTGATGCTTTCTCGAATACCACCGACATTGCCCGTCCTATTTTTTCGAGCCCTGCCCTGACCGGCACCGGAATCCCGAAGCGTCGCTTAACGTGATCTTCTGCCGCCCCTTCAGCTTCAGGGCGGTGTCGTTAGGAATGCAAACCCAGGCTAAAGCCCATAGGCGCTAACTTAATTAATCAAGCCTCGGCGGCGCGGTGGTGGACCGTCGGATAAAACTGGTCGGCAAGACGTCTCTCCGGCCCGGTGGGTCGCTTGGCGATTCGATTCGTTCCAACATGCGTCTCGCGGCCAAGAGGGCCACCTCGCCAACCCCCACCCGGACGGTAGTAAGCTGGATAGCTGACCAGCCGGCGGGAGGGATATCGTCAAAACCCACTACGGAAAGATCAGCCGGTACTTCGATGCCATGCTTGCGAGCGGCGTCCAGGACGCCCAGAGCGATCACGTCATTTCCACAAAAGATGGCGGTCGGCCGCTGAGCGGAATTCCACAGGCGCAGCACCCCCGAGTACCCGGTTTCGTGGGAGTACGGACCCCAAACGCAGAGTTTAGAATCCGGTTGGAGGCCATTGTCGGCTAAGGCTTCGGTCGCTCCCTGGAATCGTTGGAGACTAGTCGAAGTGTTATTTGGGCCCAGGATAAAGCCGATTTTCCGATGCCCAAGTTCCAGGAGGTGAAGAATCGCTTCCTTGCTGCCCATCGCATTGTCACTTTCGACAATGTCGATTTCTTGGATCGGGGCAGACCGGACGGCCAAAACCAGTGGGATGGCTTGTTCCCGAAGGATCCGGATTGCTACTGAGTCGATGGTGGCCGTAGTGAAGAGAATCCCGTCCAGGGCTTTATCCAAAAGCAATTGCAGCTTGGAGAGATCCGCCGAGTTGTCGTACTCGTCGATCATCAGGATCATGGAATATCCCGCGGCAGCGAATTCGTGATGCAGCCGATCGAGAAGAATCGTGTAATACGAATTGGTCAGGGCGGCCACCACGACGCCGACCACCCCCGTACGACGGCGGCTCCCTCCGCTAGATCGGTTCGCGCGCTTGTTGGCGTAATTCAAACGTTCGGCAGCGGCGAGTACTTTTTCCCGGGTTTTCTGACTGATGGCCTGATCGCCGGCCAGCGCTCTCGAAACGGTCGGTTGCGATACCCCGACCTCGTTGGCGACATCCCGAGAGGTGACCGCAAGACGTCTGGCAGGTTTCTTCATTCAGGATCCCTCTTACTTGATCAATTCCGGAAGAAGCTGAGGGAGTGCCAAATTCCGCCATCCTGAGCTCTCGGGTATCCATTTTAATATTATGCGCAAACGGCCACCAGAATCAGGATCTGTCTAAGTTCGGGCCTTTTCCCTGATGATTTGGCCTTTGTCGAATATCGATCTCTGAATCTTACCCTCTTTATTAGCGCCACCGCTCTCACCTTACCCTCTTCGCCGCCTTGACAAAGTTAAAATACTTCGCCTAAGATGCGCAAATATGCACGCATAATCCTGAGATCGTGGGTGTATTATTAAGCCAAGCTCCCCGGTTCTCAGGTTAATCCCCAGCCGCCGACCCCCCCGCGAAAGAAACGCTGCATGGAATATCTTAAAAAAGCTCCCCCACCGTCTGTCAGCGATCGTCGTCAGATCCAAAACACGGTTACCGAGATTCTGGCCGACATCGAGCGTGACGGAACCGATGCCATCCGGCGGTATTCTGCCAAATTCGACGACTGGAATCCGCCGTCCTTTCGTGTTTCCGGTGACCAAATCAAGGCCGCCGCGGAAAAGGTAGATTCTAAACTGAGGGCCCAAATCGAGTTTTCTCGATTACAAGTCGAACGCTTCGCCAATCTGCAGCGCGCCTCTTCTTTGGTCAATTTCCAGGTGGAAACCCTTCCCGGGGTAACCCTGGGGCAAAAGCAAATTCCAGTCAACGCCGTGGGCTCGTATGTACCCGGTGGGAATTATCCTCTGATCGCTTCCGCGTTGATGACCATCGTAGTACCAAAGGTGGCGGGCGTACCACGGGTGGTGGCGGTCGCACCGCCGCAGAAAGGGGGCCGGGGGATCAATCCTGTTCAATTGCTGACGATGGCCCGGAGCGGAGCGGATGAAATTCTCGTCCTGGGAGGTGTCCAAGCGCTTGGTGCGCTGGCTTTCGGGGTAGAGGATAGTCCGCCGGTGGCACCGGTAGATATGATCGTCGGCCCAGGCAACGCCTATGTCGCCGAAGCGAAGCGGCAACTCTACGGTCGCGTTGGCATCGATCTACAGGCTGGGCCGACCGAGATTTTGGTCTTGGCTGACGCTTCGGCTGATCCACGGTTGGTAGCTGCCGACTTGTTAGGCCAGGCTGAACATGGCACGACCTCGCCGGCGATTGTCGTAACCGATTCTCCCGAACTGGGCCAGGCGGTTCTCAAGGAGGTCGAGAGCCTGCTAAGGCGATGGCCGACGGCAGCAGTTGCCGGTACAGCGTGGCGAGACCTTGGAGAGGTAATCATTTGCGCTGACGCCGAAGAGATGGTTCGCGTTGCGGACCAAATTGCCAGCGAACATGTCGAAGTCCAGACCCAGGACCCGAAATGGTTCCTGGATCGACTCACTAACTACGGCTCTTTATTTCTGGGCGCCCATGCGACCGTGGTCTACGGTGACAAAGGCATCGGAACCAACCATGTTTTGCCGACTGGTCGCGCCGCTCGCTACACCGGGGGACTTTGGGTCGGCAAGTTTCTGAAGACGGTAACCTGGCAAATCGTCACCGAGGCCGGAAATGCGGAAGTCGCTCCCACTATGGCCGCCATCGCGGAGGCGGAGAACATGATGGGACACGCCATAACGGCGCGCCTGAGAATCGAAACTGAAAAGAATAACGTTTTAGGGTCAGATTCCCGCGCGGATCCGCAGGATGAGCTTTCGGCCAGATAGAAATCTCTTGCGCCACTGCTTTAAGCCTATTAAAGCGGTAGAGTTAATTCTGGGGCCCAGATCGATAGACCCCCCGCGGCATTTTACCTGATCCGCAAAAAACAACCAAAACCGAGTGTCGTATCCTGACCGGGAAACCAGGTGAGGATGGGCCACAACAATAAAGTGAAGCAAAGGCTTAATTTAGACCGGGACTCAGTGCCCGGTAATCAGAGGAGACGAATATGATTTTCTTTTGGGGCGAAACTCCGGATGGATGGGGAATACCTGGGATTCACGGCATGCTTGCCGAGGATGAATTGGACGGTTACGTCCAGGGAGCCGTCTATCTAATTCGAGGTCAGGGTGAGAACCTGCTCATTGATACCGGGAATTGGTCATTACCGGAGTTCAACAACGGGATGGGCGAGTTTCTGGTCCGCTTGCTGGATCAGGAGAAGAACCCGCTCAAATACATCTTCCTCACTCATTTCCACTACGATCATGTGGGCAACGCGGCGGATCTGAAGGCTCGATACGGAGCGGAAACGATTTGTCATCCACTGGATCGGCCGATCATCGAGGACCCTCTGATCGTCACCAGACCAGAAAATGTCACCCGGTTCGGCCTTACGCCCGACCAACTTCTCGAGGATTTTAATCTTGCTCCAGGCGAGAGCCTTGGTCTTTCGGATCCGGAGATTATCCGGAAGTATTGGAACTTTCCGGTCAAGGTGGACCGCACGGTCGAGGATGGCGAAGTGGTGGAAGTTGGAGGACTTGCCCTCAAGGTGGTCCATCTTCCAGGGCATGCCCCGGGCCAAATCGGGCTCTGGAACCCGAAGAGCCGAACGCTCTATCCGGCCGATCTGCTGCATTTTCCAACGCCACTCGGTCCATATCCGATTGGCAACGCTAAGGCTCACTCGCAGTCGATCCAAAAATGCCTGGATCTATCTCCTGAATTATTCCTGGAAGGGCATGGCCTCTCGGCTTATTCAGCCGCCAGTTCTCGACGGCGACTCCTTCACATGCAAATGCAGCAGCGCGACACGCGTGAGCGCATCCTTTTGGTGCTCAAACGGTTCCGCCGCCCGGCGACCATTGTCGAACTTCTACCGGAGGTCTTGCCCGTGAAGACAGACTTGGACTACGCGGTCTCGACCGGACCCGGGGAAGCCCGGGCTTACGCCAAGTCGTGCCTTCAGTGCCATCTCGTCTGGTTAATCGAGGATGGTCTCGTTCAGCGAGTCAAGGAAGACGGTAAAGTTTCGTTTGTTTCCAAGGGTTAACCTTGCCCGCCTCTTAGTTATCAAATAGCAACCCCCGAAAAAGCCTTAGAATGCGAAAAAGAATCAATCCCCAACTGTTTCCAGACTATTCCGACCAGCGCGTTGTCGACCGGCAGATGATGGAACTCGACCTCCACGATATATCACGCCGCGATTTCCTGCGGATGGCCTCCGCCAGTGCGGTGGCTTCCGTCACGGCGATGAGCCTGGGAATCCCCGGGGTGGCAATCGCCGCCCCGAGCGGGAAGATGGCCCATCTGATCATGACCCTGCGACTCGAATATTGCGCCAACGCCGATGTCGGTGCCCGAGGTGCTGCGTCGGCCTTTGGGCTGGACATTACCTCGCTCGACGGGCAACTCGACTCGGAGCGGCAGCTCAACCAATTCGAACAGGTAGTATCGAATGGTGTCCAAGCGGTGATGCTGCATGCGCCGGGCGGCGGTTCCATCAAACGCATCGCCCAGCTCGCCAACCAAGACAAAGTTTGGTTCGACAACACTTGGGGAACCTTGCCTTGGTTTACGCCCTTCGATGCGGGAGACTACTACACCCTCTATGCCGTGCCGGAAGAATTCTCCGCCCATCGCGCGGTTACCGCTGAGGTGTGCAAAGCGGTAGTGGCGAAATTTGGGGGCGGCAACATCGTGGGGGTCACCGGGGTGGAGGGGAATTCCACCGACCTCATCCGTTCGCGGGGGCGCAACGACGCCTTGAAAGATTACCCCAAGGTCAAGCTCGCTGGCGAACTGCCGGGGAAGTGGAACCGGGAAGATTCCGAGAAGGCGATGGAAGATCTGATCACCCGTTATAAGGATATTATCGGAGTGGTGGCGCAGAATGATGACGTTGCGGACGGTTGCATTTCTGCCCTCCGGGCCGGCGGGTTGAAGCCGGGCGAAAACGTATTTTTGTCCGGTGCGGATGGCACTACGAAAGGCGCGGAAATGATCAAGCAGGGGCGCCTTCTGGCGACCAGCGCCAATGTGCCGGCTTATATGGGCGCGTTGCTAACTACCCGGCTCTATGATGTGATGCATGGTTGGCGCCCGAGAGCGGCGGAGCGGCTCATGAGCTGGCGCTCTGTCACCATGACTAAGAGCAATGTGGATGCCTATCTAGCCCGGTACGTCAACAATGGTGATGTCCCGCCGTTCGACTATAAAAAGTTGTCCAAGACAGAACATCCTAACGATTGGGATCCGCAGGCGGAAGTTTTCCCGATGGATATCGATCTTGAATGGGGAGGCATTCCCAAGCCGGCCGGCTGGAATTATCCGGTCGAATACACCAAGTCTCGTGAAAGTGGTGAAGCCAAGGCCGTGCAGGAAGAATATGCGGCTCATTACAAGATCGACTTTTTCGGTCCGTCACCGATGAAGAAAAGCTCATAAATTATGACTGGGCATCGTCTCATAAGGCGGGCATCAGGGGTCTTTCGCCCGCCGATGAGACGATGCGCTGAAGGGCGTGGAGATCATGGTACCCGGCGATAGCAATCAGTTACCGCCACCCCTCCTGGCCATCTCAGGGTTAACGAAAAGATACGGTCCCAGCACTGTCTTGGACGATGTCAGCTTCGAAATTCCGGCTAACAAAGTAATCGGGTTAGTGGGCGAAAACGGCGCCGGGAAGT
Organism: uncultured Verrucomicrobiae bacterium; assembly: GCA_963808535.1. Classification (GTDB taxonomy): domain Bacteria; phylum Verrucomicrobiota; class Verrucomicrobiia; order Chthoniobacterales; family JAFAMB01; genus JAFAMB01. Next base: position 159,805 of record CAWEGF010000026.1, on the reverse strand, counting down.
CGACCTTGCTGAATCTCATCAGCGGGATGGTGCGCCAGGATGCAGGGGAAATGCTTCTGCAGGGGAAGAAATATGAACCGGTGGACTACCGGGCCGCCTGTCAACTTGGCATCGGCAGGGCCTTCCAGGAACAAGCGCTGATCCTGAATGTCCCGGTTTACGAGAACCTGGTTCTCGGTCATGAGAAGCGCTTTCTCCGGGCGGGGATCTTCGTCAACCGGAAGGCCATGATTGCCGCTGCCGAACGGATCATCAGAGAGGCAGAAATCGATGTGGACGTGCGGCGTTTGACCGGGGACTATGACGTCTCGCGGCGTCAGGCCATTGAAATTGTCCGGGCCTGCCTGGTGCCGGTCTATCTCACCGGAGTCGAACATCCCCTGGTCCTGCTCGACGAACCCACTTCAGCACTCGCCAAGGATCATGAAGCAGCGTTCTTCCGTTTGATTAATCGGATCAGAGCGGTTGGATCAGTCCTTTTCGTGTCTCATCGACTTTCTGAAGTGCTGTCAGTTTGTGACGAAATCCATGTCTTGAAGGACGGACGATTGGTGGCCACGGTGGCGGCCGCCAACAGCAATGAGAGCAGCTTACACAGCTTGATGGTCGGTCGAGAGCGAGTGAGTGATTATTATCATGAAACGCGTCAGCTTGACGCGACGAAGAACGCCGCCTTCCTGGAAGTCCGGGGTCTGGATCGTCCGGGAAATTACCACGATGTTTCCTTCGACATCAGAGCCGGGGAAATAGTAGGAATTGGCGGCCTGTTAGGGTCTGGTAAGAGCTGCTCTCGGAAAGGGAATTGTTGGATTGGAAGCGCCCCTGAGCGGAACCGTCAAGTTAGCCGGGCAGTTAGCGGATAGGCCTGAGATCCGGAAATTGATCCAAGGGGGAGTTGCCTACGTTCCTCCCGAACGGCTTACGGAAGGATTGATCGCGGATTTTCGACTTTCCTGGAATGTTTCGATGGCTAGCGGCCAAGATTTATTTTCCACGCGCTGGGGCCGCTGGTTGACCACGAAAGAAGAAGCGGTCTCGACCAAATATATCGAGGAGCTCTCGATAAAGTCGGGAACCGTGCGTATCACCTGCGATCAGTTATCGGGGGGAAACCAACAAAAGGTGGTCTTATCACGCTGGTTATGTCGCCATCCGAAACTGCTGGTTCTTGATAACCCGACTCGCGGAATAGATGTCGGGGCCAAGGAAGAAATTTACCGGCTACTCAGAACTCTGACGGCTGGCGGAATGTGTGTGTTGTTAATTACGGATGAATTATTAGAACTCATCGGGCTTTCCAACCGGATATTTATCATGCAATTGGGCCAGGTAGTGGCCGAGCTCCCTGCTCCAGCGGACGCGAAGCCCTCAGAGCACGATGTCGTGGCGCTGATGCTTCCTTCAAGCAAAAATCTCGCTGAACCTTCCAGGAACTAAAATGGCCTTCGACGGAAATAAACAGCGCCCGCCAGAACCAATCTTACGCTTCGACCGCACTTTATGGTTACCGCTGGGAGTTGTCCTGGCGCTGGTGATTTTCTTCTCTCTGACCTCCGGGACCTTTGCCACCGTCCGCAACTTCACCATCATTTCCGCGCAAGCTTCGACCCTCCTGATTGTCTGTACCGGGGCGACCTTTGTCGTCCTGATGGGGAGCATCGACCTTTCAGTGGGGGCTGTGGTGCTCCTGGTGGGGGCCGTTTGTGTGAAGGTTGATAACGACACCGGATTGGGCGGCGCCATCGTTTTGGTGGGGGTTCTGCTGGGTGCTTTCCTTGGGCTGGTGAATGGAATAATATTCGCTCACGGGATGGTCCCATCCTTTGTCGTGACGCTGGGAAGTCTCTCTATCTTTAGCGGGTTGGCCTTACAGATCTTGCAGGGCCGCGCGATCACCTTCAATACCGGGGCCTTGGATACGATCGCCATCGGCGAATGGGTTCCTCCACTGCAAAACATCGCCCTCTGTGCGATCGCCGTTTGGGTGGCGGGCGTTTTGATTGCCCAGCACACCCGTTTCGGCCGCTATATTTATCTTATCGGTGGCGGCGAAGCCGTCGCTCGAAATTCCGGAATACCGGTCCGTCGGTACAAAGTGTATGCCTTTACCTTATCCGGACTAATCGCCGGCTTCGGCGGGGTGTTAGCGGTGGCTCGTCTCGGCGCGGCCGGCCCCACTCTGGGACAAGATCTGCTTTTGAATTCTCTGGCCGCCATCGTGGTGGGAGGCACTTCGCTGTCGGGAGGCGTCGGCGGTCCGGATCGCACTTTACTAGGGGTGTTAATCATTACCATCCTCGATAATGGTTTGAACCTGCTTGGCGTCAGCTCCTACCCCCAGTTAGTCATCAAAGGAGCTGTCGTTATCGCCGCCGTCCTGATCAGCCAAAACCGTCGCCAAAGCCTCCTCATAAAATAAAGGACGCGGAGGGGAAAGGAGGGCACAGAGAAGAATTATTTACCACAGAGGCACAGAGGGCACGGAGTTCCGGAAAAAAATACGGATCAGACAGTGAATATAATAAATATAATCGTCGACCGCCGGATCGCCAACCGTCCTTCTTTTTCCGAATCCTAAACTCCGTGTCCTCTGTGTCTCTGTGGTAAATCAATTCCCCCTCTGTGCTCTCCCTTCCCCCTCCGCGTCCTCTCATAGAGCGAGTGTTCGCAGCGTGAAGACTTGTACCGCATCGCGGCCCTGGATCGATAGGACCGGCATGATTCCGTGGCGAAGAATCGCGGCGGCGGCCCTTTCGCTCAGCCAGGCTTCGGCACAAGGCTTCACCTCGGTTTCTCCCTCGCTGGCAAACTTATGGATTGGCAGTCCGCCAATTTCACCGCCCCCGCCCAAATCTTCTAGATCCAAATCCGCATCCTGAGCCGCGAACGCGTCGGCCATTAGTAGACCACAGAGAAAGGCCGGATTTCCCCATAAATAGGACTCGTGCCCGGGTTTCGCGGACATCTCCTCAAAGGGAAACGTTTCAATTGGGTCGCTGCCTTTTCCATAGGGTTGACGCAGCAGAAAACGGGGCATCGCCAGTCCAAGGCGAGCAGCTTCCGGCGTCCGTCGCAGCGTTTCAAATTCTCTTAATTCGTCGGAGGAACCCTCTTTCCAATCGTCCGGATCCGGTTGCGATCCAAATGAATTGCAGCCCACCAGGTGTGGACTGGCCGCCGCGACAAACGAAGTCCGGTTAGCCTGGGCCAGCCGGCCAATGTTCGCCAGCAGCGCATGGTCTTCCGGTTCGAACGTATAAATCCCGAGGACCACAGCCGGGCGGATCTTCTCCAATTGCTTGTTAATTTTGCTCTTGGCCCAATCCTCCGCGGCCAGCATTCCGGCAAGCTCATTTTTGCTGAGGTTGATCACGGATACCTTGACCTCCTCAGTGACGTTACGGATCAGAAAATCAAGTCCGCGCCAAGTCGCCTCGAGGGCTTGAAAATCGCTGTCGTGAAGAACCGCCTTCAGACGCGTCGCCAGCTCGGCTTCGGTCAGAGCCACCAGTTCAGATTGCTGCGGATGAGCGCTGGCCACATTTGGTCCAATGATTTGCTGGATCAGGCGGTTGGCCAGTCCGGCCGCCGATGAGGTTTTGGCCGGTTCAGACGCCGGTCTTTGCAGCAGCCGGGCGAGCATATCTTCCGTCGACTCCTGGGTGACTGGAGGCAGTGTTGTTTCAGGAGGTGAGGCGCCAATTTTCAAAATCTCCTGCAACTCCCTGGCGGCCGCATCCATTGTTGCCGGCTGCCCCAGCTTGGCGCGCAGTTCATCCAGTTGCGCCAAGGAGTTCAGTCGAAGCAAAAGTTGTTCGGGGTGGAAATCCTCCAGCTTGCGAAATTGAAGCTTTATTTCCCACGGACGCTTCTCATTTGGTGGTAAATCGAGAGTCACGCCGAATCGCGCGAACACTTCGTCGAAATTGTCGGAATCTACTGGAAGCGGACCTGATGATTTGCTTTCCGCATCGCCAGGCCGTCCGCCAAAATCTCCGAGGATCGCGAGGCGCAGAGGCTCGGAGCTACTTCGTCGATCCGAAGCTGATTTGAACGAAAAATCGAAATTCATCGCATTCAAATCAAAATGAATTCTTCAATGCCTTTCGCGAATCCTTCCTCATCCATTCCCGCCGTGACGTAGGTCGCTGATTTCTTTACTTCGTCGCTCGCCTGTCCCATGGCGATGGAGTAGCCGCTCTTTTTGAACATCAGGACATCGTTCGGCATGTCTCCGATGGTGGCGAACTCTTCGGGCGGGATCTTAAGAATATCGGACAGCATTTCGACCACGGACCCCTTGTTCGCCTTCGGATGGGTGACATCCAGGTAATAAGGCTGCGACCTGGCTGCTGAGACGCTCGGTTCGCAATCCCGCGAGGTGGTAGTGCATTTGGCATGAACGCCATGTTCAAATTCTTCGCTAATCCCTTTTTCGGCCTTCGCCACCAGGGCATAGTCGTCGCTAACTCCGACGACCTTAGCGACACCTTGTTTCAGTGCCTCGTCGAAATTTTTGACGACGGTCGGCGGAAACTGGACGGTACGTTCTTCTTTTTCCCGGTGCGGTGAGTTGAGATCGCGAAGGTACCAATCCACGCCGGCATAGACCCAGACATCCAGCTTGAACTCTCCGATGCGCTCGATCACGGCTCGGGCTGTTTCCGCGTCTAACGTCTGTTGACTCAGCACCTTCAAGGTGCCCGGTTCAACTAACATTCCACCGTTGAATGCGGCGATCGGCGTCGACAATTTGATCTGGTCCGCGATCATTTTCATCCCCCGCGGCGGCCGTCCGCTGGTCACTGCAAATTTGATTCCAGCCTCGCTCAGCTTCTGAATGGCGGCTTTAGCGCGTTCGGTAATCCGCTTTTGGCTATCCACGAGCGTGCCGTCCACGTCGGCAAGAAGGATCGAGATTTTTTTCGTTGCCATAAGGGGCCTAGCCTCGCTGAGCTCGGCCAATTTTTCAAGGTTAGTAGAAGGTGCTAACACGAAAGCAAAAGCCACCCCAGATAGGGACGCCCGCAGACAGTTCGATTCTCGATCGATCCTAGTTCGAGGCAAATGACAAAACCTCGAGGGATCCGCGCGCCCGCAAGTCAGGCGCCATCGAGACGGCTTTTTGGGGCACCCAGGCCTCGTACCGGGCTACGATCATGCGTCCTCGGACGGAATGCGCCAGGCTATTTCAGTCCCACCGTGGAGAGCAAACATGAGCTTCGTACTCGTAGGCCCGCGGCGCCTGTGGAATTTCGGCCAGGCGTCCGGATCATGTCCGGTGACAATCATTGCTCCCGTTTGCCGGACTACCTCGTGCAGTTTTCGGACCGAACGAACGTATCGACGGTGGAGGCCAAAAATCCGGGGAGAGCCTTTTCGTTCCAATGATCAAGGGTGTAAGCTGCATCCACGGTCAGCAGGATCGGTCCGCTTTTCGGCAAGTTGATCAGGAAAGATTGATGGCCGGGCGAGTGACCCGGGGTGAAGATCATTTTCACCGTGCCATCCCCAAAAAAGTCATAGTGGTCAGTCGCGGCTCCCTCCAGGAAATGCCAGCGAATCCCAGGTCGATCGAAATCCTTCCGGATATAGCCGCCACCGGCAAACCAGTCGGGCGTATAGGCATATTGGTACTCCTCGCGTTGGACAATATGGAGCGCTTGAGGAAAGCGCCCCGCTGCCCCGGTGTGGTCCAGGTGAAGATGAGAAAATAGGACGTAGGAAATGCTCGCCGCATCGAGACCCAACCGGGCTAGTTGGTTGACGCAGCCCTGTTCTTCAGTCATCACCGGATAGTAAACATCGGTGATGGAACCCCAATAACCGTAAGGATCGCCAACGCATTCGACCGCGTTCCCACCATCGATTACGATATTGCCTTTCGGATGTTGAATCAGAAACCAGGGAACGGGGATTTCGTAAGGCTCATTTAGTCCCTGATTCATTTTGATGTTGTGCAGCTTGCACTTGAGCGAGCCGGACTGGAACATGTACAAACGAAGCTCTGTCATAGGATATTCTGGGGTTGTTGAGTACGGTTTGACTCTCTTGATGATCGGTTACCGTAGCGCGATTTTCTCTCGGAAAAAATGCCTTGGCAAACCCCCAAAAACAAATGAAAGCAGCCATTCTGAACGAAATGGGACGATCCCGTCCGTACGCGAACTCAAAACCATTGGTCGTGGAGGATGTCCATCTCGATCCACCCGGACCCGGAGAGCTGTTGATCAAGATTAAAGCCACCGGCCTGTGCCATTCTGATCTGTCGGTCATCAACGGCGACCGGCCCAGGCCGATGCCGATGATTTTGGGTCACGAAGCCGCGGGCGAAGTAGAGGAATGTGGTGCGGGGGTAACCGATTTAAAGCCGGGCGATCACGTCGTGTTGGCTTTTGTCCCCTCGTGCGGAAGTTGCCTGCCTTGCATGGAAGGTCGTCCGGGTCTTTGCGAGCCCGGCGCGCGAGCTAACGGTGCCGGAACTCTGCTCTCAGGCGCACGCCGTCTTACCTTTCACCAGGAACCGATTTATCATCATATCGGCGTCTCCGGGTATGCTGAATATGCGGTGGTATCTCGCCGTTCTGCCATCAAAGTGGATTCTTCCTTGCCGGCCCACGAAGCCGCCCTGTTTGGGTGCGCAGTGCTGACCGGCGTGGGCGCTGTCATCAACACAGGGAAAGTCCCCGCGGGTTCCTCCGTGGCCGTGGTTGGCCTGGGAGGAGTCGGCTTGAGTTCTTTGCTGGCTGCTAACCTGGTGGGTGCCGCGGAGATCGTGGCGGTCGACACCAATTCACAGAAACTCGAAGTCGCCTCGCGCTTGGGAGCCACTAAAACGGTCAAGGTGGGGCCGGACGCCGTCAAAGAGGTTCGCGACCTTACCAATGGGGGCGTCGATTTTGCCTTCGAGATGGCTAGTTCGGTTCCTGCTTTGCAACTGGCTTTTGATATCACCAAACGGGGAGGTACCACGGTCACGGCCAGTCTGCCTCATCCCGAACACCGTTTATCTATTCCCGCGGTTCTCCTCACTGCTGAAGAACGAACCCTGAAAGGAAGCTACGTCGGTTCCTGCGTTCCGGCCCGGGATATTCCTCGGTTTATCTCTCTTTACCAGCAGGGCAAACTGCCCGTCGATAAGCTGCTCAGTGAAATTGTTTCGCTGGAGGAATTGAACGAAGCTTTCGATCGATTGGCCGAGGGCAAATCTATTCGCCAGGTCATGACTTTCCGCTGACCCGCCGCCAGAGCAAAAATCAGGAAATGGTAACCGCCTTGCTTCTAAACCGCTTCACGGTTTCCGGTTGTGCGGCCCGGCAAGTGGTTGGGGGCAAGCCGCGGGCTAACAACTCCACGTCGGCGAGCACCATCCGGCCGATTTCATAGAAGGCTTCCTGGATGCCACCGGCGCGGTGCGCCGAAAGCACTGTGTTCGGGGCACTTCGAATCGGATGGTCTTTGGCGAACGGTTCTTCGGGGAAAACGTCGGTGGCGACCTTAAGATGACCTGATCTGGCCGCCGCCGTCAGGGCCTCAAAATCGACTACCCCGGCCCGGCTCATTAGGACAAAGAGCCCCCCTGGCCGGATCAGCGCGAATTCCCGGGCGCCGAGAAAGCCCTGGTTTTCCGAAGTCACGCTGGCAAAGACAAAGATGGCATCCGAAGAGGAGAGCACCTCATCGAGGCTGGCGGGGGTGCATTCGGCGTTAACAATTTCACGTTCCGGCAGCCAGGGGTCGTAAACTTTTACCGGGCAACGGAATGGTCGAACCAGCGGCCGGAAAGCCCGGGCCAGATCCCCAAAGCCGATGATGCCGACTCGGCAACCGGTGAAAAGAAAGCAATCCCGGTTGCTGGCGAAGCCGTACTCCTCGTGGCCTTCCCGAAAGGCGCGGTCGTTTTGGCTGACTCCTCGAGCCAGATCCAAGCCGAAGGCCAGCGCCATTTCGGCCACCGCCACCGCAAAGGCCGGGCTGGCGATCAGCACGCGAATGCCGCGCGAAAAACAATAGTCATAATCGATATTCGGCAAAAAATTGCCTTCGACGTTGAAGATGGTTCGCAGCTTCGGAGCTCGCTCCAGTCGCTCTCGCGGCAAATCCGTTTGCCCGATCAGGATCTCGGTCTCCGGCAAGGCCCTTTCGAGCATTTCAACTGGCATCGGACCGGCATCGAAAATGGTCAGGTCTGCGATCGCGGATAACCGGCGCTGGGCCTCGCTTTCGAAGATTAGATCCATCGTCCGAGGCTGGGGATCAATCAGGATTTTAGGTTTGCTCATAGGGGGATTGGATGGATTTCAACACCGAGGGTTCTGAGTTACCACAAGGACCAGGAAACGTGGAGTTAAGAATGCAAAATCGAAGGCGAATTCGGTGCCCGTAACTTCCTTGGCCTCCGCAAAAGGCGTTTGCTGCGACCGCCCCTCGAGCAAGCCGGGACGGCTGGCCTCCAGTAGGTAAGGCGTCCCGCCTTACTTCTTCGGCTGCATGCAGATAAGAACGCAAAATCGAGCACAGGCCTCACTACCGATGCTCGTGGCGGTGATGCAAATCCGGCAGGTGAACGTGACGATGCACTAGGCGTCGATGTCGGTGGGCATGGGAATGCGGTTCCCCGGGAGGATCGGTTGGTCCGTGCTCATGTTGATGGTGTTCGTCGTGACGATGCAGATGCTCATGCTCCAGGGCCTCGTGGACGTGATCGTGTTCGTGATGTTCGGTCAAATGCAACCAGACGCCCGAAATCATTAGCAAAAGCGCCGGCCAGAAAAGGAGCGGCGGAACTTCGCGCAGGATCAGAAACGAGAGGATGACACCGATAAACGGGGCCGTGGAAAAGTAAGCGCCGGTACGCGCGGAACCCAAATCACGTAAGGCTAGAACGAAGCAGGTAAGACTAACCCCGTAGCTAAGGAAACCAAGTAAGCCGGCGCCCGCCAACGCGGAAGCAGCCGGTAACTTGCCGGTCAAACTTAGACCGAGGGTCAGGTTGATCGTTCCAGCGCTCAAGCCCTTAAGCATGGCGATCTGCACAGGATCGGCGGCGGAGACTTTACGGGTCAGATTGTTATCAATAGCCCAACAGAAACAGGCGCCCACGATCGCCCATATTCCCCAGGAATAGCCAGCCGACTGACCCGGGGTAAGCGAAAGCAGCACTCCACCCGCTACGATGGCCATCATCCCCAGGAAAATACGTCGGTCGAAATTCTCGCGAAAGATAAACCAGGCCAACAAGGCGGTCAGCACCCCCTCCAAGTTGAGGAGCAAAGAAGTGCTGGAAGCCGGAGTCGTGGTTAAGCCGATCATCAGCAAAATCGGGCCGATTACCCCCCCTGAAAAGATGGCGCCGCCGAGCCAGACCCAATCGGAATGTTTCAACGCCGGTTCCTGGCTCGCAGGATCCCGCCGAAATCTGCGACTCCATCTCCAAAGTGCTAGACCGATGCCGGAACCAAGATAAAGGGCCCCGGCCAACTCCACTGGAGATAAGTTGCGAAGAAAGACTTTCGCCAATGGTGCACTCGCACCGAAGAGCAATGCCGCTAACAGAGCGTTCCGAACTCCCGCAGAAAAATGGAGGTATTTCACCGATTCATTCGCACGGATGTTGAGCCTGGATGGACAAAATTAATGGATGATTTCTGAGCGATCAACGCCAAGTTCCGGAGTAGATCTTTCAGAACTTACTTTCCCCCCATGCCTAAGAACCTTGGAGACAGGAGACAGCCTGTGCCCTGATCAGAGATTGCAAGCTTTTTAGGTTAAGGTGGCAAAGTTGCAAATCGCGCTCAACGGTGTTTTTTCAGATAAGTAAGAAAGGCAAGCCGCAGACCCATTCTGTAACTCCTGTAACTCCTGAACTCCTGAACTCCTGATTTACCGGGCCGCCGCAAAAGTGGCGAATCCCTTGATGAAAGTTTCCAGGCGCGCCTTTGTTTTCTCGTCGATTATTTTTCCTTCGCTATCGAATACCTCTTCCGCGTTCGAGAGCATTAGCCGGCCCCCGAACCAGGGGGAGGTGCCAAGCGTCCGCCAGATTGGGAGCCAGGCGGTTTGGGCCAGCGAAGTACCTCCTTGTCCGGGAGTGATCCCGATGACCGCTATTGGCCGGCCTCCGAACACGGTGCGGATGTCTTCCGAAGGTCTGGATAGCCAGTCAATGGCATTTTTCAGGACCCCAGGGATGGAATTGTTGTATTCCGGCGTGACGATCAAGAGACCGTCCGTGGCGGTGATTTTTTTCTTCAGTTCTTGCACCGTCGCCGGGATCCCTTCGGACGCTTCGACATCGCCGTCATAAAGCGGGATTCCGCGGATGGTAGCGATTTCCAAGGTGGTTCCGGCTGGTGTCAATTCCGCTGCGGCGCGCAGCAGCATGGAATTATAAGAGGCGCGCCGGAGGCTTCCACTGAGCCCGACAAGATTGGCCATAATTTTTTGAAATCGATTGTTAGTTGAAAACAATTTTCTGTGCCCGTGGGTATCTTCGTTTCCCTCTCTCTGCGCCCTCGGCATCTAGTTGTTCGAACGAGCGATAATTTGTGCGGCCGCGGCCACCAAGTCGCCATTGTCGCGGGCCCGCTTTCCGTCTGGAAGCGTTAGAATGTCCTCCAGCCCGACCCTTGTGTCGTAGCCTCGACTGGAGGCCAAGGCGATCAATTCCCAGGCGTTAGATTCGAAGCCGTGCAACAGGCGCGAGCATCGGACACCCTCCAGGACTGACTCAATCTCTTCCAGACGCTGTTGGGGGCTGCCCGGTTCCTGGCCGGGCTCAATCAGGATGCGTAGACATTCTGAGGCCACTCCACTCTGGCGTAGAATCTTCGCGGCGCCGCCGTTCCAAACCCCGGCTTCTACGCCGATCCCTTTCTCCGCGAGCACCTGGAAGACCTCCAGGGCGCCAGCTTCATGGAAGTTCACACTGGCGAAATCGGGCAGGACCTCCCAAGCCTCGATCAACGCCCGGCGCGCCTCGGGGTCTGGCAGCATCCACGCGCCGGTGCTGACTCCGACCGGGATGTTCGGGCAGGCTGCGCGAATCGCGACCAGGGTTCCCGCCAGGTCGCCGGAGAACAGGCTTTCCTGACCAGCGGCATTGCGCGGATGAACATGGATCGCTCCGGCCCCGGCGGCCACGGCAATCGCTGCCTCCCGGCCCTGTTGGCTCGGATCAATGGGAGTCGCCGGGTGCTCACTCTGGGAACGTCTTCCGTTGATGGCAGCTTTCAGCAGCATGGCAAATCTATACGGCAGCCTTCGTCCCAACGGAAGAGGGTAACCACAGATTTCACAGATTAGGAAATGAGGTTTGCGCTTGGGCGTAACGATTTGGCAGCGTAAGACGCACCATCTTAATAAATTCGTCCTCAGAAATGTGATCAAAGTTCTTCTGAGACGGCGTCAGTTGAGACCAGCCTCTCCCGCTGGTAAACCGTCACGCGCCCAATCGCCAACCCCATTTTCCTAATCTGTGTCATCTGTGAAATCTGTGGTTAACCCTCTTCCTCTTTCTCTTCCCCGATCGGCTTGCGGGCCTTTAACAAGTGGAGAAGGTACTCGCATCATGGAGACGAACGGATTCAAGAGCCTGGAGAGTCGATATTCGGTGTCGGAGACGATTGATCGCCTGGAAGACCTGCTCCGGGCAAAAGAGATTAAGATATTCATTCGCTTGGACCAGGCTGCCGAAGCGCAAGCCGCCGGTATTGCCATGCGGCCAATGGAACTTTTGATCTTCGGCGATCCGAAGAGTGGTTCTCCGCTGATGGTCGAATATCCATCTCTCGCGATTGATCTTCCCCTCAAGGCCCTGGCCTGGGAATCCAAGGAAGAAAAGGTTTTCTTGAGCTTCAACTCCACCGCTTACCTGGTGGAACGACATCACCTCGAAGGCGAACCTTTTAAAGCCATCGAGACACTTATTTGCTCGGGCGACCAGTTAGCGGTCAGCGTTGACAGTTTGGTTGTTTTTCGATGTTCTCGGGCGGTAAAAGTATGCGCAAGGTCAACACCAATACCCTGCCGGAACTTTCTTGGTCTTCTCCCAAGGGAAAGTTCTGTGGTGCCGGAAAAGAGATCTCTGAAGCACTGGGACGTAATCCGCGTTCGACCGATCTGAGAGAGCGGCATCCCTTTGACGTTGAGATTTTGCGAATTCCTCCCGGAAAAACTCCCTATCCTTATCACTCCCACAGCGCGCAATGGGAGTTTTACCATGTGATTTCGGGACAGGGGACGGTCCGTCACCAGGACGGTACCACGCCGATCGAAACGGGCGACGCCTTTCTCTTCGAGCCCGGCCAGCCGCATCAACTGATCAACAATGGCCCGGAGGATATGTTGGTCTACGTGGTGGCCGATAACCCGTTTGGGGAGTCCAACTATTTTCCTGACAGCCAGAAATGGATCGTCCGTTCCCCCGAACGCCGGGCCATCCGCTCGGAACCACTGGAGTATCACGACGGGGAAGAGTAGGGGAGAGGGGAGGGATGGGGAGTTGTCAGTGTCAGTGGTCAGTTGGTCAGTGAGGATGAATCGAAGAGGTAAAGCGGGACGCATTACGTACCAGGACGCTGAACGGAGTTCCTAAAAATTTTAATTCCCCTCCTAGCTCCGTGCTCTCTGTGTCTCTGTGGTAAATAATTCCTCCGCGCTCTCTCCCCCTCTCTGCGCCCTCCATAAGTCCCGCGTCCTCTTCAAAAGCTATTCCCGTGACCACAAGCCAACCGATGATTGGCTGATCCCTTACTGACCACTGACACTGACCACTTTCCCTGCATTTAAAACAGATGTTTCACTTGACTGTTTCAAACACTTGTTTAAATATTGAAGCGTGACAGTGCGAGAAAAGAAAGGGGCGCCGCCGGAAGTCAGCGAAGAAAAGACGCGCCACAAAATTCTTGCTGCTGCCGGCGAGGTCTTTGCGGAGCAAGGATTCGAGGGAGCCACCGTGCGGGCGATTACCGAGCGCGCCGGGGTCAATGTCGCGGCCGTAAATTATCATTTCCGGGACAAAGCCGAACTTTATACTCTGGTCGTCCTGGATGCTTGTTCCGCTCGGGCGGCCTGGAGCAATGTGATCGCGGAAGCTCCCGTTTCGCCTGAGGAACGTCTCCGAAGTCTGATTTTCCATTTCCTTCAATACTTGCTTGATCCTGATCGAGCCGCTTGGAAACGACGGTTAATGGCGCGCGAAATGGCGAATCCCACCAGTGCGCTCGACGAATTGGTGGAAAAGAATATCCGTCCGCTGCGCAACGAATTCCTGTTACCGACCCTCCGGGAACTCACGGGCGACAAGCTCAACCGGCGACAATTGAGCCTCATCTCCATCAGTGTCATGGGTCAATGTCATTATTTACTGCAGGGCCAGCCAATCATCGAAAGACTGAACCCTGATTTTAAAATCGACAACGCCGATATCGCCGAGATTGCGGATCATATCTTCCGCTTTTCTCTGGCTGGCATTGCCGAAATAACGCGAACCGCGCGTCGTTCCTGACCGCTAAATTTGTTAACTCCTCGTCCCTATGAGTACTTCATTAAGTGCCGCTTTACCCTCTGATCTCAAAACCGCCCAGCAAGAACGCCCGGCCGTCCCTCGACCTGCGGCGTCCGGCACCCACAAACGAGAACTGAAACGCCCGGGGCGGCGGACTATCCTCCTCCTCTTGGCGGGAGGCCTGATCCTCGCCGCGGGAACTTATTGGTTCGTTAACAGCGCCGGCTATGAATCGACCGATGACGCGGCAGTGGAAGCGCATGTCATTCAAGTCAGCCCTAAGATTTCGGCTCACGTGCAAGCGGCTCATTTTGACGATAACTATCAAGTTAAGCGAGGCGAACTGCTGATCGAATTGGATGCCCGGGACTATGAAGTTGCTCTTGCTAGTGCACTGGCCAACCTGGCCTCGGCCCAGAGCAAGCTAACTGAATCAGAGGCCCAGGAGAATGTCGCGCAAGCCGGCCTGGGTCAAGCTAAAGCGGATCTGGCCAGCGCCCAGGCGACCGCGGAAAACGCCGGGTCCGATTTCCAACGTAATGAGCAATTGTATAAGACGCACGTGATCGACCGGCGGGAGTACGAGGCCTCGGCGGCGCAGGCCAAAAGCCAGGCCGCTACCGTGGAGTCGGCGGCGAAAAGGATTAATTCACAGGAGGCACAGGTCCACCTGGCCTCGGCGCAAAAGGTGACGGCCGCCGCGGAAGCTAAACAGGCGGATGCTCAAGTGCAACAAGCACGGTTACAATTATCCTATACCAAGATCTTTGCTCCTTTTGACGGGCGAGTGACTAAGAAGAGCGTCGAACCGGGGAACTATGTCCAACCGGGTCAGACTCTCTTTTCCCTGGTTCCGCCTAATGTTTGGGTGATTGCTAACTTCAAAGAAACGCAGCTGAAAAAGATGAAGATCGGCCAACCCGTTTCCGTGCGGGTCGACGCGATTCCTGGCCGCGACTTCAAGGCCCACGTCGAAAGCTGGCAAGTTGGCACTGGAAGCCGGTTCACCCTGCTGCCGCCAGAAAATGCTACCGGCAATTTTGTGAAGGTGGTCCAACGGGTACCGGTGAAGATCGTTTTCGATGAGGCGCCGGCTGATCTTGAACGGCTGTGGGCTGGAGACTCCGTCGAACCGAAGGTTGACGTGCGTGATCGGTCCGTGGAACCGAGCCAGCGCGCCGAGCCGCTGCCGCCGGCGATCCTGGGCACCACCGACGGAACCGGGGTCGCGATTCGTTAATATCTGTTCCCGGTCAATCCAAGCTAAGTAAGCCATCGGCACAAACAGCTTATGAGTCACGCCATCACTCCAAGCGGTCGGGCGGTGAATCCCTGGTGGATCGGGTTGACCCTGACGATCGCTACTTTCATGGAATTGCTGGATACCAGCATTGCTAATGTCTCGCTTCCGCACATCGCGGGCGGCCTCGGAACTAGCCTCGACGAAGCGACCTGGGTCTTGACCAGCTATCTGGTGGCAAATGCGGTGGTGCTTCCTCTCAGCGCCTGGTTGAGTCGGGTCTTCGGCCGCAAGAACTATTACATGGCTTGCGTCGCCTTGTTTACTGCTAGTTCCTTTCTTTGCGGAACGGCTCCCAACCTGGGTCTCCTGATTTTCTTCAGAATTCTGCAAGGCATCGCCGGCGGAGGGTTAGCTCCTTCGGAGCAGGCCATGCTGGTCGACACCTTTCCGGCCACCAAACGGGCGGCGGCGTTTGGGCTTTACAGTATGGCGATCGTCCTGGCTCCGGCGCTCGGGCCGACCTTAGGAGGCTGGATCACCGACAATTCATCCTGGCGCTGGATATTTTTCATCAATATCCCGGTCGGTCTCCTTTCCCTCTTCTTGACCAGCCGTCTGGTGACCGATCCGCCGGCCTTTACCGAAGAACGCCGCCGGATCAAGGCGGCCGGTAAAAGTCGGATCGACTATGCCGGAATCCTATTGTTTGCCATTGGTTTCGGCTGCCTGGAAGTCGTCCTCGACAAAGGTCAAGAAGACGACTGGTTCGGCAGTCCCTTCATCACTGCCTTCACCCTGATCAGTGTGACGGCGCTGGTGATTGCGGTGGTCTGGGAACTTCATCACAAGGATCCCGTGGTGGATCTCACCCTTCTGGGAAACCGGAATTTTGCCTTGGCCTCGGCGCTTTTTTTCCTCTTCGGTTTTATCCTCTTTAGCAGCACGGTGCTCGTGCCGCAGCTTCTGCAGTCGCTTGATAACTACGACGCCACGTCCGCCGGGATGGTGCTGACCCCCGGGGCGCTGGTCATCGTCGCCATGGCGCCGTTCATCGTCAAGCTCACCCCGATTGTGGGTGCTAAACGGCTGATCTGCATCGGGTTCTTCTTTCTGGCGGTCGCCGTGTGGCATGTTGGTCACCTCGCTCTGAATGCCGACTACGCCGTTTTTGCCCGGGCCCGGATGCTGCAAGGTTTCGGGTTGGGATTTTTAATTGTTCCCATCACCCAGGTGGCCTACTCCTACCTTCCTCCGGAAAAAAATAATAAGGCCAGCAGTCTCACCAATTTATTCCGCAATGAGGGCGGCAGTTTTGGCATCACCTTTGCCAACACCATGCTGGCGCAGCGCGCCCAGTTTCATCAAAGCATTCTGGCGCAGCATCTGACGCCTGAAAACTCGGCCTATCACGATTGGCTGCAGAGGGTAGCCAGTACTTTTATGCATGCCGGATATACGGCCATTGAGGCGGCCAACCGGGCCCAGGCCCAGCTTTATGCCATGTTGAACCAGCAGGCTTCGTTGCTTTCCTACCTTGATTGTTTCGTCGGCCTGGTCGTGCCGGCCGGGATCGGATTATTGCTGGCCATGGTGATCAAGAACTTCAGGCCCCCGCAGAAACAGGCTCCCGCTCACTGAAGCAAGCCGGGACGGCTTGCCTACGTAATTTTTGGCCCAGAGGGGACGGCATGATAGTAGCCAGGCACGAAGTGCCTGGATGCATAAGCAAATTGGACGATCCGCTACTCAGCTCAGAGTTTTCAATCGTTTCAACTCAACCCTGGGTTAGGCTTTATATTATGGACCGGGGGGCTTGCCCCGCAGGGGCTACAGAACTCAGCCCAGGGTTTTAACCCTGGGAAACCTTATAATAAACGGTTGCCCTGAATGGGCGAGAGATGCGGGTGCCAGATGAAACTCGCACCTGTTGACGCACAAAGGTCAGAGTACGCGATTGGGACGTGCGACAATTGAGCCATCCGACCCCGCTTCCACCTTGTTAGGACACTCGATCTGGCGCCCCCTTCAGGGCGCTCGCTCTTGGTGGACGGTTCCCAGGGTTGAAACCTGGGTTGAAACCCTGGGAAACCTTATAATAAACGGTTCGCCCTGAAGGGGCGAGAGATGCGGGAACCAGATGAAGCTCGCACCTGTTGCCGCGCAAGGGTCAGAGTAGCAATTGGGACCTGCTAGTGTGCTATCTCTTAAATCACTTTAGGAAAGGATAGGGTTCGTGGCTGCTTCCCATGCTCGGTGTATTTTGTTGAGAACCGCTTAGCCGTCGGCATGCCAAACGTAGCGTTTTGGTTCCAAGTTATGCTGTGCAAGGTAACGATTGATGGTGTCAACCAGATCGGCCACCGATCCGAAGCTGCCAGGTAATATGGCCTGTTGGCTGAGATCGCGGAAGAAGCGTTCGACCATGTTCATCCATGAAGCGCTGGTGGGCGTGAAGTGCAAATGAAAGCGGGGATGGCGTTCCAGCCAGTGACGTACCTTTTGGTGTTTGTGCGTGGAATAATTATCTACGATCAGATGGATGCTTAAGTCTTCCGCGCTTTCGCCGTCGAGTTTCTTCAAGAATTTGAGCCACTCACTGTGCCGATGGCGTGGCGCCACTTGGCTAATCACTTTGCCACTGAGGTAATCCAGTGCCGCAAAAAGGGTCACCGTTCCATGCCGGTAGTAATCGTGAGTGACGGTCCGGAAATGACCTTGACCTAAGGGCAAGCCAGGTTGACTACGCTGCAGCGCCTGACACTGGCTTTTCTCATCACAGCAGAGCACTACCGCATTGTCTGGTGGATCGATATATACTCCAATGACATCCCAGAATTTCGCTTCGAATTGCTCGTCACAGGACACATTGAACCATCCAACCCCGCTTCCGCCTTGTTAGGACGTTCGATCTGGCGCCTCTTTCAGGGCGCGTCGCTCTTGGTGGACGATTCCCAGGGTTGAAACCCTGGGCTGAATTCCGTAGCCCCTTCGGGGCACAAAACAAAGGTCTTAGCCCAAGGATTGTAGTCTACAGCCCATTCGGAGCAAAATCATCCTCACCCTGGGTTAGGCTTTATGTATATATGGATCGGGGCTCGCCCCGCAAGGGGCTACAGAACTCAGCCCAGGGTTTTAACCCTGGGAACCCTCAAAATAAAACGGGTCGCCCTGAAGGGGCGAAAGATGCGGGCACCAGATGAAACTCGCACCTGTTGACGCGCAAAGGTGAGAGTACGCGATTGGGACGTGCGACAATTGAGCCATCCGACCCCGCTTCCACCTTGTTAGGACACTCGATCTGGCGCCCCCTTCAGGGCGCTCGCTCTTGGTGGACGGTTCCCAGGGTTGAAACCTGGGTTGAAACCCTGGGAATCCTATAATAAACGGTTCGCCCTGAATGGGCGAGAGATGCCGGTGCCAGATGAAACTCGCACCTGTTGACGCACAAAGGTCAGAGTACGCGATTGGGACGTGCGACAATTGAACCATCCGACCCCGCTTCCACCTTGTTAGGACACTCGATCTGGCCCCCCTTCAGGGCGCGTCGCTTTTGGTGGACGATTCCCAGGTTTGAAACCCTGGGCTGAGTTCCGTAGCCCCTTCGGGCCACAAAAAAAGGCCTTAGTTTAAGGATTGTGGTCTTCAGCCGTTTCGGAGCAAAATCATCCTAAGCTTGGGTTAGGCTCTATGTATGGACTAGGGCTTGCCCCGCAGGGGCTACAGAACTCAGCCCAGGGTTTTAACCCTGGGAATCCTTATAATAAACGGTTCGCCCTGAATGGGCGAGAGATGCGGGTGCCAGATGAAACTCGCACCTGTTGACGCACAAAGGTCAGAGTACGCGACTGGGACGTGCGACAATTGAACCATCCGACCGCGCTTCCACCTTGTTAGGACACTCGATCTGGCGCCCCCTTCAGGGCGCGTCGCTCGTGGGGCACGAATTCCCAGGGTTGAAACCCTGGGCTGAGTTCTGTAGCCCCTGCGGGGCACAAAACAGAGGCCTCAGCCCAAGGATTGTGGTCTTCAGCCGTTTCGGAGCAAAATCACAAGAATCCGTTTCCTGAAACGTCTCCTTGACGGATTTCTAGCTCATCCGGTAAAACCGATCGGTTGGTATTTAAGTTCAACTTCCGACCCTATACCAGCGTACTGCCGAGCAATTATGAATTTGTTTGCAGGAAAAGTAGCCCTTGCCACAAGAGGGATCTCTGGAATCGGGCGAGCCACGGCGATCGCCTTCGCTAAACAAGGTATCAACCTCAGGATCGGTCGCCCGGAAGAAGTGGCGGTGGCGGTCTTGTATCTTTGTTCGCCCCATGCTGGGTTCACTACCGGCATTGCTTTGGCCCTCGATGGCGGGGTTTCAGCCTGAATTTAGAGAAAAGGTAAAAACACATGCCTGCCGAAGAATCGAAGCCTTCAGTGCCGGAGCCTGCGGCTAATCCCGAAGCGACGAAACCAGCGGTCGTTCCGCCCCGCAAGCGTCGACGATGGGTTCTGCCGATCGTCGTAGTGCTGGTGGTGATCGCCCTTATCTTCGGCATCCCCAAAATTGTCCGCGCCTTCAATACTGTCTCGACTGACGACGCCTACGTAAATAGTTACGTAACCTTTGTCGCTCCGCGCGTCGCCGGACAGGTGGCCCGGGTCTTGGTCGAAGATAACAACCGGGTGAAAAAAGGGGATGTCCTGGTGGAACTTGATCCTGAGCCTTATCGGGTGCAAGTGGCGATTAAACAGGCAGCTGTTGTCTCTGCCCAAGCCGAACTGGTCGTGGCGGAGGCCACCACCCGCGGTTCGGTAGCCCAGACCCGAAGTTCTCGTTTTAAGGTAATCCGGGCGATCGAAGACGTGGACAATCAAGTAGCGATCATTCGCGCGCGGGTCGCCACCTGGGAGCAGAGCAAAGCGGCTTTGGTGCTGGCGCAAGCCGAGTTTGACCGGGCGGAACATTTAATGGCCACCAAAGTGGTGAGCGCCGAAGAATACGATCAGAAGCACGAGGTGCTGGATGCGGCGAAAGCGCAGGTCAAGCAGGCGCTGGAGAGCATCCATCAGGCCCGGGTGGCTCTCGGATTACCAGCCGAAGCACCCCAGGGAACCAGCTTGGGTGATGTCCCGCCGAATCTCGATCAAACATTTTCGTCTGTCCGGCAGGCCCTGGCCGAGCTGCTGCAGAATGCCGCCAAGCTTGGGGTGGTCACCTCGTCTTTCGATCTGACGCCTAAACAAGCCATTGATGAATTTTACCGGCGCGATCCCGGGGGAGACGTCGATCGCATTTACGCAGAGGTCATCAAGAACGCTCCGGACTTGAAACGAGCCCAGGCGAGTTTGCTGCAGTCGCAGCGTGATCTTGATCAGGCCCAGCTCGATTTGCGCTATTGCACGATTGTGGCGGAGATCGATGGAGTGGTAACCCGGCGCAATGTGAACCCGGGAAACAACGTGCAGGTGGGTCAAAGTCTGATGGCGATTCGCTCCCTCCGCGACATCTGGGTGGACGCGAATTTCAAGGAGACCCAGATCCGCAATCTACGAATTGGTCAGAGGGTGGAGCTGGAGTTGGATATGTATGGCGGCAAACGGTCTTTTGAGGGACGGATCTCCGGTTTCACCAACGGTACCGGCTCCACGCTCTCGTTGTTGCCGGCGGAAAACGCCACGGGGAATTTCGTCAAGGTGGTCCAGCGTTTGCCGGTCCGGATCGATGTCATGAACTACGATCCGGACAAAGCGCCCTTGTTCGTCGGTCTGTCCGTTACCCCTTCCGTGGATTTGAAAACCGCGCCGAGTGGTCCGAATGCCGGCAATTTTCTCCAGGCACCAATTCAGGCCGACGCTTCTCCAGGCGTCAAGCCGGCCACCCCATGACCGTCCACCCGTCTGCGGTATCGGGCGGGATGACCGCGCGGCCCGCTTTTAACCCGTGGATTGTCGCACTTGCCGTCGTGGTGCCGACTTTCATGGAAGTGCTGGATACCACCATTGCGAATGTGGCTCTTCGCTACATTGCCGGCGGGCTGTCCTCGGCGGTCACGGATAGCGAATGGGTGGTTACCAGCTATCTGGCCGCCAATGCCATCATTTTGCCGATTTCGGGCTGGCTGGCTGCGAACCTTGGACGGCGCAGGTATTTCCTCCTCTCGATCGCCGTTTTCACCATCAGTTCGGTATTTTGCGGCATGGCCAGAAGTCTCAATCAATTGATCCTTTTCCGGGTGGTGCAAGGACTGGCTGGAGGCGGGCTCCAACCCTCGAGCCAAGGGATCCTTCTCGATACTTTCCCGCCCGAGAAGCAGGGCGCCGCGCAGACTCTTTTCGGCGTGGCTGCCCTGATTGCCCCGGTCCTTGGGCCAACTCTCGGGGGTTGGATTACCGATCAATATTCCTGGCGCTGGATTTTCTATATTAATTTACCAGTCGGAGCCCTGGCCTTCTTCTTGTGCTGGCTCACGGTACAAGACCCGGAATATTTGCGCAAAGCCCGCCAAGAGCGGAAGGGTCCGATGAACTTTGATACCATCGGACTTGGGCTTCTCGTCATTACCCTCGTTTGTTGGGAAATATTGCTCAGCAAAGGACAAGAATGGGATTGGTTGGGTGACGCTTTCGGGCGGGTGCAAACGCTAGTTATCTTGTTGATCCTCGGGGGGTGCGGTCTGGTTTTTTGGGAAACGCGTCATTCCAGTCCGATCGTTAATTTTCGCCCTTTGCGCGATCGCAACTTTGCTATTTCTTGCTTGGTTATTTTCTGTTGTTTCGGCGTCCTTTACGGTTCCAGCACTTTGCTACCCGCGTTGCTGGAATCATTATTTGGGTATGACGCTTTTCACGCCGGGCTGGTTTTGTCGCCGGCCGGGATCTTCACCATCATAGCGATCATTATCGTCGGAGCCTTGCTAGGCCGCGGAGTGGACGCGCGCTGGTTGATCGGCACCGGCCTCGTGATCGTGGCGGTTGGCAATTTCTGGATGTCCCAGCTAAACCTGGAGATTGCTCCCTCCCAGGTGATTTGGCCTCGGGTGGTCATGGTCGGCGGCTTGGGACTCGTCTTTGCGCCTCTGAATGTCGCCGCCTATATCTATATCCCGCGTTCCTTGACGGGGTGCGGCGGTCGGTCTCCTGGCCCTCCTGCGCAATGAGGGTGGTAGCGTCGGCACCTCGCTCGGCCAGACGATCACGGAACGGCGCGAGCAATTTCACGGCCTGCGACTGGGCGAGTTTCTCGATCCTCTGAACCCGGCCGTTACCTCCTTCCTCGCCCAAGCCCAGCCGGCCTATCTCCAGCAAACCGGCGATCCAGTCGCCTCACAACAGATGGCATTACAATCCCTGGCGAACCTGCGCGATCAGCAAGCCTTGGCCCTTTCCTATTTTGACTGCTTCCTGATCTTTGCCGTGGTCAGCGCCATCCTCGCCCTAATGGTCCTCTTCATGAAGCGATCCGTCGCCGAAAAAGGCGCCCACGTCGCCGCGGAATAAAGCCCTAAGCGAGTATTTTTTAACCACAGATTTCACAGATTACACAGATTTTTTTGAGGTCAGGATTAGCCTCAAGACCGTGTCGGTTCGCGTGACATGGAGCGTTATGTCGCGTCGCCCGGGTTCCAGTAACCAATTCTAAATCTGTGTAATCTGTGAAATCTGTGGTTAACCCTCTTCTCTTCCTTCCCTTCTCTCCTCACACCGTGAAAGCCTCCTTCGCGGCAGCCCCGGCATAATCTCGATTCAATCTCGCGATGAAGGTGGCGCTAACTTCAGCCGGGCAGATAGCTTCGCATTCATAGTGGTTTCGACAGTTGCCAAAGCCGAGTTCGTCCATTTTGCGGACCATCTGGAGCACCCGGCTTTCGCGTTCCGCCTGACCCTGCGGTAGCAGTCCGAGGTGAGAGACTTTGGCCGAAACGAACAACATCGCGGAGGAATTTGGACAAGCCGCTACACAGGCTCCGCATCCAATGCAGGCAGCGGCTTCCATGGCGAGGTCTGAGACATGCTTTGGCACGGGTAAGGCGTTTGCCTCCGGCGCGGATCCCGTTCGCACGACAATGTAGCCTCCTGCCTCGATAATCCGATCGAAACCGCTGCGGTCGACCACCAGATCTTTAATCGGTGGAAAGGCCGTGGCGCGATACGGTTCGATCCAGATGGTTTCTCCATCGGCAAACCGCCGCATATAAAGCTGGCAGGTGGTTCCTTTGCCCGGGCCATGCGGCACGCCATTGATGACTAACGAACAAGTACCGCAAATACCCTCGCGGCAGTCCGAATCGAACGCGATCGGGTCCTCATCGCCCTCGACCAGAGATTCATTGACGATATCCAGCATCTCAAGAAAAGAAGCCTCAGAAGGAATCTCTTTGGCGTCGTAATCCTTAAAGGATCCCGTCGACACCCCATCTTTTTGCCGCCAAACCTTCAACTTGAAATTCATTTGTAGCTTCGCTGGGATAGCTTCACGTATTCGAAACTAAGCGACTCCTTGATTAGGTTCGGCGGGCAATTCGGACCGCTGTACTCCCAGGCCGAGACGTTGCAGCAGTGGTCGTCATCTCGCAATGCTTCACCCTCCTTGGTCTGATATTCGAGTCGGAAATGGCCGCCACACGACTCGGTCCGTTCCAAAGCGTCCAGGCACATTAATTCGGCAAATTCTAGAAAATCAGCCACCCGGCCGGCGTGCTCCAGCGCCTGGTTAAATTCGGCGCCGTCGCCCAGGACGTTGACATTTTCCCAGAATTCAGCGCGCATCGCCGGTATTTTTTGCAACGCTTCTTGCAATCCCTGAGCATCTCGAGCCATCCCGCATTTGTCCCAGACCAGCAATCCCAGTTCTCGATGGAAGGTGGTCACCGTTTTCTTTCCTTTGATCGACAATAATCGATCGATCCGGCTCCGGACCTCATTTTCCACGGCCTTAAATTCAGGTTGGTCCGCCGAAACCTTCTTGCCCATTTGGGTTGCCAGGTAGTTGGCGATCGTGCTCGGGATCACGAAGTAACCGTCAGAAAGTCCTTGCATCAGAGCGCTCGCTCCCAATCGGTTTGCGCCGTGATCCGAAAAATTCGCCTCTCCCAGGACGTGCAGTCCCGGGATATTGCTCATCAAATTGTAGTCCACCCAGAGACCGCCCATCGTGTAATGCACGGCCGGGTAAATCCGCATTGGCGTTTGGTAGGCGTTCTCGTTCGTGATGTTCAAATACATGTCGAACAAGTTGCCGTACCGTTCTCTGATGGCACTCTCTCCCAGCCGGTGGATGGCATCGGAAAAATCGAGATAAACTCCCAGGCCGCTCGGACCAACGCCGCGTCCTTCATCGCAAACTTCCTTGGCATTCCGGGAGGCGATATCCCGTGGGACCAGATTTCCAAAGCTCGGATATTTTCGTTCCAGATAATAGTCCCGCTCTGCTTCTGGAATCTGGTCGGGCGACCGCGGATCCTTGTTTTTCTTCGGGACCCAAACGCGGCCGTCGTTCCGCAAAGACTCCGACATCAGGGTGAGTTTGGCCTGATAAGAACCACTGACCGGGATACAAGTCGGATGGATCTGGGTGAAACAAGGATTGGCAAAAAGGGCGCCTCGTTTGTGGGCTCGCCAGGTGGCCGTCACGTTGCACCCTTTGGCGTTGGTCGAAAGGTAAAAAACGTTTCCGTAACCGCCGGTGGCCAGGACCACCGCGTCAGCAGCGTGGGAGCGGATCTCGCCGGTGATCAGGTCTCGAACCACGATCCCTTTGGCATGCCCGTTGACCAAAACCAGATCCAGCATTTCCGTCCGGGGAAACATTTTTACGCTGCCGGCCGCGATCTCGTGTTCCAGCGCTTGATAGGCTCCCAGCAGTAGTTGCTGACCCGTTTGACCACGGGCGTAGAAGGTTCTCGAAACCTGGACGCCGCCAAAAGAACGGTTGGCCAGTAAACCGCCGTACTCACGCGCGAATGGCACGCCTTGCGCCACGCACTGGTCGATAATATTGAGACTGATCTCCGCCAGGCGATGAACATTCGCTTCTCTGGATCGAAAATCGCCCCCTTTGATCGTGTCGTAGAACAACCGAAACACGCTGTCCCCATCGTTCTGGTAATTTTTGGCGGCGTTAATGCCTCCTTGCGCGGCGATACTGTGCGCCCGTCGCGGGGAATCCTGAAAGCAAAAGCACTGCACGTGATAACCAAGCTCACCCAGGGTAGCCGCCGCCGAAGCACCCGCCAGACCGCTGCCCACGACAATAATATCAAATTTTGGCCGGTTATTGGGCGCGACCAACTTCGATTCCCCGCGATGTTTATCCCACTTCTTCTCAAGTGGTCCCGAGGGAACCTTGGAATCGAGTGTCGTCGCCATAGGGCTTACTTGACGATGCCAAGCAGGATCGTCAAGGGAATCGAAACGTAGCCGGCGAAAATGACCCAGGCCAAGGTTTGGCCGCCGACCGAAACAAAGTTGCCGATTTTTCGGTTATTGATCCCCAGCGTTTGCACCACGCTCGAGAAACCGTGGCTGAGATGGTTCGTCAGCAGGAACAGTCCAAGGACATAAAAAAGTGATACCAGCGGATGCCTGAAGCCGAGGATAAGCATCCGGTACACGTCATGACGCCCGAGTGAATCATGCACTTCCCGAAATTCCGGGTCGGTTACCTGGACCGTGAACTGCAGAAGATGATAAATCACGAAACAGAGGACGATCAACCCGCTGATGAGCATCGTTCGCGAGGCTAACGAAGAGCGCTGATAACCGGTCACCGCGTACTTTTTCGGTTTCGCCAGGCGGTTCTCTTGCGCGAGTTGAATGGTGGCCACGATGTGGGTGACAAAGGCCGCGATCAGAATCACTCGCACCACCCAGAGGATCGGCCCGAGGTCATGCAAGAATTTTGCGTAGGCGTTAATCCTGTCCGGACCCATATAGATCTGCAGGTTCCCGACCAAATGTCCGAGTACGTAAAGGATGAGCAGGAGTGCGGTGCCCGCCACCACGTATTTCTTCCCGATCGAAGACTGGTAAAAAGCAATTAGCGGATTCTTCGAAAACTTTCGGGCAGGTTCCGTGGAAAGGGTCGCTACCGACATAGCGACGAACCTATTGGAATCTCCTTGGGAGTCAACGGTGGCGTTCAACGTTCAGCGTTCAACGTTCAGCGCGGACAGTCGGGGATTCGGTGAGAGATTTTGCTTAAGAGGGGAAAGCATGTGGTCTTTGGCTCGTTTTCAGAAGAGGTAAAGCGGGACGCATTACGTACCGGGCTGCGAGCACCGAACGCTGAACGCTGAACGTTGAACGTCATCCGTTCTTGCAGTTTTTTTCCCAATTGCTAACAATTGCGCGCTTATGATGAAACGTCTGTTTCTCCTGATTTTTGGCGTCATTCTGGCCGCTAGCGGCTCAGTGTTTTCCCAAGACACAATTAAGATTGGCGAGTTTGGTTCATTGACCGGAGACAACGCCAGTTTCGGCATTTCTCAGAATAACGGTGTGCAAATGGCCGTCGAAGAGATCAATGCCGCTGGCGGAGTGCTCGGAAAAAAGATTGCCGTGATCTCCGAGGACAATCAGACGAAACAGGGCGAAACGACGACGATCGTCCGGAAGTTGATTTCGCAGGACAAAGTATCAGCCATCATTGGGGAAGTTGCCTCTTCGAAGAGTCTGGAGGCCGCCCCCATTTGTCAGGCTTCCAAGATCCCGCAGATCGCCACCGCCGCGACTAATCCGAAAGTGACCCAGACGGGTGATTATATCTTCCGGGTCTGTTTTACCGACGACTTTCAAGCAGTGGTAATTGCCCGGTTCGTTCTCGAAAAGTTGCATTTGAAGAACGTCGCGTTCATGACGGACGTGAAACAGGATTACAGCGTTGGACTGACCAACATCGCCAAAGATTACCTCTCGAAGAATGGGGCGACGATTGTCAAAGAGCAGAGCTACAGTTCCGGGGACAAGGATTTTCGCGCGCAGCTGACCGATCTGAAGTCAGCCAATCCGGAGGTCATTATTATTACCGGTTACTATCCGGAAGTTTCTTTGATCGCTAAGCAGGCTCGCCAGTTTGGTATCAAGGCGCCCTTCGTCGGCGGCGATGGATGGGACGGTACTTCACTGATCTCGGTCGGTGGCAAAGCGATCGAGGGAGCCTTTTTCTCCAACCATTTCTCGGTCGAAGACAAATCCCCGCTCGTCCAGGCTTTTGTCCAAAAGTACAAACAGAAATATAATGTGGTTCCGGATGCCTTTGCTGCTCTTGGATACGACGCCACCAAACTCTTGGCGGATGCCATCACCCGGGCCGGCTCGACGGAATCGGAAAAACTTCGCGATGCCATCCAGAGCACGGCCAATTTTCCTGGAGTTTCGGGCAAGATCTCCATCGGCAAAGATCGGAACGCTGAGAAATCAGCCGTCATTATCACGATCAAAGACGGAGCCTACAAGTACGCCGAAACCATCGAGCCAAAGAGCTGAGGAAGAGAAGAAGTAGGCAGTGTCAGTGGTCAGTTGCCAGTGGCAAAGCCTCCCAGATTAGTTGTCGGTTCCAGTGAAGTCCAAAGAGGTTGCCAGGTGTCAGGGCAACCGC
Source organism: uncultured Verrucomicrobiae bacterium (assembly GCA_963808535.1). Classification (GTDB taxonomy): domain Bacteria; phylum Verrucomicrobiota; class Verrucomicrobiia; order Chthoniobacterales; family JAFAMB01; genus JAFAMB01. Next base: position 132,469 of record CAWEGF010000026.1, on the reverse strand, counting down.
AGCTAAAGAAATCCCCACGGACGATCATCGTGCTAAAAAAGCTCTTCTCTTTTTCCGTACTGACAACTGACAACTGGCACTGGCAACTTTTCCCCCACTGGCAACTGCTCCCCAACCGCCGCTGGCAACTGCTCCTGGCCGTAACACTGTCGCTCTCGACCTTCTCCAGTTGGGGTGCGACGACGGTCAAGATCGGGGAAGTGGATCCGCTCACCGGCGGGATCTCGCAGTTTGGGATTGGATGCCATCAGGGATTTGTTCTCGCCTTTGAAGAGATCAATGGCGAGGGGGGAGTCTTGGGGCAAAAGATCGAGCTGGTCACTGAAGATGATCAATCCAAGCCTGGGCAAAGTGCCACCGCGGTTCGGAAACTGATCACTCAAGATAAAGTGGTAGCGATTCTCGGAGACGCGACCTCTTCAGCGACCCTTGAAGCCGCGCCGATCGCTCAAAGCGATAAGATTCCGATGATCACGCCTACCGCCACCAACCCCAGGATCACTGAGGTAGGCGATTTCATTTTTCGGGTCTGTTTCCTGGATGAATTTCAGGGCCGGGTACTGGCCAAGTTCGCCAGGGAGAAGCTCAAGGCTCAGAGAATATTCACCCTGACCGACGTGAAACAGGATTACAGCGTCGATTTGCTGAAGTTCTTTAAGGATGAATTCACGAAATTGGGGGGCACGATTGTCGGCGAACAGAGTTATTCCACCGGAGATATCGATTTTCGGGCTCAGCTGACCCCGATCCGGGGAACCAAGCCGGATGCCGTCTACGTCCCTGGCTATTACCAGGAGGTGGCTCTGATCGTTAAACAGGGACGGCAGATTGGCCTGACGATGCCTTTTATCGGTTGTGACGGTTGGGCGAATCAGGCGCTGGTCACGATCGGTGGGAAGGCGATTGACGGCTGCTTTTTCACCAATCATTTCTCGCCCGACGATCAATCACCGATCGTTAAGAGCTTCGTGGCCAAATATCAGGAAAAATATGGGGCTTTACCCGACACCTTTTCCGCTCTTGGTTACGACGCCGCCCGTCTGCTGGCCGACGCCCTCAAACGCGCCGGAACCACGGACTCGTCGGCGCTGCGCGACGCCCTTGCCAAGACACAAGCCTTTCCCGGCGTCACCGGCCAGATCTCGATCGATGCCAATCGCAACGCCTCCAAACCCGGCCTGATCGTCACGGTCAAAGACGGCAAATTCGTCATCGCCGAACAGATCGCTCCGTAAAAGTACGTAAAGCGTCCCGCTTTACCCTCCAGACGGGAAGCAAGCCGGGACGAAGAATGATTGCCGATCCAAGATCCAAGAGCCATCAATGGCGTCCCGCCCCACCGCAAATACGTTGGCGCAATGTAGGATAGGCTTCCAGCCTGTCTCTCCGAACCACGGGACGAACATCGAGAATCCGATCTTTCGCCTTATTGCAAATTTATCGATCAAAGAGGGCGACCTTTCCATGAAGGTCCGAGACGTGAAGCATCCCGCTTTCCGGACGTCGAGCGATCCAAGGCTATCCTGCGTTCCGAATATCCACATCAATGTGTCAAATGTCCAAACTGCAATAATCCCTTACCCCGTCGGCCGAGGAAGCATGCCGATGCTTTACAGCAGGTAAAGCGGGACGCATTACGTACCTTCCCAAACGTTGAACGTTGAACCTTCCCTTCCCGCTTGATAGCCTCTGCGAATCTATGGGGTGGAAGGCTTTACTTTGTTTGGCACTGTTGCTGGTTGGCGTTCAGAGCAAGGCCGACGAGGTGGTCAAGATCGGCGAAGTCAACCCGATCACCGGGGCGATTGGTCGGTACGGGACGACCTGTCATCAGGGGATCCAGCTGGCGATCGAGCAGGCCAATTCGGCTGGAGGCGTGCTTGGTAAAAAAATCTCCCTCTTAACGGAAGACAATCAATCGCAGGCGGGCCAGACTTCTACCATCGTCCGCAAGTTTGTCACCCAGGACAAAGTCGTCGCGATCATCGGCGACCTGACCTCTTCCGCGACGCTGGAGGGTGGCCCGATCGCGCAAGCGGCCAAAATACCGATGGTAACTCCTCTGGCGACCAATCCCAAGGTCACGGAAATTGGTGACTATATCTTCCGCGTCTGCTTTATCGACGAGTTTCAGGGCAGGGTGATGGCCCGCTTCGCCTTGGAAAATCTGAAAGCCAGGAAGGCTGCGATCCTGACCGATACCAAGCAGGATTATAGCGTCGGGCTAAGCGAATTCTTCAAAGAGACTTTCGTGAAAGGGGCGGGGGAGATGGTACGGGGACAAAGTTACTCCAGCGGCGATACTGATTTCCGGGCCCAGCTGACTTCGTTGAAAGCGGCCAATCCCGAGGTTGTTTTTGTGCCCGGCTATTATCCGGAGGTCGGAATTATTCTTAAACAGGCCAGGCAACTGGGTCTAACCGTACCTTTTATCGGATGTGAAGCCTGGGACAGCCCTACGCTGCTCCAGGTGGCAGGAAAAGCAGCCGACGGATGCTATTTTTCGAACCAGTTCTCAGCCGGCGATCCTAGTTCCGTCGTGCAGGAATTTGATAGGATCTATCGGGAAAAATTCGGGAACCTGCCGGACAACTTTGCCGCCTTGGGCTACGACGCCGCCAAGGTGGTCCTAGACGCCATCAAAAGGGCGAATTCGACCGATCCTGCGGCCATCCGTGAGGCGATCGCCCAAACAAAAGACTTCCCTGGAGTGTCCGGTAACATCACCATCGACGCCCAAAGAAACGCCTCGAAGCCAGTGGTCATCCTGGCAATTAAAAATCAGCAAGTGCAGTTCTTCGAGAAAGTTAATCCGAATTGATCATTGTCATCGCAGTTGGGAGAGAGGTTCTGAAAGCATGGTGAAGGGTCCAAAACGGGTGCCGGTCCTTTTGAGTGTCTTGGCGATTCTTTCGTTGGGAATTCAAACCTCTCTCTCCGAGATAAAAATTGGTGCCGTCACTTGTCTGACTGGGGCATTATCAACCTTCGGGGTGTCGAGTATTCAGGGCTCAAAATTAGCGATCGAAGAGATCAATGCCGCCGGTGGAATCCTGGGCCAGCCGATCAATTTAATTGTCGAAGACAATGGATCCAAAGCCGGGGAAACGACGACCATCGTGCGGAAATTCATTTCGCAAGACAAGGTGGTCGCGATCCTTGGAGATCTAACTTCTTCCGCGACCATGGAAGGAGCACCGCTGGCGCAGGCCGCCAAAATCCCCTTGTTGACTCCTTCGGCCACCAATGTGGCGATTACCAGGATTGGTAACTACATTTTCCGGAGTTGTTTCACCGATCCTTTCACCGGGAAGATCATGGCGAGGTTCGCCTTGGATCGTCTCAACGCAAAACAGGCCATCGTGATGACCGACGTCAAACAGGATTACAGCGTGGGTTTGAGCGACGCCATCCGTCAGTATTTCACCCAGAATGGGGCCAAGATCCTGAATACTTTATCGTACAGCAGCGGCGACACCGACTTTCGGACCCAGCTGACTGGAATCAAGATGGCCTATCCGGAGGTGGTTTTCCTGCCCGGATATTATACCGAGGCGGCGCTGATTCTTCTTCAGGCCAAACAACTTGGAATCAAATGTCCATTCGTCGGCGGCGAAGGTTGGGACAGCCCGGCGTTGGTCAAGGTGGCTGGCAAGGCCGCCGACGGCAACTATTACACCGACCATTTCTCCTCTACCGACCCTGATCCCAAAGTCCAAAAATTCGTTCGCGACTATCAGGCCAAATACGCTGCTTTACCGGATGCCTTGGCCGCGCTCTGGTACGATGGTGCGCGACTGCTCAGCCAGGCGATCCAGCGCGCCGGATCAGTGGAGGCAGCGAAAATCCGTGACGCCTTGGCGGCCACCCATGATTTTGATGGAGCGACCGGACGCATCTCGATTGACGAAGATCGTAATGCTGCGAAGTCCGGCGTTATTCTAAAAATCGATCACGGCGAACCTCAAATGGTGCAACAAATCAGCCCCTAGAATCTGTTAAATGGACAAATTGATTGAGATGCTTCAACAGCTGGTGAATGGCGTTTCGCTCGGATCCATTTACGCTTTGATCGCCTTGGGGTACACCATGGTGTACGGCGTTCTTCGCTTTATCAACTTCGCGCACGGCGACATTTATATGCTTGGGGCGTATTGCGGGTTTTTGTTGGCGCCTCTCTTTACTCACATTTTCAAGTTTGGCGACTTCGATACGTTCACTCCGCAAAACACGCTGTTCATCCTCTCCGGAGCAGCGTTGATCATGATTCTATCGATGACAATTTGCGCAGTGCTCGGAGTTCTGATCGAGCGGATCGCTTACCGTCCCCTCAGAGAACGGCCAAGACTGAACGTTCTGATCACGGCAATCGGCGTCTCTCTTTTTCTGCAAAACATGACCCAATACCGCCTGGGTGCCGATCCAAAGGCGTTCCCTCAATTAATTCCGGTGCACGTGATCGAGGGACTCGGGAATTTGACGGTCCTGACCTCGCAGCTGGCAATTATAATTGCCACCGTCATTCTTCTGATCATCCTGCATTTCGTGGTCATGAAAACCAAGATTGGCCTGGCCATGCGTGCCTTGTCGCTCAACCCCACGGCTTGTTCAATCATGGGGGTCAACAACGACGTAGTAATCTCTTTTACCTTTGCCCTTGGCTCCGCGTTAGCGGCGGCCGCCGGAATCCTGGTTTCCATGGATTCACCCTCGATTAACCCCTTGATGGGGAATTTGCCCGGGATCAAGGCCTTCGTGGCTGCCGTTCTGGGAGGAATTGGCAACATTCCAGGCGCCGCTCTCGGGGGCCTGATCATCGGCATCCTGGAGACCCTGGTCGTAGCCATCGGATTTCCGCAATGGCGGGACGGGATCGCCTTCGCGGTGTTGATCGTGATTCTCCTCTTTAAACCAACCGGGATCCTCGGGAAAGTCGAGCGGGAGAAGGTATGAGTCGCAGCCTGCTCAGCCTGGCTTTGGCGTTGGCCGTTTGCGTCGGTATTTCGTTTTTCGGCGAAAGTTTTATCGCGACCAATTATGCCTATTATTACGACATTCTGATCTCCATTGGCGTTAACATTATCCTGGCGACCAGTCTCAATCTGGTAAACGGCTACACCGGGCAATTTTCTCTCGGCCACGCCGGCTTCATGGCGATCGGCGCCTACGCTTCCGGGAGCTGGTCAAATCATCTCGATCCGTTGATCTTTGGTCTCCTGGGTGGTTCAAGCAATCCAGTGGCGACCAACGCCGCCATGTTTATTTCGACCCTTTTTGCCGGCGGACTCGCAGCCATCGCCGGGTTTGCGGTCGGTGTTCCGTCTCTTCGGCTGAAAGGCGATTATCTCGCCATTGTGACCCTCGGTTTTGGCGAAATCATCCGGGTCGCGATCCTCAACACTGATTTTCTGGGAGCATCCCGTGGCCTAAGTGTGGTCGGAACCTACACTAACTTGTTTTGGACCTATGGCTCAGTGGTTCTTTGCATCTATGTCGTTCTCAGTTTGGTCCATTCCACTTATGGCCGCGGATTTCTGACCGTGCGCGACGACGAAGTGGCCGCTGAGGCCATGGGTATCAACACGACCAAGTACAAAGTGGTGGCTTTCGTGGTGGCTTCGTTTTTCGCCGGGGTGGCCGGCGCGCTGTACGCTCATTTCAAAGCCTTCATTACACCAGAGGGATTCAACTTTTTCCGGTCGGTGGATGTCGTCGTGATCGTGATTTTGGGCGGGATGGGAAGCACCATCGGGGTGGTGCTGGCCGCGATTTTATTGACCATTCTGCCTGAGGTGCTTCGGGCTCTGGCCCATACCCAGTTTATTCCAGCGGCTTATCAAGGTCTTCTGGAGAACCGGCTGATTCTTTATTCATTGCTTTTGATCATTCTGATGCTGACGCGTCCTCAGGGTTTGTTTGGTGACGGGGCTGCCTTCAAGAAATGGTTCAGACGTTCTCGAGTCGATTAATGGATAGTCTGCTTAAATTAGACAATTGTACGATCCGGTTTGGTGGCCTCACCGCGGTTTCCAGCTTCTGCATGGAGATCCACCAAGGTGAATTGATCGGATTGATCGGCCCGAATGGAGCCGGGAAAACCACGGTCTTTAATATGGTGACCGGCGTCTATCGACCAACGGAAGGACAGGTCCTCCTGGCCGGAGAAAAGTTGAACGGACTTAAGCCGTTTGCCATCACGGGGAAAGGAATTGCCCGGACCTTCCAGAACATTCGCCTCTTCAGTTCGTTAACCGTCTTCGACAATGTCAGAGCGGCTTTCAATTTGCGCCTCAAGCATGGACCGATCCATGCACTGACCCGCGGAAAAGCGTTTTTTAACGAAGAGTCCGAGGTCGAGAAGAAGACCCTGGAGTTGTTAAAGATCTTTAATCTGGACCGGCTACGGGAGGTGATGTGCAAAAGCCTGCCCTACGGCGACCAGCGCCGGTTGGAAATCGTGCGAGCACTGGCCACCCAGCCGAAGTTGCTCCTGCTCGACGAGCCCGCGGCCGGAATGACTCCAACCGAAAAAAGCAATCTGATGAGATTGATCGAGTTCGTCCGGGAAACCTTCGATATCTCGGTTCTTTTGGTGGAACACGATATGCGGGTGGTGATGGGCATCTGCAAAAGGATCTATGTCCTGGATCACGGGGTGAGAATCGCGGAGGGCCCCCCGGAAGAAATCAGGCGAGACCCCAAGGTCATTGAGGCTTATTTGGGCGAGGGCCCATCCTGATTCCTCCAATCGTGCTCGTTATCGTTTTCTCCCCCTGGCGGGAAAAATCAGCTGAGGATCTTCGTTTTCACCCCTGACCGGGATCAATGCGTCATCCGAAGCTACGGTGAATAATCGATAACGATAACGAGCACGAGAACGAGCACGATAAGAACGTTATCGGTGACCCCATAGCTAATTAATCAATTAATCCAACTGCAATACCGATCCATTGGGCGGATACAGGAGCTCCTTTTTTTGGAAGGGGCGGGCTACCGTATCTCTGGTGATTAATCCGCGAATACTTTTGGCATCAAACTCTTTCGGAATATGGCCCCCCAAATCCATGCGTCGAAGCTGTAGGAAGCCATCCGTTCGGGCAATGTCAATGTCCACCAGTACATGACCTTTCTTGAGCGAGTTGCGCACGAACATTACGGCCCGCGCGCTGGTCTTGTCGTCTCCGGTCAGACCGTCTACCCGCATCGCTCGAGTAGTATGCAAAAAGACTCGACGGAATTCGTGTTTGGTCCGCCCAAAACCGGTTCCGTAATCGTCGGCTGCTCGATTGTCTTCCGCCCTCCATCGCGATCTGAAGTCGTCGTCCGAACTGGAATCGTCAAAGAATGAATACCACGCCAAATACCTCCAATCGGTTTGTACCGCCGCGAAGACAAAATTGGTTGCCGATACGGAGCCCACATGAAGCCGGTAGAGCTCAACGCCGATTAAACCCAGGCTATTGCTCGCCGTTGGTCCATTACTCATGCTGGCCTCCTGACCTTCGCCTAAAGTTCCCACGGAGTACTCGCAGTTTGGTCCGGGGAAAATACGCCACCCAGCGATCGGCTTGGGGCGGTGGTTCCATTTTCGTTAGATTGATTGGCATACGCCTATCGGTGGAGCAATTACCGATGATCGTAAATGCCACTAAAGACCCACCATGAAGGATTAGGATTTCAACCTCGGGACTAGAGTTGAGACGAGAAGTCTCATCTCGGAGATCCGCGCCCCAAAGAGTATAGCCTAGGCTTTGCATCTGTTAGTGTCGGGAAAACATTCAAGACGCCTATGAACGCTCTACCTGACGGCAATCGGTGGATTCGTGCCCGTACAACAGCACCTCCAATTCGCGGACCCGTTTGGCCGGATTGGAAATGCTGAAGGCGCAACGGAGCACCACCTTGTGAGCACCACACTTGGCTGACGCCATCTGTTAAAAAAAGAACCGTTCCTGAGACGGGCTCACACCCTGTCTTTGGGGGGCGTGGTTACGGAGCACGATTCTGCCGCCCCTGTAGGCGGGTTTCGTTAGAAATGTAAACCCAGGCTGAAGCCCATAAGCGCGAACTTAATGCGAAGCCCTTCGATGGGCGAATGGCTTTTGTCCCGGAGGGACAGCATGATCGTAGCCAGGCACGAAGTGCCTGGGAAAGCGTTCCTCAGCTGATCCCACAATTGAACGGCCTTCGCAACGGCCGGTCTCGTACGCAGGGTTACAAGGAGACGGACCTGGTCCAAGATGCCGTCGATGCATTTTGAAGATCATTTCTATTCTGCTTAGCGATACCTTATTCGAAAATTCGAAATCTCCTCCCGCCAATCTTCGAATCGGTGCGCCCACGCTCACGAATCATACCGTGCCCTACGGGACGGCTATTTTGGGGTGGCGCTATCCCAGGCACTTCGTGCCTGGCTACGATCATGCTGTCCCTCCGGGACGAAATACATTCCGCGTCCAGGCTTTAATTAAGTTAGCGCTTAAGAGACTTTTAGTTCAAAGCTAGAGATGGCTTCGTCCGGAATTTGCGTCCCCAAAAATCTCCTGTTAATCAGCTACCCTGGAACGGAAGAAGAAAAAAATCTGAAATGGACTGCCTTCCGATTGATCAGGAACCGGTTTAACGCGGACGAAAGCCCAGGATCATCTGTTCGACAATCTCCCCGGTAAGGTGATCGAGGGACACCCCCTTGAACTTACCTTCAGTGGAGATAGAGACCAGACCTAGCAAAGCGGACATCACCACCAGAGCGAGGCGCGCCGGATCGCCTGCCACTACCTCGCCTTGCACCTGAGCTTCCGCAAAGAGCGCTGGCCCGTGGGAAAAAGCTCTTTCGCTGGCTTCTAGCAATTCACGAGGGGCGTCGGGTCTCTGTTTGGCTTCAAACATCAAGCTGCGCAAAGCGGGATATTTCAAGGCGAAGCCGACATAGGCCCGGGCCAGTTTAGTCAGGCGAGTCTTGAAATCCTGCCCGCGCTTTCCGGCTGCCCGCTTGAGCGCTTGGTCGAACTGCTCAAAACCGCGAACGGCCAGGGCGTCGAGGAGCGCTTGCTTGCCGGCAAAATGACGGCGCGGCGCCCCTTGGCTGACGCCCAGCTCGCGGCTGAGTTCCCGCAGAGAGATGCTTTGCACTCCACCCGTCTCCAAGGCTTTCTCGGCGGCCCGAAGCAAGGCTTCGCGCAGATGGCCGTGATGGTAGGGACGAGGAGAAGCCAGCATGGCAACACTTTAGAGCGAATCACCAAAATTGACAGTATGTTTTCATTGACTACATTGTATCCTCAGAATACATTGCCCCGATCAATCTAACCCATTACCAGAGGAAATTATGACCGTCTTCGTTACCGGTGCTACCGGTTTTATCGGCTCTGCCGTCGTTCAGGAGTTAATTAAGGCCGGCCATCAGGTGCTCGGCCTCGCCCGCTCCGAGGCCGGCGCCAATTCGCTCGCCGCCGCGGGGGCGGAGGTGCATCGGGGCGGTCTTGAGGATCTGGAGAGTTTGCGGAGTGGAGCCGACGCCGCCGATGCCGTGATTCACACCGCTTTCATTCATGACTTTTCCAGATTTAAGGAGATTTGCGAGACCGACTGCCGCGCCATTGAGGCCCTTGGTTCCGCCCTGGCCGGCTCGAACCGCCCCTTGATCGTCAGCTCCGGAACCGGGTTGGCCAAGGTCGAACCGGGGCAGGTGGCGACGGAAGAGGATCCGCCGCTGAGTTTCGATGTCCATCCTCGCGCCGCCTCGGAAGAGACCGCGGCGGAAGCGGGGGCCCGCGGTTGCCGGGTTTCGGTGATGCGTCTGGCGCAGATTCATGACACTCGGAAGCAAGGACTGGTGACCTACGCGATCCAGATTGCCCGCGAAAAAGGTCTTTCGGCCTATATCGGCGAGGGGCTCAATCGCTGGCCCGCCGCGCACCTCTCCGACACCGCCCATCTCTATCGATTGGCGTTGGAAAAAGGGGAGTCGGGTGCCAAGTATCATGCCGTTGCCGAAGAAGGAGTAACCATGCGGGAAATCGCTGAGGTCATCGGCCAAGGGCTGAACATTCCAGTGGTCTCCCTTGCTCCCGACCAGGCGCAGGAACATTTCGGCTGGCTTGCTGCCTTTGCCGGCTGGGACATCCCGGCCTCGAGCGAGAAGACCAGGCGACAGTTAGGATGGAATCCTACCGGGCCAGGCATCCTCACCGATCTTCGGAACATGGACTACACTGCAGGGTAAGGAAGGACAATTTGTCAGTAGGGCAAACGAACGAATGTGGTGGACCTCCGGTAGGTAAGGCGTCCCGCCTTACCTGGTTTGAATGTCCGAATTGTGCTAGGAGATTCAAACTCCGGTGCCCCGAAGCGCAAAGGGTCAGTTTTTCCAAAGAAACACGGTATCGGCTTTGAAGAACGATATCTTTGGAATTGATCGCGCAGGGGTATTCGGGCGTCCGGGACGCGGCTCCATATGGTCCCGAACCCGGCGATAAATCGCCGGGCTACTCTCATCTGTCCCTCCGGGACAAAGAACCATCGCAAAAAAAGTTGTCTATTCGCGCCTAACGTCTGACCCATGGGACGTCCCTGGGCTGATTTCTGTAGCGTAACCGGCTAGCTATCCGCATCTAGTCGGTGTGAGGATTTTTGTTGGACTTCAGGATGTGAACGACCGTCAGGTTGAGAACCGGAGGCTGAGAAGATTAGAATAGGTCAAGCGTTGTACAGCGTCGTCCGAATCCTCGCTGGTCGTCCGGTCGTCCTTGGTCCTCGGTTGGGGAGCTACAGTGTATTACGAAACGTCCCGGAGGGACAGTGCGATCGTAGCCTGGCACGAAGTGCCTGGAACAAGCCCCACAAACGGGCCGTCCCGTAGGGTACGGTGTGATCCGTGCAGGTGTGCGCAACGATTCGATGATTGGAATGAGGAAATCTCGAACCTTTCAAAAGAGTATTAGGCCTTCCTAAAGAAAACACGACGCACATTACGACGAGAAATACCCCTCGGGGATTAGCCGCCCCCCGATCATACCGTACCCTACGGGACGGTTCTTTCGAGGGGTGCTGTCCCAGGCACTTCGTGCCAGGCTACGATCGGGTTGTCCCTCCGGGACAGGATGGATCTGATTGGGGACAGATCAGATATCGGCCACCCTTTGGGATTAGGTGCCCCGATCATGCCGTACGGGACGGTTCTTTCCCTGTAGCCCTGTCGTCCCTTCGGCTTCGGGGCACACGCCCCCTCACAAGGGACGTCAGATCGAACGATCGAACCTACTAACAACCCGAAATTAGGGCCTTTATCTTCCCTATGCTGTAAGGATCGGTCCAATTGGGGCGCGTCTCAGTTGTACGCTCTGATTCTTGCGCAGCAAATAAGTGCAAGATTCATCCGGTAGGCGCATCTCTGCTCTGGGTTCCCGATTTTGAATTGCTTTTTAAGCAACAGCGCAAAAGGAACTTGGAGAAACGCTTTCTTATAATTCTCCGTCGAAGATAATTCCGGTGAGCAGCCTCGTCTTCCTAGTTGCTCGAAATTCACTGCTTCCGGATTTTTCCGCAGCGCGCACAACGACGCGATCAGCCCTCTTCTGGTGGGTCCCGATCGCTTGGTAACTCCCGCTTCAAGCCCTGGGCGAAGAAAAATCTCCAATTTTTCCCGTTGACAGTTTTGCCGGCGAACACTATTCCTAGCGAAATCTTTACTAAATCAGTAGACTAAACGATGAATACCGTGCAACTCTCTACCAATCAGGCACTTAGACCTGAGCTCGGGATCGCCAGCGAGATCCTCCTCGGGGTGCTCCTTCTCGCCTTGGTTTTTTACGTCAAGGTCAAGTTAGTTCGAAATACCAAGGATTTTGTCATTGCCAACCGGAAGATCGGATTTGGGTTTGGGGTAGCCGGCCTGATCTCTATTTGGACCTGGGCGATGGCCGTCATGATGTCGGCGGCTCAAACTTATTCGTTTGGCCTTTCCGGTCTCTTTTGGTTCACCGTACCAAACGGCTTGGCAGTGATCGCGGCGATTCCTTTCGTCCGGAAAATTCGGACCCTGATGCCTGATGGATACACTATCCCAGAATTCGTCAAAGTTCGTTTTGGGGGAAATGCGGTCGCGGGCGGGGTAGTAGTGCTCGGTGCCTTGTTCGGGTCCCTGATTGAGGTCATCATCAACATCAAGGGGACTTCGTTGGTCGTTTCGAATGTTTTCGGCGTCGATCCCAGGGTGGCGGCGATTATCGGGCTGCTAGTGGTTTTGACCTACTCAATTCTGGGCGGCTTGTGGGCCTCCGTGACCACCTCCGCCTTATCCACTTTGCTGCACACTGTTCCCTCCGCAATCATTCTTGTTGCCGCTCTCCACTATGCGGGAGGTGTTGATGCAGTATGGCATTCCGTCGCGGGACAGGGAAATGGCCTGCTCAGCGTGGCGCGCCCAGATGCGGCAACTGGGTTCGGGATCACCCTGGCTCTCGGGCTTCTCACCGCCACTATCGCCGGTCAAGAATTCTGGCAGGTGGCCTGGGCCCTCAAGAAAAAGGACGTCAGTCGATCGTTCTTCTGGGCGGGGGCCTGGTTTTATCCAATTCCAATCTGCCTTGGTTTGCTAGGCCTGATCGGTCTCGCTTTGCACGTCAACGTTAACACCCAGCTGGGTGGTGATGCCGCGGCGGTCGGGCCCTACTTGGTTTCGCATCTCGGAATGCCGACCTGGCTCGTCATCCTCTACGTGATCGTGGTTCTTTCGGCCTGCTATTCAGTCATCGACAGCGCGTTTACCGCGACCAGTTCGGTGTTTGTCGTTGATATTATTAAGCCGCTGGTGCCGAAGATCAGCGAAAAGCAGCTTTTCCTCTGGGCGAAGATTCCGATGTTCTTCACGGCTATCATTGCCGCCGGGGTAGTTCTTACCGGGGTGGATTTTGTCACCATCGTGCTGACTAGTTATGCCATTCGCACGGCCATTTTGATTCCCTTAGTGCTGGCCTTGTTCTGGTCGCGCACGACCGGTTGGGGTTTCGTCGGCGGAACCGTCCTGGCCATTGCTATCGGTATGCCGATTCGAGCGGCTGCGGGCGACCTTTGGGGCTCCGTTTCGATTCTAGCGATCAGCGCGATCGTCCCGATCGTCATCGGTCTCCTGAACAATTTTCATTTCGACTTCGCGAGGCTTCGCCAAGTTGAGGATGCGACTATCACCTCGGCGCCGCAAGGGTTGGCGACTGAATAAATGCACTGCTGCAAAACTTAAAAAAACTGACATGCCTAACCTTCTTGTTTCCTCTGCCACGGTGGTGACAATCCTCATCGGAGTTGTCATCTCTATTGTTTACTTGCGTTATATGTGGCTGGCGCTCCAACGGGTCGCTCGGACCCTGGATGATCCGGACGATGGAGAGAGCGACTCTTTTGGCTATAGCTTTTTCGGCGCCATCATCGCCGTGGTAGCCTCTTCACTGAGCATCGTGGCGTATGGTTTTGCCCCGCAGTTGCTCTATATCGGCATCGTGCTGGCCTTGGCCAGTCCCATTGCTGTCGCTTACACCTTTCGCCGCGAGCTCAAAGACTGATCATCGACAAATATCCTTATATTTGTCTTTTTGCTTCCTAACACCGGTGCGAATTCAAGCAGCGACCGTAGCTGAGATATTAAAATCATGTCCAAAAAACGTGCTCACTTAGTAGGATTCATTCAGCATGGCGTGAATAGTCACGCCACGGGGATGTGGCGCCATCCGAAGGACAAAATTAACTGGGACTGGTCCCGGCCTGCCTACTGGCAGCATATGGCGCGAACGATGGAGCGCGGTTTTTTTGACGCCATGTTCATCGCCGACGAGCTGGCGCCGTATAACAACTACGAAGGCAGCTCCGATGCCAGCGTAAAATACGCCGTCCAATGTCCCGTCCATGAGCCATCTACCATTGTCCCGATCATCACCACCGCAACGACTCGGCTGGGCGTTGGGGTTACTTTGTCCACCGCGTTCGAACATCCGTATTCGATGGTGCGTCGGCTTTCCAGTCTCGACCATCTCTCCGGCGGACGCGTTGCCTGGAACATTGTTAGCTCCTATTCAAAAAGCGAATGGGACGCTTACGGCGCCGAGATGACGAAGCGAGCGGGCCGATATGAACGGATGGAAGAATACATGGAGGTTTGTTACAAGCTCTGGGATTCCTGGGAGCCGGACGCCATTGTGGCAGATCGGGCGACCGGCATCTTCGCCGATCCAGCCAAAGTTCACGAAGTAAATCATGTAGGAGAGTTTTTTCGCTGTAAAGGCCGGTCCTTCGTCTTCAGGTCACCCCAAGGTTATCCGGTCCTTTGGCAGGCTGGGTCATCTGATCGTGGTCGCGATTTTGCCGCCAAGCACGCCGAAGCGATTTTTGCCGTGCATCCTAACGTGCAACGAATGCGTGAGTACACGGACGATCTAAATCTCCGGCTCGAGACCCGGTTCGGCCGGCAACCAAATAGCGTGAAGCGCATTTACGGGGTGCAGACCGTCGTTGGCGTGACCAGGGGTGAGGCACAGGAAAAGTACGAACGGATCCAGGAGTGTATTCCTTTGGAGGGCGCCATGGCTTGGATTTCCGGACATTTCGGGCCTGATTTCTCAAAATATGATCCTAACGAAATAGTTCAGAATATCGAGATCCCTGGCATCCAGGGGCTATTCGAATCGATCATCTACGCCAAAGGCGGAGCGCCAGTAACCGTTCACGAAGCAGCTAAAATTTATGCCGAAGGAATGGGGATGCCGCGTTTGGTGGGAACCCCGGCAGACATCGCTGACCAGTTGGAAGTTTTCATCGATGAAGGCGGAGCCGATGGATTCATGCTGGCCGCGACCTATACCCCGGGTTGTTTCGAAGAATTTGTTGATCTGGTGGTCCCGGAGCTGCAGCGGCGTGGACGATTCCGGACCCGCTATAGCGGTTCCACCTTAAGAGAGCATCTGTTGGAGGAATGAAAAAATCACAGAGTCAGGAGGAGAGCACGGAGAAGAATTAATTTACCACCAAGACACCGAGAACACGGAGTTCCGGAAAAATTTGGATCGAATAGCAAAGATTATGATGCCCCGGACCGCCAATCCTCCTTCTCTCCGAATCCGAAACTCCGTGTTCTCCGTCGTAGTGGTAAATGAATTCCCTCTCTGCGCTCTCCCTCGCACCGCCGCTGAACGCTGAGCGCTGAACGGTGAACGGCGAACGCCTACGCGGTCGAACCCCACCGAGCCGTGCATTGGACGACAATAGTGGAAGAGGCACCGGAACCGTTTTCCTGCCTCTCGACGAGTTGCATCATGGCATCGATGAAGGCTGCCGAATCGAGCGCCAGAGTGGTCAGGTTGTGGCACTCCCAACCCGCCATGGAGATTCCATCTTGCCCGACGATGGCCAAATCGCCGGGTACCTGCAGGTCGAGCAGACGGATGGCCGCGTCGCGCGCACCGATCGCCATCACGTCGTTGCCGCACACCAGCGCGTCAATTTTCGAACGACGCAGGAGAAGAGAAGCCTCTTTAAAACCGGAGTCGTAGGAATAGTCACCGTGACCTGCTGCTTCAAAACCCAGGCCATGGCCGGCCAAGGTTTTGCTGAACCAATCCCGCCGCTGCTTATCTATCCAGCTTGATTTCCTGCCATGTAGATAGGCGAAGTGGCGGCGGCCGTCGCCGACTAGCTTTTCGACAATCTGAGAGGCGGCCTCTGCCCCATCGACCTGCACGCACGAAACTCTGCCGTCTTCAATGGGTTCTGCCGAGACGATAATCGGCGAGGCCGTCCGGAATATTTGTACGGCATCCTTTAGCGAAACTAAGTCGGAGTTGATGATGGCATGCTCAACCTGGTAGCTGGAGGCGAGCCGCATTAACTGCAAACGGTCGGTGTTGTCCTCACAACACAGAATGACCGGCACCAGCGCACGCGCCTGCAACTGATGGACAAGCAATTGCAACTGCTCTGCCTCGCATTGGTTACCGATAGCATTGACCACCACCGCGACCAGGCGGGATCGCTGATTGTTCAGCGTGCGGGCGATCGCATTGGGCTGATATCCATACTGTTGTGCCATCGCCAGAACGCGGACCCGCGTCTGCTCACTGATTCGTCCATCCGCCGAGAATGCTCGGGAAATGGTCGCCGATGACACCCCGGCGAGCTTTGCTAGTTCTTTAGAGGTAATTCGCTTTTTCACACCATCCGCTACCCTGCCGTAATAACGCCGGAAGATACCGCAACCGGTTGTCCGTCTTTGGCGGCCGATGCTTTGATGGCATCCCAGAGACGAGCGAAACGCAGGCCGGCCTCGACAGTCGAAAGGTTCTCTGCCTTGCCAGCACGAATCGCGAGAAAACTCTTCAGTGGATTGGTCATGATTTCCACCTCTTCACGGGTGACTGGAATTCCGCTGGCGGCAATCTCCCGCCAAGCGCCCCAGGCATCGATCCTGACGATCGCCTTTGTATAGAAGAACGTGATGAGCGATGCGCAGCCAGGCGGTCCGTCGCCCGCAGCATTCAGGGTCAGAAGAGCACCGTTGCTCAATCGACCTGCCACCGCACAGACGACGTCAACGTGGCGTCCGCGATGGTTCATCAAGGCAGAGACCCGATCACAATCCGCGTCCAGCAAAAGACAGACGGTGTTGATCAGGTGCGCGCCGGTATCGAACATAAAGCCGCCTCCGGAAAGATCGAGGTTCTGCTTCCAATGCCCTTCATAGCGAGATGACCAGTTCTCCCAGATGGTGCCGGCGACACTTACCAGTTCGCCGAATTCACCGGCTAGGGCGCGCTGGCGCATATCCGCCACCAAAGGGGATAGAGCGCCTTGGAAGGCAATCACGACGGTAGAACGGCTCTGATTGTGGGCGGCAATAAACCGCTCAGCCTCCTCTACGGTGGTTACCATTGGCTTTTCGAGCAACAAATCCAAGCCAGCTTCGATGACGGCCAGGCCGTGTTCCGCGTGCAAAGAGTGCGGGGTCGATACATAAACGGCGTCTAGCTCGTCGCGGCAAGTAGCTAGCATCATCCTGAAATCTTCGAATTCACGTGGCTGCGATGGCCCCGCGGTGCGGCAGAGATTAATGAATTTTCGCCGTGAGGCTTCACTAACGTCACTCACAGCCACAAATTCAACCTCCGCCATCCCGGCCCAGCTGACCGCATAATGTGCCGCCATGTGTCCTGTGCCGATAACCGCGAGTCGCAATCGATTGGTCTTCCTGGTCATATTTAGGAAGCGTGTACACAGAAATGATCTGCTTCCTATGACTCGTTTACCTCGCACAATTTTGTTTGACAACAAATATTTGGAGAATTAGACAGGCGTTTATGTACACGTGTACGCAAAAACCGCGGTCGCGGCTAAAGCCGCCGCCGCGCCAGCAAAAAGGAGAACCAATGTTTAGAAAAACCATCCTCGCGGGGATGATTCTGGCCTCGGCGCTGGCGATCAGCTCCGCCCAGGCTAAAACGATCCGTATCGCCGAGCATCGTCAGGCCCGGATCGATGCGCTTAAGACGGTCGTGCCGGACATTGAAAAAAAATACAATGTTCACATCGAAGTAATCGAGTATCCGGCTCCGGAAAAAGATTTCCTGACCAAGCTGCTAACCGAGCTTCGGGCCGGCAATGCTCCGGACATCTTTAATGTACCGCATGGTCAGGATGTCGCCGACATCGTCGCCGCGGGCTATCTGTCCCCCATTTCTACAGAACTCAAATCTTGGGACGGCTATTCGCAGTTGTTTGATGTTGGTAAAGCCATGGCCACTAGTAGTGATGGTAAGATATACGTTTTGCCTGCCATGCTGAACGTTCAGCAGATCTACTATCGTCGCGACATCTTGCAGAAGGCGGGGATTTCGACAGAGCAACCCAAGACGTGGGCTGAGCTCCTCAGCCGCGCCAAGGAAGTTAAAGCCAAAACCGGTGCCTACGGCCTTCTCTTCCCGGCGGGTCTGACCTGGGGTGGCGGTTCCTTCGACGAGGGTTACCGACTTTTGATTGTTGGCACCTCCACGCCAGAGATCGCCACTGATAACGGTTTATTGAACCTGACAGGAGCAGGCATCAAGGACGCCTTCGGTTTCTATGCTGACCTGATTAACGGCGATCTGATGCCAATCCAGCCGCTGTTAGAGCCCGAGCCCTGGGTGGTGCCGAAGTATGAGATGTTCCCAGCCGGCAAACTGGTTGCCACGACCGGCGGCTCGTGGGGCTACATCTATGACTGGGGCCCACAGAGCAAGAACCCGATCCCCAATATCATTGAAGCGGTCGGCACTTGGGAAGTTCCCGGCAAGGACGGTGGGCTGCACGTCCTCGTCGACCTCGACGGACCATGGGCGGTCAATGCCAAATCGCCGGATGTCGAACTCGCCAAAAAAGTTTTGCTCGAACTTGGTTCGGTCAAAACGGACGTGGCCTACGCGCAGAACCTAGGGAATATTCCAGGCCGCCTTGACGCGGCAAGCGATCCTGACTTCCAGAAGCTAAAGGCCTTGGTTCCCATTGCCGAGGATCTGAAAAAAGGAAGCGGAACTTATTTGAAGAGCGCAGAGGGCTTTTCAGCAGTGGCCGAAGGGGTCTCCAGGGCGACCGAAGCACTACTTCGCAAGCAGACTGACGCGGCGGGCGCTCAGAAGATTCTCGTTGACTACGTCAAAGGGGTGCTGGGCGACGACGTCGTTAAATAATTGATCACCATGGCGGACCGGAGGCGCCTGTTCGCGTCTCCGGTCTCTCCAGACCTGCTCGGCCCAAATTCTACTAACAAATTGCCACCCCCTCATGACCACTTCTGCTAAAAGCGGCTCTTGGCAGCTTCAGATCCTCCTTTTGCCCTGCATTCTTTTGATCGGTGCGCTCGTCGTCTACCCATCGTTTTATTCTATCTACTTGAGTTTCACTAATGCCTCGCTCGTCGGGCTAGCGGCAACCCATCCACATTTTGTTGGGTTGCGCAACTATATGCGACTCTTTGCCGACCCGGGCTTCTGGAACTCTCTAGTCGTTACCTTCTGGTTTGTCATTGGCTCGGCGGTCTTCGGCCAATTTATTCTGGGACTCGGTTCAGCGATTTTACTCCGCCGACCGTTGCGCTGCAAAAACTTGTTTAACTCGATCATCCTGTTACCTAACGCCGTTCCCGAAGTAGTGGCTGGCTTTATCTGGATCTCCATGCTGGCTGGCGGTGATCATTCTACGCTTAACCGGATGCTAAGCATTTTTGGCATTCCGCCGGTGCAATGGTTACAGCAGTTTCCCCTAGCCATGATTATTGTTGCTAACACTTGGCGCGGCATCGCCTCAGCGATGATCCTGATGACGGCGGGTCTCACTGCGGTCCCTTCGGAGATCTATGAAGCGGCCCGGATCGATGGTGCCACGCCGCGCGAGATCTTCCTGCACATCACACTTCCTCTGATCATGCCGACCATTTTTCTTTACATGCTGGTCTCGACCGTCACGACCATTTCAATTTTCGGGTTTATCTATGCGCTCACCCGCGGTGGACCGGGCAACGCCACCGAGATTATCGGTATTTACATCTATAATCAGTCTTTCACCGCCTTCCAGCTCGGGTACGGTTCAGCCGTGGCCGTGATTACCCTTTTTATCTCGATAGCGATCGGCTTGGTCTACGTGCGTGCTCTTAAAGTCCAGGTTTAAGTCATGAGCAAAGCAAAACTAGCTGTCTCCCCGATTTTTGGTCGGGGAATGAGGGCCTACGTCACCCTTTCGCTGATCTCACTTTTTTGTGCGATTCCGTTCCTTTGGCTAATTCTAGCCTCCTTCGACGGGAATGCGGCGCTGTTTCTGCGCTGGCCTAACCCTTGGACGCTGAACAATTATATCGGCATTTTTGTGCGCGAGGGAGGCGCTCGATGGTTCTTCAACTCGTTCTTGGTGGTTGGAACTGCTACGGTGATCGTCCTGGTCTGTTCCGGCCTCGGTGGTTATGCTCTGTCCCGGACTAAAGCGTGGTGGAAACGGCCGTTTCTCTATATCATCGTTTTAGTCCGGGTGGTGCCACCCCCGGCCTTGATTGTCCCGCTCTACAAGATTCTCCTGACCGGCAACGACGCTGTCGGGTCTTTGGTCCGGCGTTTCGTAGATCCCGATTCCGTGCGCCCAGTGATGTTAGTAGTCGGCCTGATCGATGGATATCTGGGCCTGATTCTAGTCTTTGCCGCGATGCAGCTGCCGCTCGCGCTATGGATTATGAAAACTTATTTCGATACCGTTCCGTACGACTATGAAGAGGCGGCGCTGGTCGATGGGGCGAACCTGTATCAGCGTATTCGCCTGGTGATCACGCCGTTAGCTCTCCCGGGTCTCGGTGCGGCGGGTCTTTTTGCCTTCATTTCTGCCTGGGGAGATTTTCTCATGCCGCTCATCTTCCTCTCTTCCTCCGAACTTCAGATGTTGCCTCTCGGGCTTTTTCGCGCTTTTCTGCGCGTTCAGCAGATCGATTACGGGTTCATGAGCGCACTCGCGGTTCTCTATATGCTACCGGCTGTCCTGGCTTTTGGATTTGCCCGCCGTTATTTCGTCCAGACTTTCTCGGGCGGTGTTAAAGCTTGATGACCAGAGCAGCTGATCACCTTTGGTCAAGTAACCATGATTGGCCTAGTCTATACCGCCCAATGAAGGCCAGATCATCGATTATCGGATCCCAAATTCTGCAGAGCTCCACTTTGCCGTCTTCCCACAAAAACAAAATACCATCGTGGGTGCGACGTACCACTTGAGCCCGGCGACCTCTGGCGCCGTCGGCAAGACGGTCACCCCTCTCTAAATTATTCAGTTCTTCTCGCGTCATCTTGGATAATGGATTGGCGGATCGACGGTTTAGACCACCAACACCATACGTTTGCCCCAGAAGTTCGGACGCCTGCGACCTTCTGAAAGTTCTATCACTTTGCGGCAGTCACTGGATTGTCACCTTGGGAAATTTGGAATCTAGTTATAATCGGGATCAAGGAACGGTGAACGAAAAAGCCGGTCCACCCTTTGGGCAGTCGATTCCCGATCCATCTACCACTAGCACTCACACTATCACTCTCACTTTCACTTCCCCTAGAGCTCCGGCTTCTTAAAGACCGCTCCCGTATCCGCACTGGTCACCTGCGCCGCATAGCGCGCCAGGTATCCGTAATCGATCTTTGGCGGATGCGGCTTCCAGTTCGCCCGGCGTTTTGCCAGGACTTCGTCAGGGACTTCCAATTCCAACTGTCGCTGTGGAATGTCGATACGAATAATGTCACCTTCTTCGACCAAGGCGATCGGGCCGCCCGCCGCGGCTTCGGGTGACACATGGCCGATACACGCTCCGCGGGTAGCGCCGCTGAATCTTCCGTCGGTGATCAGGCAGACCCTTTCGCCTAAACCGCGGCCCATGATGTTCGCGGTGGGCGCGAGCATCTCCTGCATGCCCGGACCCCCGCGAGGACCTTCGTATCTGATCACCACCACGTCCCCCGCTTTCACTTTGCCTCCGAGAATTCCCGCCGCAGCGGATTCTTCGCTTTCGAAAATCGCGGCGGGGCCGCTGAACTGATGCATTCGCGGATGCACCGCGCCAGTTTTCAACACGGAACCATTGGGTGCGAGATTTCCGAACAAAACGGCTAAACCGCCCTTCTCACTGTAAGGATTACTCAGCGGCCGAATTACGTCGTCATCTTTCACGGTCGCGTCGCCAATGTTCTCGCCCAGCGTCTTTCCGCTGACCGTGATGCAATCCAGATTTAGCGTGCCCGGCTTCCCGGCCAGGGTTTTTAGAATCGCGCCAATACCGCCAGCGCGATGGACATCTTCCATATGATATTTGCCTGAAGGCGCGACCTTGCAGATGTATGGCACGCGCCCGCTGACTTCATTGAGATGTGCCAGGTCGAATGGTTGTCCGGCTTCGATGGCGATCGCCAGGGTGTGGAGCACCGTATTGGTCGAACCGCCCATTGCCACATCGAGGGCGAAGGCGTTTTCGAAAGCTTGGTGGGTAAGGATGTCACTTGGCCGGATATTCTTGGCGACCAGATCGACAATCCGACGACCCGTCTCGGCGAACAGTTCATCACGCTGCGGATCGGTCGCCAGAATGCTGCCGTTTCCCGGCAGCGCCCAACCCAGCGCTTCGTTCAGGCAATTCATGCTGTTGGCGGTGAACATCCCGCTGCACGAACCGCATGTCGGGCAGGCATTTTCTTCGATGTCCTGTAACTCACTTAGGCTCATCGTACCGGCGGACACTTTGCCGACACTTTCGAAGACGGTCGCTAGGTCGATCGCCTCACCGGTCTTGGACTTGCCGGCCTTCATCGGGCCGCCGCTAACGAAAATCGATGGGATGTTAACCCGCGCGGCACCCATCATCATACCGGGGACGATCTTGTCGCAGTTTGGAATGCAAACGACGCCGTCAAAGCAGTGGGCCCGCAGCATCGTCTCCACGCAGTCGGCAATCAGCTCACGTGAGGCCAGCGAATACTTCATGCCGACATGACCCATCGCGATACCGTCGTCTACCCCGATAGTGTTGAACTCAAACGGAATTCCACCGGCGGCGTAAATCGCGTCACGCACTTTCTTGCCGACCACATCGAGATGGGCGTGCCCCGGAATGATCTGCACGAAAGAATTGCAGACCGCGATGAACGGTTTGTTGAAATCGGCTTCAGATTTCACCACGCCCGTCGCTCGCAGCAGGCTACGGTGCGGGGCACGGATCACCCCCTGTTTAATCGTGTCGCTTATGGCCATGGTGGAATTTTTTTAGTGGATGAATTAAATACCACGTATTGTTAGCACAGCGTAACGCTGCCGCCTCACAATGACTACACCGAACCAGCAATCCTCCAAAACTCGTTTTCTGCAAGTCGCGATTGTGCTCGGACTTTTGTCGGCCATCGGCCCGTTCGCCATTGACATGTACCTCCCGGCCTTGCCGTCGATTGGGAAAGATCTCACTGCCGATCCGGCCACCGTGCAAATGACTCTGCTGGCATTTTTTCTTACCATGGGTCTCGGCCAGATTGTGGTTGGGCCCATTTCTGACATCATCGGGCGGAAGGTGCCGATGTACCTGGGCTTGGGGCTTTTCGTCCTCGGCAGCATTGGCTCCGCGCTGGCACCTGGAATTCATTGGTTGATCGTTTTCCGGTTTATTCAGGGATTCGGGGCCTGCCCTGGAATGGTGGTACCGCGAGCTGTGGTCCGCGATCTTCACACCGGCACTGAAGCCGCACGCTTGATGTCCCTCCTGATGCTTGTTTTCAGCGTCTCGCCCATTCTGGCTCCTCTCACGGGTAGCTTCTTTATTCAGTGCTTCGGCTGGCGGGCGGTTTTCTGGGTGGTGACGGTTGCTGCACTGTTGGCGGCTATTTTACTCGCTACCTCCTTGAAAGAGACCCGGTCGGTAGAAGACCGGGCCGGCAGCTCATTTAAAAGTGCACTGACCGGGTACCTCTTCCTGCTCCGTGAAGGCAACTTCCTGGGACTCACATTTATCGGCAGCTTTGGAATATCGAGCTTCTTTGTCTACCTTTCGAGTTCGTCTTTCATTCTTATCGATCACTATAAGTTGTCACCGTTACTCTATAGCTTTTTCTTTTCGCTTAACGCCGCCGCCTTTTTTGCCGCGTCGCAACTAACCGGAACGCTCTCGGAACGGTTTGGGCTCAAACGATTGGTCCGCACCGCGGTGACTGGTTATGCCTTGACGATGGTTACCCTTCTACTGATAGCAGTATCGAAGATTGATCGGCTGGACGTATTGGTGATCCTGCTTTTCATAGGGAACGGATTTCTTGGTTTAGTGATCCCGGCGACTTCGGTCTTAGCGATGGAAGACTACGGCGCTTTCGCCGGAACGGCTTCAGCCCTGATGGGCACGTTGCAGTTCGCGACCGGCGCCATCTGCATGATCGTCGCTGGGTTTTTCTTCGACGGCACTCCGTTACCGATGATCGCGGGGATCGCGATATGCGCCGTGATTACTTTCATCATCGCGCAAATTACGCTCTCTCGCAGTCGTGACTTGGCCGCGGCGCCGGCGGACTGGCCGTTGTAGGTAAGGCGTCCCGCCTTACTTCTTCTGCCCACGAAAGAACAAAAGCCTCGGCGCTGAGAATGTATTTCGTCCCAGAGGGACAGTATGATCGTAGCCTGGCACGAAGTGCCTGGGAAAGCGTCCCTCGAGAGAACCGTCCCCGAGGGTACGGTATGATCGGGTGCACCTAAACCCAGAGGTATTTCTCGTCGAAGATGTGTCCCGCGTATGCAAAATTTCGTCGCTCCAATTATCGAGTCGGTGCGCAGGCCTGCGCGAATCATGACCGTACCCTACGGGACGGCTCTTTTGGGTGGCGCTGTTCCAGGCACTTCGTGCTGTCTAAGGCGTTAATGGCACCAATAAGCACCAAAAGTCCGGACGGTCTTTTAGCAGCCTCTTGTCCCAGTTCCGGGACGAGACCCTGGTTGAGGGTCGAGGATTTGACATTGGACCTGTCCCCAATTCCCGAGGAAGTGCTGCGGAGCAATGTAAGGCGTGGACGCCGTACCTAGTGTGCCCGACATGGGCCCAATGTAGTCAAATGAAAGGAATTGACTGGAAGCAGTGATAACAACCGTAGCGAAAAGGCAAGGCACAGGCCGCGAGGCACTGAGCTGAAAGAAGCCATAGCAAAGACACGATCGTAGGAACACGAACGGGCAGTGAGGCCGCTTGCGGGCGAAGAGTATGCTAGGGAATACGAAATCCAACCGTCACCGAAAGACGCAAGAGGTAGAGGCCCGACTGACACGGGTCGAAGCATTCGACACCTTACTCGGGCAGATCTGCCGGGCGAGAGCTCGGCATAAGTCAGCAGAGGCCGTAGTAGTGAAGAAAGCCGGTGAAAGCCGGATGGAGCGAAGGGTTGAAGAACCAAGAGACAGACCAACTGAAAGAACTCTGGCAAAGCGGAGCGAGAAGCCTTCCGAAACAGTCCAGGAGCGAGCCAAGAGACACTTCCGAACGGTCAGCTCGGCATTAACAGTGAACCTGCCTAAGGAACGTCCCATGGAAGAGTTCGCACCATGCGATATTGTGCAGAGGTGCTGAATGAAGTGACCATGGAAGAAGTGCTAGCGGCTTCACGCTGGCAGGACGCGTGGGTTGACCCCCACTGCCGGGTTAACCGCCGGATGCGGAAAACCGCATGTCCGGTGGTGTGGGAGGGTCACGGCACGCAATCGACGAACCCGATTAGGTTGACGAGGATCCATCCCATTACTGCCGTTACGGTGCACGAGAACGAGAACGATGAGGGGGGTTCCGCCCACTCACTCCGCGGTGCCGAGATAACGAGAAGATCCCGCCAGGCGGGATCCGCGAGACGGTGCAGCATCGCGCGATCGATTGGCCGGCGCCACGGGCTGTTCTCGCGCAAGGCGATACCGTAGGGTTCTACCTGCAGGGTCTGCGGGAGGACAGTCACCTTCCCGACATAAGCGTCGCTCCGAGCGCCATAACGCAGGAAGGGTGCATCGCCAAGCACAGCTTGTACGCGGCCGCTCAGCAAAGTAGCAAGCAGTTCTTTTGGAGGCACGCGGATGAAGTCGATCTGTCGGCGTCTCAAGTAATCCTCGCTGGAAGTTCCCCCGATCGCCCCGACGTGAAGACGGCGGAGGTCATCCGGTCCTCGCACTACTAAACTGCCTGACCCCGTGTCCAAACGTTCCGCAGTGAGGATTGAGGCCATTGAGGCGGTGAACCATGAGACTAGAAACAAACTGATGAACATCCACGCAATCGCCACCAGGCGGCCGGCTGGGCTGCGCGGCGCCAAATCGCCGTAGCCTACCGTCGTCATCGTCACGGCGCTCCACCACAAGGCGGAGCCAATACCCCGAGAGACCTTGCCCTCGCCTCCAAACTCTTTTGGGTTGCCCTTATGCTCCAGTGCCCAGATGAGCAGCGCCACCAGCGCCAGGGAAACAATTAGGGCGGCCACAATCCGCCAGAAACTCCAAGCCAGCACTCGGTCGATCCACGCCCAAAACCCACCTGCGTTGGGTGCCGCTTTCACTGCTACGCCGAGTCCAGATAGGTAAAAGGGCTGGGTAAAATCAAGATGATCGTCGCGCTCCGCCGTGATCGTCAGTCCGCCGATGCTGACGTCCAGCGGGCGGCCGGGAGCGAGGTCCTCAAGCAGCCCGGTTACCGTCTCTTCCTTAAATTCGGTATCGATCTGCAGGTCCTCCGCGATCCAGTGCCACAACTCCACGCAGATGCCACTCCAGGTTCCGTCCTGGTTCCGGATGCAGAAAGGCGGTGACTCAGTCAAGCCGACTACCAAGTGCGTTCGGGCGGGCGTTGAAACCGGCGCTGGTTCCTGGCCGGGGGCCAGCCCGGCAAATACTAGCAAGAATGCGAGGGTCACGATGATCTTAAGCGGCCCCTGGCGATATGCGTTCGCCACCCGCGAGAAAGCCGCTAGTTTAGGCGGATTCTCATGCGCACTCCTAATGTCAGCGATGCTGCCGACCGTAATTGGAGGCGTTTTGTCCTTTTTCGCGTCCTTTTCAACTCGCGATTTTATTACCCCGTGCTGGCGGTGTTCTTCCTGGATCTCGGCCTCACTGCCACTCAATACACCTTGCTCAATTTTGCCTGGGCTCTCGCCATTGTCTTTACGGATCTGCCGGCCGGCGCTCTGGCGGATCGGATCGGCCGCCGGCCGCTGGTGGTCGGAGCCGCCGTTATCATGGTCATCGAGATGGCGGTCCTTTGCGTGGCTCCTGTCGGCGGCGGTGTTCTGCTCTTTCTTATTTGCCTCGTCAATAGATTGCTCAGCGGGATCGCCGAGGGCTTGGCGAGCGGCGCTGACGAGGCGCTGGTATTTGATTCTCTGGCCGAGAGCGGACGATCTACAGAGTGGCCGCAGGTCCTCGACCAAGTTACCCGTTGGCAGTCGGTTGGCCTGGTCATCGCCATGCTGGTTGGCGGCGCGGTCTACGACCCCAATTTCATGAATAAAATAGCTGCCGGTCTCGGTAGCGCTGGCGGATTTACCCAAAGCGTAACGCTCCGCTTTCCAATTTATCTCAACCTTATCACGGCCGCGCTGGCGCTCTTTTTCGCCCTCGGAATGCGGGAGCCAAACTGGAAATCCAAGTCCGTTGTTTCGACCACCGGTGACCCTTCTCCGCCGGGCAAGGAAAGCGCCATCCATGCGGTTTTTACCGCCGGACTCTGGATCGTTCGCGCGCCGCTCGCGCTCTTCGTGATTCTGGCGGGCTTGTTGCTCGACTCCGTAACCAGGCTGTTCCTGACCTTCTCGAGCTCTTATTTCCGGCTCATCGATCTTCCGGCAGCGAGTTATGGTCTGATTTGGGCGGGGCTGGGCGCGCTCGGTTTCGTGGTCTCTCCAGTCGCCCGCCGGATGGTGCAGCGGATCTCGCCCTTGGGAAATTTCGCCTGCCTGGCGGCCGTCGTCCTGGTATGCCTGGCCGGACTGGCCTTCCGCTGGCGATGGTGGGGCGTAGTATTTACCTTCCCGCTGGGCGCCGCCATGGTCGCCATCGGTTTCATCCTCTCCTATTATCTCAACGCCCTGGTCGAATCGAGCCGGCGCGCGACCGTACTCTCTTTCAAGGGCGTCGCATTCAACCTTGGTTACGGTTTCGTCAGCCTGCTGTTCGCCTTGGTTTTGCGGGCCCTGCGGGATGGGGGCAGTCCCGAACAAACCTTCGGCCGAACGTTGGTTTGGTTGCCGGTCTGGCTTATTCTGGCTCTCACGGTGCTGGCCATCTTTTTCCGCAGACATTTCGCCCTTTTGAAACAACCCGGTCCGGTCGCCACCGACAAGTTGGAGGACCCGCTGTGAATCCGGAAGGTCGTTCAAGGACATTTTGACACAGGATCAACACAAGGGGAAGGAGTTACAGGATTTGCAGGAGTGCAGGAGTTGCAGAATGGGAAGCCCTTGGTTTGTAAAAAGCCTAGCGGCTCGAACCGAGATGTACCGGATCCCATTCTGACTAGAAGTAGTTCCCTACTCACGGCCGACCACTGAAACTGGAATGCGGAATTGCAGGAGTTTCAGAATCCAGATTCGAGCCGCGAGGCTTTTTAGCAACCAAGGGTTCCGCATTCTGCAACTCCTGAACTCCTGCAACTCCTGCCTCCTTCCTAGCAACTTCCCGCTGACACTGTCAACTTCTCCGGATGCTGGAAATCCAGGAATTGGAAGTCGCTTACGGTTCGATCATCGCCCTGCATCGAATCACTTTGTCCGTAGCGGCCGGTAAGATCATTACGCTGGTCGGCAGCAACGGTGCGGGAAATCAACCACCTTGCGGGCGATTTCCGGTTTAATACGAGCCCGGCACGGCAAAATCATTTTTGAAGGAGAAGAAATAACCAACCGGGCGCCGCACCGGATCGTGGGGCTGGGGGTTACGCAGGTGCCGGAAGGTCGGATGATATTTTCGAATTTAACCGTCGTAGAAAACCTGCAAATGGGCGCTTACCGCCGTCGAGGGTCGGCGGAAATAAAAAAGGATTACGACTACATGTTCGCCATCTTTCCAAGATTGAAGGAACGCGAAAAACAGATCGCCGGCACCTTGAGCGGCGGCGAGCAACAGATGCTGGCCATTGCCAGAGCGTTGATGTCCAAGCCTAGGTTCCTGATGTTGGACGAACCTTCCCTCGGGATAGCGCCGATCCTGGTGAAAACGATTTTTGCCAAGATTGTGGAGATCAATCAACAACTAGGAATCACCATTTTATTGGTCGAACAAAATGCGAATCTGGCCCTTGAGATTTCGGACTACGGTTATGTATTGGAAACCGGGCGGATCATTCTGGAGGATGAGTCTGCCAAATTAAGGGTCAACAGCCTGGTGAAAGAAGCTTATCTGGGCGGCTGAGGTGATGGCGAAGGCGTAAAAATCGATTCCATGGGGCGCGAATATCAGCTTAAAAAAATCGCTTCGGTCCCCTCGAGCTCGATCGACTATCGGGCTGAGTTGAACGATCAACAATACCAGGCGGTAACTTCCAGCCCTGGTCCCGCCCTGGTTTTGGCAGGGGCGGGGAGTGGTAAGACGCGCACGCTCACTTATCGCGTAGCTTGGCTACTGGACAATGGGGTCGAACCCGAATCCATCTTGCTCCTGACCTTCACCAACAAGGCAGCCCGCGAAATGCTGGCCCGAGTCAGTACGCTGATGCCGCAGGAGACGAGAGCGATCTGGGGCGGGACATTTCATTCGATCGGGAATCGCCTGCTCCGCCGGCACGCCAGGGATTTCGGGTATCAGCCCGGGTTTTCCATCTTGGATCGGGAGGACCAGGAAGATCTCCTGGCTGCCGTAATCGATTCCGCCGGGGTCGACAACAAACAGGTTCGATTTCCGAAGGCGGAAGTTTTGGGCGACATCTTCAGTTTTGCCATCAATACGGATCACTCCGTGGCGGAGGTGATCGGCCAAAAATACAATTGGTTTCTCCCGCTGACCAACCAGATCGAGTTTCTTCAGAAGAAATACGAAGAACGGAAAAGGGCCGCCAACGTCGTTGATTTCGATGATCTGCTGGTCAAGACGGCGCAGCTATTCCGGGAAAACCAGGGGATCGCTGAATTCTACCAGCGACATTTTCAATTCATCCTGGTCGACGAATATCAGGACACCAACAAACTGCAGTCAGAGCTGATCGACCTGTTGGCGGCGCGTCACCAGAGTGTCATGGTGGTCGGAGACGATGCGCAGTCGATCTATTCCTGGCGCGGCGCCAACTACCAGAACATCCTCGATTTCCCCAAGCGTTATCCGAATGCGCAGATCTATCGAATCGAGACAAACTACCGCAGCGTTCCGGAGATTGTGGCCTTGGCGAACGCTTCGATCCTGGAGAACCGCAAACAGTTTGCGAAAACGTTACGCGCTCACCGCAACGGGTTCGAGATTAAGCCGGCTCTGGTGGCCCTTTACGACAACAACCAGCAAGCCGCGTTCGTGGCCCAGCGGATTCTCGAGTTGCAAGACGAAGGCATCGATCTGAATAGCATGGCCGTCTTGTACCGCGCACATTTCCAATCTCTGGAGGTCCAGCTCGCCTTGACCCGGGCCGGGAATTCCATTTGCGATCACCAGCGGCCTCCGGTTTTTTGAGCAAGCTCATATCAAGGATATGGCCGCTTTCATGAAGTTTGTCGTCAATCCGGCGGACGAGGTCGCCTTCAAGCGTCTGGCTCGCCTTCTCCCTGGCGTGGCCGTCCGGACCGCGGAGAAACTTTGGGATCAGCTCTGTGCGGCGCCGGAAAGTGAGCGTCGCGATTTTGAGACCTGGCTGGGTCAATGCCGGATTGGACAAAAGCCAGCCAAGGCTTGGCAGCAGCTCTGTTACACGCTGGATGAGATCGCCCCGGGACGACAACCGCTCGCCCCTTCCAAGATGATCCACATTATTCTGGAGGCTATTTACGACGATTATCTGAAATCGAAGTACGCCAATCATCAGCAGCGCCGAGAAGACTTAACCACCCTCGAATCGTTTGCCCGGACCTTCCAAAATCCAGTTGATTTTCTGAGCCAGCTTTCTCTCATGGCCACGGCCGACACCGAAGGGATTCGGGCCGCGGAGAGCGAAACCGAGAAAATCACGCTCTCGACCATCCATCAAGCCAAGGGGCTCGAGTGGCGGGTGGTCTTTGTCATCTGGTTGACCGACGGAATGTTTCCGAGCTCGCGCTCTCTTCTATCGACCGAAGCGATTGAAGAGGAACGACGATTATTCTACGTCGCCTCCACCCGGGCCCAAGACCAGCTCTTTCTGACTTACCCCTACTACTCATTCAATGGCTCTCCGGAAAACCGCCTGCAACGTCCTTCCCGCTTTTTGAAAGAGATTCCGCCTGATCTCGTCGAGGAATTGTGGGTAACGACAGAGAATAAATTTTAACCACAGATTTCACAGATTACACAGATTAAGGAAATGGGTTTGGCGTTTGGGCGGGTGACGGTTTGAGGCGTAAGGACGAGGCGCATCTCACTGCCACATTGCCGTCAGAAATTTCTGACGGAACTGGCTGAGATGCGCCTCTCCTTACGCCGTCAAACCGTCATCCGCCCAAACGCCAAACCATTTTCCTAATCTGTGTAATCTGTGAAATCTGTGGTTAAATTCTCTCCCCGTCTCTTCAGGCCCGAGCAGAAAAGGGTCGGTGAAAATCTCATGCGACAAACCTTTTGTACCTGTGCTAGGGTGCGCGCACTGATTCTGTGAGTCGTTACATACGTGCCATATATGCCCCCATGGTGGGAGTTCAGGTCAGCAATCAGCAATTGCTGGATGCTATTGCGCTGAGATTTGCAGCTCTCGAGGTCGATGATGCCGAAAAGACAGCGCTTTTCGACTTTGTCCGCTTGCTCCTGATCGGGCATCGAACTCGACAGACCCAGTATTCAGACCAGTTCCTCTGGATGGATACCTTTACCGATCACGCCATGTCGTTTGCTCGCGCGATTGAGGAATCTACCAACGCGATTGCTGAACTGATCGAAGCGGAACCTCCGGGTCAACCCTTTGATGCGGTCTTTGGGGTCTCCAGCGAAGGGTTGCTTCTTCCGGGGATTGCCGAACGGGCCGCCCGCCGGCTGGGAATCTGGTCGGGCGAACCGCGACGCAGATGGATATCGGGAACGGCGGCTGTACCGCCAGCGTCCGTACTATCCAACTGGTGAATAATCTTGGGCCGGAGCTGCGAAATGTTCTGCTCCTGGTGATGGAACCGACTTCGACGCTGATTGACCCAAAATGCACGGCGCGTTCCAACTGGCAGGGAATTTGCACCTTTGGCGATGGAGCGGCAGGAGTCTGGATTTCCGATGAACCTGGAGAGGGGGCTCTCGCTCTCGGAAAGCTAGCGTCCTGGCGCGGCGATGCGACCGACTTAATTCGATGGGATTGGGGAACGGATTACTATCGGTTCGGAATCGCGGAATTGGAACAGTTTGAAGGACAGGTGCGTAGTCAGGTTCTGCAGGCGATGGCAGAGCTTCAGGTGGAAAAGGATCCGGACGCCGCTTGGGCAATTCATCCTGCTGGGATTATGTTGTTATTGAGTCTGGCGAAAAAACTTGGCCTTTCCCGGTCGACGCTGGAACCGTCGATCAACCACTTCCGGGCGTGCTCGAACATGAGTAGTGTGAGCATCTTGCATATATTAAAGAATATCATAGGATGCGCGAAGTCGGGCCAGCCCATCCGATGGCTATCCATGGGTGCTGGCTTTAACGTAGCGTGCGGAGGCGGCATTCGAGTTTGAGCTAATCCTATGGTTGATCGGAAAGCAGTTTTGGACGCAATGGGGGAGTTTTTCGCGGAAAATTTCCCCAATATTCCCCGGGACAACATCGAAGGGATGAAAGCGAGTGATGTGATTCAACAGAGTTTGGACCTGGTGGAGTTCGTCCTTCATCTCGAGGAAAAGCTCGGCCTCGAAATCAATATCAATACTTTGGGAGAAAAATTGATCACTGAGACGTTTGGAGAATTGGCAGACGATCTGGTGGCGATCGGGAAAGGGGCGTAAAAATGCTTGCTTGTCTCAAGTATTCCCCTATGTTCTCGGCTCTTTAAAATTATGGCATCGAGTGAAAATATGGATCTGAGCGCTTTTCGTCTCCATGAGAAGGACACTGGTAGTGCTGACGTCCAGATTGCGATTTTGACCCGTCGTATCAATCAACTGACTGATCATCTCAAGATCTTTCGTAAAGACCATTCCTCACGCAGAGGTTTACTGAAACTCGTGGCCACCCGCAGAAGCCTGCTTGATTACCTCAAGCGCACCGCCCAGGATCGATACAAGTCTGTCATCGAGAAACTTAATCTACGCAAGTAACCCCCTTGCCTCTGAGATCCGCCAGACGGCCTTGGTCTTAGGTCCGAGTCCCGAGGATCTTTCGGAGTTCGGACCTACGAGCAAGGGCTGATGGCATTGTCCATCTCAGAGGCTCATTTAATGGAAAAACGAGTCTCTAAAATCATTGGTCCCTCCGATCTGACGATCGAAACGGGCAAACTGGCAAAATTAGCAGACGGATCGGTCACGGTCCGTTCCGGCGAAACAATCATTCTGGTGGCTGCCGTCTCGGCCACCGCCGTCAAAGCGGGACAGGATTTCTTTCCCCTGACCGTGGACTACCGCGAAAAAGCCGCCGCCGTTGGTAAATTCCCCGGTGGATACTTTAAACGTGAAGGACGGCCTTCCGAAAAGGAGACGTTGACCTCCCGGATGACCGACCGCCCTTTGCGGCCCCTTTTTCCGAAAGGCTACTTTTATGACACCCAGGTCATCAGTGTGCTGTTAAGTGCCGACGGAGAAAATGATCCTGATATTCTGAGCATCAATGGAGCTTCTGCCGCTCTTTGCGTTTCGGATATCCCGTTTGCCGGGCCGATCGGAGCAGTGCGCGTCGCGCGGGTCAACGGAGAATTCGTCGTTAACCCGACTCATTCGCAGCGCCAGCTCAGCAACCTGGATCTCGTCTATGTCGGCACGGCGGACGATATCGTGATGATCGAGGGCGCGGCCGACCAGATGCCAGAAGAAGAATTCATCAAAGCGTTGGAATTCGCCCAACCGTTCGTCCGCGAGATCATCGAAATGCAGCGGGAATTAGCTTCCGTCGCCGGCAAACCAAAGCGTGATGTCGCGCTTTTGAATGTTCGCGATGATCTTCTGGAAATCGCTTACCAGGTGGCCGGAGACCGCATTGAAGCAGCCCTTTATACTTCGGGCAAGGTCGCCCGCTCCAAGGCAGTCGATTCGCTTCGCAAGGAAGTGGAAACCACCATCCTGGGAAATTTTCCTGAAGCCACCCCTTTCGAGATTTCTCAAGCTTTCGACTATCTCCAGAAAAAGGCCTTTCGGGTCAGCATTCTTGATCGCCAGAAGCGTTGTGACGGTCGGGGAATCCACGATCTGCGGCCTCTCAGCGGGGAAGTCGGGCTCCTGCCCCGCTCGCATGGCTCGGCGCTTTTTGCGCGAGGCGAAACTCAGGCGGTGGCCTTGGCGACTCTCGCTTCGGCTGAAGAAGCGCAAATGATTGACGGCTACACCGGCGGGGAACAAACGAAGCGGTTTATCCTGCACTACAATTTTCCTCCCTTTAGCGTCGGAGAAACAGGGCGATTCGGCAGTACCAGCCGGCGAGAAATCGGACACGGAGCGCTGGCCGAGCGATCCATTGAACCGGTTATTCCGACCGAAAGCGAGTTCCCATACGCGATCCGGATCAGCAGCGAGATCATGGAATCGAATGGTTCAACCTCGATGGCGAGCGTCTGTGCAGGTATCATGGCGCTGATGGATGCCGGGGTGCCCATTCGCACACCGGTTGCCGGGATCTCTGTCGGATTGGTCACCGAATTCGAAGGAGACAAGTTGGCGCGCTATACCACGTTAACGGATATCATCGGGTCGGAAGATCATTTCGGGGATATGGACTTTAAACTTTGCGGCACCAGGGAAGGTGTCACTGGGTTTCAGTTGGACCTTAAATTAGCCGGTATCCCCCTGAAGATTTTGACCGAAGCCATTCATTTGGCTCGGGATGCTCGCATGAAGGTGCTCGACGCGATGGCCATCGCGATTACCGGACCCCGGAAAGAACTAAGCCAATATGCGCCGCGGATAGAGACCGTGAAGATTCATCCGGATAAGATCGGCTTGCTGATCGGTCCAGGCGGAAAAACGATCAAGGGCATCGTCGCGGAGACGGGTGCGGAGATCAATATCGACGATGACGGATCAGTCCATATTTACTCCGCCAATCGTGAGAGCCTGAACCGGGCCAAAGAAATCATCACCGGTATGACCAAGGAGATTGAGGTAGGCGACAGCTACCACGGCCGAGTCGTTTCGATCAAAGATTTTGGCGCCTTTGTCGAAGTGCTGCCGGGCAAGGATGGGCTGGTGCACATTTCCGAGCTGGCTGATTTCCGAGTGAAAAGCGTGGAGGACGTCGTCAAGGTCGGGGACCTGGTTTGGGTCAAATGCATCGGAATCGATGAAAAGGGCCGGGTGAAGCTCAGTCGTAAAGCGGCCATGAAAGACCGCAACGCAGAAGCCGAGACTGCGCTCCAGGAATAAGTGCGGCCGGTTAAGTTGAGCCCCTGGTAGGTAAGGCGTCCCGCCTTACTTTTGGGGTCGTGGGCCCCGGGGGGGGAAAGCAAGCCGAGACGGCTTGCCTACGTAGGTAAGGCGTCCCGCCTTACTCGGCCTAGATTGTTCTCGGAAGCTTCGAAATAGGCACTGGGGTAAACTGTGATCTCTGCACCCCGAAGCCGAAGGGGCATGAAATCATAGCCCAGGCTTCAACCCATAGGCGCTAACTTAATGCGAGGTCCCTTCCATGGGCGAATGGCTTTTGTCCCGGAGGGACAGGCTGATCGTAGCCAGGTACGAAGTGCCTGGGACAGCGTCCCTCCAAAGAACCGTCCCGTAGGGTACGGTATGATCGGGCGCAGCTGATCCCACAAGTATTTCTCGTCGAAATGTGCGTGGTGTTTCTTTAGGAAGGCTAAATACTATTCTTGAAAGGCATTTAGGGATCATTTCCATACTGCTTAGCGATACCGCATTCGAAATTTCCTCCCTTCAATCTCCGAATCGGTGTGCACACCTGCACGAATCATACCGTACCCTACGGGACGGCTCTTTTGGGGTGGCCCTATCCCAGGCACTTCGTGCCAGGCTACGATCATGCTGTCCCTCTGGGACGAAAAAGATTCCGCGCCGAGGCTTTGATTAAGTTAGCGCATGGGCTTTAGCCTGGGTGAAATTTTTATCAGCCCCGCCCTGAAGAGTCGGCAGAAAATCGTCCAACGCGATGCTGCGCGA
The DNA here is from genome assembly GCA_963808535.1 of uncultured Verrucomicrobiae bacterium. Lineage (GTDB taxonomy): Bacteria > Verrucomicrobiota > Verrucomicrobiia > Chthoniobacterales > JAFAMB01 > JAFAMB01. Next base: position 96,551 of record CAWEGF010000026.1, on the reverse strand, counting down.
TTCCGTTCCCTTCATCAGGGCAGAAGGCGATAAAAAGGGCTTCCAAAGTAAACCCCGGGCTACGGTTTCATGGCCCTTCATGCCACGGGATACGGACCCAACATATTGCTCGCTTTGGCTACCTAAACGACCTGCCAGAATTACCGCCAGTAGGTCCATTACGTTTCGCCGCCGTGTTCTTTCCCTTGGAATTCTGCGAACGCAGGTCACAATCTACTCAGCCCCGTTTTCACCAGACTCGACGAACCCAAGATCTCTAGTCCCAAGACCACGAATCTCCCGCACACCCCATCATTTCTCTGCCCAAAACGCCGAACAAACCCCTCCTTTCGCGCTGCATCTTTTCGCATTTTTGATTTTTAACGGGGCCCGAAAAAAATTCTCCTTGGGTCATCAAAAATCCGATTGCCATCGGCAAAAGTAATATTAGCCTCGAGCTATGTCTTGGGAGCGACGGATAAGCGCAGATTTTTATTGCCTAACCGATCGAAGCCAATATTCTCGGGCTTTTTAAAATTGCTTGGGATGTAGCTTGAAAAAACTCCACTTAACCCCGGAAGCCGCAGTCGACTTGATTTCTGTTGTCGTGTTGGATTCTCTGCTCACGCAGATTCAAAACTGTTTTAAGACGTCGCATGGCTAATATCTTTCCCCGCTGGACGAATTACCTGCCATTGAAGATCATCTTCTGCCTCCTGGTCCTGGGAGGTGCGGTTTCAGCAGTCTACTGGTATTACCTGACGCCGGAGTACATGCGGGCCGGGTACCAACCGATTCAACCGGTGCCCTTCTCGCACAATATCCATGTGTCGCAGCTCGGGATGGACTGCCGGTATTGTCATTCTTACGTCGAGGTCTCGTCACACTCCAATGTTCCGACCACCCAGACGTGCATGAACTGCCACACCCAAGTCCAGGCCAACAATCCAAAATTGGCCGCCGTGCGAGAGAGTTGGCAAAGCGGGAATCCGGTCGATTGGGTGAAAATCCATCAAGTACCCGATTTTGCGTATTTCAATCATTCGGTGCACGTCAATCGCGGCGTCAGCTGCGTGAGTTGCCATGGTCAGGTGAACCACATGGATGTCGTGTACCAAAAAGAACCGCTCTCGATGGGCTGGTGCTTGAACTGCCATCGGCATCCTGAGAACAACCTGCGGCCGGTCAATCAGGTCTTCAATCTGGATTGGAAGCCGGATAGTGGACATTCTCAGCAGCAGATCGGTCAGGAACTAAAGGAACAATGGAACATTAACCCGCCGCAAAGCTGCGAGGGGTGCCACCGGTAATGAAGACTGTTTTTCGACATCCTCCTGAGGACCTCACCGGCAAACGATATTGGCGGAGCCTGGACGAATTGGCCGATACTCCTCAGTTTCGGACTTGGCTGGAACGGGAATTTCCAGCTGGAGCCGCCGAGATGGAGATGGACGGAGTTTCGCGCCGGAACTTCCTGCGTTTGATGGGTGCTTCGATGGCTCTGGCCGGGATCGGTTTAAGCGGTTGTCGCCGACCGGAGGCTTATGTTGTTCCCTATACGAAAAGCGTCGAATGGCTGATCCCAGGTAAGGCAGTCCTTTATACGACTTCGATGCCCGGTTCATTGGGCGGGTTACCGCTGATTGCCACCACCTATGAAGGACGTCCAACCAAGCTCGAAGGCAACCCTCTGGTGCCTTCCAGCAACGGCGGGACGGATCTTTTTGCGCAGGCGGCGGTCCTCGATCTTTACGATCCGGACCGGGCCAGGACATTTCTTTTTAACGAAAAAGAAAGCACCGCCCAGGAGTTCGACAAATATCTTGGGAATGTCCGTAAAGAATTAGAATCCGGACGGGGAGAAGGAATTGGCATTCTGTTAGACGAACAGTGTGCTCCAACACGCGATCGAATCCTGCGTTCGCTGCAGGAGCAATTTCCGCAGATTAAATTTTACTCCTACGAACCTCTCAGCTTTGAAGAACGCGATGGTGCGGTTGGAGCTCTCTTTGGTCCTGATGTGGCGATTAAGCCAGCATTTGCCAAGGCTGATGTCATCGTCTCGCTCGATTGCGATTTTTTGGGTTCCGAACAAACTTTGCCGAATGTCCGGGACTTTAGCCGGCGCCGTCGGGTAAACGGGTCGACCGACGAAATGAACCGGCTTTACGCGGTCGAGAACCGTTTCACGATGACCGGCGGCATGGCGGATCATCGTTTTCGTTGTGCCGCTTCTCAGATTCCGGCCTTTGCGGTGCAGTTGGCGAAAAAGATAGCGGCTTCCACCAACGACCGCGTTTTAGGTGGGGTGGTGGGTGAGTTCAAGGATACTGGACCGCAATTTGACGACGCCTGGCTCACCGAATGCGCGAACGATCTGGTCGCTAAAAAGGGGCGCAGCCTCGTTTTGGCGGGCCATCGATTTCCTGCCTGGGTGCACAGTGTCGTCCTGGCGATGAACAACGCCCTTGGTGCTTTCGGGTCGACCCTGGAAATACTCAGCGTGCCGCGAGTCAAAACCTCGAACCTTGGGGATTTGGTAGCGGACGCGAAATCGCACGCCTTAAAAAAGCTGTTCATTCTAGCCGGCAATCCCGTTTACACGGCCCCCGCAGATCTGGATTGGGCTGGAGTTCAAAGATCGATTCCCGAAGTGATCCGGCTCGGATCGCACGTGGATGAAACCTCTGGCGCGACGCATTGGAATGTTCCGGAGGCCCACTTTCTCGAATCTTGGGGCGATCAGCGAGCGGTCGATGGCATTTATTTGCCAATTCAGCCGATGATTCTACCGCTCTTCGGGGGGCTTACGCAGATTGATATTCTGTGCAAACTGGCGGCGCTTCCCAATGGTGTCCAAGCGGTTCGTGACACCTTCAAGGCGCTGACCAAGGAAAGCGATTTCGAGTCTGCTTGGACGAAACTGCTCCGGAACGGTTATGCCGAAGGAACCTTGTACGATGCGGCCAAGGTCGATTTTAATCCGAATGCCCTGCCAGAGCTGTTGAAGAACGTAGGACCATTGCCGGGACCGGTAACCCCCAGTTCTATCGAGGTTGTTTTTCCGGCGGATTATAAGGTTCGGGACGGCCGGTACGCCAACAATGCCTGGCTTCAGGAATTGCCCGATCCGATCACTAAACTGACTTGGGATAACGCTGTCCTGCTCAGCAAATCGACCGCTCGAGCTCTTCAGGTAGACGATGGGGACATGGTGGAAATCACTGTCGGAGATCGAAAATTGCAGGCCCCCGTGATGATGGCCCCGGGACACGCTGATTACTCGCTCAGTCTTTCACTCGGGTACGGGCGATGGGTGGTTGGCCGGGTCGGACAGGAAACCGGGTTCAATGCTTACGAGTTGCGAACCACCAGCGCTCCTTACTATGCCACTAGGGCGACGGTGAAGCTGATTCAGAAAAAAGGCCATTTGCTAGCCCAAACACAAGACCATTACAGCATGGAAGGGCGGGCCCTGGTCCGTGAAGGGACGGACCAGGACTACAAAAAGAATCCGGCTTTTGCCAAAACCGTCTGGATGGATGCCGATATCCCTCCCAACGTCTCTCTCTACAGTCATCCGCCCCTCAATGCGCCGAATCAGTGGGCGATGTCGGTGGATCTGAATACCTGCACCGGGTGCAACGCCTGCGTGGTGGCCTGCCAGGCGGAAAATAACATTCCAGTGGTGGGCAAAGAGCAGGTCCATAATGGCCGCGAAATGCAGTGGATACGCATCGACCGTTATTTCGCGAGTGCGGAAGGCGACAAAAATAATCCTCATCTCGAAGACGACCCGGAAATGGTGATGGAACCGATGATGTGCCAGCACTGCGAAAATGCGCCGTGCGAAACGGTCTGTCCGGTCAACGCTACGGTCCACAGCGAGGAGGGGCTCAACCTGATGGTCTACAACCGTTGTATCGGGACGCGATATTGTTCCAACAACTGCCCTTTTAAAGTTCGGCGATTTAATTTCTTCAACTATAACGATCGACCGGTTCTGGATCGAGTCGATAAAGGATTGCCTGGGTACCAGGGTAAATCGGACCTTTACCTGGGACCGTTGGCGCCCTGGGGTATGGCAGAGATTTCGAAGCTGCAAAAGAATCCGAACGTCACCGTTCGCAGTCGTGGGGTGATGGAAAAATGCACCTATTGCGTACAGCGGATCGAAACCGCCAAAATCTCGCAGCGGGTTAAGGCCGGGGTCAAAGGAGACCTGACGTTGCCGACGGATTCCGTGCAGTCCGCCTGCCAGCAGGCTTGCCCGGCCGAAGCGATTGTCTTTGGGGATTTGAAAGATCCGCAAAGTCGCATCGCCCAGCTTCGAGCGCTTCCGCAGAACTATCATCTCCTAGAATATCTTAACTTGCAGACCCGCACCGGTTACCTGGCTCGAATCCGTAACCCGAATCCGAAGATGCCGGGCGCCTCGAAGGTCGGCAAAATCAATGTGGATGAAAACGGCGATCAAAGACATGGTCCGCCGCAGGCCGAAACTCAAACCACTGGAGGAAACGCGTAATGGCTGAAAGCGACACCTCAACGACTATTTTTGTGGAACGGATGCCGAGACGGCCGCTGGTGTGGAATAACCACTCGATGGCTTGGATTTCCGACCGGATCGCCGGAATCGTCGAGAACAAAGCACCACGTTGGTGGTGGATCTCGATCGCCATTACTAGCGCGGTCGCCGCCTTCGGAGTCTTTTGTATTTTTTACCTGCTGTTTACCGGCGTGGGTGTCTGGGGAAATAATATCCCAGTAGGCCTGGGCGTGGGGTATCACCAACTTTGTCTTCTGGATCGGCATTGGTCATGCCGGGACCTTGATCTCGGCGATTCTGCATCTTTGTCGTCAGAAAGTGGCGGACCTCGATCAACCGGGCCGCCGAGGCCATGACGCTATTTGCCGTGATTTGCGCGGGAATTTTTCCCGGCATTCACGTCGGCCGGATCTGGATGGCTTGGTTTATGGCTCCGGTTCCAAATCCAAATTGGATTTGGCCGAATTTTCGTAGCCCGCTGATGTGGGACGTCTTTGCAGTCTCCACCTATTTTACCGTTTCCGTTTTGTTTTGGTATCTCGGGTTGGTCCCTGACCTGGCGACGCATGCGGGATCGGGCAAAGGGCCGGATGGCCAAAAATGTGTATTGGTTGCTCTCTTTCGGGTGGCGGGGAGGCAACCGGCAATGGCGTCACTACGAAATGGCCTATTTAATTCTGGCCGGTATTTCCACGCCGCTGGTTCTGTCGGTGCACTCAACGGTGTCATTCGACTTCGCCACCTCAGTGCTGCCCGGTTGGCATACCACGATTTTTCCGCCTTATTTTGTCGCCGGGGCAATTTTTGGCGGATTTGCCATGGTGTTGACCTTGATGCTCCCGGCGCGATCGCTCTATAAGCTGCACGATGTTTTCACTTGGGATACCATCGACGTGATGTGCAAGTTGATCCTGCTCACCGGTTCGATCGTCGGCTACGCTTATTGCATGGAGTTTTTTGTTGCTTTCTATGGTGCGAACCCATTTGAACGATTTGCCTTCCTGAACCGATATTTTGGTCCCTATTGGTGGGCCTCCTGGACGATGTTTGCCTGCAACGTAGTGATGCCGCAGTTGTTTTGGGTTCGGGCTTTTCGCCGAAACTGGGTCACTGTCTTTTTCGTTTCGATGTGTGCCAATGCCGGGATGTGGTTTGAGCGCTTCGTTATCTTTGTCATTTCGCTTCACCGGGATTTTCTCCCGTCCGCTTGGCGGATGTACTCTCCCACCTGGGTAGATGTTTTTACGTTCGCGGGAACCTTTGGTATTTTCCTGACCCTGTTTCTATTGTTTGTCCGATTTCTACCCATGGTCGCCATGTCAGAAGTCAAAGGTGTTTTGCCGGAAGCTGACCCTCATTATCATCCGCCCGCCCATGGCGGGGGCGGGGAAGAAACCGTAAAGGAGGCCCACGCATGAGCGCTGCCGCACTCACTAAACCGGCGTTTGCCGTCATTGCGGAATTCTCGAGCGCGACGACCCTCTACGAGGCCGCCGAGAAAGTCCGCGATGCCGGATTTAGATTCTGGGATGTGCATTCGCCTTTTCCCATCCATGGAATGAATAAGGCCATGGGACTCGGCAAATCGCCCTCTGGGATATATTATCTTTTGTGGTGGGTTCCTCGGGTTTACCACCGCTGCCTTGCTCGAATTCATTCCCTCCTCGTTGCTCTTTCCGTTGATCGTTCACGGGAAGCCGGTCAATTTTTTTACGGTTCCGCCTTTTTTCCCGATCATGTTTGAGCTGACCGTCCTGATTTCGGCGTTTACCGCGTTTTTTGGGGTTTTCGTCTTAAACCGATTGCCGCGGCTGCACCATCCACTCTTCGATCACGAACCCTTCAACCGGGTAACTAACGATGCCTTCTTCCTGGTAATCGAATCGGTGGATCCGAAATTTTCCGAGATCGAGACTCGGGAATTTCTCGAAGGAATTGGTGGCACCGAAGTCACTCTGCTGTACGCGAATGATTAAGAATTTTTTAATTGGAATGGTTTTGCTGGCGATCATCACGATCGCGTTGCTCGGTTTTCAAGGGCAACATCGGCAAGCCACCGCTATCGAATTTTTTGGCGATATGAAGCGCCAGGATAAGGTGAAGTTTCAAAAGCCGAGCGCCTTTTTCTCGGATGGTCGGGGAGCACGACCGCCGGTGGATGGAACGATACCGATGGGATACGACATCCCAGGGCATCCCATTCAAAATGCGGGAGCTCCAAAAGATGATATTGATTCGCCCCTTGGCGAGTTTTCCGCCGGCACAGACTATCTCAATACGGGCAAGATGGGAGACCAGTGGGGAACCGGGTTGCCCCTGCCGGTCACCCCAGCATTGTTTCAACGCGGCCAGAAAGAGTTCACGGTCAATTGTGCAGTCTGCCACGGAGCGACCGGGCAGGGGAATGGGATAACCTCGAAATATGGATTGCTCAGTATCGCCAATTATCACCAGGACAAATATCGACAAATGGCCGACGGCCAGATCTTCAATACGATCACGCACGGTTTCAACACCATGATGGCCTACGGCGATAAGGTCACCGTCAAAGATCGTTGGGCCATCATTGCTTATATCCGGGCGTTACAGAAGAGTGAAAATGCCCGTCTGGAAGATGTTCCTCCAGATCAGAAGGCCGCGCTGGAGAAGGAAGCAAAGCCGGAGAATGCACCTCCACCAGCTGCTCCGCAGCAGCCCGCAAAAACGGAGACCACCCAAACGCGATAGGAGCGATGAGCCACGATCATTTGACCGTTCCACGAGCTGAGACATTTGAGAGTCGAAACGTTAACCGGCTGATGCTGGCGCTTTTGGGGGTCGGAAGTGTCTGTCTGTTGGTCACGCTGGTCGTCGGTTTCGTCGCCCCTGCCGGCAGCGAGCTGCGCAGGCAATTCGCTTTCTCGTGGTTGTTCGCGTTTCTCTACTTCTTTACTATTTTGATCGGCTGTTATTTTTGGATCATTGTTCATCACGCCACCGATTCTGGATGGGGCGTGTTGGTCCGGCGTCAAATGGAGAATCTAGCCACCCTCTTACCCTGGATGGTGTTGTTTTTTCTTCCGCTCTTCTTTGTCCGCCGCGACATCTGGAGTTGGATCACGGCAAAAGAGAATCCGGTGCTCGACCCGCATTTAAGAGATAAACTTTCCTTCTTCGAGCTGCATTTAGGGTCCCTGGTGATTCCTTTTTTCTGGGTTCGCGCTGTTCTCTACTTCGCCTACTTTGGTTTCGCCGCTCATTACTTCAGGCGTACTTCAGTTCGGCAGGACAGTGATGGCGATCCGAAGTGGTCGATCCAGATGCGTGGATTTTCCTTCCCGGGGATCATTCTTTTTGCTGGTTGCACAACCCTGATGGCCTTTGATTGGTTCTCCTCGCCCGATTATAAGTGGGCCTCCACCATGTGGGGAGTGTACATCTTTGCCGGTGCGGCTGGAGCGGGAATGTCCACCATCATCCTCGTTGTGATGGCGCTCAAAAATGCCGGATACCTGCGGTTTGTAAACGAAGAGCACTACCACATCATGGGGAAACTGCTTTTCGTCTTCTCTATTTTCTGGGGATACATCGGATTTTCGCAATACATGCTGATCTGGTACGCCAACATTCCGGAGGAAACAGAATGGTTTCTGCGACGGAATGTCGAATCCTGGAATGTGCTTAATACATTCCTGGTCATCGGCCGGTTTTTCATCCCGTTTTTTTATCTGCTATTCCAGTACACCAAGAGGAATCCGAAATTCCTGGCCCCCATCTGTATCTGGGTGCTTTGCATGCATATCCTGGATACTTACGTCACCATTATGCCGTTTTTACACCAGAAAGGCTTCGAGCTCAGTATCATTGATCTGCTGGCCCTCCTCTCGATCGGACCGTTTCTGGCCTTTATTTTCTTGTGGCGCCTGGGAAGTGTCTCTCTTTTCCCGGCGCGTGATCCGCGTCTGCTTGAATCCGTAAAATTGAGCAATTAACTGATGGCCGAGCACCCACCAAAAGGCAAAAGTTCAGGCCCCATGATCGTCACTGGTCTGGTGATGATCCTGTTGTTTAGTGGCTTCGTAATTTTTCTAATCTCGGAGGGCGAGAGTATCCCGAATGTCGAGGACGTTCATGCCCAGGCACGGTTGAAAAATCTCGCCGATCTCAATGCCGAAAACCAGAAGGTCCTGACCCAATATCGGTGGGTGGACAAGAGCAAGGGAGTCGTCGGAGTGCCAATCGATCGGGCCATGGATCTGGTTTTAGCGGAGTTGCAATCGGTGAAGCCACACCCAGCCGGACCGGTGTCCACCCCCGCTCACCTCCCCAACACCGCAAGTTCCCCAGCACCAGCACCGCAGGGTTCCCCGTCGCCCTCTCCGAACGCTCCAAAGCCCGGAGGCCAGCCATAGTCTCGCGCCTTTCGCCAAAACGATTTTAGAATTGATGAAAGAAACTGCATTTTCAGAGCCCGAGTTCCCAGCAGCGTCAGCCTGGCATTACGAGGATCTCTCGATCGCTGATCGGTCGATCCGGTTTCCGGTCCTGTTTTTCTTCGGGTCCGGCATGTTGTGGCTGGTAGTTGCCTCAATTTTCTTTTTGCTGAGCTCTACGCAAATCCATACGCCGGCGGCCTGGTGGGCTTTCCCTGGGATCCCGTGGCTAAGCTTTGGCCGCGTCTATCCCGCTTTCTTGAATTGTTATATCCTTGGGTGGGCTAGCTGTGCGGGAGTCGGTGTAGGATTCTGGCTGCTTTCACGGTTCAGCAACGTGCCACTGCGGAGTCCGTTATTCCTCGTTCTCGGGGGCGCGGTCTGGAATCTCGGCATCGTCATCGGAGTACTCTCAATTCTCGGGGGAGGCTCCACCGGCCGGGAGCTGCTGGAATTTCCGCCTGAGACGGCTTTCATCTTGTTTCTCGGATTGGTGATGATGAGCCTTTCGGCGATTACTCTTCTTTGGGACGGGAAAGCCGGAAGGCCCCATGTTTCGCAGTGGTATCTTTTGGGGGCCTTCTTGTGGTTCGCGTGGTCCTATGCCACGGCAAATTTTGCTCTGGGCATTGCGCCCGCGCCCGGGGCCTCGCAGCCGGCTATTAACTGGTGGTACATCGGCAGTTTGATGAATCTCTGGCTGACTCCGATTGCCTTGGCGGCTGCCTATTACCTGATTCCCAAAATTGTCGGCCGCCCGATCTATAGCTATAACCTCGCGCTCCTGGGTTTCTGGGGACTGGCACTCTTTGGTGGGTGGACAGGATTGACCCAACTGATCGGCGGGCCGCTCCCTGCCTGGATGATCACCGCCAGCATTGTGGCCAAGATCTTGATGTTGATTCCGACGCTCGCCGTCGGCGTGAACCTTTACCTGACGATGAAGGGCGATTTTGACAGAGTCCGCGAGAATCTGGCGCTTCGCTTTATCGTAAGCGGGGCGGTGATTTACACTATTTACGCTCTTATTGGAGGGATAATCTCGACTCGATCGGTCGCTCAGTTTACGCAGTTCACCTTCGTTACCGTCTTAAACAGCCAGCTTGGTCTGATTGGTTTCTACAGCATGGTTTTATTCGGAGCATTTTATTTTATCCTGCCCAAATTGCTGAACCGGCCATGGATTTTTCCTAAGCTCATCGAGACCCATTTCTGGTTGATCATCATCGGGCTGGGATTGTTGTTTTTTGATTTTGCCATGGGCGGCCTGATCCAAGGCTTCGGGTTGGAGGATCCTCAAATTCCGATGATCGCGGTGAACGATCTCCTCGAACCATTTCTGGCGATCCAAAACTTCGCGGTTCTTTTGCTGGTGGTCGCGAATCTGGGGTTTGCGGTGGCCTTCACCCTGATTCTCCTGATTTCGACCCCCGCACGACAAGGCCGCGCAACAGTCGAACAATCAAATGAAGCTTCAGAGAATACTGGAGCAGAGGTGAGCGTCGCGTGAACAAAAATACCGGCCTCTTTTTTGGCGCCTTTCTGCTGTTTGGCACCTCCTGGCTCGGGTTGGTCGCTTACCCGTACCTAACCTTTGCCGGTTTGCGGCAGAGCAAAGACGACGCTACCGGCGCTTTGGCTCCGCAAGGAAATCCTGGGACGGCTACCCAAGGGGCTCGGGTCTATGCGGCGAATGGTTGTTTTTATTGTCACAGCCAGTATATCCGGGAGAAGGACGAAGGGAACGATATTGACCGCAAATGGGGCACTCGACGCACCGTGGCCAGGGATTACATGTTCGACCAACAGGTCTTCTTGGGAACTTCCAGACTCGGTGCCGACTTAACTAACGTGGGAGTTCGTCAGACCGATCCACAATGGTTTTACCGGATCTTGTACGATCCTCACTCGATGAGTCATGAAGTCTCCATGCCAGCCTACCGTTGGTTGTTTGAGACCCGGGAAATTCAGGGTCAACCGTCGGCGGATGCCGTCAAACTGGAGGGCGAAATGGCACCGCCTTCGGGTTACGAAGTTGTACCTACCGCTGAAGGCAAGGCGCTGGTGGGATACCTGCTTTCGCTCAAAAAGAACTACCCTTTGCCGGAAGCTCCTGAGGCCACAGAATGAGCTCAACGCATCAAGATCACGGGGGAGCTGAACACGGGTCAGATGAACCATTGCCAAAGGTGGGAAGTGACCGGTTGGCCGTAGAAGAACCGGCTGAGGAAGGTCGGGATCTTTCCGAGCCAGGGAAGGGACCGGTCCCAATTTGGCTGGTGGGGTTGATCGGTTTCGGCATTTTTTGGGCCGGAGCTTATCTGTTTTCGTTCAGCGGTGGGTTCAAAGCGGACGTCTTCGATTTTCAACCGAAGTTCGGAGTGGAAGGGGGCCCAAAAGGCGCACCTGATCCGAAGGTGGTTGGAAAAGCTCTATTTTCCGCCAACTGTATTACCTGCCATCAAGCCACTGGGTTGGGTGTGCCTGGTCAATATCCACCCTTGGCCGGGTCCGAGGTGGCATTGGGAGACGCCACCAATCATCTCATTGCCATTGTTCTGAAAGGGCTGCAGGGGCCGGTGGTCATCGAAGGAAAACCGTTTAATAATGCCATGCAAGCCTGGGAGGGGCAGTACACAGATTCGCAGCTGGCTTCTATCCTGACTTACGTGAGATCCGATTGGGGAAACAATGCTCCGCCCATTACCGCGGACATGGTCAAACAGATGCGGGATGAATTTAAAGATCGAAAGGAACAGTGGACTTGGCCGGAAATCGAAAAGATTCCTCCTAAAAATCTGACTGGCGGAGCTCCGCCTGCGGGTCAGCAAAAGCCTGGGGCTCCCGCCGCTGGCGGCCAACCGCCCGCCCCGAATGGCCAGGCGCCGGCTCAACCGCAGACGCAGTCCCAACCGCCCGCTCCGAATACCCAGACCCCCGCTCAACCTCCCGCCCAGTCTCAGCCGCCCGCCCCGACTCCGACGCCGGCGAGTGCTTCCTGAGTAATGTTCCATGACAAGAACCTGCTCCCACGTATCCTTCCTATGAGCTGTCTATGAACCGGTTCCTATCCAGAAAAAGCGGATTGATTGCCTTGCTGGTTTCAGTATTGGTGGCGGTCGGAGCTCCGGCTTACGCGGCGCAGCGAACTTCAGGCCTCTGGTGGATGCCGGACGTTGCCAGTAAGGGCGGAGAGCAAATCGATCAGCTCACCTATTTTATTTATTATCTCACGGGTGCCGTCTTCGTACTGACCCAGGTGGTCTACATTTATTTCTTGATCAAGTACCGCGCTAAAAAGGGGGTGCGAGCCACCTACAGCCATGGCGACAATCGTTTGGAACTGGTTTGGACGGCCATCCCGACCGCCATTTTTCTCGGACTTTGGGGTTACAGCAATCATATGTGGTGGGACGTCATCCACAAAGCGCCACCGCCTGATACCCTGCAGGTGGCGGTGAATGCCTACCAGTTCGGGTTCTCCTTTCAGTACCCGGGGGCCAGCGGAAAACTCGGGCGATCGGACGTTAAACTCTTGAGCCCCGACAATGTGTTCGGGAACGATCGGACAGATCCTCTTTCAAAAGAAGATTTCCAATCCGGGGTGCTTGAGTTGCCGGTGAATAAAGGGGTTCGAATCCTCCTGACCTCGAGAGACGTCATTCACGGTTTCTATATCCCGCAGTTTCGTATCTACCAGGATGCAGTTCCCGGACGAACCATCGATTGGGTTTGGTTTGTTCCAACCAGGATCGGAAGCTTTGATCTAGCTTGCAGTCAGCTCTGCGGCTCCGGCCATTATAATATGAAGGCGCAAATCGAGGTTGTTTCTCAAGAGGATTTCGACAAATGGTATAAACAGAAACTGACTGCTGCGGCCAGCAGTTCCTCGTCCAACCAGCCGGCGCCAAGCAAGTAGTTGTAGGAAATCGTTATGGCAGAAACATTTGTTCACGCTGTTCCGGAAGAAACGCATGCCTCGCATGCCCACCATCCGGAGTTGAGTTTCTTCCGGAAATATATTTGGTCCGAGGACCATAAGACGATCGCATTGCAGTATCTCTTTACCAGCCTGGCCTTTTTGTTGGTCGGGGGGTTGCTGGCCATGGGGGTTCGTTTCCAGTTGGCTTTTCCGAATGCCCCGGTTCCCTTTATCGGAACGCTGCTGCCCAGTTGGTTAGTGACTTCTTCGGGAGCAATCCAGCCCGGTGGTTATAATGGGCTGGTGACCATGCATGCCACGGTCATGGTCTTTTTGGTTATCATGCCCTTTTTGATCGGAGTGTTCGGGAACTTCCTGATTCCGCTGCAAATCGGGGCGCCGGACATGGCTTTCCCTTTCTTTAACGCCTTGTCCTACTGGCTTTTCGCCACCTCCGGTTTGGTGATCCTGTCTAGCTTCTTTGTTCCGGCGGGGTTTCCGGCCAGCGGGTGGACCTCTTACGCTCCCTTGTCGTCCCACGCTATCTACAACGGGACGCAAGCCGGCCAGAGCCTCTGGTGTGTCGGCCTCTTTATTAACGGCTTGGCGTCTATCGCCGGAGCAGCCAATTACATCACCACCATCATCAATATGCGGGCGCCCGGAATGACCATGTTCCGGTTGCCTTTGCCGGTCTGGGCACTTTTTATCACGGCGATCCTCCTTCTTCTGGCGGTTCCGGTTCTCTCCGCTGCTGCCGCCATGCTGTTTTTTGATCTCAATTTCGGGACCTCGTTTTTCTCGGCCAGTAACTACGGTCAGCCGTTACTCTGGCAGCATCTTTTCTGGTTCTTTGGCCATCCGGAGGTCTACATCATGATTCTTCCGGCCATGGGGCTGGCTTCGGAGATTCTAGCGGTCAACTCGCGCAAGCCGATCTTCGGTTATAAGGCGATGGTTTATGCCATGGTGGCGATCGGCGTCCTGGGCTTTATCGTTTGGGGTCACCACATGTTTGTCAGCGGGATGAACATTCTACTTTCTGCCACCTTCTCCTTCTCCACGGTGCTAATCGCGGTCCCGTCAGCGATCAAAACTTTTAACTGGATGGGAACTGTTTGGGGCGGGTCCATTCGGTATACCACGCCGATGTGTTTCGCTCTGGCCTTTGTCTCGATGTTTGTCATCGGAGGTTTGAGCGGAATTTATATGGGGGCCACTCCGGTTGACCTCTTCATTCATCACACCTACTTCATTGTCGCCCACATCCATTACGTGTTGTTTGGCGGGAGTCTCTTCGGAGTTTTTGCCGCCATCTATTTTTGGTTCCCGAAAATGTTCGGCCGCATGATGAACGAAACTTGGGGAAAGATTCATTTCTTCCTGGCGTTCATTTTCTTCAACTTCACGTTTTTCCCGATGCACAATCTGGGGTTGAACGGAATGATGCGGCGGATCGCCGATCCCCCGCTCTATGATCATTTGCGAAGCTCGCAGCCGATCAATGTTTTTGTCACCATCAGCGCGTTCTGTCTCGGACTTTCGACCATCCCGTTCCTGATTAACTTCTTCTACAGTATTTTCAAAGGGGCGAAAGCTGGCTCCAATCCTTGGCATTCGACGACCTTGGAATGGACGGTTCCCTCGCCTCCAGGGCATGGTAATTTCGAGAAGACGCCGGTTGTTTACCATGGTCCTTACGAGTATAGCGTGCCCGGGATGGACAAGGATTATCTGCCGCAGGATGAGCCAGCCCCGGAGACGGCCAGAATTACGGCCCACTAAGCTCCCCAAAATGTTTTGATGGCCGACCTTTCTTTACCAAAGCGGTTACTGCACTGGTATGCGATTTTCGTGGCTGCCAGCGTAGTCGTTTTGATCTGCAGCGGTGGACTGGTCACCAGCCATGGGGCCGGAATGGCCGTTCCGGATTGGCCGAACAGCTTTGGGTATAACATGTTCCTGTTCCCGCTTTCCCGCTGGGTCGGGGGCGTTTTCTTCGAACATACCCACCGTCTAATCGCCAGCCTGGTCGGCTTGTTAACTATCGGGCTCTGTGTGCTGACTCTGGTGGTCGAGAAACGCCGATGGGTAAAATGGCTTGCTGGTTTTGCCGTTTTGGCTGTGGTCCTGCAAGGAATTCTCGGCGGACTGCGGGTCACTGAGCACAACGCCATTCTCGGGCTGTTTCATGGTTGCCTGGCCCAAGGCTTTTTCTGCTTGGTCGCCACGATCGCTTTAGTGACTTCGCGCTTCTGGCGTCAGATCGAACCGGCCGCGGATTCGCGTGCGATTGAATCCTTGAGATTCTGGACGATCGCGGTCACCGGCATGTTGATCGTTCAACTGGCTCTAGGGGCCTCGATGCGGCATTCGCACACCGGCTTGTCGATTCCTGATTTCCCGGCCGCGTACGGTGGGATCCTTCCCCCGCTCGATGCGGCATCGGTGGCGCGAATTAACGAGACTCGAGTGGCGACTCAAGCCGCGCCACCCATTACGGCGGGCCTGATTTTATTGCAATACGTCCATCGCGGATGGGCGGTTTTGATTGTCGTCGGGCTGATCTCTGTGGCCACGGGCATCCTCCGGAGTGGCCAGCTTCCGGGACCGGTCCGTTTGGCGGCCAAAGTCTGGATCGCTCTCGTGGTTATCCAGTTTGCCCTCGGTGCCTGGACCATCTGGAGCAACAAAGCAGCGGATGTCGCAACTTCCCATGTCTTTGTCGGCGCTTTGACTTTAATGATTGGGGTGTTGCTCAGTGTTATCCTCTCTGCCATGCTTTGTTCCACCCGCCTCCGAAATGCTCCCACGAACCTGCGAGAAGAGGTGGCCAGAGCATGAGCGCCTTTGTGGATAAGCCCCGGGTTACGCGTTTGACGGGCGGTCCCGTCTCTCAAACCCGCCGTTGGGTCGCAGATGTCTCCGAACTCTGCAAGGCCAGAATCACTTTGATGGTTCTGGTCACTACCTTGGTGGGCTTCCTTTTCGGATGGCACGGTCCCATCGACCTCCTTTATCTTTTTCACACCCTGGGAGGAACCGCTTTGGCTGCGGCTGGGGCCGCTGCCCTGAATCAGGTTTTTGAAGTTGAACTCGATGCCAGAATGCGTCGGACTCGTAACCGGCCGTTGCCGAAACGTCGGATGAGCCTCGATGAAGCGACGATTATTGGGATATTTTGTTCGGCCGGCGGAATCCTCTGGCTAAGTATTGCCACTAACATCTACGCGGGTCTGCTCAGCGCGGTGACGATTGGGCTGTACGTTTTTGTTTACACGCCTCTAAAACGGGTGACGACCTTAAACACGATTGTCGGCGCCATCCCCGGTGCTCTTCCTCCGGTGATCGGATGGACAGCTGCTCGCGGCGAACCCGGTTTTGAAAGCTGGATCCTGTTCGCGATTCTTTTTTTGTGGCAAATGCCTCACTTTCTGGCGATTTCCTGGCTGTATCGAGAGGACTATAAACAGGCTGGATTCGTCATGCTGGCCAGTTTTGACCCCGGATGTCGAGTGACCGGGCGCCAGAGCCTGCTCTACACACTGGGATTGCTCTCGGTGAGTCTTCTTCCCGCGATGCTGAGTTTGACCAGCTTGTGGTATCTCCCGGTTGCTCTCGCCATGGGAGGGTATTTCCTCTGGATGTCCTTTCGATTTGCTATCGCGGGAACCGACGAGGCAGCCAAGCGTTTATTCGTGGCGTCAATTATCTATTTGCCGGTAACCCTCGCCGCTCTTGCTTTTGCCCGATTGTAATGGAGGAGGATTATAAAAAGAAGAATCGCCGGCTGCTCATCGCCATGATCATATTCGCCGTCGGTTTTACGGTGATCATCATCCTTTGGAAACTTTCGATTTATCAAAAATTCTAACCATGCAAACTCCAGCTACCACCATTGACGAAATACACCCGGGCGGGCCGAACATTGTCCGATTCGGAATGTTCACTTTCCTGGCGTCCGAAGCGATGCTGTTTGCTGGCCTGATCTGCGGTTACATGGTCCTGCGTGGCGGCGCCGGGGCCGGTTGGCAGATGCCTGAGGCATTGAAGAACGCCCCGACGATGATCAAGACGATCATCGCCACCTTCTGCCTGATTGCCAGCAGTTTTACCCTCCATTTTGCCGAGGCTCGGTTGATCAAGAATACCAAGGGCGGCATCGGCCTTCTTTTGGTGACCATCCTTCTGGGAGCGCTCTTTCTGACTAACCAGGCGCTGGAGTGGATCAATCTTCATAACGAAGGATTTTGGTTCAACACCACGGCGATCATGGGCTCTAGCTTTTTTGTTTTGACCGGCTTCCACGGCCTCCATGTCTTCATCGGTGTCCTGTTGCTGATTGCCTCCCTCCTGAAAGCGCTTGGAGGAAAGTTCACTCCGCAACGTCACGGATTTCTGGAGTGCACAGGATTGTATTGGCATTTCGTAGATATCGTTTGGGTCTTTCTCTTTACGATTCTTTACATTCTCTAGGCAGCCCATGCGCCCCGGGTTTTTATTTCTCAGAAGAACTGATTTTGAATCTCTCGCTTCCACAACCCGCTTGCTTCACAGCGGAAGATAAATAAGCTAATCAACATGCTCCGGTTTCTTTCAGTGCTTACTGCGTCGGTGATGGGCTATCTGCCCTCGCTCCTGGCCTGTGAAGGATGCAAAGAGCCAGCCAACGTGGCTGGCGATTCTGGAGTAGGTGGGATTAGCGCCGGTTTTTCCTGGAGCGTCGTTTTCATGCTCGCGATGTTGGCCTTTTTGCTGACTGGATTAGTTATCATGATGGTTCGCACCTGCCGACAAATCGCGGAACAGCAACGCCATCTGACCCCCGGAACTGGCTTGCCGACCGTCGCCAAAGCCTCTCGCTTTGCTTTTCTCAAACCGACAAGCTTCGCCTTCTTCGCTTCACCCTTGCGTCGCCTGCACGGCAATTAGCGTACGTAAAGCGTCCCGCTTTGCCCTCTTCAGCCGAAGCGACCTGCTTACGTAAGTAAGGCGTCCCGCCTTACCTCTTCGGCTGGACACTGCGTAGCAAACCGACCAACCCGCTGGGGACGGCCAGTTATCCGAGAATCCGAGACCTCCTCAAGGCCTCAAGGCTGCCAGCAACCCCGACGGACCTCGCTGACGTCTGTTTGGAACAGGCCGAAGGGATTTCTTGTTTTTTCTATTAGGGACAGACCCTCCTTTGAGACGAATGCAAATCTTCACCATTTTTGATTGCCTGCGCCATAGTCCGAGATCTGCCGATATCTGACCTGTGCCCAAAAAGCGGCGGATATCTACCTCTGTAGGCCAGCCGTCCCGGCTTGCTCTCACGGGGATGCCAGTAACCCGATATTATCGGATCTGTCCCCTAAAAGGAGCGCCCAAAAATTGGGGACAGGTCAGATGTTAGTTAGAGGGCTAGAGGCTAGAGGCGCGAAACTAGGGAACTGGGACAGGTCAGATCTTTCGATCTTTCCCGGTGTCTGTCCCCAACGGATGTCACTCCTCAACAAAGCAACAAAGATGGTGGCGAGGATTCGGAAGCTCTGAACAACAAAACAACACAACAACACATCTGTCCCGGAGGGACAACCGATCGTAGCCTGGCACGAAGTGCCTGGGAAAACCCCCTCCAACCTCCAACGAACCGTCCCGTAGGGTACGGTATGATCGGGTGCAGCTTATCCCAGGTATATTCGCATCGTTACGGACCGTTTCCTGAACGCTGAGATTTGGGGACAGGTCCAATGTCACGGTCGGAACAACCCGAACAAGCTTCGATTCTTTACTTCAGTTCTTTACCGACAATCTTCCTGCTTACGTCGTGAAGGGATTTCTTGTCTTTTATTAGGGACAGACCCTCCTTCCAAGGCTGCCAGCAGCCCGGTGATATCGGACCTGTCCCCTAAAAGGAGCGCCCAGGGTTGAAACCCTCTGGACTGAGTTCTGTATCCCCTTCGGGGCCCAAAACGAAGGCCTCAGCCCAAGGATCGTGTGCCAAATTTGGGGACAGATCCGATGTTCCGACCCCCTCGGCGGGCGGTGAGAGTTGAGAATCGGCTAAATATTGGACCTTTCCCCAAGAGGCGGCCTTATCTCTGCGGCTGGACACCCGCGTAGCAAGCCGACCAGCCGAACAACCCTTTTGGGGACTGGTCACTTATCGGAGATCTCCTCAAGGCGGCCAGCAAGTAGATATCGGACCTGTCCCCAAAAAGACCAAAGACCGCCCGAAAATTGGGGACAGGTCAAATGTTGGGGGCGCGCGAGATTAAGGATCGGGCAAATCCTAGCGGATCCGGCCGTTCAATTATCAGATTGGGAAAGGTCCTCCACGGGCTCCGCGAAAATTGGAGGACAGATCGAATGTCACGATTCCTCGCGTCCTGGGCTGAATCGCTAAAGCATTGGATATCCCCAGTGATCTTACACGTCTTAGCTGTCGCCCCTTCAGGGCGGTTGCCGGTATAAAACTAACCCAGGCTGAAGCGCTGGGCTAAGCCTTTCCCAGTTCAAGCCCTTCAGGCCGCGGATTTGAACATCGTGGTCGAGACATTCTTTGGTGGGGCGCCCTTTTCCGAGGATTGAAAGGGGACAGGTCCGCCAAAAGTAAGGCGAGACGCCTTACCTACGGTAGGCAAGCCGTTCCGGCTTGTTTCGGGGGTAATATCGGACTTGTCCAAGAGACTTTCCCCTTCGTCTGTTGCGGAGAAAGCTCCAACTTTCCAACCGAGGCATTGGAAAATTGGGGACAGGTCAAATGTTGGAGGCGCGCGAAATTAAGGATCGGGCAAATCCTGCGGATCCGGCCGTTCAACTATCAGATGGGAAAGGTCCTCCACGGGCTCCGCGAAAATTGGAGGCAGATCGAATATCACGACTCCTCGGCAGGGTAGGCTGAGAATCAGCTAAACATTGGACCTATCCCCAGAGCCTTTGCTCTTCACTGGGCTGAGTTCTGTAGCCCTTCGGGGAACAAAACAAAGGCCTCAGCCAAGGATGGTGTGCCAACATTTGGGGACAGATCCGATGTTACCTGACTGCTGGATTCCAGGACCTGCCTCCAAAAAAGTAAGGCGGGACGCCTTACCTACTGTAGGCAAGCCGTCCCGGCTTGTTTCGGGGGTAAACATTGGACCTGCCTGGATTTTCCTTTCCCCAGAGCCTCCCCTTTGCGCTCTTGCGGAGAAAGCTCCAACCCACCAACCGAGGCGCCTGCTTCTTCGCCGTTACCCTTGCGTCGATTGCACGGCCGTCAGCGCGATGGTGTAGACGATGTCGTCCACCAATGCTCCGCGGGAGAGATCATTCACGGGACGCTTTAGACCCTGAAGCATGGGACCGATGCTGATTACGTTGGCGCTTCGCTGAACGGCTTTATAGGTGGTGTTGCCGGTATTCAGATCTGGAAAAATGAACACCGTGGCCCGACCTGCGACCAGGCTGTTGGGAGCTTTGGTTTTCGCCACGTCGGGCATGAAGGCAGCGTCGTATTGCAATGGACCGTCAATCAAGAGGTCAGGCCGTTTTTCCTGAGCAAGCTTGGTGGCTTGCCGCACCTTATCCACCTGGATCCCTGATCCCGAATCGCCCGTAGAAAAGCTGATCATGGCGACCCTGGGCGGGATACCGAAGGCGGCCGCGGAGTCGGCGCTCTGCACCGCGATGTCAGCCAAGGTTTCCGCGTCGGGGTCGGGTATCACGGCGCAATCGCCGTAGACTAAAACCTGTTCCGGCAGGCACATGAAAAATATGGAGGAAACCGCTTTGGCCAAGGGCTTCGTTTTGATGATCTGCAAAGCGGGACGGATCGTATTTGCAGTAGAGTGAACTGCTCCCGAAACCAATCCGTCGACCTCGCCTACCGCGAGCATCATCGTTCCCAGCACTACGTTATCCTCGAGCTGACTGGCCGCCATTTCGACAGAGAGGCCCTTATGCTTTCGCAATTCGAACAGTGGATTGACGTAATTCGGTCGCACCTCCGTCGGATTCAAAATTTCCAGATTGTCCGGCAACTCGATATCCTGCGCGCGTGCTACCGCCTGAACTTCCACCGGGTTCCCAAGGAGGACGCAGCGCGCGATACCCCGCCGGGCACAGATGGCGGCTGCTTTGACGGTCCGCGGTTCCACTCCTTCGGGTAAAACAATTCGCCTATTTGCTCCGCGCGCCTTTTCGGTCAATTGATGCAGAAACGCCGCCGGGGAAAGTCTGAATTCGAGCTCCTTCTTGGATTGAAAGATCAACCACTCGATCTCGAGAGTTAGAGCAACGTGATCGATCGCCAGTTGGATTCGTTGAAGGTCGTCCACCGGCACGGCATTACTCAGTTGATAGAGTCTTGTGGCGGTATCGTAACTGTTGGTTCGTACTCGCAAAAGGGGTAAGCCGGTCTTGAGGGCCAGTCCACAAAACTCAATGATCCGTTTGTCCGGTTCGGTATCTCCGGTGAGAATCAGTCCGGCGATGGGAGTATGGCTGAGTGCCGCCATTCCAACCGCGAGAATAACGTCGCTGCGGTCCGCTGGTGTCAAAAGAATGGCCCCCGGAGCAAAGGTATGGAGCAAGTTAGGAACGGTCCGCGCCAGAAGGTGGGTCACCTTTACCCGGCGGCTTTCCATCTCCCCGGAGTTCATGACTTCGGCATTGAGATGGCGTTGGATGTCGATCGTCCGGCAATAAGTCAATTCCGGACTGTCGGTCACGGCGCCAATCAATTCGAGCTGACGGCGGCTGAACAACCTGCTTTCAGATCGCAGGGTATCCATGAGAGTTTTGGTAGTTTGGGATTTGTCGGCCGGATACCTGTTAATGATTGCTCCAAGTATTTTTTCCAGTCCCCCGAAAGCGTTGGCCGCATACTCGATTTGATCGTCCAGTTGACCGATCGTTTTGTCGGCCCTGGAAGCGACGAGTATGACCTGGGCATTCAGGGTTTTCACCAGCTCGTTATTCACCACTCCCAAGTACGAATCGCCGCTGGCCGGTAATAGCCCTTCGACGACCACCACGTCGGCAGAAGTGGTCGAGGCATCGTAGGCAGCAATCACGCTGCCCATCAGTTGATCCATGCCTTGCTCCGCGATCATTTTGATTGCGGTGTGGTGCGGGATAGGGTCAGCCGGTGTCAGGGTCGTGGTGGCACGGATGAAATGAGTAGATC
The DNA here is from genome assembly GCA_963808535.1 of uncultured Verrucomicrobiae bacterium. Classification (GTDB taxonomy): domain Bacteria; phylum Verrucomicrobiota; class Verrucomicrobiia; order Chthoniobacterales; family JAFAMB01; genus JAFAMB01. The sequence goes on along the minus strand of CAWEGF010000026.1, from coordinate 74,538 downwards.
GTTCAGGGCCCGAATCACCTTCTGTGGATTGGGCAATCGGCTTAAAAAAGGCCACCCGGACACCCCGGCGGTCCAGGGCGTTGACCAAGCCCAGGGTCACCGTCGTCAATCCGACGCCGGTCCCGGCCGGAGCAAGAAAAAATGCATGTTTCATGCGGTCAGCAGAGCAGTTTCACGGGCGATCATGAGTTCTTCGTTCGTTGGGATGACCAGGCACAACAAACCCGATCTTCCGGTGATGCGTCCGTCCGCTCCTTTTCCATGGGCTTCGTTGAGTTTTTCATCAAGTTCAGGATGGAGAATTGCCAAATGGGTCAGTACCTGGGCTCTTACGGCCGTACTGTTCTCTCCGATGCCACCTGTAAAGATCAGAGCATCGATAGAGGAGAGGGCGGCGGCCAATCCCAGAACCGACCGGGCCAATCGGTAGCAGAAAAGGTCAACGGCCAGACGCGCTCTTTTATTTCCTGCGGTGGCCGCGTCCGCGACCAGCCGCATGTCATGACTGACTCCCGAAACACCCAGAAGACCACTTTTTCGTGTCAGTATCTCGGTAATCTCGCGGAGCGACTGACCTTGCTTTTCCTGCAGAAACAAATGGAAATTCGGGTCCACGTCGCCACTCCGGGTACCCATCACCAAACCTTCCTGCGGCGTCAATCCCATCGAGGTATCCATGCTTTGGCCGTACCGGATGGCGGCGGCGCTGCATCCATTGCCCAGATGAGCCGAAAGAAATTGAGTTTTCTCGATTGGTTTGCCAATCCGTTTGGCCGCCTCTAACGCGACAAAATGATGACTCGTTCCGTGAAAACCGTATCGGCGGATTCGGTATTTTTCATAGTACTCGTACGGGACCGCGTAATGAAAGGCGTGCGGGGGCAGAGTTTGATGGAACGAGGTATCGAAAACTGCGACCTGCTGTTTATCCGGAAACAATTCGGTGGCGATGCGGATCCCTTGGGCGCCCGCCGGATTGTGCAGAGGCGCCAGATCCGCCAGTTCCTCGATTCTGCGCACCACGCTCTCCGTGATCAGCGTAGGCCCGCGAAAATCTTCTCCCCCATGAACGATGCGATGCCCGATCGCTTTCAATTCAAGCTTTTTGCCAGCGCCGACGAGATCGATGATTCGGAGGAGCGCTGCGCGGTGATCCGCGCTGGGCATCGTCTCCTGATGGTTGGCTCCGGCCAGATCGACCATTTTCAAAGTGGCGCCGTCCGTGAGCAATTGCTCGGCGATGCCTGACGCCAAAACCGCTTCTGATCCTGGATCCAGAATGGAGAACTTCAGGGAGGAGCTTCCGCTATTAATGACCAAAATCGGATAAGTCGCCGGCACACTCGAACACTGGCTGAAGGCGAGCGAAATAGTCAATCCCGGAGACTAACGACAAGGGCCGATCGGCGAATTGACCGGACGACATTTGGCCGGAATACCAAGCGACCAGCGCCGAAGAGCGTGGGTCTGGGGACGACGCTCGACACCCTGTTTTGCCGATCGGCCGACACGTTCCCTTGCCGTCCGCGTCCCTCCGTGCGAAAGGTGGGCTCTTTGGAGCCTTGCTCCTCTCAGGACGCCAACCTATTTTACTGCTTGTTTCGCCTCTGTAGCCTACGTGTAAGATGAATGTGTTTGATCTTCCTCCGGTGAACGCGACCCTGAACGCACTCAGCACCTGCTTTATCGCGGTCGGATGGGCTGCGATTCGTCGGGACCGGAAACGGATGCACATCACCTGCATGATTACGGCGCTGGTCTGCTCGACGATCTTCCTGACCTGTTATTTGAGCTATCATTTTGGGCTCTTGAGCGCCGTCGGAGAAGGTTCGGTTAAATTTACCGCCGGAGGTTGGGTGCGCCCGGTCTACTACGTCATCCTGATCACCCATCTCATCCTGGCGTTTACGATTTTGCCGTTGGTGATCATCACGGTGATCCCGGCTTTACGCGGGCGATTTGATCGCCACCGTCGAATAGGACGATTTACGATGCCTATTTGGCTTTACGTTTCGATCACCGGCGTGATCGTTTATTTTATGTTGTACCAATGGTATCCTTCGACTCATTTTGACGAACTTAAGAAGCGGTATGCGTTGAAAGTGAGAAGTTCTTAGGCTGCTGACGATGCAAAAACCGTTTTCGTCCTTGTCGTCGCTCTTGGTCTGGTCGGGTTGCAGTCGGAAACGCTTAGCGGTTCCAAAAACGAATTCGATCGCAATGCTCGCCTGGTCGGCTGTGGGGGCCCTCAGAAAGCCGGTACGAAGACGAGGTCGTTTTGCCGATTTCCGCTGGGTATTTTTGGGTTCCGCCCTCTGGTTGGTTTCGTGCCGTAACGATAAGGTGGAGGTCTACAAGATTCCCAAGGAAGGTATCGCGGTAGCAATGCAGAGCGGCTCCGCCGGCTTGGTTCCTCCTCCCGGCAATCCGGCGCAATGGACTAAACCGGACGGCTGGAGCGAGCAGTCTCTCTCTGAAATGCGCCTTGGAAGTTTCAAGGTCGACGGCCCCAATGGCTCTTCGGCGGATGTTTCCGTGATCGCATTCCCAGGTGAAGCCGGAGGTTTAGTCTCCAATCTCAATCGCTGGCGAGGACAACTCCAGTTGGAACCTCTGGACGAAAATCAACTCTCGCAAATGATCCAACGTACTGAGGTGGACAATGCTCCGACCTATTTGGTCGATTTCCAAACGGCGCAAAACGTACCGAAACCTTCCCGGATTCTTGGCGCGGTACTTCAGACTGCCGATCGCGCCTGGTTTGTGAAAATGACAGGTCCACCTGAGCTCATCGAAAGCCAGCGCCAAAAATTTCTGGATTTCGTGAAGTCTTTTCATTTTACGTCGTCCACCGAAAGCCAACCCCCAGCGCCGGCAGCGTCGGCCAAATCAAAATCAACCAATGATCAGTGAATTATTGCGTTGGCTGAAGCCGCTCACCTCGCTCAAGCTGACCATCTTTTGTCTGGCCTGCGCCATGGTGCTGGTCTTTATCGGCACCCTCGATCAGGTGCACATCGGCATCTATGAAGCGGAGAACCGCTACTTCAAAAGTTTTTTCCTTTTCTTCACGCTACCTGGGACCGGCCTCCGAATTCCATGGTTTCCAGGGGGATACATCGTCGGCACCCTGCTCCTGATCAATCTGCTCGCCGCTCACATTGCCAGATTTAAGCTGAGTTGGAAAAAGGCCGGAATCCTTCTTCTGCATTCCGGCCTGATCCTGCTTTTGATTGGCCAATTGTTCGCGGACCTGTTTATCGACCTCGAAAGCCAAGTGCGGCTGGATCAGGGACAAACGAAGAACTATTCGGAAAGCCTGTATCACGACGAGCTGGCGATCATCGATACCAGCGGCTCGGATTCTGACCAGGTCATTTCTCTCCCGGAATCCCAATTATACCGGGGAAATAAGATCGCCTTGCCGGTCGACGCCCTGGAAGTTGTTATTCAGGATTACTATCCCAACGCTGCGCTCGTTAATCCCTCCCAATTGCCCTCAGCGAACTATCCGCATCTACCGATCGGGCCGATGGCCGTCGCTGTCCAAATGGAAAAGACCTACAAAGAAAGCGAGCGTAACCAACCAGCGGCGAGCGTTTCCATTTTGCAAGGCGGTCAGTTGATTGGAACCTGGAGTCTGGCGGCTGGATTCCCGCGCCCCTTAAGTTTTGTCGCTGCGGGTAAGACCTGCCAGATCGTGCTTCGACCCAAGCGCTTCTATAAGCCTTTTGCCATCCAGCTTCTGCAGTTTCGTCACGATCGATATGCCGGCACCGACATCGCGAAAAACTTCTCTAGCCGTATCAAGTTGACGGATCCGGCTAAACACGAAGATCGGGAATCTTTGATTTTCATGAATAACCCTTTGCGTTACCGGGGGTACACCTTTTTCCAGGCCGGATTCGATAACAATGACACCACCACCGTTCTTCAAGTGGCGCAAAATCCGAGCTGGTTAGTGCCCTACATTTCGTGTGCTCTGATTGTCTTGGGCATGCTTCTTCAGTTCGGGATGCATCTGGTCAGCTTTGTAAAACGTCGGGTCATCGCATGAAAAAATCTCTTCCCTGGATCATAAGTCTCGTCCTTTTGCTTTGGGCGGTCTCGAAGATGATGCCTCCCAAGGAGGCTCCGGGATTGGATCTCCACGGGTTCGGACGACTTCCGGTTTTGGTGGGTGGAAGGGTGATGCCGATGGATACGTTAGCCCGGGTGAGTCTGTCCGAGTGGAATCACCATGGGACCTACACCACCATGGATGGGAAGGTGCAACAGCCGAGCCAGGGACTGCTCGACATCCTCATGATGCCGGAGCGGTCCGATACGGCCAAACTATTCGAAGTCAGTAACCAGGAGATTCTTGATCTTTTTGGGTCGCAGGATGCCAAGGGGCAGTTTGTTTCCTATTCGTTTAACGACCTCAAGCCGTTCTTCGGTGAGATCGAGAAACAAGCCGGATTGGCCGAACAAAGCGAAGCCGAAACTCGAAATCCGTTCCAGCGAGGGATCATCAAACTTCGGGAAGCCTTGCGCCTTTATCTCCAGCTGAAAAACACCATTCAGGCAGAAGATTCATCCGATTTCGGAAAGGAGATGCTCGCTTTTGGACTCTCGATCCAACCGGGACTGACTGCGGTTCACGATCGCGACGCCGGGAAGTCCTTTAACCAACAAGATTTTGAGCGAATCCTTTTGTTTACCGAGCGCTACAAAAGTTTGCAGCAGGCCAAATACGCCTATGCCATTCCCAACCCGCAGAAAGGCGCGGAGAACGAAGGTTGGCAGCATATTTCCGAGTCGTTGCTGAGCGCCATCGGCAGCGGTCAAGTGCCTTACGCCGCCACAGTTTACGGGCGCCTGATTTCGGCCTACCGTGCAAACGACGCGAGCGGATTTAACACCATCCTCCGGCAATACCAGGACTATCTCTCGAAGACCATTCCGGAGAAATTGAGCCGGCCGAAACTAGAATTCCTTTTCAATCAGGCTCAACCCTTTTTGCAGGCGATGGTCTTATACGTCATCGTTTTGGTGTTTGGTCTCTTTTCCTGGTTGCTGTGGCCGAAGACTCTCGGCCGGACCGCCGTGATTCTTTTGGTCGGGGCCTTTCTTATTCACACGCTCGGGCTGCTCACCCGCATGTATCTCCAGGGACGACCTCCTGTCACCAACCTCTACAGTTCTGCCATCTTCGTGGGTTGGGCGTCGGTCCTGCTTTGCATCATTCTTGAACGGTTCTACAAAAACGGGATCGGAGCTGTCTGCGGAGCGGTGATCGGGTTTGTCACCTTGCTCATCGCCCATAATCTGCAGCTGGATGGGGATTCTCTTGAAATGTTGCGGGCCGTTTTGGACACCAACGGCTGGCTTGCCACCCATGTGGTTGGCGAGGCGTTGGGCTATTCCGCGATGTTTCTCGCCGGGTTGATTGGGATCATCTACATTTTCCGCGGTTTGTTTACGACCTCGTTCGACGAAACGACCTCCAAAACCCTCGGTCGAATGATGTACGGAGTGGTTTGTTTCGCCACCTTGTTCAGTTTGGTAGCCACCATCCTGGGCGGAATTTGGGCCGATCAATCGTGGGGCCGATTCTGGGGCTGGGACCCTAAAGAAAACGGGGCACTGTTAATTGTCTTATGGAATGCCATCATCCTTCACGCACGTTGGGGAGGATTTGCCAGGGAACGGGGTCTGGCCCTCTTGACTGTTTTTGGCAACGTTATCACTTCCCTGTCCTGGTTTGGCGTTAACATGCTAGGCGTGGGCCTGCATTCTTACGGCTTCATGGATCGAGCGTTTGGACCTCTGATCGGGTTTATTGCCAGCCAACTGGCAATCATCGGACTCGGCTTGATTCCTCTCAAATATTGGCGCGGAATTCGCTCGCGCAAACGGTCTGACTGGACCGGGACACGCTCCCCGGAGACCAGTGCCGCTGCCCGGTAGTGGATGAAGCGAGGCAATAAAAGCGGCGATACAAAAGTCACCGCGCACGCGGCACGCGTTTTGGGTGGAGTCGGCCGAAAATGGCGCTTTAAACAATTCCTGCCGTTCATGGGACCGGCGTTCATTGCCAGCATCGCCTACATCGACCCTGGCAATTTCGCGACCAACATCCAGGGTGGCGCCGAGTTTGGCTATACGCTGTTGTGGGTCATCCTCGCCAGCAATCTGATGGCGATGTTGTTGCAGACGTTGTCGGCGAAGTTAGGGATCGCCACCGGGATAAATCTCGCTGAACATTGTCGCAATCAATTTCCTCCGGTGATCGTATGGCTGATGTGGGGAGTCATGGAGGTCGTATCGATGGCCACGGACCTCGCCGAATTTCTGGGGGCGGCTCTCGGCCTGTACTTGCTGTTTGGAATTCCGCTCTGGATAGCGGCCATCGTGACGGCCTTCATTACGCTTCTCATCCTGGGACTCGAGACCTATGGCTTCAGGCCCTTAGAGGCGGTAATCACGGCCATGGTCGGGGTGATCGCCGTCTGCTATCTGATCGAAACCTGGCTGGTCCGGCCGGATTGGGGCCAGGTGCTCTGGCACTCAGTGGTGCCGCAATTCGCCGGCAAAGAGAGCGTATTTCTCGCCACCGGTATCCTGGGCGCCACGGTGATGCCGCACGTGATTTTCCTGCATTCTTCGTTGACTCAGGCCCGCATCGTTACCTTGGACGAGGAACGGCGGCGGCGATTGTATCGCTTTGAGATTCTGGACGTGGCGATTGCGATGGGCGTAGCGGGCGCGATCAATGCCGCGATGTTGATTATGGCGGCTGCTGCTTTCTATCGGGCCGGACTGACCCATGTAGGCTCCATCGAGGAAGCGTATCGCACCCTGGAACCACTTTTGGGAAGTGCGGCGCGTACGGTCTTTGCAGTGTCTCTTTTGGCGTCAGGTTTGGCATCGGCGTCTGTCGGGACGATGGCCGGCCAGGTGATCATGCAGGGTTTTTTGCATCGGCAAATTCCCATTTGGGTGCGACGGTTGGTGACGATGTTGCCATCACTGGTCGTCATCGGCTTGGGGCTCGACCCGACTCGCACTTTGGTTGCTAGTCAGGTGGTCCTCAGTTTTGGACTTCCGTTGGCGATCGTCCCTTTAATCCTGTTTACCCGGCGTCGCGATTTGATGGGTGAGTTGGTAAACTCTAAGCTCATTACATTTTTGGCGGTTGTTGTGACGGTCTTGATCGTCTCCTTAAATGGGTATTTGCTGTACGAAATCCTCACCGGAAAGGGAAGCTAAGGTGAAACACCTCATCGTGCCCCTTGATGGTTCCCGTTTGGCCGAGGCCGCGCTGCCGCTCACCAGGCAACTCGCCCAGAAGTTTCAGGTGCCTGTGACTTTGGTCCATTTAATCGAACGCCACCCCCCACCGCAGATCCACGGCGATCACCATCTTTCCAGGCCAGAAGAGGCGGAGCGATACCTGGCCAAAGTGCGGAGCCAGCAGTTCCTGTCCGATCCACGGGTCGAACACCACGTGCACGCTACCAGTATTAACGATGTCCCGAAGGCCATCGCCGAACATGCGGCCGAATTTGGTTCTGACCTGGTGGTGATGTGCGCCCACGGTCAGACCGGATTGCGGACGTTCTTATTTGGCAGTATCCCCCAACAAGTTGCCGCTTCAGGTGCGGTTCCGGTTCTGCTTATTCGGCCTGGTGTAACCGGGAGCGCCCCGTTGCTCGGCACGCGTCCGGTACTGGTACTGCTCGACGGGACTTCGGTGGACGCGCAAAGTTTGCCGCTCGCTGCTACCTTGGCGAGGGTCAGTGGTGTGAGCTTATATTTGGTAGTCGTGGTGCCGACGCTGAGAACTCTCTCGGGTGTAGGTGCGGCTTCGGGCTTATTGTTGCCCGCCACGACCACGAAAATACTTCAACTTGCTCAAGCTGATGCAACCGAATATCTCTCTCGGCAAATCGCTCTGCTTCGAGCGGATGGTTTGCGCGTCTCCGGCGAGGTTCTTCGCGGCGAACCGAGCGAGATCATCGTGAAAACATCGCGTCAGATTGGTCCGGACTTGATCGTCTTAGGGACTCATCACCAAGAGGGGTTCGCGGCTTTCTTATCGACCAGCGCTGTCTCCAAGGTGGTCAACAGCACCCCTTTGCCATTGTTATTGGTCCGAAAATCGAGCGGAATCTCCGGATGACAGCCTCGCCGGCAAACCATTCTTGATCTTTCACCACGATCATCGTTTGATGCCCCAGACGAATCAACCCCATGCCTGTCACTCCGAACATCTTAGTCGTTGGAAGCTCGAATACCGATATGGTGGTCTTTTGCGATCGGTTGCCGCATCCGGGAGAGACCGTGCTGGGCGGGCAGTTTCATATGTTCGGCGGCGGCAAAGGGGCAAACCAGGCGGTGGCGGCGGCGCGAGCGGGTGGAGCAGTTACTTTCCTTGGCGCCCATGGACCAGACACCTTCGGGACTGCGGCGAGAGATCGTCTTCTGAAGGAGGGAATCAACGTTGATTACTTTCAATGTGTTCAAGGTGCGCCGAGTGGAATCGCTTTGATTCTGGTCGATGGCGTCACGCGAGAGAATCTGATTGCCGTCGCGAAATCTGCCAACGAGGCCGTGGACTCCGCGATGGTCTCCGCTGCACGACCAGTTTTTGAAAACGCCGCGGCCGTGATTTCCCAGCTGGAAATTCGGGATGGGGCGATTGAAGCCGTGGCTCGCCTTTGCCACGAACTCGGCAAGCCGTTCGTTTTGAATCCAGCTCCTTCTCGTGCGCTGCCCAAGCTGGTTTACGAAAGTCTGCACGTGATTGTGGTTAACGAGCACGAGGCGAGGGATATCACCGGGTTGGAGGAAATTCCGGATGCCGTGCGAGGATTGCACGATCTGGGATGCAAAAATGTCGTCGTCACATTAGGCGCCAATGGTGTCATGTTTTCCGAAGGGAAAACAATCGAGTTTGTCGCGGCACCGAAAGTTCAGGCCGTCGACACCACGGGCGCTGGAGATTGCTTTGTTGGCTGGCTGGGACTGGGCATCGCCGAAAATCTTTCCCTACGGAACGCCACCGAAAGAGCCTGCAAAGCCGCCTCGATCAAGGTAACCAAAGCCGGCGCCCAAGATGGCATGCCCTTTCGAAACGAAGTAGTTTAAGAAGTTGCCAGTGTCAGTGGTCAGCTGTCAGTGGAAACAAAGCGGCCAATCGCCTGCTATACTCTTCGAAGGTGGCGCCGAAGTGCACTCACTGACCACAGAATACCGGCCACTCAAGCCCCGTGGCACGATTCCGATTTTTGTATTCTGTAACTCCTGCAACTCCTGAACTCCTGCAACTTCTCTGAAGAAGGTGACCTTCTTCAAATCAGCCGCGCTCCCCCGTCGGCTGCTCCTGCCTCCTGCCCTCGAGAAGCCTTTCCAGGTTATCCACACAGATCTGGGACCAAGTCTCGAGGCTATCGCGTTCAGCGCGAAGTTGGTCCGGGGTTAAAAACTCGATGCCGAGGATCATACTTTCTCGCTTCTCGGCTTTCGGTTGCGCCAGTTCAAGGATATGGACCACCCCAAGGTGGACTTGGCCTACTTCGTTGGAGTCATCGTTGATCAGGGCGGCAATTCGGTTCTGCAAGGGTCGTTCGACGATCACTTCTTCGTCAATTTCTCTTTGCACTCCCGCAAAATAGGCTTCCTTGTCGAGGGCGAACAATCCCTTCGTCCCCGTCGTTCATGTGGCCGCCGATGCCGATCGACCCTTTCGCGACCAGACGTTGTTCGCCGGACTTTTTACCGCGTTTGTACCGAAGCACTCTGCCGTCGCTCACCAGGATCGCGTAAGGAATAATCTGCTTTAGACTCGGATCAACTTCGGCCGATGACCGCGACGAAAAAAAGTTGTTCTCGCGACTGAGCATCGGAGCCAAATAACGTTCTACCTCGAATTGCAGTCCCTGGAAAATGCCGAGAGATTCCAGGAGTGAACGCCGCACGACTAAGACCATTTCCTCTTTCATAGATCCGACCTCACTGTAGGAACTGCTTCCCGCCTCCTCAATGCGAGATTTCGTTGGCCAGTAACTTTATCTCGTTTCACTATACTGGCGTGTGGAGCTTTGAACATCGGCGGCAGTTTGCCAGTGATAACAATGCGGGGTGTCCTTCGGAGGTTCTGGACGCGATACAGAGGTTCAGTGCGGGACACGTTGTTGCTTACGGGTCGGACACCATCACCGCGAAAGCAAAGGAAGCTTTCCGGGTGCTGTTCGAAACCGACTGCGAAACCTTTTTCGTTTTCAATGGGACCGCCGCCAATAGTTTGGCGATTGGCAGTTTTTGCTCCCCGCACCATAGCGTTCTCTGTCACCGACACTCCCACGTCGAATCCGATGAATGCAATGCCCCAGGTTTTCTGAATCAGGGGCTTCGGATCGTGACTGTGGATGGCGACAACGGCAAAATCGATCGGGCAAATCTCCAGGAAGCATTGCGCGGACGGCGCGATCTCCATGCTTCCCAGCCGCGCGTAGTTAGCCTGACCAACACCACCGAATTGGGAACTCTCTATCGACCGAACCAAATCGCCGAACTAGCGGATTTGGCTAAAAGCAAGGGTCTGGCTGTTCACATTGACGGAGCGCGGTTCGCTAACGCCGTAGCATCTGCGGGTTGCACGCCCGCAGAATTGACTTGGAAGGCGGGCGTCGATGTTCTGGTTTTTGGTGGAACCAAGAATGGTCTGGCTTTTGGAGAGGCGGTGGTCTTTTTCAAAAATCAGGTGGCCGCCGACTTCATGTATCGGATGAAACAGAGTGGCCAGCTTGCTTCCAAGATGCGTTTGTTGGCCGCGCAATGGCTTGGCTTGTTTGAGGGCGGAAAATGGCTGGAATATGCCAGGCACGCGAACGCCATGGCGGAGCGATTGTCTTCCCAGCTCGGTCAAGTCGAGACGGTGAAACTCCTGTTTCCACGTGAAGGCAACGCCGTTTTCGCCAAAATCCCCGAGCCGATTGTCGACAGCTTATACCAGCGGGGCTGGCGCTTTTATACCGATGTTGGTCCCGGGGGTGGAGCTCGCCTGATGTGTTCCTGGGACACCACCGAGGAAGACGTCGACCACTTCATGGAAGACCTCCGATCCGCCACCCCAAGTACGTAATGCGTCCCGCTTTACCTCCCCCGGGGGCGTACGCCGCAAGCCCTCCGTCCCACCGCCAAACGGTGAACGGTGGACGGTGAACGGTGGACGGTGAACGCCAAACGCCCCCATCACCTTGAGAGCAGCTTGAAACTGGTCATGGCGCCTTTGATATCCCGATCTTTCAGCGGGTGGAGATCATCTTGTTTCATCCCGGCGACCTGATAAATCCTGCTGTTGGCTTCAAACATATCGACGACCAGTCCGTAATGGGCACCGTGATAGACGGAGTCTCCGGTCAGCCGGTAGCCTGGCATCCCGTGCAGAGAGATTCGTTCGAGGCCCCGGCGAAACCCTTGTCCCGAACCAAAGAATCGCTTTTCCAATTCTTCGATCGATTTCTCGTTGAGATGAAACCCCTTTCGTTTGGTCAGATCCACATAACCGAGGAACACGAAAGCGGATTGATCGATTCGCTTGGCCCCGACCAGAGTTCCATCATCGGTCGATCCTAAGGTCGTCCAGTTGGTCGCGCTATTGGCCGAGTTGCTATCCGGCAGGTTAATCGAACAATCGAAATCCTGCGATTCCCAGTAGGCGGCAGACGCGGAGGCGACGATCAGAAACAGGGCCAGAAATGATATTTTGAGGGGATTCATCTTTAAATCAACGCAGGTTCCTGCAAAGAGAGCACGGCTCAGATGCGAGTCAATTTCTACGGCTGGTTTTCAGAAAAGGTGCTCATTTGGTTACGAAGTAGTTCTTCTGCTTTTCGCTGATGGGTTGACCGATCCGTTCGAGAACTTGAAGCATGTCTTCCCAGACCTTCCGTTTTTCGGACAATGCCTGGTTCCGCAGCAGGTAGGAAGGGTGAAAGGTTGCCATGACGGGGATTGAACCAAAAACATGCCAGCGGCCGCGCATTTGCTTCATTGGCTCATCTTTTCCAAACAGGCCGCGCATCGCCGTCGCGCCCAGGGCAACCATCACCTTGGGTTGGATAATCTCGATCTGTTGGCGCAAATAGGGCAGACAAGTTTCCATCTCGATTGCCGTCGGTTGGCGATTTCCCGATGCTCCCGCTGGCATGTGCGGTCGGCATTTCAAGACATTGGCGATGTACACGTCTGAGCGCTGGTAACCCATCGTCTGGATTATCTTGGTCAAAAGTTCGCCTGCGCGTCCGACGAACGGTTCCCCTCGCAAATCTTCGTCCGCTCCCGGAGCTTCGCCGACAAACATCAATTCCGCATTCTGGCTGCCGACCCCGAACACTACGGAGTGTCGAAACGCGACAAGATGGGGACACTTGATGCAGGCCAGGACCTTGGTGCGCAAATTCTCGAACCGCTCGCCTGCCTCGCCCGGTTCCTGGGCGGGGGGCGGGTCGGAGATACGAAAAGGAGCCACCTGAAGTACGGGCTCATTGAACAGGAGAGTATCTGCCGTAGGTGATTCCTCACTAGCACTGGTATTTCTTACCGAACGTCCGAGTCGCGCGATCCTCTCCAGGGCGGAAGTATCGGCCCGGAAATCAGGACCGCTCTCCAAGCCACGCAACATTTCGAAGGACCAGGTTCAGTCCTTGCTCATACGCTCCCGATTTAGCCAGTGCCATGTTGCGGAAATGCTCTGGTAATCCCGTGTCGAATTCCAACCAATTCTCGGCAATTAAATGGAAAATTGGACTACCGGAGGGTCCGGAATTGGCAGGCCGAATTTCCCAATTTCTGAAGTGGAACTCGGAATGGCATTAGTGCATTAACGATATTTATTGAAAATGTGGTTTTTATTTTGAATCGACCTGGGTCGGCCACGTCCAACAGCCTAGACGTATGCAATTCAACGAACAGTTTTTGTACCTTCATCTAAAGTTTACTCCCAAAATGAGGACCGACATGGTACCGATCCCTCTTCCGCGCGAGGTAGTGATCGAAGTCCCCAGGGATCTCCTCCATTCGAACCATTCGCCCAACGGCCAATCAGAGAGGACAATCGCCATGGAGATTGCCAGAGGAGCCGCACTTAACACTTTCCCGGTGGTCGCGGAACGAGTAGTCGGGCTGTATGACGAGGCTTTGCCGGCTTGGCGAAAGAATCGGTTTCACGTGATGAACGAGCGGCCTTGCGATCATGAAGAGAACGGCACCAGGGCATGGAGAATAGCGTAGGGCTTAAGCCGGCAGATTTCCCGCGCACTGGCGGCAGCAACCTCAGTGGATTTTCCATCAACCCGGCGGTCGTTAGATCTAACTCAGGCTTGCCCGTGGTGGACCTACGTTCCCGCAAAGAAAATGGGCCGCCGAGATAGTGAGCAAACCTTGAGCTGGCCACCGTCGCCAAAGGCCGAGGTCGACGATTAAAATCTAAAACCGCCAAATCTTTGTGATCTTTGCGATCTCTGTGTGAAATATCTTGTTTTGCCGCGCCGCGGATTCGTCCTCACCCCTGGAGCCATCATAAGGCGAGGCCGAAATTTAGGTCAGGTCGCCAAAGGCCTGAGGTCGACGATTGAAATCTAAAACCGCCAAATCTTTGTGATCTTTGCGATCTCTGTGTGAAATATCTTGTTTTGCCGCGCCGCGGATCGTCCTCACCCCCTGGAGCCATCATGAGGCGAGGCCGAAAATTTTAGGTCAGGTCGCCAAAGGCCTGAGGTCGACGATTGAAATCTAAAACCGCTGAATCTTTGTGATCTTTGCGATCTCTGTGTGAAATATCTTGTTTTGCCGCGCCGCGGATCGTCCTCACCCCCTGGAGCCATCATGAGGCGAGGCCGAAAATTCAGGTCAGGTCGCTAAAGTCCGAGGTCGAACGATTAAAATTCAAAAGCCGTTAAATTTTGTGATCTTTGCGAACTGGCAGCAGATTCGAGGCAGAATCATCGAAGCCGCTCAAGAGTTTTTGCCATCAGCTCACTCCTTGTTCGAGCAACCTGGCTTTCGTCGATGCCGTTTTGCAGGAAATCGTCTGGTAACCCGGCTTCGAATTCTAACCAATTCTCTGCCATTGGATGGAAGAGCCCCAATCGCCAGGCATGCAGCATCTGTCGATCATATTCCTTGGCCGCTGCTTTACTGTACACCTTGTCACCCAGGACGGGGTGCCCGATCGAATGCAGGTGAACCCGAATCTGATGGGTTCGTCCCGTGAAGATCTGGCAAAGAACCAGGGCGCCTCGATTCGTTTCCTGGATCACTTCGAACCTGGTGTGAGCTGGACGTCCCCGCTCCACGACCGCCATCTTTTGACGATGTACCGGATGGCGGCCGATCGGCTTAATGACTTCACCTGTCGGGTTCGCGAATCCTCCGGCGCACCAAGCCAGGTAATATTTCTGAACCTTTCGTCCGGCAAACTGGTTACTTAACCGCAGATGAGCGAGGTCATGTTTGGCGACTACCAGGCACCCGCTGGTATCCTTATCTAGCCGGTGGACCACTCCGGGACGAAGCACCCCTCCGATGCCGCTCAAATTTGTGACGTGATGAAGAAGCGCGTTGACGAGAGTGCCGGTCTGGATGCCCGCCCCAGGATGAACAGTCATCCCGGCCGGTTTATTGACCACCAGCAAATCTTCGTCCTCGAACAGAATCGGCACCGGGAGAGCTTCCGGCTCCAAGAGGACGGGTATCGGCTGAGGTTCGGTTACGCTGACCTGGTCTCCTGCGCGAACAATCTGCTTTGAGCGAGAAGTGGTTCCATTTAACAGGATGTGTCCGGATTGGATCAGTGCCTGAATCCGGGCCCGCGACAGGCGATTTATTTGGGTGGCGAGATAGACATCAAGGCGCTGCCCGCCGTCAGAGGGAGCAACCACCATCTGGTCGATATTCCCTTTATCCATCACTGGAGATGACGCCCGAGCCGCTCACCTGTGCTTCATTTCGTCTTTTCAGCAATCGCTAAAAAGCTTTCCAGCAGCGCACGGGGATCAGCTGCCCGCATCAGTGCCTCGCCGATCAGGGCGGCGTGAGCCCCGGCCGCAATCACTCGCCGGATATCTTCGATGGTTCGAATTCCGCTCTCACTCACGATCGTGTAGCGGTCCGGAATTTTGGGCGCCAGTTGTTCCGTCGCCTTCAGATCGACTTCGAAGGTGGCCAGATTTCGATTGTTGATGCCGATAAAATCCGCATCCGCCTCAAGTGCTCGGCCAAGTTCGGTTTCATCATGGACTTCGACCAGACAATCGATGTTTATCTCATTTGCCACGGCTTTGAAGCGTTTTAATTCATCATCGGTTAACGCGGCTACGATCAAAAGCACCGCATCGGCACCAGCGAGAGCGGCTTGATAAATCTGAACTTCATGGACGGTGAAGTCCTTTCGCAAGATGGGCATCGGAACTTTGTGCCGGACCAGCGCCAGGTAATCCAGATGCCCCTGAAAAAACTTTTCATCCGTCAGGACCGAAACGCAGTTTGCTCCGGCCTCATAGTAAGTCAGGGCGGTTCGGACTGGGTCGAAGTTCTCGGCGATCACCCCGGCGGAGGGCGACGCTTTCTTGACTTCGCCGATGAACCCGAACTGTCCGGAAATCAGCGTCTTTCGAAAACCTCGAAATGGACCAAGCGCCGCGGCTCGTTTTTGCCAATCGGCAGCGTGGGCTATCCACGGCGCGATCTCTTTTCGCTTGTGGGCTATAATCTCACCTAGACGACTCATGGGCCAAAAATCTAGCACACCGGGAGCAAATCGGCATCGGGATGTTCGCCTTTGGCCCAGCCGCCCGCGAGGCCCAGAGGATCATCACCATCAAGTCAGGGAGTGCTCGGAGTTTGGGAATCTGAAAATTTCCAAGCCTGAACTCTGTGGCCCTCTGTGCCTTTGTGGTGCCACCACTCCCCTGTGCTCTTCTTCCTCCCTCTGTGCCCTTGCTTCTCACACGTCGATTACTCGCCCGCCGCGTGAACTTTTCGCGCCAGGCGGCGCCGATCTCGCCACCGTGCTGGAATACTTCCCGGAGCTTGCCCTCTCTTCGCCAGGGGAAGGTCCACCTACGACCTTCCATTCGACCCCAGCCACAGGAGGGGTTCGATCTTTCCGGATGTCCCGCTGACTCTGGGAGAAACCGTTGACCCGGACGGCCATTCTTCGCTTTACGTTTCCTCTCGAGATAACGTAAACGACACAAGCGACCAGAAGCCAGGTGTGCAGCCAATGAGTTTCCAGACCGGTGTAAACCTCCGTCAGGCTTAAAAGGACTATCACTGCGATCGTGGGAAGGAGCGAAAGTATAAGCCCGTGGAGGATAGAGAAGACGACCGATATTGACTCCAGGCGCATGTAAAGGAAGCAATCCTGCTTAGTATGAGTTCTAACATACTTCACGAGGGAAAGATCCCCTATAAAGTGAATCGCTAAAAACACCCAAAAGCATTGTGGCCAAATCACTTTGGTAAAAGAGTAAAGTATGCACCACACCCCCGTAGCTGACACGGCGGCGTCGAAGGTGCCTCGAATTATAATCCAAAGTAGAAAGAGAAATTTAATACGCTGGGAGAGGTGAGCACGAACCACATCTTTTTACGACAGATTGGAAGAAAACTTGAGCCGGCAGAACGACAAAAAATCCCGACTCTCAGAAAAGTCATCTGTCAATTAGCCGCTAGCCGGTGAGTCCTCACTCAGAGCGTCTTCGACCGAGACGTGTACCGGCAGTTAATTTAACGAGATTTTTCTTGCGACCTGCCTTCCGTCGAACGTAAAACTTTCACGTCAAGATCTAGGAGTTTCCAAGAACCACCCAGGGATACGGGCAAAAATGGACCGCGATACCGTATGCCTGGGACAGAAAGTCTCCTCCACGAGTTAAGAGAATGGTGCGATCAGGAACGAGGAAGACGTTCTTGGATTGCTTGGGCCATCGGATTAAGGCCGATGGCCATAACCAATTGGCTCTCCGGGAAACAACGTCCTTCCGCCGAACAAGCCTTGAAGGTTCGGAGATTCTTGCAGAGAGTCAACGGCACGAGCGAAAGGTGAATCGAACGCTTGCGCAGGTCGTCGTTCGGACAACCTGGTTGCAAACCTTGGGACTGGCCCGTGATCTCGTTTATCTACGACCATAGTTTTCTCACGAATGATAATCCAGACGGTATTTTCAATCTCTATAAGGAAGAGTAATGAGAAGATAGTCGCTCTCTGTTGGGCGACTTCCGGACTTTTTCCTCAAGCAGGATCGTAGTCGCTTTTGCTCCGGGCAGTTTTCTGGTGATGTCGCGCTCACGCTAAAAATATTAGAGTGTAAATGAACACCAGGGCCTCGCCCTTGCCAATGCACCGATACCAGCCCGGTTTATGCTGACTTTCTTCCATCCGATCACGAACTGCATTGATCGCAATTGGTCTACCTTGATAATAAAGAGGCTGAGTTAGTCGTTCAAAGCCGGTGACCGCGTCGAGCTTGTCTCTTTCTTTCTGGGCAAAATCATAAGCCAAACGAAGCGGAGTAAAAGTCGCGGCCAACAACAAAGCAAATGGAATAACTTTCGACCCGAGCCCTAGAAACTGAGAACCTATACTCTTGTCGGCGGGATTTCGGATGGCGTCCGTTTTCGCTTCCAGCTCGACCTTTAGGTAGCCAATCGATTCCTGGGACAGATCAGAGTCCATAATATCTATTCATCGGTTTTGGTGATTTTGAAGTGCTGGCCTGCGCTATAGATTGCCTTGAGATTGGAGTGGGTAATCTGGAGGGGCGAAAAGTCGATTTTGTATTACTCAGATCTCTGGTAATTTTCCTTTTTTTCTAAATCGACCTGAATCACCATAAGTTCAGTGTTTTTTGCGATTTATTTTCGGAGCGCTTTTGTTGCGTCGCCCGCGCCCGCTCAATAAGTTCGCAACAGGTTGACTCAACGAGACTTAGTAGAGGGCTTTTCCATCTTTCTGACTCGGAGAGTTGTCAGAGACTAAGGGGCCAATGACGACTTATGGCATTATAAAGCTTAATTCCGACGATAAGCCGGTTGTCGCGTTGGTTGACGCTGAGGGATCCCAACCGTCATTCACCGAGACCGACAAAGAAGAAATCTCTGCTTACTTCTTCGGTCGCCCTCCTCCTGAGATCAGTGTTCAAATTGCTCGTGCCCAAGATTTCGATCGAAGAGATCACGATAGAGCGCCCGATTACGTGAACGAACAGGGGACAAGATTTTGGATGTTCCATCTTTCTAACTGAGGCAGGGGCGCTTGCGGCCGCCGCGTCAGGATGTGACCCCAATAATGAGGCAGTTGCGGGCTCCACCCGAGATATTACCGACCGTAAGCGGGCTGAGACGGCATTGGTCGTAGCCAGGCAGGAGGCTGAAGCCGCGAACCAAAGTAAGGATCAATTTCTTGCGGTGCTCAGTCATGAATTGCGCACCCCACTCACCCCGATGCTCATGGCCGTGGCGTCACTGGAACATCGTTCCGATTTGGGGCCCTCCGGTCCGCGTGCCTCTCGCGATGATAAAGCGCAACATTCAGCACGAAACGAAGCTGATTGATGAATTGCTCGATCTAAGTCGCATCACCAGTGGCAAGGCGGAATTGCGGTCTAGGCTCTACCTTCACCGTCGAGCTGCCCGGTGAAGTGATGGATACGGTTGGCTAAGCACCGCATTGAGGGCGCGCCGAAGTGTAAAGCAGCCCCGATTTGTACCTGATTTAGGTAAGGCGTCTCCATGCCCAGCTCGAACTACTAGACATGTATTTGAAATTAGTTCACGACGATAAAGACATGCCGACCGCTGACAAAACTCCAATAGCCGCGCTGCCCGTTCCAATAGCCGTATCTGTTCGAGTGCCAGTAGGAGTTATTCCAATTCGCATTGGTGTGAACTGCCGTGCCATTGCTGGTGTGAATTGCGGTGCCGTTATTCGTATGGATAGCGGCTCCATTGGTCCCGTTGGCATGATAAGAACCATTCGTGGTCCGAACCGTTGAGCTACCTCTGCGGTGGACTGCGGTACCATTACTAGTCTGGACTGCCGTGCCATTGCGCGTATGAGCCGCTTTACCGTTCTTCCCTTGATACGTATCCGCGTAAAGACTGGAGGTGGCGAAGAGAGCAAGTAAAATCACTAGATATTTCATAAACGAATCAAACTCGTTCCATTCCTGCCCTTAGTACCCATACTTTTTTCGATGGGTTACGGTTGCTCCGTCGTGGGAGGCATGCCCGAGCCGACCATTGGAACCAAGGGCAGTCCACGAAATCGGCCATCTGAATAGGTGGCCTGAGCTTTTCCCGACCGTGCCGCCATGGTGATGATGATCGCCGGCGCTCTCCCTAAGACTTCGTTACCGGTTAAGCTTCGGACGGAGGATCGTAAATCCTCGCGAACGACAAGTTGCGGTCTTGACGAGAGGAGTGTTGTTTTGAACACTTGTTTCCATGTCGATCACTCCAAAAGCGATTCAAGACCTGCTCGACGAATTGGAAGCGTCAAAGCAAAGCCGGATGCGCGCTTGGAACGTTCTCCAAAGACTCCGTGCAGTGCTTTCCGAGGCTGGAAACGTCGCGATCCCGCCGGTGGCCCACAAGACCTTCGATGGCGAGGGTGAAGTCTTGGAAGACGCTTTGACCAAATCCTTGCGGATTCGGAACGAGGCAATTAAAAGCCTCTGTTCCTCGGTCCGCCGATTTCGGGACGCTACCATCAAGGAGGAATGGTAAACGAGACTATCCGCACGCTCTCCAGGCTTTGTGGAAAGCGTTGGATCGAGCGGAGAATCTGATACAGAATTGAGATCGGTGATATCGGAAATAAAAGCCGAAAAACCTTCGCTTATCTTACGGCTCCTGACAGAAGAGGACGCCGAAGAACTCTTTTGGCGCAACGACCAAAATCGCGCCCATCTACGACAGTGGATGCCTTTCCTTGACGATACCAAGAGTGCCTCCGATACGCTGAATTTCATCCGAAGGAGTATAGAGAACGCCACGGCCGGTACCCAATTTCACTACGCCCTTCTCTTGGATAGTGAGCTTGTGGGAGTGGTGGCGTTTAACAGTATCGAAAAGCTCAATCATTGCCACCCTCGGATAGTGGCTCTCCCAGTCAAAAATGGGCAACGGATAGGTGACAGCAGCGGCCAAAGTGTTGATCGACGAGGGCTTTCAACAGTTGGACCTGAACCGTATTCAAGTGGGATTACTACGGCTAACTATCCAAGTCAGGCCGTTTGTGACCGGTTAGGTCTAAAGAGGGAGGGCATATTGCGCCAAGCCGAATGGCTTTACGATCACTACGTCGATCTGACTATAAACAGCATTCTGAGGACCGAATGGAAGGAGCGTTCTTTACCGAGAGTGACTTAGTATCTGCGGACCGAGGTAGACTAACGACTGCAGAAGATGACTTGCTCGCCGCATCATATCCCGATTGGAATGCGACTAATAATCAGGAATACCAGAGTTGAATATCCGGAAATGCATATCAAGGAAGGTCCGTTTTGAGTTCACTTGATTCTTCGGTACTCGAACTTGTCGATTCCTACTGGGCTCAATTTTTCGGTTGCCTTCCTGAAGCACTCCGAGCCGACATTCCGCAGATAGTAGCTTCCAGCGGACCCTGCGCTTACACGGGTTGCTATGTGATGGAGTTTGGTGGGGCACCAGTTGTGTCACTGCCGGTCGATGAATTAGAGTTAAACCGTGCGGCCATCGAGCAATGGCGCGCTGGCGTTTTACGACACCTTGCGTTTGTCGAGGGAGTTTTTGGGGATCGAGTCGTCGCGAGAGTAGGCCCAGCCTACATTGGCTACACCGATCGAAAACACTTTCGACCTGTTAGTCTAAGTACCGCCCGTCGCTTAACCGATAAAGATGAAGAAGCAATGCACGCTTTGCGCGAGGCTTGCACGATTGAAGAGTGGGAACACGGTGGGAACGAATCTCGACCCACTGAAATGGTCGGGGCCTTTAAAGGCCATGAACTTGCAGCATTGGCAAGCTACCAGATCTGGGGTGAGCAGATTGCGCATATCGCCATTGTAACTCACCCCACCTTTCGCGGACAGGGCTATGCCACCGCCGCCGTCAGTTGCCTGACGCATAACGTATTAGAACGGATGCTGGTGCCACAATATCGGACCCTTGAAGGAAACGCGCCCTCAATGGCTGTAGCAAGTCGGCTCGGGTTTATCCATTATGGCACCTCCCTGGCTCTCCGTTTTGCGGGTTCTGAAGACATCGGTGGTTGGTAAGCGTACCGTAGGTCTTCCCAATGCCCTCCCGGATTCAAAGACGACGCTCGCGAGGTTGGCGTCAGCCAATCAGCGCCATCTATGTTGGCCGACCGACAAAATGGGGAAACCCGTACAAGGTCGGAATTGGCCATCATACCCCAGAAGAAGCTGTTAGCCTTTATCGGAGAGATTTGCTTGCTGGTTCGCTGCCTTTCACGATTGATGACGTTCGCCGGGAACTGAAAGGCCAGAATCTGATCTGCTGGTGTAAGCCCGACGTTCCGTGTCACGCTGACGTGTTGCTCACTTTGGCCAATTTCTAACCCAGCCGGAATCAAAATGAGGATGCGACCAAGCTTTATTGGCTGCTCGCGGCTGGCCGTAGGAGACGGCGTCGCAGCTGGAGCAGGTGCGGGGGTCACATTCCACATGTCCAGTCGCTTCTTCCAAGTATCGCCCTCACGACGATAAATCTCTAACCAGTTCCCCTTGAATCACTATCAAATGGTTATTGATATCTTTAACACCGTGCCCTCTGTGTCTTTGTGGTAAACAATTCCCCTCTGCGGCCTCTCCATCCTTTTGCGCCCTTCTTTATTTCGGTTCAAGGCGACCGCGTGCCAGTGGTAAGCTTGGGTTATACGAAATGCCTTTTTATAGCTAGGCACTACATTCTGCAATCTTTGATTGCAAGTTTCGCGCTCGCTTTGTAGTCTTCGAGATTCCTTGCATGCTAGAACCGGTCGCCAACTACGATGCTTAGTCTAAAGAGCATTTCCATACGAAGAAAGCTGCCTCGGTTGATTTCTATGGTCGCGATTTTAGTGACCTGCTGTCCGGCAGTAATGACGCTCTTGGCCCAATCGTTCCTCGGCAGTGCTCCGACGAAAACAGCAGATCCAAATGAACTGGATGACTTTATAAAAAACCAGTTACGCCAAAAGCCATTCGTCGGAATCTCCGTTGCCCTCCTACAGGGGGGGAAGATGACATTCTGTAAAGGTTACGGATACGCTTCAAAAGAGACTAAGAAGCCCGTTGATCCTGAGACCAGGTTCGCCGTTGCCTCTGTGACAAAGGAATTTACCGCGGCTGCCATTTTCCTGTTGTTGGAAGAAGGTAAGCTCTCGGTTTATGATCCGGTTGCCAAATACTTTCCGGATTTGACTCGCGCGCAAGATATTCGGCTCCTTGATCTAATGAACATGGTTTCCGGGTATCGTGACTTTTATCCTCTTGATTTTCTTACGGTGGAAATGACTAAACCAACAACCCCCGATGAAGTCATTAACGAGTATGCCAAGCGCCCCCTGGATTTCGAGCCTGGTACTCGATGGTCTTACAGCAATACGAATTATAGCATTCTTGGCCGGGTCGTGGAAAAGGTCTCCGGCAAATCGTATCAAGACTTTGTTCAGGAACGCATATTTACACCACTCGGGATGACTCACTCCGGTTTTGAACCCGATCCTGCTGGCCCTGAAGCTGCCCAAGGCTATCGTTCGTTCACCGTTGCCGATCCAGAACCTGCTCTCAGAGAGGGCTTGGATTGGATGTATGCGGCTGGTGCAATTTATACGACACCAGCCGATATGGCGAAATGGGACGCTGCTTTGATGAGCGGGAAGGTACTAAAGCTCGAATCGTACCGGCTCATGACTACGAACCGACTTCTCAGCAACGGGTCAACGACCGGTTACTGCGGCGGTCTAGGGAAAAAAGAAGTGCGAGGGGAAACGGTTTTTTGGCATAACGGTGAAGCGGCAGGATTTCTCTCCCGTACCGAATTTTGCCCGTCAACACAGTCGGCCTTGTTCATCACAGTGAACACCGACAGTGTTTCCCTCGACGACTTGATCGAACATCTGGAACCGCTCACTCTTCCTGCGGATAGGCGGAGTCCGGTGCCAAAGATCGACGGTCCCGAACCGATCGTCTTAGCGAGGCAATTGTTTACCGCTTTTCAACAAGGAAAGATCGACCGAACCCTTCTTGGCTCTGATTTTAACGCCTACTTGACCCCGGAAAAAATAGACTTAGCATCTTCCTCTTTTAAGAAATTAGGAGAATTAAAGTCCGTCGAATTGGTCGGAACTCGTGAACGAGGTGGGATGGCTGACAGCACGTTGGACTTCAAATTTGAGGGGATGGACTATCTTTGTGAGTTGTACAGAACGCCCGACGGAATAGTTCAGGAATTTCTCATGAGCGCCAAATAATCGAGTCTCGGTGGACCGCTCGACCCGATCGCTTGCTTCTTCACGAGAATATTTTCTTCTCGTTTTTCCCCCTCCACCTTGGTATGCGCCAATATTAGCGCGATTTTGAATCGCTGGAACGCTTGCGAATGCTCGTTTGTCCAGCCCGCCCTCTTTGAGTCAGACACTCCTAAAGTTCGCGGCTAATTGGTCGAAGCATGATAGATACTGTGAACACCATAAGAACATTGAGTCTGGTCCTGTTAACCATCATCGGAGTTGCTTCAGCGCAAGCTGGTAACGGCCACACGGGTCATGCCACCGTTCACAACGGCGGTCGCGGGAATTACCACGGCAACAACCACGGGGGAAATGGGTACGGAGGTAACAGGTACTACAACCACGGGGGTCAAGGGTACTACGCCAATGGACGGCACACGGGTCGCTACTGGCACGGCGGGTACTATGGTGGCCAATATTACGACGGTGGCTACTACCCCTACAACTCGCCCTTTTTTATCGGGCTTCCGTTTCCTTTCTTTTTTCCCGGCTTTAATTAGCTCCAAAGAACATTCCTCTCCGCGTCGATTATACCAACGGAAACAAAGAATCGATTGTAGGGTAGGAAATCTCCCCGGCTCTCAAACCGCGCATTTTGAGTGATAAATGAAGCATTACCTCCATTCGAATGATCCCTTGTTTGATCCGGCTACCCTCGGTTATGTATTGTACCGGGGAGCCATCCGCGATCGCAACAAGCGACTACGTTGGCAAGGGATCAAGTCTCTGGTGAAGAGAATTCGCACCGGCAAGAGTCATTTCGCTTGATCCGTTGATCACCGACTGGGCTGACTACCGGTACCAGGAAATTGCTTAGAGGTCGGGATGGAGTTGTACTACCGACGAATTGCCGGCTAAGAACCGGCGTCGGCCAGAACGCGACCCGAGAACAGATGACAGCCCGGCGATTTATCGCCATATCCGCTTACAGAGAGCGGGTGACGAGACTCGAACTCGCGACATCTTCCTTGGCAAGGAGGATGCACATGTCAAAATATTCTCTAAATAGATGGTATAGAAGCACCTCTGACAAAGAACCTCTGACAAAGCTACTCAAGTCAAAATAGGGATTCGTTGCTTGGTCGGCCCCTTCCGTGAACATGTTGAACAGATCCGGCGGAGAAATTTCCCTTGCTTGTCCACCTCTTTCAAGTCGTAAGGGTCGCCACATTTTGGACACACGGTCTTCTTGGAATTCGGACTGACCTTATTTCGCCAATCACCTTGGGTAGCGGCATGAAGTCGAGCATGATCCGCCGTAGACAACAACTCCAGATGTTCGATCCGGACGCATTGGGTATGGCCGCAGAGGTGGTGGACTTCTTTGTCCCCGGGTCGCCTTTATTCACGGCGTAGGAGAAACGGTGCGCGTCCCATAATCCATCATTCATCTTCAACTTTCGGTATTTGCTGGTGACCGGTTCTCCACACCACCGGATACAGCCGGGATGATCAGGGTCAAGTTCGGTTCTGGTCAGGTAAAGAGAAAGTAATTTGAGGTTTTGCTTGGATCGCACACCTCCCTAGAAAGGGGAGTGATATTTGTCGGCGCCAAAACGCACAAAAGAGGAATTATCATCACCGAGGAGAATTCCTATTTCACCCTTGCCTCATGAGGCAAGCTCCTTGGCCGCCGCGATCCCTTTCTCGGTCAGAGTGATGTCATCATTGGTCACCAGACCCCGGTCTCTCAACCGACGCATGGCGCGGCTTAAAGATGACCGAGCCGCATTGGCTTTCTTCAGATTCTCCCGGCCATCGAGCACTAGAGGGGTATTGCTTTGCCAGACACTGCTTCCCCGGACATGCAGCTTGAAATAGTCACGGAACACATCAGTCCGGAGAAGGTGAACGTTTGTGGAATGGGACAAGGTCCACGGACCCATCTTTTTCTTCGTCGGTTGCTCAGTACCAATTTTCAAGATTTCTTGGTAAGCGGCGACCAAGATCCAACGTTGCAACGGGAAAGTTTTACCTCAGACATGCAGAAACGGTTACTTGTCGTGTTATCAGGAGAGGTAACCGTTTCGGCGACATGGCAACTAACATGGAAACGGTTACTTCGGGAGATTTCTCCTGAGATAACCGTTTCAAGGATACTCCCCTTGGCTGATCCGGTAAACACAAGCCATCACATCGACCCGCTTATACAAGACCAACCGAGGTTGCCGGGTCACAGCGACGAGCCATCCTGACTTTTCACAGCGTTCAAGGGTCGAGCGGGTTTTCAGCAATTGAATGGCTTCTTTGCGTTTCAAGAATGGGCCGGTGAGGTCCACTTTCTTGGGCGCCTTTTCTGGCTTGGTTTTCCGAGCTGGCTCTTCTTCGAGCGGCTGGCGCAACGAATCGGGGAAGCTTCCCGGGTAAAAAATGTTTAAAGGGCTCGTGGATCTTGAAGTGGATCGCGGTCAATCATTGTTGCATCGATATGATGGTGCCCCGACTGCGTGCATCGGGATCTCCGGGTCGTAAAATCTGGCTGAGCTGAGTCTGAGGACCAATGTCACTAAAGAGATCAAGAACAAGGTGGCCAATCTCGGACTCCCGTTGTTTCTCAGTCATTGAGAGATAAATCTCCTCCGCTGCATATTGGAGGACGGACATTCGGTTTTCCAAATCCTCCAGTTGTCGGCGCAAGCGTTTACTGAGTTTCATTTGAGATCCACTCAACCTTGGGCCGACCGGCCATCAAATTCACCAAATTTATTTGCTAAAAGTTGCAGGCGACAGCGTGCGATTGGCTGGAGTTAGGGTTAGTGTCCCCCGGAGGGTGGCCGAAGGAATACTAGCAACTGTTCGTATTTTAGGCTCTAAGGGGCTCCGCTATCCATAGTTACAAACCTTCGGCTAAAGTATCTTCTGAGCACATCCTTATTATCCGGGGATCTCAGCACCGGCGTAAAAAAGGCTTTGCGATAGCGTACAAACGGGCATTAGGTACCAGCCCGGCGTAAATGGAGGGTATCTATCTTTTCACAAGAAGTCTCAACATCGGGGAGTACTGTATGGCCACTGATCTAAGCGGACCACCGTCGAACGATGATCTAAGGATAGTCGGCTTTGAAGACCACGAGGCTACCTCAAGACGCCTCACTGAACTCGAAACACAAATTCAACGGAACGTCTCAGCAATAGGGCTGGCGTTGCGTGAAATTCGAGATCGGCGACTTTACCGGGAAACTCATCCCACTTTTGAATCCTACCTCGAAAAGCGTTGGGGATACAGTCGCTCTCACGGCTATCGCCTAATCAACCACGCGATCGAAGCTCAAATGTCTCCCGGGGGAGACAAACCTGAGTTTGAGCGGGAGACTCGCCGAAGAAGGTCAGAGCGAAAAAAATGCCAAGAATTGAAGCTGGGTCCAGAGGCGGAGACACCCGACATCGCGAAACCAAGAGATCCACTGTTGGCAGAGAAGCTGCCTGATAATACAGGGCTTGGTTCGGCGCAGGTTTCGCCGGGTCAGAAGACCGAGAGCGAATCCAACCATGTATCAGCTGCTATTCATCCCGATGAGATGCCGGAAATCGACGATGAGATTAGCGAAATCTATCCTTTCACTTTGGACGTGGCAGAAGTCAAAACTTGCGAACAACGTTTGAAGGCATTGAATTTGATCCAGACCTACTTTCTTCAAGTCTCGACTGCGGAAAACGGACATGGCTTATTGATAATATGCGACTCGGATGATTAAATCCCAAGCCGCTTCGTTTTCTGTCTACTCGTGTGCGCGTTCTTGACCGTATTGCAACTTTAATGCGACGCCGTCGTTGAGTCTTACTCCGCCCCGGGGGGACTCGACCATTTCTTTCGTGATCCGGATCATCATCATGGCCGGACCAGCCGGGAAGGAAAAAAAGGTTGGGTGTTTTCAGGAATCCACCACCGATACCTCCGAACAAAACTGGCCCGATGCGGGGACCAACCCCCCGGGCGGTGACGGTACGAAGCCGGAGCCCAGAAGGAGAGGACCTCTTCCCGGCCCCATTGTGTGACTGTTTAACCCAGATTGGTCACGTTGCTATCGACGTGGCAACTCCTCCATTCGCGTGTGAACGGGCGTTTTTCTCGCGCAATAAAGCCGCGATCGCGACCTCGGCACTGCAGTGCGGTGGCCCCATCAACGGCTCCGCGAACATTCCTCCCTTGGAGGCGCCACAGTAAAAAATTGGGCTGTTAGCAGGCTGAGGCTTACGCGGTCCCAACAGTGTTACTAGAAACTCCCTGAGGCGCGAGCCGAGTCGTGGTCCACTCTTTCCTGAGGGGAAAATCTTCCGGCATAAATGAGAGGAATACCGGGTGCTTGGTAGAATTCTGCGATCGCGACGGAAAAAATCTTTAAAAAGAAATCCCCTCTGGATGGAGGAACTCTTCGCAGAAGTTTTCGGGATCAGCAGATTTTTCCGAGATTTGACCGCAAACGGTAGTTCTAAGGGAATACATGAAAACGTTAGTTAAAATCTTCGGCTCAAATGAGCCATACGTTTCCCCGACCGAGCTGGCGGAACTTTTGAATATTCGCTCGGAAACCGTTTCCGATTGGTTGACCCGCTATTCTGATTTTCCAGCGGTTCGATTGCCCGGGGTAATCCGAATGCGCGTAAGCGAAATCGAACAATGGCTTGGGCAGTTTAAAGGGGCACCAAAACATAAAAGTCGGCCAGTGCGGGAGGCAAAATAAAATGATCGACTATACGCACACGAAAACGGTGGTCTTTCCGGAAGGACCCGCCAAAGCAAAACTCATCAGCCTGAAAATTCGCCAGCGTCGCGATCCGGAAGAGTGGAAAAACCGGGTTGAGACCCTCGTGATCGAACTGGCTGTCATCCACGCGACCGGGAAAAAAGATGTCTACGAAGACAGCATCCCTATTACCCGCGCTTTCGCTTGGCGCATCGACGAACTGCGCAAAGCACTGGGCGAATCGCTGCCTCCCGACGACGATCCGGCCCGGGCGAACTGGGATGAAAAAACTGCCATCGGCCAGACGATTTTTATTTGGTTCACGGTTTGGAAAAATGAGAAAAAAACCGGAAACAAAATTAAATATCTTCTTCCGGGTGATGGGGCCAAGGCATACGGAGAAGCGACAATGACGGAAGGGGTACCCGCGTGATCGATTACCGCGAAGCGTTGGGTTTGGAGGATGGCGTTCCCGGGGTTTTCCAAGATGAACTTTTTCAGTGCCCGGAGACCGGCTCCGGAGAACGACGGGTTTTTCGCTGGATATTCTATATGGTGAGTCGGTTACTGTCGTATTGCAATCCTGACGATATCTTTGATCTGCTACAGGCCGCGTCGGCAGACTGCGGTCGAAATACCGATTCAGATATTCTTGGTGCGATAAAGGTCGCCAGTGGATATCGGTTCAACAGTAGTGGCGGTACCATCCACAGCCCTCATGCCGTAAGGAAGAAAGGCAAAGCTCCAGTCGTGGATTATTCCCGTGTAGTCGAACTCAACCGCAAAAATGGTGGCTATGACGCGCTACTGAACTTTTGCGGCACGAATCCGGATCTGAAGGCTACCAAAACATTGCTTTGGCTCTGTGACTTGTACGGCGCGAAGGACAATCTCTGTTTGGGAGTGGCACCGGAAAGCGTAATTGTCGCCCCGTTAGAATTGTGGGGGCGCCTATTAAGGGACAATTTTATGGGACTATGTCAGGAATATTGTTTTCTGACTCCAAACCCATTCAAGCCTGAGGCCGAAAGCAGATGTGACGCCGGAATCCTCGAACGACGTTACTTCGTAATCGAATTCGACATAATCGGCATTCGGAAAAGGAAGGACGAAAGCGTTGTGCTGACGCCTTGGCACCCGATCCTCGAA
This sequence comes from uncultured Verrucomicrobiae bacterium, assembly GCA_963808535.1. GTDB lineage: Bacteria > Verrucomicrobiota > Verrucomicrobiia > Chthoniobacterales > JAFAMB01 > JAFAMB01. Next base: position 45,153 of record CAWEGF010000026.1, on the reverse strand, counting down.
GAAGCCGGGTGTTCTGGCTGGGATTTGCAAGCCGGGATAATCTTCCATCTTTTTGAATTGGGCTATCCAATCGTCAGCATCGTACACTCCGGGGGAAAAGCTTGCATGTTTGGTGTTCAGCTCGCGGCCTGACCGAACATCAAATCCTTCAGATGATTGACTATGCCGCGAGTCTTGGGGCTGACGATGCCGGAAAGACCGTCAGTCAATTCATGCGGCTTCCGAATCCCGATCACGGCTCCAGAAAACAGCATCTTATCTATCACAATCCAACTTTTATCAATAAATGAATGACCGTAATCAAATCGAACTCGACCCGGAAGACGACGATTTTGCTTTTGCTACTAGCGAGAGCCGAGCGAAATCCTACGATTTCGATCCCCGACGCGATTATGGGGTTCGCTATATCCTAAAAGGCAAAGAATGGTATGTGAAAAATAACGCTGAAGAGTGGGTCCCGTTGGGCATTGAAGCGGTACGCAGATTCTTAATTTCGTCTGGACTCAATCCTGACACCAAAAGGGGAGAGGACATGTCAGATGTGGACGCTGCAATTCACCACATAGAAATGAATGTTCTCAGTGATTTCATCGGACGTTACAGCGGCTACCTTAAATCCGGAGATGTGCTTCTTAAATCTGGAGATCGACTGCTAGTCCCGCGAAACCGTTTGTTACCACTTCTATCACCCGGAGATCCCACAGACGTGCTCAATTTTCTTGAAGGGGCTCTTCCGGATCAAGATCAGCACGACGCGCTTTTGGGTTGGGTACAAAGCAGTGTACGGAGACTTCGAGAAGATCCGCCCGGTCAGTGGGGTCCGGGGCAAGCTTTGTGTCTGATCGGCGACAAATGCCTTGCGAGGGCATTTACTCAATTGTTGCGACCCGTATCGGTTGCCCTATGCGCAGTTCCTCGAACTTCTGTTCCAAGACGAGATGAATGTCCGCCATCAACGGCTCTTTAACCGGCGTTACAAACTGGCCGATTTCCGTGAGACGCGTTTGCTGGACAACTTCGACTTTAGCGTTTGATTGGTGGAAGCGAGGAACGAGCGAACACCAATCAAACGCAAATGGCAGTGACCCGGTTTGCGCGGAGCATTCTTCCAGATCCAGAGCAAAACGGAATAAATGGAGGGCAGCCCGTAGGGAGGTGCCGTTTATGCCTCGGCTACTCTTGGTTTAATGCGGTTCGCCGACTTCATCCGCGCCTTCATGCCTGAGAAATAAAGAACGCTTTTGACCGACAGTGACGACGAGAATGGTGTTTGGCTTGTCGGTGGGCAAAACCAGCAGAAGCCCCTGAGACGCCCCAAGGACCTCTACCCTTAACACGAAACCTTGGTTTCCACATCAAAACGCACCCTCCGCCCATTGCAGCGTCCGGAAGGGCCGTGCCTGAGTGCGGCTTGCCTTGGCGAGTTAGTTCCTACCTCACGTCGCGAATAAGCTAATTTACTGATGACGAACGTTTGCGTACCGGTTGCCGTTTACGTTTCGATTAAACGTGGGCATTCCGATTGGCATTTGCGTTTCGGTTGACGTGGGTGTTTTCACCGCTGCAATACCTGAAAATCGGATTGGGGTATCATGGCTAGAACGTTATTAGCGAGCCTTGGCTTGGCTCCTCGGGTTGACAACAATGGTAACCCGCGGTCACCCCCCCGGAACCGGCACATGAGGGTGCAGGTTTTTCAAGACAAACGTTTCGTAAAGCTTGATATTACAGGCAAGTAATGTAATAGATTACAAGCTCGGGCGACGCAGCCGACAACGACGAAGCAAATCCCGCCAGCACAGGTGATTAAGCGAAAAAATCGTCCAACCCCCGGAGAAACTCATGAAAGTTCGTTCAGCGGTGGCCCTAGTAGGGCTGGCAATAAGCTTTGCTGTGCCAGCATTTTCCCAACAGAAAGACACGGTCGATCCGCAGATAGCCGAGCAGATTGACGCGTTCGCCAAGAAGTTTGACGAAGCATTCGATAACGGCGATGCCGCTGCCTTGTCGTCGCTCTTCACCGACGACGCGGTTTTTGTTACACCGGGAGGAATAATGTACGGTCGGGAGGCCATCGAGAAACATTAAGTAGAGACTTTCCAGCAAGGACATTTCAGCAACCATCTCAACAAGGCTGATCAGCATTCCCCTCACCTTATTGGTACGACTGGTAATGAAGTATGGCGGACCGGGGAATGGAGTTTTACTGTTCAAGGCAAAAGCGGTGATCCAATAAATCTGAAGGGTTTTTGGTCAGCGATTAATGTGCGTGAGGGTGATACTTGGAAGACGCGGTTGCTGACCTTCAACGTGACTCCACCACCGACATCTGCTGCGACAAAATAGTTTCACTCAAATCGCCATTTACTCTTTTACTTGGTACGCGTGCAATTGATCAATCTTTATCCAACTTCAGCACCAGATGATCGTAGCGGAACACCGCCTACCGGTCGCAAAGTCTCCTATCCGGGTGCTTCCTTCGTTCAGGTTGAAGGCAATAAGATTCGCTCGGAGCAAGTCTACGTGACCGGCAGGCAGTAGCGGAATTGTAGGAATCAAGCCGAGGTAAACCTTTCAACCGAATCACCCCAAAACAGATAAAACACAAATAATGAACAGGTCCCCGCGAGAAACCTTCGTCACGTCCGATGGCGTCCAGTTAAGCTATATACGTCAAGGAAGCGGTCGTCCGATTGTTCTTATTCACGGCTGGTCCCAGTGCGCCGAGGAATTCAAACATCAGATCGAGCCACTCAGCACCCGATATGACGTTATCGCCGTCGATCAACGGTCTCACGGCGAATCACAGAAAGTGTCCTACGGCTTAAGGATTTCGCGGTTATCCAAAGATTTGTACGAGCTACTAAACGAGCTGAACCTGAATGATGTGGTGCTTTTGGGTCATTCGATGGGAGCATGCGTGATCTGGTGCTACATAGACCTGTTTGGCCCTGAACACTTGTCGAAGATTATTTTAGTCGATCAGTCGCCGTTTCTCATGACAGATCCGCGTTGGACACAACAGGAAGTAGAACATTCGGGCGCTATTGATACCCCCCAGAAACTGTTCGACTTCATCGCCTCCTTACGGGGCAATGAAGCAGAACAGCTAACCCGACAAATCATCGATGGGATGCTAACGCGGCACGCAACCTCGGAGGTGAGGGAGTGGATGGTCCGATGTAATCTGAAGATGCCCCGGGATTTTGCTGCCGCTTTACTCTACAATAGCAACCATACAGACTGGCGGGATTTAATCCCGCGGATCAACCTGCCTGCCCTGATCATAAGCGGTCGAGCAAGCTTTATACCGTGGAAATCGCAAGAGTGGATTCATCGTCAAATCAAAGGTTCACAGTTCGAAGTATTCGAAGAGTCAGAAGGTGGCCAGCACTTTATGTTCATCGAGAACCCTGAGAAGTTTAATCGGCTAGTCATGGAATATTTAGGATAGCTCGTCGTAGCTTGCATACGCGCAATTCCGACGCTACGTGCGGCAATTTCTTGATACTGTTGAGTTTCGCTCAAGGTAAGTCTAGTGTAATGTCTCTTAAATGGCTTTAATATTATTCGGTCTCGTGTATGATCGAAGGATGGCAGGTCGACCGAAAGCAAATTTGGCGCTGAGCGAAACGCAGGGCGAAGAATTAGAACGTATGGCGAGAGCCGGTACCGGTGAGAAACGGATGGTTTTTCGAGCCCGCTTGATCCTGGAATGCGCGACTGGAGCGGACAACGTACAGGTCGCTCAGACTTTAGGTACGAGCGAACAAACGGTCACTTTGTGGCGGAGCCGTTTCCTACAAAAAGGGATAGGAGGCTTGGCGGACTTGGCTCGCAGCGGGCGTCCAGAACGCATTAAGCCGTCGCTCAAGGGCAGAATCTTGAGTGAGGCCGTCAGGCCGCCGGAGGGTTTGGGACGGTGGAGTACCCGTTCGATGTCCAAGCATCTGGGAGTATCCAAGGCCACCGTGCAGCGCGTCTGGTCCAGCAATGACATTAAGCCGCATCGAACGCGGATCTTCAAATTGTCCTGTGACGAGCAATTCGAAGCGAAGTTCTGGGATGTCATTGGAGTATATATCGATCCACCAGACAATGCGGTAGTGCTCTGCTGTGATGAGAAAAGCCAGTGTCAGGCGCTGCAGCGTAGTCAACCTGGCTTGCCCTTAGGTCAAGGTCATTTCCGGACCGTCACTCACGATTACTACCGGCATGGAACGGTGACCCTTTTTGCGGCACTGGATTACCTCAGTGGCAAAGTGATTAGCCAAGTGGCGCCACGCCATCGGCACAGTGAGTGGCTCAAATTCTTGAAGAAACTCGACGGCGAAATCGCGGAAGACTTAAGCATCCATCTGATCGTAGATAATTATTCCACGCACAAACACCAAAAGGTACGTCACTGGCTGGAACGCCATCCCCGCTTTCATTTGCACTTCACGCCCACCAGCGCTTCATGGATGAACATGGTCGAACGCTTCTTCCGCGATCTCAGCCAACAGGCCATATTACCTGGCAGCTTCGGATCGGTGGCCGATCTGGTTGACACCATCAATCGTTACCTTTCACAGCATAACTTGGAACCAAAACGCTACATTTGGCATGCCGACGGCCAAGCGGTTCTCAACAAAATACACCGAGCATGGGAAGCAGCCACGAACCCTATCCTTTCCTAAAGTGATTTAAGAGACAGCACACTAGCGAGGCGCTGAGAAGGGTAGACGGGTCTAAATCGACTCAAAGAAATCATTGTCGATCCTTTTAACCATGTAAGTGCAGTCCGTGGCCACCGCTACGCCGGATTCGATCATAATTTCTGCTAACCTTGACCCGTCTATTAAGACGACCTTACTCCCGAATCAGCAGATACTATGGATAAAATGAGAACCCTTGTCGAAATTATGTTCAATCTTTGGCTAATTTCACACGAATGATCGTACAGCCCGTTCTCTGGCATCCATTTCTGGCTACTTCTCCCCTCCGCCTTTCATGGCAAATCTATGGCTCTCGCCGCTAGTGCCTTCGAATTTATAATCCTTTCCGGCAGACCGGTAAAAGCTATTGCTTGTCTTGCCCAGCGCCGTCCATTTCAATCCGGGCTCAGCCTCGTTCTCAACAACGAGCGGTTTGCCCGGGTTAGTGCCTCCAGCAATTGGCGTAACCTCCACCTTGGCGATCTCGCCCACTGTGCCGCTGGCCGTTTTTCCGACTTGACCAAATCCGTCCAGATTTTCGAATTTGATCGCTGCCTCAGTAACCTCAATCGCTTTACCCATCCCAGCAAAAGAGGGACCATTAAACAGCTTACGCAGCGCCTCCTTCTGTTCCGCGCTCGCGCCGGAATCGATGTAGTAAGCAACGAAACTTCTCTTGATTGGCTCGCCTACGATCTTGAGAGCAAATTCCCCGGCGAGTGCGTACCTCACGCCGTCCAACTTCACGTCACCGTACTGGCCGTTATCGACTTGGCTTATCGCAAAGAATTTGCACAAGCCGTTGTCAGGCGGTCCGCCGATGATGCAATGGCAATCGACACCACAACTATCGGCACTAATCATCCTACCCTCAAGGGACCAAGAGGGTTCCTCATCGGCACCTGCAACAAGTTGCATTATTGCGAAGTTCATCGCAATAATGGTAAGAATTAATTTAATTGTCTCCTTTGAATGATATATGCGGCTCTTATAAGGCATAACTCTCCTTTGATAAGGGAACTGTTTTTAGAGGCGTGTTAGATTGGCGGTTTCCACCGACTATCCTTTAGGACCTTTACAAAATCGCCGACTGGTGTGCTCAATGCACTTAGCGTAATGTCCCGGGGCTGAAATCAGGATCGACTCCAGACTGAATGTAGTCATCCTCACTTCTCGGTGGATAGATGAAGGTCTCTACTCATGACGGGAAAGAAAAGACGAGTAACCCTATCCTAGGTGGGACGTAAATATATGACGATGCGTGCGCTATGCAACGCTAATATAAACAAAAATCGCGAACAGCGAATCTCGGTCTGTATGCTCGCAGTCTAGGGAACAAAGCTAGCTTAAAGACGTTGCTATAATTGTTTCCGAAATGAAAGTAGCAGTCAATCGCGCTCGGAGAATCATAGCCGATCCGAAACGACCCCCGACAGGACCACCTTATTGGAAAAAAAGCCACCATACGATGAATTCCGAAATGATGGCGGCGAGAGCGACCGAAACGCCAATGAGATTGAACCTCCGCATCCGCTTCTCATACATCTGCGCCCAACTGAGCTGTTGGTCACTCGCTGTTATACGGTGTGCCGTATCAACCAGTCCGTTGGCTTTCACGCAGCCCTTATTTTATGCCGGTAGAGAAGAAATAGCAGCCGGAAACTTTCCTTGAGGGGAGAACAAATTTATCGCCGCTCATGAGAAAGCTGAAAAATTCAGACAATCTAAGCGGCACGACGAAATATTCTCCTTTACTGCAACCGTGGCCGTATTTGAGGCTCTTAAATGCGTCCATTTTTTGCGTTTCTCGGTCTGTTGCTTTGGTTGTTTCCAGTACAAGCAGATGAGCAAGCGGTAATCAAAGACTTCGAAGCTATACGACACGTAGGCAGGTACGTCGAGGTGTGCGGTTTAGTAATCTCCGTCACGAGCAGTCCGTTCGGGACCGCCTATATCAATTTCGGACGAGAATACCCCAACCAGTCATTTGCCGGGTTCGTTGCAGCCGATTCAGGAATTAGGGCTGACCAGATCACAAAACTACAAGGGAAAAACATCGGCATCGTCGGCAAGATTGAACTTCATAAGGGGAAACCGAAGATTAAAATAATGTCGATGTATCAGATCGTTGTCTTAAGTTTCAAGTAGGCGGAGTAAGAAAGGGCCGCTTGATTCTCTAGCTTGAACTTAGTGCGCTACACTGCGGCGATTTTCCGGCGCAGCTAAAGATGGCGGACATAGAGTACCTTTTCGAAACAGACAGTCCGGCATTGCCACGCGGACGCAAGAGGCGTGAAAACGACGAGATGACCGGGGTGAGTGTCGGAATTACGACGCTAAGAGACAAATTCCGTTGGTTCGGAGGCCGCTACCAGTAACTTTTTTTGGTTCTGGATTCTTTCGCGGTCAAATAGAAAGATCGAGATGCGAGAGGACACGCCAAATTTCAGCATCGATCCCGATGGCGGAATGACCCCGTCTGGAAAGTTTATCTACATCGGTCACCAAGTTGAGATCGTGCCGCCTGACACGCTCCATCTCATCGGCAAATACTGGCAAATCAAGATTGACGGCGTCCTCCAGCACAATTTTCTGTTTCACTCAGCGCGAGTGGCGGCGGACCAAGCGGAGAAGTTTATCGAGCGGCAGGAGGAGTGATTCCGTGTCGAAAACAGCTACCAGCCGCCCCGGGCGCAACTGCCAAGCAACGCCCTGTTGACTAGTGCCGGTGCCAAAGCGTGCGAGCGTAAAGGAACCAAAATTCCGTTCGTTGCGGGGAGTCGGAATGAATGCCGCTCGCAACTCCAATCCGACGCCATGATTACTACTAAGGCCGGGTCTCCAACAGTTATATGAAACGGTGCACAAATGAAAAGCGGTTCAACATGGCGGCGCAACTGAAGTTCAGCGCCGAGCGGTCGTGGGCCATCAATAGCGATGATGCTGGCGCGAAAGCCATCAGGAATTTTCGACTTTCGGCTTTCCCACGAGGTTCCCACGCGCTCAAGAGTTAGATGATCCCCTTCTAAACACGCTATTCCTGTTGTCCGTCGCGTTTTTGAGAATCCGACATCTACCCCCATCAGATTTGTTGTCATTGGTTATAGTGGGACAGGTCCGGCCTTCCCGGTTTTCATGACTCAACTGGAGCAGAAAACCACAAGATATTTCCAGACATTCAAGCTTGACGATTCTACCGCGTGCAATCGCAAAGTTTCGTCGGACGATTTTTTAAATCATTTTTTTGGAAATCCAGAGGTTCTGAGTCACAGCGAAGTCAACCGAGCTGGCGTTATCGAATAGCTTCCCCGGTCGGTCCTTCATATTCGCGCAGGCCAAATCATGTTAAAGCCACTAGAGCGTATACTCGCAAAACAAAAACAGCATTTTTGCAAATGTAGCTGATAACGACCGTACTCTGCGGCAGACCCAATTGGAAAATGTGGCAAAAAAGGAAGCCATACGTCAGTCCACCTTTGGAAATGCAGCTACCGGTCCTGTGATCGTCGATCTATTGAATCCACGAAGCGGAGAACACAGAACCGTCAAAGTGGGTTTCAGTTGGGTTTTGTTTTTCTTTGCCGGGGTACTGGGAATACCCTTGTTCTTGAGGCGTCTCCACGTTTGGGGCGCTGTTTTTCTGGCCCTCTGGATACTCTATATTTTCGCCCCCCAGATGTTGCCGGATACGGCACATTCTGCGGGAACCTACCTTCTGCTTTGCCTCGTTTTCCTTGCACTCCAGATATGGATTGCGGTGAAAGGCAACGAAATGACCGCGAAGAATTTTTTGGAAAACGGTTGGAGTTTCTCCTCTCCAAACACGCCGGAAACCCGCTTTGCGATGATAAAGTGGAATCTTAGCTCAAGTTCCACTCCAGAAAATAGCCAAAATAGGGTTTCTCAAAATGAATACTCTCAAATCCCGCCCCCGACGGGAAAGACCCATGATCCTGCTCCTTCGGCACTGACAACTCCCGTTCCAACGGTCCGATCAGCGGTAGAGCCAATTTCAACCACTACGAAACCTTTCGCCTCGAACGAATTCAATTCCAAAGTACGGGAAACCAAATTCGACATTTACCTCCACCTGTGCAGAGCCGCTGGAATTTTAGCGGTTTCGCGGCCTGATTCAGATGCATATGCCATTGCGAAAAAGGATTTGATCGCAATCTATACTGGAGAATTTCAGCTTGTCGCGTCCCCAGATGTTTCCTCCGCTTTCGCGATGTTCGTTGACCATTTGGAAAGCGGGAACACGGAACAGCTCGGAGCACTGAAATCTGAGGCACAGAAACTTGCGTTGATATGTAGGCAGGATACGGGTGCATGAGTTCCAATTGACCTACCAAGAACAACGGAACATGCCATAAGAGAGTTTTTGTACTGACCAATGAAGAAATACCTAAACTTTTTCCACGACGAGATCATTATTCCGGGCAATTCAAATCTGGAGGATGTTGCCGGTTGTCCTTGCAATCTCATTTTTCGATCGAGTCCAAGTATCTTGGTGGGAGACGGAGATAATTGTTTTAATATCAGCTTTAGAATTGGAATTTCAGAGAAAGATGTCCCACTCACTTTTATTCCCCGAAATGAAATGTGGATTGATCTTACTTTGGACGAAGGCATTGGTTTCTGCGAGGCGCTTTACAACATTGCTAAACAAAACTGTAGAACGAAGGATCGAGTAGAAATTGAGTTCAGCGGAGACAACAATACAAAAAGATTGGGTGAGCCAATTTCCTACGTCAAAAACTCTCAGGCAGTATACCGTCGTGAGGCACTTACAATCACGATCGAACCGGTAATCCCAAAAGAAGGTGTCGCAAAAGTTAGCCTCCAATCACGAGCCGAAGAAAAGTTCTTCTGCTCTGCTGCTTTATCCGATAAGGACGCCCTTTTGGTTTCTTATATGCTTCGGTGCAGTTGTTTAGTTGCAAGGCACAGCAAATGGGAAACAGAAAAAGTGGGGTTCGAAGAGTGATCTTTGGGCCTCAATCTACAAACGCATTCAGGCAATTATGGGCGAAGCGTACTGACTATTCTTTGGCTTTTTCAGAGATAGAGAGCGGTTCAAACGATTCGATCGAATTGACGGCGACTGCAATGTAACGGACTTAGGCCAAGAATTTGTGGGACAACCTTGCGTCATTTTCTTTCTAGAATTTGTGACGTAGCTTCTGTTATTTTTGCGGAAATCCCGATGCGATCGTATCCTCCAAAGCCCCGGCTTCAGGCAACACGACGCGCATTCCCCGACGCTGAACCTGTCGGTTCTGCCCACCCATGACCCCAGAACAAAGGGCTCGGCAGCAGATTGATCAAGCAGTGCGGCTGGATCGTTCAGTACCGGTCTGAACCAATCTCTTGGCTGGACCGGGCGTCGCGATTCGAGAAGCCCTGTTGAAAACCGGTGAAGCCGATTACCTCTTATTCGCTGGCGGCAAGGCGATCGCCACCGTAGAGGCCAAACCGGAGGGATACACGCTTACCGGCGTACTCAATTACGCACGTCAAGGCAGGGGAAAAGGAGGAAATCGAACTACGCCTAAATAACAACTACGAGAATGTCTGGCGCGTGTTGAAAGAACGTCTGGACGAACCCGCTGTCCGGCTGAAAAGCCATTACTCCACGCGCCTTTACCTATGGGCAAAGCAGTATTTGGTGGTCGGGCAGAAGCGGGTCAGCGTAGGTACCTTGCGGAAAATATTGGGCTTGGAAGATGTTAAGGATAACTCAGGAAAGGTTGTTCAGGACGCGCCTCTTGAACTTTGGGCCAACGTTAAGCAGCGAGCGCTTGATCATGCGTTGAGGGAAATAAACAAGCAAAGCGACATTCAATTGGAAATTGAATTCGTCGGGCGGGGTGCTTTTCGTAAGGTATTGAGTTTGGGTTTTCGAATCACTGCGAGAAAAAATGGAGGCAAGGGAAAGGCTTGAGTTTTCTTCCATCAGAGCGGTGTCTGAAGCTGTGGATCAGACACCAACCGCGCCCTGTAACCAGTTCGATCGGTGCTACGATTTCGGCGGCAGAGTTTTTTGGACTATTTACGCGAGCACTGATCGGCCTCGCCTTCATTCGGTCCGCCGGGTAAGGGACCAGATTTCTTTTCCGGCTGCACCGGGGAACCAAGCCTGAAGTTTTCCGACCGCAAACTCTTCCTCTTTAGATGCTTTTAACGTCTGAACGCTGGTTTCAACACTTAGTAACCCCCCTTAAGATGGGTCGGGGTGGTCGTACCCATTGTGAACTAAGCCGAAGGGATAGCCCTCGTGCGCGCCTTGCGGTCGGCTTTGCCGCCTGAAGACAGCCGCCGCCAACATAGGAAAGGCTGGTAGAGTCTCGGAGAAAAAGGAGAAAGCCCTTTCCACGAGTGCAGCGACCCGGTAAATTCCTAGATACGAAAGGAGAATCCCTGTTTATATGTACGCTCGGCTTTTGACTGTTTTTACTTTTGCTCTGGTTGTTCCCACGATGGCGGCGACCACGAACGGCGTTACCTTCAATGTGCGCCTAGATAATGGAGTTGATCAGTATTATCGACTTGAAGTTCCTCCCAACCTGCCACCGGCAAAGGCCGATACTGCCAAGATCTCCCAGAATGAAGTGCCGATCATAGCAGTCGGATGGGCAGCAGGATTGGAGACTACTGGTGGTTTAACGAATTTGGGAGCCGATAAACCTGGTGGTTTCTATAATGCAAGCTTTGTAAAGGTGGATTCGGTCCAATATCAAACGGGGCCCGTCCCATATTATCTCGTTCAAATGAACGGCAAGATTGGCCAAACTCGTCAGACATTTTATGCTGCCGTTCTTGAGGACGGACGAATTGTGAGGCCAATGGCGATTAGTAGACCGGCAACGCCTCGAAGGATGGTGACGCGCCGTCATGCTAAGTACTAGTGGGCGGAGTCTTCTCTGCGCCCTCTTCCTCCCGGCAACCCCAGCCGATCCAGCGCTTTCAACATCGCCTGAAGAGCGTGCGGATAGTCGCTTTTGCATTCTTCCTTGATGGTTGCGTCCCGAAATCGGCGGACCGACGAACACAAACTTTTGCCTCGTTCCGAATCCGGAAGGATTTCGTCAAAGCATGTTCCAAGGCCGCGCCCTCGGCATCAAAGGTCTTCTGGGCCGGTGGCTGAACTTCTCGCCTGAACAATAATTCAGTTTGGGGGACAACAGCAAAGAAACATTTGTCGTCGAAGCCTCATAAACGAGGCAGCTCGTCTTCAGAGCTTTTTAACTAGATGCATTCGAATAGGCACTTGATCTCGCACGTCTTTTAGTACGCCGTATGAGAATGAGTTGCTTCTTACTGGGACTGATGGCGACATCAATTGGCGTGTCGCAAAAGGCTGAAACTCAGTCTCTTGTTACTCGCGTCTACGACGAGATGACTTGTCGGCGGTCGAATCAAAACCAGCCACTAAAGGTCGAATTAAAACCAGCCACTTTTTTGATTAGGTAAAGGTATTGAGAGGGATTGGCAAGTTAGGTTTCAAGAGATTGTAATTTGCGTTTGATTGGTGGAAGCGAGGAACGAGCGAACACCAATCAAACGCAAATGGCAGTGACCCGGTTTGCGCGGAGCATTCTTCCAGATCCAGAGCAAAACGGAATAAATGGAGGGCAGCCCGTAGGGAGGTGCCGTTTATGCCGGATTTGAACTGGAACTGGTGAATGCGGAGCGCTCTGATTCGGCGCCGCGTTTAGGTTTGGGCTGAAGTCGGTAACTTCGACCGTTGATGGGGATGATTTCAGCATGATGAAGCAAGCGATCGAGGATGGCACTGGCTGCAGGGACATCGCTGAGCAACTTTCCCCATTCTTCGATGGGTCGATTGGAGGTCATCATGGTCGAGCGGTTTTCGTAACGACGCATGATGATTTCCAGGAGGATCTCGCCGCTTTTTTGCGGCAAGATTTTGAGTCCCATATCGTCAATGATCAACAAATCGGGCTTGAGATATTTCTTTAAGAGGCGGCCTTCGCTAGCCTGGGTCTCCTGGGAGAGTAGTTCGCGCACTAGATCGAAGATCGAGCGGTAAAAGACCAGGAAGCCGGCTTTGAGTACTTCGCGGCCGATAGCCTGCACCAAATGACTTTTGCCGACACCCGGAGGACCGACCAGGAGCACGTCGCGGCGCTGTGAGACGAAGTGACCAGTGGCCAGTTCATAGATCTGGGCGCGGTTAATACCCGGATTAAAGCTAAAGTCGAAGTTGTCCAGCAAACGCGTCTCACGGAAATCGGCCAGTTTGTAACGCCGGTTAAAGAGCCGTTGATGGCGGACATTCATCTCGTCCTGGAACAGAAGTTCGAGGAACTGCGCATAGGGCAACCGATTGGCTTCAGCCTCCTGCAAACGCAAATCCAGGCTCTCAAGTAATCCGGATAGGCGCAGAGAATGGGCGTGTTTTTTAAGAGTGTTGTTCATGAGAGTGGAACTGATTAATAAAGTTCGAGTAGACTGTTAGGTCACGGATCAGGGGATGGTGATCGGCGAAGGTGAAGATTGTTTGTTCGGTTTGTTGGCCGATCAGACGTCGAAGATCTTTAAAGCGGTAGGTGCCGGCTTTGAGCGCCTTGGCGCAGGCGTGATTGATGGCGCTAGCCGAGTGGTGCTTGATCAGATCGCACAAGCCCATAATGGAGCGCAGCGCCTGGATTCCTCGAGTGTCAAAGGCCCCTTGAGCCCATTGACCGCATTCGTCGCCAAGAACCCCGGCTCGGCTGATCCAATAGCGGCACGAACCAAGCACTGGAGCGTGCAAGCCGCCGACTCCCAAGACCCGGCTAAAGCGACCTGGTTCAACTCGGGTATGAATTTGGATCTGCTCCATCCGCTCGTTGAAAACGCGAACGCAGCGACTATCCCAGCGGACCCAGACCTGGTGGCCAATGAACTCGGCGGGTACTTCGTAGAAGGCGCGGCCGACTTCGACGTAACTGTCGCGGTGGACGTTGCGCCTGGCTTCCTGGTAGGCGGGAAAAAGCGAGTTTGGCAGTGGTTGAAGGTGAGGGCGTTCCTCTTGAAAACAGGCCATGACCTGTTTGCGCGTCGTGCCATGGATACGCTTGTCGGCGACACAGCTTTCCCAGTGACTAAGAAAGAGGTTTTCTTCACTCAGGGACTTAAAGCGTCGTCCTTTCAGAGCGTTGGAGCGCACGTAAGCGACCCCGCGCTCCACTTTGCCTTTGTGTTGAGGCGTCCCGGGACGACACGGAACGACATGGAAGCCGTAGTGTCGGCAAAAGTCAGCCAGCTTCGGATTAATTTCCGGATCAAACCAGTCGGCCTTGAGCACCGCGGCTTTAAAGTTGTCCAGATTCAGCAACAGGGGCACTCCGCCAAAACTACGCAACCCGTTTTCCAAACACCGCAGGAAGGTCTCGGTATCTTGGCGAAAAACCGCTTCGCTGTAGCCCTTACGCGAATAGCTCAGGACCAAGCGCATCACCCAACTGCGGCGCGTCTTACCCTGAGCGTCATCGATCGGGGCGCCCAAACCGAAATCCAGCTGAAGTTCTTCCCCCGGCTGACATTCCAGGCGCCAAACCCGCTCGGGCTGGATCGATCGCAGCTTGCGTACGAAGCGCTTTACGGATTGATAGGAATCAGTGAAGCCGCTTTCCTCTACCAAATCCTGGTAAATACGTTGCGCACTTAACCCGACTTCAACCTTAGCCATGATGGGTTCGCACTGACTCTTTCGTCCAGTGCCTTTACCGGCGGTCGGAATGGCTGGTTTTGCTTCACCGGTTCCTTCATCCCCGGCGATCGGAATGGCTGGTTTTGCTTCACCGGTTCCTTCAGCTCCGGTGGTCGAAATGGCTGGTTTTGCTTCGCCTGCTCCCTCAACCCCGGTGGTCGAAACGGCTGGTTTTGCCAACAGCAAATACCGCCCAACGGTCTCTCGATTGATCCCAAGCTCGCGGGCGATCCGCCGCCGGGACCAGCCTCTGCCATGTAAACTGTAGATCGTTGCTTGCAGACTCACTTTGAGGACGTTCGACATGCCCCATTGGTCCCGCATCCGCGTGATCCTGAGGAGCTGTTTTCGGTTCCAAAAAGTGGCTGGTTTTGAAGTCCTTAATTTCGACCTTTAGTGGCTGGTTTTGAGTGACCGCTGACAGACTTTGCAGCTATTATTCGGATCCGCCGTACTGGAGTTATCAGCCCAAAGGATTTTGGTCCCGTAAAAGCGCGCACTGGTTCTACAAAAATCATCGATACGTGTTCATCGACAACAAATTAAATCGCCCCGCTTCGCGCCATTGACTACAGCAGCTTCTGCACCCTTGGCACAACAACCGTCCCGTCCGCCAGCAGAACGACAAAGAACATATTCTTAATCGGTCCTTTAACCGTGTCCGAAAAGCAGATCAGCCAAAATGGAAGGGGCGTTGTCCGAAATTTCTGAGTCTCCAGTGCTCCGACCTGTACGTGATAGAATGTCGTCGTGAAATCCGCTGCGATCTCAGCCGCTTTTTCTTTCGTCACGGCGTTGGGAGAATTTTGTTCTCCACCCTCAAGACGTATTCCAGCGTGCCGCCGTCCTTTGCCGCGCCTCGGTATCGAAACAGTTCAACCGACATGACTGGAGCGGCCAGCAAGGGTGATCTGGATTGTGGCGAGATGGTGCATGGAACTCGGAGTCTAAGCTCCCACCCGAGGCGATGATCTCAGTGAATCTCCATTATGGAACAGCTTGGATTAGCCAAATGACCGCCACAATGTTCAATAAGGAGGTTCCTGCTGGACCAAAGGTTTTCATGCGATCTTTGATCGTCGTGCCTATGACGGCATCACATGCCTGAACGATAATCATGCTCCATGCTATGGCTTGGAACCATTCAGTTGACCCCGTTTGAAATGGCACCGCGCTGGCGATCACCAAAGCCATGCTTCGCGCACAGGCATAAAGTGCCATGGTACGGGCAGTACCGGTCGCACCTAGTGCCGCCGCTATTGAGAATCCGAGGCTTATTATTGCGCTGATCGCTGTAATTGACGCGCAAAAGATAAATGGCACGGTCATTCTGAAATCCTATGATGTTTCGTTTTGGGATGTCACAGTTAAGCGATTATCGTCCCGCAAACTCCAAAACGCTCTTGGGCTCATTCCCCGCCGGACCCTCCCGAGTTCGTCCCGTGGTGCCGATCTAAAGCGACAACACATTTGGTAAGCGAGACCACTCCCTCAGATAGGCATCACCGGCAGGGCGAATACCTGTCCAAAAAAGGAGCAGTCCAGAAAGGACATTGTGCTAGAGCGCCTCACCTCTATTTTGTGCGTGTCTTTCGCACGATGCCTGCGCATCTTCGAGGCTGTCGCATCCACTGAAAATTATCAGACTTTCCTGCCCCCCGAATTTAATGTAGTTGCCGAACCAGCGATTCGATCCCGTCTCAAGGTCGAGGTTTTTGTATATGAAATAGTGGCCACCTTGGCTCTTCCCGAGCAATCCGCCTTTGACTGGTGTCCATATTATCTCCACCATGAACCATATATACCATATTCACCATAATACAAGAAATGCGAACCTCTTGTTGGCTCCGATGCCCGTTTTCTCGAAGCTCCGGAGTCCTCCAGTTCGTCCAGCAGGCAAGTTCTAACGCATCCGAGGATAACCGGAAGGCCGAGCGTAATTTGGCCCTTTCGCAGAATTTCGGAGCCGCGCTAAAAGCTCGGGCTCTAGCCGGTCATTGGCCGGTTGCCGTTTCACGAGCATCCAGAAAGGCACCAATGCCGTAAAGAAGTAAGAAGGCTCTTAGAGTTCATCCTACTCCTCTTTGGACCTGCCGATTTCAGAGGCGTCGCATCATCCTAAAGCGATCAGCGCATACCCGGGTCGGAAAAATCGTCCCGTACGGCTTCAACATTCGTCAGCCGCCTCCCTAGAACACTCTCGACTCAACGACCATCTCCGAGGCGATAAATCTTCAAAATGTTTCGAAGGAATGCCAGCTTTCGATTTGCCGGTTCTTTCCCGCATCTTCCTCGTCGAGTCGTTCCTTTTCCAAATTAATTGGATCAAACCATGAATCTTCTTCAGGGAGGTCCGGATGAAATGCCTCCGTCGCTTTATCCTTCGGTGTCGCGGCTCTCATGGTTTAACAAGCTTACATCTTCTACGGTCTGTGTCCCTGTATTTTCTCAGAAGTGCAAGATTTTCAAAAAATACTGATATTTGAGAACGAGGCGATCCAGAGAGATTGGCCGGTCCTGCTAATTATCTCAAAAAGGTACTCTAGTGCGCCTCCATGCACCTCGGTGTCGAAACAATCAGCCGAGATTGCCGGAGCCGCCAGCAAGAGGGTGAACAGGATTGTAGCGAGGTAGCGCGTGGAACTCGGAGTCTAAGCTCCCATCCGGCGCGATGATCTCAGCGTCATTATTTTCGGTGAATTCGCTCGTACTGAATGGCCATTTTTATTTTTTTATCTGCTCTGCCGGAAACGGGACCAAGACATCCTTTCCAGCTTCTCCGAATAACGAAGCATCGTGATGCTCTTCTGGTAGCGACTTATAAACTTCCGACCTCTCTCATTTTTGCGACGCTTTCGTCGGAGGGGGTGGTAGCGTAAGACTAAGGAAAAAGCGATGTCCTTTCCGATCGTTGGCATAGGCGCCTCAGCCGGTGGACTTGAATCAATTTCCGCCCTTCTTTCGGGCATTCCGGCAAGCACGGGCATGGCATACGTGTTCGTACAACATCTTGATCCGGCACATGGCAGTCACTTGGCGAAAATCTCTCCAACAGGACCGCACTGCCCGTCGAAGAAGCTCGGGAGGGCGAAATCTTTTCTGACCACCTGTACGTGATTACACCCAACACGACCCTGACAATAACCAGTCACGTACTGCATTTAACGAGTCGCGATCCTGCCGAAAGACCCCACCGTCCCGTTGATATTCTCTTCCTTTCGCTTGCTGAGAAGAGAAGGCCAAATGTCATTGGCGTTATCCTCTCTGGGAGCGGGTCGGACGGAGCAAAAGGTATTCAAGCAATCAAAGAGGCAGGTGGGATTACTTTCGCGGAGGAGAAAAACTCTGCCTCCTTTTTTGGGATCCCAAGCAGCGCCATCCAAACGGGAGGCGCAGATTTTATTTTAGCCCCTTCCGACATTGCGCAAGGGTTGGTAGGCATCAGCCGTCAGTATTATTTGCAAAGGGAAAAAGACAAATTGACGGGCAGTGGTCCGGATCGCTGAACCGCCTCTAGTCCCAGATGGAATGCTCTGCCAGCCGTGCGCCGCATCGTGACGTACGACCTAGAAGCCCCGACCTGAGTTTTCTGAGGGAAAGAGGACGTTTACAGGCATCCCACCGGTTTGAGGAAACACGCGGTCGAAGTCAGCCTTCTTTTGATCGGAAGTTAATCAGGTCCCCCTTGAATTCAAGCGTGCGCAGGGCTAGATTTTAATTCGATCTTTGACGCCTCTTCGGTCGGCCTAAGCTCTAAACAAAGATGGTCGGAGCCGGAGCAAAACCTTCCATGAAGTTTCGCCATCTAGAATACTTCGTCACTGCTGCTGAAGAACTGAACTTTACCCGCGCTGCCGATCGATTGCACGTCTCTCAACCACCATTTAGCAAGCAAATCCACGACTTGGAAGGCGAGTTGAGACTCGATTTGTTCGAGAGACAGAACAAAGGCCTGGCGCTAACACCGGCAGGTAAATCGTTTCTGATCGACGCCCGAAGAATCCTCGAAGAATGTCATGCCTCGATCAGAAAAGCCCAACGAATCAGTCGCGGCGAGATTGGGGAATTGGCCATTGGCTATATGTCCGCGCTCACGCACGAATTTTTGGGTAAGGCACTCGAAGTCTGGCGGCTCACTGCGCCAGACATTGTCGTCGATTGCATCGAGATGGATTGTATATCACAGGAGAGGGCGCTATTGGAGGGGCGCATCGCCGTGGGCTTATTGGTGCCTAGCGATCGCCCGTTGTTGGAGTTATTACAGGTCCGACTCTTGACTAAGTACCCGGTGAAACTGGCGCTGCCAAAGTCACATCCTTACGCCGACAAGCCGGAGATCCCTTTGTCGCTTCTGAAAGAAGAACCTTTTATCGGGCTAAATCGCATGTACCCGAATTACGGCGACTGGCTCCTGAAGGTTTGTCGTCGCTTTGGTTTCAAGCCGCGAATTGTCAAAGAAGCGGACGGAGCCCCAAGCGCACTCGCCTTTGTAGCGGCGGGTTACGGGCTAGCGATGGTCAGCGAGCCATTGCAGAAGGTACCAGCCAAGGATGTGATTTTCCGCGATTTACCTCCCGAGGATCGAGCGTGGATGCCGGTCGGGGCCGTCTGGAAACCGGATTCCCTGACCGCTCCGGCTGCTTCCAAGTTCATCGACGTATTGGCTCAAGTTTGTGGCGATGGAAACGGGGGAGTAAGCTCAGTTGCCTAGAAATTCCGCCAAGTTGGGTGAGGCGATCGTGCAAAAGAGTCGAGTTGATTTCCCTCTCGTCGCGGCAGTAGTTGCCAGCTAAAAACGAAAAGAAGACCGGAGAAACGATTCACAAATCGGAAATACTGGTGTGGGACGCCACGATCTTCCAGCCATCGTCAAACTTTTGGAGGTTCATTGTGCTGGTTCCCACCACCGTTCGCTGGGAGGTTGGAAAGGAAGCCGACCACCAAGTAAGGGCCAGTGCGAAATCCGACTTTAGGAGCTTCACTTGAATTCGTTCGGGCTGGATGAACCCCATCGCGACTCGATTGGGATAACCATTGAGGTAGGAATCATGAAGTTGCTGCCAGCCGTTAAACTGCTCGGAGTCAACGACGACCAACAGTTCGGGCGATTTCCAGTAGGTCTCCATGTATCCCTCGATGTCGTGGGCGTTCCAACGGTCGAGCATTTTGAGCATGACCTCATGCACTTGTTGGGCGTCTGGCTTGGAAACATTTGAATTCTCATGCAGCGAGTCAAATTGCCACCCGGTTTGCTCTTGCGCGATTGCTGGCCGACATAAAAACAACGCTGCGATGACCAAAACTTTAAGAGAAATCTCCAATCGTTTTGGTGATACACTAGTGCGATCTAGTCCGGAACTTATACAAATGCGCGTATCCAATATTTTCAGTATACGTGGAATTTATTCTTAAAATAGAAAATAAAAGTATCATTTTGTCACAAAAGTACGCCAACAGCCTTTAAATTCCTTATTTACCACTTTTGAATGCGCGTCCTTCGGCAGAGAATTCGGAAAAATTTTCTCATTCACAAGAGATCAAGCCTTTTGATGATCGATACCCCAACATCTAGAGACGACGCCAAGCGGCAATTGGACACGGGCGATATGACAATGCCCGGATGACCGGTCCCATCCGCAGGGGTGACGCTAATGCAGCCTTAGGTGACCCAATCGCGAGTACGGGATTTTGTCGCCCGGAACTTTTTTCCGTTCGAAAAAGCCATCGAAGGGAATCAAGCAACGGCGTTTCTTGAACGCTTGGCAATAAGACGGCGCGGTGTCAACTGACTCGACCCTCGCGTTGACTGTCTTGTAAGCGATTTTCGGATCTTTGGCCCAGTTCGGACTCAAGCATCGGAGCGCATCGCGTTTGGGTTTATGTCATCCGTGACTACCTACTTCAAAGCATTTTTCGCTCCCAGTACAACTCACTTGACGGGAATTCAAAATTATTGCAATACTTGAAACCATTACGTTTATGAGCTGAAGAGGATCTATGGACACCGAAAAGACAGATCTCAATCCAACTCCGGCAGAGACGGATTCGGCACAAACGAAGAAATCGGTTGAGATTAGCAAATCAGAGAACCGAGTCGAGAAGGACCCTTCGTACATGAGAAGTCGGCAGATCGCGTTAAAGAAATTCACTCCTCCGGAAGTGGAACCTAGCTGAAGCGTCCGTTACCGATCGTAAACGCTTCCTCCGTCGTGGTTCGCTAGCGTCCGGATGCGTGCAACTCCCGGTCACTCCAATATCAGCATTGCGAGGCTTTCTGTGAATTGGGTCTTTACTGAACAAACCGAACAATGAGGCTTGTGATGCATCAAGTCTTGAACATGATCACCGGGCGATCAAGTTTTCGCACCAGCGCAGAGCTTTCCGGTAATCGCGGAATACTTTGATTGCGAACTTCTCGCCTTCCGTTCGCGTGACCATGATCGTGCCTTTGCAATTGTCCCTTTCGACCGTGACTTCAAGACGTATCGCTCCTTCGATCGCTCGATACGTATCGGATCAGCTTTAACGAAATCCCAGTTTAACATAGAAAGAAAATAATTCAAGATTTCCCGTAACAATCAAGTAAAATAGTAACTATAATAATTTCAGTAAACTGAAGCACCATCAATCGACCGCTCCCAGAAAGGTCGCCCAAAACTTTCAACTGAATGGCTCGGAACTCCTGATCAGTTTCGTTGACGGTCTGTTCCTGTTCCTGTTTACAGGCTGCCATCAGTCCAAGCGAAGATTGCGACTGTTCCAACAGCGATTTCCAATGTGAGCATCAGACCGCGTTTTAATGCGCTCCATTCTCGTTCCACCGTGGGGGAATCCCCGTGAACATGCTGGTGGCTGTGTTCCCAGATGGTTGCACAGGAAAGCGTGAAGGCTCCCCGAAATCCCTCTGAGCGGGTCTTTTCCAGCTTCACCGGATAACCAAGCATCATGGTGCTCTTCCGGAGAATGATCGGTATCCGAGTATGGATCTCCCGCAGCTCATTCGGTTCACCAGTGATGATGGTGCAGGTATGTAACCATTCCGACGGCGGTGACAATTCAGTTCTCATCGACGACCGGTCTAAACGCAGTGGCCAAGGGTCTATAGGCGTCTCTTTCGGCGACGCGGCGAAGAAGCTTCGGTAGGCATCGGCGCGGGTATCACCTGCGTGCAATTTTTTCGCCCAAGCCGGAGGTGAACAACAGCAACCGGTTGAACGTCTAAATTGCTATGAACAAGCTGCAAATGAAAGGTTCGTGGAACGAGCTGAAGGGCAAGCTTAAACAGCAGTACGGAAATCTTACCGATGACGATTTGGTGTTTTCTGAAGGTAAAGAAGACGAATTGCTTGGAAGACTGCAAAAGAAGCTTGGAAAGAGTAAGGACGAAATCCGGCAAATGATCGAGAAATTGTAACCGTCAATGGAGACTTCGCCAAATGGCCCAGGTAAGAGTATTGGACAGGCGTCATTTCCTTCCTCCGTTGTTAATCCAAAGGTTTTCGCACAGATTCGTTAGCTGAAAAACGGCAAGGTTTTTTGCGTATCGATTTTCTGACAGCCGTGGAAGCACATTCCTTCGGGACTCAATATAGTTAAAAGTCTACGTGAATCCAACTCACCCTTCCCAGACGACCATGTCCCAGTATGTAATCGATTACAAAAGAAGGTTTCATGGATACCAAATATGAAAAAGTCGCAGAGGTCGCTCGCGTCATGAGCGAAGGGGAGGCAGTGGTTCTTGTGGTGGTAAACGGCAAGGAAGGAACCGGCTATGCGGTGCATGCGGATAGCGGACTGAACGAACTGCTACCCTCGATCCTGCGGCGTGTCGCTAAAATGATTGGTCCCGAGGACTGATCCACTTGGCGTGATTCGGCGCGGTATCGAGGACAGTAAGTTAGTCTGTTGCTGGATCGAGCCCGTAGGTTTTAGGGGAATTGCGGGGGAAGAACCGCGATTCGCCACGCCCTTGTGCCATTTTCTTCGTTGTCGCACGGTCGCTCGTTCATCACGGCAGGCTGGTCCTCATACCAAATTACATCTTCATGGTACAATCCCAGGACTCGCTCCTCAACGGTCGGGAATGTGCCGAGGGCAGCTCTCCGCGCAAGATCAAGGGCGATTGTCTTTTCCCTCCGATTGTCGTTCATAATTGCCAGTTGCTTTCGCTGAACGAGATCTGTCGGAACTTCAACGACCGCCCCGTGTTGTTTATTCCTCGGCACGCTGTCAGCCCTGATTTTCGGAGTGAACTTCAATTGGACGTAGAAAAATCGGCTGCTCATATTGCGCGATCCTTCCTTAGAGTTAGACGTATTGACCCGATTTTCGCTTCACTGCCAAAGGCTACGGTTGCGACTAAATAGCCGCTCTCGTCGCTAAATTAGTAATTATCCGAGGGGGCGACTGAGATCACTTTTAATAAAGTGGCTCAGTCGGTTAATTTCGCTTCCATTGAAAGCGCCTGATTTCAACCCACACCTGCCGTGTAGCGATAATCATTCTCGGAGCGAAAGTCGCGCTCTCAGAATCGCCGTATCGCCCTCAGCGATTCCTGCAATGATCAGACTGTATCGGTTGATTTAAATATTAATGCTCGACGATTTAGCGAGCAAAGGTGCCTTAGTTCTTCCTTTCCCATCAAGGGGTTCCATCAGCTCCCTGGATGTGTTGTTTGTTCCGAGCAGAAATCAATCCTTCGAAGCGATAAAAGCTTCTCCTTGGCGGCTAGCTGACCAAGGACCTAGATACGGATAGTATCTCATGGTTCCTCCGTTTCTGATAGGCAGAGATTAGCGTGCCAGGGCCAGATACTTAGGCACGTCTGGCTCAAACACAATTCATTCACCTTCCATTCGCGCAACGCTGACGACGGCTATGCCCGAAAAAACTGTCCGCTGCCTCGAACCTCAGTTAAAACGTGCTGAGGATTTGGATAAGGTTAATGCGAATCCGCGCCCTTGTCCCGTGGACGAAGCCGCCGTTGCTCAAACGATCCTTTAAGCACCGAAATCCCTAGTACGGAGGAAAGCGGCTCCGGAAGTTGCTGAAATGTATTGCGTAATGAAAATGAATGGCGAGAGGTTTGCGCAATGAAGTTAGGGTATGCCCGTGTCTCAACCAACGAGCAGGATACCGCCGCACAGGTCTCCGCATTAAAGTCAGCGGGTTGCGAGAAGATATTCCGTGAAAAGGCGTCCGGAGGCAGATGGGATAGGCCCGAGTTGCAGCGCCTTCTGGATCAAATGCGTAAAGGCGATATTCTCATCGTCTCCCGTCTCGACCGACTTTCTCGTTCCCTACGGGACCTCCTGATGATCATGGAACGGATTAAGGAGGCTGAAGCTGGGTTCAGGAGTTTGTCCGAAGCAATCGATACGACCACTGCTCCGGGCCGCATGATGATGCAGATGGTCGGAGCATTTGCCGAGTTCGAACGAGCGATACTCCGCGAACGAACAAAGACCGGTTTGGATGCTGCCCGAAAGCAAGGCCGAATTGGAGGGCGACGGCCAAAACTCCGACCCAATCAACAGGATGAGATCGTGTCAATGGTTGCAACGGGCACCAAAACTGCCGCTGACGCCGCTAGGCTGTTCGCTGTGCACCCGGCGACGGTATCGCGACTTTTAGTGAGGGCTGGTGCCGGGAATATCACAGTGAAGATGTGATTTGTTCGATTAGCATCGGTTAAACGCTTCTCACTAATCACCGGCTAATTCTGAGGTAATTTTAGTCTCGGCGGTTGCCGGGCAACGGTGTAAGTCAAATCTATATTGTCATCGGAACTTTGGGATTTTTGTAAATGAAACCTGCCGACCAAATTCATACTGATTGAGTGTAGCGAAACATACCCAAAAAGATTGTCACGATGTGTCCGCAGGTTCAGCCTACACTCTTAATGAAACCGTCATCTGATCGTCAGCGAGAGGAGTCGAAACGGCGCAATCGGCTTCGAGTAACTCCTCCTTGGGACGCCGTAGGATCTCAAGAATTTATGGGAGAACCTGAAAGCGAGATAACCTTCATTCAGGAACGCACTCGGGTGCATGAAATCTACATCCGGGAAGAGGCGCGAACAAAGCGCCTTACGCTGATTATCGCAGTCGTTCTTTTTTTACTTGGATGCAGTGTAATTTTATTTGCACCTTCCGGCAGAGAGGCTGCATTCAACTGGATAGGAGCCGCGATTTTGGTCATTGCAGCCGGGAGCGCAGGATATAAAAGAGTCTGGGGCAAATCCAAGCTGTTCGAAGTGGGTGCCGATCAGTATCGAGGCAAGAACAAAGGCGGAAAAACCTAACGATCGGGAAGACGCCCGGAGTTCAAGGTTTGTGACCCCAAAGGGGCCGCCTTCCATTTCCGTGAATTCTTCAGGATGCAAATACGTATAAGCAGCCTCCCACTTTCAGTGATTATTGGGCCACTGAGCCATCCAAGCTATTTGTCGGACACGATTCTTCTATCGAAAAGAAAATGTCCGCATTCATGCCCTCACCCGGATACTTCTTCATCAAATGCTCATACAGCCGATCATGAATGCCGGGGTCAAGGCCCTCATTCTCGGCCATCTGTTCGTCCCATGCATCGAATAATTCCGGTGGTGTTATTTCGCCGCGATCCAACTTATCTTGCAAATCGCTCATGACGCTATTGACCTTCATCGGCTGGAGGCAGGCAGTCCAAGAAGCTCTTCCATTGTAATACTACCGCCTTGCGCTTCAGCTTCGGCGATAATGCGGTCAGCCAGTCGATCCCAATATTCGGGGTCTTCTTCAGTGATCTTGATGCGTAAAACATCAAGTTCTGCTTCCCGCCGGTTTTCTTCCTCGCAGATCGGTTCCATGTAAAGAAGACTTATCCATTAAGCTGATTCCATCGGACCACCATCTGGACCGGCTGGATGTTCAAATCGATGCTGCGAGCATAAGTAGCACGGCCATTCCGTTTCCGGAATGGCACTTTGCACGTCTTAAAACATGTTTCCACTTCCTGACCACACACGTTACACCACAGCGGAAAATTCCGGAAGCTGGAAAAGGATAAGTCGGCCAGTCCAGACCGCTTTCAATAAAGATCGGTTGATGTCCACACCGTTTACAGGGCCTTAGCTTCGCCCTGAAGTGTCTTACGACGAAAAAAGGATCACAGAGATAACGGCGGATATTTATCATTTTATTTCCAGACGAAAGCCGTGTCTCTCACAGATGAAGGTCGCCACCTCTGGCTTGATGCTCTGGTCAACTCTGACAAAAACGTTCATACCCGCTAAGTCGTGAATCAACTGAAACTGTTTAATGCCAATTTGGTTCGTCAAGCTCTTGAACGATGATTGGCGGTTGGAAGTAGATCGTTTTACTCATTTTGGCTTCCGGCCAGTTCTAGATTGGCGGCGTCCAAGTTCACCAGAAAAGGTGTTTCGCTGTACCGAATTTAACCAAGCAACTAACGCCATACACTGGCCAAGAGGACGCGCCGATTGCAAACCGGACTGAAGAAAGGTCTACCCTGACTATTAGGATCGTGGTCGGCGCGGCGATGGTCCTAATAACGTCAGCAGTGTATGGCACGCTACTTTACCGGCGACCCCACACCGATAGTGACCGAGAAGGTTCAGGAAAAACGTGATGCTGTGCTCAAGCCGCCTCATCGCTCTTGGGCACATCGGGACATGGACCTCAATTTTGGAAAGGTGGACTACCCCCAATTCCACGATAGTAACGGCAACATCAAACCAGCCGGAACGCGAGTTTTAGTGAGTGACAAATGGTGGCTGCACACGGAATACGGTTGGCATCCCTTGGACTGGCAACCAGCGCACGCCCCGAAGGAGGAAGGCGATGAGTGAACCAGTGTGGAGGAGGAGTAGCGGCTGGCTCAGGCAGCTGTATTTCGCAGTCTTGCTGCCGGATGGCACGGCTATCGCCAAGGCCGGTTTACCCAAGGGACCGCGCTGAGCGATTGGTGTTTCTCGGCGCCAAGGTTCGGACATTCTCTCCGGACGCGCTTGATATCCTATTTGGCTGAGTTAACCCTGAGATGATCCCGGCTCCGGCGCCCTTTATGGTTCCAATGTAAACGGAACATCCGGCCCCAAAACCAAAAGCGAACCGGATTTTGAGGATTCCCTGTGCCACAAACTCGGTCCCCGGTCCCGGTCATCAGGGTTAGGTAATCGCCCGGTGGCCGGGATCTTTTCTTTCGGACGAAAACCTGCCAAAAAGCAGGGCATGAAGGTTAGGGCAACATGGTTTCTAAGGACCGAGGACGGTCGCGACATCTATAAGGACTTGCGGGGGATGGCGACTTTGAAAGAGGGCTCAAACATGCCGTTTGAATTTATCGATGGCCAGCATCCCTTTGAAAACAAGGAAGCACTGGCGATCGAGGTCAGCTCTTTCTTGGGCGTCGATTGTGTCTGGATGCGAAGTCCAGATTGGATTCAAAAAGGTGAAAAGTCAGGACCGGATGACCGCATTCCGCTCCGCTCCGGTCCCGATAACCAAAGCCGCTAGCACCCGGACGGCGGTATGGAAAATCGAAAGGACAACCTAAAAGCTTGGGAGAAATTCCTTGATCCGCAGAAATTGAAGCGATACTTGATCGAAGCCTCCATTTTCATAACTGCTTATGAGCTTTTG
The DNA here is from genome assembly GCA_963808535.1 of uncultured Verrucomicrobiae bacterium. Lineage (GTDB taxonomy): Bacteria > Verrucomicrobiota > Verrucomicrobiia > Chthoniobacterales > JAFAMB01 > JAFAMB01. The sequence goes on along the minus strand of CAWEGF010000026.1, from coordinate 18,097 downwards.
AAAGAAGAGATTGTCGATCGGCCAAAATCCTTCTTCATCTACGAGGGTGAGGACCAATCAAAGAAGCGGGTGGAGTATAATAAAAAGGTTAAGACTTTGCACAAAAAAGATACCTTCATTGCGTCTTATCTCTGGCTGCGAAATCAGGGAGCAATCACAAGCCAAGATGTAGAACTAATCTTGTAGATCAGAGAACACCGAGACGAAATTGCCCTTGAATTGCCGAGACTGATCGGGTCCACCGAAATAGAAGTGGATAAGAGGCTTCTTGAATGTCTGAAAGAGCTTATCACCAAGATCAGCCGATGGTGGGCGCTTGAGGTGGATGTGCCAACGAATCCGGACTTCGATCATGTCGAAGTAAAAGAAGAGAGCGTAATGACTGGCTCGATGATGTTCATGCGGGTAGTGATGGGGGTCCTCAAGGATTAGACCGGGCGGACCGGGGGTTTACGTTCGGCAACGGCGGTTTTCCGGCTCACGTCTTGAGGGACCATGACATCCACCCCCAAATCCAAACGCGAAAAGGATCTTGGGTGCCCGGGTTCTGCATAGCTCGGCCCCGGTCCCGGTCATCAGGGTGTCGGAGAGCTACCCAGTGGCCGGGATCTTTTTGTTTCCTACGCTAAACTGTCCGCGTAAAATTGACAAATGTCCGTTAGCGTTCTAGCGTCCGTTAGCGTTGCAGTATGATAAAAGTGACTAACGAAATCCGCGAAGCTGCCGCGAAGCTGTTGAGCCGGTGCAAAAAGGCGAACGTCAGAGATGGAGACATGCTGAAACGCCTTCAGGACATCGCAGATGGCAAGCGCAAGCTGATCGATGAAGGTTGGTGGCGCGAAACCCATGGCGACGTTGACCGCGCAAAAATCGACAAGATCGCTAGGAAGGCCGACCCGGCACGCGGCAACACTGAGCATGAGGTGAAGGTCGCGGAAGCCATGTTAGATAAATTCAAGGCTCGCCGTCCGCCCGGGTTGAAGCCGGAACCACCGCCGTTGCCGACCGGGCTGACAGAATGGGTAAGGAGACGCAAAACCAAAACCAAAACGGCCCCGGCTCAGCAACCGTCGCGCCAACTGTCCGATAGCGTTGCAGATGCAGCTAAAGATATGTCCGATAGCGTTGCGGCCACGTCCGATCAGCTCAAAGCTTTGAACGAACAGCGGACCTCCAGACGGGCGGCGAAACGGGCTGGCTTGCGCTGCCAAACCTGCGGCAAGCCGTTGACTGCTCGGCGTGCCACCGCCCGTTATTGCAACGCTACTTGTCGTTCGCAGGCGTGGAGGGCCTCCTAGAACGCGGAGATGTTTCAATCGGTTGAACCGAAGGCCGGATTACCGGGAACCAACACGTAGTACCATTTTGAGATTCCACGTTCGACGCAATAGACCCGGTCGGACTGGATTAAGGCGGTCAGGATTTTATCGACCATACCGCTTCCGCACTTTCTCTTCATGGCTGCTCGAATTTTGCTAAGATTCGCTCCGGCAGGCATCGATCCATGGATGAAATCAAAGATCTTCTCCGAGTCGTTAATCTCCTTGGCTTTTTTCTTGGCTGGACCGGGCTTTAAATAAGTTGATTCGCTGGTTGCCGTGGCCGGAAGCTGAACCAGTTTTTCCTTTTCCACCAAAGCGGACAGTTTCCTCTCGAGCCTTTCCTCGCTGATAATAAAGTCAGCGGCACTCAAAGCGGCGGAGATGTTACTTCGAGTCAATTCGGGCTGGTTCGTAGTAAAGAGGGTCAGAACGTCCTGATCGGTTAAACCGGCTTCTTGGGTCGCGGCGGCGATTTCCTCCTCAGTGGACGGAGACCATTGCATCGGCTGGCCTTTCGCGGCGTGTGAGAAATAGCGGTAGTAATAACCCTCTTCATCCGGTTCCCATCCCGATTTGTCGCCACGCTTTCCAATGGTAAACTCGTAGACTTTGGGGGAGCCGGTTAGTTCGATGGTCATAACAGCCCGAGGGGCGTTAGTCCATTCAGCGGAACCGTGGGGGGAGTACATCGAGGTTTCAGCCGAGCGTTTTGCCACTCCCCGGCGCGGTGGCTTTGGAACATGGTGAATGACGATCGCAGCCCCGTGCATCTTTCTTAGAAAGGGAGCAAGCTCGCTCCGAAGGAAGGTTTTAACCGACTCATCGGAACCGGCTGACCCTTTCAGGAAAGCAAAAGCCGGATTAAAAAAGACGAGATCCACCCGAGATTTCCCGCTCACGGGGTCCGTAAATTCCCGGGCCAGGGTTTCAAACAATTCAGCGCCCCGGAGCTGTGTGGTGGTAAAGATGTGGAAATTTGCTTCGATCCGTTTAATCAGCTCCTCTGGTGCGAGTCCCAGTCGGTCAAGGTTCTCTTGAGAGGCGACGATCTGTTTGACGCACTGGACTTGAGTGATCCGGTCGTTGCGGCTGTCCTCGGCTTGCACCACCAGCACTCGAAGGGGGCCGGGGGTCGCCATGCCAAAGACCGGCAGTCCTGCTGCTGCTTCAATAGCTCCTTGAATGGCCACTACCGATTTGCCAATTCCGCTGGGGCCGACGATGACGTTGAAAGCCCCTCGCTCTAGCCAGAAATTTCCAAGGATGTTTTGCCCAAAATCGATTTCAGCGTTCAATAAGTCTCGGACCGGGTTTTCAATCTGATACAACTCTTCTTCCGGATCTTGGTGGACAGATCCGTCGTAGTCCAAGATGGCGGTGATTTTATCAGCAGCAGCGCAGCTTTCGCAGGTCCAAACGACGTTTTCTTTGAAAGAGAAAGGCGGGTTCATGGGACCGCGAAAATACCTTGGCCGCTACTCAGATTCAACCCGCCGCCTCGCCTCATTTGGCGCGTACTTTTAGGGAGCGAAGAATCCGGGCGGCGGTTTTGGCTCAAAAAGAGGGGGGCGGACCCGCAGACACCAAAAAAAGGCGCCGATCCGGTTTTTGGATCGGCGCCCCGAGGCTTTTTATACCCCTTTATTGATCTCATCGTCTTGGGGGATCAAGTGACCATAAGACCGCTGCACGACCTCGATCTTGTCACCGAGCCAAACGGCGATCTTGTAAATCGAGGTGCCTTCAGAAGCTCGGTTTGAGCCAAAACTCCGCCTCATGTCATGAAAGCTGGATTTGACCTTACAGCGCTCAAAATGAGACCGAACACGTTTGGCCGAATCATAACGGTATTTGCTGTCCGCTTTGACCATTTTCTCCGGGGCTAAGACGTACTCACCCTTGATGCGGCCTGCCAAAAAAGCTTCCAGAAACTTTCCGAACCGCTCGGTCAAAGGAATGGTCCGGTTGTCTCCATCCTTCGGCACAAAATTCTCATGCTCAGCAACGTGGAGAAGGTTGTTTTCCAAATCAAACCATTCGACTCTCGCTTCCGAGATTTCATTCCGGCGCAGACCGGCATCAAAGCCACAGTAAAGCGCGAACTGGAGCACCGGGTCACCATCAGCCGCATCGATTAACTTCGTTACCTCGGCTTTGCGGACCCAATTGCGCCGACCGGTGGAAGGTTGATCTGGGACCGTGAAACCGTCCAAGGCGGTGGTGGGCGCATATTTGGGCATCAAGTATTTGACGAAGTTACGGACCCGCTCTCCGTAGGTCCAGAGGGTGTCCTTACTCTTGCCGTCCCGTTTGAGCTGGATCAACCATTGGCTGATCTTAGCCCCGCTGATTTCCCCGGCTCTATTGATTTCCGTATCGCTGGCAAACTTTTGCAGGATGTACCGGCGAGTGTCGGCGGTGACTTTGCGCAAGGGGTCCTTGGTGCGGCCTTGGCCCTCTTGCAAATACTGATCGATCAGACCGTGAATCTCCCGTTTGCGGGGGGCCGGTTCATTGGGCGTGTAAGCCTCCGCAGCCACTAAACCTTGAGCGAGGATTGCTTGAGCCCGGGTGATTGCCTCGGCCTCGTCGGCGGTTCGGAGGCTGATCCGGTAGCGGCGTCCGCCGTTTGTATAACTAAACCACCAATACTGTGACTCAGCCATCCGGTAGAGTCCTTTGAGTCGCTGAGTTTGTTTTGGCATGATGCACCAATAGATCGCCTTCTATAGGCTTTCAAGGAAGTTCTCTGACTAATACCTATGACAAAACCAACTCCAAGGACCTCAAGGACTCAAAAAATAAGCTTTACCATAACTACTATGACTTGATACTGGCCGTGGAAATCACCTTTTGGGTTGCTTTTGCCCTAGATAACCTACTGATTTGTAGGTACTTACGAGAGAGATTCAACAAGCGGGTGACGAGACTCGAACTCGCGACATCTTCCTTGGCAAGGAAGTGCTCTACCAACTGAGCTACACCCGCGTCTTGTCGATCGAGGATGGAATGATGCGTCAGAAGCGATGAGAATCAAGAATTATTTGTCCACGGGCGCAGGCAATGGTCGTACTCCTGCTCGGTCACGCATTCGCCAGAAGAACCGCGAGGGCGCACCGAGCGGCGGAGGTGCGGGTGGGCACCCCAAGCTTGGCGTAAAGATTTGCGGTATGTTTTTTCACGGTATCCGGGGCGGCGCCCAGGATGGTGGCGATTTCCGGGTTCGTCTTGCCTTCGGTGATCCAGTAAAGCACTTGCGCTTCGCGGGCCGTCAATCCCAGGGCCAACAGTGCTTTGGGACCCTGATCAACTGATCGGTTTTCAATTCGCATGAGAGATAAGTGGCCGGACGGCGAAAAAGGGTAACGGTGGATCTTGATTTCCCCTTTTTCCGGACGGCGAACCAGCAAGGGGTTGTTGGTATCGCCTCCAGCTAGCCAGGCGCGAATTTCGTTGGGTATATTGTCGTCCGATTGCGCAGGAAACATCGTTTCCAGAATGGTACGAGTCTTCCGCGTCGCAAACAGTACTTCTCCGCGGATATTGGCGATCAAAAGCGCCTGATCGAGCGCATTCTCCAGGAGTTCACGCACTCCGTGCTGAAGTGGAAAAGCGGCGGCGCCGATGGGAAAGGATATTGTCTGCATAGTTCTGTTTTTTTAAGTTGCTGGCCGCATCGATCCGGTGAACCAGATCGAGCGACTTCAACCCGTTACAAATGATTTGCCGTCCCCGGGTTTCAGGTTTGGCAGAGATTTTTCAAAAATCATCCGGCCACTGGGTGGTCATCGATCGCGGCCCCGGCCAGAGAAATTTTCCTTGCATTGGACGACTTGAAAACATTCTGAGAAACTGTAATTAGGCGGAGAAGGCTTTTCCTGTGGGGAAGCCGGGTTATTCTCACGACAGAAAGCATGGACCCTCAACAGGCGCTGGAAAAATACTTTGGATTTCGAGAGTTCAGAGAGCCGCAGGGCGAGGTGATTTCCGGAATCCTCAATGGCCAGGACGTTTTCGTCGTCATGCCAACGGGGGGCGGTAAATCACTTTGTTACCAGCTGCCGGCCATCCTCCGGGACGGCGTCACGGTCGTAGTTTCTCCTCTAGTGGCGCTGATGAAAGATCAGGTCGACGCCCTGGTGAGCAAAGGACTCTCGGCGACTTTGATCAACAGCACCCTTTCGGGCGGGGAGCAGCAACAACGCATTCGCCGAATGAGAGAGGGCGAATTCAAATTGGTTTATATCGCTCCGGAACGATTTCGCAGCCGGTCTTTCCTGCAGGCTCTCGGGCAAATCACCATCGGGTTGTTCGCCATCGACGAGGCCCATTGCATGTCCCAGTGGGGCCACGATTTTCGGCCAGATTATTTCCGGTTGGGATCGGTGCTCGAGGAGCTTGGTCGTCCGCAAGTTGCGGCGTTCACCGCGACGGCCACGCCAGAGGTCCGAACGGATATCGTCCACCGTCTGGGGCTGGAAAACCCCAGTATTTTCGTCGCCGGCTTCGCGCGACCTAATCTGCGATTCGTCGTCACGGAGACCGAGCGGGAGCCTGATAAATACAATCGGTTGCGCGACTTGGTTCGCCGCCATCGCACCGGGATCGTCTATTGCGCGACGCGGAAACGCGTGGACCTGGTCAGCGAGGAGTTAAGGTCATGGGGGGTCCGGGTAGTCAGCTATCACGGCGGCATCGATGATGCCGGCCGGGAAGAGGCCCAGAACCAATTTACGCAAAACAACTGCGATGTGGCCGTCGCGACGAACGCTTTTGGGATGGGTATCGATCGGGCTGATATCCGTTTCGTGGTTCATTTTGAGATCCCCGGATCATTGGAAGCGTATTACCAGGAAGCAGGGCGGGCGGGGCGCGACGGTGAGCCGGCCGAATGCGAATTGCTGTTCAACTATGCCGATACCCGGGTGCAGGACTTCTTTATCGATGGAAGCAATCCCTCTGTCGAACTGATCCGGAACGTTTATCTCCTCCTCCGGAATATGGCGAATGAGCGGGGCGAAGTTGAGCAATCGATTCGAGATATTGCGGCCCGAATCGATCACGAGAACAATGACATGGCGGTTCATTCGGCGATCACTATTCTCGACCGGCATGGCGTGATTGACCGCTACGATATCCCCGGCAAACGGATTCGCGGCACCCGTTTGCTGCAGAGAGATCTGCAGCCTTTGCAGTTGCCGATTGATATCCCGGCCTTACGCGAAAAGGAGAAACGGGACAGAGGGAAGCTTAAGGCGATGGTTGAATACGCTTATGGACGGGAGTGTCGCCAGAAAATCATTCTCCGCTATTTTGGCGATCCTGACCTCACGGCGTGCGGAGCCTGCGATATCTGTTCGAGTGTTCGGTCCGACAAGATCCGGCCGCCGACCGAACAAGAACTTCTGGTCGTGCGCAAAGCGCTCAGTGGAGTTGCCCGGATGTGCTATCGGACCAAGGAGGGGTTCACGCCGCGATTCGGTCGCAATCGGGTTATCCAGGTGTTGGTCGGCAGCCGCGGGCGAGAGGTGCTGGATGCTGGCCTCCACGAGCTGACTACCTATGGTTTGTTGAAACAGAAATCGCCCAATTATCTGCACGAGTTATTTCGAGAAATGGAGGAAGCAAAACTCATTTACTCGACGGGAGGTCAATTTCCGATGGTTGGTTTGGCCCAATTAGGCGTCGCGGTAATGCAAAATACGGCTTCTTTCGACCTCGTCTGGCCTGAGGAAGGCCGGTCCCGCAAACCAAAGGAAGTTGTTTCGGCGCCGGAAAATGAGGCGCCTTTCGATCGCGATTTGTTTGAGATTTTGCGAAAGACCCGCGCTGCCTTGGCTCAAGAACAGGGCGGCGTGCCTCATTACCTCATTTTTCCGGATGAAACGCTTAAAGCGTTTGCCCGGCTGAGGCCGGGTTCCATCGAAAGCGCTCGGCGTATTCGTGGCGTCGGCGAGGTAAAAGCGGCCAGGTATATGAAGCACTTCCTGGAGGCGATTCATGAATATGGGAAGGAAGGTTCCGGAGCTCTTTGAGGTGAGATTTAAGACGGTAACCACAGATTTCACAGATTACACAGATTGGGAAATGGGTTGGCGTTTGGGCGCGTGACGATTTCCCGGTGGGTGGCGCTTTGTCTCAGCGCATGCGTTTGTTAGAGGGATCTTTCGATCATGATTCTTTTGAGGACCGCGTCTGTTAAGCGGCGCGTCTTACGCGGCCAATCGTTGCGCGCCCAAACGCCAACCCATTTCCTAATCGGTGTAATCTGTGAAATCTGTGGTTTAAACCTCTTCTCTTTGCCTGACTTCCTTAAAGCTCCACTACTTCCCCGACTACGCTCCTCGATGCGTCTCGGGCTGTAGGTTGCCGCGGCCCTGAATCGAATGAGGGGAAGAGCCGCCTTCTCAAACAGATCGTCGAGCAATTGGTCTCTTAAACGCCGGTCCGCGCGTTGATGGGAAGAATCATCCAGTTCGATCGCCGCAAGGGGGTGAAGATTCTCGGCTTCGGCCAGAACAAAATCGACGTGTTTGCAGGCGATCGAACGAAAGACGCGGTATCGGGCCGATGAACTGCTGCTGCTGACTATTAGCAGGTCCGCGACCCGAACCTTGGAAAGAATCAAAAGCCGTCCGTCAATCGCCGCGTCCAGCGCCTCGTAGAATTTCTGTTCCGCCGCCGTGAGCAGGGTTTCGACCGGTTCAATATGGACCGTCGGCTGCAGGAAATGCCGGATCAGCCAGCTCAAGAGCAGGATTCCGAGAGATCCCGCACCACATAAAACCGCTGTCCACGGGTCGATCGATGGCCACATCAGCAAAGAAATTGAGCGGTTTGTAGCAAACGAGGGTAGGAAGCGCCAGCGAATTGCAGGCGGCAGGTGCTTTGAAGTTCGTGCGCACTCGAGAGCCGATTCCCTTGGCCGCTGATTCCGCGGCGTTTTGTAAACGTTTCAATCCCCCCTGTACCTGAGCAATTTCTCGTGCAACCTTCCCGAAATTTCGCTGCCATACTAACCGTCCCTGACTTTCTTTCGATTGAGGCGCTAACGACCGATGTCATTTGATCTTAAAAACCTCGTTGCCACCCGGATGGGTGAAAATTATGAACTGCATGCCCGCCATCTGAATCCGACCCTGGTAGAAGTTCTTCGGATTACCGGATTTGATAAAGTCTACGTTCGCGCGGAAGGAGCTTATCTTTATGATGGGGCCGGGCACGAGTATCTCGACTTTTTGAGCGGCTATGGGGTCTACAATATGGGACGGAATCATCCCACCATCAAAAAGGCCATCCGTGATACGCTCGACCTTGATTTGCCCAACATGGTGCAGCTGGATTGTTCCCTTTTGAGCGGATTGCTCGCCGAGGCGCTGTTGAAGAAGATGCCTGCTCATCTCGAGGCGGTCTTTTTCTGTAATTCCGGGACTGAGGCGATTGAAGGCGCCATCAAGTTTGCCCGCGCTGCCACCGGTCGATCGAAGATCGTCAGCTTGAAAGGCTGTTACCACGGGCTCTCGTACGGTTCGCTTTCCGTGACTGGCAGCGTGAATTTCCAGGAGGGTTTCGGGCCATTTTTGGCTGACGTGGCCCGCGTCCGTCTGGGCGACCTGCATGAATTGGAAAAGCTTTTGCAGAAGGGGGATGTTGCCGCCTTTCTCTTCGAACCGGTTCAAGGGAAAGGCGTGAATTTCCCGGGTGACGATTTTTATCAAAGAGCGCAATCTCTCTGCCGGACGCATGGAACGTTGATGATTTGCGACGAAGTGCAGAGCGGGATGGGGCGCACCGGAAAATGGTGGGCCTTTCAGCACTGGGATCTCGAGCCGGACATCATCACGGTCGCGAAGAGTCTGAGCGGAGGATTTGTCCCTTGCGGTGCGATCGTGACCAGGAGGGCCATCTATCAGAAAGTGTTCAGCCGGTTGGACCGGGCTGTCGTTCATTCCAGCACTTTCGGTCGCAATAACCTCGCGATGGCCAGCGGGCTCGCGGCACTTGAGGTGTTAGAAAACGAAAAGCTGATCGAAAATTCCGCGGTGATGGGGCAACAGCTCCTGGAAAAGTTGGAAGCGCTTCGAGGCAAACACTCATTGATCAAGGAGGTCCGGGGGAAGGGCCTGATGATTGCGATCGAGTTCCATGAGCCCCCGCAGTTGGCCCTGAAGTTGGCTTGGCGGATTATGCATCGGATCGATCACGGTCTGTTCGCTCAACTGGTCATTGTGCCGTTGTTGAGTCGGCATCGTATCCTTACCCAGGTGGCAGGTCACAACATGGATGTGATTAAAATTTTGCCACCACTGATCATCACGGAGAAAGAGGTTAACTACTTCGTCAATGCTTTCGATCAAGCCTTACAAGGGTGCCGGCGATTTCCGGGACCGATTCTGGAACTGGCTCGTAACACCGCTCGGCGGAAGTTGAAGCGCAGAGACCAGTCGAATGGGGCCGAGCATGCTCTGGGTGGACTCCAATAAGGTTCAGCCGAAAAAGGCTCTTAAACAGGGGCCTTGCGGAATAAAGTATCGTTGGAGTGGATCTTCCTTCTAATGAGATCCTGGTGGGGCATCGTGTTGTTAACCCTGGTTTCCGCGCATGCGGAAACCACCGTTCAAAGTGGACCGCAACGTGTGTCATTACTGGAAATCTATACTTCGGAGGGATGCAGCAGCTGTCCTCCGGCCGAATCTTGGTTCAGCGGGTTGAAGACCGACACCCGGCTTTGGAAACAGATCGTTCCGGTCGCCTTTCATGTCGATTACTGGGATAACCTGGGTTGGAAGGATCGGTTTGCCAAACGAGAATACACCGCGCGCCAACAAGCCTACTCAGCGGGGTGGGGAGGCTCTTCTGTCTATACCCCCGGGTTCGTTCTCGACGGACAGGAATGGAAGGGGTGGTTCAGTGGCAGCCCATTACCGGGCGCCAGCGATCGCCCGGCCGGAAAACTGGAGGTTAAAGTCGGAAATCATGTGGCGAAGATCTCGTTCTTGGAAAATTCCGGCCCGAAAGAAGTCGAAGCCCATCTGGTGCCATTGGCCATGGATGTAACTTCGGAAGTACGAGCGGGCGAAAATCGGGGACGAAAATTAGCTCACAGTTTTGTCGCTTTGGATTTGGTTTCCAGAAAACTGAATAACCGGAACGGAGAATGGACCGTCGAACTACCCTTTGACTATCCGGATGCCAAAGCGTTCGCCGTATGGGTATCATCCGCTGGTTCGGTCAACCCGATCCAGGCAGCGGGTGGTCTTCTGCCGTAGGCGCGGATCGCCAACGATCAGACGTGTTTAAATCCGCTTACCATCCTGCTCCGATGTAAATTGCGGGAACGCCGCCGAAGACTCCGATTTTGCCGCGTCGAGGCGTATTCAAAACCAGCACCCCATCGTCAGTCACCAGTTGCCCGGTTCGACTGTCGAAGAGGAGGACAAAGATCACCAGACGCTGAGCTTGGTCGGCTGGGCGTCCTCCGTTACCGATCCCCAATTCGCCGCTTTGTATCCGGTGAAGTAGAGGTCCGGTTTCAGCAGCCGTCATTGTGGCCGCTTGGACCGCCACGACTGGATTCTGCGCCAGAAGAGCCCGTTTTTTGGCATTTCCTTTCGCGGCGTAGAGGAATTTTTCGAATCGTTCCCGACCTAAAGCGATCTCGGAGTTATACGGCGTGGCCGACATCAGCGCATAATCGATCGGATTGGCACGTACCGACGGTTGCGTTAAGCCGAGGAAGCCGAGGAGGAACGAACCGAACAAGAGAAGGGGGAGAACCTGTTTCATTTCTAGGAGTTGCAAAGCCAGGGGTCAGTAGTCCTTCGGGTCAGAAACTATGGTGCAGTATGCAGCAAAAGTCAGCGGAGGGATCAACCGATCGATCCCTCTCTGGCAACTGACGACCTGACACTCCACTTCAGACTAAATCTTGCTGGCAATAAGTTTTTCCAGCTTCACGATATCCGCCGAAAATTTACGAATTCCCTCGGCAGTCTTGTCGACGGCCATGGGGTCTTCATTGAATTCGAAGCGGAAACTCTTTTCGTCGAGTGTAACCTTCTCAGCATCAGAACCCTTGGCAGTTTCCGGCGCGAGTTGTCTGGGCATCGGTTCGGAGGACTTGCTAAGTTCCTCGAGCAAATTCGGGCTGATCGTCAGTAAATCACATCCCGCCAGATAAATGATCTGTCCGGTATTTCGGAAACTGGCGCCCATGACTTCCGTCTCGTAGCCGAATTTCTTGTAGTAATTGTAGATGCGGGTGACCGAGATCACTCCGGGATCCTCAGGGCCTTTATAGTCTTTTCCAGTGTTGGCCTTATACCAATCGTAGATCCGGCCAACAAAGGGGGAGATCAGTCGAACACCAGCCTCGGCACAGGCCACCGCTTGCGGGAAAGAGAAGAGCAACGTCAGGTTGCAGTTGATAGATTCTTTTCGGAGCTGTTCCGCCGCTTTGATACCTTCCCAAGTGGAAGCAATCTTGATCAGAACGCGTTCTCTCGGAATCCCTTTCTGCTCGTACAAGGCAATCAATTGCCGTCCTTTGTTAATGGAACCCTCTCGATCGAAGGAAAGGCGGGCATCGGTTTCTGTCGAGACGCGCCCAGGCACAATTTTGAGGATCTCGGTCCCGAATAGGACCAGCAAATGATCGATAATCGCTTCGATTTTGGCGGACGCCTTCAACGGGGAATCCTTCAGATCGGCGATCGCTTTTTCCAGGAGATAGCCGTATTCCTGTTTTTGAGTGGCGGCAAAAATCAGGCTCGGATTGGTTGTGGCATCGTAGGGCTGATACGCCCGCATGCTTTCAAAATCACCGGTATCCGCAACGACCTTGGTGAACTTTTTGAGCTGATCGAGCTGAGAAATTTTTTCGAGAGTAGCTGTGCTCATATAAAACCAGAGCCAACGCCCTTTATCGCGGCAGTTCAACTACTTTTTCGAAGTCAGGGGAAGTATTCACCTCCGTCGCTGGAGAATTCCAGTACGCTTCGACCGCGAGTTCGTAGATCCGCTTCAAAGGTTGCTGACTCCGTTGGGCGGCTGCGTAACAAGACTCAAACTCCGGTGCTACCTGAAGAATCTTGCCCTCTTGACGGCCGATTTTGATCTGCACCTGGCCCGCCGAGGTTTCTACCTTGATCAATTCGCGGTCCAAGGTTCTCCGGTCCATCTCCCGGTACCGAATTCCAAACGTCGAGGTTTCCATAAAGATGATATCCTGGAATTTGGCGACGTCCGAAGGTTGGCACAGTACCGACAACATGGTGGCCGGCCGATTTTTTTTCATTTGGATCGGGACAAAAAAGACGTCCAGAGCACCCGCTCGAAACAGGGAATCTTGTACCGCGCCCAGAATTTCCGGAGAAAGATCATCAATATTGGTCTGCAGTTCCACGATCCGTTCGACGGATGGCGACGTTTCCAAAGTCCCGAGGACAGCGCGCAAAACATTTGGCCGACCGCTCAAATCTCGAGTCCCCAGCCCATAGCCAATTTTTGCTGGTCGCATTTCGGGGAAGATTCCCACCGAGTGATGGAATTCCGCCACGATTGCGGCCCCGGTGGGGGTGATCAGTTCAAACGGGACATTCGTTTGGCGAACCGGGATATCCTGAAGAATTTCCAGTGTGGCAGGTCCCGGCAAAGGATATTCACCATGGGACGAGTGGAAGGTGCCTTGTCCGTCGACCAGGCTGGAAAAATAAATTCGCTCCACTTGGAGAGCTTCAAAACCGATGCAGCATAGAACAACGTCGACGATGGAATCGAGGGCCCCGACTTCATGAAACTGGACTTCCTCGATCGAGGCCCCGTGAATCTTCGATTCTGCTTTGCCGATGCGGTGAAAAATTGATGCCGCGTGCTCTTTGACGTAATCGGAAAGTTCGCTCCTCTCGATCAAGGCCCGAATCTCGGAATAACTGCGGGAGGGCTGGGATTGGTGTCCATGATGATCATGGCTGTGATGGTCATGTTCTTGGTGCTCGTGATGGTGATGTTCATGATGATGATAGCCGTGGTCATGGTGCGGATGATCATGAGCATCGCCGGATTCGGCAGGAGCGTGATCGGTGTCACTAGCCAAGTGGGTCTCTTCTGGCGAAGGCTCATGCGTTGCTCCTGAGTGAACATCGAATTTTACCCCGGCGATCCCACCGCGCGTCTGACGCTCAAAATGCAGGTGGCAATCCTCCAGGTTCAATTTTGAAAGTTCCCATTCGAATGTGGAAGGGGTAATTCCCAGATCAGTCAACGCTCCCACCGTCATGTCGCCACTGATCCCCGAAAAGCAGTCCAGGTAGAGAATACGCATCTCAAAGCACCTACGTTGAAAACCTCGCGGTGCACAAGGATGGTCTTAAAAGGAGGTCTTAAAAGCAGCCGGCTTTCCACACGATCTCTCTTGCGAGGTCCGGTCCAAATTGACCATTATCGCCCCTTATGATTGTTACTACGTCGGCTCTATTTAAGCTTGCCTATTCGCGCTACGCGATTGGTGCTTACAATATCAATAATCTAGAGCAGACCCTTGGGTTATTTAAGGGGTGCATAGAATCTCAAGCGCCGTTTATCATCCAGCTCTCGAAGGGCTCGCGGAAGTACGCCGATAAACGGATGCTGGAAGCAATAATCAGGACCGCCAGCCAGATCTATCCGGAAGCCGTGTTTGCCGTCCATCTGGATCACGGGGACGAAGAGACCTGTTATGACTGTATCGACTCCGGTTTTTACAGTTCGGTGATGATCGATGCGAGCCACGAATCGTTCGAAGAGAATGTTGCGACCACCCGGCGGGTAGTGGACCGGGCACACGCCAAGGGCGTCAGTGTGGAAGCGGAACTTGGCCGGTTGGGAGGAGTGGAAGAAGATGTCAAAGTGGATGAAGGGAGCGCGTTTTTGACCGATCCCAAAGAGGCGGTGGAATTCGTCAAAGAATCGGGCTGCGATTCGTTGGCCGCCGCCATCGGAACCAGCCACGGAGCCTATAAATTTTCTGGTCGGCAAAGTCTTCATTTCGAAGTGATCGAGGCGATTAAGGAGATGATTCCCGGAACTCCAATCGTGATGCATGGAAGTTCGAGTGTCCCGGAAGAGGAGGTGAAGCGAATTAATGCCGCCGGCGGTACGCTCGATCCAAATGCGCGAGGAGTGGACGAGGAAGATTATCTGCCGGCCGCTAAGTTGGGAGTCACCAAGATCAATATCGATACTGACGGACGCTTGGTCTGGACGCGCGTGCACCGCGAGTTTTTTCGCGATCATCCCAGCGATTTTGATTTCCGGCCTCCGGGCAAAATTTTTGTCGAGGAATACGCCAAGTTCATCGCCAGGAAGAACGGAAAACTGGGATCAGCCGGAACTCTTCCGGAGGTGAGAAAAATGCTGTCAGGAGGGAAAACCTAACGGGAACAGGCAGGGGCATTCCCAATCATGAACGCTCGCTGCCAAGTAAGACTTGGCGGTGAGGGATGACGCGGAGACCAAGAAACTAAAATGAGAGTGAGCAAATCAATTGGGCTGCTACTTGGTTCGTGCTGGTTCGTCGCCATCGGAATCGCGGGTGCGCAGGCCCAGTCGAACGTGGTGACCGTGGCCGGAAACAATCGAGCGGTCAATTTGGAAGGTCAGGGACGCGACTTCACGGTTGCCGGCAATCACAACGAAGTGCACGTGGCAGGCGAAACCAAATCGATCCGGGTTCTCGGGAATCAAAATTCGGTGCATCTCGAACGCGTCGATAAAATCAATGTTACGGGGGCCCAGAACCGGGTCTCCTATCAAAGCGGTCTGACGAAGAATGTTCCGTCCGTTTCTCAGACCGGGGCTCAGAATCTGATCATCAAAGCGGAGGCGGAGGCGTCCGGAGGGTCAGGGAGGCAGGCGCCATCGGACAATGCCGGGCCCGCGACCGGTCAGTTAGTTTTGACCGGAGACGATTCGAACATCAGTCGGAGCGTGAATGGGCAACAGGTGCGGCTGGTGGGTGACAGGAATCACGTCAATTTGACCGGTTCTGTGGATGAGCTTCTGGTCACGGGCAAGAATAACTTCGTTGCCGTCGAGAGAATAGGTAAGGTCCGCTTTCTAGGCGATCACAATAGCGTTGCCTACAAGAGCGCGCTTGAAGGCCAAAAGTTAAAAGTGGCTAGCGTCGGCGAGAATAACTCGATCCGTCAGGCCGATTAATAATTGGAAGAGTTCCAGAGCTCGAACGGAGTGGCCACCTCAAACCAGAAAAGCCGCCACTTTTTCTGTTAGGTGGCGGCTGAGCGGGTCCTTTGTTTAAAGCTTACAAGTTCATCTGAGCCGTCGCTTGATAGAGAGCGATGTAGCTGTTGCAAGCCGCCGGCAACCGGAAAGTTTATCGACGAATAAGCGAAATTCATTGCGCACAAAGAACGAGAAGCTCGGTTCGGCGATTAGTTGCCGTCGGTGCGAGCGACGTTGTTGGGGAAGAATTAAAGGGAGAGGAGATTGGAAATGGGAGTCAGAATTCTTCCGAATCACACTTCGAAGGCTACGATCGATGGGAGGCTAGCGGGTTCCAAGGTCCGGAGAAACGTGTATCCCAGGCCGGCCAGTCCTCGGAACAGGCTGGGCTGGAAGCAGTAATTTTGGCCGACGTAAGGAGTGAAACGATAATACGTCGTTTTGAGCGCTCGCCGAACGGTTTGACCGGCAGTTTTCCTGGCCTGCTCCAAGAGATCTTTTCTATCCAAGGCATTTGCGGCGTGGATCAGGGTTTCCACCACTCCGGCGGTCCCGCAACACCAGTGGTCAAGCCCAAGGAGGGTGGGAAGGAAAGGCAAATTTGACTCGACCTCCGCAAGAATCGCGGGATCGCGATCGAGACGCCAAAGTGCGATTCTGGAGAGTACCATGCCGGTCGACCCGCTGCACCAGGCTCGCATAGTCAGATTCGGATCTTGCACGGTCGAAGGCCAGTTATGTTCGGCCTGGTGGAAGTGTCGACGGTCAAAATCAATTCCGCTGTGAGCGAGTGGTTGCGCGCGATGATCGAGGAAGATTTTGCCCCCCAGGGCTGCGGCGTACGAAATGCCGGCCGAACCATGAGCAAAGCCAAGGGAACAATCTCCGTTGGGCCGTCTCCAGCCTTCGTCTGGACGGAAACTCTCGATCAGTTTTTGCAAACAAACTGCGCCGAGTCGTGCCTTGCGAGCGTCCGGCCGGATCTTATGTAGTTGTCCAATCGCCACCAGCAATCCCGCGATTCCGTAGAGCAGGTCAGGTTCCGTTTCCTTGCCCACCCGCTCTCCGGTTATTTGCAGTGAGAGTTTTTCGGAAAGGTCGAACCAGGATGGATCCTCGAGGATTGTCCCGAGAACCTGGCTTCCGTAAATCAGCGAGCCGAACCCGTTCCCGATCCCAAGCGGATTAGAGCCCACCTGAAATCCTTCCAGGGTGGTGCGGAACGACTCGAGAAGCGGTTTTGCGTTCTCGCGGTGCAGGATACGATCGGCAGCCGCTAAGAATATGAGAATTCCGAGATCTCCAGAATAAAGTCCTATCTGCTCGATGAGCGGCGGATCATTCTCGACGAACGAGGGAGGCGCCCAGAGGGTGGATCGCGGTTTGGGCTGAGCGAGGTTAACGATCAAGTCGGCGTATTCCTGAACCAGGACCCGGAGTTCAATTGCTGAGATCGGACCATCGAGAATTTTCGGCCTGCGCAAGAGCGACTGACGAATCACTTCGCGATGGTGTCGAAGCGTGGCATGGGTCATGTGACCGATCCGTCGCTCGACCGTCTGGAGAGGAGATTCCCAGAGGAATTTCGGGAGGCTATGCTCGGCGTCGATGTCGATCGCATCGGAGTTCGCCGCGATGTAAAAGCGCGGTACATCCAAATTCAGGAGCGTGCAGGCTTCAAAATCAAGCACTTGCTGTACTTGACTCGGCAGATAGCCGGCCTTGAGTGCCGGTCGATACAGTTGCTCGAATACGATCGACCTGCGGATCCCCGATTCGAGGCTGGTCGGGCTCAACGATTGTTGCAAAAGCCGTCCATAGAGTTGAGTGGACCGAAAGACGAGCCTCGACTTCGCTTGAGCGAATGTCTGGACAAAAGCCAGGAATGATTTCCTGTGTGCGAGGATGAAATGGTGGAGTTCGGCAAACCCGGACTCGATTTCCGAACTGAAATCAGCGGGGTTTTGAACTTTTCCGTCACACAACACTTCGTTCCGCGCGCGATATGGTCTGCTTGAGCGGAGAACGGGTTTCATGGTGTCGCTGTTTATCTGGTCCCATCCGCTGGTCGAAGTCGGCGGCAGATGATCGTTCCGGCATCCAAGGCCGCTGAGATCGCACACCGGGTGCGACGAGGAGAATTGCCAAAAAGGCAAAAATGCGATGTCGATGACGGACCCTCTCCATTGGTAAGCGGGATGGTCTTCCCGGATCAACTTGCCGATTTGATCGAACGTCCTCACCTCGGGTTGGAAAAACGCCTCCAAATCGATCAAGACCGGTTCGGGTCCGCAGGCGATGACGTTCTCAAAAAGGAGATCTTTCGCATTCAAAAGCTGCGCCAAACAGAGGAGGGCGCCTGACTTATTATAATATTGGGCGACCTGGGTGATGGAATCGCAAGGCTTTTGCCCGATCCATTCCGCCCAGCCGTACTCTCCGAGATTGACTGAGCGTGGAAAACGAAATGAACCAGGAAAACCTTCTGCTTCCAGCCATTGATTGATAGTCGGGAGCAAAGCCTCGAGCGACATGTCTTTTGGCTTATAAAGAAT
>CAWEGF010000025.1:0-323877 GCA_963808535.1 uncultured Verrucomicrobiae bacterium | reverse complement strand
GGTCGAGATTCTCGTTTGCGCGGACGGCCCCGTAATGCTTACAGATGCCTTGCATCTCAAGCATCGGCAAGGGGTCGGCCGCGTCTTCGCTCTCCACCATGGGTCATATGCCGCCGTGGGCATCTTCCTTGGTCACGCTGACTTTTAGCTCCCCGGACGCGAATTTCTTTTTCGCGGCCTCCACCGCGTCCACGACTTCCTGGGGGACGGCAGGATTCAGTTCTTTTTCTTTGTCGTATTGAAGCTCGGCGCCGGTGCAACCCTTCGAGTTAAGTCCGTACAATTCAAACTTGCCCCCTAATTTTCCCTCTTTGGCGGCCTCGCCGGCGGCGCCGTACATCTCGCCCCATTTTTCAACGATATTGGTCAAGACAGTCTCCGGAGCAATGGCCGTATCTTCGAGGGAACGGCCGTTGGCGTGAATCCCTTTTTCCTTGGCCGCCTGGATGATCCCCAGCTGGCCTGCATTGAGCTTTCCACTCAGGTAATCGGCACCCCAAGCAATCAGGGAAAGGGCCGCTTCCTTGGCCGCAGCCGCATCCTCCATGTCCTGGACATAAATGACTTTAATTTCGATATTCGGATTCACGCTTTTCGCGCCCTTGCGGTAAGCGCCCACTTGCGCGACGACGTTCGGCAGCCCCTCGAGACCATTCACTGAGCCGATCTTTCCGGTTTTGCTCATTTTGGCGGCCATCACTCCGATCAGGTAGCCGAACTGGGTGTTGTCAAAATCGATCGAAGCGACATTTTTTCCCGAGCCGGCATTACCGGATCCGACGATGAACGTGGTCTTCGGAAATTTTGGCCCCACGAGTTCCATCGGTGAAAGGAAGCGGCCGGTGTGGCCGATGATCAGCGTGTAACCGCGCTTTGCGTAATCCCGCAATGATTCCGCCATATCGGCAGGCTGCACATTTTCGGAATAGGCCGTTTCCCAACCCATTTCCTTGAGCTTGAGAAGTCCGGCATAACCTTGAGCATTCCAGCTCTGGTCGTTAATGCTTCCGGGTAAAAGGACAGCTGCTTTGTCGACGGCCAAGGTCTTTTCCGGTGACCAGGCGGCTAGTAACGCGGTCGACAAAAGGATGGATGCGAAAACGCGATCTATTCGGTGACGACGCGACGGTGCGTTTTTGGAGATGTGATTCATAGACGGGTTCATTGCAGGTTTGTTTGGTTCCACTGTGTTGAAATTGTCCCTCTGGCTTGAAAAAACAGAATCGGTCTGTCCGGGAGATGGCCTGGACCGGTCTGTTCGCGAATTGACGATGGATGAATTTTTCTGCTGGCCTGAGAGGGTCAAGCCGTTAAAACCATCTTTGCCTGATTGTATGCAAAATGACAACTCAATTTTTAGCGAATTCCTTACCTGTTCTTAATCAGGTAGTTGTGAATGACAATGCCTGGCAAAAATTGCATACAACCGTTGGTTAATCCTTTTTCGGTAACCTAGGCGAACGGAATCGTGACCCGGAAAATTGTTAACTCATGAAGCCGCTGGCTGATCGGTTCCGGCAGCTTCCAGATAACGTCTGATGGCTTCGAACTTGTGGCGAAGATGCTGCAGAAGAAGATCACCGGTCTGCACCCCGTCGCGTCGCTCCAATGCCTCGACGATCAGTTCGTGCTCCCGCATGGCGGCCACCCAGCGATCATGATCGACCTGATTAGCCATGTACCGGGCGCGAAGCAGCCGCGCGTTAAGATTTTGATGCGTGGTGGTCAGTACCGGGTTGCGCGCCGCAGCCACAATCTGCAGGTGAATGGCTTGGTTTAACCGAAAATATTCCGGTAAGTCGTTCCTGAGAAATGTCGCCTGCATTTGGCAATGAATCGCCTTGAGATCGCAGATTTCCGCGTCGGAAATAGTTTCGCAAGCGAGCCGTCCGGCGAGCGATTCGAGGGCGCCGATCACCTCGAACAAATTCTTGATATCTGGCAAGGTTAAAGTGACGACTCTGGCTCCCCGGTTGGGAAGGATCTCAACCAGTCCTTCCGATGAAAGAACCTTCAGAGCCTCGCGCAAAGGAGTCCTCGAAACGCTGAATCGTTCGCTTAAGAGGGTTTCGGTCAAACGTGTGCCGGGCGGTAACTCATTTTGGACGATCAGGTCACGAAGCGCGGACAACGTATCGTGGTGGAGGCTGTGATTTTTGGGGGCCGGCGATCGAAGGCCAGACATCGCCGAGAGAGAACGCATCGACACTGCTTCGAGATCCTCAGGAACGATCACAGAGTTTTGGCCCATAGCTTGCCCGACGAGCTAAAACCGCCAGTCAGTCGGCTGAGATGATTAAACGGCTCTTTCTGAAAGGCGTCAAGAAGTTGCCGGAGAGGTTGTCAGTGTCAGTTGTCAGTAGTCAGTGGAGAACGAGCACGATTGGAGACATCCTCGCTGTTCCCCACCCGGCAAACTACCCCCAAACAATAGTAGCCGCCTGGCGTTTTATCGCCCGGTCCGGAAGCTGACAACTTCCTCGACAACTGACACTGACAACTTCTCAGCGGCAGATGTCTCAAGTGACTGAACAATTTGCGAATTGAGAATTTAAGGAGCGAAGTTCAAGCCAACAGGCATTCCCCACTGACCACCGGCAACTGGCACTGACAACTCTTATGTCCTTCTTCGTCCGGTTCGTTCGTCGAATGATAGAAGGCGACTCAGATCGGTTAACGTTTGAATCCGAAAAGAGAGTTGCCGAAGAGGCCATTTCAACCTGCCGTATTTAAAAAAAAGAAAAAAATGACACATCAAATCAAGCGCGTTCCGGAAGGCTTTCATACCATTACCCCTCATCTGGTAGTGAAGGGGGCCAGCCAGGCTATCGAGTTTTATAAAAAGGCTTTTGCAGCCGAAGAACTTTCCCGGATGCCTGGCCCAGACGGGAAATCGCTCATGCACGCGTCCCTCAAAATCGGAGACTCGCACCTCTTTCTGGTCGACGAATTTCCGGAGATGGGCTCGGTTGGACCAGATCAAAGCGGGCACAGTCCCGTCACCATTCATCTTTATGTGGAGGACGTTGACTCCGCTTTCAGCAACGCCCTGGCAGCGGGAGCCCGACAGATAATGGCTCCGCAGGATATGTTCTGGGGCGATCGTTACGGGAAGCTGGTTGACCCTTTCGGACATGAGTGGTCTCTAGCCACGCACAAGGAGGACCTGAGCCCGGAAGAAATACGAGAACGAGCGAGGAACTGCTCTTTCGGCGAGAACTAAAAAAAGTGTCAGTGTCAGTTGTTAGTTGTCAGTGGCTAAAGAAGTGATCAGTAACCAGTGTCAGTAGTCAGTACTGAAGGATTTATACCCGGGCGAAGTCTCTTAAGCGAGATTCGCACTAGGCTGCTTTTCCCCACTGACAACTGACCACTGACACTGAAAACTATCCCGTCGCCAGCAGCGCTTTGGGCAGCTTGCAGACCATGCTGTAGGCGGGGTCAAAGATGTTTCCCAAGTCGTATCGGACGCATTGCCCAGGGAGCAGACTCGCGCTCTTGGTGTCCAGCTGATAGTCCGCTTTGAGCCAGTGCAACATCTCGGTGGTGGCGTGTTGAACCGCCTGGTCGAGCGGGCGAGCGGTGCCGACGGTGCAAATGTATTCGGCGTTCTCTCCGCGTGGCCAGTTGAATGAGCTGGCCTTTGATCACCTGCACAGTGAACTGGACATCCATCGAGATTTCTATTCCGGTACCCACGATTTCGCCGTCTCCTTGGGTCGCGTGACCGTCGCCCACATGGTCGCGCAGGGTGGGGTGGAGCACAGAGGACGGCGATAAATTACCACAAAGTCACGGAGTTCACGGAGGTCTCAGAAAAAAATTCCAGGAAGTTGCATCTCCGGTTCCGTTCCCCAAAAAGCTCTGTCTTCTCTGTGTCTTGGGGATGAAAGATCGACCTCCGCGCCCCGTTTTTCTCCCCTCAGCGCCATCCCTTCCGCTATACTCGAATGCAATGGGACGCTGGCAAAAAGAGTATTGGAAAATCATGCCATTCCCGAAGACAATCTTTGACCTCTGACGATGGGTTCTCGTGAAACGACGCGCTCGTCCGGAACGGACGGTGTGAGCCCTCCATAAGAATCCGAAGTCCCGGTGGAATGAGATGAAAGAAGCAAATAAGTACTATGTAACTGTGGCCGTGGACCATTGTGTCATTCCGCGAGGGGTTATGATTTATGCCGAGAACGAAGAGGCAGCAGCTAAGAGAGCTGAGATGAAGATCGCGCTTCAGATGCGAGACGCGATTACCGTAAAAGCGATCAATGTCCGGGATGGTTAATGATGCGGTGAGAAAATCCCGGATCACCCTCCTAAACCGAACTTGCCAGCAGTGGCGGATCTCGATCGAAACAGCTGAGGAATAACACACCTTGGAGCGAGCGCTTGGCAACCGAAAGTCGTCCCCAATCACTGTCGAAGAGACCCGCAAATGACGCCAATTCTTGCCAAAGTTCTTACGGTCGATAGACAGGGTGACCAGTATCTGGTGGTCATTGAAATCATGCTGCGAAACTTTCGCGGCTCGTTCAATACCCTTACTTTCGGGGAGAAACCGCCGTCCAAAGGCACCTATCGCAACGGCCGCCTTGACCTCGTCTACTACGTAGACCCTTGTCTGACCACCGGAGGCACCTTTCCCTTGTGGAGACTTAATGGAGAGTCGGAATTCCATGCTGCTCGAAGGCGCTGATAACGCCGAATAGTGGCGGCCGATTTTTTCCTATTGGTTTGCATCCGCCGGGGCATCGGACAGAATCGGCAACCTTTTGGATGCTTTCCGATCGCCGCCCGAGCGTTTATGGAGTTGAACCGAAACTGGGCAAACACCGTCAATGCATCAATGCCTGCGACCGTCAGGCCTGAGGGAGAGACCTATGAGGATGCTGTTCGTTGCCGACTTGCACTACACGCTTAAACAGCTTGACTGGCTGGTCGTGAACGCCGGCCGTTTTGATCTGGTCATTATCGGCGGCGATTTGTTGGACCTCGGTTCAATTCTGGATTTTGACGTTCAGATCGTCGTGGTCGAAAAATATCTCCACCGGATTCGGAGGCACGCACCGTTGCTGGTCAGTTCGGGCAACCATGACGGTGATAGTCACAATGCGGCGAATGAATGCTTTGCCGAATGGCTTCTTCTGAGCCGGGCGGACGGTCTCTTTGTGGATGGCGAAAGTGCTTTACTCGGTGACACGCGGGTCACCGCTTGTCCCTGGTGGAATGGACCGGTCTCGCGTGGCGAGTTGGAAGCGCTGTTGGCACGAGAGTCGGCCAAGAGCGCTGGTCGATGGATCTGGAGTCATCATGAGCCACCGGAAGGTGCGCGCGTAAGTTGGTCTGGCAAAAAGCTGCTGGGAGACCCGTTTCTGCGGGAGTGGATCAACCGTTTCGAGCCGGATCTGGTGCTAAGCGGACATTTGCATAGTGCGCCTTTTTATCCGGAGGGCTCCTGGATTGACCGAATAGGCAAAACCTGGGTTTTTAATCCGGGGCGGCAACCAGGCCCGTTCCCAACGTATATCATCCTGGACCTCGCAGAGTCGTTCGCCGAATGGATTTCCGCTGAGGGCGAGTCAATCCGCCGGCTCGATTTGCCGGACTTTTAATTCGTCCGATTTGATCCGGGGGAACGGGTGACGATGCATCAACGTTTCCAGCACGTTATCCACCATCCCGAGATGTTCGTGTCCCTCGTATTGTCGTTTCACATCCACCAGATATTTGTTTAACGCATCGAGTCGGCGGGCAATCAGTTCGCATACGTGCAAACAAACGAGTGGTGACAACTCCAGGAATTCGCGGGGATTCTGGACGACCTGAAATTCGCACGGCTGAAGTGCCCGGACCGTCGCCGTGTGATTGCCACCCAAGAGCGCCGACAGTTCGCCGAACACCGCTCCGGGTTGAGAAGACTTGGCGACCGTCACCCCATCCTTCACCACCTCAACGGCGCCCTCTACTAGAAAAAATAGCAGACCGGTCTTTCCGCCTTGCTCGATGACCATTTGGCCAGCGTCAAAGCGCCGCAATTCCCCACCTTGTATAAGTTCCAGGATCGAAGCCATGACAAACCCTCCGGCGAAAATGACCCGGTTTCAGTCTTCATGCAAACTCGGAGAAGTGGCCAGTGTCAGTTGCCAGTGGCAGTGGTCAATGAGCTGGTAACGCGCCAAACGCCAAACGCCAAACGCCAAACGCTGAACGGTGAACGGTGAACGCTGAACGGTGAACGCTGAACGGTGAACGCCAAACTAACACGCGACTTCGTACTGCCCTTGCCTCGGGGGGATCCAGAATGAGTCGTTCAGCAGCCAGAGGAGACAGTAGACTAAGAAGAGGAGGGCCGAAAGGGGAAGGGGGATGAAGACCCAGGCATGCTTCGCGTGGAGCAAATAGTTAATCCGGGTCGTATGCACCACTTGAAAGAAAAATGCGGCTCCGACGATGGTGCGAAGCAGCAGAGGCTGCGGATCAAGATACGACTTCACCAAAGCGATCACCAGGGCGGGGGCCATTAACAGGTAAGTGTGCGCTTCGGTGGCCGGGCCGCAAAGAGTCATCCAGATGGAGACCAGGAAAAACTGTCCGCAGAGGATGCGCTCGATATTCCAGGCTCTCCTCAATCCCCACAGGCAAAGGAGAGCGATCAAACCGCCGGCCCCGAGTTGGATCGAAGTGTAAAGCCAGGTTGGAATAGGCAGGCGGGCAATGGTGTGCAGCAGAAACCATAAATCGATGGGGGCCATTTTAACCGAATAGTTCAATCGATTGTCGGAGGCGCGAGTGGCGAACCAAGCGTGATACTGATCCGTTACATAGGACCAGTGTTGAAAAAGGTAGGGAGTAAAGGCCAGGAGCAGAAGAGCCGCCAGCAGCCGCCAGCCAGAGCGTCGCGGGGCGATGACGCAGATCAACATGCCCACCGCAAACGGGTAGATCTTGAAACAGGTGGCCAGAGCGACACAGAAAGCGGCCCGATTCCAGTCTTCGCGCCGCACCGCGGCGAAAGCGAACATCAGAAGCCCAGCGACGAAAGGATTTGCCTGGCCCACATCCAAATTGCCGAGCGCACAGGGCAGAAGAAGAAGGCAGATCAGCGCTGAATATTCACGTTTGAGAGCCGGGATAATATTAGCTTCCAGGAGAGCCGCCAGTCCCCCAAAGAACACCAGCAGATTAAGTAATAACCAAAGAATGTAAGCGATGGCCGCGGGTAAGATGGCCAGAGGAACGAAAAATGCCGCGATGACTGGGCTGTAGATGAAGCCACGCCAATTGCCATAGAGATAAGCGCCCTGGACCCAGTGTGAACCAGCGAGCATGTAGTCGTTGAAGGCGTAAACTCGATGGATCCCACCTGCGGCATACCGCAGCATCAAGGCCAAGATCGCCGTCGCCCAAGCAACCCAAGCGATACGTTTTAATGAAATGATAGGGTGAGTGGTCGTGGCAAAGGGGTAAGGTCGGTTCGAACTTTGCATCTGAGACTTAGGCGTCGTTTTCTGGTTTTCTTCGTGCTACCACTACCACTTTCACCATCAGTTCCCTCATTGGACTTTGAATTTTTCTTCCACCGTTCCGTATGGGCCGATCGCTTTCAGAGACCATTCTCCCGGGCTGAGTTGCCAGAAAAAGCGCCCGTCCGCTTGAGGCGGAACGGGTGCGCCGCCGATAGACCAGCGGACATCTCCCCCTATCGTGGTCAGCAATTCGATCATTTGCTGTTGGGGAGGAAGGACCGAATCAACTTGATAGGTCGTCCCCGGCCGCGGATTAATGATCCGCGGCTCTGGCCGGACAATCGCGCCAAAGACGTTCTCGCGGCTCGAACACCAATTGGCGTACTGGGTGGGCAACATCAGTTTGCCTTCTGCTGAGAACCAGGCGGACGAGTCTTGGATCGGTTCGGTCCCAGGGAGGAAAAACTCGGTCATCGTCCGGGGACTGGATTGCGACGGCAACAATCCGGTGGTGGCACAGATTTCACGTTTGGTGATGCCCTCACTAGGGGGAGGGAGGGGATGGTCGTTCCGCAATAATTCATGCATAATCGCCGCCCAAAGAGGGGACGCGCTTTGTACCGCCAGAGTGTTACGCATCGGGTGCCCATCGGAGTTTCCGATCCAGACGGCGACGGTATGTTCTTTGTTGAATCCGACCGTCCAGGCATCTCGAAAGCCGCTGCTCGTACCGGTCTTCACGGCAATTCGCTCCTCAAAGGCCAAAGGCGAATTTCGGCCAAAGCTTTTTTGGCGTGCTTCGTTGTCGCACAGAATATCAGTAATAATTTCTGTTGCCGCCGCTGAGGCGACACGCCCAATGGGGAAATATTCAGATGCTAACAATTTTGGTCTGATCGCTAATCCGTCGCGAGCGAGACCAGCATAGGCGGCGGCCAGATCGGTGAGTCGAATCTCGGCGTTGCCCAGGATGAACCCGGCCCCGTAATCGTCGAGGCTGCGGGGAAAATCGAAGCTCCATTTTTGCAATTCGTAGAAGGCAGTACGGGCGCCGACCCGGCTGAGAGCCAGAATGGCGGGAACATTCAACGAACAGGCGAGTGCTTCGCGCACCCGGACAGGCCCGAGATAACGGTGGTTGAAGTTTTGCGGATCGTAATCGAGGTATTTGTCGCGAATGGCATCGGGAGTATCGGCGAGCAGCGTCGCCGCGGTCAGCAACCGGCGATCGATTGCGGTTAGATAGACGAAGGGTTTAAGAGTCGAACCGCAGCTTCGCGCGCGCATCGAGCCGTTGACCTGGTTCCGGGCGTAATTCGCGGAACCGACCATGGCCTGGATCGCGCCGGAAGCATTGTCCAAAATCACGACCGCCGCCTCGGTGATGTCGTATCGATTCAAGGAGGCCAAATGGGCTCTCATCTTTAGCTCGACCATTCGCTGCAAATCGAGATCGAGGGTGGCCCGTTCCTTTCCTGTTAGTTCAGGTCGGCGTTGTTTGATGGCGTCCACAAAATTCGGAGCAAAATGGGGTGGAACAAAATGTCCAGCCACCGGAGGCGAAGCGGCCAAAATCGCTTGCTGCGCGTCAGATAGGAAACCTGTCTTAGTCAGAAGAGCCAGTGAACGTCGATACTTGCGGTCGGCGCGATCCGGATATCGCCAAGGGTTAAAACGGCTGGGCGCTTGCGGCAGACCAGCAAGGTAGACCGACTCTGCAAGGGTCAGTTCGCGGGCTGCTTTACCAAAGAAAGCGCGAGCCGCGGCTTCCGGCCCCAGACGGCGATTGCCGAAACTGCTGCGGTTCAAATATTCCGCCAGAATATGTTCCTTGGTCCAAAGATGTTCTAATTTCCAGGCCGCGATGCTTTCGTAGATTTTAGCGGCCCAGTCTCTCTGTTGCCGATGACGAACTAGTTTGACGAGTTGTTGGGTGATAGTGGACCCGCCTCCCACGATGCGGCCAGCCTGTAGATTCCGAAGCCCAGCTCCGCCGATGGCCTGCCAGTCAATTCCGGGATGATGATAGAAACGCCGGTCTTCCAGGGCCACGGCGACCCGTGGCAGCCAAGGGCCCATTTCAGCGAGGACGATCGGAATTTGGACTCGCGCTTGCGGCGAAGCGAGTTCGGCAATTTCGCGACCGTGGATGTCGAAAAGTACCGGGGTTCCCAAGACAGGAGCCTCTAACTCTGGAGGCAATGGGAGCCAAATAATCCAGAGCGCGATGGCGGCAACGCTACCTAAGAGAATCGTTATTCCCCAGAAACGACGCATAAACTGGACGGAGAAAGACCGGAGAAGCGGCTGTCGTACATCGGCGAGATTTGGGTGGAGGGCCACCTGAAGGTTCCAGCGGCGGTGGCCCGCGCCAGGACGGAGTATTTACCGGGACCAGCAAAGAGATCGTTAAAATACAGGAGGGTGGAACGATCCCGCAACTCCGAATGGGAGAGTTGCAGGGCTCCCCCGTCGTTGTTCTCAGAGGGAATATCGTAAAATTTGGCAATTAACGCCAACGCCGGGTTGACCGTTTCCAACCCAGCCGGAAGGAGATCTTCGAGCGCGACATAGTTCTGGGACTTCTGCGAATTCACCCGGTAGGTGACGAGGATTTGATCGCCTAATTTAAAGGGTGATTCCGCGCTTCCCAAGCGTTTTGGATCGCTCAAATCATGGACCACTCTTTCGATGCGAATACCTCGATCGAGCCGTTCGGTCTGCAAGGAATCGGTGATGTATTTGGCGCGGAGCAAATAGCTGAGATTTGGCTGATTCCAGGTCACGTTGAGTGCCACGTCAGGGAGTTGGCAGTTTAGCCAGGACGCGGATCGTCCGTTCTTTGAGAGGAGGGCGCTGGCATCGGAGATACTTAATGGAGCCGATTCCTCGGCCCCTAGCATCGATTTGAATGCCAGTAGCAACCAGAGATTTTCCTGGGTGGAAAGCGACCCGGAAGAATTCATCAAGGTATTCAATCGTTCCCGCACGCGCTTTTGTTTTTCCGGTGTCCAAATGGTTGGCGCGATGGTTGCGAAGGCGAAAGTAGAGATCGCTTCCGCCCGGGTGGTGGAAGTGAAGGTGAGTGCGTCAAAAGCCCGGGGCTTGATGGGAGCATCAATTTCGCGCAGCAATTGGTCCTGCTCCTTTGGCATAATGGCCAGACGATGAAGTGCTAAGGCCAGGAGCGCCCGCCCTTCGTCGCCGATTTCATTTCGACGCAGGTAAAGTTCCTCCGCCGCATTCGCGAAGTCTTCAGCCACCGTGGCATGGCTCAAGGCAAAAAGGGCAAACACCTGGTCGAATCTGGAAGCAGAAATTTGGCCTTGAACGATCTTGGTGAGCGAGCCGCGCAATTTGTTCACCAACCCTTCCGGGACCAGGAAACCCGCTTCGGCCGCCTCATCGATCGCCCACAGCGATTGCGCGGTGACAAAGCCATTCCCCTCAGTACCTCCCGGCCAATAAGGGAGCATTCCATTTTCCAAGGTCGATTGGTCCAGTTGTTGCATCCCTCGCTCCACGATGGAGCGATACTCTTGATCCCGCGACTCCCAGTCCGGCAGGAAGGCGAGCAAGTTGCCCAGCATGGCATAGCCAAGCAAACGGCTGGAGATCTGCTCGAAACAACCGTGAGGATATTCCAGGAGTGTCGGCAAACCGGTGATCTCCGGCAACCAGGGACAAGTTGAAACCGTGACGTCCATCGTGCCGCGTCCCTGTTTCCACGCTCCCGGCATGATGGTCTGGATATCAAGCACCGTTCCCGGCAATGAACCCCCAACACTTTCCAATCGTGTAACGGTTGGCGCGTCAACTGGAAGTGTTACTTCGATGGAATCGGCCATTTTAACATCCGTTGTCGCCGTCACTTCAAATCGAACCTTGGTCGCCTTCAGTTCGTGATCGATTACCGTGGCTTTGAATCGGAAGACGGTCGGGACGTCTCGCACGACGGTGGCGGTCAAATCAGCGGCTCCCGTCAGCGTGCAGTTCGGATCAGTTGAACAGTGAATGCGAAGTTGGTCCGAGTCGATAAAGCTTTGGTGAACCACGGCTCGCAACTCGACTTCATCACCGTCGCGAAGGAATCGAGGCAGGGCGGCCTGTACCAGGACCGGCTTGAAGATCTTTAGCGTCGTGCCGGCATCCCCGCCAAAACTGCTCTCCTTGGTCCCTCCCAGCGCCACCACCCGATAAGTGGTCAGGTTGTCCGGCGCGGTAAAATCAAAGGAGGCGTTTCCCTGGTTGTCGGTTTTCAGCGATCCGGCCCAGAAGGCCAAGGTTTTGAATTCTTTTCGCAGGTTTACGATGTTGCCGACTTTCTCGTCACCGCCATCCCCAATAACGAATCCTTTGTGAGTCAGATCTCGACGGGTGATCGCCTCCTGGTAAGCATCGAGTGATTGGTAGCTTTTTACGCCGAAAGCACGGTCGTAATAGAATGAGCCAAGGAGGTCTGGCAATTGCCAACCCCCGAGTTGCAGCACGGCATCGTCGACCACAAAGACCGTTAGATCAGCGTCCGGCGATGGTCGGCCTTCGGACGTGACATGGAGCTGGCCGTGAATCATTTCACCAGGCTGGGCGGTTAAGGGGGTAACGTGGGGTTCGATTTTCAGTCTCCAATCCGGTCTTTGGACCAGGATGGGAGTGAAGGCGAAACGCTCGAGCGGAAGCGCGTGCTCGCCGCCGGGCCGGGTGAGATAGATCGAAACAAAGGCATTGGGAGCATATTCCTTTTTGACGGGAAACTCGATGCGGCCGGCATTGCCAGTGATGGGGACCAGGAAAGTGTCGAGAATCTTGTCGGTTTCAATCGAGACCCAGGCCATCCCCGGGAACGGAGCTTTCGTCGTTAGTACGGCGGTCTCTCCGGGGATGAACGGCTCGGAGCGATGATCGATGGTAAAACTGGTTTCGTTTTCCACCGGCAACTCTGCAGGCTCTTCTCCAGTGACGGTGGTCTCGTCGCTCACCAAAGGGGTGCGAACTCCAGGGGCACTCACGGCGACTACGTAGCGCCCGGTTTGGGACACCTCGAAGCGAACCGGTCCCGAACCCTTTCGTTCCTGGGAAGCTATCTTGGTGAAGCGATCGGTATTTCGGTATCGATAGACAAATGGAGCAACTTGTTCCTTGGCTGTTTTGGTGACGACGAAAAACAGATCGGACTGTAATTCAATATCGGTCACCGGGAGATTGTCCTGGTCGAAGGCCTGGATTTGCACTTGCACCCCCCGGTGTGAAGTGGTGTCCTCCGCCACCTGAACCGCCAGTCGTGCCTGGGCAGACGAGACTTGGGCAGAGGCGCCGCCGACCAAGGTCTGACCATCTGCCGAAGTTATTTCGGCGCGCCAGGAAATATCACAAACTCCGACCGCGAGATTGTTCTCGAACGGAGATCTGCATTCCAGCGACACTCGGCCGTGGTCGTCGAGTACGGCGTCACCTTCGATGGTTTGAGTCGGCAGGGCATCAGGATCAAGCCGGGGGCCGACTTCAGGGTAGGTGTTGAAGCATTTGAAGCTATCTTGGCGGGTTTCTGCTGATACGGTCCAAGTTGCTTTCCAGTGCACGTGGCCGCCGGCATTTGGCGCACCGTGGAAATAAGCCGACGAAATAGTGGCATGCGCCACTGGACCAATCTCGTTTACGGCCTCGGCGACCACCGAAAAGAGGGGTACCCGGTATTCCTCGACGTCAACCTCCGCCATTCCCGCGTAAGCATTCTTTCCTATTTTGCAGCGGATCTGGTAGGTTCCCGTTCGGGCCTTTTCCGGCACTTCCCATGAAGCTTCCCATCCTCCATCCGGGGAAAGAGTCGCGGTTCCGTCTTTGACGAGGTGATTTTCATCTCCGGCAGTTACCTGCCAGGAAATTTCGCTGGATTCCGGGATGGTCAGATTGGTTTCCACCGCGTCACGGAGGATCCCCTTAATCTTAACTACCTGTCCGGGTCGGTAGAGGTTTCGGTCGGTAATGATCGCGGCACGCCGTTTTTGGGGGGGTGCTATGCCTTCGCTGCCCGAAGCATATTCTGTATTGGAGTCTAGCGAGCGAACGACCGGGCCAGCGGGCAGATCAGCAATGACGAGTGCAGCATGCGGTTGTTGACCGGGAAAAAGGACGGCCCGGGCGAAGGTGGCGATCCCATTTTTATCGGTGGTCGCGCGCTGCAGTTCGATATTTTCCGCCGTTACCGCGCGAACTACCACACCTTCCGCGGGTTGGGCATCCGCCATGCCCGTCATCCGTACGATCACTGAGTCCGTGCTCCGCTTTTGGGTTAGAATATAGTTGCTAACCAGGACAATTGAGCGATTGCCGACGATCCGTCCCCCAGGAAGCGTGGAACTCGCCTCGAGCAAATAGGGTCCCGAAAAGGCCTGGTTGTCGTTCGGCGCGCATTGAATCTCGCGCATGGTTTCTTCGTCGCCGTTTGAAGCCTCCACCGTCCCGTTACTAACGACTGGAAGTCCAAACGATTCGATCAGCAAATCCGTGGGACGCATTCGCGGAAAACCGGTTCGCGGGTCGACCGCTGTTTTGCCCGTGAGCGGATTCGTCTGTTCCTGGTCGAATTCTGTTAGCCGCGCCTTGATCGCGCCAAGTTTTTCCAAGGGAATGCGTGCCAGTTTCCATTGCACCAGCCCGGTATTAATTTCGAGAAACGAAAAATGCAGCTGTGGAAGGGCCCGCAGAAAAAGCTCCGACGAGGCAAAGATGAGACAAGGATCTTTTGGGTGAAAGGTGGCGCCCCATCTAGACGGAGTCGGCAGCCCATACCCACGCTGGCCCCGCAGATCTGGTGAGATTGTGACGACGTAATGCTGGGTAAGGTCGAAGTCGCCTTTCGCCGTGACCTTTTGGCCGCTGGCCAGAAATTCCAGGTGCGGAACGGCGGGCTCAATCCGGATTCTGTCCGCGGTGACGTTCTCGGGATCAAGCTCATCGTTGAACTTGATTTCGATCATCGGTTCGTCGAGCGGTCGATTGAACGCCCCGACCCACTCAATCGCCAGAGGCGCGGTCGTTCCAACCGGGAAGGCTCGGGGGTAAGAAAGCGGTACTTGGCTGCTGGCATCCGAGAGACCATCCACAATCAAATCGTAAGTCCGGCCGACCGGTAGCTGATCGCGCGGGGTGACCCGAAATTCAGTGGCCTCCAGGGATTCATCCTGGTTTTGAATGACGTTGACAGGATAGCGTTGGCGGGAGTCGCGGTCCTGTAAATAGGCGTGCTCCGCAACCTCCGGGAGTTTAACTTTGTAGGTGGCTTCCAACGGAAGTTGGGGTTGGGTGCTCAGCTGATCCCGAGTTTCGAAGTCCGCTTTGACCGAGAACTGCGCGGTGGTGAATTCTGCGCTCCAATCTTTTGGTTGAACCGCTTGACTGGCAAGATCCTTCAAGCCCGGAGCGAGACTGAGATGATAGGCCGCCCCGGCTTTTACCTGTTTGACCGTGAACACCCCTTCGGTCTGGCTCTTCCAAAGAAACTCGCCCTGAAGTTCCGGTCGACTGGTGAAAGGCCAAGGTCGACCAGGGACATCGAGATCCGCAGTTCCGACCATCGAAGTCGGAAAGGTCAAGGTCAGGACCGTTCCGATCTCAATTTCGCCATTGCTGGGCTCAATGAGAATACCATCAACATCGGTCCCTGGATCCGCTGTCTCTGCTGAACGAGCGATCCAGGGAAGGAACCAAAGCAAGATAATCAGGGCGCACTTCATTCTGATGGCAGGGGAAGTTGCTGGAGGCGTTGGGCGTCAAGGTCAGCATCCGCAATTCGACCGATTCGCCTCTCACATTTTTCTCGTTCGAGCAGCGCCACCCTTGATTCGCGGATCGCCAGGGATCGACTTTGACATTGAATGGCCGCGACAAAGTTTGCTCGCTGCGCCTCCAGCAGGCCTCGATAGTACCAGCTGACTGGATCACCGGGATCAATTGAAGTGGCTTTTTCGACTTGAGCAATCGCTTCTCGCGCGCGACCTAAAGAATCTTGCGCATGGGCCGCCTGGAAATGCGCCGAGGCGGAACCCGGATCGAGCTTGATGGCAACTTGAGCGTCGGCGAGGGCAAGGGTGTTTTGACCGATCTGACGTAACGCTTTTGCCCGCGTAACGAAGGGTTCGGCCCGGCCGGGATTTTTTAGTACCAAGTCATCCGCCGCACTCAGAGCGCGGAGTGCTTCGCCGGGCAGATGTTTGTTTTTGTCGCGTGGCAGATCGTAGCTGACGCCCAAGTTAGCCGCTTCGTCACCTCGGCCCAGATCCAGCAAGGCTTCGCCAGTCTGGATCCGGGCCCTGACCATTGCAGGCGCCAGATTCATCGCATGTTTAGAATCCTGCAGAGCCAGATTCGGGCGATCGCCCAAACTCAACAGCCGCGCGCGGTCTAACCATAAAAGGGGTATGGCCGGAGATTTTGCGATCTGGGCATCAAGAGCCTTGATTTGCGGCATAAACTTGGCCAGGAGCTCGAATCGCGGCAGGGTTTCTTTCACCGCACCGTCGGAAGGATCGATGGCGTTGGCCTGTTTAACATCGGCAAACGCTTTGTCCCAGGCCCGGAGTTCCAGGTAGTCCTTCGCTCGAGCGACCAATCCGGCAGGGGTTTTGTTTTGTTTCAGGATTCGGGTCCGCCAATCAACCGCTTCGGGCCATTTTTCCACGGACTCGGCGAGCTTGGCCAGTTTCTCCAAGGTATCTGTGGCTGTAGGATCCGCCGCGATATACAAACGCCAGTAACGCTCCGCTGACTTGGGGTCTTTCCGCGCCATCGCCAGATCACCGCGGAGATCGTCCATTACTGCTGGCCGAGGATGAACCCGGGCTTGCCAGGCATCCAGCGTGGCCGCGCAACGATCTTCATCACCGAGTTCCAATTGTTTTGTCGCGAGCGTTTCCCAAGTTTCCGAATCATTCGGATCCACTTGGAGAATCCGCTGACTCAACTCCACGATGGCCGAATTATCGGAGGCTTGTTCCGCTGCCGCCAACTGTTGCCGCAAGATCGGCAGATCTGGTTCCGCGGCCGGCAGAAAAACGGCAGCCGTCCCCAACAATCCCGCCACCATCAATGGGATCGAGGCGAGGCGCGAAAAAATTCTAGCGGGCCACCTTTGGAAAGAGCGGTTCAAGATAGTTAAGCTTTTGCCTCCTCTCGCAGGGGATCGTTACAAAATCTGCCATAAAATTACGCTCTTTCCAGCTCCAGTATAAATATGAGTGACTGCAAGGGGAAAGGATAACTGTGGGACGGCGCTGATCAATATCCTAATTCCAAATTCGAAACCAGACCGGGGTTCCGGTTCGAAATCGGCGCGACGCTTTGGGTGTTATTCGGGGTATAGGGACTCAAGCTCGTTAATAAGCTACTCAGCCAATCGTTCTCGTGCTCGTTCTCGATTTTTGATCGTGGTCAACCACCCACGCGAGCCCCATCCTTTCTCTCAGTCGAAGAAATCGATAACGAGCACGAGAACGAGAACGATCAGGACAACCCCCTCATCCCCCCACGGCGTCGGTTCGGGGGTAGCTTCCGAGGACCTTGACGAAGGTGCAGTGTTTTTCTAATTCACTGATGGCGTTCTTGACTGGTTCGTCGTCGCAATGGCCCTCAATATCGACAAAGAAAAAGTATTCCCAGTTCTTGCGCTTGGACGGCCGGCTCTCGATCTTGCTCATGCTTAGCTTGAGCCGATTGAAGGGCTCAATGGCCGAATAAAGGGCGCCAGCCCGATCCTGCACGCAGAACATCAGGGAGGTCTTGTCGGCCCCGGTAGGTGGGCAGGTGGCGTGCGAGATGACGAGGAACCGGGTAGTATTATTCGGGCTGTCCTGGATGGATCGTTCGAGAATGGCCAATCCGTAGACCTCGGCAGCCATGGCTCCCGCCAGCGCGCGCGGTGCCCGGTTCTCGAGAGGCATGTTCGGCGGCTTTGGTGGTACTCGAGACTTCAATCCATTCCGCATCGGGGGCGTTGGCTTTCAGCCATTTCCGGCACTGGCCGAACACCTGGGGGTGAGAGTAGATCTTGGTGATCTTTTCTTTCGGTTCGTTCGACAGGAGATTGTTCTCAATGCGCAGCAGCGTTTGCGCGCAGATCTTTAACTCGGAATCCATGAAGAGGTCCAGAGTGTGATTGACGGCTCCTTCCACCGAATTCTCAATCGGGACGACTCCATAATCGGCTCGGCGTCGCGTGACCTGGTCGAAGACGTCGCCAATGTTAGCCTGGGGAGAGTAGTCGACTGAGGCACCGAATTTTGCCCGGGCGGCCTGGTGTGACCAGGTGGCCTGGGGACCTAGATAAGCGATAGTCAATCCTTTCTCCAGCGCCAGAGCCGCCGACATGATCTCTCGATAGATGGCGCGAATGGCGGTAGCCGGAAGGCGGCCCTGGTTCTTTCTTTCCAGGCCTTGAAGCAGAGCTTCTTCCCGCTCAGGAGCGTAGATGGTCAGGCCGGCCTGCTTTTTGACGACGCCCACTTCGTGGACGAGATCTGCGCGCTGGTTTAACAGGTCCAGTAATTTGGTGTCGACCTCGTCAATGCGCTTGCGAATCAGTTCCAGGGACAGTTTCGACTTCTCCATTCTCATTTTTCTCCAGTTTGGTGTCCGAAGGTTCGCTCGTTTCGACGTCAATGGCGGGTCGGCGTTCCGCCGACACCGCGGCTTTTGGCAACGAGACCTCTCTGAGTTCGGACGCGTTCGGTAGTTCATCCAAATTCTTAAGACCGAAATGCTCCATAAAATGATGCGTCGTGATGTACAAAAGCGGGCGACCAGGTATTTCCGCGCGACCAGTAATCTTCACTAACCCGGCATCGAGTAACTTCTGCATCACGCCGTCCACCGTGACCCCGCGAATCGCTTCGACATCGGCTTTGGTGATGGGTTGGCGATAGGCGATGATGGCCAAGGTTTCCAAGGCTGGCGCACTTAGCCGGGTCGGACGCATTTCCGGAAATAACTGCCGTACCCAGATCTGGTATTCGATTCGGCTGGCCAGGACCCAACCGGAGACTTGTTCAAAAAGGTGAAAGGCGCGGCCCAGTTCCGAATATTCGTTCTGCAAGGTGTGCAAAGATTCGATGATCTCTGACTCTTTGACCTTAGCCAACCCCGTTTCCGATCCTTCGGCAAAATATTCCGCTGCTGATTCCAGGGCAGTGGCGATTTCTTTTATCGAAAGCGGCTTTTGTGAGGCGAAAAGCAGGGCTTCAACAACTGCTTTTAAAGTAACCATGGTTCCGGTCTTTGGTTGTAGGCTAAAAGCTGACCAAATGCACACCCTCTCAATTGAGTTCCCCGCGAATTTCGATATCCGCAAACAGCCCGTCTTGAAAGACGCGAATCTGATGCATGCGAATCAGTTCCAGTAAGGCCAGAAAGGTTACGGCAATTTCGGTTCGACTCGCGGCCGTGGCGAAAAGATCGAAAAAAGCGACCGATTTTTTGCCGAGCACGCTGCGCATGATAAAATCAATCTTGTCCGAGACCGTGAAGCTTTCTTCGAAAATCTCGCGAAGATCTTCGCGCTTCAGCTCGATTTTCTTTAAAACTTTCTGAAAGGCGTTGATCAAATCGAAGATGCCAACTTCCGATTTCAGCAAGGTGCCGGAATCCTCGAATTCAGGTTTCTCCGGGATCCGGACGATTAACCCTTCCTGCAGCAGTTCCCGGTGATGGAGTTGAAAGGCCGCGTCTTTGAACTTCTTGTACTCGATCAATTGCCGGATCAGGTCCCAGCGTGGATCCTCTTCTTCCGCCTCTTCATCGGGAGGCTGCTGATGGACGGGCAGAAGGTTGCGGCTTTTGATGTAGATCAAGTTGGCGGCCATCACGACAAACTCTCCGGCGATCTCCAGGTCCAACATCCGAAAAGTTTCCAGGTACTCAAGGTATTGGCTGGTGATCCGCTCGATCGAGACGGCATAAATATCGACCTCATCTTTCCTGATCAAGTAAAGCAGCAGATCAAGCGGCCCCTCAAAAACTTCCAGCTTCACTTTGTAATCGCTATCCATCAATCCGTGGGGCGCTTCAGGAGTTGCAGCATCTGACGAACGGCATTTTCGAGGCCGATGGAAACGGCGCGGCAAACAATCGAATGGCCGATATTGAATTCGTTCCAGTAGGGGTTAGCAATCAATAGCCGAACGTTAGCATAGTTTATCCCGTGACCGGCGTTAACCAAAAGCCCATTTTCCTTGGCCAGCCGAGCTGCCGCTTCCAGCCGGTCCACTTCGTCCGGCCGGAACTGAGCCGGCAGGTTGGCATAAGCGCCGGTGTGCAACTCCACCGAGTCGGCGCCCAGTTCGCTGGATGCTCGAATCTGGGTAGGGTCTGGTTCGATGAACATACTGACGCGGATCCCGGCCGTGTGCAGTCGTCTAACCGTTTGCTTGAGTGCTTTGGAGTTCCTGGCCACATCCAGCCCTCCTTCGGTCGTTATTTCCTGCCGATTTTCCGGAACCAGACAAACCTCGTCGGGGAGGACCCGGAGAGCGGTCTCAACAATTTCCGGGGTGTTTCCCATTTCGAGGTTGAGCTTTGTCATGATGTTGTCTCGCAAACGGAAAACATCTCGATCTTGGATATGCCGCCGGTCAGCTCGCAGATGAACCGTGATGCCGCTAGCTCCTGCCCGTTCACATTCGGAGGCGGCGGCGACAATATCCGGTTCGCTATTGGGCGAATCAATCAGGTCGGCATACCGGGCCTGCCGAAGCGTCGCGATATGATCGATATTTACCCCAAGTTTGATCATAAGAAGAAGGAGTTCAGGAGTTGCAGGAGTTCAGGAGTTACAGAATCGAACGCGGATCGCCGTCTGTTTCCATGCGGCGAAGATCGACTCAATGCAGTCGTTTGAACACAGGATTTGTCCCATTCTGTAACTCCTGAACTCCTGAACTCCTGCAACTCCTGTAACTCCTTCCCCCTAGTGCTTGAAATGACGGACCCCGGTGAAAACCATGGTCATCTGACGTTCATCCGCTGCGGCAATCACCTCCGGATCGCGAACTGAGCCGCCTGGCTGGATGGCCGCTGTCGCACCGGCTTCCGAGGCCGCGATCAAACCGTCGGCAAAAGGGAAGAATGCGTCACTGCAAACGGCGCTTCCTTTCAACGAGAGGCCAGCCTCGGCCGCTTTCCAGATGGCAATCCGGGAAGAATCAACCCGGGCCATCTGGCCCGCCCCGATCCCGAGTGTTCGATCCCGGGAGGCGTAAACAATGGCGTTCGATTTAACATGTTTCACGACCCGCCAGCCGAAGAGCATCGCCTTCATCTCGTCGGCGGTGGGCGGTCTTGCCGAAACCACTTGTCTTTCGGGATCTGTTAGTTCGGCCTCATCCCGCTCCTGCACCAGCAACCCGCCGATCACGGATCGGACATCCGGATCAGCCTTTCTCTCTTCCTGCCCGGTCAGCATCTTCATCAGGCGGAGATTCTTCTTCTTTTGCAGCAAGGCCCTGGCTTCCGGTTCGAATTCCGGCGCGATGATGACCTCACTGAAAATCTCTGAAATAGCGCGCGCCAAAGATTCCGTCAGGGGGCGGTTGCAAACAATGATCCCGCCGAAAGGTGCCTGTTTATCGGTGGCAAATGCTTTGAGCCAGGCTTCCCGGAGATCTGGATCGGAGCCGACTCCACAGGGGTTGGTGTGCTTCAGGATGGCCACGGTCGGTTCGGGGAATTCGCAGATCAAACCCGCCGCCCCGTGGATATCGAGGATGTTGTTGTAGGAAAGATCCTTGCCGTGCAACTTTTGAAAATAATCTTGAAAGTGGCCGTACAAGCTTGCCGACTGGTGCGGGTTTTCTCCGTACCGGAGGCGCATTTCCAGAGGTAAAGAAAGAGTAAACGATCCGCTGCTGCTTTGTTCTCGACGCAGAAAATTAGCGATCGCCTGATCGTATTTGGCGGTGGTGAGAAATACTTTGATCGCCAACCGTTCCCGGGTCGCCAAGTTGTGTCTCCCCGTGATGTTGTTCGATCTCTTCCAATACCGCTGAGTAATCGCCCGGATCGGTGACGACGGTGACCGATCGATAGTTCTTGGCGGCGCTGCGTAGCATGGAGGGGCCACCGATATCGATCTGTTCAATCGCCTCGTCCATTTTCACCTCCGGTTGCGCGATGGTACTTTCAAACGGATAGAGATTGACCACCACCAGATCGATTGGTTCGATCTGATTCTCTGCCGCCTGACGCTGATGATCCGGATTGTCTCGCAGGAAGAGCAAGCCACCATGGACCTTCGGGTGCAGCGTTTTAACCCGGCCACTCAAGATTTCCGGAAAACCGGTGAAATTTTCGATTTGGATATGGGGAACCGACTCTTTCCGGAGCAAGTTTGCGGTGCCACCCGTCGAAACAATCTCAATACCCATCTCGCTGAGGCGACGAGCAAATGGCACAATGCCCGTCTTGTCCGAAACAGAAATGAGAGCGCGATTGATTTTCATGAAAGCCAAAAGGATAACAGGTTCTCATTGCGCGTCTATGGTTTGGCGTCGCCGGCTACTTCTTTCCGGCTTCTCCGCGACGCTTTGGGCTCTCAGGAGGCAGGAGTTGCAGGAGTTGCAGGAGTTGCAGGAGTTGCAGGAGTTGCAGGAGTTGCAGGAGTTGAATCCTTCGGCCTGATTGTAAAATGCAAGCTTTTAGCTTGGGCGGTGATTAAGCCCCCTATTGCGAAAATATGCCCATTTTATCGTTTAACAGCGGTGGCGATGTGTCGCGGACGGACGTAGGCCGGCGATTTATCGCGGGTACTGGGTTGTCATATGTCCGTCCGGAACGGAGAACCATCCCAAGAAGCCGTTATCTTCGTGCCATTCGGGACAGGTCCAATCCGATCGATCATCGAATCTGAAAGGCCAGATCCCGGCAACATTCGACCCTGGTTGGCGATGGTTCACTATTGAGCTGGCTAGAATGCTCTGCGATCTATAGATTTTTTTCACTTACACCCCAAAACTATGACGCATATTAACGAGATCGAAGGGATCGGGGCATCGTACAGTGAGAAACTGGAGACTGCGGGGATAAAGACGGTAGAGGCTTTGTTACAGGCTGCCGCCACCCCGCACGGTCGAAAAGAGTTGGAATTGAAGACCGGCATTGGTCACCATCATCTTTTGAAATGGGTCAATCAGGCCGATCTGTTCCGTATCCAGGGGGTGGCGCGCCAGTACGCCGAACTTCTGGAGGCCGCGGGCGTAGACTCGATAGTGGAACTAGCGCAACGACGACCGGACCATTTGCACGCCAAATTGGTCGATCTCAACGAGAAAAATCATCACGTCAAGTCGGTGCCGACCGCTGAGCATGTGAGAAAGTGGATTGATGAAGCGCAGGCCCTCCCTCGAGTAGTTCAATATTGAGCGGAGCTCCAGCTAGAGAGCGAAGCGGCACGGAGGTGGGAAGTAGGCGCCGAAATTTTCAAGATTGCCCTTGCACTATACTAACCAGTCAACTAAGCTAGCGTTGTGAAGCGAGAGAGCGATACCAAGCAGAAACTTCTGAATACCGCGGTCACTTTGATCTGGGAAAGCAGTTACGGGTCGATCAGCGTCGATGACATCTGCCAGCGTGCCGGGCGTCAACAAAGGAAGTTTCTACTATGCGTTTAAGTCGAAGTCCGATCTCGCGGCCGCTGCCTTTGAAGATCATTGGAATAAGAAGCGGGGGGTGATGGACGAGATTTTTTCCTCCCAGGTACCCCCTCTCGAGCGACTCGAAAAGTACTGCGATCGAATCGTTCAGGATCAAGTAGAAAAGTACGAGAAGTTCGGCAAATTTTGCGGTTGCCCGTTTGCTTCGATTGGTTCTGAGTTAAGTACCCAGGATGAACAGATTCGGAAAAAGGCACATGAGCTTTCCGAACGTTCCATGAAATATCTAGCTTCAACGCTGCGGGATGCGACTGCCGAGGGCACTTTAGAAGCTCAGGATCCGGTCGAGTTGGCCCGGCAGGTTTTCTGTTACGCCGGCGGCTTGATCATGCAGGCGAAAATCGAAAATCATCCGGATCCCTTGAAATGCCTGAAAAAGGGAGTCTTCCAGCTGGTCGGAGCGCATCCGGCGGGATCCCTGGCTTTAGCCGAATAGGTCAATTTTTTTCTCCTCTTACTTAACTAACCGGTCAGATAAATCAGTAGCTAATTTATGAATACCAAGAGGGTTCCAGTTAATAACCAGATAAATTCAGCAGAGTGTGAATGTTCTTTGGCGGCCGTCTCAGAAAGACTTTTCGAGCGCCCCATGACCTTTGCCGAAGTGGTCGAGTTGTCGGAAAAGTGCGGCTTCTGGGATATCGAAACAGCGACTAAGCAGACTTTGATTCGTCCGCTGACTTTCGTCATTCCGAATACCCAGGCGTTTGCTTCCGTTTCGCGAATGGTGGAATAGGCGGAAACCGTGCGGCCGGACCGAAAATCTTAGGTCACGGTCGCCGAAGTTCGGGCCCAGCGGCCGAAATTCAGAACCGCTAAATCTTCGTGATCTTTGTGATCGCTGGGTGGAAATATCTTCTGGAATGGTCGCCAGGCGAGGAGCCGATTTCAGCCCCGAAAGGAAATCACTTCAGCTTTACCGCTGGAGTGTCCGATAACGGCGGCGGTGGCTATGCCAATGAAAAGTCCATGCTCAACCACTCCCGGAATTTGCTTCAATTTTTCTGCGAGGCTTTCAGGCTGCAGGATTTTTTCCAAGTGACAATCGAGCAGATAGTGGCCGCTGTCGGTGATCAGCGGCTTTTCCAGGCCGCCACGCATCTCGATGACCGGCTCTCCGAGTCCGGCGTTCTCGAATAGCTTTCGCAGATGTCGCTCGGTGCTCCGCCAAGCGAAGGGGATGACTTCCACCGAAAGGGGAAATCGGCCTAGGTTCTCCACCATCTTCGATTCATCGATGATGCAAACCATCTGTTTTGAAGCGATGGCGACAATTTTTTCCCACAGCAGATTGGCGCCTCCTCCTTTGATCATTTGACCTTGGCTGTCGATTTCGTCGGCGCCGTCAATGGTCAGATCGAGTTGAGGAACGTCATTCAAATCCGCCAGCGAGACACCAACCTCCTGGGCCAGTTGGCCGGTGGATTTTGAGCTTGGGACGCCCGTGACCCGGAGGCCCTTGGCGACTCGTTCACCGAGGATTCGGACGAACCATCGAGAAGTGGTTCCTGATCCCAGTCCGATGATCATCCCATCCTTCAGGAAGCTTTCAATCGCTTGGGCGGCGGCGGCCTTTTTTGCCTCATCTTGTGCGGAGGTCGGTTGCATATGATGTTCTCAGCGGGTGTTATTTTGAACGGATTTTTGCGGCGCAGTATACTACGACGTTTGATTCAACGCCAATCGTGACTACTGTGCGCGACCGACGAAACGATAAGCGGCAAAAGACTAGTTTACCGAGAAAGCTAGTTCATAGCGAACCACCGCGGGAGAAGCCTCTCTTCATCTATGACGGGGACTGTGCCTTTTGCCTCCAGTGGGTTTGGCGCTGGCAAGAAAGAACGCGGCGAAAAGGTTGAGATGGCTTCGTTTCAATCTGCGGGAGCGCGTTTTGCGCAAGATATCTCGATTGAAAGTTTTAGCTCCGCCGTTCACCTGATCGAGACCAACGGTACCATCTACGAAGGCCCGGAAGCGGTGTTTCGGATGCTCAGCTACGGAACCGGAACTGGAAGTGGCTTCGGTCTCTGGTGCTATCGTCGGATTCCTGGCTGGGCAGGGCTCACTCGTTTTGGATATCGATTTGTCGCGGGCCACCGTCCGCTGGCTTCCGCCGTGACCAAGGTCCTCTGGGGAAGAGGGGAAGATGCCGTTTGCCGACCGACCTACTATCACGCGCGGGCCTGGTTCTTGCGAGCGCTCGGACTGATTTACCTTCTCGCGTTTTCCTCTTTTTGGAGCCAGGTGGACGGATTGATCGGGCACGATGGCATTCTCCCGGTGGCGCCCTGGTTGGCCGAATTACGAAACCGTTTCGGAGCGGAAGTGTACCGGCTATTACCGACTCTCTGCTGGTTTAATGCCAGTGATTCGTTCCTTCATTTTTTGTGTGCGGCAGGGGTGGTGTTGAGTTTGCTCCTGATTCTGCAAATCGGGCCGTTCTTTTGTCTGCTGCTGTTGTGGTGCCTTTATCTTTCTCTCAGCGTTGCCGGCCAGGTCTTTATGAACTTCCAGTGGGATTACCTGCTGTTGGAAGTGGGTTTTTTCGGTATCTTCCTGGCGCCTTTCAGATTTTTTCCATCGCGACGCCAGCAAAGCCCGATCTCACCATGGGCTCTTTTTCTCCTCCGGTGGCTTTTGTTCCGGCTCATGTTCATGTCAGGGGTGGTCAAGCTGACCAGCGGAGACGATTCATGGTGGAACCTGACGGCGCTCCGGTATCATTACGAGACTCAACCATTGCCTACCCCAATGGCATGGTGGGCCAATCAACTTCCTCCCTGGGCTCAGGCCTTTTCAACTATCGTAATGTTCGGCCTGGAAATCGGGGCCCCTTTTTTGCTGTTTGGTCCCCGTCGAATACGGTTGTTCGGAGTTCTCGGTTTGTTGATCCTTCAGGTTTTGATCGCGCTGACGGGCAACTATTGCTTTTTTAATCTTTTGACCGCTGCGCTCTGTCTGTTGGCAGTGGACGATGCCGTTTGGCCGCGCTTTGCCCCGAAGCCGAACCGGAGTCGTCCTGAAGTTCGCGGCGCGACCTGGCCTTCCTGGATCTTGGTCCCGCTGGCGCTAATGGTCATGGTCTTCAGCGGACCCCTACTCTGGAATGCTCTTTATCCTGAGGCCGAGTGGCCCGCTTTGGTCAGCGTTCCTTATCGATGTCTCGAACCATTCCGATCTCTTAACGGGTACGGGTTATTTCGAGTGATGACCAAGACTCGTCCGGAAATCATCATCGAGGGAAGCCAGGATGGAATCACCTGGCAGCCGTACGAATTCAAATACAAAGTGGGCGACCCTCAGCGGGCTCCGCCCGTGGTGGCTCCCCATCAACCGAGGCTCGATTGGCAAATGTGGTTTGCCGCCTTGGATGATATCCAAGGAGAGCCGTGGTTCGCGAATTTTCTGGAACGCCTGCTCCAGGGTTCTCCCTCGGTTTTGGAATTGTTGAAAACCAATCCTTTCCAGAACGCTCCCCCTCGTTT
This sequence comes from uncultured Verrucomicrobiae bacterium, assembly GCA_963808535.1. Taxonomy (GTDB): domain Bacteria; phylum Verrucomicrobiota; class Verrucomicrobiia; order Chthoniobacterales; family JAFAMB01; genus JAFAMB01. The sequence goes on along the minus strand of CAWEGF010000025.1, from coordinate 297,234 downwards.
CGTTCGGGCGCGACTTTTTGAGTACCATTTTACCAACCCGCTGGAGAAGAAGCAGACCGGAGCGTGGTGGAAGAGGGAAGAGAACGGGCTCTATTGTCCGGCGGTAAGTTTGCCGGGTGGGGGGTAGTCCTCGTCCTCGATCTTTTTTGTACGTAATGCGTCCCGCTTTACCTCGCCGGCTACGGGCCCCCCGCAGCAAGCCGATCGCCAAATCACCCCACGGTCAAAAAATCGATAACGAGGAGGAGAACGACGACGAAGATAAAGAGAACGAGCGGAGAAGGCAGGATTTGAGCAGGCTAGATAACTTGAGCCCCAGCCTCGGTAGCCGGGACAACTAGCTCATTTTTTCTTCCAAGTAGGACTTCAGGACGAGGGCGCTATTATGTTCCTGGTCATGCGCGCTGTATAACAACGAAATATCACCGTTCTTGGCAGCCTCCAAAAGTGGCTGCCAGGCAGCATGATTGTCGTTCAATTCGTCCCGATACCTCCGTTGAAACTCCTGCCACTTCGCGGGGTCATGCTTAAACCACTGGCGCAACTTCGCGCTGGGGGCCACGTTTTTGCACCAGGCGACCATGGGCACCGCCTCTTTTCGCAGGCCGCGGGGCCAGAGTCGTTCTACCAGGAATCGCGCTCCATCCTCTTTGGCGGCGGTCTCGTAAACACGCTTCATCCGGATCATCTTAAGAGCAGACAGGAGCTCAGGATGTTTATCAATATGAGGAAGCAAGGATTTAACGGGTCATGAAGGACGATTCCGCACCAGTGCACCAATCACTGACTTGGTGCGTCGCTTGCCCAATTGCCGTGCGAGAAAGCGTTGATCGCGAAGGCAGAAGAGAAGAGTTAGCCACAGATTACGCAGATTACGGAAAAAGATTGGGATGCTGCGGCGACTGACAGTCGGGTCAAGTGACCCTGCGTCCCTTATCCTCTCCTCGTCTAATCTGTGAAATCTGTGGTTAATCTCTTCCCGACTTTTCGCACTCGGGCGGTACTTTCCCGATCAACGAGGGTCGGCACGATGTTCCGGTGCTCGCGTCGAAGGGCGGGATCCCGGATAATCTGCATCAGATATTCCAAACTGTGACGGGCCACGGCGTCGAAGACGTGATCGACGGTGGTCAGGGGCGGATCGAAAAACGCAGACTCGGGGATATTGTCGAAACCGACCAGAGAGATTTGCCCCGGCACATCAAGGCCAGCCTCGTGCAGGGCGCGCAAGACTCCGAGGGCCAACTGATCATTGGCGGCGACGATGGCCGTAAATTGTTCGGACCCGGTCTCGAGAAGTCTCTTGGCAGCCCGGTAACCTCCCTCTGCGCTCCAGTCACCCTCAACCGTCGGGCCGGGCGACAGTCCAAGCGTCCGAAGCGTCTGTCGCCAAGCTTGCCGTCTTAACCTGCCGCACCGCCATTTCAGAATGCCGCTGACACAAGCAATTTTGCGATGGCCGAGTTGGGCGAGATGCTGGATGGCCAGCCGAGTGCCAGCCTCATTGTCGAGAGTTACGCTGGCGACGCGATTCTGACCATCAGCGTCCATCACCACGGTTGGAATCCCTCTGAATGATGGCTGGATTTTTTCAGGATCCAATTCGATTGGCACGTTGACGATCATCCCCTCCACGCCATGGGCGATCAATTCCCGGGCCGCGGCATCGAGGCATTCCGCCGAAGGGTCCGAAAGGCTGGCCAACAAAACTTTATAGCCAAAATTTCTGGCCGCCTGATCAATGCTGGTCAGGATGTGAGCAGGCCCATAGAAGTGGGTGGCAAAAGTGATCACTCCGATCAACGTTGATCGCTTGCTAACCAGGTTGCGGGCCGCTTTGTTAGGCTGGTAGTCCAACTCTTCGACCGCTTGCAGGACGCGGAGCCTGGTTTGTTGAGCGACTCGAGGGCTATCATTGACGACGCGAGAAACGGTTTGGTGGGAAACGCCGGCTCTGGCCGCGACCTCATGGAGGGTGGCGATTTTGCTCTGGCGGCGATAGATCCGGGAGCGTCATGGTTGGAGCTGGATTGGGCAAAAGCAAGAATTTGCCACCAACGTTCTTGACATCAATTCCCTCGTTGGCGTAAACCTATGTGTTAACGTTCACATTGTCTCTCCCCCGGATTCCAAATGAAAGCTCTATTTTCCCGCTCCTGTGTGCTCCCGGCGATTCTCAGTGGATTTGCCGTCGCATTGATCCTGACCATCGGATCGGCCCGCGCCGCCACCACTGTCCGGTGGTTGACCCTCTCCGATGGGGCCTGGCCGGTCAGCGTTAAAAAGGTGATTGCCGCCTTCGAGGCCGAAAACCCGGATATTAAGGTCGAGCTGGATACTTATCCCTTCCGCCAGCTTTTCGAAACGATTGAAGTTCGCATGAAGGCACAGGATTCTGACGTCGATTTAATCAGCGTCGATGTGCCCCTGGTGGCGTCCTATACAGTCCGAAGTTATCTAGCGCCCTTGGACGAATATTTTCCCAGCCAGGAGATCGAGAAAACCTGGGTTAAACCTTCCTGGCAGGCCGGAATGTATAAGGGGAGCTTTATGGCGGCACCCCAGAATAGTTCCAGCCAATTCTTTTACATTAATCGGAAGCTATTTCAACAAGCTGGCGTGACTCCGCCCAAGGCCATCGAGCCCGGAAAGGAAACTAACTACGAACAAATCGCGGCGATCGCCAAGGATGATAGATGGACTTGGGAACAGGTGGTGGACGCCGCAAAAAAATTGACCAAAGATACCAAGGGAGACGGCAAAATTGATATCTGGGGATTTGAGTTTGACCAGGTAAGCAGGCTTTATCAGCTCCAATGCCTCGGTGAGTCGCTGGGCCGGTCCTTGGTCAGCCCGGACGGCCTGAAGGCCGAAGGCTACTTCAATTCAGAACAATGGATCAAAGCAGCCCAGTGGTACGCTGACCTGTTCAACAAATGGAAAGTTAGTCCCAAGAATGTTTCCCCGGCCGAGTCTCCTGATCTGTTCGCCAGCGGAAAGGTGGCCATGTTTGTTGGCGGAGAGTGGAATGTGCCGCGCTTCCAGGAAGCCGGAGTTGACTTCGCGATTGCGCCCTTTCCCGTACTTTAAAGAAGGGCGTCCGGTTACCGGGACCGGCAGTTGGCATGTCGGGATCGCCAAAGGTTCCAGTCATAAGGCCGAGGCCGCCAAGTTTGTCAAATTTATAACGGAACAAGAACAGGGCTCGAAAATCTGGTTTGATGCGCAGGGCCAGTTACCCGCGACTCAGGAATTGTTGACGGCGATTGAGAATGCGGAAAAGTATCGATCTTTCCCGAGCAACGCCTACCTATTAGGAGTCTACGAAGCCCGTAACAGCGCGGTGTTTCGCCCGGTGACGCCAGGTTACCTCCAATTGGAAGATATCTTTTTCTCGACGTTCGAAGATGTTCGCAATGGGGTTGATCCGAAGCAGGCCCTCGATGGCGCAGCCGAACGCGTCGATCGTTTCCTGGCCCAATTCAAATAAGATCAGGAACCTTGGCATTCTTGAAGGAACGCCAGCACTCCCACTCGATCGGGCAGGGATGATGGAGACCATCCCCGCGTTCACTTATGATCATCGGAGCAGTCAGCCAGAGGCCAAATTGGACTAACCAGGAGGAATGAAGAGCCGTTCGGAAGCCTTGGTTGCTTATGCGATGCTGGCGCCTGCGCTTCTCGCCCTCGCCATCTTCCGGATTTATCCCATTGCGGTGACCTGTTGGGGTAGCCTGTGCACCGAGTCTTTCGCCCATGCCGGGAGGCAGATCTTTGTCGGGCTGGCAAACTATCTGGATTTGTTCAAAGACCCTATCTTTTGGAAGTCTATTTGGGTCACGATCAAGTTGAATATCGTGATCAATCCCTTGCAGATCTGTTTGGCGTTGCTGCTGGCCGTGATGGCAAATCAGCGCTTCAGGGGAATCGGGTTTTATCGACTACTTTTTTTCGTTCCGATCGGGGTGTCGCTGCCGATCGCCTGCATTGTCTGGCGGATTATGCTGGATCCAAATGCCGGACTGGTCGATTCGATTTTGGCGTTGGGAAAGATTCCAGCCCAGCCGTTTCTGATTAACCAGGATCAGGCGCTCTGGTGCATCGTCGCGATTGCCACTTGGAAGGGAGCCAGTTTTTGGATGATTTTTCTCTGGGCCGGCTTACAGGACATTCCGCGCGAGGTACAGGAGGCCGCCGAGATCGATGGGGCCAATCGGATTCAGCGTTTTCTTCGCGTGACCCTTCCCCTGCTCAGAAGGCCGTTGCTGTTTGTCCTGGTGACTGATACCGCGGTTAATTTCCTGCTTTTCGTTCCGATGTTTTTGCTAACCAGAGGCGGTCCTGCTTATTCCACCAACGTTTTAATGTACGAAGCTTACAAATCCGGCTTCACCTACGGCGAAATGGGCCGGGCGCTGACTATCGTAATGGTCCTTCTGGCCCTGGTGATGATCGCCGTAGTGGCCCAGTTTTCCCTCTTTCAACGCGAGCGGACCTAAATGAAGACTTTCCTCTCTGCGGTCCTCATTCATGTTCTTTATTGCACCATCGGCATTCTATTTTTGCTGCCTCTTTGGTGGGCCCTGGCTTCGTCGTTGCGCCCGCTCAATGATATCTATAAATACGTTTCCCCGTTCAGTTGGCGCGCCTTAATCCCCGACCAGCTAACCTTCGATGCCTACCGGAATATCTTTTTCGAAAAGCGATTTGGGAGCGCCATCTTCAACAGTTTATTAGTGGCGTTTGTCACCGTCGTTAGCTGGACTGGCCGTTAACTCGCTGGCCGGATTTGCCTTTGCCGTTCTACGATTCCCTGGACGCCACACCCTGTTCGGCATCACCGTCATAACTTTTCTCGTGCCCTTTGAGGCAATTTCCATCCCGCTTTACACGGTCGTGCGATCGCTCGGTTGGTTAGATACCTATCTCGCGTTGATCGTTCCTGGCGTCGCCAACGGGATTGTGATTTTTCTCTTCCGACAATTTTTTGCCCAAGTCCCGCGCGAGCTGATGGATGCCGCAAAAATTGACGGGGCCAGTTGGCTAACCATATTTTTCCGAATCTATTTGCCGTTGTCGAAACCGGTGATTGTCAGTGCGGGCCTCTTGATTTTTCTCTTTCAATGGGAGTCGTTTTTGTGGCCGTTGATTGCCACCAGGTCTGAAGGATTAAGAGTAATCCAGGTGGCTCTAGCCGGGTTCGAACAGCGTTATCAGACGCTTTGGAACGAGCTTTTTGCCGCGGCGAGCTTGGCAGCGTTGATCCCGCTGTTGATCCTCTTGCCGCTCCAGCGGTTCTATGTTCAAGGGGTGACCGCGGGAGGTTTCAAATAGTTAAATTTGCGCCCGGAAAAGTTTTGCCGAGATCAGCCAGCGTAGCGAAGCATTCGCGGCCTCTCGAATAGAAGGAAAAAAGAATTATGCGACCCGTTATTTTAGACACCGATATTGGATCTGACGTCGATGATATTCTGGCCCTGGTGATGCTAGCCAAGGCCCCCGAGCTGCAACTGATCGGCATTACCACCGTGTATGGCGACACCATCCATCGGGCGAGAATCGCCAAAGCGACCTGTGCGATGCTTCAACGGCCAGAAATCAGGATCGTGGCCGGCGCTCCAAAACCGATTTCTGGCCGGCAGGTGTATTGGGCCGGACACGAAGGAGAGGGGATTTCCGATCTGGAAACCTTTTCGATCGAAACTTCGATTAAGGCCGAAGAATACTTGGCGACCAGCGCCGAGGAATCCCAAGGCGAATTGGAGATCCTGGCCATCGGCCCTCTGACCAACATTGCCAAGGCGATCCAGCTTTCCGGCCAATTCAAGAGTCGGGTTAAGCATCTCTATATCATGGGAGGCGCTTACTGGATCGATCGTCCCGAGCACAACATCCGATGCGACGTGGAAGCCGCTCAAATTGTCTTCGCGTCAGGGATCCCGATGACGGCGGTCGGACTTGATCTGACCCTTCGCGTCTGGGTCACCGAGGAAGATGTCCAGCGAATCTCCGCCTTACCTGACCACTTGGGGGAAACGCTCGAGAATCAAATTCGCGCCTGGTGGGCATTCCGTGACTTGGAAAAAAACAATCCGCACGATCCGCTGGCCGCACTAGCGATGATCGATCCCACCCTATTTCGTTTTGAATATGCCGACGTCAACGTTGGACGAACGGGTCGAGAGTTCGCCAAAACAAGGTTAACTAATTTTGGCAAAGGCAGCGTCCGATTGGCTTCGGACGTTTTGGCCCTCACGGCTGAGAAAGAAATCGTGCGCCGGATTATCTCGTAGGAGATTTAAAACGAGGAGAAGAGATGAACCACAGATTGCACCGATTACCCAGATGACTGAGGTCGGAGCCGGGCGAAACGGATCGTTGGGGCGTCAAGTTAGCTAAAATGGGATGTCGTCCGGTTCGGCATCGAGATCCGGGTCGCGCGGTTCGGGCCGGGCAGGAGGAGGAGTAGACGCGCTGGGAGTTCGGCGAGGATAGGAAGAAGGCGCCGAGGAGCTTTCGCCTTCCGGGCGGCTACCCAGCAGTTGAAGATTTTCGGCCACCACGCGTAAGCGAGACCTTTTTTGTCCGGTCTGTTTGTCGTCCCAAGTGTCCAATTGGAGACGTCCTTCGATAAAGACGGGCCGTCCTTTTTTTAGATACTGGCCGGCCACTTCGGCTTGGCGTGCCCACAGCGTGACGTCGACGAAGGTGGTTTCTTCTTTTTTCTCCCCATCTTCTCCTGAGTAAATTCGATTGATGGCCAGACCGATCTCGGTGACTGCGGTGCCTTTGGGTGTATAGCGCAACTCAGGATCGCGAGTCAGGTTGCCGATTAACAGGACGCGGTTCAGATTGGCCATAGCAAAGTTTAAGTTTTGGAAAGCCGGACAGGTACCCTCACTGGTAACTTCTGGTAATGCTGCAGAAAAACGATCGGGTCCAGCTTAAATTTTCCACGCAGTTTCAAGATCAAGGATGGGTCCGCCTCGAAGATAAAATTGACGTAATAGGCTGAATCGAGGTGACGGGGACTGTACGCTAGTGGCCGTTTATCCATTTTCTGGACTTGCTCAACCCCGGCCCCTTCCTTCGTAAACTCCGATTCCAGGCGTTCAATAGTTTCTTTCACACTGTCTTCCTGGCCGCGGGTATCGATCGCCAGTAAACATTCATAACGATGTTTCATAATGTTTTCAATATCATTCTGCTTTGTTGTAATTGTTCATCGCCGAGGCGATTCCATGGTGCGCCACATGTTCGATGGCTTCCGCCGCACGTTCGATCGCCCGATCCATCGTCGGTTGTTCCGTCCGATCAAATTTACCTAAGACATGGTCGCTCAATTGTCCGGCCTCGTCCGAACCGCCAATCCCAATCCGTAAGCGCATAAAGGTCTGCCCAAGGTGAGCAACGAGCGATTTCAACCCATTGTGGCCGCCATCACTGCCGGACGGCCGGAGCCGAAGCCTCCCCAGCGGCAGCGCAACATCATCCACCGCGACCAGGATCTCTTCGGCCTGGACTTTGAAATAATGGGCGAACGGACCAACGACCTCTCCAGTCCGATTCATATAACTAAGAGGCTTAATCAACAGGATATCCCCCCATTTTCCCAATTCGGAGCCCCAAGCTGCCGATCTCGAAAATGTCACTCCCTTTTTTCTCGCGAGATAATCGATTACCATGAAACCAACATTGTGCCGCGTACCGCTATATTGCGACCCGGGATTCCCCAGGCCGGCCACGAGACGCAGTTCAGCCATGAACCCTTAAGACTGGGCTTCCGGTTTGGCTTCTCCCTTCTTCTCGGTGATGACTTCGGGCGTCGTCGGCGCTTCTGCCGTCGGAGTTACCTCTTCACCGACCCGTGAAGCGACCACGCTGACGACGGTCAAGTCGGCGTCAGTCAAGGCCTCCACCCCGGAAGGGAGAGGGATATCGCGCACATGAAATGATTCGCCAATGTTCAAGTTGCTCACGTCGATCCGAATGATGTCCGGCAGATCCTGCGGGAGACATTCCACGTCCAGCGAGCGCAAGGAATACTCCAGAAGTCCACCGAAAGTCCTGACTCCCAAAGCATCACCAAAGGCTTCAATCGGAACTTCGGAAGTGATCTTTTCCGTCGCGGAAACGGCGTGAAAATCCACGTGCAAGAGGTCTCGCTTCAATGGGTGATGCTGAACTTCCTGAATCAGCGCCAATCGGCTGGTACTCTGGCCGTCATCCATGATCTCCAGCTCCACCAAAACGTGTTCGCTCGACGCGTGGGCCAGCACGTTTTTCAACTCACGTCCATCGACCTGCAGGGCCATTGGCTGAGCCTGAGAACCGTAAACAACCCCGGGGACCAGACCTTCCTTCTTGATATTTTTAATCGCATTCCGTCCGATCACGGTCCGTTTCTGCGCTTTTAATTTAACTTGTTGAGCCATGATTTTTAAACCTGTTTTGCGTTGATCTCGAAAAGCGAACTTACCGATTCGTTGGTGTAAATTCGATGGATCCCCTCGGCGAGAAGCTCGGCGATGGAAAGGACGGTGATATTGCAGTCGGGATGAAGTTTGACCGGCGTGCTGTCGGTGGTGATCAGTTCCTGGATCTTCGATTTACTCAATCTTTCGTGAGCGATATCGGTAAAAACCGCATGGGAAACACCGGTGTAAATATTCTCGGCGCCGAATTTCTTAAGCAGCATGGCGGCATTGGTCAGAGTGCCGGCGGTTTCGGTGAGGTCATCGACCATGATGACGTTTTTACCATCGACGTCGCCGATGACGGTCAGGGCCTCTGTTTCGGTGGGACTGATGCGTCGTTTCGCGACGATCGCTAAAGTCGCGCCGAGTGCTTCGGCGTAAGCCGAGGCTAATTTTAGCCCCCCGACGTCTGGTGAGACGACCGCCAGATTGGGAATTTTCTTTTGACGGATATACCGGATCAACACCGGCGCTGCGTATAAGTGATCGACGGGGATATCGAAAAACCCCTGGATCTGTTGAGCGTGCAGATCAAGGGTAAGAACCCGGCTGGCTCCGGCGGCCACCAACAGGTTGGCCACCAGTTTGGCCGTAATCGGCACTCGCGGCTGATCTTTGCGGTCTTGACGGGCATAACCAAAATAGGGAATGACGGCGGTGATCCGATAAGCGCTCGCCCGTTTGGCGGCATCGATCATGATCAGGAGCTCCATCAAATTCTGGTTGGTGGGGGGGCAAGTCGGTTGGACGATGTAAATATCGCGACCCCGGATATTTTCGTCGATTTTGACTCGCGTTTCGCCGTCCGGAAAAGAGCTTACGACTGCGTTGCCCAGAGGAGCGCCGATCGATTGACAGATTCTCAGAGCCAGATCGCGATGCGCTGATCCTGAAAATATCTTCATCTCTCGATTGAACGGGGTCATAGGCAGGCGAAAAGGAACCCAGACTCTACTGCTATAATCTGTCTTTGCAAGAAGAGGTCATCGAGTCGGAGGGATCGGGATAAACCCACTGATCTGGGAGGCCTGACCCCAAAAAAGGCGCCAGCTTCCCCAGGTCGAGACGGAAAAACCCCCCAGCAAGTCCCTCAGAGAGAACGGATCATCACGCTCAATTCTTCTCCTGCCTCCGCACTCTGGGTGTCTCTGCGGTAAACCAGGTCTCGCTGCTCTCCTCTGCACCTCCGCGCCCTCAAACCAGCAACTCGGCGAGTTTTGCTCTCAGAACATCCTCGTCCCGGACCGAATAGTCTGCGTTGGCCTTTAGGCGAATTTCGTACCCGTCGATCGACCGGAATCGCAAATAGAGCGGTTGCCTTCCGGGGAATTGACGGACCAAATCGCGGATGGCCATCAACCGGCTTTCATCGGCTTTTTCCATTGGAATATCGATCGTCAAAGCTCTGGTCGATTTCCGGCTGCTGATCGGACCGATCTCGTTAGCCACAATCCGGATGCTGTCTTCCCGCTTGTCTAATTTGCCCGTGATAGCCACGATTTTTCCTTTGTCGATTTCCTTGGATGTTTTCGCAAACACCTCCCCCCAAACCATCACCTCCACGGAGCCGGTGAAGTCTTCCACCGTCAAAATGGCGAACGGTTTCCCGTCTTTCCGGGTGAGTTTTTTGTCGAAGGCCGAGATCGATCCGGCGATCTTGACCGTACCTTTGTCGTCTTGTTCGGCCAAATCGTTGATTCGGATGTAGGTCACCTCCTTCAATAAACTCCCGGTGAGGGTCCAAAGGATGGCCAGTTACGTAGAAGCCGAGGAGATCCCTTTCATGCCCGAGTTTTTCCGCGGTCGACCAAGGCGTGAAATGGACGGTGTCTCCGTTGGTTTTCGGAGCCGTGGCCATCTCCAACTCACCGAATAACGACACTTGGCCACTGCGCCGGTCCCGATGTAAGGAAGCCCCAGCCGCCAAAGCTTGATCAATGCGTTCAAAAATTTCCGCTCGATCTCTTCCCGTAAAATCGAATGCTCCGGCCCGGATCAGATTTTCCAGGATTTTGCGATTGACCGACTTGGAATCCAGGCGGCTGCAATAGTCCTCCACCGACTTAAACGGGCCGTTCTTCGCTCGTTCCAGGATGGCCGATTCCATCGCCGCTTCCCCGATGTTTTTAACCGCGGCGAGGCCATAACGAATTCCGCGCTGTTCGGCCTTGGTTTCCGGGACAAACTTCAGATGGCTTCGGTTAATGTCCGGAGGCAGAATCGAGATACCCAACCTTTGGCATTCTGCGACAAAGACCGCGATCTTGTCAGTATTGTTGACCTCATTGCTGAGTAAGCCGGCCATAAACTCCACCGGATAGTTCGCTTTCAGATAGGCGGTTCGATAACTGATCAACCCGTAAGCGGCACTGTGACTCTTGTTGAAACCGTAGCCGGCGAACTTTTCGAGCAGATCGAAAATAGCATTCGCTTTCTTTTCGTCGATCCCGTTTACGCGCTGGCATCCCTCGATGAAGTTGACGCGTTCTTTCGCCATCTTCACTTTATCCTTTTTGCCCATGGCGCGCCGAAGCAGATCGGCTTGACCAAGGGTGTAACCGGCCAGGACATTGGCTGCGCGCTGCACCTGTTCCTGGTAGATCATGATCCCGTAGGTATTGGCACAGACCTCTTTCAGGAGCGGATGCTCGTACTTGATTTTCGTCTGGCCCTTTTTGCGTTTGATATAGTCGGGAATCAGTTCCATCGGACCCGGTCGATAAAGTGCGATCAAGGCGATGATATCGTCGATGCTGTTGACATCGAACTGCTTACACAGGTTGACCATCCCGCCAGATTCCAACTGAAACACGCCAATCGTTTCGCCTCGATTCAGCAAATCAAAGGTCACTCGATCATCGAGCGGTATCGTTTCGAGGGAAAAATCGGGTTGGCGGTCACGAATCAGGGTGGTCGCATCCTGGAGAACGGTGAGCGTCTTCAGCCCCAGAAAATCCATCTTCAACATCCCCAGGTCGGTGAGCGGGCCCATCGCGTACTGGGTAACGACTTCATCGTCGTTGCCGCGGCAAAGCGGGATATAATCATCCAGTGGTCGATCGCCAATCACCACCCCTGCCGCATGGATACCGGTGTTCCGAGTCAGCCCTTCCAGAACGGTGGCATAGTTCCAAAGTTGTTGGGTGTTTTCTTCAGTTTCGACCGCCTGTTTCAATTCAGGGTTCTTTTCCAAGGCCCCCTTTAAGGTGATGCCCAATTCGTTGGGGATCATCTTCGCTATCCGGTCGCCATCGGAATAACTCAGGCCCATTACCCGACCCACATCTCGAACCACACTCTTAGGTCCCAGGGTTCCAAAAGTGATGATTTGTGACACCGCCCGGGAACCATACTTTTGCCGGACATACTCGATCACTTCACCTCGGCGATTCTGGCAAAAATCGACATCGATATCCGGCGGGCTGACGCGCTCCGGATTGAGAAATCGTTCGAAAATCAGTTCAAAGCGGAGCGGATCCAAATCGGTGATCCCAAGGACGTACGCGGCCAGGGAGCCCGCGGCGGAGCCCCGTCCTGGGCCAACCGGGATCCCATGCTGTTTCGCATAATGGATGAAGTCCCAGACAATCAGGAAATAGCTGACGAATCCCGCCTTCTCCAGGACCGAGAGCTCGTAGTCCAGACGTTGTCGAAGCTCTTGATCCGATTCGGCGCGTTCTCCGTAACGTTCTTTCAAGCCGTTATGACAAAGTTCACGCAGAAATTCTTCGCGAGATCTCCCTTCCGGCGGTGGGTAGGCCGGGTATTTCGAGACGCCAAAATCAAGTTTAAGATCGCATGCTTCGGCAATGCGAAGTGTATTGGTCAGCGCCTCGGGAGTTTCCGAGAACAAGGCCCGCATCTCCTCGGCAGACTTAAAATAAACTTCCGTCGGATAGTGCATCCGGCGTTCGTCATGGACCATTGACCCGGTTCCGATACAGATCATCACGTCGTGAGCTTCATGATGAGACCGCTCGAGAAAGTGGACGTCGTTTGCCGCCACCACCGGAATATCCATTTTTTTGGAAATCTCCAGCAGCGCCCGGTTGCAAAGATGTTGCGCCTCTATTCCATGATCGTGGAGTTCGAGATAAAAGTTGTCTCGACCGAAGATGTCCACGAATTCGGCGGCCGATCTTTCGGCCTTGCCCAGATCGCCGGCCTGGATGGCCATATTGATTTCCCCTTTCAGACAGGCGCTCAAACCGATCAGGCCGCCGCTGTGTTTCGCCAGCAATTCTTTGTCGATCCGCGGCTTGTAATGAAAGCCTTCCAGGTGCGCCGCGGAAACGAGTTTAACCAGGTTGCGATAACCGCTCAGATCTTTGGCCAAAAGGGTAAAATGAAAAGCCGCGTCCCGGGCCGAAGAGGCGCTTTTGTCGATCATTGAACCGGGTGCCATGTAGACCTCGCACCCGATAATAGGTTTCACTCCGAACTTCTCGGCAGTCTGGTAAAATTCGATCGCGCCGAACATGTTGCCATGGTCAGTCATCGCCACGGCCGGCATCCCGAGTTCGACCGCCTTTTTCATCAGATCGGGAATCCGGATCGCGCCGTCCAGCAGGGAGTATTCGGTATGAAGATGCAGGTGAACGAAGGAGTCGGTCGGCATTGCCTACAATTTACCCGCTACAGCCCCTGCATCAACGGTGAACCGCGATCTGAATCGCCAAAATTCGACCCTCCTGGAGACCCATTCTTTGCGGTTTCGGCCCGGCGATTCTTGCTGGCCCTTGGAGTGCATCTTCTCCAAGGTGATTTCCTATTTAATCCAATAGGAAGCTCTCGCGGGTTGGAAATCTCTTAATTTGTGGCAAACTAGGACCTCTCAAGCCGAGGTGGCGAAATTGGCAGACGCGCCAGACTTAGGATCTGGTGGAGAAAGCATTAGGGGTTCGAGTCCCCTCCTCGGTAAGTCATTGATGCATAGTGATTTACGAGATAATAAGGACTAAGATCTCAAGGAATTCTCTCAATAGATTCGAGTCTGTGTGGCTACGTTTGAGGTGTTGTTTTAGGTCCTAGGTCAGCGGAGTTCCGCGAGTAATCTCGCGAGCCAAGATTCAACTGCGACCATTTCATGGCCGCTTTTCCAACTTCAAGACCACTTGCTCGGGCAACTTTCTGTGTTTCGCTCACCGTGTCGGCCTTGAGTGCATCCCGCTGCAACTTGGCGGCGACCGCGGGTCCAATCGCCCGGGTCTGCGGTGCCAACGCCTCGGGCGGCCGGTGGCTCGCGACGGTCACGTCGATGTTTTTACGGGCGAAGGCGTGGCCTATCTCACCGAATCCTACAATGCATAGCTCATAATGTTTCTCCGATGTCGTGTTAGAACTAAAGTTCGAGAAGCGACCGCGCCGGGGTCAGACCTGCGCCATGCCCCCGGATGCGATTTCCTCGGGCTTGCCTCTGCGGCCGAGCGGAACTTGCGCAGGCGAGCTGAGCTGCCGCCTGTTCAGCGGTGAGGCCCGCGTGCTCCAAAGCCGGAGTTTCGATTGCCGCCAGGACTCATCGAATTCACCCGAATCTTGCGATCCTTTAGTTCCATCGTCCAGCCGCGAGCGAAGCTGCGCACGGCTGCCTTGCTAGCGGCGTAGGCGGTAAAGGCTGGCACACCCAGTACGTTTGCGACCGGAGAGTTCAGGATAATCGATCCGCCGTCTTTGTCTTCTGCATATAGACGCAACCCCCTGACCGCCGGGCTAGGTCGAAGGGGTCTGCCATGCCGCCCGTCCTTCCGCTGCGAACGTTAGGGTCCGAGAGTTAACCAATCTTTTTAAAGTACGTTTTTTTGATTGGGCTTGGGTCCAGCGGGGTTCTTTTTTTTTACGGTAAAAAATAATCAATCCAAGTATCCAAGATAACGGAGACGGAGCTTGCTCGAAAATTGGGCGGCTTACATTCGGCGACGATCTATCGACTTCGACGCTTGCCCGGCGTCGCTTTGTTCTTGATCCCCGGCCTTGTTTGCTGTGTCTTGCGCTTGCTTCTATTATTCGCCGGTTAATTGCCCGTAACGATGCGGGTTGGTCGTTGCACTGCGCTTCTTCTGATTTCGCCGATTCTTGACGCCTTAGTCCTTGTATTCCTTGTATTCGGGTCGTTAATAACGGTGCAGTTTTTAAAACCACCAACCCCCCAGAAAGAGGAATTTATGTACGTTGTCGCCATTCACACCATCCATGATACTGCCGGATTCCAGAAGGCCGAGGACGCCGCCTTAGCAAATGGATTGCCTTCGGAATACAAACTTCCCATCCACGGCGTGACGAGCGATCACTCGAAGGGAATTTGCGTTTGGGAGGGGCCATCTGTGAAAGCGGTCCAGGAGCTTGTCGATTCTGTTGTGGGTCCGTACAGCAAGAACGAATACTTCGAAATGACGATGCAAGGCATGTAGGCGACCGGCGTCGAGGAAACCGTAAAACCTTCGGCGCCGTTCAGGTTTAGGCGCGGCGCTGGAATCACGTCGAACTACTAAGTCCGTACTAGCAGAGCGAATGTCCAGACCCCGCGCGCCGCTTCAACGTAACGTTTGCTATACGGTATTAAGGCTCCACGGGTTAGCATTGGGTTATCGTAGGTCAAGCATGCGTGCTAAATCTGCGTGCAAGTCACTGCTTTCGTAGCGCGCTGGCGGGCTATGGTCACGAATCGACCGGAAACGCCCCCGCATTCGTGGGTACCACTGGCAACGCGCTCGACGGCGGCAAGACCTACAAAATCCATCTATCACCTAACATTCCAGCAAGTAACTTCTGGTCGCTCGGATCTAGGAACCAACAATGGAAAAATAGGATTGCTGGGCGAGTGTCGCGAGCAACGCCTTAAAAAGGGCGATATTCTTGGTTTATAACCTCCTTTGTTTTTGGGCTGGAAGTGTTCGTATGAACATTGCAATCCTGTATTGGACAAAATCCGGGGGGCACTTGCTACCTTCAATTAGGGTCTGAGTCGTGGTCATGATGGTGGCGATGGTGCCGCCTGTACTCCTCCCATTCTTCCTCCGAATACCAATGGTCATTAGCCCAATGGTAATTGTGGCGTTGGTACCATTCGGAAGAATGCGGCCCCTCGTTACCTTGTACGTTACCTCGCATCCCCTGCCATTCTTCCGCCGAGTACCAGCGGTCATTATACCAATGATACCCATGCTGCCGGTACCATTCGCGAGAATGCTGCTCCTCGCCCACTCGAACCCCGTTCGGGCCTATTGAGATGGACTGAGCAAGGACCGTAAAGGCGCTAAAAGCCCCAAAAGCATAAACAAACTAAGTAGTCTGATCCTCATAATCGAAGTTCGTTCTACGGAGAGAGATGGATCTATTTATAACCAAATGAGGAAGTATGAAATTCATGTTTTCCGGCTTAGCCTTTCCAGCAACGGGCGCTTGGAGCCGCATCACCCAAATCAAATAAGTGAACGATCTCGGATCAAGGAGGCCAAGTCCGGAGAAGCGCTTTGAATATCCTTTGAACTCTCCCGCGCCTTAATAGCCTCTGCCGCGGTTTTGTTGATTCCTAACCATGGTGAATCGAGCGGCGTTAGTCATACGTCAAGATCGCACTCGCAATGGCTCGCGCGACCCTTTGACGGTAATTGGGATTGGAGGCGCGTTCGCCTTCGGCCTGATTGGTCAAGAATCCACATTCGACGAGGATGGCCGGTAAAAGATTCTTTCGCAAAACTCTGTAGCCGCGCTGCCGAATGCCGCGATCAATACTATTCATTGCTTGGATCACTCTGGGATGAACTAAGGCAGCTAAACGGTATGCACGCCTGTTGTTGAAGTACGTTTCAATCCCATACGCACCCTCCCGTAGTGCGGAGTTGTAATGAATCGAAACGAATATCGCGTCGCGTCCCCGGTACTGGTTTGCGATATTCGTTCTGTCCGTCAACGAAACGAACGTGTCGTCCTCACGGGTCATCACCACGTTGATGTCGCCGTTCGATCGTAGGATTTTGGCGAGCCTCTTGCCGGTGTCCAAGGTAAAAACCTTCTCAGCGAACCGTTGACCGGGGATGCCTCCGCGATCGATTCCGCCATGTCCTGGATCAATTACGACAATGGCCGGGTGGGCGATGGACACCCCGGAGATCAGGATCGAAAACGCCAAAAAAACAAAAACTTGGGAGAGAAAATTGTTCGTCATGAAGCAACCGCAATATCGAAACTGCGCTAAAGTGCCGTCTTCGAGTATGATCTGAAACTCTTGTTTTCGGATGTCTTTATTTTTCGTTAGGAAGACCAGTCCATAAAGGCGCGGCGCATAAGGCTTCGGATGATTTGCTCCGAAAGGGCTGTCGGCTACCATCCTTGGGCTGAGACCTTTGTTTTTGGAGGGTTTCAGTCGCCGGGCGACTCCGACTGGAAGAGCTCCGTGAGGGGGATCGGTGGACCGACGCATGGGGGGCGGCGTAGAAGGATTCCAGATCGCGGAGCCGATAGGCCCGTTGGAACGTTCTGATACGGGCTCGTCAGAAAGGGTCCCGTCTATACAAAAATTGTGATTGTATTGTAATTGTATTGTATAGAGGCGACCCCTTCTCCTTGGTCTTGAGCAGGTTGATACTGCTCAAGAGCGATATTGAGAATCTCTCGCTCCGCCTTGGGGAGCAGCGAATAGCTCTTTTGCACGCCGATAGGCAGATACTTGGTAGCCGCTGTCACGTCATAGAGATTTACAGACCCGGCATAATCTTTTCAATATTGACTGCACTCCAGTTCGGCTTTCGGAGCTTCTCGCGCCAATCCCTTACTGCACAGGTTTCATCAACTCTTCATAGACGAGTTCAAACGCTTCGGGGCCGACACTTATCTCGCCGCGAAATGGATTGTCCATAATGGCTAGCAGGAACATCTGTAGGCCGAGAAGTCCCGAGAACATTACCGTCATCCAAAAGTGCATGCTCCGGCTTCTCATATCGAAAAACCAAGTTAGCGCGATGCTGATGAAAGCTCCGACCAACACGACCACCCACAAAGGCGCGGGTAGACCTGTGACTACGCTTCTCAGTCGGTTGCGCCGCAACTCTACAATTCGATCGAACTCTCGGTAGGCTTCCGCATGCAGCGTTTTCTGTCCTTCGGTCGCCGGTTCGAAACTGGCCAGGTGTGTCTGAATAGCCATCAGGGCCGAGTCGGAGTTCCGCGGTATAATCCCTCGCCGTTGTTGCGGCCATGCGACATCGATCACCTGATGTGCATACTCGCGCAGATCTGCCTGAAGTTCAGGACGCTTCGACTCCGGGAAACTACTGACATCTCTGTATAAGGCTGCGAGCGCGGAAGCTTCCTCGCTGACTTTGTTTTCCACTCCCGAATAGGCCTCCCATGTTCCGACGGCGATCAAGCCCAAAGTGATTCCGTAAAAAATGCAAACTGCCCCCAGATAAAAGCCAACGATCTCGTTATGCGAATGCTCGGTGACATGGACCGCCCGTACCCATTTTCGTGTTGCGTAAAAGCCGATTAAACCGACCGCCACGGTGACCGCGACGCTCAAGAGTCCAAACAGCCAGGTAGGCAGGTCGTATAACCGATACACGCTCATAGTCGCATGACGTTCTACTCGCTATCCGATTGATCAAGAAGTAGCCAGAATTTTTTAGTTGAACCCCATATGACCCCGAAAGAAGAAGTGGCGGCATCTCGCCAGTCACGCAAACGTGCCTGGGCTGCAGGAGATCCGGTGGGTGATCAAAAAAAACAACAGGTGTCGAGCTGCCGCCCCCGGAACCTAAAACGATTGAGACCTAGAGGGCAGGATCGTGAAAGACGGGGTGCGGCAAGGTGATCCGGGATCGGCAACAGGCTCTGGGCCGTGAGAAAGGGTCGCGTCTTATACAAAAGACAAAGGAAACTAGTAGTGTGCCCAACGACTAAAAGATTGGAAGCATGCGGCACGACGTGGGCCGACTTTTTCATGTGCAGAATTCCTTTGGGAAATGCGAGACCTTTTCAGGTGAGTGCATTGGCTCTCGAGGCGATGGACGAATGCTACACCTACAGCGTTGTGACGAATCTCGCGTGCCAGTCACCCAAGGTCCTTCGGGTTCAGCCTACGGCGGATTCTGCCGATGAAAAGAGCGCTCTGGCGTGCACCGATGTCGTGAACAGATGGCAGTCCTTCCTAGGGAGATTGTGTTTTGTTTTTGTATTTGTATTTGTATAGTCGCGACCCCTTTTCCTTGGTCAGGAACAGATGGACACTGCCGAATGGTTCGACGACGCGATCAGGGCGACCCAGGCTAACTATCGAAGAATCGACACGACCAAAAGAGTCTGCTGTCTTTGTGGCCACAATGTCATGGTCGCCACCGACCGAATATTGAAGCCCGAAGACGCCGCTGCCCAAAATCCTTGGCAACCTGAAATCGTTGGTGTGATTCCCGGAAATCGATGACGATTGGGGAGCGAAGAGGTAAGGCGGGACGCCTTACCTACTTCTTTCTCACAGAAACTTACTTCGGCTGCTGGACAAACCGCAGATAGGGTCTGGGCGCTTTCCAGCCAGCGGGATATTTCTGTTTGGCTTCCTCGTCGGATACGGCCGGCGAGATGATCACATCTTCGCCTTGCTTCCAGTTCACCGGAGTTGCGACTTTATGGGTAGCAGTGAGCTGCATCGAATCGAGGACCCGGAGAACTTCGTCGAAGTTGCGGCCTGTGCTCATCGGGTAAGCGAGCATTAGCTTGATCTTTTTGTCAGGGCCGATCACGAACACCGTACGTACCGTGGCATTGTTGGCTGCCGTACGGCCTTCGGAGGTGGTTCCTTCATCGGCCGGCAGCATATCAAACAGCTTGGCTATTTTGAGTTCGGGATCGCCAATCATTGGGTAGTTCACTCGGTGGCCCTGAGTTTCCTCAATGTCAGCGGCCCACTTTCCGTGACTGCTCACCGGGTCCACGCTGAGCCCGATAATCTTGCAGTTACGTTTTGCGAACTCTGGCTGCAAGCCAGCCATGTAGCCTAGTTCGGTGGTGCAAACAGGAGTGAAATCTTTCGGGTGGGAAAACAAGATCGCCCAGCCATCGCCCATCCATTCGTGGAAGTTGATGGGGCCTTGGGTGGTCTCGGCAGAAAAATTGGGGGTTTCGTCATTTATGCGGAGGCTCATATGATTGGCGCAAAAATTAGGGGATACGCCATTTATGCGCAAGCATGTCTTGATTGTAATTTGCAAGGATTTTGAACGGCTGAAAATCGCTAGCAATGACCTTTTTACCTTTGGTCGCCTGAACGCTGAACGTTGAACACTGAACGTTGAACGTTGGAGTTGTCCTCAACGGTTCCCGGCCTGGGTTAGAGCGGGACGCAGGAGAGAATTTCTGCTCCAGTCGAAACTTCCTCTAGTCCTGGCCGCTTCGATGGCTTCAGGCGAAAATCCAGTTTACCTTCGAGCGGCAATTTAGCCATCGACATGGCGCCGCCAAAAGGTTAACCCAACGCAGGATGCGCCGGGTTCCGGACGACGAACGATGGGCGCCTCGGGAGAACTCGTGCCGAAATCAGCACCTAAACACATCGCCATAGTCGGAGGTGGTTTCAGCGGCGTAATGACCGCGGTGAATCTGGCGCGACTTAGTACCCATCCGCTCCAGGTGACGGTGATCAATGACCGCCGCCCGGCCGGGCGAGGCGTAGCGTATAGCACGCGACGCCCACAACACCTGCTGAACGTTGCCGCCAGGAATATGTCCGCCTTTCGGGATGACCCGGATCATTTCCTGCGATGGCTGCGCACTCGCTCGGAGTTTGACACCCTGCCAGAAATCGAGCTGCGCGAGCGCTTCATTCCGCGCATGGTCTACGGCGACTATCTGCGCTCCATCATGCACCATCATTTGCAGAGCGCGGACGGAATGACTCCCGTCCGGACGGAGTTTGTCGCGGGCGAGGTTTTAGACATCGAACCGGCAGGCGATATGGCCCTCCTTCGCCTCGCCGATTCCACCACCGTGGAAGCGGATCGCGTGGTTTTAGCGACGGGCAATGAGCCACCGGCGGCGCTGCCCGGATCGGAAGCCTTGGCTCGGCATCCAGCCTGGATGGGCGATCCATGGCAGCCTTTGGAACAACGGTTGCCCGGTGAGGGCGAGAGCATCGTCGTGCTGGGGACCGGACTTACCACGGTGGATGTGATCATCTCTCTTCGAGCGCAAGGCTGGATGGGCAGCATCCATGCCATCTCCCGCCACGGCTGGTTCCCCCATTCGCACTTTCGTGGCATCGAATATGCCGATTTTCCTCCAGCAGGCGTCGACCTGACAGAACTAGGTCTCGAAAAATTAGTGGCGCTGGTGCAGCACCATTGTGCGCTACTGCATGAACGGAACGCCAATCCTGCGATTATCGTGGATAAAATGCGTCCCTACACCCAGCGCGTCTGGAACCATTTCACGCGGGACGAGCGGCTCGCCTTTGCCCAGAAGTATGCCGCACGATGGAACGTCTTCCGCCACCGCATCGCACCGGATATCCATGCCCAGATCACCAGCTCCCAACTGACCGGGCAGCTTCAGATACACGCTGCGGGTATCGAATGGGTAGCGGCGTCCGGGGATCGACTGGTCGTGCATTTGGATAACGGCGAGAGCCAGGCGGGCGGTCTGGTGATCAATGCGACTGGTCCAGCCACCAAATTGACCGCCTCTCGATCGCTCTTGCTGCAAAACCTGCTCCGACGAGGTTTGGTGGTGCCGGACGAAACAGACATGGGCGTACGAGTCGATCCCGATCACACGGTCATCTTGGGCGACGGTGAGCGATCCGGCTTACTGCTGGCTCTCGGGCCGCTGCTGCGCGGAACGTTTTGGGAGACCATTGCCGTGCCGGAGCTGCGGGCGCAGGCCAAGCGCGTTGCGGAAACGCTGCTTGAGCAGCCTGCCGCTCCCGTTGGTGAAGCGGAGGTCATGATGGAATACATGATCTGATCAGAAGGAGTTCAGGAGTTGCAGAATAAATCGGAATCGGCAAGGTGCTAAATCTCCCAGGCGATCGCGTTATCGGCCAACTCCATGACCGGAATCCGGGGACGTTTGGCGTGGCGGACGGCGTGCATGCCGCCCATGACGTTAATCAATTGGTCGAACCCTTCTGATTCAAGGAGGCTCGCGGCGATCGAACTCCGATAACCGCTCCCGCAGACCACGGTTAGAGGCGCATTTCGGGGGATTCCTCCGAGGTGTCGAAGCAGCTGCGGAAGGGGAATGTGGACCGCACCGTCCAAATGGTCTTGATTCCATTCCTGGGCCGATCGGACATCGACAAGGTGCGGACGCCGCGAGCTCTCAAAGGAAGCGAGGAAATCACGAGCTCCCATTTGGGTAATCTGTAGCGTCTCATCCAGGTCGTCGGTGGAGATAAATCCCACCACGTCGTCAAACCCGATGCGCGCCAGTTCGAGTTGAGCGCGCTGTGCCTCGCTCTCGTATTCAACCACCAAGGCGATCGGTAAATCGGGATTAACAAAAAAGCCGCACCAAACCGAGAACGATGGACCGGCGACTCCAATGTTTACGCTCCCTGCGGCATGAGCATCGCCGAAAAGCGCTGCCGGACGCACATCCAACGTGGTCGCCCCTCGTTGCTTTAATAAATCGAACTCGGCAGGTCCAAGATGGGTAAGCGCAGGCCGATTCGACAGGAACGGGGCTCCCTGCAGATTGATCGTCACCGATCGACTGAAGTAGGGCGGCCGGTCAGGCAAGTTGGCCACCATGGCGGTGACGAATTGTTCTCGATCAGTAAACTGAAGAGCCCAGTTGGTGGCTGCTTCCTGGCCGATGGTGGTGAACGGCGCGGACGAAATCTGTCTGCCGCACAACGATCCGGCGCCGTGCGCCGGATAAACTTTTACCTCGCTCGGGAGTTTCAGCAGCTTATCGAATAATGAATCGTGGAGCATGGCCGCGAGTTCCTGTGAACCAACTTCCCCATCGCGCAAATCCGGTCGACCTACGTCACCGGCGAAAAGAGTGTCACCGGAAAAGAGAGCAACGGGAACGCCCGATTCGAGTACGGAAAGGCAGATGCTATCCGGCGAATGACCGGGGGTTTCGATGACCTCGAGCTCCATTGTTCCCAAGGCGAGTCGATCACCCTCTTTGAGGTCGTGGTGAACGAATGTCGCGGGAGCCCGGCCGGAAATAAAGATCCCAGCGCCCGATCGAGCGGCCAGCTCGGCATGACCGGCCACGAAATCGGCGTGAGGATGGGTCAAGAAGATGCCACGTAGTTTTAGTTCGTTCCGTGCCAGATAAGCGAGGTACCCGTCCACGTTGCGCTCTGGATCCACCACCACGGCCTCATCTCCCGACGCCAGGAGATAAGAAACGTGCGCCAGTCCGGGGACAAAGAATCGCTCTATAAGCATAGGGGTGCGCTTAGCACAGATTTTAGATCTCTTCCAAGACCGTTTCAATTGGGTGGTCGGAACAGAGATTATGCTCTGTTAGCCACTGACTATTAAAAAGCTTCGACTGGTATTTGTGACCAGAGTCACAGAGGATGGTGACGATGGTTTGTCCAGGGCCGCTTTCCTGGGCATATTTGACCGCTCCCGCAATGTTAATTCCGGAGGAAAGACCGAGAAATAAGCCTTCGTCGCGCAACAATTGATAAACAATCGTCAGAGCTGATTGATCGGTTACGCGGTATGCCTGGTCCACGGCAACCCCTTCAAGATTTTTAGTTACCCTCGTTTGTCCGATGCCTTCAGCGTAAGACTCTCCATCTTTAATGTTAGTGTCTCCATGCGTAAACCAGGACCACATCGCGGCGCCGTAAGGGTCGGCACAAATCAGGGCAATTTCTTTCCGGCGCTCTTTAAGATAGAGTCCCGTCCCGGCCAGCGTCCCACCGGTTCCGATCGCAGAGACAAAGGCACTGATTTCGCCTGTCGTCTGATCCCAAATCTCCGGGCCGGTCGTCGTGAAGTGGGCCTGCCGATTCGCCGGATTGTCAAACTGGTTGGCCCAGAACCAGCCCTTTTCCGTGGCCAGCCGTTGCGCGACCCGATTGTAGTTTTCAGGGTCGCTGTAAGGCTTCTCCGGAACTGTCAAGACGGTGGCCCCAAGGGTTCTGAGCAGACTTAGTTTTTCCGGCGATTGCGTTTCTGGAATAACGATCACCGTGCGATAGCCCTTGGCATGCCCGACCACCGTGAGGCCGATCCCGGTATTCCCTGCGGTACCCTCAACGATCGTGGCGCCAGGCCGCAATTGGTCTTTCAATTCCGCGTCCAAGATCATGCCGAGGGCCGCTCGATCTTTCACCGAACCCCCAGGATTCATGAACTCGGCCTTACCGAGGATCTCGCAGCGGGTCAGTTCCGATAACCGTCGGAGACGGATGAGAGGGGTTTTTCCAATATGGCTTTCGATCCCTGTGTAATGTGTCGGGCTCATCGCTTTGATTTACCGTTTATCGGTCAGGTCCCGCTTCACTTCAAGCCATGGTAAGCGACGTCCGAAAAAGCTGATCGAATCTTCGCTCACCAAGATCAACGAGGGTGACGCCTCGCCATCGAACACTACGCCCAACCAACGCCGTTAAGGGGCCGTTGACGTCCGTCGCCGATACCGAGACCTAGGCGGAAACATTTGGAGATCGGGCCAGGAGTCGGAGCATAGAAGTCCAGGACACTCAATTGAGAACTCGGTGAAACTGGCCTTTTCTATTCTTTGCGCCTTAGCGATTCTCGGCGCCGCCGTGGCGCTTTTGCTGGTTCTTCTAGGGCAAGGGGGACGCTTCCTTTAAGCAGGCGGCCTTGGAGGCTCGGGCTCCGCCGCTGGCGATCTTGTTTGGGGACATCTGCTGTCAGCACGGGGAGTATGGAAAAACCTGTTTTTTTACTGTTTATTGTGGTATAGCTGCTTTCACCCCCAATGAAAGCCCACGAATTACTCAACTCACCCGCAGCTTGGTGCCAGAAATCCCCGGCCCAGGATCGGGATGGTAAAAAGCTGCCGGCGCTTGATCCCCGGGCGGTAAGGTGGTGTGCGGTGTCGGCAGTCCAGAAAGCCTATCCGCCTTCTGAATGGGGGAGGGCGATGGACCGGGTTTTGCTAGCGCTCAGTGTTTCAGAACTGGGCCTGAATCAGATGACAAAGTCGGATAAGGCCTGCTCCTTGATGGAATGGAATGACCACCATCAAAGCACTTTTCGGGAAGTCCAGGAAATTTTGTTAACAGCGGACGTGTGAGCAGACAGGCATTTTGTCTGTGGTGTTGTCGCTTCAAGGCGGAGGCAGACCGCCAGATTGATTGCTCTTTCCCGGCCTCAGTGGGCCAGATCTCGATTAACTATTTGGGTATATCGATCGCCAAGCATTTTGAGCAACCAGCGAGCGTCCCGCAAGGCGTCAACCGGATCCCGCTCATATGCCGTTTTGATGGCATCCTTAAGCCAGAAGGAGATAGTTGGATCCGCCAGGATCTCTTTGAGATTCATACTGCCTAAATACGGCAATGGGGTCCATAAGTTGAGGATTGGTTCCCGCCCGACGTCAAATTCTTTTTGATCTAGTGCACCAAGTCAGTGACTGGTGTAGTGGCGCTGCTGCGAATTTTGGCTGGATGCGCGAAGCGAAGAGCGGGAATACCCGCGGTGGTCTTTGACCGATCAGCGACGAAGCAGCCGGGCAAAAGGCGCGCAGCCCGGAGGGTTGCGATGAAAATGGGCCGGCGGCTGCGTTGCTCCTCAGTCACGTATCGATCTAGACATGCTCCTTTCTACCGCCAGTCCGGCTCGGACCGGCTTGCCGTCGGCCCATTTTGATCGCAACGCCACTACACCAGTCACTGACTTGGTGCACTCACTATGGGCACCCGACAAAGAAAAAACGCGCCGGATGGCAAATGCCGCCTAAAAGAACGAGTACGAAGGATGAGGATGGTGAATCAATCTAGAGGTGATCACGTGCTCGAAATGCATCGCATTTCTTCGAACCGCAGAAAATCAGAATTATCAGTCTTCTCTTTGAATGGCGGAAAATATTTGCTCAAAATCCTTAGTCGGATCTCCTTGAAGATTGCCCATTGATTCCATCTTCCCCAAGAGCACTTCGGCGACCCGGCCATCAATAGTCTCTTTGGCGACTACCCAGTAAACCTGGGCGAATTTTCCATCGCGATGACTGCGCCCGTCAATTTGGTGCGCTTGGATCGCGGACCATCGCAAATCGTGATCGATCTGAGCACCGGGGGACCTGGTTTCCACCATGGTTAACTTCCCCTTGGTGCAACGAAATTCCTTCGATGACGTTGAAGAGGATGACCTCGGCATCACCGCGCTGGTATCGCAAGCGTTCGGCTTCTTTCAATGCCGAGCTGTTAGTGGAGCGCCCGTCGATCCGGGCGTAGCGGATCTTCTTCTTTTGCAACAGCTCTTCTATGGCGTCCATGGTGGCCAGAAATTCGCAGGAAATCGCCACCTGGCGACCATTCTCCAAAAGCTCCTGGCATAGTTCGACGGAGTCTTCCACTTTGAGCAGCGAGGATTTTTGCCGAAGCCGGATGACAGCTTCATTCTTAACCAGCGCGGCTTGTTGTTTAGTCAGGCTAGCAATGCCATCGAGAGCTCTTCTAAAATTCTCCCAAGCCAGTTTGTAGAGGTACCGGGCCTCGCGATCGAGTTCGACGGCATGAACAATCCGGTTCACTTCGGGCCATCCAGCTAAATCAGAGGCCCGCCGGCGCAAAGCAGACATTACCCCTTTCTGGTCTGGATCAAACAAAAGTTGCCGAATCCTTTCTTCTTCCTCCCTTCCACCGGTCCAAGCCCAAGCTCCGAATTTGCTTCTGGAAACGCCAGGCAGAGTCGAAACACACCAGTGTTCAAAATCTTTGGTGGTCAGAGCAGTGTTTCCGGTCTTTTTGGCCAGAATGGGAGCTAAGTATCCGAGCTCAAGCGGGTTTTGACCGGCCGTCGCCGAAAGCCAGAAGATCATTTTCGCGCCGGGATATAATTTAATGGAAAATTTTGTTCTCAGAGAGTCGAGATTTTTCAGGGCGTGAGATTCGTCGAAAAGAACGATCTCAAATTCCTCACTGGCTACCCCTCGGCGAGACAAATCCCTTTTGCTCAATTTTTTGGCGCCTTTGCGCGGTTTACCTTCAAAGATTTTGCCAAGGCGCTCATAGTTCAGAATCACCACTTCTTTGGCCCATCGACTGGTGCCCATCCACTGAATGCTGGAGCGCCAGTTGGCCACCACCCCAAGCGGGCAGACGATGAGGATCTTCCAATTTTCCCGCGCGCTTTCCAGAATGCTGAGGATCCCGGCCCAAGCGGCGAAGGTTTTTCCCAGCCCGACATCGTCTGCTAGAAGAAATCCGGGATATCCGTTTTGGTACGCCTGGCAAATCAACTCGACAGCTTTCAGTTGGTGGGATCTGAGGGCTATCGATTTTTGCGCTGGAACGCTCGTTGGCACTTCGCCGTTCAGCTCCCTCTGAATCTTCTCCTCCCAACTAAATTCCTTTGGTTCAAACCCCTCGAGTTCGAGCGGTAACGTCTGAAGGGGCTGTTTTTCGAAGAAAAAGACCTTCCTCTCGGAGTTCCACTGGGCGCCAGCCTTGGTCGCGATTTCGCGGTAACTGAAAGGAATATCCAGAATAATTTTCTTGCCGGAGCCGTGGCCTTCCTTGGCCGGCCGGAAACGCTCCAACTCCACGGGAAGCACCTCGCCCGGAAAATACCAGAGCTTCTCTTTTGGATCCCACCGAACGCCGAAAGGCTTAGCCTCATTCCTTTGAGCGTAGCTAATCTCGAGGTAAATCATTTAGAAATCTGAGCCGTTAAAAGGAGGGAGCATACAGGAAGAAGTAAACTACCATCGAGACCTATAGAAAACGGATTTCGGACTTAAATTAAACAGCCCGAAGGCGGTAATTAAGGCCCGCCAGGCCAGCCCAATTTTTTGAACTGCGCATTCTCTCTGCCTGGGCGCTCCGGAAGGATCCCGCGGATTATTTCAGAGAGCCGATCGAGTACTCCTACCTAAGCCTTTTGGAAAGTCCGGTCATCCGAGCCGTACTTTCCCGTTCGATAAAAAGCGGTTGAATCGTGCGAGTCGGTAAGGCGGCCCGGTTCGGGTCAACCAAGGCCGTCAGGCATTGGATACTCAGCCGGCCGAGGGCGGCAAAATCCTGTTTGATGGTCGAAAGTGGGGGACTAAAAAAGCCGGCCTCGGGAATGTCATCGAAGCCGACCAAGGAGATCTTTTGTGGAATTCGGATGGAGTTTTGCTCAAAGGCTCGCATGGCTCCAAGAGCCATTTGATCATTCGCGACGACGACGGCCGTGAACTTTCCCCAATGGTCGGCGATTAGCCTTTGGGCGGCCTCGAAGCCGGACTCAGCGGTCCAATCGCCATTGACGATCGGGCCGGGAGAAAGATGAGCCGCCTTCAGCTCTTTTTGCCAACCGACATAGCGAAGCCTGGCTGCCCGCCAGGGAATTGGTCCGCGCAAGTGAGCGATTTTCTGGTGACCGAGCTGAAGCAAATGGCGAGTGGCTTGTCGGGCACCGAGTTCCTGATTGATGAAGACGGAAGGACAAGCAAAGCCGAAATCGGAATCGACCGCGACCAGGGGCACATTTCGGCAGACGTCTTGCAGATCGCGGAGGTCCACTTCCCAAGGTAGATGAATAAGGATGCCACCCACCTGGTGAGCGCAAAGTTCGTCCACCGCTCGGCGGATATCTTGCGGGCTCTGTTCGACAATGCCGCTGAACATAAAACTCAACCCGAGTTCTTTGGAAGCCTGCTCGCTATGCACCATGATCTGGGAAGGACCATAGAAGCTAGTGGCAAAGGTGACGAGTCCGACGGTGGTGGAACGTTTGCCGGCCAGTTGCCGGGCGGACATGTTGGGTCGGAAACCTACTTCGGCGAGGACCTGCTGAATCCGGGCTCGAGTATCGGCGGCGACGCCGGGCATCCGGTTAATAACCCGGGAGACGGTTTGATAAGAAACGCCGGTCAGCGCTGCGACGTCATGGATGGTCAGGTTCTTTTTTTTCGGGGGCAGCCGCATCGCCAAGGTGAATAGACCTTCAGTTAGGAAAGTAAAGTCGCATTCGGCGAGAAACGCACTTTTTTCTTGCCAACGGCTGGGGAGGGCCCTAAACATTGTGACCGGTCACAAAGAAAGGGCCAACTTTGCCCCCGGCGGAAGCTGGGCCTTTTTCGTGACCGATCACGGTTTCCGCTCGCTGATCCGATTGCTAGTGAATCAGAGACGCTCCCAGCGGGGACTACAACCTGCAACTCCCCAGAAATATGAAAATAGCCCCCTTCTCTCGAACCAACCTGGCCCTGCTGGCCTTTCCAGCGCTCCTGGTCTTCACCCAAGCTCAAGCTCTCGCGGCGGATGCCGCTAAGAAAAAGTTAGTCGTCGGTTTTTCCCAGGTCGGCGCGGAAAGTGGCTGGCGCACCGCCAATACCGACTCCATCAAGTCCGAAGCCCAAAAGCGCGGAATCGATCTTCGTTTTTCCGATGCCCAGCAAAAGGAGGAAAATCAAATCAAAGCCATCCGGTCTTTTATTGCGGAGGGAGTGGATGTGATTGCCTTTTCGCCCGTCGTGGAAACCGGTTTTGAGCCGGTCTTACAAGAAGCGAAAAAGGCCGGCATTCCGGTGGTCCTTTCTGATCGCGCGGTCAAAGTCTCCGATCCCAGCCTCTACGTAACCTTTCTGGGTTCCGACTTTGTCGAAGAAGGCCGACGGGCTGGCGATGCCGTCGCGAAACTAACCGGAGGTAAAGCCAATATTGCCGAGTTGGTGGGGACCGTGGGATCTGCCCCGGCCATCGATCGGAAAAAGGGTTTCGAGGAAGTTTTGGCCAAGAATCCGGGCATGAAAATCATCATGTCCCAAAGTGGCGACTTCACCCGGGCGAAAGGTAAAGAAGTGATGGAAGCGTTTTTGAAGGCGCCGAATGCCAAAGAGATTAATGTGCTTTTTGCCCATAATGACGACATGGCCTTGGGAGCCATCCAAGCCATGGAAGAAGCTGGGATAAAGCCCGGCCAGGATATCAAGATTGTCTCCATCGACGGAGTTCGCGGCGCCTTTGAAGCGATGAAAGATGGCAAGCTAAACGTCACCGTCGAATGCAATCCGCTCTTGGGACCGCAGCTCTTTGACCTGATTGAAAAGGTGGCCAATAAAGAGGAAATTCCCAAGCGGGTAGTTAGCAAAGAAGGGGTCTACGAGCAAGCCCAGGCGGCCGCAGAACTACCAAAAAGACAATATTAGAGATCAGTTAGTGGTTGGGCTTTTCTGGCTCGGTCTTTTCAAGGGCCAGAATCGCCCATCACCACTTATCGCGAACCGGTCGGCGAGTGGATAGTAGGCGAAATAGCGCGCTCAGGGAGGGGGCAGCCATCCGCTCCCCGCAGGGGCATGAAAACGTAGCCCAGGGTTTACCCTGGGTATATTATTTATTGCCGCGCGCGCTGAAAGGGCGCAGAACCGGAGCGCCCTGGGCACCGGGAAAAACGTTCTTTGACCTGGCTACATTCTAGCGCCACTTTCAGGGCGCATTCGTGTTTGGGGTTTTTCCCAGGGTAAACCCTGGGCTAGGTTCTCTAGCCCCTTCGGGGCGCGGATCTCTAGCGGTCCATTGAAGATAGAGTTAACCCTCCTCCTTCGTTGAACCACTCAATCATGGCTTTTAGCCTGAAGGTCTAACATCCTGTCTGTAATTTCCGTTTTCAACTCCGTGCTCTCTGTGTCTCTGTGGTAAATAATTCCCTCCGTGTTCTCCCTCATCCCTCTGCGTTCTCCTCAACGCAAAGCGAGGCGGAGTGAGATTACCTGAAAAGGAGTGAATGATATTTTCACGCGCTGGGCATCTTTGATTGGCAGCTCGGCGAGGGGTTCCTCGAGGATATTGATGAGGGTCGCCCGCTCGATGGGTAGCGCGGATTCAAGAATGGTGTGACCCCGGTCGCCATGGGGTTCGTAGACTCGAAGAAGCAGATCGCCGGAATCTTCGGCGCGTTTTAAACAGGCCAACTCAAGAGGATCTCCACGGAGTCGGAAAAGAGAGGAATAGAAGCCGGGACGGTCGGAAAACCCAGGGGTGTATCTCAGGGGACTGTGCAGTTCCCGGGCTGCGCGAACCGTGCCATTCCTCCAATTGCCCCGATGGGGATAGATGGCATAAGTGAATTCGTGATCGCCTTCGTCCGCAAATGGATCTGGATAGATTGGGGCACGGAGGAGACTGAGGCCCAAAACATGGCCATCTGCGCTATGACCATATTTGCCGGTGTTCAGCAGACTGACCCCGTAACTTGGTTCGCTGAGGTCAACCCAGCGGTGAGCTGGCACCTCGAATTTTGCTAGATCCCCCGGGGTGTTTCGATGGTTGGAACGCGCAACGGCCCCGAAAGCCGTTTCTGCCCACATCTCGTGCGTCCGAATCGCTAGTGGGAAAAGGGCACGAAGGAGCCTTCTGCGCCCACACCAATGAATTCTGTTATGAATTTCCAGAACTCTGGAGTCACGTCGGAGCCGATAGGTCTGGATTATTTCGATGTTTTGGTGCCGGCGAGTGACTCGCAAGGCGGCGCGCAACGGTCCCTGCTCGACCAATTCAGCCGGATGGTCAGCAAATATCTCCATGCCCTCTTCCGTATACGAAGCATCGATGTCCCAGGCATCAAATTGGCGGGGTATATCGGTGAATAACCAAAGCTGATTACCGCGGCCGGCCAAGACTTCCCTGCCGCATTCCTGGTCGTAAATCGAGGTTAAGGTACCGTTCTCTCCCAATTCTACCCGGAGGTATTCATTCTCCATTTGACTTGGGCTGGCCCGAACGGGTGAAAATTCAGCCTCGGCCACCCCTTCCGTCGTGCTTAGCGCAACGGCTCCCAAAGCCGGTACCATGATATCGTCGGCGACCATGAGGATACGATTTTGTTCCAGCCGCTGAATTGGGATGGGGCGTCCATTGGAGGTTAGCCCTCGGATAGTTAATTTCTGGCCGGCCTCGATTTCGAGAACCAGGGGTCGGTCGTCAAAATTCAGGTTCCAGACTAACCCTTCCAAGGTATCGAGGTTTTTAGGATTTTTGTCAGGATGGGCACCTGCCAGAGCGTCGGTACGAAGCTGAGTAACTTCTTGCAACGCCGCCGTCAGCTGAAGATGTGCGCTGTCATAAACGGAATGAATGCTCGATCCCGGCAGAATATCGTGAAATTGATTGAGAAGCAGTATTTGCCAGAGTCGGTCAAACTTCTCCTTTGGGTAAGGCTGCTGTAGCCGGACGAAGGCTAAAGAAGCGGCGACTTCTGTCTCGACCAAAGCCTGTTCTAATTGCCGGTGCAGAGATTTCATCCGGCTTTGCGTGGTGTAGGTGGCGCGATGGTACTCCAGATACTGTTCACCCACCCAAACCGGCAAAGATTCCGGCGAAACCCTCTCGAAAAACTCGGCCACGCCACCCATCCGTAACGCCGGCAGCCCCGGAAAATTTTGCAAGCGGGCGAAGCGTTCGAGCATGTCACTGCTGGGACCGCCACCGCCATCGCCGTAGCCGAAGGCCAGCAACGTAGAGCCATGGGCCTGGTGGCCGCGAAAGTTGTGCCACGTCTCGGCAACCTCGTGAGCTGTTAGTCGTGAATTGTAGCCGTTTTCCGGATTAGTGAAGCTATGAGCCAAAATGCGACTCCCATCGATTCCTTCCCAAAGGTAAAGGTCGTAAGGAAACGGATTTCGTTCGTTCCAGGTCAACTTATGCGTGAAAAAAAAGGGTATCCCCGCAGAGGCGAAAAGTTGAGGCAAGTTTCCGGCGAA
Organism: uncultured Verrucomicrobiae bacterium; assembly: GCA_963808535.1. GTDB lineage: Bacteria > Verrucomicrobiota > Verrucomicrobiia > Chthoniobacterales > JAFAMB01 > JAFAMB01. The sequence goes on along the minus strand of CAWEGF010000025.1, from coordinate 264,922 downwards.
CCCGAACGAGTCTGGGAGCCACGCTACCTTGGCGCGCCGGCCAAATCGACTTTCGAAAAATCTTTGACCAAAAAGAAGTTGCCGAACCCAAGATTCGCCGGCTGGGAGATTCCCGTCCGGTTCGACCCACATTCCTCCGACAATTTCCCAAGAGCCGTCCTGGACGCGGGCGCGGACTTTATCGAAAAGGAGGGGATCGCTTTCTTCAATCCAGGCATAAAGTTGTGCGCTGGACTGATTGAAGCGCAGCTCGGGATACCTTGCCATTAGACTGAGCACGTTTTGAAAAGTTCTTTGAGCCTTTTTCCGTGTCTCCTCCAAGGGCCAAAGCCAAGCCAAGTCGATGTGAGCGTGACCAGTTAGCCAGACACCGCCTTCGGCCGGGTAATTGCTCCGGATTGTTTCGAGCTCACGACCAAATAATCCTCTGACTTCTTGCAAACGCTCGCGCTGCTCGGAGGCCAAAGAACCGATCGGCGACGCGAAACTCCCAGTTTTCCCAAAGCGATGCCAAGCTCTCTTGATTTCCATAGAAATTCTCGAGAGCACGACCCTGGGAGACTGCCGCGATTCTTGCCAGATACTCGGGAGTGTCGTCTCGAGGCATCAAGATTCTGCTTAGCGCACGGTGCAACGCCCCCACCAGGTGCTCGGCAATGGACCGGCGGCCAGATGACAGGTGATATCGGGCCGCTTCCAAGGCTGTGGCGAGATCTTCATAGAGAGGGCGAAGATCGGCATCCGGGACCAGCATACACGCCAATTCAACTTGAGGTCGCCGGGTTGGCGTACCAAACAATCCGTGAGGAACGACTTCCGCGCGAAAATGTAGCGTCTCCTCTCCTTGGGCTTTGACCAGAACTAAATGTTCGTCCTGAAGGGAATTCAGGCCGCCAATCGCTTGATCGTCGACGAAGAGCAACGCTTCTCCGCCCAAGTGGAAGCGACTATGGACTGGAAGTCCGGCCCAGTTCCTGGGCACTGAGGCGGCAAACCGGATTTCCATCGCCTCGGTTTGAGCCGGCCAAAAGTCACCCGTCTTTACTGGGGTCCACGGGACGTTCGGGCTGATCCGGATCTCGCCCTGAGAAAAGTAAAGGGTCTCCCGATCACGCCAGGCGCTGAGTTCGCCAAGCCGGTTAGAAAGCCGGATCAACGACTGTTGAAGGGCATCACGAAGCCTTTCTGCGGACATAGGTTTTAATCCAATAGCTCAGGGAGAGCGTATGGCCTGAAAATACACGTCTGCCGTGGCAAAACTTCGACAGAGCGCTCTTTCCCTGCCACTTCTTTTGACATTCTTTCCATCCAATTGAAAAGTCTATTCAAGAGACCAAATGCGCTTGGCTTTCGCTCTTTCCTCTAATGTGGGAAGAGCAGAGTCTTCGATGAGAAGATATTTCGATCATCCAAAAAAACGTGCCGGATTGTCCCGCTAGCGCCGGTTCATTCGTCGTATCCCTGAACCTAAAGAGATCTTCAAACTGGAAATGAAAGACCATATGAGCACCCACCCCACCACATCCGAATACCTGCTGTTGTTTCGAGGCACCACTTGGGATGAGGGCCTCTCCCCGGAGCAAATTCGGGAGATAATGAACCGATGGGGCGCGTGGATGGACCGCTTGACTGAACAAGGAAAACTCAAAGGCGCTCAGCCCCTGGATCGGCATGTTGGCAAAATCGTTTCCTCGAAGAAGGGAACCACGGTGGTAGACGGTCCCTTGGCGGAATCGAAAGAGGCCATCGGCGGATACTTCTTGCTCCAGCTGAAAAGTCTGGAAGAAGCGCTAGAAATTGCCAAAGAGTGCCCTGCTTTGGAATATGGTGTGCAGGTGGAAGTTCGGCTAATCGTCGACCAATGCTCAATCTTGCATCAGATGAAGGAAGAATTGGCGGAGGCGATCGCCTGACAGGGGCTGACGGCCGAGAGAAGATTTTGCTTGGTCACCGGTGAAATGGGTACCCGAAAGGCGCATTGTTCCAGCTCCCTGGTCCTCTTATCGTCCGATCCTGACCTAAATTGTGGTTCTTGGTCCCTGTAGACCGAGGCACGGTTTTGGCAGAGGAGAAAACGAGGAGGCCACGTGAAAAAGCAAGATGAGATATCCGGCTCGTACGCCAGTGCAATATTAGCTGATAACCATGCGAACAGAAATGGTCACTCTTTCCACGATATTTTCCCGAATGGATGCCGGTCGGGTGAATCAGCCACGCTGGAAGATCCAGAAGAGTTAACGCTCCTCTTTCAGCGCATCACCCAGCTGCCATTGGCCGCCAAGAAAATTCTAGCGATGCATTATCACGAGAGACTTCCGGTCTCCGGGATTGCGGCCTGCTTCAATTTGCCGACTAGGCGGATCGAGGAAATCTTGACCCGAACTGTTCGCTCGCTGAGAAACGCCTAGCACAGAACGCGGAGACCAAGACTCGCTCTTAGCCTTTGTGCGTGCTCTGCTTTAAGAAATCCAGGATCGCGGCGGCCTGCTCGGTGGTGGGTTCGCCCTGGCCTTCCATCCACCCGGCAAGGGTTTGCTGCGAAACGCCTATCGCCTCGGCCACTTTGGATGCTTGTTGGATGATGATATCTCGATAGTTACCAAGTGCGGTGAGTTGTTCTTCTGTCGGTTCCATACAGCAACGATAGCAGAAATCGAATTCGGACGCTCACGGTTGATCGCTCTGAGGTGAAATAAAGGCCTGCGAAACCGCGAGTGGTTTCCGTATGTCAGGCTGAGCGCGCCGAGCTGATTTTTCAGTTATCGTCCTGCGGGCGGACATCCACATGGATAACATCACCCTTTTTCAATGGTGACTGGCCATGGGTACGAATCGTGAAACGATCTGGCTCTGCCAAGCTGCTTTCAACTATTTCGGCCATGATTTCCGAAGAGTGAAAGTCGAGTCGGACATTTTCCCAGTCCAGAATGTCTTCCTTGAGTTGAGCTTCCAGAAGCCAGGTATCAGGATTTTGGTCAGGTTCCGAGGCCGGGATTTCCTTCCGGTTCTCCAGGATTTTTGCTTCGGCTCTTTTCATATATCTGTGGGGTTAGCGCTGCTGAAAAATGAATTTCCCTACGCACGAATAGTTCGTTTTGGGCCCCCGACCTGGATTCACGCACGGCGGTCCAAAGGAAATCTGCCCAGAAGGCCAAAAGCGCGAGGTTAAGTGTGATCGGGGGAAGGGAGGACACGGAGAAAAATTAATTTACCACCAAGACACAGAGGGCACGGAGTTTCGGAAAAATTCAAAAATCCAATCCGATTCCGAAACTCTGTGTTCTCTGTGGTAAAATTATTCTTCTCTGTGTCCTCCTTCCCCCCTCTGCGCCCTCCTCACCCCGGGAGGTCTACGGCCGTGGGAACCATGATGGCGTCACGCATCCCGTGAACGATTTTTTTGTCGGGGCCGTTGGCGCGCCATCCGCCCGGATCCCATCCTTGGCCTACTTGGCGATTTTCTGTGTGATCTTCCTCCCTGGCCAAGCACTTTTCATCTTGCCAGCGCCGATCATTCCTGATCAAAAGCACTCTGGCCTTAACACATGAAAACTCCTCTTTCTTGCGCTCCTTTTGACCGTTGGTTCCACCTTTGCCGCCGATACGATGAAGTTCGTTTCGCCCGATAAATCGTGTGCCCTGGTGGTGGACAAATCCGGAAAACGCGACCTGATGGAGTTGAAGTCCGGGAAGCGAGTGCATCGCCTTTTTTACGAGGATCTGGACTCCATTTTTAAACCCAAGATTGCGGAAGCTTTCAATGCCTCTTTGAACAAGATAGGTAAAATTGTGCTGCCAACTTTCACCAGTGCTAGCTGGACCACCGAGGATGAAGTGGAAATTAAAGGTGAATCTTCGGTGAGCATTAACGATGACCAAGAAGAATTCACCTTTACCGCTGAGGTTTCGAAATCGGGGAATATCAAACATCTGACCGTGGTTCCGACAAAATAGTCATCTGTTCGGTGTCGTGTCCGCGGCCTTTTTATGGGTTGCGTAGTCGCGGAACACGGTTTCTGCCGCCCCTTCAGGGCGGTTTCGTTAGAATATAAAACCCAGGCTAGAGCCTGGCTAGAGCCAGGCTAGAGCCTGGGCTATGCTTTCATGGCCCTTCAGGCCGCGGAAGTTTCATTCGGCGCTGCTAGTTATTTTTGACTAAACGCCATGATGTATATGCGGGATGGCGGATCCGCGCGTCGACCGTCCTACGGCCTGAAAGGCCAAGAGAGCATAGGCCAGGCTTTAGCCTGGGAAACCCGTTTTATCGCTCCTGCCCTGAAGGGGCAGCAGAGTTACCGGCCATCGCGTGGCGTGATTTTCTGCCGTCCCTTCAGGACGGATTCGTTAGAAAAATAAGACCCAGGCTAAAGCCTGGGCTATGCTTTCATGGCCCTTCAGGCCGCGGAAATTCCCCCTGGCGCCGTCTTTTGTGATTGCGTAGTCGCGAAATGGGTCTCTGCCGCCCCTTCAGGGCGATTTCGTTAGAAAATAAAACTCAGGCTAAAGCCTGGGCTATGCTTTCATGGCCTTTCAGGCCGCGGACGTTCCCCCTGACGCCGTCTTTTGTGATTGCGTGATTACGGAAATGGGTTTGCCGCCCCTTCAGGACGGATCACGCGGGGTGCGCCGTTACGCCCGATATACTATGGCATTTAGCCAAAAATAAACTAGCGCGGCTAAGTGAGAACTTCCGCGGGCCTGAAAGGCCAAGAAAGCATAGCCCAGGCTTTAGCCCGGCTTTAGCCTGGGTTTACCCAAAAAACCTGTCTGTCCTGAAGGGCAGCAGAATCCTGGGGCCGCGTCGCACGACCTCCTGCTAGCCCCTTCCGGCCGCAACTATGCTCCACCCGGTGCTTTCCGCGCACTAACTCGCGCGGCGCTGGTTCATTAGAGAATCGACGGCCACGGCGGCTACTAGCACCGCGCCCAAGACAATCCCTTGCCACTCGGACGAAAAGCGGGAAATGATGAGAACGTTTTTCATCAGTCCCATGAAGAAGACCCCAATCAAGGCACCCCAGATGGTGCCGCGACCGCCCGACAGGCTGGCGCCGCCGAGAATCACCGCAGTGATGGCCTGAAGCTCTGCCCCAGCCCCGACCGTCGACGTCGCGGTGGCGATTCGGGACGCGTAAAGAATCCCGGCTGCCCCCGCCAGCAGGCCCATAATCGTGAAGGAGAGAATTTGCAGGCGACTCACGTGGATACCAGAAAGCAGAGCTGCTTTGGGGTTGCTGCCAATATAGTAATATTGTCGAAAGAATCGGGTGTGAGCCATCGCGTAGTGGGCCACGATTCCCAAGGCCACCATGATCCAGACCGGTGCCTGGATTCCGAACAACACCGTTTGCCCAAACTGAGAGAAGGATTCCGGCAGATAAGTGATTCCGGGTCCACCAATTAGTAAGGCAATTCCCTGGAAGATGCCCATGGTTCCCAAGGTGGTGATCAAAGCATTGACCCCAACCTTGGCGACGATGAATCCATTTAGAAAGCCGCCGACCGTGGCGATCAACAAACCTGAGGCCACCGCTACGGGCACTGGCCAATTCAGAGCCTTCATTAGAGCGCCCGTTATGACCCCGCTCATGGAAGCCATCGCTCCGACCGACAGGTCGAAATTGCCTCCGACCAGCATAAGCATCATGCCGACCGCCAAAATCCCTTCGAACGCCAAATTACGGACGATCGCGGAAAAGTTGGCAAAGTTGGCAAAGGAAGAGGGGTAAAGAATAGCGAACAGTACGACCGTAAAAAGGGTGACCCCAAGGAGACCGATCTCTCGCGTAAAAACTGGTAGCCGCATTGTCCTGACTGGCTTGGAAATGATGGCCGTCGTGGTTTTTTTGATCATGGTGTCTCCTGGGGAGCTAGCGATGCGAAGCGCATCACTTTTTCTTCGGTAGCCTCTAAACGGCCTAACTCCCCGGTGATCTGTCCCTCACGCATGACGTAGATTCTATCACTGACATCCAGAATCTCCGGTAGTTCAGATGAGATAACGATCACACAGGAACCCTTCCGCGAATGTTGGTAGAGAAAGTGATGAACGTCTGCCTTTGCTCCGATATCTATTCCGCGAGTCGGTTCATCCACAATGAGCACTTCAGGGTTAAGCAGAAGCCATTTCGCGAGAACCACCTTTTGCTGATTGCCACCACTCAAACCCTGGACGGGTTGCTTGACATCGGCAGAGGCAATCCGGAGAGATTGTCGAAATTGTTCGGCGGTACTTCGTTGTTTTCTGGCGCTCATCCACCAAGACCCGAAGGCTTGGAGATTGGCCGCCGCGACGTTAGCGGCGATACTCATCTCCATAAACAAGCCTCCTTCTTTCCGATCTTCAGAGACGTATCCGAGGCCCGCCCGGATGGCATCGCTGGGAGATCGAATAGAAACCTTTTTGCCGTGGAGAAAGATTTCGCCGCTGCCGCGCGGCCGAACTCCCAAGATTGAGAGGGCCAACTCGGTTCGACCGGCGCCTGCCAAGCCGGCAAAACCGACAATTTCGCCTCGCCTGACGGTAAACGAGATATTTTTCAAGAGCGGCCGGAGAGAGTTCTTGGGATCGGAAAAATTACGCACTTCCAAGGTGATCGGATTCCCGGCGGCCACAGCGTCCTTGTGTCGCAGCTCCAGGCTCCGCCCGACCATCCGGCGGACCAATTCATTAGTATTCGTTTCGGCGGTGCGGTAAGTGCCTTGACCCTCGCCGTCTTTTAAGACGCTGACCCGATCGGCGATCAAGAATATCTCTTCCAGACGATGAGTAATATAAATTATGCCGACCCCTTGTCCGCGCAATTGGCGAATTACGCGAAAAAGAGCACGGGTTTCGGTATCGGTCAGCGAGGAGGTTGGCTCATCAAAGATCATCAACTTTGCCTTTAGCGACAAGGCCTTGGCGATTTCGGCGAGCTGTTGTTGGGCTGGCGATAAATCCCCGACTAAGCGGTTCGGTTCGAGGTCCAGGTCAACCCGCCGTAATAAGGTTCGCGTTTCGGCCCATAATTTTTTCCGTTGAATGTGTCCTAATCTGGCCGGCTGCCGGGCCGCGAAAATATTGTCCGCGAGGTTTAGTTGAGCAAAAAGGCTCCGCTCCTGGAAAACGATGCCGATGCCCAGTTCCTGGGCAGTCTTTTCATCGGGAATTTGCAGATCAGCCAATCCTGCGAAATCGATCGTTCCGGAAGTAGGTTGATGAACGCCCGCCAGGAGATTCATCAGGGTGCTTTTCCCGGCGCCGTTTTCGCCGACTAACGCGTGGACTTCTCCGGTTTGCACGGCAAAGTCCACGCCCTTCAATACCTCGACGCCGTTAAAGCTCTTCCTGACGCCTCTCATGCTTAAGAGAGGAACGTCCATTGGAACTTCCCGACCAATCATCTCACGGAAGGAATCATTATGTTTTTATGAAGAGATCGACATTCTCTTTCGTCACGGTGTAAGTGCCAGTGTTGTAATTGATCGGAATGCCGACGACGCCAGCGGCTTTGTCGTCTTTGGTGAATTTCAGCGTGGTGTGACGCAGTTCATACAATGCTTTGACCCCTTGATAGGTAAATAGCTCCCGTTTTTGACCCACCGCCGCGGTTAATATTCCCTCTTTGACCAGCCGGAGATGTTGGGGTTCCGCGTCCACACAGGTCGCCACTAGCTTGCCGGCTAGTCCGGCTTCCTTAATCGCCTGCCCAAAGCCGGGACCGCTTTCAGAATCAAATCCTGCCATCCCGACCAAGTCGGGATTTGCCTGGATGACAGCGGCGGCGACCCGAGCGGCTTCGGCCTGATTCCCTTTGTCTTCCTGTGGATCCAGGCAGGTTAATCCGGCTTTTTGGGCGACCGATTTGAAGCCGGCAAAGGCTTGCTGATCGATGGTCTGTTCGATTAAGCCAAGGAGAGCTACTTTGCCTTTTTTTCCCGCTAAAGCATTCAGCATCGCTTCGGCCTGCCTGACTCCCAGATCGAACCAATCGGTTCCGATAAAGGCGTAACGCTTGCTGTTGGGAACATCAGCATCGACGCAGACGACCGGGATCCCGGCGGAAATCGCGGAGTTAATCGCCGGGATCAGGGCGCTGGGGTCCCAGCCCACGACCATCATCCCGGAAGGCTTTCGCGCGGTGGTCTGTTCCACCGCTTCGACCAGTCCTCGAATGTCTACGCTGTTCGGGCCGGCAATCGTGACTTTTACGCCCAGTTCTTCGCCGACCAACCGGAGCGCCGGATGATCGTGCGCGACGAAAAGAGGCAAATTCGCATTGGCCGAGAGCCAAACATACTCTTCGTCCGAGGTGGCTCCTTTGGCCGCCTGAGCGGTTACCTTCTCGGCACCGGCCATTCCGGCGAAAAAGGTAGCTCCGGCCAACACTCCGGCGGAGCGTAGAGCGTCGCGTCGGGAGACGCCCCGGTTAGATTTCATATTCATAGTGGAGGAATGAGACTCCCGCAGGGCGGAAAGAATCGCGTCGAGTGACGTCTTGGTTAGTTTTGCTGTTCATGGTGGGGAAAAGTTATTAGTTAGGATGCCGCACGCGTCCCGACCGGATTCTCCAGAATACCGATCCCGTCGGCTTCCAGACGTACCCGGTCGCCAGGTTGTAAAAAACGAGGAGGGTGCCGAAAGAGACCGACTCCGGCGGGAGTTCCAGTGCTGACCACATCGCCTGGCTCCAAGGTCATTACGCGGGACAAAAAACTCAACAGTTTCGGCAGGGTGAAGATCCAGTCAGACGTCGAACCGTCTTGCATTAGTTTGCCGTTCAGATAGGTGCGAAGGCCAACCCGGCCAGGATCAGTTAGTTCGTCAGTGGTCACGACGCAGGGACCGATTGGGCAGAAGGTGTCGAAGTTCTTGCCCAGCGTGATTTGCTGGGCCTTGATTTGCACTTCACGGCAAGAAACGTCGTTGAGGATGGTGTATCCGAAGAGATGAGACATCACTTCCGGTTCGGCGACAAAAGTCATTGGCCGCCCAATGACGACCGCCAATTCGATCTCGTAGTCTACCTGCCCAGCAAACGGCGGATGCAAAATCGGGCTTCCAGGCCCGATCACCGTGGAAGGCATTTTAGCAAAAAAGAATGGTTCATCTGGCATGACCGCCTGCGGATTTTCCAATTGATGGGACCGGTAGTTGATTCCCGAGCAAAGAATTTTCCCTGGTCGAGCCAGGGGCGCGGCCAAGGAAACATCCGCCAGTTGATAGACGCTGGATGGACTAGCCATCATCACTTGACGAGCTAATCGATGCACCTCTTGGCCGCCGCGAATAAATTCGAGTAAGCTGTCCGGAATCGCCGGATCGATGGCGTGTAGATGAACCAATTCTCCAGACGGAGATTGCTCCGCACCCAAGTGCTGTTGGCCTTCGGTAGTAAAAGTATAGAGACGCATCGGTTTAATCCTGGACTAACACTCCTTTTTGGGTCTGACCGGGGTGAAGTGATAGATCCTCAAAGACTTCCGGGGCCGACCAGAGTGAGAACTGGCTGGCCACCCGCGGAAAGTTAATCTTCCCGGAAGCCAAAAGAGCCAGCGCGTCGGGAAAACAGTTAACCTCGGTTCGGGAACCCAGGATCGTTAGTTCTTTCCGGGTAAAATCCAAGCCTGGGAATTTCACGCTGACCGCGCGGGAAGTTAAGCCCACGATGACGATGCGTCCGCCGGCGGCCACCAGATCGACGGTTGATTCAATGACGGTGGGATTGCCGGTTGCTTCAATCACGACGGGAGCACCTTCCTGATTGGTATGGGCCAATACTTCAGCGAGCAGACCGTCGCCTCCGGAAAGGACTTCTGCCCCAAGGTTCCTGGCGGTTTCCAATCGTTGTTGATTGACGTCCACGGCGACGACCCGGGCTTTGCTGGCCAAAGCTACTTCGATAATCGCCAGGCCAATCGGGCCACAACCGAGAACCAAAACGTATTCACCCGGGAGAACGCCGGCGCGACGGCAAGCGTGAATTCCAATCGTTACCGGCTCCGCGAAGGCAGCCCACAAAGGAGGGACGTCTGCTGGGACTTTATGCAGGTGAGTCGCCGGCACCAGCACAGCTTCAGCATAGCCTCCCGGGCGATGGACACCGATGATTTGCAGGCGGGCGCAGCAATTCGGTTTTCCTACCCGGCAGGGGTAGCAGGTTCCGCAACTAAGGAAGGGTTCGACCACCACCAGTTGGCCCGGCGAAAAACCGCTGACCTTCTCGCCCAGGCTGGCTACCGTTCCGCAAATCTCGTGACCGCCAATGATCGGAAACTGGGCGTAGGGACTTTTACCTGAATAGATGTGCAGGTCGCCCGCGCAAATTCCCGCCGCGCTGACCGTGACAACAACTTCGTCGGGAGCCGGGGACTGGTTGTTCCCAGAACCCGACATGCATCCGGAAGGGAGCATCAAAAATCGCCGCTTTCATACTGAGTCAAAGCTCTCCCCCGGCTTCAGGACGATCGAACGAGGAACTTGCGCCCCTTCCTTTTCCGCCAGAGCAAGATGCTCCTCGAACTCGCGCACTTCAGGGCAATCGGGATTGATATAATGACATGGCAGAACCGTTTTCAGCCCCAGCCAACGGGCCGCCAAAGCGCCTTCTAAAGGACTCATTTCGGCGGTCAACATGCGTCCCGGCATCGGATTTCGATGAAGGATCTCTTCGGGATTGGCAATCCCGACGCATCCCACGGTCGGCTGATAAAGTTCAGCCTGGAGCTTTAGATCCGAAAAGATAGCGGTATCGCCATAGTGATAGAAACGGACCCCGGGATCGGTATAGACGATGAAAGCCATCGGTACGCCGCTGGCGAAGGTGCCGTCAGGCATTCTGATCTGTGACCAATGATGGCACTCCAAAGGCTGCACTTTTACCCCGGCCACTTCCACGGCGATGCCCCAGGTCGTCGCCCGGATCTGTTCTGCCGGAATCCCTTTGGCCATCAGGTAAGCCTTCACTTCGCCCCCGCAAATGACCGGCGCCCCGGTTCGGCGGGCGATTGATTCGGTGTCGCCGAGATGATCGGGTGCTGCATGGCTAACCAGAATCAGGTCGACCCTCGGCAATTCAGCAGACTTTACGGGACTTCCCGGATTCTCATCGAGGAAAGGATCGATCAGGATATGGAGGCCTGCCTTGGTCGTCAGTTCGTAGGCGGCGACGCCGAAAAATCTGATCCTGGTAGACATCGCAGTAACCTAAGCGACAAAAGATTGCTCAAGGGCTTTGATCAGGCAGAGCATCGATTGATTATAGGGAGTTGGTATCCCGAATCGGGCGCCGGCTTCAATGATCGCACCGTTGATTACGTCGATTTCAGTTTGACGACGGCGTTCAACGTCCTGCAGCATCGATCCCTTGGTGTTCGGGGCCAGCTTGGCTGAGCAAATTGCGGATGGCCTGCCAACGTTCGTCAAAATTGAGCGATATTTTTTGGGCCCGGGCGACCGCCACAACTTCGGTCAGTAGCCCTTCCATCAGGCGTTCCATTTCGGGCGTGCGCAGCAGTTGATCCGCCGTAATCCGAATCGAGGCTGAGGTAGGCAGGGTAACCGCATTCAGGGCCAGTTTGGACCAGATCTCATTGAGAACGTTCGACGAAGGCGTGATGCTGATCCCGGCCGATCCGAAAAGCTCGGTAATCGCGTTCACGCGCGTGGAAGCCCTGCCATCCAGTTCTCCCAGGTAAGTAGGGCCTTGGCCGGCATGGAGCACATGTCCGGGGCCGAGCAGCACGGCACTATGATAGCTGACGCCGACCAGGAGTCTCTCGGGTCCGGTGAGTTTGCTAATCAAGTCAGCGTTTCCCCATCCGTTTTGTAAGGAGAGAACGATGGTGTTCGGCCCAATCATCGGAGCGGCTTGCCGGACAGCGGTTTCGGTGTGGTAACACTTTACAAAAACGATTAGCAGATCAGTTATCCCGATCTGGCGCGGATCATTGGTGGCCTTGAGTTTGACGATCGAATGTTGACCGGATTTATCCTCAATCTTCAGACCGTCCTGCTCAATCGCGTGGACGATCTCTTTCGCGACGTCGACCAGAACCACCTCGTTGCCTCCTCGGGCCAGGAGTCCTCCCATAACACTGCCCATTGCGCCGGCGCCAAGAATAACTGTCTTCATACCTGCGGAGTCATCAAGCTTCGCAGACCAGCATAGGGATTAATTTTGTTTTGGATTTAGCCTGTTTGGAAAATCATCGTGCGTTGGCGGATCAGGCGAGATTTCTTTCGGCAACGGATTATGGCGCCAAGCGGACGGACTTAAACCAATCTGTTTCCGAAAAGCGCGGGCAAATTCGTGCTGGCGATCATACCCGAGACAACTGGAAATCTGCTTAACGCTTAACGCGGTATCAAGGAGGAGATGTTGCGCCTTTTGCATCCGCAAGCGGGCCAGCAATTGGGTCGGCGAAAGACCGAACAAGCTCTTAAAACGATGCCGGACCGAGTCGTAGTTGGCCATCCGGCTAATCTGCTTCACGAATTGCGAGGATCGGCCGACGCATTCGTTGACCATATGCCAAAGTTGGAGCACATCGCTATCCGGTTCCTCAGGGAGCAACTTTTGGTAATCGGTGCCAGCGACCCATCTTTCCACGCTGATGAGCAGCAGTTGCAGCCAGGACATTTCCGCGAATCGGTTGAAGGCCAGCGAATGAGTATGTTCATTGAAGAGCTTGATAAAAAGCCAGCGGAAGGTGGTCGTTTGCTCTTCCGTCAGTTTCCAGACCCGCCGGGCTGGATCCGGGTCAGCCAAATGAGGTAACGAAGCCAGCAGAGCCGCGGAGAAGTGGATAACCCAGAAGCGAGGTCGTTGGGTGGATGAATTCCAATGGCCGTGAGGTTCTCCTGGCAGAAAGAGATAGAGCGTATTTGGGGCAGAGCCGATTTTCCCCAAAGCCCAACCGTTGATCGTGGAATCGTCGGTGACCAGGGTGAACTCGGGAAAGGGATGAGAATGGAAGTCGCATGAAGCGCCGGCGCCCGAACGCAAACAGCGCAGCGACAAAACCGTGGTCACCGGCGGTTGCGCTGCGGAGCTGGGATCCAGAATCTTGTATTTGATGCTCACAGGTAGTTCCTTTCGGCTACTGCGGTCTCATTGCCACGACCGCGCCTTTCTCAGCGCTCTCATAAGCACCGAAGACGAGTTCGAGTGTACGAAGGTTGTCGACCCCGGTCGTTTCGGCGGCTTTGGTTCCGAGCAATCCGTCCCGGAGATCGCGATGACACTCCACGATGCTGGCATGAACCAGCGCGTAGTCGGGATCAGCCCATCGGTAAACGGGAGAAGGACAGCGCCTGGCAAAGGTGCCCTCGGTGTCAGTCACCCGAAGGCTGAAATCTGGAGCCAATTCGACCGAACCGCCCGCTGCTTCGACGAAAACAAAGGTCTGCGGAAACCGTTCCATTTCCGTGCGACTGGCGAAGCTCAGGTTGCAGATCACCGTCATCCCATTTTGCATTTCTAAAAGAACGGTGGCCACATCCTCCCCGGCGATGCCGGGATCGATTCTTTGCAGCTGACAGAATAGTTGCTTTGCTTCGCCGAATAAAAAACGGACCGCATCCAGAAGGTGAGTGCCGAGATCTGCCAGAATCAATTGCTTCAAGTCGCGGAGAAAAGGTTGGTTGGTGAAGACCGGAAAACTGGTGTTGAAATCTATTCGAGCCCGGAAAGGAGGCCCGATCCGACCGGAATCGAGAATTTTCTTCAGTTCCCGGATGGGCCGTTGCCAGCGCCAGTTCTCGTGGACAAAGAATGGGACTTGCGCTTCCTGACAAAGGCGAACCATGGCCTTGGCCTCAGCGAAATCATTCGCCATCGGTTTCTGGCAGATGACGGGCGTCTTGGTCAGCGTCGCCAACTCGACCATTTGTCGGTGGGTCGCCGGACTAGTGATCACATCAAGAACATCGGGACGCTGTTCTTGAATCATCCTGGCGGCTTCGGCGTAGAAGTTTTTGATGCCGAAAGCACTCGCGGTCTGTTTGGCCTGGTCTTCATCCAGGTCGCACACCGCGACGCAGTCGACGTCGGAAAGTTCTTGCCAGGCTGGGACCTGAAAACGGGACCAGAAACCGCAACCGACGACGGCAACCCGTAAGTTCTTCATTTGGGGGGATCTTCAGATGCTATGCGCCGGCTCCTGCGGTGACTAGAAGGCTTACATCTATTTTTAGGACAAAACTGACACTTAGCGGTTTTTTGTCCTTGCCTTAGGCGTTCACCGTTCATCGTTCATCGTTCATCGTTCGTCTGCCACAGATGAGACGATCTTTTAAGCTTCGCAGATTTGGCGAACGCTTTCTTTCAAGGCTGGAATGGTGATGACATCTTTCCAATCCTCCCGGAAGATCCGCGGCTTATTCTGCTCGATGGCTTTCAGGGCTCCATCGGAGAAAGGGAATTCGGCAAATCCGAAGACAATCGCTAGCTCGGTGCGAATATGGCCCAGGCAGAAATCATAGGCCGCTTGCTTGGGCACCCCTTTTTGCACGGCCGTTTCCATTGCTTCGCGTAAGACGGTGATACAGGTCGCCATCGTTGACTCGACGACGGCCGGTTCCAGGATCGCCATTTGCTCGATGGTGATCCGGTGCAGTCGAAGAATGGGAGCGAACATTTCGCCCGCCAACTTTTCTCCGAGCCCATAATGCTCTTCAGGACCTTGGAAAAGAGAGCAGACGACACTCTGAGGAAGAGTGCTTTGTCCCCCAAACCAGTCACTCGCCTGATTGGCCGGAGCAGTATCCGAAAAGAGGAGCGGGTGGCAAGGGTGGGCAATAAAGTAAGTGATGTCCGAGCGGTCAGGTAATAGACCAGCGTAGGCGGCCGCCGGGTCAAGACCAAAGACCAGCGTCCCGGCGTTTAGTCTTGGCACTAATTCGCGAGTCACTTTTCCAATCAGACGATCGGGGATCGCCAGAACGACGACTTCGGCCTCGCGGAGCGCCTCCTCGACGGCGATGGTCTTGATCCCGTGAGCGGCCAATTGCCGGCTTCCGTCGGCATCAGGCTCAATGTAGCTGATTTGGTAGTGCGGCAGATGGCGAAGGTTAGCTGTCAGCCGGGATCCCATTTTTCCACCTGCTCCGAGTAGCGCGATTTTCATGGTATTAGTTTTCGTTAGGTATGGTTTTAAGACTAGCTTTCGGGGCCAGCGGCAATTAATTCCACCGCTATGTTAATAAGTTTACCCATCGGTCGCCGAGGCCTCCTTGCGGACGCTGCTGGGAGTTTGCCCGAAAGCGGATCGGAATTTGCGATCGAAATAACTTTGATCGGAAAAGCCCACCCGGTTAGCCACCTCGGCGACCGTGAGACAACTTTCCTTGAGCAGGCGAAGAGCCTGCGAAAGTCGAACGTGAGCGACGTAACTGACAAAGGTCATTCCGGCTACTTTTTTGAATAACCGGGTAAAAGAGGGCAGGCTCATCTTGGCCAGTTCGGCTCCCGAGTTCAGGGTAATCGGCTCGGGGTAGTGCGAACTAATAAAGTCAAAAACCGGTTTCAACCTGGCGGCTCTCTCTTGTTGCCGGATAAGTTGGGATCGAAGAAAATCTGAGGCCCGGAAATGTTGCGCCAAAAGGAACAAGAGTTCGAGCAGATAGGCTTTGCAACCGGCCTGGTAATAAGGTTCTCGGGAAAAGTAACATTCCAGAAGTTGAGCCAGCGTTTGGTGAATTTTTTGCAGGGTCGGCGAGTCCTGCCGCACTACCTGAGTTTGGGAATCAATCCGGGAGTAGAAAGGGAGCAAGAATAGATAGTCGTGCGAGGGCGAACCAAGGCTATAGACGAACTCCGGCAAAAAGCTGATCACGATCACCCGCGAGGCAAAACCGGGAAAATCCACCGTGGTATGAAGTTGCAGGTTATCGACCACCAACAGCTCACCCGGGAGCAATTCGACTCGGCGCGTTCCCATCTGCATTCGAGAAATGCCATCGAGGGGCAGATAAATTTCCAAGCGCTCATGCCAAGTCAACCCAGGGGTGAAATCCTTGTGCCGAAATGAGAAGAGTTTAATGATGAAGGGAAATTCGCGATCAAAGCTTTCCTGATAGTGACCGGTGGGATCCAGACTGATTCGATGCGGTTCAAAAGTTAGCCGGTCAGCGATTGCCAACAAACCAGATGCGGGCGCAGACTCTCTTTTCAAATGCATCGAAGGATCACCAGCGCGTAGCTCGGGAGAGCAAAAACTGCTTCGCCGCCCACCAGGTGTCGGATCTCCGGATCTGGCAATCTTTCTTGCCGAACCGCCGCTAAATGGTCTTCGCTTAACATCTGGACCGCGATCCGATCAGCCGGCAAAAGTAGCTTGGCGATGGAGATTTCGGATTGCAGATTAGCGAGCAGAACATGGACGGTTCCCTTCTGACGAAATCCGACGACGGCGATTTTTTGCGGTACCGGATTAGTTACCGGGAACAGTGCTTCGGCCTCAGCCAGAGCGCGGAAGACGTGATACACGGGAAAAATCTCCCCGGGGCTGGACCCGAATTGATGGGGACGGGGATGGCCTTGCTCGGATTCCATCACCCCTTTCCACCCGATCGCTTCATAGTAGGTGAGGCTCTCGATTCCGGATGCCGGAAGTAGTCGAGCAAGAGAACCCACCGTCCAGGTGGCCCCGAAAAGAGTACGCTGACGAGGATCAACGGAGAAAGGCAAACGACCGGACGATTCAAGAGGCAGGGTGTCCGCGCCCGGATTGGAGCGTGGTCGAAGGGTGACTGGAGAAACGTAGAGACCGGTGCCGCAAAACTGCCTGGCGCTCTGGATCACCTCTGGTTGACCCTCCAGGTTCTCGATCAAGCTCAGATCGTCGAAGGCATGGACTTGAGGATTGAGGGAGAAAGCGGTCGGAAAGCGGGTGGTTGGGCGGTGGCGATTCAGTTCGGTAAAATTAGAGTTAGTCCCGCCTACGACCGCTGTTTGAGATAACAACCCGGCGGCTAACTCCAGCCATTGTTCGGAAGTGGATGATTCCTGGCTATGAAAAATAAGACAGCTCTGCAAAATCTGATGGTCGACTGTTCTGCTGAAAGCGCGAAGATCTTCCGGTGCGGAGAAAAAAAGGGCCGGCTGCAGGCGGGTGCCAATTTCTTTTGCCACGGTGGTGGCCCTCTCCAGCGATTCACTCCATCGCGGATCGTCGAAGCAAATATCGACGCGAAGGTGATGCAAATTCAGGGCTGCCAGGCGGGCTCGCTCGGTTTCGCTCAGCGTTCCGCCGTAGTTGCCGAGGCCCAAACCTAGTGCGGGAAGCGATTTTTCTCCCTGCGCACTGATCAAAATCACTTCGGATGAGGGTTCGCTCACAACAACCGATGAAGGGGTGGTGCGATCAAGTTCAACCGTTATTTGCTGATGGACCGGCGTGCCCGCCGTGATCTCTGCCGGAAAGGGTTTATCGAGCGGCGTGCAATAGGTTTTAAAGGAAGCGTCCGTCCAGTTCCTTTGATCCTCGGTCTCGAAAACATCGCCGGCAAAGCTCACGGTAGCTTCGAGATTTCGCGTCGGCTTCCATGAAATGGCGCCCAGATTTTTGAATGGCTGATGCGGTGAAATGAAAAGAGGGAATTCTGATTCTACCCAACTTTGACCCGTTTCCCGAACCCGGCATGGCTGGCCAGCGCATCCTTGAATCGGGTGGAGAAGGCAAAGGCCAATTCGGTTTTTCTTAAAAGTGGATTCCGCTTGACCAGCGAAGGCAAAGGAAAGTGTTCCCGCTCTTCCCTCGATCGTTCCATTCCAGCTGAAAACGATCCCGGTGGAAGAACATTTGACCTGAAATTCCAGATGAAAATGTTCGTCGCTCGAAGTGATCCGGCTAACCACAATCTCCGGTGGCACGGTATTCCAATTCTGATCGCGCACGGCGCCGTAGATCGCTCGAATGACCTCGTGACCGTCCACCATCACTTGGCGTAGAAAGCCGGTCTGGGGTTCAAAGAAGCAGCTTAATTCCGAGGTTTGGAGCAAGATGCGATTTTCGCTGATTGACTGGGCGGGCATGTGGCGATTGGGGGATCAATGAGCATCGTTAGCACAGGTGGCGCGGCAGGCGAACTCCAAATGCCGGCAGTTCCGCCATGGCGACACATCTTTCCGCCTGTGCTAAAGGCAGAGCCGGGCTTCTACGATAAGCTTCGGCGACGGTCCGGTGCAACTCGGCGGAGTCAATGCCCTTTTTTCTACGCTCAGGCTCTGCTGATTGCGGAGGCCGTCGGTTGACCAGCAAAAATTGACCCCGCCTCGCGAATTCCCCCTGAGAAACTAATCAATACCGAAACCGTCATGAGAAAATATATCCCCCTCATTTTTGCGGCAGTCGTGCTCGGAATACTGACGCATGGCAAAGCTGAAGACGCCGGCAAGAGTGCCGACCAAAAGAAGAAATGGAAGATCGCGCTTTCTAATTCGTACTACGGCAACATCTGGCGCCGCCAGATGGTCGATGCCTTTAAAGAGGCGGCGGAGAAGGCCAAAGCAGAGGGCTTGATTTCTGAGTATTCCATCGAAAATGGCGATGGAACGGTGAATCAGCAGAATTCTCAAATTAGCAGTCTGATTTTGAAGGGCGTGGACGCCATCGCGATCAACGCTGCTTCACCCACCGCTTTAAATGGAGTGATCGACAAAGCCTGCCAGGCCGGAATCAAGATTATCGCTTTTGATTCAATCGCCACCGCCGATTGCGCCTACAAGTTGGATTTTGATATGGTCGGCATTTTCGGAGGAATGGCCGACTATATCGCCAAGGACCTGTTGAAAGGGAAGGGTGACGTGTTGCTGGTGCGGGGAGTGCAGGGTTCAGCTCCGGATAAGATTATTTCTGATTCCCAGAAAGAAGTGCTGAAGAAATATCCGGGGATTAACGTGATAGGCGAAATCTACGGACAGGCCACCACTTCGGTTGCTCAATCGGCCGTTTCCAACATCCTGCCCACCTTGAAAAACGTCGATGCGGTTATTGCCCAGGGCGGTGGCGATGATATAGGCATTGTGCAGGCCTTTGAACAGAGCGGACGCAAGCTTCCGATTATTCAAGGCGGCGGGAGCTCCAATTTCCTCAAGTGGTGGGACGACCAAAACAAAAAAGGCACTTATCCAACTGTTTCTGCCAATACCGCTCCGGGAATCGGCGGAGCGGCTTTTTGGCTTACTCTGGCGGTGCTCAATGGAGAAAATGTGCCGAAAGTCATTAAGATGCCGGGAGCGAGTGTGACCTTGGAAAATCTTAAAGATTATGCCAGCTTGCCTCCAGGTCAGATTGTTAGTCCAAGCTACAGCCAGGACTGGGTAGAAAAGAATCTGGTTGGGAAGTAAGGCGGTGAAACAGGTGAGGGGCTAAGCGTCCTCGCTTGGCTTCTTAAGAATCAGGCGAGGCCAGCATTGCCTCGCCTGTCGCCGAAGAACCTGCATGCATTCCGTCGTTACCGCAGAGCATTTAACGAAGAAGTTTGGAGCCACCACAGCAGTAAAAGATGTGTCTCTGGAAGTTTGCCGCGGCAAGATTACGGCCTTGCTCGGTGGGAACGGGGCGGGTAAATCGACGCTGACCAGAATTTTGTCGGGAACCCAGACCCCGAACGACGGCCGGTTGACGATCGAAGGCCATCCGATCGATTTCGGGAATTACTCGCCCCAGCAGGCTCGGTCGCTAGGGATTAGGGTCGTCCATCAGGAACTCTCTCTCTGTACCAACCTGACGGTCGGCGAAAATGTCCTCCTGGAATTCGCGTCGACTTTTCGCGGGATTGGCTGGCGTCGAAAAGCCGAACGAGCGATCAAAGGAACTCTTGACGCAATTTTCCCGCAAAATCGGATCCGCACCGGACTCGAAGCGGGGGCTTTGAGCCTGGCGGACCGCCAGATGGTGGAAATCGCCCGGGCATTCCTCGATCCAGGATTGAAGGTGCTCATTCTGGATGAGCCAACTTCATCGCTGGACGCCCGTCGAGCACATCAGTTGCTAACCTATTTGCGCCAACGGAGTGACGCTGGCCTCTCCGTAGTTTTCATCGGGCATCGACTGGGTGAGATTCTCGATCTCGCCCAGGATTTTCTAGTGATGCGGGATGGCGGCCTGGTCTGGTGTGGCGCTCGCCAGGAGACCAATGAACAGGACCTGATAAAATGGCTCTCGGCCGCCGACAAAGTAGCCGAAAGTTCGAGCCTCACCAGCCGGACCGGGGCTGGCCGTTTCACCTGACGATACCCCGGTGCGAGTAGAGATTGATCGCCCGTTCCTGTCCGCGGCGGTCCCGAAGAAGATCGAACTGCGGGCTGGTGAAATTGTCGGTCTGGCCGGACTCGAAGGAAGCGGTCAGGTCAGGATACTCCGAGCTATCTTTCGTCACCGGCGTGGCCTCTCCAAGGGTGTTCGGCGGATCGGTAGCGTCTCTTACGTGACCGGTGATCGGCAAAAGGAGGGGATTTTTTCTTTGTGGTCCACACTTTTGAACATGACCATTGCGCGGCAAATGGGTCGCCGGCCCTGGAGTGGCATATCGGACCGCGAAGAGCGCGGCTGGGCTGTCCCTTGGATGAAACGATTTAGCTTCCCGGATGCGGCCCTGGAAAAGCCGATCACGGACCTGAGTGGTGGTAACCAGCAGAAGGCGCTTTTCACGCGGGCGCTGCTAACCGGCACCGAAATATTGTTGCTGGACGATCCGACCCGGGGAGTGGATGTCGGAGTGAAAGCCGAATTTTATCAGACTCTTCAAGAGATCGCTCGTACCGGGAAGTTAGTTATTTGGCACAGTTCGGAAGATGTGGAGTTTCAGAACTGCTCGAGGGTGCTGGTCTTTGTCCGGGGACTGGTTGCCAAGGAGATCTCGGGGACAACGGTTAGCCGGGAGGCCCTGGTGGCGACGGCCTTTGGTCTGGGCGCTAACGAGGGAGCAGCCATCGCTGAGAAGAGCGGGCCTAGATGGTACTTTCCTAACTGGTTGATTCCGCTTCTTG
Organism: uncultured Verrucomicrobiae bacterium; assembly: GCA_963808535.1. Lineage (GTDB taxonomy): Bacteria > Verrucomicrobiota > Verrucomicrobiia > Chthoniobacterales > JAFAMB01 > JAFAMB01. The sequence continues at coordinate 243,944 of CAWEGF010000025.1, read as the reverse complement.
CTCTTTTGACGGTAATGATCGCCATCGGGACCTTAAATCCGCATGCCATCTCTCCCTTCGGCGTCGAGTTATTATTAGCCACCGCCATGCCTCTGACGCTAGTCTCACTTGGACAGATGTTCGTGGTTGGCCGGAGCGAAATCGATCTTGGAATCGGAGGGTTTGCCGGACTGACGAATGTCATCAGCGCTACTCTGCTGGTGGAACAGCCGTTCTGGGGTGTTCTTGCGCTCGTGGCCGGGTTGATCGCTTATGCCCTGCTCGGTGCGTTGATCTATCTACGTCGGATCCCCGCGATTGTGGCAACCCTTGGCAGTTCGTTCGTCTGGATAGGCCTGGGGTATGCCTTGCAACCGATGCCTGGCGGTGCTTGTCCGGAATGGTTAAGTCGATTCTTCAGTTTTTCGATCCCTTTTCTCCCGTTTCCGGTGTTGGTGATTGGGGCCAGTATGGCGGTCGGCACCCTGCTTTTGCGAACGCGTTTTGGAATTGTTCTTCGCGGGTTTGGTAACAATCTCCCAGCCATGCGAGAGCTTGGATGGCCCGCCGTCCGTTTTCATGTCTGGACGTATCTGACCAGCGGGCTCTTTGGGCTTGCTGCCGGTCTCTGTCTGACCGGAGTAAACACTGCGTCTGATGTCAATGCCGCGGTCAGCTACACTCTCTTAAGTGTCGCCGCCGTCGTGATGGGCGGTTGTGATTTGGTAGGTGGTCGAATTGATCCGATCGGAGTAGTTCTGGCTTCCGTGACCTTGGCGCTTTTGGGCGCCCTATTGGGTTTTCTTCAGGTCAGCTCGGACTTCATTGCGGCGGTTCAGGGTTTCATCCTGCTGGGAATCGTGGTCTTGAGAACTATGCTCTGGCGGCGGTCATGAAACGATTTTTTGAGCAATCCTGGGTCTGGGCACTCTTAGGAACGCTGGTTTTGTGGACCCTCTTGTCTGCGGGTTCAGGGCAAGTGAGCATCGGCAGTTTGAGTGGCATTCTGGCCTCGGCAGCGGTTCTCTGCGTAGTGGCAATTGGGCAAATGTTGGTGGTAACGACAGGAGACGGCGCTGTTGATTTGTCGATCCCCAATGTGATGACTCTGTCCGGATTTCTGGCAACCAGTGTCATCAGCGGGAATGATGGCCAGTTGATTAGTGGCTTGGCGGTTGTCGTTTTGCTGGGGAGTACGGTCGGTATTCTAAACGCCCTAACAATTAATCATCTGCGAATTCCCCCGATCATCACTACGCTGGCGGTGGGCTATATCCTGACCACCGGGACGTTGATCTTCAACCGTGGTTTTCGCACCTATGCTGTCAGCCCGTTGCTGGTTTCATTGGCGAGCACGCGAATCGCAGATATACCGGTTCTCCTGATCCTGGCTCTGGCGGCCAGTTTTTTGGCCTACCTTTTGTTGCATCGAACGGTTTACGGCCGAAGTCTGGCCGCGATCGGGCAAAATTCGGAGGCGGCCTACCTGGCCGGCGTTCGAGTGAAAACGACTCGGCTAGTAGCCTATGTGATCAGCGGAGTGCTCGCGGCGCTCGGTGGAGTTCTATTGTCAGCTCGGGTCGGCGGAGCTTTTCTCGAAATGGGAAACCCCTTTTTATTACAATCTGTGGGGGCCGTGGTCGTCGGCGGCTCATCAATTCTCGGAGGCAAGGCTACTGCTCTGGGGACTTTCCTCGGTTCTATTTTCCTGGTCATGGTTGTGACGACCATGCAGGTGCTTCGCTTAGCCGGTGGATTGCAGCAGGTTGCTCAAGGCATCTTGATCATTCTGGTGCTGGCCGTCGCCACGGTGAAACGCCACTGACTTGAACCGCCTTCGCGAAGTCGAGTCAACCCGGCAGGGCCTGATTGGTTCGCAGGATGTTCACCAGGATTTACTCGAGGCCTTTTCTCTTCACGAGGTCTCTGAACGTTTCGTTGAATTTCAACACCGCGTCATCCTGCTCTTCGATCCGCGCCATCGTCATGAAGATCAATTGCTCGCCGTGAGGCGAGGAGTTCAGCAGATGCTTGAACAGATTCGTCAAATCTTTGACATCGGCTTCCAGTTGCCGAAGCTTTTCCCCATAATCGCCGGGCTCCGCAGGTTGCGAACCTTGGATTCCGTCAGAATCACTCGGTTGTTTTGTTTCTTCAGGCATAAGCGGCAGAGTATGACATCCAAGGCAGAACTGGCAAAGATGATCGCCGTTCCGAATTGAATATTCGTGGGTGAGGAAGGATTTGAGGGTGTAGGTGAAGGCGGTGCGTCAGCCGCAGGCGTGACTGGCGATGAGCGCTAGCCTAGAGGTTACCGAGGGGTGGCGATCTGCGCCCCGAAGGGGCATGAAAGCTTAGCCCAGGGTTTACCCCGGGCTGAATGGCGCGAAGATAAGGAGAATTTGGGATGGGTTCTATATATAAAACCAAGAGCCTGCCCCGCAGGGGCTACAGAACTCAGCCCAGGGTTCTAACCCTGGGACCCCCCCAAAATAAACGGTTCGCCCTGAAGGGGCGAGAGATGCGGGTATTCGATTAAGTGTCGCACCTATTGCCGCGCAAAAGCCAGAGTGCGCCAGTCTACCGGAACTTGCGGGACAATTGGACCATCGGACCCCACTTCCCCCTTCGTTAGGACGTGCGATCTGGCGCCCCTTCAGGGCGCGTCGCGTTTGGTGGACGATTCCCAGGGTTGAAACCCTGGGCTGAGTTCTGTAGCCCCTGCGGGGCACAAAACAAAGGCCTCAGCCCTAGGATTGTCGCCTAAAGCCCTTTCGGAACAAAATCATTAGCGCCATTCAACGCGGGGCTATGCTTCCTAGCCCCTTCGGGGCGCGGATTCCGCTCGGAGTCTGGCCAACCGGATCGCAACAAAGTTGGCGTTCTTCTGAAACTCTCCGTTCGAAATCTCGTTGTACGGGTTCTGAAGGTCGGTGGCTCGCCGAAGAGCGTTACCCAACGGTCTTCACTTCAACCAATAGCTACCTCAATCGAACAACCACCAACTAGATGAAAATTCATTCTGTGATCTCAAAACAACTACTGAAACCAAAAAGGCTGGCGCTGGCGGCTTAGCCATGGCCACCTTGGCTTCCACACCGGCCATGGCCAACGACAATGACGATCTTAGATTTGACCTTGTGCGTTCGCCCGCTCTGAACAGTGTTCCTAAGTTTGTGCCAAATGCCCATGGCAGAGTGACCGTCGAATCCGTCGGTGCGGTCGAATTAATGGAAGTTAAAGTGTGGGGATTACCCCCGAATACGGATTTTGACTTCTTCGTGATCCAGGTGCCAAATACCCCCTTCGGACTATCCTGGTACCAGGGAGATATCGAGACCAACCGCTTCGGCGTGGGATATGGCCGCTTCGTTGGCCGTTTTAATATAGAGACCTTCATTGTGGCACCTGGGACTGCTCCCGCTCCGATAGTTTTCAACAATGCCTTTCCGGATGGCTCACTGAATCCAAAAACCTCACCCATTCACACTTACCACCTCGGTCTTTGGTTCAACTCGCCGTTGGACGCCGTGAAGGCAGGTGGGCCGGGGAACGTGACCCCCTTTAACGGAGAGCATAACGCGGGCGTGCAAGTCCTCAACACCAGCAATTTTCCAGACTTGGCGGGCCCACTTATTAAAGTTAAATAAAACGGTTACTAAGCAGGAATTAAGACAGATCTTTCAAACTTTACCTCGCACCATAGGGCAGCAGATCGTCGGGGGATGGACCCCCGACGATTTTTGCTGCCCTCGTGCATTGCCGACGTCGGTCGCCTTTCCTTAATTAGACGATGCGCTACTCTTTCTCCTGAAGTCTGGCATAATGGGGGTACCGGCATTTCGATCTCTTGATTACATATGAAACCGATTCTGTTCGTTGCCTTTCTGGCAGCAACCCTCGCCCACACCTTATTTCCCCACCAAGCAGCAGCGGCAGAGGTAACGCTGATTCTACGAAATATCGCCACGGACGATTTCGAGGAATGGAAAATAAAGAGCGCTGGTCACTTTACGCAATCAACCGGTAAACTGGGCCGGGAAACCTCCGAGTTCGAACAAACCTGGGATGTAGGTAAGGCTGGAGGCGAGATCCGATTTTGGTGGAGCCGCCTGAGAGGGGAAGCGGACGCCACGATTCTGGTGAATAACGTGGTCGTTTTCCAAGGGCATTGTCTACACGCAGGGAACGGCAGTGTCCGAGTGATTGATACCTGCAGTTACCCGCGCGTTTATAAGGTCGACGGCGGGGGTCCATATTTGGTGGACAAGCTGAACTGGGACTCGACCCATATTTCATTCGCAACGTCGATGTTGCCCGAGCGATTTTACCAGCGCTAGTACACCAGTCACTGACTTGGTGCACTAGCAGAAGCGGAAAGGGTGAAGCGCTAAACTGGCGAGCTACTCGCGCTCGGCTTGGCAACACCTCACAGGGAGGAAAGCGGTGGTCAGAGTTCAAAGGGCCTGCAACCCGACATATTCCGCGCTGAAGGCATCGTATTTCGCCACTGTGCCTTTCGGGGGTGGATTGGCGATGACGTAACAGCCGGAGCCGACAAATTGGTTTGACTGAGTGTCAAACACCATCACGCATCGAAGTTGGCTTGGCGGCACCCAACGGTTCGACATTTGAGTTCCGTTTGAGGCGGCGGATTTGGCGTTCGCTTGCTTTTTTTGGTAGTCTTCGAGTTGCTTGTTGGTCGGTCTGAGTGTTTCGACCGCAATATAGCGGTGAGTGGCCGGGCGACGCTTCCCTTTCTGAATGGCCACCAAGTAGTCTTTGACGCATTGTTGGGCCGCCGTCGCCTGGGCCGGGGTTGGAGTATAGGAGTAGTTAGAATCGTAAGTTCCCGCGTAGCCGGGATACCAGCCTCCCCAGAACGGGTCACTGTAGTGCCATTCGTGGTGCGAAGGGGGTCCCTGGTGACCTTGGCCAGACATATGGCCGCTGCCACCGCCATGAGCGAGAGACGCGGAAGAGAAGGCGAAATAACCGATCGCTGCGGCACCAAAGGTCGTCCAGAAAGTTTTCTGTCCGGTTCGACAGGAAAAAAATGGAGCTCAAGCGAAGGTCCAGATCGAGACAATGACTGAAAATGGAGGTTTTTACGGTTTTCATAAAACTGGCTTGTAGTTGGTTAATCTGACAAGCCCGAAATCGAAGACTATTTCGTGCATTTGCCAATGGAACTAATGGTGAAATCTGTAGGTTTTCTTTCACAAATAAGCTTAAAATCTCTGCCCGATGAGCCTGAGCCAAGATCTTGAGATGATTAGCAAACAAGAGCGGGAACTGGTATTTCCGGAATTCGACGAAGAGATGGCCTGGAAACTGGGATCACGATTGCGCGAAGTAGCATCGACCCGGCGGTTTCCGGTGGCGATTGAAATAAAAAGGTTCGGCCAACCGCTCTTTTACAGCGCTTTGGCCGGCAGCACTCCGGACAATGTTGAATGGGTAAGGCGCAAAGGAAACCTGGTGGCGCGATTTCATCGTAGTTCCTATGCGATTGGGCTGGCTCTGAAAGAGGCTAAGTCGACCTTGGCAGACACCTATGAGCTCTCGTCAGTCGATTACGCGGCGCATGGCGGATCTTTCCCGTTAAAAGTGGCGGGAGCCGGAATAATTGGTTCTGTCACGGTGTCCGGTTTACCGCAGCGTGCGGACCACGAACTTGTCGTGGAGGTTCTTTGCGATTTGCTCGGGCGAGACGAGCGAGAATTCGCTCTAGCCGGGGAGTGAGGGCGCAGAGGTGGGGGAGAGGACACAGAGAAATCTGATTTACCACAGAGACACAGAGAACGCGGAGTTTCGGATTTGAATTAGGAAATTCGGATTTGGTGCGGATCACCAACTTGTCGTGGAGATTCTTTGCGATTTGCTCGGGCGAGACGAACGGGAGTGAGGGCACAGAGGTGAGGCAGAGGACACAGAGAAATCTGATTTACCACAGAGACACAGAGGGCACGGAGTTTCGGACGGAACATTGAATCCCCGACCGACTTTGACAGATTACGCAAATCCGAATTTTCCTAATTTAAATCTGAACTCCGTGTTCTCTGCGTCTCTGTGGTAAATCCAATTCCTCCGTGCCCTCCACCTCACCTCTGTGCCCTCAGCTCATCCAATTGCCTCCGTCCACGTTGAGCGTTTGGGCGACGATATAGTCACTGTCGGCGGAAGCTAAGAAAACGGCCGCCCCAGCGTGGTCTTCCGGAATTCCCATCCGTCCGTAGGGGACAGCCTCGCCTACGAGGCGTTTTTTCTCGCCAACGGGACGATGCTCGTATTTGGCAAACAGAGAGTCCACCCTGTCCCACATCGGGGTATCGACCACCCCCGGGGAGATCCCGTTCACATTGATCCGCTCTTTGATCAGGGCCAGTCCAGCTGATTGGGTGATGCTGATCACCGCGGCTTTGCTGGCGCAGTAAACCAATGCCAGGGCTTCGCCGCGGCGGCCCGCTTGGGAAGCAATGTTAATAATTTTTCCGCCGTGGCCTTGTTTCACCATCTGTCGGGCCACCGCCTGCAGGGTGAAAAACAGGCCCTTAACGTTATCGGAAAATACTTGGTCGAAACTCTGCGGCGTAATTTCGAGAAGCGGCCCCATATCAAAGTAGCCTGCATTGTTGACCAGAATATCGATGACGCCGGTCACCGCGACCACGCTCTCCACCATGTGGTCAATGGAATCTTGCCTCGTGACATCGAGTTGAATGGCGAAGGCGGATTTGCCTATCGCTTTGGCGGTGGTCTGACCATCGTACAGGTCAAGATCCGCCACCACGACCGTAGCGCCTTCCGCGGCATAACGTTCGCCAATCGCGCGTCCAATCCCGCGAGCGCCACCCGTGACGACGGCCACCTTGCCTTTCAGCTGTGGTTCTTTCATCGATGTCGTCTTAAAACGCTAATGACGAGCTGGCAGAGTTGGAAGACTTTATTCGATCGGCGTGGTGATCATAATTTGATTGAAGAAATCGAACCCTCAAAGCATACCAGCGGCAACATGATCGCGGAAATCCTCGCCGTCGGCGTCCGCATTTTCAGCGGTGTGCAAGCTCGGTGGCTCGGATGCCTCCCGGATGCGACGCAGCGAGTCTATTTTGCCAATCATACCAGCAACCTGGATTTCCTGGTCCTCTGGTCGGTCTTACCTAACGAGGCACGACGAAGGACGCGCCCCGTCGCCGCCAGTGACTATTGGCGAGCCGGTCGTTTTCGGTTGTTCCTCGCCAATTCGGTTTTTCGGGGAGTTTTAATCGAGCGTCACAAAGTCACTCGCGCCAACAACCCGATGGACCAACTCATTCCGCTATTGCTGGCTGGTGAATCACTCATTATTTTCCCTGAAGGGGGTCGAACGACCGAACCTGAAATGAGACCCTTTAAAAGTGGTCTTTACTATCTCGGTAAAGCCGCGCCTATGGTGGACTTGGTTCCCGTCTACATCGACAACGTCAATCGCGTCCTGCCGAAAGGAGAATTTTTGCCCATTCCTCTGCTTTGTTCCGTAAATTTTGGCGAACCGATGCGTCTGTCACCTGGAGAGTCGAAGAACGCTTTTTTGGCTCGGGCGCGTGCAGCAGTAGAAGACTGCGGCCAAGTATGACGGCGCCCGTTTGGGATTATAAATTGAATGCAGTGATGATTGGCGTCTTTGCGTTGCTGGTCGTCGCTTCGGTTGTCGGCCAGATCTTGCAATGGAGAAGCAAGACCGCAAAAGCCCTCGAAGTGGTGGAAAATCTGAACGCTCGGATCCGGGCGTGGTGGCTGATGGCAGTCATTTTTCTGATCGCCATCCTGGCTGGCAACATTGGTTCATTGATTCTCTTTGGCTTAATTTCTTTTCTGGCCTTGCGCGAATACATCACCCTTACCCCGACCCAGCGTGCCGATCATCGAATCCTCTTTTGGGCTTTTTTCGTCGTCACGCCGTTGCAGTACATTTTGATCGGCATTCGCTGGTACGGGTTGTTCAGCATTCTCATTCCTGTTTATGCCTACCTGCTGGTTCCCATCCGCAGCGCATTCGCGGGAGATTGCAAAGACTTCCTGGCTCGCACGGCAAAGATTCAATGGGGACTCATGGTGTGCGTTTATTTTGTCAGCTATGCACCCGCTCTTCTCAGTCTAAAAATCCCTGGGTACGAACGGCAAAACGCCAATCTACTTATTTTCCTCGTGGCCGTCGTCCAGCTTAGTGACGTTCTGCAATATGTCTGCGGGAAGTGCTTTGGCCGCCTTCCAATCGCGCCGAAAATCAGTCCAAATAAGACCATTGAAGGTTTCGTCGGCGGAGTGGCTGGCGCGGTGTTGATCGGAACCTTACTCTGGTGGCTGACCCCATTTCGTCCCTGGCAATCCGCAGTGTTGTCGCTGATTATCGCGCTGATGGGATTTTGCGGCGGATTGGTCATGTCCGCCATCAAGCGTGACCGCGGAGTGAAAGACTATGGGAGCATGATCCCCGGCCATGGCGGCATGATGGATCGGATTGACTCCCTTTGTTTCGCGGCACCGGTTTTTTTCCATCTGACCCGGTACTATTTCACGTGAAGGCGGTTATTTGGAGCAACCCTGGCAACTTCCCTCCGGTTGAGTCACCTCAACACCAGTGAAGAGATCTTTCCGTCCGTCGATAAGATAGTGATGCAAAAAAGCTTTGATGAGCGGCTCGACCATCGGATCTTCAAATAACCCGATCCCTCCGCCGCCGGAGTTAAAGCTGCTGCCAGTGGCGTCAAATTTTAGACCGAAATAGGGATTGTGGCCGCCCCCAACCACGGTGCGAAAATAGTAAGAAGCCCCGACTTTATCCATCGCTCCTACTAAAAGTTCGGCTTGGATATAGGGCACCAGCTGATCGCCAGTTCCATGTACCACCATCATTGGGGGCTGCCCAGCATGGACATAGTTGATCGGACTCGCTGATCGGGCTAGATCGAGGTGGTCCTTGGGAGCTCCTCCGATAAAAGAAAATTTACCGTCAAAAACGGTAAAATCTGCTGGGCCGAACAGATCGACGACGCAAGTGACCTCACTTGAGGAATCGAGATTCTCTCCCTCATCAAAGGTTTTGCTGCCGCTGGTGGTACCGAGCATGGCCACTAATTGGCCGCCAGCTGATTCTCCCATGACCGCCATCCGACTCGCGTCGTAGCCGTAGTCTTGCGCGTGGGCCCTGAGCCACCTGATGGCGGCTTTGCAATCCAGGATTTGCGCCGGCCAGGTGGCGGCTGGGGCTAATCGATAATTGATCGAAGCCATCGCATAACCGTCCCAGAGAAGTTGAAGATTGTTGGGGTTCAAGCTGTCGCCAAATTTATCACCGTGTTCGTAACCACCCCCGTGAACAAAGACGACGAGCGGGGTGTTCTTGTGCTCCGTTGGAATGTAAAGGTCCAGTTGCTGCTGGGGCCCGCCTCCCTTGACATAGGGAATGTTGGCAATCCAGGCGACACTGTTTCCTCCAGTCGGATAAGGTTGCTGCGTTTCGGTGCGGATTTGCGCGTGGGAGCTAGCGACCGTCGAAAAAAAACCGCACACCAGAAGCGCGCAAGGACTAAAAATCGAAGTCCACCTAAGACCGGGAAAATGCCTGATCATAAAAAAGAAGGAGGGGGTGAGGGTGAATGTTACTTGTCGGTCCCAATTTTCCGTACGAAGCCCGGCGTAGTCAAGATGCGGTTACGCTCTGGAATTCCTTGCTTGCTCACGCCGCAGGAAATCTTTCTAAAAACCAAGCGAAGGCGGCTTGCGCCGGGCTGAACCTTCCCGGATTGGTTAACCAGCTACGCATACCTATGTCTCTTCACCGAGATCAATCATTCCCATTGTCGATCCTGGATCTGTCGCCGGTGCCCAAAGGCCTGACGCCAGGAGACGCTCTCCGTAATTCGCTCGATCTAGCGCAGCACGCGGAAGATTGGGGTTATCACCGTTATTGGTTGGCAGAACACCACAACATGGCTGGGATCGCGAGCGCTGCGACCGCAGTCGTGATCGGTTATGTGGCCGGTGGGACGAAATCAATCCGGGTAGGTTCGGGCGGCATCATGTTGCCGAACCATTCGCCGCTGGTGGTTGCCGAACAATTCGGTACTCTCGCCTCCCTTTATCCGGGTCGAATTGAATTGGGACTTGGGCGCGCTCCTGGCACCGACATGCTGACCGCCCGCGCGTTGCGGCGCGACCTGGCCTCAAGTGCTGATAGTTTTCCGGCCGATGTCCAGGAACTTCAATCATACTTCGAGCCGATTGGGCCGGAACAGAAAATCCGCGCTGTCCCGGGAGCCGGTTTGCGGGTTCCGATTTGGCTCCTGGGATCCAGTCTTTTCAGCGCGCATCTCGCCGCGATGTATGGCCTGCCGTTTGCCTTCGCCTCTCACTTCGCGCCGGATGCCATGAGCCAGGCGATCTCGATCTATCGCGCTCGCTTCGAACCTTCGCGCCAACTTGATCATCCCTACGTCATGCTCGGCGTCAACGTCTTCGCCGCGAACACGGATCAGGAAGCCCGCCGCCACTTCACTTCCGTGCAACAATCCTTTATCAATCTTCGTCGTGGAATGCCGGGCCAGGTTCCGCCGCCGATCGATGACATTGATGCTTACTGTTTGCCGGTGGAAAAACTTACGGTCGACCATTCCCTGGCTAACTCCGCCGTCGGTTCCAAAAGCACCGTTCTTCAGGGCCTGCAGTCGTTTATTGATGAGACACAGGCGGATGAACTAATGGTCACCGGACATTTCTACGACCACACTGCACGTCTAGCTTCGTTTAAAATAGTCAGCGAATTGCGAGTGGAACTTCAACCACGCCCTTTCGCCGGTAGTTAGCTGCGAAGATGCTCTTGACGAATGGGGCAGGATTTTTGAAATATATCAGGCATTATTTTCCGCCCGATCCATCCGGACTTCCTAGACGCTTGGCAAGAATGCCTTTCCGCGGGCGGGCTAGCGCATTGCTGGAACGGTGATCGCCTACTCTATCTCACGGGGTTTTTAATCGTCGGGATTAGCATCCGTCCTATTCGAAGGAAGTGGTGCGTATGAGCCCAGAAGCGTTTCGATTATCGGCGGCGTTAGTCGGGATCCTTCTGTTGGTCCTGCTGGTTGCCCGGTTCAAATGGCATCCGTTTCTCGCCTTGATGATTGTCTCTTGGGGATTGGGCGTCACTTGTGGGATCGACCCGGTTCAATCGATTGCGGCGTTTTCCAAAGGCTTCGGAGACATTCTCAGTTTTGTCGGGATCGTCATCGGGCTAGGCACGATGATAGGTGGTTTGTTAGTCTCTTCCGGTGGTGCGGATGCGTTTGCTAATGCCATGATCTCCATCGGGGGACGGAAATACGTTCCCTGGACTCTTTTTTTCGCGGCGTTTCTCATCGGCTTACCCTTATTTTTCGAAGTCGGCTTTGTTCTCCTGGTCCCTTTGGCCTTCGTGATGGCCAAGAAAATGGAGGTGCCCATTCTGAGTCTCGGTTTACCGATGCTGGCTGGACTTTCCATCGCCCATGGGATGACTCCGCCGCACCCCGCACCGACGTTGGCCGTCGCCACCTTCCACGCTGACGCCGGTCGAACGATACTCTATGCGTTAGCCATCGGATTGCCCGTCGGGCTGCTTTCGGGACCAGTATTTGCCTCAGTACTGGTGAAATTTTTCGGTTTGCGCCGGGCTACCGCGAATGCTGCAGGGACCAGCGGGTCTGCTAGCAGTCCCGCGGAGGAGATCACCTCGGTGACGGCCGAAAGGGTACATCAGACCCCGAGCCTTGGTGGGGTTCTGCTGGTAATCCTTTTGCCTCCCGTCTTGATGATGGGGCGTTCGGTGGCTGACCTCTTGCTGACACCAGGCTCCCTCAAGGCGACCCTCGACGTGATTGGCAACCCTATCGTGGCGCTTTTTATCACGGTCGTCGTGGCCGTGTTCGCCCTGGGGGTTCGCTTGGGCGAAAGTCTCGATGAAATTCAGCGTACTTTGAACCGGAGTCTGGAACCGATCGCCGCGGTGATCTTGATTGTCGGTGCCGGCGGGGGGTTCAAAGAAGTTTTGCTCGAAACCAAGATCGCCGATGCCATTGGTCAATGGGCGACCAACGCACACCTTTCACCTTTGCTACTGGCCTGGACCGCCGCGGCGGTCGTCCGCATCGCCACGGGATCGGCCACCGTGGCTACTATCACTGGAGCCGGGATCGTGGCTCCGCTGATCCAGGGCAACACCACGGTTAACCGCGAACTACTGGTCCTGGCGACGGGCTCAGGCTCGCTCATCCTTTCTCATGTGAATGATGCTGGTTTCTGGCTGGTAAAGGAATACTTCGGCTTAACGGTGGCAGAGACCTTCAAATATTGGACCACCATGGAAACCTTGCTCTCGATCCTAGGTTTAGCCGGCGTTCTCTTGGCGAGTTTAGTTACCTAGTGCATCATCTCCAAGCTTAGAAGGACTAACGCTATTTGACCAGTGGGAAGACCTGAAAGTTCCGGGACGGCAACTTTCTGATCATCCGCTTCAACTGGGTTGGAGAGAGGGATTTCGTCGACGATATTCACAACACTGACCGTCAAAGCGCCGTTATCCAATTCTCTGGCCCAGACCATTTTTAAAGTCCCCTTTGCCTTGGTTCCTGAAATCTTGAAAGTATAAAGCCCCATGGTGCCTGAACTTGGATCTTGGGTAAAAGCCGTGCTTTCGCTTCTCAGAAAGTGCTCCTCTTGCAACTTCCCGAAGTGGTCATGAACAAAGGCGCTCTGCTCCAGGTAAAGCCGGCAGATTTCCGGGGTATCCCCGTCAATTTTAGACTCGTAAATTGATAGGGAAACCTGCAGGCAGGCAATGGTGACCAAGACCGCAACGCAGATCGCGACGATCGAACCCCGGCGGGAGATCTTCTTATGGAGCCATGCGAAAGACATCAATAGTCCTTCCTTCGACCGATGTTGAGCAGGGTGAGACGGAAATCCGATGGGGCTTGCTAACCAGCTATAACTAGCGATCACCGCCATAATGCAGGGGAGCCAACCGAGAATAGATTCGTGGAGGGACGGGGGTAGGTGGTAGTGGAAGAGGCACGTCTCCTTCTTAGATGCGCTTTAGTTGCACCGATCCATTGAGGATTGGGGTGCCGCTAAATAACACCTCCGTCCCGGAGGGACAACCCGATCGTAGCCTGGCACGAAGTGCCTGGAAAGCACCCCTCAAAAGAACCGTCCCGTAGGGTACGGTATGATCTGGGCAGCTAATCCCAGAGGGTATTTCTCGTCGTAATGTGAGCCGTGTTTTTTCTTTAAGAAGGCTTAATATTCTTTTTGAAAGGTTGGAGATTTCCTCATTCCAATCATCGAACCGGTGCGCACACCTGCACGGAATCACGCCGTACCCTACGGGACGGCCTTTTTGTGGGGGCTTGTTCCAGGCACTTCGTGCCAGGCTACGATCGCACCGTCCCTCCGGGACGTTTCGCAACAGACTTTAGTTCCCCAACCGAGGACCAACTACGACGACGAGGACGATTGCCGGAGCTTGCACCGCGACGATGATCATCAACACCTGCCAGTTCTCCTCGATGAGTGCACTCAAAATTTATCAGAGCCTCTTGTTCCGTCTGACAACTGACCACTGACACTGGCAACTTCCTTGTTCCGTCTGACGACCGACCACTGACACTGGCAACTTCCTGGTTCCGTCTGCCAACTGACACTGGCAACTTCTAATCTTCTTCAGGCCGGAAGGCGCGGCTGATCAGGCGTTCCATGGCCGCCGCCGGTGAAGCGTGCTCATAGAGGATTGAATTGACCTCGTTGATGATCGGGGTGGTGATGGCAAACTGATCGGCGCAATCTTTGGCGCTTCTGGCCGTCGACACTCCTTCGGCCACCATTTTCATCGAACTTTGAATGTCTTTCAGCTGTTCCCCACGACCGATCCGCTCCCCGACTCGTCGATTTCGGCTGTGGCGACTAAAACAGGTCACGATGAGGTCGCCCGCCCCGCTCAAGCCCTGAAAAGTCTCTCGCTTACCGCCCAGGGCAGTGCCCAATCGCGCCATTTCGGCCAGTGATCTGGTGATGAGCGCCGCCTTCGAATTATCGCCCAAACCCAGGCCGTCGGCGATTCCCGCGGCGATGGCAAAGATGTTTTTCAGAGCGCCGCCAACTTCGATTCCGACGATGTCGGGGCTGGTGTACGCTCTGAAGGATTTGCTGGAAATGATTCGTTGTAGACGTTTTCCAATCTCTTCCTGGGAAGCGCCGATCACCGTGGCAGTTGGCGTAAAATTAGCAACTTCCACGGCGTGATTGGGCCCCGACAAGACGGCTATCGAATGATCGGGAAACGCGTCCGCAATGATTTCACTCATCCGCGATCCAGTTCCATATTCTATGCCCTTGACGGCTGAAATCAGAGTGGTGCCAAGCTGGACAGAAGCCGTGCTGGCAAGGGACTCGGCAATTTGCCGAAGCGCGGTGGAAGGGGTCACGAACAAGATGACATCCGCTTCGGCGGCCTCAGGAAGCTGGTTGGTGATGAGGATCGACGGCGGAATTGGAATTCCAGGTAGATATTGATGGTTGATCCGTTCCCGGTCGAGAGTTTCGGCCAGTTCCTGCCGACGAACCCACAACCGGACCGCGTGACCGTTCCTGGCGATCATGATGGCCAGGGCCGTCCCCCAGCCACCGCCGCCGATAATCGAGATGGTGTCCATTGAACGGTTAAATCGAGCGAGAGGTAACCCGTCATTTCTTTCCGAAACGAGTCTCCGTGCCGTTCATTAGGCGCACGATATTGGATTGGTGACGCCAAACGGCCAAAACGCAAACGAGGAGCGAAAAGCCGAACACCACCCAGAACTCCGTTCCCGTTTTGGGGACAAACAGGAACACCGAAAAAGGTAGAGCTACTGCTGCGGCAATCGAAGCGAGTGAAACGTATTTGCTGGAGTAAAAAACGATGACCCAGACAAATGCAATGCAGCAAATAACGGCAATTGGAAATAAGGCCAGAATAACGCCGCCCGAGGTGGCGATTCCTTTCCCCCCTTTGAAACCGAGCCAAAGGGTATAGTTATGGCCCTAAAATGCAAGCGATAGCCGCGATCACTTCACCGAGAACAGGACTCTGGAGAGAGTGAGCTGCGATCAAGAAACCTAGCTTGACAGCCAGGAACCCTTTGGAAGAGTCGCAAAGAAAGACCAGGTATCCCCATTTCTTGCCCATCACCCGGAGGACGTTGGTGGCGCCGATGTTGCGGCTTCCGTGTTGTCGGATGTCGACCCCCTGCGAGCGGGCTATCAAATACCCGCTGGGGATCGAGCCAATGAAATAGCTAAGCACGGCAATCAATAGCCAGGTCATAAATCGAAGTCAGTTCCAAGGGAGACTTTTAATATGATCACGAGGGTTTGATTCTATCGCTCCAGTTTCGTTTTTTCCGTTTAGATCCTTAACTCCGGGTTCTCTGTGTCTCTGTGGTCAATAATTCCTCTCCGTGGCCTTCCTCTCCCCCCTCTGAGACCTCTCCCTAACGGATGGTTAATAAATTGCGTTGGAGCCGTGCGCCGGTCGAGAGGTTTTCACTCGTTCGGGCAGGAAATTCACTTTGAGAAATAGTAATCGTTTGCAATGATTAGTGGTCTCATGCACGAACTGACCCGCATCGAACCGGCTACCATCGAGGATCTTCCGCTGCTCGCGGAATTGTTGATGGAGCTCTTTTCGCAAGAGCGAGATTTCCGACCGGATTACAATAATCAGATGCGCGGCCTGCGTCTTATTCTGGAACAGCCGAGCCGAGGGCGCATTTTCGTACTTCGTAGTGCCAACCAGATCATCGGGATGATCAATCTGCTGTTCACGATCAGTACCGCCGAAGGCGGATTTGTGATTCTGCTGGAAGATTTGATTATCTCCCGAAATTTCCGAAGCCAGAGAATGGGCAGCGAACTTTTGAAATACGCTCTCAACTACGCGCAGCAAAAAGGTTTTTTGCGCATCACACTCCTGACCGACCGGATGAGCGAGGGATCGCTGACCTTTTTCGAGAAGCACGGTTTTTACCGGTCTGACATGGTTCCGATGCGCCTTTATTTGGGCGCCGCCGCTGAACTTCGTCTGCCGCCCCCTCAATAGCTTTTATGTCCGGCTTTCTCGACTTGGGTTTTGCGAAAGTGGACGTCGACCGGTTGGAAAGAAGAGGGTTTCCGGAAGCGGCATTGGCGGAGGGCAAGAGCCCGGATGATCTGACGCTGATTCTCACCACGCTGGTGGAAAAAAACGGGGTCGCGTTAGCGACCCGCGCTGGGATAGACCATTTCGAAAAAGTGTTGCAAAGCCTGCCCGACGCTCGTTTTGAAGCGATCGGGCGCTGTATCGTCGTCGAGCGAACGCCACTCCGACGTCTTGCTGGCAAAGTGGCGGTGGTCAGTGCGGGAACCACTGATCGACCGGTAGTCGAAGAAGCTCGAGTGACCCTGGAGCTCTTTGGGAATAGTGTCGAAATCATCCAGGACGTCGGGGTGGCCGGAATCCAACGCGCGTTGGCGGCCCGGGAGCGAATTGAAGCGTGCTCGGTCGCAATTGTGGTTGCTGGAATGGACGGTGTTTTGCCCAGCGTCATTGCCGGCCTGGTCAGTACGCCGGTGATCGCTGTTCCGACCAGTGTAGGTTATGGTGCCAGTTTCGGCGGAATCGCAGCCTTGCTGACCATGCTAAATAGTTGCGCCAGCGGAGTGACAGTGGTCAATATCGACAACGGATTCGGAGCGGCCTATGCGGCCTCCTTGATTAACCGGGAGCTCAGCCTTTGGCCACGATAGCTTCCTGGTTTTCCAGTCGGCTGGTTGCCGCGTGATCGTAAAATACCTGGCGAATAATCTCTTCGATGGGTTCCTCTTCCACGCTGAAGTCGTGCACTTCGCAGTTCGAAAGAATGTGCCGACAAGCCTCCGCCACTTTATTTCGCGGAACCTTCAACTTAACTGAAGTTTCGGTGCGTTCGATGATTTCTCCCGGCTCAAATGAACAGGAGGGAGTTTTGTCGAAGGTAAATCGCAGCAGTTTGTGCCCGGCAAAATTCTCGATGATTTCTTCCAAAGCTCCATCAAAGAACACCTGTCCGTGGTCGATGATGATCACCCGTTTGCAGAGTTCTTCGATATCCTGCATGTAGTGGCTCGTCAGCACCGTGGAAATCCGATTTTCCTCGCTGTAATGGCGCAAAAAGTCGCGGACCTTCTTCTGGCTGACCACGTCCAATCCGATGGTGGGTTCATCCAGGAACAAGATTTTTGGACTGTGAATCAGCGCAACGATCAACTCCATCTTCATTCGCTCGCCAAGACTCAGTTCCCGGACCATGACATTGAGTTTATCGCGGACATCCAGGAGGTCGACCAGCTCGTCGACAATCTTCCTGAACTTGCGTTCCTCAATTTCATAAATAGCTCGATTGAGCTCCAGTGATTCATGAGCAGGTAAATCCCACCAGAGAGAATTTTTCTGGCCGAGGACAAGGCTGAATTGGCGCTTGAAAGGAGCCTTCCGTTCCCACGGGATGTAGTCCAGCACTCGAGCGGTTCCTGAGGTCGGAACCAGAAGGCCGGCGAGCATCTTCAAGACAGTTGTTTTTCCGGCGCCGTTCGGCCCCAGAAAACCCGACAAATTCGCCTTCCTCGATTCGGAACGAAACATTTTTGGCGGCGGAAATTTCGTCGTATTTCCTGGCGAACAAGCCTTTAAGAGCACCCCCGAGACCCTCCTGTTTTCTGTAGGTTCGATAAGTCTTCGACAAGGCGTCGGCGACGATGGCAATTCCCATGGGGCAGGAGTCAGGAGTCAGGAGTCAGGAGTCAGGAGTCAGGAGTCAGGAGTCAGGAGTCAGGAGTCAGGAGTTGATTTTGCGCGAGACTCAGAATGCAAGTCTACAAGAGCTGCATTCTGATTTCTAAGCGGCAGATCTTCCATTGCTACCTACCCTAAGCCGCGGTGCGCGGGCTCTCTTTGCGAGGGATTTTCAGAAACGGTTTGACCTTCTCAACCGCCGCCTCTGCGGTAATGCCATGCTTCTTTCGTAGGACAGGGATCGTGCCATGCTCGATGAATTGATCCGGCCACCCGATCCGAACGACCGGCGTGGTGATCCTGGCTTCAGAGAGATGCTCCATAACCGCGCAGCCAAAGCCATTGTGCAAGACGTGGTCCTCGAACGTGCAGATCACTTCAACTCCCCGGGCAAAGAATTCCAGGGTGCCGACATCCAGGGGCTTAATCCAACGCGGGTTGATCAAGGCGACTGAGATCCCTTCGCTCTCCAGAATTTTTGCGGCCTCCTGCGCGAGGGAAAACATGTTTCCAAGCCCAATTAATGCCACCTGACGCCCGTGCTGGACGACTTCGGCTTTCCCAATCTCCAGCAATTTGGGCTGTGGCTTTGGTTTTGCTCCAGTGCCGGCGCCACGGGGGTATCGAATGGCGATCGGGCCTTGGTGATAATTCACCATCGTCCAAAGCATGTCGACGAACTCTTCTTCGTCCTTTGGTTGCATATGCACCATGTTTGGGATGTGTCGAAGGTAACCGATATCAAAAAGACCATGGTGAGTCGGCCCGTCATCCCCCGATAATCCGGCTCTGTCCATACAAAGAGCGACATTCAGGTTCTGCAGCGCGATGTCGTGGATCAGCATGTCGTAGGCCCGCTGCATGAAGGTAGAATAAATCGCCAGAAACGGCTTAAACCCTTCTGTCGCCAAGCCGCTGGCGAATAGGGCAGCGTGTTCTTCGGCAATCCCAACGTCGAAATATTGCTGGGGATGCTTGGCTGCGAAATGGAACAGTCCGGTACCCGAAGGCATCGCGGCGGTGATCGCCATGATCCGGTTGTTCTGGTCAGCGAATTTTGCCAGGGTTTGGCCGAAGAGCTCGGAATAAGTTGGGGTCGTAGTGGCGGTCGTTTCGCCAGTTTCCAACTTGAATTTTCCGAGGCCATGAAATTTATCCGGCTTGGCGATCGCCGGGGCGTAGCCTTTGCCCTTCTGGGTGATAATGTGGAGCAGGACAGGTTCGTTCTGTCTTTTCAGAAATTCAAAGGTCTGAATTAGCAACGGAATGTCATGTCCATTGATTGGCCCGTAGTAGCGAAGTCCCAGATCCTCAAAGATCACACTGGGAAGAACCAGGTGTTTTACCCCTTCTTCGACCTTGTGAACGAATTGCTGCGCGAATCGGCCACCGATCATTTCGACGAACTTAGCGGCCTTTTCGTGTAAATGACTGTAGGCGTCATTGGTCACCAGCTTGTTTAGATAGTTGGCGATCGCGCCGACGTTTTTGGCAATCGACCATTCGTTATCATTCAGGACCACGATCAGCCGCTTGGTGTTGTCGGCCACGTTGTTCAGCGCTTCGTAACTCGTCCCGCACGTAAAGGCGGCGTCACCGGCCACCACAACCACATTTTCCCGGCCACCTCTTCGATCCCGGGCTACCGCCATGCCGAGCGCCGCGGACAGCGAAGTTCCGGCGTGACCCGCCCCGTAACAGTCGTGCTCGCTTTCGGTGCGGAGCAGAAATCCATTCAATCCCTGATATTGGCGGATGGTGTTGAAACGGCCTCGTCGTCCCGTCAAGAGCTTGTGGACGTATCCCTGATGGCTGACATCGAAAACCAGTTTGTCTTTTGGAGTGTGAAAGACCCGGTGCAAAGCAATCGTCAGCTCTACGACCCCAAGATTCGGCCCGAGGTGCCCACCGACTTGGGAAAGAACCGTAATTAGCTCGTCGCGAATCTCCTGCGCAAGCTGAGGTAATCTCCCTTCCTCGAGGCGCCTGAGGTCCGACGGCGAATTAATAGCGTCCAATATCCGTGCCTCGGCGGGCGATTCAAAAGAGTCTGATTTCTTCATTCTTGATTTTGTTTGAGTCCTTGAGTGGATCTTGAGGGTTCGCGGCACCTGATGTCGGTGGTCTTCCGTTTGCGGGTCGGCTTAGAGTTTCGATGCGGCTTTCTGCGCCGGCGAGTCGTTGGTTGCAAACGCCCACCAGTTTGATGCCTTCCTCGTATCGCACCAGCAGATCTTCTAGCGGCAATTTGGAAGACTCCATTTCCTCGACGATTTTCTCCAATCTTTCCATCGCCGTCTCGAACGAGATTTCCGTTCCCGTTCCCATTGAGTCGTTTTTCGGCATCGGTAAGTTTGGCACAGTAAACGGAGGTAAAAAGAAAGCCAATAACTTTCGTCTTGGCGGCTAATTGCCAGAACCAGAGCCAGATACGTCCGATTTATGGCTCAGGACGAGACGATTTCGCTAGAAAACGGACAGTTAAACGAGCCAGCATCCAGACACTTTTGCAGCCCACGTGCGGGCTCCAACTAACAGACGAGTTACTAATCGCTGTCCCGGAAGCGCTGGGTGTTTTCGCGGTTAGCGGGAGCAAAGAGCGGCAGTTTTTGCCGCAGATAGGTCGGATGTTCTACGGCAGTGACGGTCACCGAAACCTCTTTTCCATCTCGCAGAACGGTGATTGGGACATCTTCGTCGGCCGTCAAAAAAAATGAAGCGTTCAGCACGTCCGGTGGCGAATGAATAAGCGTTGATCCGATTCGGACCAGGATGTCGCCAGGTTGCAACCCCGAATCGGCGCCGGGTGAACCTTCAGCGAAACTTTGAATTACCACCGATGACTCGTGGGTCGGTTCTTCGGACTCCACCACGTTTACGCCCACCCATCCCGGCCTCACTTCGCCGAAGCGCACGAAATCCGTTCGGACTTTTTCCGCAGCTTTCATTGGCAGGGCGTAACAGGCGGTCCGGTTGTCGATCGGAAAAATCAGGATGCCTACGACTTCTCCCTTCAAATTCAGAACCGGGGCGCCCGCTTCGCCTCGCTGCGCAGCGATATTCGCCCGGATCAAGGTCGTACTAAAAAACTGGTTCAAATATTTAAGGTCAAACCCGCCGATCATTCCAAACGTTGGCGTTACGGAGAGATCCATCGGATAGCCGATGGTTACGACTGGCGAAGCCATCTTCAGTTGATCCGAATCTCCGATGGGTAGCCAAGGCGTCGTCGCAGTGAGTCGCAAGATCGCAATACCGCTGCGTGGATCGGCGACGAGACGTTCGGCCGGATAACGATTGTCACCGAACTCGACAATAATGTCTCGAGATTCACCTCCGACGGCATAGGCAGTCATAATCGTGCCGTTGGGGTCGATGAAAAAACCCGTGCCGGCCAGTTTGCCATGTTCGTCTTCGGCCTTAATGCGCACCACGGCATTCTTAGCGCCCTCAAAGACTCGTGCGACCTCGGAAGAAATAGAGTTCAAGCCCTGCTGAGCAAGGAGTCGGGTTGCTCCAAGCAGCAAAAGGACCATCCCAGCATTCAGAGCCTTTACCCTGCGGATGCCCTGAAGTCGCCTACTACCAAAGATTTCCAACATTAAGGTTAAAAGCTAAACGAAGCTTCGTAACTGACGGGCCTACCGTCGAGGACATAACGAGGAAGTGCGCTTTGTGAGGGTCCGAGAACAGGAACGACACGGGGTGAGGTGGAAGTACGATCGAATTTCGACCAGTCAACATTTCCGTTCAATGCCAAACGGTTGGAGGAAAGCTCCATCGCTGGAGGACTGGAAGCCACTCTGGCCAGGACGGAACCGTGCTCCGCGGTGTCTGTATAGGGAGCCCACACACCCGAACCAACAATCGTGGCAGCCACCAGGAAGGCACCAAACGCCGCGCCGTAAGCGTAGGTTGGTACACGAAAACTCCAAAGGCCCGAAACGAGACGCTCAAACCAGATCTGGATTGCGGAACGCCGCAACAGCTCTTGGCGCTGACGTCGATGAAATTCGTTTAAAGCCCGGTCGAAATATCCTGGGGGTGGCTGCTCGAATCGTTTGAGCCGAAGCAATTTCTGAAGCTGCTGTTCGTCGAGCATCATTTCTTTCTAAACTCCTCGAGGTAATTCTGCAACTGCCGATGTGCATAGAATAGCCGAGAGCGCACTGTAGCCTCGGGGATACCGAGGATTTTTGCAATCTCCGCATGGGCCATGCCTTGAATGTCAAACATTGTCACCACTGCTCTATGCTCAACAGACAGCTTCATTAGAGCTTCGTTCAATCTCTGCTGAAGTTCTGCCAGATCAACTTCGCGTATCGGGGTGTTCGCAGCCGTTGCATCTATGAAATCCTTGTCATTCTGCACGTTGGCGTCCATGTCGTCCAGGCTCATCTGAAAACGCCGGCCGCGTTTCTTCACGAAATTGATCGTCATGTTGACAGCGATGGCGTGGATCCAGGTGTAGAAACTTGATTTGCCTCGAAACCCATTGATCGAGCGGTAGGCCTTGGCGAAGACTTCCAGCAAGAGGTCGTTCGCATCCTCATGGTTCGCTGTCATGTTGTAGATCAACGAATAAATTCTCGGGCTGTATTTTTGCCAGAGAAGGTCGAAGGCCCGAGTGTCGCCGTTCTGCGTCTGGCGAACCAACGTTTCATCGTCGGGCAAGTTCTGGTCGTCCATTCAACCTTTACTCTGCAATAGCGGATCAAACTCCAAGCTGGCAGAGAAAGAAAGGGAAAACGGGCGGGCGGATCGGCGGTTCAACGGACCACGCCAGTTTCAACCCGGCGATTTTTCGCCCAAGCGGATTCGTCATGCCCCGGATTGGCAGGCATTTCCTGGCCAAAGCTGACCGTCTGGATGCGGCTAGCCGAAACCCCGAGCGAAAGTAGAAAATTGCGGGCGGCCTGGGCTCGACGCTCCCCGAGCCCGCGATTGTATTCCGGCGTCCCTCTTTCATCAGTGAACCCAGCCAGAATGATGTTATTGTGCGCGGTCTTTAAAAAACTAGCAATTTGTCGCAATGTATTTCCTTCGTCCGCGGCAATCTCAAAGCTGTCGAAAGCGAAATAAATCGGCTGAAATTGTCCCTTGGTGACGTTGTTGCTGAAAAAAGAGACGCCTTCCTGGCGCGGAGGAAGCGGAGTGCCGTTGACGTTGTCGCCTTCCACTCCAGTGTATTCTTGCTTTTGTTGTTTTTGACAGGCCGCCAGGCTCAGGGTCAGCAAGCAGCAGAAAATTTGAAATTTTTTCATCAGAGAAATAGTTGGAGGTTTCAACGGGACCAGGTGGGCTCAGAGATTTGCCCGAGATCACTTACCAGGCGTGTCTCGCGCCCGGTGACAATATCAAATAAATAAAGCCCAGTCCCCCTGGAAAAAATAATATGGCGCGAATCAGGACCCCAAACCGGATTCCCGCCGTCGGACACCGCGACGCGGGTTGATCCGGAGTCGAGATCAAGGATGGCGACTTGAAAACCGCCGCCACTCCGGACGTTGAAAGTAATTTTTCGACCGTCCGGCGACCAATTCGGCTGGGTGTTGTAGCCGAACCCCGTCGAGAGTAAGCGGCCCGAGCCGCCCTCAGCCGAGATGCGGTAAAGCTGTGGCCCTCCTCTTTCATCCGAAGAGTAAATAATTTCGGATCCGTTGGGCGACCAGGTCGGGGAGGACTCTACGCCGCGACTTCGCGTCAAGCGGCGAGGCGAATCGCCATTGATCCCGACCACATAGATCGCCGGATTTCCATCTTTGCTCATCGTGCAGGCGATCCGGGTACCGTCTGGAGAGATGGCGGCCCCGGAGTTGGTTCCGGGGAATTTGATGAGGCGAATGCGCGAACCGCTGCTCAAGTCGACCAGGTAAATATCGGCATAGCCGCTTTGGTAGCCGGTATAGGCGAGCCTCCGTCCGTCGATGGATAAGGCCGGACTTACACTGATCGCGCCGTCGTGGGTGAGTTGCACGGTGCGCGCTCCGTCGTAATCGCAGGTATAAATCTCTTTGTGTCCGGTGCGATCGGCCACGAAAGCGACTTTGGAGAGCGCGATCCCTTTTTGCCCAGTCACCGTTTCTATCAAGTCGTTGGTAAATTGGTGAACTGAGTGACGCGTCTCTCCGGAGTAAACTTTTCTCAATACCACGCCACCCGATTTGTCGGTCGCAAGGCCACTGAAAGAATCTGGCGAAGTGGTGCCGCTGACCGTGAGCGTAGCCGAAGCGGCGTCACCGAGTGAGAGCTCACCGGAAAGCAAGATATCGTTTTGCAAGACGCTGGTCGCCGTGCTGCCGGCCGGTCCGCTGATCTGTTTTATCTCAACTTGCTGGGAGGTCCCTTTCCGAACCGTGATCACTGGTCCGCCGGAATCTTCGCCAAAAAGGGTGGTGGTTGCTAAGCAAAGAGAGAAAACAGCCAGTAGCGGGACGTTCATCGTACTTATCGCGTTTGTGCCCATTTACCAGTTCAACGCCTGAAGTCAATCGGAACGGACCAACCCGAAAGGCCTAATTGCTTTACACCGGATATCTTCGCCCGATAGGTTCCGAACCGTTGATGATTCATCGTGTTCGCAAGGCGTTCGTGCTAGGGGCGGGATTAGGGACTCGGCTTCGGCCGCTGACGAACCTGTTGCCGAAACCCTTACTGCCAATTTTTGGAAAACCCCTCATCACCTTTGCCCTAGACCATTTGCGACAGGCTGGCATTGAAAGTTTCTGGGTTAACGCGCACCATTTGGCGGAAAAATTTTCTGCCGAGTTCCCACAGAACGAATATCGCGGGATCCCTCTCGAGCTGGTTCTAGAGGCGAACTTGCTGGAGACGGGAGGCGGGATCAAAAACATTGAGGATCGAATTGGGGATGAAGTTTTTATCGTCTATAGCGGCGATATCCTGACCGACTTGCCTCTCGACCGGCTGGTCGAAGAACACTTTACCAAGCGCAACGATGTCACGCTGGCCTTGCGAACTACGGAGTTGGCGAGAGGCGTCCATTGGCGGCCGCAAACGGGCCGCGTGATCGATCTGCTGGGGGCGCTTGGGACGGGCGAACCGGGCGACTACGATTTCGCCGGTATTTCGGTCTGGAACCCTTCCGTTTTTTCTCGAATCCCAATTGGCGCCAAAATTTCATTTGTCCCGATTCTCATTGAATGGATGAAATCCGGCGGCCAAATCGGCGGGATGCCCCTGCAGGAGAGCCGCTGGTTTAACCTCGGCTCCAGAAAAGAATACCTCTCTGCCCATCGGATTATGGCCCAGGACCATTGGGTACCTGACTACCTACGGGACGGTCCCTGGCCGACCCAGGTTGACCCTTCGGCAGAGATTTCGCCCGGATGCCAGATTATCGGGGGATCTTACGTCGGAGCTCGGTGCTTGGTCGAGGATGATGTCCTTCTGGAGGATTCGATTTTATTTCCTGATTCATTTGTTCCTCGCGGCACGAGGCTGCGATCCTGCGTCGTGGCGGGCGTCAAGATGGCGCCCGGCGTTTTTCTGGAGACCGATTTCGTATGAGCCTGGAGAGACTGGTCGATCAAACTCGTGAGCGTTTTCCGCACTACCAAGAATCCAAGGTAGAAATTTTGCCCTTGGAAAAAGGAGGCTCGGATCGGCATTACTACCGGGTGCGTCTCAGCGCGGATCATTCGCTGATCCTGGTAAAGTACGATCCCGGGAAACCGGAGAACGAACGCTTCGTGGCGATCGCGAATTTCCTGAACGGGATCGGAGTTAACGCGCCTTTGATTTACCATCATGACCAGGATCAGGCGCTGATCTGGATGCAGGACCTTGGTGAGGAAGACCTCTGGCACCACCGGAATGAGCCTTGGACCACCCGCTGCCGCTTCTATGAAGCCGCTTTGGATCAGATCGCAATCTTGCACCGCTCAGAACCGGTGCTTGGGGAGAAATTACACCTGCAACCTGGATTCGACGAATCGCTCTATCGGTGGGAACAGAATTACGGTTTGGAAAACTGTTTTGGGCTTTATTTTCAAATTCCGGCGACCAAGATAGATAATTTGCGGACTCATCCCGCGTTCGAAAATCTCGCCAAACGTTTAGGTTCTCACCGGCGGATTTTGGTCCACCGTGATTTTCAATCGCAGAATATCATTACCTGGGATACCCAGGCCTATCTGATTGATTTTCAGGGACTGCGTCTCGGCCTGCCGCAATATGATCTGGCTTCTTTACTCTTGGATCCTTATGTGGCCCTGGCGCAGCAGGAACGCGCTCATCTTTTAAGGTATTACTTTGACCGGAACGCCCTTGGCTGGACCTTTGCGGAATTCGAAAGGACCTACCTGGAGTGTGGGATTCAGCGTCTTATGCAGGCGCTCGGGGCGTATGGGGTGATCGGAGTTCTCCGCGAAAAAAAGGAGTTTCTCCGCCACATTCAACCAGCTATAAAGACGCTGATCGAAGTTGCTTCCCTCGCAGAGAACTTTAGTTTCTTGGTAGAATTTTTAACCAGTCTTCCGGATAGACCCAAACCCAGGATCCGACTCGCGTGACTACAAAAACTACTGATTTGGAACGGATGCAAACCGTTGTCATCGAAAACGTTGAACCTTGCCTCGATGGAGGCCGTTATCCTATCAAGAGGGTTGTCGGACAAGCGCTGAATGTTTCGGCTGATATCTTCAAAGATGGTCATGATCAAGTTGCCGCGATTCTCAAGTGGCGGCGAGCAGGGAGTGCGGATTGGAATCGGACACCGATGTCTCCGACCGAGAATGACCGTTGGGAAGGCGTTTGTCATTTCATCGAAAATGCTCCGCACGAGTACACGATTGAGGCGTGGGAAGATCACTTCAAATCATGGCAGGTCGAATATGCCAAGAAATATGCCGCCGGTCAGACGGACCTCCGAACTGAGATTGAAGAAGGTTCAATCCTGGTCCAACGGGCGGTGGAACGAGCCACGCGCAGACAAGATAAGGAGCGGTTGGCGCTCTTTGCTAAGCAGCTCAAGAATGCGGATGTTCATTTCGGTGCGCAACTCGCTAAGAATCCTGAGTTGTCCGGATTAATGGGCGCTTGGCCGGATCTGGAACTCAGTACGGAGTTGAAACCATATCTTCGAGTCACCGTGGATCGTTCGGAAGCGCTCTTTGCGGCTTGGTACGAATTTTTTCCCAGGTGCGCGGAAGGCCTGCCGAATACTGGATCGAAGTTTCGCGATTGCCTCGGCCGGGTGGACGACGCCAAGGCGATGGGATTCGATGTGATCTATTTTCCCCCTATTCACCCGATCGGGTTCGCCAAGCGAAAAGGAAAGAACAATTCCGTAACCTCCGAACCGGGTGATCCGGGTGTTCCTTACGCCATCGGGAACCAGTTTGGCGGCCACAAGGCCGTGGACCCGGAGCTTGGTACGTTGGACGATTTCGATTGGCTGGTTGGTGAAGTGCGAGCCAGGGGGATGGAGATCGCTCTGGATTTTGCCATCAATTGTTCGCCGGATCATCCCTATGTAAAGGAGCATCCGGATTGGTTTTTCCATCGTCCCGATGGATCGATCAAGTACGCTGAGAATCCGCCCAAAAAGTACGAGGATGTTTATCCTTTGAACTTCTACAATCCGGACTGGAAAAACCTCTGGATTGAGATGAAAGAGGTGATTCTGTTCTGGGCCCGGCACGGGGTTCGGATCTTCCGCGTCGACAATCCGCATACCAAGCCGAATGCCTTTTGGGAATGGATGATCTCGGAGGTTCAGGCGGAATTTCCGGACGTGATTTTTCTCGCTGAAGCCTTTACGCGCCCCAAGATGATGAAGGCGCTGGCAAAGGGAGGATTCACGCAGTCTTACACCTACTTCACCTGGCGGAACAGTAAGTGGGAGCTGACGGAGTACCTGACGGAACTCACTCAGACCGACATGAAATATTACTTTCGCGGAAATTTTTTCCCTAATACGCCGGACATCCTGCCATTCTTCCTCCAGAACAGTGGTCGGCCTGGATTTATGATCCGGGCCATTCTCGCGGCGACCTTGAGTACGGTTTACGGAATCTATAGCGGGTTCGAGCTCTGTGAAAATGTGGGAATCCCGGGCCGAGAGGAATACCTCAATTCGGAAAAATACCAATTCAAAGAACGGGATTGGAACGCCCCCGGCAATATTAAAGATTACATCACCAAGCTCAATGCGATCCGGCATAATAACCGAGCCTTGCGGGAGTACGAGAATCTCCGGTTTCATACCGTCGAAAACGAACAAATATTGTTCTACTCTAAAGCGACCGAGGCGCTCGACAACGTCATCCTGGTTCTGGTCAATGTCGATCCGTACAACTCCCAGAGCGGGTTTGCCTATATTCCGATCGAAAGCTTTGAAATTGAAAGCGCTGATCCGTACCAGGTGGAGGATCTGTTGACGGGCGAGAAATTCACTTGGCGCGGGCGTCGTAATTTCGTGATCCTGGACCCCCATTCCCGACCGGCGCATGTTTTTCGCGTTCGCCGGATGATCGGAATGGACGGAGCCCAGATGATCTTCGCATGAGCAAGGCTTTCTGGTGCACTATTTTGGTGGCCGCATTCCTGTTTGGATGTGGCCAGTCGAAGGAGCAAGCCATTGAGCAGTTGGAAAAGCTTAATGTAAAATTTACCCCTGACGATTTTGTTCAATCGGCGGAAAAAGGGGATCTAAAGGCGATTCAACTCTTTCTCAATGCCGGCATCGATTGCAATGTGCAAAGCGTGTCGGGGTTCACCGCCTTGATGGCTGCTGCGAAGAACGGGCGAATCGATGTGGTGAACAAGTTGCTGGAACAAAAGGCCAATGTTGACGCGCAGGGTAAGCAGGGAGTGACTGCCCTTATGCTGGCGGCAGAGAACAATCAGGCCGAGATTGTTAAGCTCCTTTTGAAGAAGAATGCCGATCCGAACCTGGAGGATCAAACTGGCTGGTCAGCTTTGATGAAAGCTGTCTATCAAGGGAACACCGGTTGCGTTGAAGCTTTGGCGGCGCGTTCACGTCAGGAAGTCAATCGAGGTCTGCTGATCGCCGCCCTGACCGGACACCAGGAGATCGCGAAGATCTTGCTCGATAATGGCGCTGAGGTTGATTCCCGCGCAGATGATGGACGAACTCCTTTGATGCTGGCGGCCAGCAAAGGGAACAAGGATCTTGTTTCTTTCTTCTTGAAGGCTGGCGCGGACCCGTCTCTGGCCGACAAATCTGGCTCCAATGCCGGAGCCTTGGCCAAAGCGAAAGGTTACCAGGAAGTGGCGGAGCATTTGCAAAAGGCTCCGATCCCACCGGGCGGCCCTTCTCCGTCGAAAGAAGTGGCGTCTGGCAGTCCGGGGCAGCCGACCGAGCCGACCGGAGCGACGTCAGACCAGGATCTTCTCTTGTTGCCGGGCGGAGCAAAGGGCGCCTCTCCCGATGCTCGAGGCACCGGCGCACGTAGCTCCACGAAGGGGTCCGGCGCTGCTGCTCAACCGAAGCCAGCTTCGGTGGTCGAAATCCGGCAAGAGTTTTTGCCGATCATGCTGAGCGAAGTCAGTGGCAAGAAAGCGAAGATCCGGCCGGTCGAAGGGGAAGAATATAGCGTGGCAGTTGGCGATCAATTAAAAGGTCTGGACTATAAAGTCACTGATGTGGAAGTGCGCAGTACGGAAGACAAAGACGGCAATCCGGTCGATGACTCTGTGGTGACGTTGCGGAACACCAAGTCGGGGCAGAATGTCGCTTTAGTCAAAGGTGTCCCGGCTCAAGAGCATGCTGCATATGCGATCCTCGCTTTTCCTGATTCTGATCAGACGCTCAGAGTGGAAGTGGATCAAACTTTCTCGATTCCGAACGATCCAGACCACACCTACAAGGTTTTGGATATTCGACCGGCCCAAGTCATTATTAGACGAGTCGAAGATAATCGCGTCTCGACATTGGAAAAGAAACCCCACGGCTGAAACCTGCTTATGAAAATTCCTCTTGAAGACCTTTTTGAAGATATCGTGGGCAAAGCCCAGCGCGGTTTGCAGGTTAGTGACCAGGACCTTTCTCAGAGTGCTCATTTGGGACTGGAGGAACTCCGCGCTCTCAAGAAAGGCTCAGGGACGGCGGCGGCTGTCCCGGCCATCGCTGAAGCTCTTGGACTTGGACCAAAATCGTTGTCCGCCAGCTATGCGAGCAGTTGGTATCCGACGGAGGTGCCGGAGGTTGACGGGGCGCAACAATTTAATACCCCGCTGCTCGATATGACGGTGAATGCCTATTTGGTTTGGGATCCCGAGACCAAAGAGGCAGCCATATTCGATACCGGAGCGGACGCCAGCGGCCTTCTGGCGTTTGTCGATACCGCAAAACTAAAGGTGAAATATCTGTTGCTGACCCACACCCATCAAGACCACGTGGCGGATCTCGGAACCATCGTGAAACGGATCCAGGCCGAGATTTTCTCCCCGGAACTGGAGCGGGTGCCGGAGACAAAAATCATGCGGGAAGGGGATCAGTTACGTCTCGGCAAACTGCGAATCGAAGCCAGGCTGACTAACGGGCATTCTCCCGGCGGCACTTCTTACGTGGTCCAAGGTCTGCAAAATCCGGTCGCGGTAGTTGGTGATTCCTTATTCGCCGGATCAATGGGCGGCGCTCCCAATGATTATCGAAAGGCCCTGAGGAACAACGTGGAAAAGTTACTCTCACTGCCCGCGGACACGCTGATTTGTCCCGGTCACGGCCCCCTGACCACGGTCGCAAATGAACGGGAGCACAACCCCTTCTTTGCGCCGTAGAAATGGAATTGGTGCCGGCTAGTATTCTGGAACCAATCGCTCTGCGTGAGATCTTTCAAACCGAGCGCCCGATCGAGGTCGATCTCGGTTCAGGCTCCGGTAAGTTTTTGGTGGAATCCGCGTGCCATTTCCCGGAGCGCAATTTCTTAGGCATCGAGCGCCTCTTGGGACGTGTTCGTAAGACCTGCCGCGTCGCCTCTGAAACCGGGTTGACAAATTTGCGGGTTTTGCGATTGGAACTCGATTACACGGTTCGCTACCTTCTGCCCGAAAGCTCGGTCTGGCGATTTCATCTGAATTTTCCGGATCCCTGGCCAAAACGAAGACATCAAACGAGACGGGTGGTGGACGGTGAGTTTTTAGAAGCGATCCATCGCGGCCTGGTCGATGACGGAGAGCTCTGGATCAAGACGGATCACGAAGCCTATTTTCAACAAATCACCAAGGCCGCCAACGCCTCAGATCTCTGGCACCCGGTGGCATGGGTGGATGAAGGTTATCCACTCACCAATTTCGAAGAACAATTTTTGGCCAGAGAGTTACCCATTTACCGACTCAGACTTCGCAAACGGAGCTCGGATCCGCGGTAACTTCGGACCACCAACTCATGATTAAGCAGCGCGGCTGTGACGGCCCCGTCTTGCTTCAAATAAAGGCTCTTCGGACTCTCGATACCGTCGCGAGGATTGGCCATTATTTCTGGTTTTGTCCCGCTCAATACGAGAATCGAAGGGGACAACTTGGCGATCACCAAGCTACGAGGAAAACGGCGGCCCCGGAGTCGGCCGCAGTAGACCACATCAACGTGACCACATTTCAAATCCGCGATAGTGGCCTCGCTGACACTCGGAAGGATTAAAATTCGAAACTGGTCAAGATGAACTAAAATCGCTGTCATTTGGAGAGTACCGCGACCGGCGTCCGCGGAGATAATTTCGACTAGGACCGATTTTAGGCCCCGGTTCGACGCGGAGTTGCCCTGCTCCATCTGGACGAACTGCCTTTCGCCATCTAGTCGCCCGTTGGGTAGGAGAAACAATTTTGGCGACTGGGAACTCACTAATCACCTGTTTCAAGACCTCGGCCTCGTGCACGGGCGGGTCGTGAAGGATCAGCTGATCAAGATGATTCACCCCTTGCGACTGCAAATAGGGCTCGGTAAGGCTGCGCCAGTGGGACAGAGTGCCGGTGTTGCAAAGCCAATCGCCACCTTGCACGCGCAGATGAAACACATGGTCGGACCCTTCAGATAAAGCGGTAACACGGTCCGGTTGTAGTAAAGCGGATGGAGCAACGTTCACAGAATGCCAGGGAATCGAGGCGGCGGAATGGAGGATCAGGAGGATGAATTTGGTCATCAACCAACCGGTATTGTAAAGATATCCGGCAATGGATCCGGAAACTGTGCTCGCCAACAGACCGGTGACCCCCAAAAGCATTACGAGGGTGGCCGGCGGCACCACCAGGAGATTCGTGAATATCGCTACCAGTGAAATATGATGTTCTTGAAGAATGAGGATCGGGAGGGTGGCACTCCAGCAAACCACCGAGAGGCTCAGGGCCTCACAGGTCCGAAGCATGGCTTTGTGCCAGGCTCGTTGCCAGGGCCGCAACAGACGCATCGGCAAGAATGGATCAACTTGGAACGGACGATAGAGAAGATCCCCCAATGGCTGGACCGCGGTCAGAATGGCGAAAACTGCCACGAACGAGAGTTGAAACCCGGTCTGGAACAATTCCTGGGTATCGTGAACGAGGATTAACAAACCCGATCCGCAAAGAGAATTGACCGTGGCCACCGGTCGTTCCAGCGAGACTCCGACCGCCACGAATATGGCCATCACGGTAGCCCGGGCGGTGGCGGGATAGAATCCGGTCAGAGCGCAATAAGTGATGGCGACAGGAACGATGGTCAGGGCCAGCGATCGCCGCGGTAATCGAAGGTATCGCAAACAACTCCAGGCCATTCCGGTAAAAAGGCTCACTTGCAGACCGCTGGCGGCGAAAAGATGGATCGTTCCGGTGTCTCGCAAAAGCTTCTTCAGCGCCGGGTTAGTCTCTGCTCGGCCGCCCAGAATCATTCCCTGGATGGTTTCCGATACTTCGGGATCGTCCTCGAGTCCCTTCTCAAGGCCCTGCAAGAGGCGATGGCGAGCTAAGAGCGCCAGCGATACCAAGGGGTTTCCCTCGTTTCGTGCGCTCACCATGGCTGGCACCTGCCGATGGGCCCGAAAATTAAGATAAATATTCTGGCGTTGAAGATAAGCACTGAAATCAAATTCTCCGGGATTTAGCGGGCGGGCCGGAACATAAAAATTTCCTTGCGCGATAATCCGGTCCCCGTAGGAAAAGGGCTCGCCGGAACATTCTGCGGAAACCTGAAAGCGGACAGTTCGATTGTCGATGCAGCTAACGAGGGCAATGAAGCGTTGCAGAGAGCGCAGTTGATCGATTTTTGGCTCGCTCGAAACTAGGAGCGTGACGGTGTGTTCGTTGGCATCAAAGGATTGTTGACGGCTGCGTAGGTATCCGGGATCGGTCGCTACCTGGTTACCGTGCCAGAACGCGAACAAGAAGAAGACCAGGAGACAAGCGGGCCCGGTGGCGCGGATTTTCAAGACCACCAGCGAGGCGCCGAGAAAGGCGATCGCCCAGGTTGGCCACCATTCCGGTTGCTGATCGGAGGCCAGAACGCCGAGAGAGGCCGCGACGAAAAGCCCGGCCAAGGGCGCTCTTTGGCGAACGAGCAATTGCGTTGAGGTAGCGGTTTTGGGCATCTCCTTAAAAACATATATATAAAGTGTTGTTATATATCAACTCAAAGTTCGATACCGGTCAGGAGTCAGCAACTTGGGAGTAGGCGTGAAGATTCAAGAAGAAAATAGCCACCGTCGACAGGTCGATTTCGGAAAAATGACAAATTTTTTGCGCTTTTTCTCTGGAAAGGCTTGTCAGGTGTCCAATTCCAACCTAAAAGCATCCTCCATGCGCAAAAAGCTGTTCGTCGCGGCTCTATTAGGACTTTTAGCTGCGTTTGCACATGCCGATCCCAATGCGGCACTAACCAGGATGGCTGATGGTTTCGATTTTCCGATCGGCAAGCCGAATGCCGATGGTTACCGCATCTCTCGCGGATTTACAGCTCACGGTCACTTAGGTGAGGACTGGGTTGGGCAAGGAGGCAGCGGGACAGATTTCCGAGATCCTGTTTATGCGATTGGCACCGGGGTAGTAACTCTGGCCCGAGATTTTCGTCGGTCCTGGGGAAACGTGATCGTCGTTCGCCATGCCTTTATGGAGGAAGGCCAAGTGAAGTATGCAGACTCTCTCTACGGTCATCTTGACCGGGTTCTCGTACGAGAAGGTCAGCAGGTGGCTCGTGGACAGCAGATCGGCACCATTGGTAACGCCCATGGGCTTTATGCGCCCCATCTTCATTTCGAGGTGCATAAGAATCTCGCGATCGGGGTCGTTCATACGATGTTCTCCGGCGATTTGTCCAATTACTACGTCCCTTCGGAATTCGTCAATTCTCATCGCACCCTGCAGTCCGGAAATCGCGTCACCACGGTGGCGATGATTAACTATGTGATGCCGACTTTCCCCGGGGTGCCGGCGCTGCCATCGATGATTCCGGCCAAGGATTCAAGCGAACTGTCGCTTGATGTTAAGCACCGGGCGAACTCCTTTCAATGGAGCCGTTACGACGACTTGAACAGGCCGAACTAAGCCTGGCCTCTTAACGGACCGGGTAAATTAGCTTCTACCCTGGCAAACTAAAATTAGCTTCTGCGCAGCTTGTATTCGTAGCTATCAACGAGGGCCAACCAGCTAGCCTCGATGATATTATCGGAAACCCCGACCGTGCACCAATTGTCACGGTGATCCGTTGAATCAATCAAGACCCTGGTCCGAGCGCCGGTACCCTGATTGCCGCCGATAATCCGGACTTTGTAATCGTCGAGGGTCACTGCTTCAATGTTTGGATAGACGGGGATAAGAGCTTTTCTGAGCGCCGCGTCCAAGGCATTCACGGGTCCGTCCCCTTCGGCAACGGTGTAAATGTCCTCATCCTGTAGGCGAAGCTTTACCGTGGCTTCACATGTTTCGTAACCGTTCCTAACCGAGCGGATGTAGGTGCAGTGATATTCCAACAACTCCCAAAAGGGTTCTATGGGCCCCAGAATCCGACGGATCAGCAGCTCAAACGATGCCTCAGCCGCTTCGAACTCATAGCCTAGATGCTCAAGGCGTTTGACCTCTTGCAAGATGGCAGTGACGTTGGGAGAACCCTTCTCGAGATCGAAGCCTAGCTCCCGGGTTTTTGCCAAGACATTGCTCTGACCCGAGAGCTCCGAGACCACAATATGTTGATGGTTGCCGACCGCCTGAGGTTCAATGTGCTCGTAACTACGGGCAACTTTTTGGACGGCGTGCGCATGCAATCCTCCCTTGTGGGTGAACGCGGTAGTCCCGACATAAGGGGCGCGGATGTTGTGCTGGCAATTGGCTAATTCATCGACAAACATCGACAAGTCCCGTAGCCGGCCCAACTCTGGCACCACCGTATCTCCAAACTTCAGCTGGAGATTAGGAATAACACTGGTCAAATTGCAGTTTCCGGTCCGTTCGCCATAACCGTTGATCGTGCCTTGCACTTGCGTCGCCCCTGCCCTGATGGCTGCCAGGGCGTTCGCGACACCGAGTTCGCAATCGTTGTGGGTATGAATCCCGATGGGTCGTGGGGAAGGCGCGAACCACCGACGCAGTGATTTCCGAAACTTCGTGGACCATGGTCCCGCCATTAGTGTCGCAAAGCGCAATTACGTCCACCCCACCTTCGACCGCCGCTTCCAGGGCCGCCATGGCATGTCTGGAATCGTCTTTGTATCCATCAAAAAAATGTTCGGCGTCAAAGATGACCTCGCGGCCGTGGGATTTCAGATAGGCAATCGAATCCCGGATCATCCGTCGGTTCTCTTCGATGGAAACGCCCAATATTTGCTCGACATGCAGACGCCAACTCTTTCCTACGATGGTGACCGCCGGAGTCTCGGCCGAAAGAAGGAGGGCAATCTGAGCGTCCGCCGACGGCTCGATCTTCGCCCGACAGGTACTTCCGAAGGCGCAAATCTTGGCATTTCGCCACTTCAGGTGTTTTGCGGAGTTGAAAAAGGCAATATCCTTTGGATTGGAGCCAGGCCATCCACCTTCGATATAATGAACCCCGAACGCATCTAGTTTTTCAGCGATGCGGACTTTGTCTTGAACGCTGAAAGAAATGCCCTCGGCCTGCGTGCCGTCGCGCAAGGTCGTATCATAAATCATGATCTGCTTCGGATTCATATAAGTCGGACTGATTCGGTATCCCAGCGTGGGGGAGTTTGCAAGAGGATCGTAATGGCACATACCCCATCTAAGGGGACCAATCGTCCTGATAGTTGGTCCAAAGTTATTCACAATCCGGGGCCGCTCACGCTCGAAAGCCGGAAAAAAGCTTTCGTCCCCGGCTCGATGAATAAATTCGGACCAACTATCAGGACGACAAAAAATGAAGCCTTTGGGCTTCTTATTGCGGCGATAGAAAAAGAAAGGAATCGAACAGACACGAAGGCCGCCAAGAGGAGATGCTTTCGCCGCAAGATCCCGCTCAATTTTCAAGTTCTCTTCTCTTCCTAGCTGAAAGCTTGTTTGAAATGTCCCGGACGATGCGATCGTAGCCTGGCACGAAGTGCTTGGGAGAGCCCCATCCCAAAAGATCCGTCCGTAAGGCACGGTGTGATTTTTGCAGCTGTACGCAGGAAGCGAATCGAGAACGTCTTTGGCCTTACATGGGCGGCATTGCTAAACGGCACATTACAGCCCCTACGAGCAAAATGGAACGAATCCCTACATGCCTTGGCAGCGTCTCAGACCATCTCCATCTCTGTATCTCGCAGCTTCAGGAAATGGTCCATCCGATTGAGCAGCAACTCGAAAAACATCGGAGACGGACGTTTCAAGAAGAGTACTTGGCCTCCTAAGAAGCACGAGGCACATTTCGACGAGAAATATCGATGGGATTAGCCGCGCCCGATCATACCGTACCCAACGGGACGGATCTTTTGGGGTGGGGCTTTCCCAGGCACTTCGTGCCTGGCTACGATCAGCCTGTCCCTCCGGGACAAAAACCATTCCGCCCATCGAAGGGCCTCGAATTAAGTAATCGAACAACCGAACATTGGACCTGTCCCCAAAGGCCCTGCTCTTTGTGTTCTTTGCGCTAGCGTCTGACGGTCACGGGGGTTCCAACGGAGGCGGCTTCAAAGAAACGTTTGGCCTTGGATTCAGGCATGCGTATGCATCCGTGGGAGGCGGGGTAGCCTGGTAAATAACCAGCGTGAAGGCCGACGCCGCCAACAATCCGGAGGAAGTATGGCATCGAGGCGCCGATGAAGGTCGAGTCCGGTGGGCGCGGGTCTTTGCGAACGTCGACATTCTCTTGAACGAGTTCTCCGTTCCGAACATATGCTCCGTAGATGCTGGACCGGTGATCAATATCTTTCTCCATGACCTTATAGCTTCCCGCGGGGGTATCGTAGCCCTCCCGACCGGTTGAGACGGGAGCGGTCAGCACGACCTGTCCACCCTTGGAAAGGTAGGCATGTTGATCCGGTAAATCGATGAGGATCGCCACCTTGCCCGCCGGCTTTCTCTGAAAGTCATACGACAGATTCTCAATTCCCGAACAACCACCCAGAAACGCTAAAATCGCGAGCAGGCCAAACCGCAACAACTTGTTCATCTCTTTACTCTATGCCATGTCGGGCACGAGCGGTGTCAAGACAACAGCGTATGGAACTCTCGTTTAAAACGTTAATAACATTTTATTTGACATGTTATGATTACAAGAGATAGAGGTTCTTCAACCGCTTATGTCTCGCCATTTGGTTAACCATCTTCGCGACCGAAACGGGCCCGAACCTTTTTCCGGTTCGAGAGACGAGATCGCAAATCCATTTGGTGAGTTGAACGAACAAGTAATCATTCTTGGTAGCGAAGATATTTGTTTGGATACGACGGCCGCGCCTCTTCTGGATTGGTCAACATTCGAAAAAAGGGAAATCGCTCTTCAATTAAAGGATACCGAAGGTCTAGCTGAGGGGAAAGTGACCGTCAAAGCTTCGACGCTGCAACGGATCCACCCGGAGCTCTTGCCGTTCCCGCTTGGGGCGGAATATTTGTTTCCGATTTCACTGCGAACGGTGGTGTTGCAAGTGCAGGATTATCTGCGTCGCATCTCCGCAGAAAAAACAAATCCGGTCGGGACCGAGTTTGACACGCCGATCTCACAGGTTGCCCGGGAGGATGAAGGATTCTTCAAACTCGCAAAGGGCGCGGAACCAACGAAGACGCCGATCGACGAGGCGTCCCGAACAGAGCCGAAAATTGCGGGACCCATCCTGACGCCGGCAGACCGACCGCCGTCCGCGACGCGACGTCAAAAGGTTGATCGGGAAAGCTCCGGTTCCGAGGTTCCTAGGCGTTCGACTGTCATTTCGCCGAATCCGGCCGATTCGTGGCTGCCCGACAACGAAATGGGTCAAGTGGAACGCGACGGTCGGAGGGACGAAGCGACAGTCAAAAAATCTCTGAGCGGGATCGGTCGGGAAAGATTGCGGGAAATCTTTATGACCGAGGATCCGTTGGGTGCGTCCGAGGTGGCGGATTTGCTGGCGGCTTTTCCAAAGGTTAATAGTGCTCTGCTCTTGCTGGGTGATGGAACGGTTCTGGGAGGTCGACTTCCTGAAAATTACCATCTGGAGACGGCGCTCCTCGCTCCGGTGATCATGCGGAGCATTCGGGAATTCAACCGGAACCTGAGATCGACTGAGACTTCGGCATTTACCCTGTTGGGTGACCGGCCGGTCACACTTTTTTCTGAAGGAAACGTCTACATTCTAATTTCGCATGAAGGACGCGGATTGTTGCCCGGCGTGCGGGAAAGGATCGGAGAGATTGCCAGGGCTCTGGATGCGGTTTGCGGCTGAACGACAGATCAAGTTAGAGGAAGCTAGAGTCATCGGTTCGACCCAGCATGAGAAGAAGAACGATCGGCCTCCCGATGCCCGGCTCGAACGTAGGCTGGAAGTTGTCGGGGCTATTGCTATTAGCGATCTGGGCCGCTGCACGAAGCTTCGGTCAATGGGCGCCTCCCTCCGAGCTTCGCGACATTCCGGTCCTGGCTGATTGCCATATGACCCAGCACAGGGTGGGGGTAAGCATTCAACCAACTTTGTTTTATGCGAAGGGAGCTATCTTCCTTTGTCCCGAGCGGGAGCGAGCAATTGAAACCCGGCATCCGGGGGTCTCGCGATTTTTTCTAGTCCACGAGTATGGGCATTTGGCGATGCGCAGCAGGGAGGAGGCGATTGCGGACGAATGGGCAGCGAAACAGCTCGCGTCGGTGCCGGCTGAGCGGGCCACTTTACGGGCGGTGCTATCCTATTTCGTGGAGGTAGGCACTCTTTTTGATCCTCTTTACGGGAGCGGGTATGACCGGGCGTTGAGAGTGGCTCGTGCCGCTGAGCTTCCGGAAAGAGAATGGCCTGGACCCTTGGTGGCGTTTGCCCGCGCCCAGGAAAACGGAAAGGTCGGCGGAACATCATTAAGCCTTCGCACTCTGGGTGGTTACCTGAACGCGGCGCAAATGGTCATTTGGATTGATCGGAAACCGATCGGTGTTTTGAGCAACGTGGACCGAGCTGAACCTCTCGATCTGCCGAAGCTAGTTGCGGGTCGGCACCTCATCCAAGCGCACGATGCCTGGCTCTATCACTTGGAACCAAATGGCGAGAAATCAGAGATTGCTCGCCGGTTGGACGCTGAATGTAATCTCGACTCTACAGGGAAGAACGCCGTTTCCGTCGAACTTCGATTCGACGGCGAAACGTTGTCGATCCGGGCCAAGGAGCAGTAAAAAAGATCCCAACCGCTTTTTCAGGCCGCCAGAAATCCGCGGTTCATGGAACGAAGTTTTTCCACAGCGGCTGGAATAATCTGCAGGGCTTGAGTGACTTCTGCCTCCGAGTTGAAGCGACTGAAAGAGAATCGAAGGCTCCCGCGAGCTCGTTCATTAGAATATCCCATCGCTTTCAAGACGTGTGATGGTTCCAAAGAGCCGGCGGTGCACGCTGACCCCGCGGAGCAACAAATACCTCTTTGATCAAGAAGCATCAACATCCCTTCCGAATCTATGCCTTCGATAGCCAAACTGGAGGTGTTCGGAAGCCGCTGAACCCGATGGCCGTTGACATGGACCGAAGGCACCATTTCTAGCAGTCCTTGTTCGAACCGATCACGGAGCGCTTTGACCCGGCTGTTTTCTTCCTGTAGTGCCGACAAAGCGAGTTCTGCTGCTTTTCCCAGAGCGACGATCGAAGCCGTATTTTCGGTACCTCCACGTCTTTTTTTCTCTTGGCCGCCACCGATCAGATAAGGGTTAAATCTGGTTCTGCGGTTGACGTATAACGCCGCGACACCCTTCGGGGCATGGAGCTTGTGGCCGGACAATGAAAGAAAATTGACCGGTAAATGCTGAAGATCGATGTCGATTTTCCCGACGGCTTGAACAGCGTCAGTGTGGAAGAGGGTGCCCTTGGATCGGCAAATCTCTGCCGCTGCTTCAATCGGGAAAAGAGTTCCAGTTTCGTTGTTGGCCCACATCAGGGAAACGATCGCGGTGTCTTCCCGAATCGCTCGTTCGAGAGCCTCGAGGTCGATCAAGCCGTTGGCATCCACCTCCAGCCAGGTAACCTCGTATCCCCGTCTGGCCAAAGTTTCGGCATGATTAATGATGGCACTGTGCTCCACTTTGCTCGTCACCAGATGTTTGCGGTCGGGATCGAGAAGCAAGGCGGACTGAATCGCGCTGTTGTCAGACTCCGTACCGCAGCTGGTGAAGATGATTTCGGAAGGTTCGCATCGCAACAGCGCGGCGACCTGTTGCCGGGCGGTATCGACGGCTTTCGCGGCGTATTTGCCAAAAGAGTAGGCGCTGGAAGGATTTCCGTACTGATTTTGCAGGTACGGCAACATCAATTGAAGCACGTCGGGATCGACTTGCGTCGTAGCGTTGTTGTCGAAGTAAATCATAACAAACCTACCGTGTAGCGATTCCGGGATTTTTCGGCGCCGCCCCTTTTTCAACCCTTTTCTCTGTCAGAACCTCCCGCCATTTCAGGTAAAGGTTTCTCGCATAGAGCGGGAGAGGCATTAAGGTCATGATCACTCCGACCGAGTCCCGTCGGTAAAAGAGAAAGTAGCTTAACGCCAATAAACTGCCGAGGAGACTGCACTCCCAGAAGCCCATCGGAATAATGCTTTTCTTTGCCCGCTCCGAAGCGATCCACTGAAGGAAAAAGCGGAACGAGAAAACGGCGCTCCCCATCCACCCCACGATTTTCCAAGGGGTCACTACAATGAAGGCCAACACAGCTGAATGGATTAACCAATCCATGGGCGGATATCGCATCGATTGGGCAGGTTGACAAGAAGGCGAGGGCAGGGGTCGGGAGGCGGTAGTTCGGAGACGAGGATGGAGCGGCGGATCTGGTCTAGTGATTTCTGAC
This sequence comes from uncultured Verrucomicrobiae bacterium, assembly GCA_963808535.1. GTDB lineage: Bacteria > Verrucomicrobiota > Verrucomicrobiia > Chthoniobacterales > JAFAMB01 > JAFAMB01. The sequence continues at coordinate 202,727 of CAWEGF010000025.1, read as the reverse complement.
TGGATTTTGCCGGTCGGATCTGGGCGTTAATCTTTCGTTAGTTCGGCCCTCCAAAAACGCTCTACGGTTTGCCGATCGGTTCCAGGTCGGGATTCTTGGGGGGCTGCGCTGGAGATTCGACCGGCCGGTCGCCGCCACCATCTTCGCCACGATGCGGATCAAAAAAGAGGTCGAACGCCAAAAACAACGCCTTGGAATAGCGGGCAAACCAGAGGTTGAAAATGGGGATGGGAATAATCGTTAAGGTCAGGACCAGCCAGATCGGCAGGTGGAAACAAAAATCCAGCAACAAATAAATGATCAGGCCCAGAAAGGCTCCGGCTCCGTAGTTGATAGCGAAGATGGAAAGCAGGAAATAACCAGGTTCGCGTTCGAAGGGATAACCGCATCGAGGACATCCATCGAGCGGCAAAAACCAGTCCCGCAAGGTCCGCACTTGACGCCACGGGATAAACATCGGCCGCTCACCACACGTTGGGCATTTCCATCGGAGGGCGTTCGACATCAGCCAGCGAAAGCGCTCCATGGAGTAGTCTGGCGGTTCCGAATGGTCAAGGTGGGAACCCATCCAAGCAGCCTAGTCCCGAAGAGCTCCGGTGCAAGCGAGGAGTGGCAGGTGCCGGTTACTGGCCTGCACTTCTCGTTGACCTGGAGAATTTGAGCGGGAGAGTAAGCCAGCATGCAGGGTATTGATCGACCAAATCGTGTTCTCGTGACCGGGCTCGGGGTAGTCTCACCGCTTGGTGCGGATTCGAAAACCAATCTTCGTTCGTTGTTGGTTGGGCAGGATTGCGTTGGGCCGGTTGGCAATTTTGATGTTACAAAAACTCGATGTAAGACCGCCGGTCAGATTCCCGATGAATGGCTGGAAAGTGCTTTTCCACCGGGACGCGTCTCCGAGCGCTTGCACCGTGGCGCTCGGATGGCGAGCCTGGCGTTGCGCGAAGCTTGTGAATCCGCCAAAGGAGCTAAACCTGAGCTGATGGTCGTCGGCACGACCGGGGGTGGTATGAGTTACGGCGAGTTTTTTTACCGGCACCTCCTGTCTGGCCACTCCCGGAAGAAATCGGCTCAGCTGGTAGGTAATTACACGCCGCAAAAACCCATTCAGGATGCCCTCGAACGAAACGGATTGCGGATTCCGGCTCAAATTCTCAGCAACGCCTGTTCTTCGGGTGCCAACGCCATCGGGCACGGATTTGAGCTGGTGAAGCACGGGCTACGTCATTGCGTGGTCTGTGGAGGCTACGAGCCATTGTGCGAGCTTGTTTTTGTCGGCTTCGATTCTTTGCAAGCTGCCACGCCGGAGAAAATCCGGCCGTTCGATAAGAATCGGACCGGCTTGGTCCTTGGGGAGGGAGCCGCTTTTTTGATTCTGGAGTCGGAAAAGAGTGTCGCCCAACGGGGAGCCGTCGCGATGGCAGAAATAACCGGCTACGGAGTCTCTACGGATACCTATCATCTCACTCAGCCCGACCCGTCCGGTATCGGTCCGAAACTTGCCATGCAAAGAGCTTTGGCCTCCGCAAAGGTAGAGGCTGAGGCCATCGATTACGTGAACGCCCACGGAACGGCGACCATATTTAACGATGCCACCGAAGGGGTGGCCATCTCCGATCTTTGTGGGGAGGTTGCGGTCAGCTCAACCAAGTCGATGATGGGCCACGCTCTTGGCGCGGCCGGCGCGATCGAAGCGACCTTCTGTGTGCTGGCCCTGCGTGAGCAGTTTTTACCCCCCAATATTAATTTTAATGAACCGGATCGAGCCTGGAAATTTGAGGTTATCGGTAATACGAGCAGAAGCGCGCGGGTCACTCATGTTCTTTCGAACTCCATTGGTTTCGGCGGGACAAACGCTACCCTCATCGTGAGGCAAGTATGACGTTTTCGATACAAGGAATCGGAGCGGTGACGCCTCTTGGTTTTAATGGCGCTGAGACTTGGTCTGCTCTTTGTCGCGGAGAGCAGGCGACCAGAACTCCTTTTGCCAAGCCACTCGCGGGTCGATATTATTTTTCTTGCCCCGTCCCAGCAAAGTTCATCGCTGCTGCGGCGCGCCAGCCTCGCCTTCGACGCTCGGGAACCATCTCACTGCTGGGATCCGCTGCAGGCTTCGACGCTCTGGCGGATGCGGGACTGAAACCTGACCAGGCGTCGAGCGATCGAATTGCGGTGGTGTTTGCGGTTTGTTCGGGCGGTATCAACTACACTCGCCGTTTCTATGACGAGATCGTGACCCACGGCGCCCACGGCGCTAGCCCGCTTTTATTCCCGGAGACGGTCTACAATGCCGCTGCGAGTCATCTGGCGGCGCTGCTCGGAGTCAACGGCCAGAGCTATACTTTGGTGGGAGATTCATCGGTAGGTCTGGGAGCGATTCATTTCGCTACCGAACTGTTGACCATGCAACCGGAACTCGATCGTTGCCTGGTGGTCGGCACCGAAGAAGCGGACTGGTTATTGGCGGAGGCATTTGCCAGTTGGCGGATGGCGACAGCTGAGGATCAATTCGAGGTGTACGGCCGGGCTGGTGGAACAATATTCGGAGAAGGTGCCGCGGCCATCTTGTTAGGGCGCACCGGGACTTTGGCAGTGGCCAGTTCCTCGGCCGGCTTGCCATTCCATTCTTATCGGGACAGCGAATCGGCGGCCCGAGAGATGTTCGGCCGTTTGCGCCCCGAGGGATTACCGGAAATAATTGTCAGCAGTGCCAATGGAACTTTCGCGGACGAGGTGGAACGCAAGGCTTTCAGTGAGTTTTATCCTGCGGTCCCGGTCTATGCTCCCAAACCCTCGTTGGGCGAGGCGCTCGGGGCGAGTGCTTTGCTCCAGGTGGCGGTGGCCGGCTGGGCGCTGCGCCAGCAACAGTTGCCCGGTACTCTTGGAGCCGGCCCGAAACTTCAGAGCCTCAATCGGCAAACCCGGTCTTGCCCGGCTTCACAGGCGTTGGTAACAGCGGTCGGGTTTAATCACCAAGTCAATGCGTTGAACTTGCGCCTGGCAGAATCCCCGTATTGATCCTGCTCGGCGTTTAAGCAATACTGGTTCTCTATGCCAAGCAAGCCGGCGCCGCCAAGTCGATCGACCGCCGTAGAAGATTATCTGGAACAGATTCTCGACCTGATCAATACCAAAGGGTATGCGAGGGTGGCGGACATTGCCCAGGGACTCAGAATTTCGCAGGCCAGCGTCACCAATATGGTCCAGCGCCTGGATGCGGAAGGCTTACTGAAGTACGAGAAATATCGCGGTTTGGTTCTGACCACGGCAGGGGAAACTCTCGCTCGCGATATAATGCTTCGCCACCAGTTGCTGACGGATTTTCTGCGCACGCTCGGGATCACCGAGGAAGAGATCTATCATGACGTCGAGGGAATGGAACATCACATCAGCCCTCAAACGTTGCAGGCCATCGAGGCTCTATTGTCCGAGCTGCGACAAAACCCGGCGTTGGTGGCGCGTATCCAATCGCGTGCTCGCGGTAGCTAAATGCTCGCCGGAAGTCGATATTTTCGGTGCCTTTTATGAAGCAAAATGCAGTTCTCATTATCGCTGCCGCCGCGCTGTTGCTGGTCGGATGCCAGACCACCGAAGATCAATTTACCCAATCCCAGACACTCCTTAACCGGACGATCGCCGGCGAGCCCCCCGGTAACTATTTCGTGGGAAGGCGATTTTACCGGAAAAACTTTTTCTTCTGGGGATATATCCGACAGCCCGGCCAGCCTTGGAGCAGCGCCAAGCTGGTCATGATGAACGAGCAGAAGATGCTGGCGCCTGATCGGCAGGCCAACAAGGCCGGATTCGACAGCAACTATGAATATCGTCTGCAGGGGTATTTTTCCGGGCAAACGGTTTACGAACCGGCATCCAATAGCTTTTATCCCGAATTTGTCCTGACCAGCTACAAACTTATTTCTGATCATCCCCCTCAGATTTTCCGGGACCCCAAGGCCATGGACCCCGACCGACTTTATATCGACAAACCCCAGTAGGTTAGGCGATTCTCGACTGGGCAGCGTTTGAGTAGTATGGGCGAGACAGATAAGTTCGAACACTTCGTTATCATGCGACACGCCGACGGTTCGTTATGGGAACTGGGCCGAGGCGCGATGGGAGTGACCTACAAGGCTTTCGACACCAATCTGCGGTCGGACGTCGCTCTGAAAGTGATTAATTCGCAGTTTCTAAACAGCGAAACTGCGCGCCAGCGTTTTCTCCGGGAGGCTCGAGCCGCCGCCAGTCTTAGGCATCCAAATGTGGCGACGGTTTTTCATCTCGGTAATTCCGAAGGAGGGTTCTACTACGCGATGGAGTACGTGGAGGGTGAGACCGTTGAGCGCCGCCTCCAGCGGGAAGGCCCCTTGCCATCGGAACTGGCGCTTAGAATTACACGACAGGTTTCCCGGGCCCTGATTGCCGCGGACCGCCAAAAACTGGTGCATCGCGATATCAAGCCGTCGAATATCATGCTGGTGGTGGATGAAGAAGAGGATCATCTGCTGGTGAAGGTGATCGACTTCGGGTTGGCCAAGTCGCTAGTGGCTGCCGCCGATCAATCCTTGACCGTATCGATGGGAGGGTTTGTCGGAACCCCCCATTTTGCCAGCCCGGAACAACTAGAGGAAAAAGAGATCGACATCCGGTCGGATATTTATTCCCTCGGGGCAACTCTCTGGTTCATGCTCACCGGTCGTCCCCCTTTTCAAGGTTCGATGATCAGTGTGATCAATCAACATTTGAATCACACGCTCTCGGCCGAAGTACTCGCCACCATTCATCCACGGATTTCACAACTCCTGGAAAAGATGTTGGCCAAACAGGCCGACGACCGCTTCCAATCTCCCTCTGAGCTAAAGCGAAAAATCGACGAGATTCTCATTGATTTGAAAGGCGAAACTCCGACCTTCGCCCCGGTTGGCCGGATTTCGGTTGCCACCGGCCCTGCGGTTGGAGCGGCGACGGTCGGAGCGACGAGTACTTCAGGATTTGCCACCGGCCAATTGATTCGGGATCAATACGAGATCTTTGGCCAATCACCGGTCGAGAATAACCTGTTTCGGGCTAAAGATCTGCATTCCAATCGCATGGTGGCCCTTCGACCGCTGCCAATGTCGCTCCGATTCGAAAAGGCACGACTCGATCTCTTGCGCCAAGAGATTGAACGGCTTCGGTCCGTCCATCATCCGAATTTGCTCGAAGTGTTCGGGCTGGAGACCTACGAGCATGGCTTGTTCATCATCAGCGAATGGATCAAAGGATTTTCCCTGCAGGAACTCTTACGCGTGCGGCGTGTTCTGGCTTGGGACGAAACGCTGCGAATCAATAAACCTTTGGCTAAAGTCCTGGATTTTGCCGCCGAACGAAAGTTGCTGGCCAACGGAGTGTCGTTACGGCACGTGTACATCGAAATTCCCCATCTTCCGGAAGATTCAACCGAGCTCCAGCGGTCGCCGGTGACGACCTGGCCCGCCTTTATCGTGAAAGTAGATTCGTTGAGTCTGAGCCAGAATGCGGCGGAATACATCGCCGAACCAGCGCAAACGATCGTCGACTCGGGCGCGCCCGATTTTTCTGCCACCCACGTTCAACAATTGGCTTGCGTGATTCATGAGCTATTGGGCGGAAACCGGTCAGGATCGTTAAGCAGTACCTTTACTCCCCGGCTGAATCCCGTGGCGAGTCTTTCTGAGACCGGCAACATGATCTTGCGTCTTGGAGCGACCGAACCGGGCCGTTTTACGATGGCCAGCGATTTCCTGGCGGCACTGGAAGCGGCCGAAGTCGCCAAGCAAAAACCGGCGGTCGTTCCGATACCGGCCAGCGGGGAGTTGCCGGTTCTCCCGGTAACGCCGCATTCACTGCCACCGCCTCCCGAACCGGTCGAGGACAGCCAACCGAAAACCTCTCCGGTCCTCCTGCGAATACTTCTGGGGTTGGTCGGAATGTTTTTAGTCTGCGCTATCGGAGCGGTCATTGGCGCCAATTTTTTTCTTCGTAAACCTGAAGCGCCATCGCCGGTCTCTCAGATGGGCAGTGTCACGGTGACCAGCAAGCCGGAAGGTGCCACGGTAAAATACAACGGCCGGGAAATTGGCAAGACTCCTCTCACTTCCTACCCCCTGCCGAAAGGGAAGTCCATGCTCGAGCTCAGCATGCCGGGCTACCAGAGCCGGTCAGTCGAAGTAGAGATCAACCAGGGAAGTCTCAATAACCTGGGACTTTTGCCATTGCTGCATGAGGTTGGTCAACTGTCGCTTAAATCCGATCCGGCGAATCTTCCGATTGAAATCGTCGACCCTGAGAAAAAATCGAGTTCGGGCAATACCCCGATGACGCTCGACAATCTGCCAGTCGGGAATTACACCGTTCGGATCAAACGTTCCGGTTGGCCGGACTATGTCCAACAGGTTACCCTGCAACCGAACGTTCTGGTCGTTGTCGATCATACCTTCAAAGGAGTGAAGGTGACTCTGAAAAGCGACCCGGCAGGAGCATCGATCTTCGTAGGTCCCACCGAGCTTGGCAAGGCGCCACTGACGGTCGAACTTCCACCGGAACCAGTGGAGTTGGTATCTCGGATTGGGGCCCTTTCACCGGTTTCACGCGAGGTGGTACCTGAAGCGGACGGTACCACGGTCGTCGAATTTAAGCATGAATATGGAACCATTTCGCTGGCCAGCGATCGAGAAGATGCTGAGGTCTCGGTCGGAGGGATCAATCTCGGAAAATTACCAATCGAGGGAATTTTCCCCCCTGGTCAGCACCAGATTGTCGTTCGAGCTACGGGAGTTCCGGATCAAACGCGAGTAGCTGATGTTCAGACGGGTCAACGCGTGGCCATGGAAATAGACTTCAATGGCGCGTCAAAAGTCGCCGCCGGCCTGAGTCAAAAAGCGAATCAGTTAGATACCGATAGCGATCAAACTAAAGCCAAGCCGTGAGCGGACCGGGCCTGTTTACCGTTCAAAAGAAGATTACGAACGTGCGAAGGACGCGGCGTATGATCGCTTTGACGCCCAGTGGGAGGCTCGAAAAAACGCTCTCAAGCGAGAGAAAGACTATGACGATGATCAGATAGACCATTCTGAAGGGGTCACGAAAGAGCGGTGGAAGAAGAGAAAAGAGGACATTTCGCGACGTTTGGACCAGTTGGACGATCAGAAGGATGCCGCCAAACAAAACTTGAAACGGCAATGGAACGATAATTAGTGCTTCCAAACTGGGAGCAGCAAAAGGATTAACCAAATCTTCGCCCATCAAAAACCGTACTTCGCGTTGATACTGCCGAAATTGTCCATCCCTCTTTGTTGACGGAACTCCGGCGTTCGAGTGACCAGCGAAAAACCGAGACGGAAGCCCTCCACGGTGAACAGTTCGACTCCGAGAAGCAAGTCTGCTACCACCGGTTCTTTGTCCACGCTTCTGCTGTCCGCGAAAGTGTTGCCGTCCAAGAAGATGTTCCGGGCGACCACCCGCCCCTGAGTGCCAATGTAAAAATCCCAGCCCAACCTGACTTTGGTCCGATCGCCCGAAAAGTAAGAAGTTCCTGAATATCCGGGACGAATCATCTCGGGACCCCAATCAGCCTTCAGCCCGCGCCCCCAGCGAAAGAGAAGTCCGGCTTCGCCGAAGGTAAAGACGTTGCCGGCAGTGATTCCGGCGTCGGGAATGACTTCCCAGGAATATTCATTCCCCAATTCATGATTGAACCTCCATTTTCGCTCCCAGGAAATAGCGAACCCAAATTCATTGGTCAGCTGATGATCCCAACCCTTGGCTACTTGCTGATTGAAGAACCGATGAACGTTGTTTTGCACCTGTTCTCCCAACGCCCAAGGCCCAACGACCCCCGCCAGTATCTCCAAAGAGGTCAATTGTTGGGCGTTGTAGTCTTGGATGAAATCCAGTCCGGTATACAACCAGCCAGCGTACGGCCGGTCACTTAAACTCGGATCGCTAATTCGATGGTCTTCAGGAGTAAAAAGACTCTGACCAACCACCGTCCATTCCAATCGGTTATCCACTTCACGCCTCCGACGGTCAAAAAGAAATAGGTTATTAGCGAGCCATCGGCTCGGCGCACTCCAGAAACTGTTTTCGCCTAATGGTCCACTAGTGAAGGAAAGCTTAAACCCTTCGGTATAGTGCCGATCATTGCCGTTCGGCGAAAAGGTGGCGTTTTCTTCGACCAGACCCAAGACCACTTGAGAAGAGGTCGGCTGCATCGGCGCGGCAATGGCCTTTTGCGCAGGCAAATTCTCCAACCCTAGGAACGCCCAAAATGCGCCGGAAACTAACACAAACTCTACCCGTTTCATCCCTCGAAAGTTTTGTTGTGAAAAAAACGCTCCGATAAGCGGAACTCGCGTCGGATCTCCGTTTAGGCTCGGACTCGAAAATCACTAAACATCTGGATGTAGCATTTTGCAAAAATCGTGAGCTTTTTTTTTGTCCGTGGCCGGGCGCTTATCGATGCTTACGCTGGTGGAGGACTTTGAACGCTTCGCCCATTCCGGATTCATCCGAGATATAGCGATCCGCCAGTTGCTGGCCGGCCGAGAGCGGGTTGGCCCATTTTCGGATGAATTCGCCTTGGGTGCTCAGTTGAACGGTTTCGAGTCCGAGTTGCTCGCCCCATCGGGTGAGGTCAGGGAAATTGACATCAGAAGTGAGATCTTGCCTCCCTGGGCGCAAATAAATTCCCATTCCATCAATTCGCTGATGGCGGAAGTAAGCCCGGAATGTTCCGCCGGGACGACGACGATAAATTTCCTCGGGCGATCCTCCGTAATCGATGGTCAGAATTGACCCCCTCTGGAGATGACCCGCCAGACGTGCCAACCACTCCTGGTAAGATTGCAGCGTTTCGATGCGCTGACCGTTGGCGCATTTCATGGCAAAAGTTGAACTGTCAGGAAGGTTCGGGCTTTCGACGTATTCTTCCCTCCAGAGGTCACCCTCCAGGGCTAGGGAAATCTCTTTCCAACCCTCACCTTCCCGAGCAAATCGCTGACAGGGGAAAGCATCGACAAACTCGTTAGAAATTAAGATAGCTTCGCCCTTGGCGGCTTCCAGAGCTGCTTCAACAGAATCTTTCCAGAGAACATTTCTTCCTTGCAACTCCCTTTCCTGAAGCTGGCGGAGCGGTTTGGAAATTTCGACGATCTGGTAGCGGATCCGTTGCCAAGGCATGAACGATCGGAAAATTCCTGACGCCAATTGTCCGGTACCGCCTCCTAATTCGATGATCTGGGCGACCGGCGTGGACCACACTTTCTTCTCCGCTTTGACCCAGGAAGCCACACTGCGAACCAGGGAGTCTCCGATCGTGGTCGCGGTCGAAAAATCCCCGGCTTGCCCGATGGTCGAAACATGTCGGCTGTAATAACCGTGAACCGGGTGATAGAGGGCAAGCTCCATGAACCGCTCAAAGGTGATACGACCGCCCTCGGACTGAACAGCTTCAGCTAACCAACTTGGCATTGGGAGGGAAGGAGTTCAGGAGTGCAGGAGACAGGAGACAGGAGACAGGAGACAATTCAGTCTGTGGTTGGTGAGAAGTTGCCAGCTTTTGCCAATTTTTCGCTACCACTAACCTATCACTCTCCTATCCGAGCTTCGGGGTGAACTCTTCTTCGGTGGCGATCGAGCGAACAAAATGGGTCAGCAGGACCACGCACCGTTCCACGTCGCTAAGGTCTATCATCTCGATTGCTGAATGCATGTAACGGAGCGGAACAGACAGCAGGGCGCTCGGGATACCACCCTTCATGGCGTAGACGTGGTCCGTATCAGTACCGGTAGAGCGGGACGAGGCTTCATGTTGAATTGGAATTTGCATCTCTTTTGCCAAGCTGGTTAGTCGTTTCACTACCTCTGGATGATTCGCGGTACCGTGGGTGACTGTCGGGCCGTTTCCAAGCTTGATCGAACCATGTCTGTTCCGGTCGATCCCTGGGGAATCTGTGGCGTGGGTGACGTCGAGCACGAGTGCGACACTCGGTTCCAACCGGTATGAGATCATTTTCATCCCGGAACCGCCGATCTCTTCCTGCACCGCGTTGACCGCGAGAAGCGTCGCCGCAGGCCGTGAAGAATCATTTTTCAAGGTTTCCAAAACCTGGGAAACGATAAAACCGCCGATCCGATTATCGATCGCGCGGCCAACGATCCTCCCGGGCACCATTTCTTCGGATCCATCGGCGTAAATTGCCGGGTGACCGATGCGAACCCCGCGCGCTTCGACCTCTTCTCTGGTGGTCGCCCCAATATCCAGGTACAGCTCGTGGACTTCCGGAATCTTCTCGTTCTCTTTGTCGCGAAGATGAATCGCGGTGTTCCCGATGACCCCGATTACGGGTCCGTGATCGCCCAGGATCGTCAGACGTTTCCCGCGTGCGATGGCCCGGTCGCTGCCGCCAATGCGGGTGACATATAAAAAGCCGTCATCGCCGATATTCTGAATCATGAACCCAATCTCGTCTGCGTGTGCTTCGAGCATCACTCGAGCGGAGGATCCTTGCCCAGCAAGCGTGGCCCAAGCGTTGCCGTAAGCGTCGTTCTCAAGAGAATCTGCCAACGGTCGGACATAGTTCATCCAGACTCTTTGGCCTTCGGACTCGAAACCGGAGGGGCTCGGGGTGTTCAGGAGCTTGAACAAGAATTCCTTCGCTTTGGTGTTCATAATCAAGCAGTCGAAATCAGAGGATAAACGAATCCTTCGCCTTTGCACCTTGCTAAGAGCCAGGAAACTGAACAAATAACCGTCCGGTTCGTCGCCGGCAGAAGACGCCGCCCGGCAGATTTATTTTGGCGACGGTTAGATCATTCAAAAGGGATCGCACTGCTTCAATCTCCTCGAACCCACAATCTTTAAGATGATGATGTCGCAACCAGCTATGGATGGTCCGGCGTTGAATAGCCAAAGGCAAATTTCGCAACTCCCGGACATCCAGTTCCGCTTCTTTTTCCATCTCCGGAACAAGAGATCGCAAAAATTCGCCTTCACTCGCTGCGAGTTCGATGGTGCGCAAAAGGGCACGCTTGACCGGCCGACCTAACAATCTTTCGATCTCCGGAATCAGGTCATGCCGGACGCGATTGCGGACCATGTGCCGGCTTAGGTTGCTTGAATCTTCACGAAACTGGAGACGATTGGCGGCGGCAAATTTGTATATCTCGTCTTTCCAGACTTGGAGAAGGGGACGGTGAATGAGAAGATGGCCGGCTCCGGCGCTCACTCGGGAATCCGTTTTGATGGCGGCATTGTCGAGGGATCCGGTACCACGGAACAAGTTGAACAGGAAGGTCTCTACCTGATCGTCGGCGTGGTGGGCCAGGAAAAGGGACGAAGTCGAAAATTTCTCCGCGGCCCGCGCAAAAAACTGCAGTCGGGCTTCTCGAGCTGAAGCTTCGAGGGAACCCTTTCGGGGCAACTCGGCCAAGCTTTCCATATGGAGCTTAAGTCCAAGGCGGCGAGCAAGCCGAGAAACGAACTTGCTGTCTTCCCGGCTCTCCGTTCCGCGCAAATTGTGATTCAGATGGCAAACCACCAAATCACGGAAACCGATCATTGGCAGAATGTGGAGAAGCACCCGCGAATCAACCCCACCCGAAACTCCCACCAAATGAAGTTCCTGGGCGGGATAGCCGGACGTCGCCGCCTTCACAAGGTCTAGCCAGGGAAAACGATTCGCGATGTCTCGACGGGCCACGGAGTCAGGAGTCAGGAGTCAGGAGTCAGGAGTCAGGAGTCAGGAGTCAGGAGTCAGGAGTCAGGAGTCAGGAGTCAGGAGTCAGGAGTCAGGAGTCAGGACAATAAATCGATTTTTGCAAGCTATTCCGCTGGCATTTTTCCAACTAAGAATTCAATTCCACACTTCTTCACTACCACCATCACTTACACTACCACTCATTTAGGGAGATTGTGATATACCGCGAAGGGAAACACATCGAGGGTTTTCAGGGGCAGAGTGTCCAATCCAGGTTTGATGGTGCGACCGGTGAGCTGATCCACCATCGCAGGGAGGGTTTTGTCAAAAAGCAGTTCGGTCTCTTTCCAGTCAAAACCTGATCCGGCGGTGCCCAGCCGGGTGGTGAAGCGCGGAACAATCACCAGGATCATTTGGGAGCCCAGTTCCCGGGAAAACGCGACGCAGCAGTCTGCGCGCTCACCATTGGCGTAAAATGAGTAATAACTTCCGCTCTCAAAGAGGGCCGGGGCGGACTGTCGAAGGTGCAAAAGTTGTGACGTGATCGACATTTTGATCCGGCCATCTTGCCAGGTCTTGAAGAGGGTTTCGGCCGCTTCAGTCCGAACTTCGTCGAGCAGTCGCTGGCACAAGGTGAAATCAACCGGACGGCGATTATCTGGGTCGACCAGGCTGAAATCCCATAACTCGGTACCTTGGTAGATATCCGGAACACCAGGAACAGTGAATTTGAGGATCGTTTGAGCGAGCGAGTTTAACATGCCATGCCAGGCAACCGTGGCGGCAGCGGGATCGAATTTCGATCGAAACCCGTGATCGGCTTTCAGGATGCCGGCGATGAATTGTTTGACCGCGTTTTCCCAGTCTTCGTTGGGCTGAATCCAGCTGCTATTCACCTTGGCTTCTTTGATGGCCTTGAGCATGTATTTTTGAATCCGATCCACATACTCTTCATTGACTTCTTCGGCCGCAAAAGGCCAGGTGCCCAACAGGGTTTGATAGATCAGGTATTCTTCGTTTGCGCTCGGGGCCGAGTCGCCGTCGATATTGCTCTTCAAAGCCGAGTTCAAGGAACGCCACTCGTGAATCCATTTTTGCCAGTCTTCCGGTATTTCGCTGATGACCGTCATCCTGGCTCGGGTGTCTTCGCTGCGTTTGGTGTCGTGGGTGGTCGAAGCCAGCAGCGTCCCTGGCATGTCGGCCAACCGGGCACGGTTTCTTTCATGAAACCGCTCCAGACTCATCCCGAATTGTTTCGGGTTTCCTCCCACTTCGTTGAGGGCGGAAAGGCGGTTGAAGATGTAAAACGCGGTGTCTTCCAGACCCTTGGCCATCATTGGTCCGGTGCACTGCTGAAATTTCATCACAAACTCCAGCCGTAACCGGTGAGTCTCGCTGTCGGAGTCGTCCACTTTTTCCAGAAGCAGGATGTCTCGCAGGAAATCGAATATAGAGGTGTCGACGGCGGCGTTACGCCGCTTGGCAGCCCGGACCGCCCGAAGAATGACCTGCCGATCTGCTTCTGAAACTCCAGCCTCATCGCTGATGTAGGTCCGATAGACCGGAAAACAGGCGATCAATTCACGGACCACGGTGCGCAAAGAATCGAGCGTAAAGTCCCGGTGTAGCCGGTCGCGCTCGGAGACCTCACTCAACATGTGTCCAAGTGACTCGATATCGCTGGCCAGCGAGACATCCATGACCAATTTCTTTTTCTCGTAAATCAGCGAATCGAAGTGGACGTATCGCTCAATAAAACTTTGGTAGATCTTTGAGAACTGATCGCCGTGCGTGGAATCTACCAACAATTGGGTGACCTCCGCGGTGAAATCGTAACCGGTCGTTCCGTACACCGGCCAATCGCTCCGCAGCTTTTCGTCTTCGGATAATATTTTTTCGACAATCAGGTAGAGGCCCATCCCAGGCTCGGCGGAATCCCCGCCGACCAGCTCTGAGTAACGACGCTGCAGCGAGGTGAGATAAAGCTTGGGGTCCCGAAGACCGTCGACATGGTCAATACGCAAACCGGTGACGCTGCGGTTTTCCAGCAGTTCAAAAAGAAACTTATGGATGGTGTCAAAGACCACCGGATTTTCGACGCGAATCGCCGCGAGATCGTTGACGTCAAAGAAACGGCGATAGTTAATCTCTTCTGCCGCAACCTTCCAGTAGCTCAAGCGGTAGGCTTGGGCGTCCAATAACTTGTCCAGTTTGTCGAAGGAATGGGGCTGACCGACTCGGCCTTCGATTTGTTTGATGGCGAGTTCAATCGCTTCCTCCACCTGCGGGCACTCGCGACAGAGCCGGGTGATCCGCCTCTTGATGACTTCCTTTTCTCTGGCCCTTTCGCGAATTTTCTCATCATCAGTGTCGGTGCGTGGAGGCAAATATTCGAGGGCCGTCAGGATGCTCTCGAGGTCAAGATACATATCCTCGTCTGAGTATTGGCCCAGCTTCTCCAGAGCGATTCGCAGCAAAAAATGGTAGGTGCGCGGATTGAGCGGAAAGACCCAGTCGTAGTAGGTGAGGTAAAAGCCTCCTTCCTTGAACCGGAGATGAAAATCGCCGCGTTCGAGTACTCTCCCGTACTGGTCGCCGAGAACCGGAAGCAACACCTTGTTGTGCAGAGCCTCTTTCAGCGGATCCCAGTCGATGTCAAAAAACTGCGCGAATCTCGAGCTGGGGCCGTTCTCCAAGACATCCATCCACCATTCATTTTGTGGATCAATGATCCCCATATGGTTGGGGACGAAATCAACGATTTGACCCATGGCGCGCTCAGTTAACGCCGCCACCATCGCGTCCAAATCTTCTCGCGACCCGATGGCCGGATTTAATTCGTTATGATTACTGACGTCGTATCCGTGATCGCTGTCTGGATTGGAGCGAAAGAACGGTGAACTGTAGATATCGCTGATCCCGAGTTTTTGCAGGTAAGGGATGATTTCAGTCGCGTCTTTGAAGCCGAAGCGGCGATTGAATTGCAGTCGATAGGTCGATATTGGTACTCGGGGTCCAGATGCCATAGCCTCGTTTTCCTCTCACTGAGAGCATTTTCGAACGTTCCTCTTCATCTATCCTGTTCGCCTTGCTCGCGAAACACGATCAGCTCGGGTCCAGTTAGCACGACTTTGTCACCGTCAAACTGCGCTGCTGCCGTGCCTCCGTAAATCGGTTCGTTGGTCGACATGACCAATTGCCAACTCCGGCCTTTGGTCGGCCCGAGCAATTGATTTCCAAGCTCCAAGACGGTGTCATTGACCAGTAGTTGGACGATGACCAAAATGTCTCCGGCGCTTTTTCGTCGATAACGAATGGCTATCGTTTTGCTGCGCAACTTGGTCGACTTGCCAATGCCCGCGATGACGGTCCGTCAGGTTAGCTTGGCGAAAACTCAGGAAATCGCGGTAAAGGCGAAGCGTTTCGAGATGTGGTGAGTGCTCCAGTTCGCTCCAATTCAATTTTGAGTTCGTGAACGTGGTTACCTTCTGGGGATCAGGGATTCGGGCGCGTTTGACCGGATCCTGGAAGTCCGAAAATTGAGCGAACTCCTTGCGGCGCCCTTCGGTGACCCCTTTCCCTAGTTCATCATGGTGGTCGGTGAAATAAAGAAAAGGGCTTGAAGAGGCCCACTCCTGGCCCATGAAGAACATCGGCGTGTAGGGCTCCGTCAGTAAAAATGCGGAGGCCGCCCGGTACGCAGCCGGGGAAATCATCTGGTTCAACCGCTCTCCAAAGGCGCGATTGCCAACCTGGTCATGATTCGAGATACAATGGACGAAATGTTCTGGTTCAATGTCCGCGCCTGTGGTCCCGCGCGGAATTCCGTCTTTCTGCAATCCTCCGGTAAATAGCCAGCCTTCCCGGACTGTTTTCAGCAACTCCTCCATGGAGCCTTTGAAGTAGCCCATGTATCCCTCGTTCTCTTTCGTCATCTGGACCCGAACCACGTGATGAAAATCGTCGGCCCACACCGCATCACATCCGTATCCGCCTTGTTCGCGCGAAAGGATAAGCTCTCGTTCGTTTCTTGGATCCTCGCAGATGACTAAGGCACCCAAAGCCTGAACTTTTTCGGCGATCTCTTGAATCAGATGCTTGGGGGAGTCGTCCGGGATGGCGTGGGTAGCGTCGAGACGGAAGCCGTCCAAGTGGAACTCGTTAATCCAGTAGAGCGGGTTTTCGGCGAAATGCCTTCGGACTGGGGCCGCGTCCGGTCCGTCCAAATTGAACGCGGCGCCCCAAGGGGTATGATGCGATGCATTGAAGTAGTGATCAGAATAGACGCCCATGTAGTTTCCATCGGGACCGAGATGGTTATAGACCACGTCGAGGAGAACGGCCAAACCCGCCAAGTGGGCGGCGTTCACCAGGGAGCGCAAGTCATCGGGCTTTCCGTAGGCGCGGGAAGGAGCGTAAATCGAAACCCCGTCATAGCCCCAATTTCGATCGCCGGCGAAGTCTGCGATCGGCATCAGTTCGATGGCGTTGACTCCAATTCCCTTCAAATGATCGAAATGTGCCGCGATCGCCTCGAAAGTACCTGCCGCCGTAAAAGTGCCGATGTGCAGCTCGTAGATCACCAATTCGTGCAGGGTCGGCGATTTCCATTTGGAATCAGTCCAACGAAATGAACGCCCGTCCACCACTTGCGAGGGCCCGTGGACGCCCTGGGGTTGAAATCGGGACGCAATGTCAGGTACCAGATTCCCATCGAGACGGTACTTATAGAGCGTGCCGGGCGAGGAGTCGGAGTCCACCACGCTGTAGTATCCAGTCGCTTCCCTTTCCATCGCGAGTTCTCGCATGACGTTTCCGCGGTCATCGAAGATAACCACCGAAACCTTTTTCTTTCCGGTCGTCCAAGTCCGGTAGGAGACGCTCGCTCCTTGTAGTTCTGCGCCCTGAGAGACAGGTCTATTTTCCATCGTTGGTCGTTTCTGTGGGGTTGGTTGGCACCTTGGAAGGTGATTTGCCGGTCTTGGTCGTCCAGGCAGCTTCCCGCGCGAAACGCTCATCTCCTTCGCAAAGCTTCAACAGACAAAGACTCCTGTCGACTAATTCCACTTCGTCCCCGGCGGGAATAATCTTCTGATGCCGAACAAAGCCCCGCTCGTGGTTGGTATCCACGATCAATTCCCATCGGATTTCTTCGCGGCCCGGCAGGATGAAAGTAAGCGCCTCGTAGTGAGCGTTGAAGAGCAGTAGGAAAGTATCGTCGCGGACGGCTTCTCCCTTCGGATCGCGGACGTCGTTGGTGGATCCGCTAATCATCGTGCCGAGACATTTGCCGTATCCGTTTTTCCAATCCTGGTCGTTCATTTCGGTTCCCGTCGGATTGAACCACATGATATCTTTTACTTCCAATCCGCGGACTCTTCGGATCTTGAAATATTTCGGACGGCGAAGGACCGGATGCTCTCTCCGGAAACGGATGAGCTTTTTAGTGAAATCGAAAAAGCTTTTGGCTTGCTCGTCCCAGCTCCAATTGAACCAGTTGAGCGCATTATCCTGACAATAGGTATTGTTGTTTCCCAGTTGGGTCCGGGCGAATTCGTCACCGGCATTGATCATCGGCACTCCTTGCGACAGAAGCAAAGTAGCCATCAAATTGCGCCGCTGCCGTCGGCGGAGTCGATTTACTTCCGGTTCGTCCGTCGGGCCTTCGGCCCCGCAGTTCCACGAATTGTTATTGTTATCCCCGTCCCGGTTTTCTTCGCCGTTCGCCTCGTTGTGCTTGTCGTTGTAAGAAACCAGGTCGTTCAGAGTGAAGCCATCGTGGGCGGTAACGAAGTTTATGCTGGCATATGGCTGTTTGCCCAGGTGCTCATAAAGATCCGGGCTCCCCGTCAGGCGATAGGCGAATTCGGCGATCGTACCGTCATCTCCTTTCCAATAACGGCGGACGCAATCGCGATATTTGCCGTTCCATTCGGACCAGGGCGGGGGAAAATTGCCGACCATATAGCCTCCCTCGCCCACATCCCAGGGCTCGGCGATCAGCTTCACCCGAGACAATACCGGATCCTGCAGCAGGATGTCGAAGAACGTGGCGCTGCGGTCGACAAAGTGGTCTTCCCGGCCGAGCGTCGATGCCAGATCGAAGCGAAACCCATCCACGTGCATTTCAGTGACCCAATAGCGGAGGCTATCCGTGATGAGTTGCAGAACTCTGGGATTTTGAGTGTTCGGCGTATTGCCGCACCCGGTGTAGTCCATGTAAAAGCGTCGATCATTCGCCACCAGGCGATAGTTGGCGGCATTGTCGATGCCTCGGAAGGAGATCGTCGGTCCCAAATGATTTCCTTCCGCCGTATGATTGTAAACGACGTCAAGAATGACTTCGAGACCAGCCCGGTGCAGTTCCCGCACCATTTCTTTGAAGTCGTTGACCTGTCCGCCCAGGTTTCCTTTACTTGAATAGCCGCTCTCCGGGGCAAAAAAGCCGATCGAATTGTAGCCCCAGTAGTTGGTCAGGTTTTTATCCACCAGAAAGCTGTCGTCCACGTGCTCGTGGACTGGCAGAAGCTCGATGGCGGTAACTCCCAATTCTTTGAAATATTTGATCGAGGCAGGCGAAGCCACTCCGGCGTAAGTCCCACGAACCTCTTCAGGAACTTTGTCCCAGAGTTTGCTGAAACCGACGACATGCACTTCGTAGATGACTGACTCAGACAAAGGGATGTTTGGGCGTTGGTCTCTGCCCCAGGCAAAAGCAGTGTCGACCACCACTGATTTCGGGATATTGCGGGCATTGTCCCGGTAATCTCGCTTCAGATCTTCCGCGGGGTCGCCCAACGGGTAGGCGAACATCTCCGGACCCCATTGAATTTTGCCCGCGATCGCTTTCGCGTACGGATCCATCAGAACCTTGGAGGCGTTAAATCGATTGCCGTTCTGCGGCTCGTAGGGGCCGTAAACCCTGTAACCGTACAATTGTCCGGGCCGAACGTCCGGCAGGAAGACATGCCAAACGTGATCGGTACATTCGGTCATGCGGACCCTGATTGTTTCGTGGTCGGAATCAGGTCGCTCAAACAAACAGAGGTCTACGCCGGTGCAATTTTCGGAATAGATGGAAAAGTTCACCCCCTCAGCGGCCCATGTTGCGCCTAAGGGATAGGGTGTTCCGGTCCATACCCGCACTTTGTTCATACTGTTGGTAACCCCTACCGCGGATCGGTTCTTTGTCGAACACGAACTGCCGCGGGGTGCCAGTTTGCCTCGCCGTAAGAAAATTCGAACAGGTTAGTGCCACTCCTTTCTTATAGTTGTATTGATCCAGCAATCCGGCGCGTCTATCTGTAGGGAAGCCAAACGCGCAATTTCGCTCTTTTTCCGTTTTTGCTACATTGGGCTGCCGAATAGAAACGATGAAGAAGCGAGTTTTGATCATGTCGACCAGCGCGGGAAGCGGTCACGTTCGGGCTGGGGAGGCATTAACCAAGGTATTTCAGGAGCACCCTGAAGTAGGGGAGGTGCTGCATAGCGACGCTCTTCGTTTCACGAATAAACTGTTCCGGGATTTCTACTCCAAGCTTTACACTCGCCTGGTCAAGGACGCTCCCGACTTTCTCGGATGGTGGTACAAACAGAGCGATGAACCTTGGAAAACGGATGGCATGCGTCTCATGCTCGACCGGTTAAACACTGGGCCGCTGGTCAAATTCATCCGCCAGTTCAACCCGCATATCACGGTCTGCACCCATTTCATGCCAGCCGGCATCATTTCGCATTTGATCGCGAAGAACCTGTTGGATGCGCATTTGTCGATCGTCGTGACCGACCTGGACTTTCATGCCATGTGGCTGTCGCGGACGTTTCACCGTTATTTTGTGGCCATCGAGGAGACCAAGGTTCACCTAGGAGAATTGGGATTGCCCAAAGACAGAATCACGGTTTCCGGGATTCCAATTGACCCGGAGTACGTTACGCCGATTGATCGGGTCGCCACCCGATTTCAGTATGGGTTGCATCCAACGCGGCCGACCCTCTTGCTCTCCGCTGGGGCGCTTGGGGTAGGGCCGACAGAATTTGTGGTCGAACGCCTGCGAAATCTTCGCTCCAAAGCTCAGACCATCGTCATCTGCGGACGCAACCCGGAGACCAGGGATCGCGTCCTCGAGGTCGTGGGAGAAAATAACGAGAATTTTAAAGTGTTTGGTTATACCAGCCGGATGGCCGATTTGATGAAGATTTCAGATTTATTTATCGGAAAACCGGGCGGATTGACAACAGCTGAGGCTTTGGCCTGTGGATTGCCGATGGTGATCATCAGTCCGATTCCAGGTCAGGAAGAACGCAATAGCGACCACCTTCTTGAGGACGGGGTAGCGGTTAAATGCAACGAAATGACGACCATTCCTTATAAGATCGATACTCTGCTGGATGATCCGCTTCGACTGGAACAGATGCGCCGCCGGGCTTTCGCCATGAGCCGTCCCGAAGCGGCCAGGACCATCGTGGAAACGCTGGTGGCAGATGAGGTCTCCGCTCTCGAAGTCTCCGATGACGAGGCCGAAGCGATCACCATCGCGGCCAGCAAAGAACGCGACAACAAAACGCGGTAGCCAATGAGTGAGTTTCTCTGGGGGGTGGCGACTTCCGCCTATCAGTCCGAAGGCGGGTTTAACGGGCCGGGACAACCCCAGACCAATTGGGCAGCAGCAGAGCGAGCCGGGGAGGTGACGCCTTCCGGTCTTGGGGCCGACTTCTGGCATCGCTATCCGGAGGATTTTGCCCGTTGTCGAGAGCTTGGTCTCAACGCCTTTCGCCTGGGGATCGAATGGAGTCGGGTGCAACCGACCTATGACGATCGAAAAGGGCCTCCGCCTCCTTTCGACTATAAGGCCTTGGATCACTACGTTGATATGCTGGTGGATTGCCGGCAAAACGGATTAGAGCCCATCGTGACTCTTCATCATTTTGTCCATCCATCGTGGCTGGGTACGGATCCGTGGCTGGGACCGGAGGTTACCGAACATTTCTGCCGCTACGCCAGCGAGACGGTCTTGTATATCAACCGGGCGTTAACTGACCGGCATGCTCTCCCGCCGATCCGTTACTACATCACGATCAACGAGCCCAACATGTTCGTCTTGAACACCTATCTAGGCACCCAATTTCCGGGGCGAGGTCAAAAGACGCACGGTTTGCGCACCCTCCTGGAGGTTTATCGCCAGATTCTCATCACTCATGTCCGCACCTATAATTTGATCCATCGGATTTACGAGGAACAAGGCTGGCCGGAACCGGCCATCACGCTGAACAATTACTGCAGCGATCTTTATTGGTCAGACAAGATTCTCCTCGACTTGATTTCGGTTAGAGAGCGTGGCGTGCGCCTGGAGTCGCTTCCGGAATATATCTTCGAGAAGATTCGCCAATTTGAAGAAGCGTTCGACGCTGCCCGGATTCCGTTACAAAAGGATATTCCGTATTTTTTTGGCGCCTATTCAAAAAAAATCAGCAATTGGCTGGGCTACAAGTCTTTCATGCCGGATTGCTTTGCCCCGCTGGTGAAGGAACTTTACGCCGCAGATCGGGAATCGGCCTTCGACTATCTCGGGTTGGATTATTACGATCCATTTGTCGCCCATATGTTCCGGATACCAGTTTGGTGGGATCATGAATTCAAGAATAAATCCCTCCGGAGCTGGCTGATGAAGAGCGTCACCAGCAAATGGTGGGATTGGCGTGTCTTACCAGATGGGATGCGATTCTTCTGCGACTATTACAGTAAAGAATTCGGTAATCGCCCAGTGCTGATTGTCGAAAACGGGATGGCAGTGCGGCGTCGGTTTGATAATAAAAACACCTTGCGCAGGGATCGGATGACCCGCAGTCATTTTTTGCGGGTGCATGTCGAGGAAATCATGAACATCATCCGATCGGACGTCCCGTTAATCGGATACCTGCACTGGTCTCTGTTCGACAACTATGAGTGGGGAACGTTTACTCCCAGATTCGGTCTCTATTCGATCAACTATGGGACTGGCAATGACCGTTTGGTCGAGGACCATCTCGGCGACCGTCCCTCGGTCACTTATGCGCAGTTGATCCAACAAGCCCGGGAACAATCCCCGGGATCCATCGAACCCCGCGAGGCCGTGGAGCCGGGCTGAGAGGCTGCTGTTTCTAATCGTCTCGTCCTTGTCGTCCTCGTCCTCGATCTTTTATGGAGGCGGGGATTGTTGCCGACTCAAAAAACAAACTAGAGCGAACGAATCGGAACTTCCGCGGCCTGAAAGGCCATGAAAACATAGAAGCCCAGGCTTAGCCCATAAGCGCTAACCTAATCAGAGCCTCGGCGCGGAGAATGTATCTCGTCCCGGAGACAGCATGATCGTAGCCTGGCACGAAGCGCCTGGGACAGCGTCCACCGAGAGAACCGTCCCGTAGGGTACGGTATGATTCGGGTGCAGCTTACCATCGGAGGTATTTCTCGTCGAAGATCGGAGCCGCGTATTCAAAATTTCGTCGCATCGAATCGGTGCGCAGGCCTGCGCGAATCATACCGTACCCTTCGGGACGGCTCTTCTGGGTGGCGCTGTCCCAGGCACTTCGTGCCAGGCTACGATCACACCGTCCCTCCGGGACGAAGCCATTCGGCCATCGAAGAGCCTCGCATCAAGTTAGCGCTTATGGGCTTCAGCCTGGGTTTTTATATTTTTAGCGAAACCGCCCTGAAGGGTCGGCAGAAATCGTGTTACGCAACCCCAAAAACGGCCTTTATCTTCGCGCCATTCGGACCTGTCCCCAGAGCCGTTCCACAAACCGCGGGCTACCTAAAAAAGAACGACGACAGGAGGAGGACGATTTAGAGAGCGTCGTATTAGTGATGATCAATCGAGAAAGTGTTTAATAATCTGCCTAAAACGAATTGTTGCTGGCGGCAAACTATGCGCCGGACTTCGATCCGGCCTGCTTGGATGATCGCGGCGCAGGCGCCGAAATAAGGCACGAAACTGCCAGTATTGATCACCACGCGTTCGGCAATTCTCCAAGCACCTGGATAATGAGTATGCCCGAGAATGATAAACTTGGCGTCCGGTCGGAAAACATTGGCCAGTTCGGATGCCCGTCCAGGGACCTCTGTCCAAGCTTTGATAATCATCAAAGGCCGCCAGGGTGGCCAGCAGTTGCGAACTAACAACCGGAATCCGGGGGAGCGTCCCCGAGTGAGCGGTTCTTCGATCATCTGCAACTCAATCGATGTTCGTTTTGACGCCAGGAGTCGGGTTTCGAAATTGGCGTACCCGTCAGGGCCGAGCCTCTCCAAAATCTGTTGATGCTTCTTTAGGTAACGCCGCGCGTCATGACTCCAAGGAGCAACGTCCAGGAAAAGAACGTCCCCATGGGTCACCAGGATCGCGCCTTGAGCCAGATCGAGGTGATTGGTACTGGACACCGTCGGATCGTGATTCCCGTTCACAAAAAATGCTTTGCGGCCTACCTGATGACAGATTCGCGCCAAATCCGCTGCGAGCTTGCGGCCCATCAACCGGTCTTCCGGGTTCCGCATCTCCGAAGTGTCCCCATTAAAAATCACGGAGCCGGGTCCACCCAATATTTGAGTAAGCTGCTCCGGATGCTTGATCTGCGAAGCGCGATGGCCCAGATGCAAGTCGGAGAGAATCAGAATCGGCTCCGTCGGCGTCAAGCTCATTGGATCTCTCCGAGCCGTTCGTAAAAATGACTTACCAGTCTGAGCGATTTCGAATTCGGAAAGACACCTTGCTCCATCTGGTTCATCACGTAAGCGAAGGAAATCTCATTGGTCGGATCACAAAAACCCAAGCTTCCGCCCGACCCGGGTTGGCCGAATCCCGACCGTTCGGGACCAAATATCTGGCGAATTTTTTTCTCGCCTTTTACCGGGTCCTTCATGAATCCGGTTCCGAAGGCGGTTTCGATCCGCAGAACTTCGTCCTCTCCCGAACATTGGGTTGTAGCGATTCGGCGAACGGTTTCCGCGGAAAAGATCTCGTCCGAATAAAGGGTCTGATAGAACCGAGCCAACGCTCCAGCCGTGCCAATTCCCCCTAGTGAAGGAAGGGAATGCCGGCGGACCTTCGAGTCGTTCATTTGGGATGGAGTAATCAATCCCACCGGAGTTGAAAATGCTTCCCGGGTCAAGGATTGCGGGTCGGAAAGCGCTTGGTAAAATGATTGGTCGGACTCAGGCGCTCGAGATTTCCGCGGTGCGAAAATCGGGGCCACCTGATCAGCTATCGCCTCAGGTATTCCGATCCAGAGATGGAGGTCCAGGGGGTCGCCGAATGCGAGCCGAAAATAAGTGCCCACCGGCGTGCCCTGAGTGATGCGGCGAACCAGTTCGTCGACCAGAAATCCGTAGGTCCTCGGATGATAGCCGTGCTTTTCACCAGGTTTCCAGAACGGTTCCTGACCAGCTAGCTCACTGGCGACGGCGTCGTGATCCAAAATGGAAACGGTGCGATTCCTTAGTGCCGGTTGGCCCGCTTGATGCGAGAGAATATGAAGGAGCGTCGTCTCGCCCTTCCCGTTTTGTTCGTATTCGGGCCACAGATCGATGACCTTGCGATCCAGACTAATGCCATGTTCGGCCGCGGCATGGATCAGGCAAGCGGAGGAAAGCCCTTTGGTGGCGGACCAGATCAAGACCGGCGTTTCTTTGGTCCAGCGGATCGTCTTCTCCCGGTCACAGTAGCCGTCAGCAAGATGGAGGATTTCTTCGCCATGGCGCCGGATACAGACAGAGGCGCCGAGTTCGCCTGATTGGTTAAAATTTTCCGTGAAGAGATCGATAATTCCACCAAGATCCATAGCCACTAAAGCTCGTCTCTTATTCTCTCCAAGTCGGGATCTTTCTTCGCTAATTGCTGGAAAGATTTGTCCAGGCGAAAACTGGCGCGCAGGTAAACTTTGGCCTGCTCCAAGTTCCCTAGCACTGTGTCGTAGCAAGCGAGGTTGTAATAATAAACTGGTTCATCCAAAAGTGACGCCGGTCCGTCGAGGAGCGTTTGCTTTGCTTCAGAGGTTCGCCCGAGTTCATGAAGGCAGAAGGCAGCATGGACGAAGCCGAAGGGTTGATTTGGGTTCATGTCACACAACCGGAGACTTAAACCAAGAGCGTCCTCCCAGTCTTGTTTGCGCAGAAGGATGTCAACCCTCAAGCGAAGGATCTCGAGGCGATCCTGATGTTCCGTATCGATCTGATCCAATTGGATGAGAGCATCATCCAGCATCCCGAGCTCAGAGTAACCTTCCGCGATGCGGACAGTTTGTTCGAAGGTCATTGTTGGTAAGGAATCACCATTCCCGGTGCAATGATCAAACGAAATAATGACCGGCTGACGGATCGCAGAGTTTCCGCAGAATCGGGGCAATCGTCCGCAAACTCGCAATCACCGCGATCAATACGGGATCCCAACTGCGTTGATGATGGGATCCTTTCAATCCTCGCTCTAGATGGGCCTTCTTTAGAATTACGAAGCGCGAACCATGGATCAGTTAATGAGATTTTTATTGATAGAAATTGCGCTCCCAGCGGTGGGCTTTCAATTTCTCAATCTGATCTTTTGGTAGCCCCCGCCCGTCTCCCAGTTGGCAGTTCCGTTCAACATTCCGCACCGAACGCATACCGGGAATCACGGTGGACACAGCCGGGTGGCTCAAGACATACCGCAACGCCGTTTCCGCCAACTGATCCAAGGTGATACCGAGGTCAGAGGCAATCTTCTTCACGCGTTCGTAGACTTCCCGCTTTCGGTCGCCGCGGAAGTAATGGCCACGAAAATCGCCTTCTTCAAAGGTGGTATCCGGGGTGATTTTCCCCGTCAAACCTCCTTCATCCAAAGCTACCCGGACAATGACGCCAACCCGATGACGTTCACACGCCGGAAAGAGCTGATCTTCAGGAGCTTGCTCAAAAATATTGTGAATGACTTGAACGGTATCCACGACGCCGGTCTCAATTAATTTGATCGCGTTTTCCGGTTGGTAATCGTTTATCGAGATCCCAAAGGCTTTTATTTTTCCCTGCGCTTTGAGCTTTTGAATGGCTTCCAGCCAATCCCCCTTGTCGACCCACTCGTCCGACCAGACGTGAAATTGCTGCACGTCAATAGCGTCGGTCGCAAGGTTTCGCAGGCTTTCTTCTGTGCTAGAGATGACATGTTTCGCTGGAAAAGTGTCGTCCACCGAAACTCCGGACCGCGCAGGCCACTGACCGTTCTTGGGCGGAATTTTCGTGGCCACATAAATCCGTTCGGAGCGTTCCTTTACCACTTGTCCGACGAGTTTTTCACTGTGACCTTTTCCATAGGCCAGGGCAGTGTCGATAAAGTTTAACCCTAGATCGACTGCTTTATTTAGTGCTTTGATTGACTCATCGTCGGAGGCACCAATCCAATTGCTTTTTCCAATTCCCCACGCACCATATCCGATTTCGGAAATCTGCCATCCTGTCTTTCCCAACGTTCGAAGGTTCATTTTAGTTAGTTTTCTTTCTTGTTCCTGGGGTAGCCGAGGGGCCTACGAGCGTTCTCAAGTTGATTAACGGTGGTCGTACAGAGAAAATCTTTCAAGAGAGGTTTTTGAGAACCGTGAGTTGCTCAGTCTAGGGATCAGTTTGCCATCAATCTCCGGTCTGGGATGGTGTCCCGCCCGAATAAGGCCTTTCGGCTTTGGGGCATAAATCCATTCCAGACTTTCCTTAGCTCAGCGCCTGGAAGCGACTCAGCGCTGCTTGAAGTTCCTGAAGTCGGATTGGCTTGGTGAGATAATCGTTCATGCCGGCCGCCAGACACTTTTCGCGGTCGCCTTGCATGGCATTGGCGGTGAGAGCAATAATATGAATCGAGGATTTCGAGTGGGCGCTCGAATCGGAGCTTTGCTCCCGCATTCGAATTGCGCGGGCGGCGTCATATCCGTCCATTTCCGGCATCTGGCAGTCCATGAGAATCAGATCGTACGGAATTGACTTGAAGCGCCTCGAGGGCCGCCAAGCCGTTCGCCACAATATCTGCATCGTAACCGAGTTTTCGCAGCAGGGCGAGGGAGACGCGCTGATTGCGTAGAGTTGTCTTCGGCCAGAAGAATGCGTTTTTCGCCCCGGTGCGGACCGGCTTGGGAGGGGTCCGGCGGAGCCACAGACGCGATCCGGTTTTCCCTCGCGTTTTCGGAGGGGGCTTTGCTCATGGTATTTACCAAACAGTCAAAAAGTCGTGCTTGTTTAACCGGCTTCATCAGGTAGGCGTCAATACCGGCCAGCGTCAGTTCCTCCGTGTTGCATGGTTGCCCCAGAGAAATCAAGGCCACCAGCCGGGTGCGCGGCCAGCAGGACATCCGCCCTGACGCGCGGGCGAGGGCCAATCCATCCATTTCTGGCATCTGGAGATCCAGGAGAGCGACATCGTAAGGTTTGCCCTCTCGCGCCGCGGTCCGCAAGTTCTGTAATGCTTCGGGGCCGGTGCTGGCGCAGACCGCTTGCATTCTCCAATCCAAAATGTGATGGCATAAGCTTTCTCCAAGCGGGATGATTGTCATCGACGACCAGGGCTCGAACAGCTGGAACCTCGCGCTCAACTGCTCCCTAAATAGCCAGACTGTCTTTCGAAGAGAGCAGTAAACCAAAAAGTGGACCCTGCTGCCGACTACGCTTTGCACTCCGATTTCTCCCTCCATCATCTCCACCAGTCGCTTGGCGATCGTCAGGCCTAAGCCGCTTCCTCCATATTTACGGGTGGTCGAGGAGTCAGCTTGGCTGAACGCCTCAAACAGCCTCAGCTTGGGCTTCGGATCTAATACCAATACCGGTGTCGCGAACAGAAAACTTCAACTCTTGTCTGGATCTCTGATTCGCTCTCTTTGCTGAATCGAGACGACC
This sequence comes from uncultured Verrucomicrobiae bacterium, assembly GCA_963808535.1. Classification (GTDB taxonomy): domain Bacteria; phylum Verrucomicrobiota; class Verrucomicrobiia; order Chthoniobacterales; family JAFAMB01; genus JAFAMB01. The sequence goes on along the minus strand of CAWEGF010000025.1, from coordinate 175,142 downwards.
ACTTCTCCAGTTTCGGTAAATTTGATCGCGTTACCCGAGGAGATTGATGAGGATTTGCCGCAGTCGACCGGATCCCCGCGCAGCCGGGTCGGAATGTCTATTCGTACGGAGTTGACTAGTTCGATTCCCTTGCTGAAAGCGCTAGCGGCTACGATGTCCAAAGTGCTTTCCACCGTTTTCGCCAGATCGAAATCGAGGACTTCAAGCGTCATTTTAGCGGCTTCTATTTTCGAAAAATCCAGAATGTCGTTAATGATCGTCAGAAGCGTTTCTGCGCTTTCACGGATGGTTTCGGTAAATTCGCGTTGCTGGGCGACCAGCCCAGTGTCTAGTAGCAAATCAGTCATTCCTATTACCCCGTTCATCGGCGTTCGGATCTCGTGGCTCATCTTGTCCAGGAACTCGCTTTTCGCACTGGCTGCCTCCTCAGCGGCTTCTTTTGCCGATTCCGCGTCTGCCTTCGCCAGTTGGATGGCCAGCACCCGGTCGCGGATATTCCGAGAGATGAACCAAGAGAGGATCCAAAAGAGAACTAAACAGCTGACGCCGAAAATCAGCATCTGCTGCCAATTCGCACGTCAGATTCTGCTCCATCTGAACCGCCAACGACTGGGAGCGAATCTGAGCCGTTTCGCGTAGAACGCGGCGACCGCGAGTCAATGCTATGAGCCAAGTCTACGAAGTCATCTTTAAGTTTTTCGCGATCGACTTCGAATAAAGGAGGTTGTCCCGTCGCAGAGTGTAAAGACCGTTTTTGCCACCTACGACTATTTTGCGGTGTGCTTCGTCCACGCTGAAGCCGTTGCCGAAAAGAGCGGTTTTCAAGTCCTCGAATTAAGTTCAGGTTGATAGGTGATTCGATCGAGAGCCGGCCTAAGCAGGTTGTCCTTGAGGTCGATAAGGTTATCGACATCCTCTTCGGCGTTGAACTATTCGACGATCCGAGCCAAGTCGGCGACATCGGTCCTGAAATCAACGAGTCCATGATTCTGTTCTTGACGCATGATTCGTGAGCAGCAGTGCCATTCGAGCCGCCTCTTCACCCTGCGCCTTTTGCTGAGATTTAAATTCTATCGCTTAATCGCAACCTCCGTCTTCCTTCCTGCAATTCTGCTTCGTTTCGCAAAGTGGCAACGAAGGCGCGCACCTGGGTCTTTTTGCTGCGCCAGATTAGCCAGGTTATCTCCTGTTTGCTTCGCCAGGCCAGCGCCCGCTTTTCGATCGCCACCATCTTATTAGCCTCTCATCTAGGCGTCTGAGAGCCTATATCGCTTTCTTATCTTCCGTATAGTTCGTTCAGCTGCAGAGCTTCCTGCGCCAATCTTTTTACAGCGCCTTAGCTCCCTATATACTTCTTTTTTTCATCCAGTGCCGCTTGTATTTCTCTATGAGCTTCTTCTGCCTGTTCTACCATTTCCCTTTTTGCTCTATTCAGATGCTCTTGTTTCTCCTGGAGACGCAATCGGCTAGTCCGTATCTACTGTAGCTGTAAGCCTCTCTGACCTATCATCACTTCTACCATCACAAAACCTAGCTCTTCTAGCAACCGTACCATCCAGAATATGTTAGTTCTCGTCTGATTTCTTTCATCGCGGTGTTTCTCCTTTTCTAGAGATCTTCGATATCTTACCACTGTAACGGCACTTATTGACCTCCCTTCATCAGAGTAAGCCAAACTTGTTGTCTCTCTTGTTGTTCCGTTCTTCTCAATATAAAGTTTCTCTCCCAGTCCTATATCTTATTCACCCTACTCTTCTATCGCATCTATCTATCTTTTCGCGGGTGATTTGTTCTTCTATCTTCCCCAGCGCTATCTTCAGTATCCTTTCAGCTATATATCCTTCTATTTCTCCTAAACTCTCCTTCTCTTACTTATTCTTCTGCCCTGAGATCTTCCCTTTATTCTCTTACTATCTTTAATCTCATCTTTCTACTTTCATTTTAACTACCTGTGTGACTATTATTCGAGCTTCTGTTTTTCCTAGGGTCTCTGCGAGCGAGTTTCTACCTACAAAGTAGACATTCTAGTATAACATTTTAATATCTGTATCCCTTCATAGTCTTATATACCTCTCACATTTCTCTAGGTCCCATACATCATCACTTGCTCGGGCCGTTTTTTCCTCTGTCTGTAGTCAGTCATCGCTCCTTCCACTTCCATTGTGTTGCTTTTTTATCTTACATTCTATATTTTCCTTTTATCAGTTATACCATGCCGTTGTAGGGCGTCATACCTATGGTAAAGCCGTATATTGTTTCGTTTCTTTGCGTGAAAAAAGCTATTTTTTCCTTTTTCTTCTCCAGCAATGTCTATTAGCGCATCTACTATGTTCGCTTTTTTCTTCTCTATCTCGCGCGGAAATTGATGCGTAGCTGTCCTGTGGTCGTTTCGCAAGTTCTGTTTCTCTCGCGAACTTTTGCTTATAAGAGAGTTCTTTGTTCTTTATCTATCTTAACATCTACCATCGCCTTTTTTGTACCTACTTTTTCTATTATCGCCATAACATTATCCTTCTTATATCTACTGCGCATGTTGCTGTAATGTTCGAGCTGTTAGTACTCATCATCTAGCGCTATCAGGCGTAGCATGCTTTCATTTATTTTTTAGACGTTTTGTGAGAACCGCGAGTTGCTCAGTCTAGGGCTCAGTTTGCCATCAGCCGCCCGGCCCGGTTTGCGATGGCTTTCTTCAACTCTCTGGCATCCTGCCAAACTTATCCCCATCCTGCCAGGTCCCGTCCATTGTCGCCGATAGCTGCCCCAGAAGCAGAAGTGGCGACGGACTGCCGTAATTATTTCGGCCTGTCCTTCCTCCAGCCAGGTGAGTAGCAGCAGGATGGTTAGGGGACGGCAGATTTTGCCAAGGCCTCTGGGCACGCCAATCCTATATGGAGCTACCTCAAGACGACCGAGGCAACTCCTGGGGAATGACGCGCAGGTCCATCATCTCGACGCCGCGGATCACCGTCAAAGGGGACTCAATTCCAATCTCTTTTCCAACCAGCACCCGATGAAGATCGTCGATGCTGGTTATCGGTGATTCTTTAAAGGCAATGATGATATCCCCTTCAGCGAGGCCGCTTTGTCGGGCCGACCCTTCCGGTTCTGTGCCGGCAACCAAGACGCCCTGGTTATTAGATAGTTTATGGTGGCGAACCAGTCGCGGATGGATCGTGGTGTTCTGGCCAGCCAATCCCAGATAGCTTCGGCGGATCTTGCCGTCCCGGATGAGCCACGCGGTCACCAGTTGGGCCGTATTGGCGGCGATGGCGAAACAAAGTCCCTGCGCTGGCAGGATAACGGCCGTATTTACGCCAATCACTTTCCCGGAAGAGTTGACCAATGGCCCGCCAGAGTTCCCGGGATTCAGCGCGGCGTCCGTTTGAATGATATCGTCCATTAATCGTCCCGATTGTGCCCTCATCGACCTGCCCAAGGCACTGACGACTCCGGCGGTCACCGTTTGCTGGAAACCATAGGGACTACCGATGGCAATCGCGATCTGGCCTACCCTGAGTTTTTTGGAATCGGCAAAAGGGAGGAAAGGGAGTTGCGCGGCGTCGATGCGAATGACGGCCAGATCGGTGTCCGGATCATCTCCAATCAACGTTGCGGTGAAAGATCGTGCGTCATGCAGAGTGACTTCGATCGATTGAGCGCCGTGAACCACGTGACTATTGGTCAAGATAAAGCCGTCCGGGGCGATTAAGAATCCACTTCCGCCTCCTTCGCCTCGTCTGCCCAAGGAGGGGTTTTTGCTTTGAATGTTCACCACCGCCGGCGCGACATTCGTGGCGGCTCCGCTCACGGTCTCCGAATAGGCATCGAGTAATTGGTCGTCGGTGAATGGAGCTCGAATCGGAGGCGAGACGGTGGCGGGATTTTCCAGGAGGACCGGAACCCAAGTTGGTTCAAATTCAGAAAGCATGACAATGTCCTTTCAAAAGAAGCTCCCTAAATGTAACTCGTTTTGTTACAAATCAAGCGGAACTTTTAGCCACGCCGCAAATCACGCAGGACGTCGGCCAGGGTCGTTTTCTCAAGTTCCCGCGCCAAGGCCCGATTGGCGCGATCCTGGATGTTTTGCATCACTTTGCCAATTTTGCGTCCGACCGGGCATTCCGGAGAAGGTTCGTTTGGATGGGTGGCAAAGGTGTTACCCTGAGCGACGGCGTCATGGATTTCGCGCAGGGTCACCTTTTCAGGTTTGCATTGCAGGAGCGCTCCACCTTGCGGCCCCCGCAAGGTAGAGATCAGACCGGCTTCCTGGAGATCAATCAGGAGCCGTCGAATCACCACCGGATTAGTATTGACGGTCAGTGCCAGTCGAGAAGAGGGACAGCAAGCGGTCTTTTCCAAGGCTAGAACCGCCATCACGTGGACCGCAAAAGCAAACCGGCAGCTCTGCATTCCCTTAATGTAACAAGGATGATTACTTTATCCAGGGATATCAAACCCAATCCTTCGGTTGCCGCACGAGAGGGGCAATATTTTCGCCGGCGGTTTGGGAAGATCGTAAGAGGGCCAATACGAATTTATGGTGTTACTGACGGCGAGACGCTGGGGGTAACATTTCCGGTTGGAGATGCTGACGGAGATGGAGAGGCCGAAGGCGAAGGAGAAGGCGTTGGTTTGGACAGGAGATCTTCCCAGGTCCACATATCCCCACTGTATCCTCCAATTTCGTTCAAGAGAGCCGAACAACGATCGCGCAGTTTTGCCAAATCAGGAGGTCCGGGCTGCTCTTCGGCGGAACCCGGAAAGACGAGATAGGTGATATTTAAATCGCTGGCCGGCCGATTGTAGGCGGTCGATCGCGGATCCAACTGGCTGCAGATCCGGAGAGAAGCCTCCCCAATTTTATAGGACGGACCGACGTCGCCCAGCACGGCCGGGTATAGTTTGCCTTGATAACTTACGACCACACAGTCTCCGAGCTTCGGCTGAAAAGGGTTATTCGGTTGCCGAAACATAAATCCAGGGAGCACGATATAAGGGTCGGCCTTCGCAATGAGGAAGCTGAATTTTTTCAGATCGTTGACCTCCCTTTGCACTTGTTCGATCTGATCCTTGAGAGCTTTTTTCCGCTCGGGCGGCGTGGCCTTCGTTTCGTACTCAGACTGGAGCTGTTTCAGTTTTTCTTCTCTTTCCGGAAGGAACTGACTCGGTTTGCTGGTTTTCTTGGGCCAACGATAACTGGTGAAGGGTTGAAAATTAGCGGTCGAACCGTCGACATCCGAAGCCCGGTCGGCGTCCGACCCATCGGCATTTACATCCATGTCGCTTTGAATCAACAGTGCTTTGCGACTGGTTTTGTGGTCCTGCAGCTCCAGGATAGTGTTGCAGTCGAAGAAATTGTGTCGGGAAACGAGCTGATCAAGGCGGACCAAGGCACGATTGACGGCGTCGACTTTCAGTTGATAGAGGCCGTGATAGAAATTTGACACTTTCGAGGCTGGAAGTTCATCTTTTAATCCCGGTAATAGAGGATCGATCAATGGGTCGGCGGCAGTCAACTGCTCCAAGGTTTGGGCGGCCTGGGGCACCCGCACCTGAACGTCGAGATTCAGGGTATAGGCATCAGGTGTTTTTCGTTCATTGAGCGCCGGAGCACCTTCGACCGTCGTTACTTTTGTATGGATCTCCAGACCGTTGAATAGCTTCGCGGTTTCCAGGCGAGAATAAGGGACGAAGGTTTCGGGCAACGGAGTAGGAGTCGGGGTGGGGGTTGGAGTGGGGGTTGGGGTGGAGGTGGGAACGACGGTCGGAGATGGCGAGGCCGTTGACTCCTGGCCGGAAGGTTTTGGTCCGGGACAGGCAGTGAGAAGGACCGTCAGAACTGCGGCTCCCCAGACTCGAATCCCAGATTGCCCAGACGGGTCAATTCCCATGAACGTCGCTATCTGGCGTGCCAGGCGATCGCGGTCACGACGATACAGATACCGCTCAGGAAAATCATGGGGATCGCCGGCATCGGTTTTTTCTTGACCGCATAAGAGCGGCCGAAGTGGATCAGTAAGAAAATGGAAACAATTAGCGCGAGGACAAATCCGGGTACCGTGGGAGAGAGCAATCCGGCGATGATCAAAAGCCCTCCGCTTACGCCGCCGGCAATCAGGGAGGCTTTGCTTTTGGCGCGGGCATAACCCATCGCCCCGCCCGCGATCGCCACCAAACCGAAAAGATAATAATAGATTTGGGCAAGCATGGATGACCTAAATCATGCCGGAGGTCTCATAGTCCGGGTGAGCAGGCAACCCGGATGAAGCCTTTTCTCGCGCGACCTGAGCGTTAAGGATCAGCCGTTTGAGAAACATTGGAATGAAAGCGACGGTCGTCATGGTCAAATTGACCAAAGTACCCGGGATGACTCGCGCCTTATCTCGAGAAACGGCATTTAACCCCCGGCGTACCACCTCTTGGACGGGCACACTAAACAGTTCCTGGGTCGGAGAGGAAGGAGCGACGGCACCCCGGCTGGCCACATCCGAGAACTCGGTCGGAACCGGTCCTGGGCAAAGGGTGGTGACGGAAATATTAAGGCTTCGAAGTTCCGCTCGCAGAGCCTCACCGAAGCTGGTGACATAAGCTTTCGTGGCCGCGTAGACGGCCAGGTTAGGCACCGGTATCAGGCTGGCCACCGAACTCACATTCAGAATCGCGCCGCAGGCCGATTTGCGCATGCTGGGCAGGATTCGATAGGTCAGATAAGTCAGGGTTTCAATATTGACCTGAAGCATGGCCTGAACCCGTTCCCATTCGCTGTCGATAAACGCTCCGCGATCACCGACTCCGGCGTTATTGACCAGCAGATCCACGGAAAGGCCACTTTCGTCGAGCCAATTGCAAAATCTTTCGAGCGCAGCTTGATCACGCAGGTCCAGTTGCCGGCAATACACTTCCAGATGGGGATTGATGATCTTCAACTCCAGTTCCAGCGCTTCGAGTCGATCATTCCGGCGAGCTACCAGGATCATCGTATTCACCGCTGGAGCCAGTTGCCGGGCAAACTCACGTCCAATCCCGGCAGAGGCGCCCGTGATCAGGACAGTGCATTCGGCGAAAAAGCTGATACTCATGGTCTCACTTCCTAAGCTTTATCCCCATCGGAGTCAATGAACTGCGGGCAAGGAAAGCTGCTCCTGGCTTGTTTCCTTTCGCAACAATGGCTAGAATAAAGCTTATGCAGCTGGGCTTGGAAAACATGACCATCATTGGCAACGAGCTAGCGCTGCGATGGACCGATGGAGATGAGACTTATTTGCCACTCGAATCTTTGAGGAAGCAATGCCCGTGCGCCTTGTGCGCGGGGGAAAAGGATATTCTGGGCCAAGTCTATAAAGGGGACGTGAAGCTAGGTCCGACAAGCTTCCAATTAAAGCGCTGCTCCGTGGTGGGCGGATATGGAATTCAGCCCGAGTGGGCGGATGGACATAGCTCCGGAATCTACTCTTTCACCTATTTAAGGTCGCTGGATCCCGGATGACGCATGATGCCGCGTCTCAAATCGTTGTTCTTGATGAGCTTCTTCGTCGTCAGTGGTGTGGCGGCGGTGGCGACGCATGTTTGGCGGCAAAGGATCGAAGAGGAATTTGACCCAAAACCGCTTTATGGAGTAATCGCCGCGCAATTCGAGGCCTGTCGATCTGATGACTTCGGAAAGGCCTATGGCCAGGCATCGAAAGGGGTTCAGGAACATTTCACGCTCATTCAGTACGTCTCAAAGATTCAGACTGAATATGGGCGCATTTCCCAGCCCCAGAAGTTGCAGTTCGGGGCCACCACCCTGGAATATCATCGAGCGATGGTGGAGGTCTATTTCTCGGGAGCCCATGGTCAGGTCACGCCCGCGCTTTTCACCATGATCCAGGAGAACGAGATGTGGCGAATCGAAAACTTCGAGGTTTATGAGACTTGGCCGAATGGCCATCGCCTGGCAGGGTTCAGCATCTAGGAGACGGTTCACTTGTTCCTCTCAGATCAGGCTGAGGCATTCTTCGATCACGGCGGTGGTTTTCTCCCGATCGGCCGCCGTGTGCGCCAGGCAAAGGAAGCCGGTTTCAAACTGAGAAGGCGCGAAGTAGACGCCGCGATCCAGGCAAAGATGGAAGAATTTTCGAAAGGCCATCAGATCCGATTTCATGGCGTCGGCGAAACTCCAGACCTGGTCCTCGGTGAAAAAGAGACAGAACATCGAACCCAGGCGATGGAATTGATAGTTTTTGCCGAGTTGGCGAAGAATGTCTCGGACCTCGTTCTCCATTTGTTGACCCAGTTTCTCGAGCTGCGTCCAGCCGTCCACTCGTTCCAATTCAAGCAACTGGCTTAGGCCGGCGGCCATGGCCAAAGGATTGCCGGAAAGAGTTCCCGCCTGGTAGACCGGTCCCTCTGGAGAAAGCAAATCCATGATATCTGCCCGACCTCCAAATGCCCCGACTGGCAACCCGCCCCCGATGACCTTACCCATTGCCGTGAGCTCGGGTTTGATTCCAGCGAGGGCCTGATACCCCCCCTTGGCGACTCGAAACCCGGTCATCACTTCGTCGAAGATCAGAAGAGTACCGTATTGGTCGCAAAAATCTCGTAATTCTCGATAGAAGCCCGGTTTGGGCAGGTATAGCCCGGCATTGGCCGGCACCGCCTCCACGATGACCGCCGCAATTTGTTCGCCAAATTTTTGAAATGTCTGGGCCAGAACCTCCGGATCGTTGAAAGGAATCGCAATGGTTAGATCAGCAAACTCTTGAGGAATGCCGGCGCTGTCCGGGTTGCCATGGGTGAGCGCTCCGCTGCCGGCCTTGACCAGGAGCGAATCGACGTGGCCATGATAACAGCCTTCAAATTTGACGATCAGTTTGCGGTTGGTCGCGCCACGGGCCAAGCGGACACACGACATCGTCGCCTCCGTGCCGCTGTTTACCATCCGGACCTTTTCAACCGAGGGGACCCAGTGGCAAATCAACCGCGCCATTTCGACCTCCAGCGGATTTGGAATCCCGAAGCTCAAACCGCTCTTGGCGGTTTCGCGGACCGCCTCCACGACAACATCCGGAGCGTGACCCAGGATTGCGGGACCCCAGGTTCCGACGTAGTCAATATATTCGCGTCCTTCGACGTCCCAGATGTGTGACCCTTTGGCACGCGAGACAAAAAACGGTTCTCCTCCAACGTTTCGAAACGCTCGAACCGGGGAATTGACACCGCCCGGAATGAAACGTTTGGCCTCGGCAAACAATGAGGAATTGGTCATGATTGAAACCTCTCCTTCAGACAAGCCAGCAGTCAAGCTCGAGGCGAACTGCCGATGTCCTTTCCCGCGCTAAGAAATCAAGCGTTCTGGAGCAGTCCTTCTTGCTCAATGAATGCCGCGATTTCAGCGAGACCAGTCCCATCCTTGAGGTTGCACATCACGAACGGGCGGTGCCCGCGCATCTTTCTCGCATCACTCTCCATCACCGCCAGGGAAGCGCCGACGTAGGGAGCAAGGTCGGTCTTGTTGATGATCAGCAGATCGGATTTGGTGATCCCCGGACCTCCTTTTCTGGGGATTTTTTCCCCGCCAGCGACGTCAATGACATAAATCGTCAAATCGGAAAGTTCCGGACTGAAAGTTGCGGCCAGGTTGTCGCCGCCAGATTCGATAAACACGACGTCGGCGTCCGGGTATTTTTGCAGCATCCGGTCGACCGCTTCCAAGTTGATTGAAGCATCCTCGCGAATCGCGGTGTGCGGGCAACCTCCGGTTTCCACCCCCAAAATTCGTTCGGCCGGAAGTGCTCCAGCAACAATCAAAAGCCGTTGGTCCTCTTTGGTATAAATGTCATTGGTGATTACGACCAGGTCATACCGGTCTCGCAACGATTTGCAAAGCATCTCCACGAGAGTGGTTTTTCCGGAGCCGACCGGTCCGCCAATGCCGACGCGCAACGGTGGATTGCGCTTCGTACGTTGAGAGTTGCTCATAAAGTTCTCCTTTTAAGCCCCGAGCTACCCACGGAGAGGTAACCAGGCAACGAATCTCCTCGATGAATCTCTCCTCGCATGTTGGTAGTTTAGCTTAGGAGCGAAAGAGCCGTGAATATTGGTTGGCATGTCGGGCGGAGAGAATCCCGAGATGGGGGGCGAAGGTGGAAATCTCATCGGGTCCAATATCGATCGCCCGAAGCACCACTTTAGGGATGAGGACGTGCATGGCGAACAGGATTTTTTGTCCGGCAACTTGCCCCAACGGGACGGCCTTGAGAGCTGCGGCGACCTGGTTTTCGGTCCAGCTGAAACAATAGGCCGCGAGGCAAGATTCCAGTTCGATTTGCAAGGCGCCAGCTGCATAGGCGAACGCGGTCGGCAAACAGATCGGCTTCAAAGAGCGAAGCAGGGTCCGACGCGTCTCGTCATGCCATTGCAAAGAGAGAGCCAGTTGAGCGAGGGACCATCCCATTTGTTCAGTTTCCTGGCGAAGCTCGAACGATTCCCTGCTCGCCAGAAACCAGGTATTCGACCGGCTGATCGCGGTAGAATTCCCGTCTTCCCATTGGCGATGGAGGATGGCCAGCATCGGGAGTTCGTTGGTGGCTAGAACATGCTCCAGCCCGCTTTGAATCCAGGTTTGGGCGGTGTCGGCATCGTGCACTAGTCCAGCATCGATCGCTCCTTCCAGTCCTTGCGAATAGCTGAATCCACCAATCGGAAGAGCCGGAGACGCCAGATGAAGAAGCCCGAGAAGCCTACGAATGCTGGTGACCGTGGAAGTCATCGTGCGAAGGCAGGTCCTTAGGTTGCTGGCCGTCTGGATGAATGTGATGTTCGCTAAAGACCTGGTTGGCCAGGGCGTAATCCTCGGCGAAGGTTTCGTCGTGCCCATGGCGGTGTCCGCCTCCGTAGGCCCCGCCTTCCGGTTGGAAAGGAGAAGTCTCTTCGCGCACCGCGACCCCGAGTTGCCCTAGCATCTCTTGCAGGACCGGATCGATCTCCAGCTTAAGGTAGTCTTTTCCGAGCTCGACCGGGATATGACGATTCCCCAAATGGTAGGCGGCCCGCATGAGGGCATAGGAGGTCTCGGCGGTAACCAGCAGGATGTTTTCTGGAGCCGCTTCGATTCTGAGGAGAGATCCGTCTTCTGCTTCCAAAAGATCGCCGTCGCGCAGCACCGAACCGCGCGGCAGGAAGAGAGCCACGGCAGTTCCGTCACCCAACGTCGCTTTGAACCGGCTCTTCCGTCGAAGTTCGAAACGGCAACAAAAGCGTTGGAAGACGACGTCTCTCAGCTTCCGTTACCGCGCGACTAGCGTATTTTTCGACCCTTAACAGCGACGACATGTCTCGAGGAAATCTGCGGAATTCAGAACAGGAAATATCGTTGAGCCATCGGCAAGGTTTTCGCTGGCTCGCAGGTTAAAAGTTCACCGTCAGCGACCACTTGGTAGGTTTCGGGATCGACGGTGATCTTCGGCTGGTAACTGTTATGGATCATGTCTGTTTTTCGCAGAGACCGAATGCCCCGGACTGGCACTAAACGTTTTCTCAGACCGTATCGCTCAGCGATGCCCGCGGCTTCAGCCGCCTGCGAGACGAAGGTTAGCGAAGTTTTGCTTAGCGCACCTCCGCGGGTGGCGAACATCTCGCGGTAATGGACTGGCTGTGGAGTCGGAATTGAAGCATTCGGATCACCCATCAACGCCAGGTTAATCATCCCGCCTTTTAGAATCAGAGCCGGTTTCACCCCAAAAAAGGCAGGTTCCCAAAGAACCAGATCAGCCCATTTTCCGACTTCGACAGAACCGATTTCGTGGGCGATTCCGTGGGCGATCGCCGGGTTGATGGTGTACTTGGCAACGTAGCGTTTGACCCGCTGATTGTCGTTTCTAGACGGGTCTCCGGACAGAGCTCCGCGCTGCACTTTCATTTTGTGCGCCGTTTGCCAGGTCCGCGTAATCACCTCGCCGATTCGCCCCATCGCCTGCGAGTCGCTGGACATCATCGAGAGGGCGCCCAGATCATGGAGGATGTCTTCAGCGGCGATGGTTTCCCGCCGAATTCTCGACTCCGCGAAGGCGAGATCTTCGGCGATCGCCGGATCCAGATGATGACATACCATCAGCATATCCAGGTGTTCATCCAGGGTGTTGATGGTATAGGGCCGTGTGGGGTTCGTGGACGAAGGAAGAACGTTGGCTTCACCGCAGACTTTGATAATGTCGGGCGCATGTCCGCCGCCGGCGCCTTCCGTATGATAAGTATGGATCGTTCGACCCTTGAAGGCGGCGATACTGGCTTCCACAAAGCCCGCTTCATTCAGCGTATCAGTATGGATTGCGACCTGGGTGTCGGTTTCTTCGGCGACCGCTAGACAATTGTCGATGGCCGCCGGCGTGGTTCCCCAATCTTCATGCAGCTTCAATCCGAGTGCTCCAGCCTCGATCTGCTCCCGCAACGGCTCCGGTTGGCTGGCGTTGCCTTTGCCAAGAAAGCCGAGGTTAATCGGATAGCCGTCGGCCGCCTGGAGCATCCGCTCGAGGTGCCATGGGCCGGGAGTGCAAGTGGTGGCGAATGTCCCGTGGGCCGGTCCGGTCCCGCCTCCGATCAAGGTGGTGACCCCAGAAGCGAGCGCATCGTCAATCTGTTGTGGGCAGATGAAATGGATGTGCGTGTCGATTCCTCCTGCCGTAAGGATGTTGCCTTCTCCGGCAATCACCTCCGTTCCAGGTCCGATGATGATGGTGACCCCTGGCTGAATGTCAGGGTTTCCCGCTTTGCCGATCGCGGAGATTCGGCCGTTCTTGATCCCGATATCCGCTTTCAAGATCCCGCTGTGATCGACAATAACAGCATTGGTGATCACGGTGTCGACGGCTTCCTTGGAGGTTCGCTGGGATTGGCCCATCCCATCTCGGATCACTTTGCCACCCCCAAATTTTACTTCTTCTCCGTAAATCGTCGAGTCCTGCTCTATCTCGATAAACAGCTCCGAGTCGGCCAGGCGCACTCGATCACCGGTGGTTGGCCCGAACATTTGGGCGTAGGCGTGGCGAGAGATTTTCATAGTCAATCGATCAAGAGTACACTCGGTTCAAAGCTTGCCCATTACCTTGGCGTTAAACCCGTAGACAATTCTGTCGCCGGCCAACTCGACGAGTTCGACGGTCCGTTTTTGCCCCGGCTCAAATCGCACGGCGGTGCCGGCCGTAATATTCAGCCGGAAACCGCGTGATAGATCGCGCTCGAAATGAAGCGCCGTATTGACCTCGTAAAAATGAAAATGGGAGCCCACCTGGATTGGCCGGTCTCCTGTATTAGCGACGGTCAGACTAATAGTTTTTCGTCCGGCGTTAAGTTGGATCTCGCCAGCCTCGGTGATGATTTCGCCCGGGATCATGAGTTAGTTTTTGATAATAGTTAAACGATCGGGTGGTGAACCGTGACGAGTTTTGTCCCGTCAGGAAACGTGGCTTCGACCTGAATTTCGTGGATCATTTCCGGGATGCCTTCCATGACCTGATCGGCTTTCAGCAACGTCGTGCCGTAATGCATTAGCTCGGCGACACTCTTGCCGTCGCGAGCCCCTTCCAGAAGCGCCGATGTGAGGTAGGCGACTGCTTCGGGATGATTCAATTTTACTCCGCGGGCCAGGCGTTTTTCGGCCAGGAGCGCAGCAGTGAAAATCAAAAGTTTGTCTTTTTCTCTTGGCGTAAGATTCATGGGACGTTTGGAGTCTAAGGAAAGTCAGAGTCAAATGTCGATGATTTCACGTCGCCCAAAGCCGGAGAGGTTGAGAGGGCAAACCGTGCACCAAGGGTCTCAGGCGCTGCCAGCAATCCATCATCATCTGGCGCAACGGCTCGACCTCGTGGGCCAAGCCGCGGATCAGAAGTATTCCCTCCGGCAGGGTGGTTACCCCGGCTCGTAAATCGGTTTCAAACGGCAATTCGGAAGCCAATTCTTCAGCGACGGCTGCCGTGCAACCGGAGCCGATGGCCCACAGCGTACCGAAAACGTTGAATCCGCCGAGACCTTGACCAGCTTTTCGCAAGAAGTCAGATGCCTCCAGGCGCAGCCGTTCGACCCAGAGAGGTACCCCTTCTGGTGTCTCGAGCGAGGTTTCAAAACGGAGAGAACCCTCCAGCCATTGTTCGCCAGATGCTTGCCGGCCAAGCAAGCCGATGTCCCAGCCAATGGCGGTCGCTCCAGATTCTATTTGCAACGTGAACACCGACTCGGCGCGGGTCGCGTTATAAAAGATGTTTTCTTGGGGGAGCCAGTCGAGGGTCGATCCTTTTTCCAAGCGGATGGTGGTTTTTTGCCGGCATGTTCGGCGGGGTGCCTTGTACCATTTGGCGGCTCCCGGAGTCGAAATCACGGCGCTGCTATTCGCGGCCAGATCAATTTCCAAGGTTAGCTCGTCACCTCCTGCCATTCCCCCGGGTGGATGAACGATGACGACGTGACAAATCTGTTCGCCTTCAGGATAGATGGCTTTTTGGACGACCAGGGGTCCAGCGTGGCGGTTTTCGATCAACACGGAACGCTTTTTATCCCGCGCGAACCGAAGGTGAAGTTCGGCCGGCCAACGGTCATCGTCCGTAGGTGCTGTGATGGACATAATGTGAGCAAAGCATCCTGCCTTGCCTTCTAAAGTTCGTATCTGACGTCCCTCTCGCTTCCCAAGGTGATAGTAAGCGGAGGGTTCGGGCCACTTAAACCGCGATCATATGGCGAACTCCGTCCTGGTCCATCGTTGATCCTGCCCCGCTGGCCACCATTTCACCCCGGCTCATCACTAGGTAACGATCTGCCAGCTGATGAGCAAAATCATAGTACTGTTCAACCAGCAAGATGGTCAGGCTCATCTCGGTCACAATATGGCGAAGGGTTTTGCCGATCTCCTGGATGATCGATGGCTGAACGCCTTCGGTTGGTTCATCGAGAATCAATAACTGCGGCTTGCCCATCAGCGCCCGGCCAATTGCCAGTTGCTGTTGTTGTCCGCCGGACAAGTCCCCTCCACGCCGGGTTTTCATCGACTTTAGAATCGGAAAAAGTTCGTAGATATCGTCTGAAACCGTACGCACCGATTTGTTGCCGGCAGCGCCGACCAGGAGATTCTCCTCCACCGTTAGCCGCGGGAAGATGTCCCTACCTTGGGGAACGTAGGCCAGTCCGTTTGTCACCCGGCTATAAGGAGGCATTCTTTCCAACGGCTTCTTATTCCAGAGAATCTTGCCCGTCCGGATCGGCACCACGCCCATCAAACATCGGAGCAGAGTGGTCTTCCCGACCCCGTTTCGACCCAGTAAAACGGTCAGCTGTCCGTTCGGCAGCGTGAAAGTCACATTTCTCAGGATATGGCTTCCGCCATAGTATTGGTTTACCGAGTCAACTTCCAGCATAGCAGTTTAACGTTTGGCGTTCGGCATTTGACGTTCAGCGTTCGACGATTGGGGTGTATAGGAGGATTTGGGTTAGCGGCCCAGGTAAGATTCGATGACGCGTTCGTCACGTTTGACCTGATCCAAAGTGCCTTCGGCGATCACGCTTCCTTCAGCAAGAACGGTGACTTTGCCTTCCTTACCGCTTAGCGCCGCCACAAATTCCATGTCATGCTCGACCACCATCATGGAGCATTTGCCGCGAAGATGATTCAGCAACTCCGCCAGCTGCGCTGTCTCGTGATCACTCATTCCGGCGGCCGGTTCATCCAGCAATAGCAAACGCGGCTCTTGCATCAGCAGCATCCCGATCTCCAGCAGTTGCTTCTGGCCGTGCGAAAGCTCGCCGGCTTGTCGGAAGGCCTCGCTTTCCAACCGGACTAGCGCGAGGGTTTCTTTTATCTTGGCCAGTGCCACTCCAGTTAGTTTGGAGCGAAGCGTATGGAACCATCTTTTGTCCTCGTGCATCGCCAAATCGAGATTTTCCCAAACCGTGTGCTGTTCAAAAACCGTCGGCTTTTGAAATTTTCGACCGATCCCGGCTTGCGCGATTCTGGGTTCATCCAGACGTTTCAGATCAATGGTCTGACCAAGAAAAACTTGACCATGGTCCGGCTTGGTTTTGCCGGTAATAACATCCATCATGGTTGTTTTGCCAGCTCCATTGGGGCCGATGATGCATCTCAATTCATCACTATCCACGGAGAGGGATAATTTGTTCAAGGCCCGAAACCCGTCGAAACTGACGCTGACGTCCTCCAAATAGAGAATAATTCCGTGCGAAAGGTCTACTTCGCCCGGGACGTTTACATGCCCCAGACCGGTCGCATCGCCGGTGTCGGGAGTCGACCTGGACCTATCAGGTTGCGTGTCGCTCATGGTCTGGTCTTTCATTTATTTGCTACGGATGAGCTTCTGGAAAAGACCCACTACCCCTTTCGGCAACCAGAGCGGGACAATGACGAACATCGCGCCGAGAAAAAAGAGCCAATAATCCGATAACGTGGCGGTGAGGAAGCTCTTCGCTTCGTTAACGATGAAGGCCCCGATGATCGGTCCGATCAGAGTGCCGCGTCCGCCGACCGCGACCCAGATCGCCATTTCGATCGAGTTCCCGGGCGACATTTCGCTTGGGTTGATGATTCCAACTTGCGGCACGTAAAGGGCCCCGGCAATCCCGCACAGGACCGCTGAAAAAGTCCAGACGAAGAGCTTGTAGCCTAGCGGATTATAGCCAAGAAACATCAGGCGGGATTCGGTATCTCGCACCGCCATCACGACCCGGCCCAGTTTCGAGGTGACGATATATCTGCAAGCCAGAAAACCAGCGACCAAGGTCGCAAACGTGATCATAAAAAGCCCGGCTCGCGTGCCGACGGCAGCGATCGGAAAGCCGAGGATACGTTTGAAATCGGTGAAACCGTTGTTTCCGCCAAATCCGGTTTCGTTTCGGTAGAACAAAAGCATGGCCGCAAAGGTCAAGGCCTGGGTGATAATCGACAGGTAAACCCCTTTGACACGGGAGCGGAAAGCAAAGAACCCAAAGATCCAGGCGAGCAGGCCGGGAACCAGAACCACCAGCAGGGCGGCATAAAGGAAATTGTCTGTTCCGTGCCAGTACCAGGGAAGAGCTTTCCAATCAAGAAAGACCATGAAATCGGGAAGAGGACTATGATAGACCCCTTCGAGGCCGATTGATCGCATGAGGTACATGCCCATCATGTAACCGCCCAGCGCAAAAAACAGACTATGACCCAAACTAAGGATCCCGCAATAACCCCAGACCAAGTCGAGCGCTAACGCGCCGATCGCGTAGCACATGATTTTGCCGACCAAGGTCAGCGCGTAGGCCGAAAGATGAAATGGGCTTCCTTCCGGTACGAGCATCGAACAGATCGGGACCAGTGCGAGGACGCCAATGACGACGACGATCAGGAAACGCCAGGAAAGCGGACTCAACATCGGTTGCCGCGCCGGGAGTACCAGAGGGGGCGGTGATGGAGGCTCGACGGTTACGGTGGTCATGGTGCTCATTTCAAACCTCTACGCTGCGACCTTTGAGAGCGAACAAACCTCGGGGACGTTTTTGGATGAACAGGACGATCAAAACGAGGACCGCGATTTTCGCCAAGACCGCACCCCAGAACGGTTCAATCACCTTGCTGATGACTCCGAGGCCCATAGCGCCAATGATGGTTCCCGCGAGTTGGCCTACCCCTCCCAGCACCACCACCATAAACGAGTCAATAATGTAGTTCTGGCCGAGATCTGGACCGACATTCCCGATCTGGGAAAGCGCACATCCCCCAAGGCCCGCGATTCCAGCCCCGAACGCGAAGGCGTAGCTGTCGACTTGCCAGGTACGGATTCCGGAGCAGGCTGCCATCCGGCGATTTTGGGTGGTCGCCCGAATATAAAGTCCCAGTCGAGTCCTGTTCAAAACCAATGAAGCGATCCCGACGACCGTGAAGGCGAAAGCCATGATGACGATCCGGTTGAAGGGCAGGATCAGATTGGGCATCAGCGCGATACCTCCACTCATCCAGGAAGGATTCGAGACCTCGACGTTCTGAGCACCAAAAAACATCCGCACGACCTGGATCAGCACCAAACTGATTCCAAAGGTAGAGAGCAATGTCTCCAGCGGGCGACCGTACAAGAACCGAAGAACGCTTCGTTCCAAGATGAACCCGGCGATCGCCGCAGCTAGAAAGGAGGCGGGAACCGCCGCCAGGGGATACCAGTCGAAAGCCCCCTGCAAATGGCTTCGGAAGAATTCTTGGACGACATAGGTCGCGTAGGCGCCGATCATCAAAAACTCTCCATGCGCCATGTTAATCACTCCGATCAATCCGTAGGTGATCGCCAATCCGAGAGCCGCCAGGAGGAGAATACTTCCAAGACTGAGTCCCGCAAACAGCGTCCCAATCATCTCTATTTTCCATTGCTCGAAGGCCATCGCCTTGAGCGCGGCTTCGGCAGCCGTTCGTACTTTCTCGTCCGTTTCGGTGAAGGTGCCGTCTTGTTGTTTGCCAACCAGCGGAAGTAAGAGGCTCCGCATTTGCGGATCCTTCCGTTGAGCGATCAACTCGACCGCTTGCAGTCTTTTCGAGGCGTCCGGATCCTGGAGGGCGGTAAGCGCCCACAATTGATCAAGTCGCGCTTTTAACACCGGGTCCGTCTCCTTGCCTCGAGCAGCTTCGATGAGCGGCTTGGCCGCCGCATCCGGAGAGCGGAACAAGTCATTGATGGCCTTTTCCCGGACCGCGTGATCCGGAGCCTGCAAGCGAAGCCCGCTGATGCCGCTGTCGACCCGCGCCCGGAGCAGATTGTTCAAGGTGATCGGTTGAACGTCGCTGGCCTTGATATCCACCGCCGAACCCGTAATCGGGTCTTTGAGAGCATCGCCATCCTGAATCAGAACCCGTCCATCAGAGGTGGCGACCACGTTTTCTTGTGCCATCGCTTCCAGCACCCGAAGCGCTGCCGGGTCCCCGGAGGCAATGATTTGGTTAAGCGCCTGGGCCTTAGCGTCGAAATCATCTTCCGCGAGCGGCTTGAGGTCGTCAGCGGAGAGCGCGTAGACGCGTAGGCTCCCACCGAGTAGAACGATGAGAGCTAACAACAAGGAACAGAAAGAGCGTGGCATTTTTGCCAGATCGACCCAAAGTTAACGATCGAGCGATTGGCTGCCGTTCGTGGTCGCCATCCCGGCTCCGAAATCGGCTGGCCACACGCTGGAAAGGTGGTCAGGCTTCGTATCGTTGCCCGGAATAAACGGGCTCCAAGGCTGTGCCCGCACCGTGCCTTTGGTCTTCCAGACCACGGTGAATTGGCCGTCGGCCCGGATTTCACCGATCATCACCGGCTTGTGCAGGTGATGATTGGCGTCCATCTCCTCTTCGAAGCCGCAAGGGGCGTTGAATTTCTGGCCGTATGCCGCCTCAATTACTTTGTCGACGTCGGTGGAGCCCGCTTTTTCGACGGCCTGCTTCCAGATGTGCATTCCGACGTAGGTGGCTTCCATCGGATCGTTGGTCACCCGTTTGTCACCGCCTGGCAAGTTGTGCTCTTGCACGTAAGCAAACCACGCCTTCTTGAAAGCCTCGTTAACCGGATTCTTGAGCGACATGAAATAATTCCAAGCGGCCAGATTCCCTAGCAAAGGTTTCGTATCGATTCCGCGGAGTTCCTCTTCACCGACCGAGAACGCCACCACCGGCACGTCATTGGCTTTTAAGCCCTGGTTGCCCAGTTCCTTGTAAAAGGGAACGTTGGAATCGCCGTTAATCGTCGAGACCACGGCGGTCTTTCCTCCCTGCGAGAATTTTTTGATATCGGCGACGATCGTTTGGTAATCAGAGTGTCCGAACGGGGTGTAGATCTCGTTGATATCGGCGTCCTGCACTCCTTTTGAATGAAGGAAAGCGCGTAATATCTTGTTAGTCGTCCGGGGATACACATAGTCCGTCCCCAGTAGGAAGAAACGCTTTGCGGCGCCTCCTTCTTTGCTCATGAGATACTCGACAGCCGGGATGGCCTGCTGATTCGGAGCGGCGCCGGTGTAAAAAACGTTCTTCTGCATCTCTTCGCCCTCGTACTGCACTGGGTAGAAGAGAAGACCATTGAGTTCTTCAAATACCGGGAGCACTGATTTCCGCGAAACGGATGTCCAGCAACCGAAGACTACCGAGACCTTATCCTGACTTAAAAGCTGACGCGCTTTTTCCGCAAAGAGCGGCCAATTCGAGGCTGGGTCAACAATGACCGGTTCCAGCTGGCGTCCCATGACTCCGCCGCTCTTATTGATTTCTTCAATCGTCATCAACGCGACATCTTTGAGGGACGTCTCGGAGATGGCCATGGTGCCCGATAAGGAATGGAGAATTCCGACCTTGATCGGTTCGCTCGACTCTGCGCCCACGAGCGGGGGCAGACAGGCGAAAGTTAAACAGGACGCGAAGGCAAGTAGTTTCAAAAATTTGCTTCTCTTCATGGGAATATTTCTGGATGCGGGGTTGGCAACGCCTAGTTGGCCATGTCGGCTAAAGCAAACCCTGTGCCACTCAGTGATCTAGCTAGGAACTACCCTCGGTGCCCCTGTCGCCACCACTGAACCCGTAAAAAACGTGTGGATCGGCAAGCTCGCTCGCTTGTTTCACTTGCGTCTTTTTTTACATTTGCCCAGGATATGGTCTTTTTTGATCAATTCGGGCCGAAGTCAGCGACGCATTTCCGTTCTGCAGTCGCATCACCTCTTCTTCGAGAGGAAGAGTTCGTGCTTGGAAATCCGCACAAAACGCGTTGCATTTGAAACATGTTGATCACCAAAGTCGGCTTCTTGAGAAGCGTTGCGACATTCCTTCTCTGGTCCTTAGGCGTATCGAGCGCCCTCAGCCAGAATGTGGGTAGTAGTGCCGGCTCCGTCTCCCCTGGACAAGGGAGTTGGTCGTGTTTTCCTCGGCCAGAGACTTGATGAGGTTCACGCCAGCCTGGGAGCACCTAAGCTGTCTGATGCCGGCTTGGGAGGAAGGCTCTGGGAAATCTGGCGGTCGGGTCCCGCCTTTGAAGGCAGACGCCAAAACGGTTTAGAAGAACTGGAGATCTATTTTACCCGGGAACCCTCGGATTCGGCCGGCCCTTCGATCGTGCGACAAATCAGAGTGACTTCCCCCTTTTTCCAGACTCCTACCGGTATCTCGATCCGCAACAGCTTTGCCGAGATTCTCAATAGCTTTCCAAATCTCCGGATCGACGAAGAACTTACCTACGCTTTGAACGAAGGTCGGAACGAAAAGGAAATTGAAATGTTTGTCGATGCCACGCGTGGAATCGCCTTCGAGTTTCGGAATGGCTCTTCGGCGGATCCAGGTGTTCCCGGTTTTTGTCGAGCGATCCATGTTTTTCGAATTGGTACGAACCCTCGGGTGATGCAGGCTTTTGACCAATAACGTGGTGTCGGTGTCCGAATGAGGTTGTGCTGTGGTTGAAAGCACTAATAGAGTCGTTTCCATCAAAGAAGCGCGGTCAGGCGGGACGCCTGACCTATGTAGGTAAGCCGCCCGGCTTGCTTCAGCGAGATTCTTCGCGTTGGAGTTGGTCGGGGTGACCGAGTGCACACCGCGGTTGACATCGAAACTACTTTTCTTATCGTAGGTGAGGGCTTCGTTTTAGCCTTAGGACGCGCGAACGCCTTTCCTGGAAATTCCCCCTGTTCGGCGAAAGGCGCAGGCAAAAGGATGAAACATTAGATGAAAGCGCATGAATTGCTCAGCTCTCCTGACAACTGGTGTCAGGAGTCGCCAGCAGAAGATGCGCACGGTAACAAGGTATCGGCTTTTCATCCCGCAGCAGTTAAGTGGTGCGCGTTGGCCGCCATCCAAAAGGTTTATTCCCCTTTGAAACGGGATGTGGCCGTCGACCGTCTCCTCCGCGCGCTCAGCGTTTCCGAAAAAGGAATTCGTCAGTTGAGCCGGTCGGACAAGGCTTGTTGTTTGATGGAGTGGAACGATAGCCGCACGTCGTGCTTTCGGGAAATTCGAGAGATCCTGATGGAAGCAGATGTTTAATCGCTCAATCAGACCCTTGACGTCCTGCCGATTTCGCAACTTCTGAACTCCGGTGACTTCTTAAATTCTGGCCCGAAAAAAGGAAGTTGCCTCCTACTTAGATCGATCTAAGTTGGGTCTGTTTCGCGGTAGCTCCCCCCATGATTCACTCCTCCGTCGGACATTCAGGCGATGTGGCTCCTCCCCGCCAAGGGATTTCCACTGGGGTGGCATCTGCCCAGTCCCCAGGGAACGAAGCACCCCGGGAAGCAAAGGCGCGAGTCACCTTGAGAGATATCGCCAGTGACGCCTCGGTTTCCCGCGCGACGGTCTCTTTGGTTCTGCGCGACGTGCCCGTCGTCGCCCAGAAGACGCGCGAGAGAGTCCTGCGTTCCATGACCAGGCTCGGATATGTTTATCATCGCGGGGCGGCCAGTCTTCGCACTCAGCGGACGCACGCCATTGGCCTGATCGTCACGGATATCACCAATCCTTTTTTTGCCGAAATCATCGTCGCGATAGAAAACAAACTCGGAGACGCTGGCTATGTGATTTTGCTCGGGAACTCCTCGGAAACGGTTAGCAAACAGCAACGACTGCTGGCCACGATGCAGGAATACCCTGCCGATGGAGTTCTCCTTTGCCCGGCGACCGATCGTTCTGCGGAATTCACCGGACAGTTCCAGAACAGCCGGGTCCCAATCGTTCTTTTCGCGCGCAATCTGCCGGGAGTCGAATCCGATTACGTTGGGGTGGACAACGTTTATGGCGCGCAAGTCGCCGTCGAGCATCTAATTTCTCTTGGTCACCACCGAATCGCCTTTATCGGCGGGGCGGAGGAGGTTTCTTCCCGGCAAGAACGGATCATCGGTTACCAGAACGCCCTTCGAAAACACCGCCGTCCGATCGATCGCTCGTGGATTCTAGCTAGTCCTCCGGATCGAGAAGGGGGCTATCAATCGATCCGGCATCTGCTGCAGTTGTCGGCTGCCCCGACTGCGGCACTCTGTTTCAATGACATGGTTGCCATTGGCGCGATGCAGGGTTTGTCGGCAGCCGGCCAAAAACCGGGGCAAGACTTCGCCTTGATTGGATTCAACGATATAGCCGAATCGGCGCTTTGCCGGCCTCCGTTGACCACCGTGGATACGACGCCCGGAAAAATAGGTGAGATCGCTGCGGAAATGCTCGTCGACCGCATTGCACGCGCCGATCAACCGTTTCGAAAGCTGATTCTCCGCCCGGAATTGATCGTCCGTGAGTCCTGCGGCCGTCCTTTTTCATCGAATCTTCAAAAATAACTCGAAACCAATGACAGATAAAAAAAAGTTAGGATGGGGATTGATCGGCGCGAGTGATATCGCGAAGACCAGGATGATCGAGGCGATTAACGGACAACCGGATAGCGCGGTCCTCGCGGTCATGAGTTCAAGCGAGGAGCGGGCCAAGCGTTATGCCGCCGAAAACGGGATTCCGCATTCCTATACCTCGGTTGAGGCGCTGCTCGCCAATCCAGAGATCGACGTTGTTTATGTCAGTACCACCAATGAGCGGCATAAAAATGAGGTTTTCCTGGCTGCCCAAGCGGGAAAGCACGTGCTCTGCGAAAAGCCGTTGGCCCTGACCGTCGCGGACGCTCGTGAAATGCTCGAATTCTGTCGACAGGCGGATGTCGTGCTCGGGACCAATCATCATCTGCGAAATGCGGTCACCCACCGAACGGTGCGCCGATTGATCAAAGAGGGGGCCATTGGCAAGCCTCTGGCGGCCCGGGTGTTTCACGCGGTTTATCTTCCTCCCCGGTTACAAGGGTGGCGACTCGACAAGCCTGAAGCTGGCGGAGGCGTCATTCTGGATATCACCGTTCATGACGCTGACACGCTGCATTTTGCGTTAGACGACGATGCCGAGGAAGTGGTTGCTTTATCGGGGCAGCAAGGACTTTCTCAGAGCGGTCTCGAGGACGCGGTGATGGGAGTGATCCGTTTCCGCAGCGGTCTGCTGGCCCAATTTCATGACGCGTTCACCATTAAAAATGCACTTACTGGCTTAGAGGTTCATGGCACCGAAGGCTCTCTGATCGCGGAAGATGTGATGACGCAAGAGCCGCAAGGACGGGTGTTCCTTCAGAGAGAGCAAAAAAGAGAACCGATCGATCTGGGCGACCCGGTGAACCTTTATAGTCACCAGGTACAACATTTCAACGCTGCCGTGAAGGGAAAGGGGAAGCCGTTCGCCACCGGGGAAGATGGAGTTCGCTCTCTGGCGGTGGCCACCGCGGTTCTGGAATCTACGAAAACCGGGCAACGGGTCGCCGTCCGGTATTGATAGCAAATAGAAGGAGGTAATCCGGAAACTAATAAATGCCAACACCCTAATAGTAGTTATACCTGCCGGCGATTAATAGCCTTATATCCAGATTAAATTTCTGGAAGGTTCAGGGCGCCCAGGCTACAGCGCTCAACGGAGTGTTTTCGAAAGCTGTAAATTTAGCATTAGCAGTCAAACAATAGCTCGGTTTAAGAAAGATAATTAAGAAAAGTCATGCATCTCAAAATGCGTTTTTGTTCCCCCATCGTTGCGTTGGCATCATTCTTCGCCCTGGTGCAAGCGCCTCTCACCTCTCAGGCTGCCGGCGAAAAGAAACTGGAAGTCTTTTCCTGGTGGACTTCCGGCGGTGAAGCGGCAGCGCTGGATGCGCTGTTCACAACCTACAAGAAACAGTACCCCGGCGTTGAAATCATTAACGCCACGGTGGCCGGCGGCGGCGGTTCGGCGGCGCGTCCGGTCCTGCAAACCCGTCTGGCCGGTGGTAATCCGCCCGACACCTGGCAGAGCCATCCTGGTTGGGAAATGCTCGGCCAATATGTGGAACCAGGTTATTGCGAAGCCATCACCGATCTTTATAAAAGTGACGGATGGGATAAGGCCTTTCCCAAGGGTCTGGTCGATTTGATGACCAAGGACGGGAAGACCTATGGAGTATTGGCCGGAGTGCATCGCGGTAACGATCTCTGGTTCAATAAGAAGCTCCTGGAGAAGAATGGGATTACCGTTGGCGACAAGATGACCTTTGATGAGTTTTTCGCGGCTTGCGATAAACTTAAAGCGGCAGGCGTCACCGCGCTCGGGGTCGGCGATTCCGGGATCTGGGCTTCCGCCCAACTGTTCGAAAATACCTTGCTCGGGGTGATCGGGGGCCAAGGATGGCTCGATTTGTTCGCCGGCAAAATGAAGTGGGATGACCCCAAGGTGAAGGAAGCGATGAAACATTTCGCGAAAATGCAGGATTATCTGAACTCGGATCACTCTGCTTTGAGTTGGGACCAGGCCATCGGAGCCTTGATCGAAGGCAAAGTGGCCTTTAGCTCAATGGGAGATTGGGCTGACGGTGAATTCATCAAGGCCAGCAAAAAGGAAAACGTCGATTTCGGCTGGGTGAGCCATCCCGGAACCGATGGGTCGTTCATCATTGTGGCGGACGGATTTACCTTGGCGAAAGGCGCTCCTCATAAAGAGGCGACCTTGGCCTGGTTGAAGAGCATCGGAAGCAAGGAAGCGCAGGAAACTTTCAACCCCTTGAAAGGCTCCATTCCAGCGCGCACCGACGTGGATAAGTCAAAGTTCGATGGCTACCACCAATGGTCGATGAAATCGTTTGCCAGCGACACCCTGGTTCCCAGTTGCGTCCATGGCGAAGCCGCTCCGGCGGCGTTTCAGCAAGCGCTGAACGATGCCGTGACCGCCTTTATTGTGGATAAGAACGTCGACAATTTCGCCAATGCCCTCGTGCAAGCCGCGAAAGAGTCGGAGGCCTCCAACAAATAGCTCTGAACAGGCAGGCGGAAGTTCGGCTTCCGCCTGCCGCGCCTCTAAACTAGCGCGAACCTTCGGGTTCGTTGACGCCACCCTCGTTCATGCCCACGGCAAACCTGTCAGTTGCTCGCTCCCGTCTGGTGCGCCCTCGTCCGAAACGGAAGAGGATTTCCAGCGAGCGGATCCTGCCGCCCTTGATTTTGGTGCCCTCCATGGCCGCCATTATCACCTTTGTCTACATCTTCATCCTGATTACGATCTGGGTTTCCCTGTCTCGATGGGGAACTCTGCGCATTGATTGGCGGCCTCGCGAACCCTTGTACGAGGCTTATGCGCAAATGTTCGCCATGCCTCGCTGGCATGCCGATCTGCGGAATGTCCTGGTTTTCACCGTCCTCTTTCTCTCGATTTCCATTGGCTTCGGGCTTTTGCTCGCTCTCCTGCTGGATCGCCGTTTGCTCGGATTTACCCTCTTCCGCAATATTTTTCTTTTTCCTTACGCCTTGTCTTTCATCGTGACCGGCATCGCCTGGCGTTGGATCTTTAACCCGCAGACCGGGATCAATCTTTTGTTCGACGGCTTGGGCATTAACAAATGGCTGGTTTCCGTCGGCGCAGCTCCGTTTAAACCGGGGTGGACGACCGATCCGTCGGTATTCTGGTCCATCAACGATGCTTTGGGTCACGTTTTTCCGGCGATGCGCCATCTGAGCACTCATTTTGGAATTCCGATTGCCCTCATCCCGGTGGTCGTCGCCGCGTCCTGGCAGTTGACCGGCTTCGCCATGTCGATGTATATCGCCGGCCTGGCTACCGTCCCGAACGAACTGCGGGAAGCTGCCCGGATCGACGGAGCCAGCGAGTTTCAGGTCTACACCAAGGTCGTCCTTCCGTTGCTTCGCCCCGTCACCGTCAGCACGGCCATTATTCTCGGTCACGTTTCTTTGAAGATTTTTGACCTGATCTTTGCCATGACCGGGGTTGGGCCCGGCTTCGCGACCGACGTTCCCGGGATCTTTGTTTTCGACATGACGTTCAAAGCGACCAGATATAACCTCGGCGCCGCCGCCTCCATCGTCATGCTGCTGCTGGTGGCCATCGTCATCGTGCCTTATCTTTGGCGGAATATGAGGAAGCACTAACTATGCAGATCTCCTCGATTAACTTTCACCAGTCTTTGCCCAGGACCATCTGGGATTGGCTGATCCTGGGCTTTCTGGTCTGTTGCGCCCTGTTCTTTCTGATGCCGATCTATGTAATGGTCGTAACCGGACTTAAACAGGCGCAAAATGTTAGTCTCTCGACGATGTGGCAACTGCCGGTTCACCTCTCCGGAGGCGGCTTCTACGAAGCGTGGCGGCGGCTCTATCCGAACCTCGGGAATAGCCTTCAGTTAACGATTCCGGCGACCATTATTTCTTCCATCCTGGGGGCGATCAACGGATATATTTTTTCGAAGTGGAAGTTCCGGGGAGCTAATACGCTCTTTGCCGTGCTGGTCTTCGGTATGTTTATCCCCTACCAGAGCATCTTGATCCCATTGATCCAGTTTCTTCAACAGATCAAGCTCTACGGAACCATCGGCGGTCTCATCCTGGTCCACGTGGTGTACGGTTTACCGATCTGTTCCCTGATTTTTCGCAATTTTTTTGCCGGTATCCCAGATGAGCTGGTCGAAGCAGCGAGGCTGGACGGGGCGGGGGTGATCCGGATCTTTTTACTGGTGATGTTGCCCTTGGCACTGCCCGCCTTTGTGGTGGTCGGGATTTTCCAATTCACTAATATCTGGAACGATTTCTTGTTCGGCGTGACCATCCTGCCCAATCCAAATGCCCAGCCGGTCACGGTCGCTTTGAACAATCTTTCCGGCTCGTTTTCGGTCGACTGGAACGTCGTCATGGCCGGCGCGGTGATCGTCGCGCTGCCGACCGCCCTGATCTACATCTTGCTCGGCAGATTTTTCGTCCGCGGACTGCTGGCCGGATCAGTTAAGGGGTAATAAAGGCTCAGCGCCTTGGGAAACACTGCCTTCTGAGACTACGCTTTATTGGCCCTCCCGCTTCTGAAGTCGGATCTCCAGCCCTTCCCCCTGAACGCTAAACCGCCGATCTCCTGACTGCGCCGCTGACCGCTGAACGCTGAACGTTGAACGTTGAACGTCAAACCGGCATCAGATCGAAATGTCTCTGCAGTTCGTTCAGGATATCGGCCAGGTGACGCCGGGTCTGCAGCCAGCCGACCACCGGCAGCACCACCAGAATTCCGCCCAGCAGAGACATGAGGACGATGCCAGCCAACAGATTGGCCCCGGAATGGGCCGGGTCGTGGCTGAGGTTGTACGGATAGCTGAAAATGGTCCAGGCTGCGATCAGACCGGAGCTGCCCAGGAGGAGCAAAACCCAGAGGATCTTGATCGGAATGGGAGTTCCTCCCGTCAACTCGATTTGACTCCCGGATGGATTGCCGGTGACATCCCCTTTGAGGTAAGGCTTGAACCATTGGCCGGGTGTTAGCCACCAAAGGATCCAGTGAATACCGACCCGGCGATGGAGGGTGAACCGGCGGGTATCAAAGCGACCGATTACCGGACGATCTCCACTAAATTGCGTCGGGTTGCTGGGGTCGATTTCCTCCTCATCCACGAAGCTCTTCAGTTTCGTTACGAATTCATCCGGCTGGAGGGAAGATGAGAAGAATTTTAACATACTCTACCGATCATTTGCCTATATCGATTTGCCGGATTGGCCCTTGGTGTCAAGGCCGTTCTGATTTCGAAGTGAAGGTTCCTGGACTCAGCCTGTGACAAGGCCTTCCAGGATGGCGCGCCAAAATCCGCGCGCCATTAAAGTGTACGATCCGACACACGACCGTTGAATAAAAAACAGTTTGTTTCACAGAAGGCGAGCCAGCTTGGGGTTGAACTCTCTCCGGAAACTCGAAGGAAGAAATCTCGTTACACGGCTGAAAATGATCATCAACGGTACGGTACTATCAGCCCACCTAGAGTGATCTCATTGTATTTGCCCGATTTCGCCACCTCCAGAAACGCACCCTCGGCTACTGAGGCACCGAAGGGTCAACTTTTTTCCTTTCGGATTCTTCCGGAAGTTTCTTCCTGTTAGGATTCAAATCGCCTGATTGGTCACGGCTTTGGCCCTTCTTTTCCTCATTTAACCCTCGCCCCGCCTCGTTGGAGTTCGGTTTTCTGGGATTTTGCTCGTCCTCCCGGTCTCCCCTTGGCGGCAATTCTTCATTTGCCCTCCGCTGTCGGGACGGAATTTCATCCTTTGGTGAGGGTTTATTCAAACGCCTCTCGTTTGCATCGTTAGTCGCAGCTGGGGCTTGTCCCTCCGAACTTTCGCTTCTTGTCCGTTTCTCTTCCGATTGAGCCGGTCGGACGACTTTCGGGGCAGTTGATTCCAGTCGCTTCGGCGGCTCTTGAGTTTTTTCCAAGTCGCTGGATTTCTGACGTTGATTCTGGTCCGCGGAAGTTGACTGCCGCTCAGGTTGCTGGAAAGTCCGGCCGCGTTCAGAGGAGGACTCAGGAGCAGGGGGCGTTGTTTCCGGACGTTCGCTGCGCTGTTCACCGTTCACGAGTGGTTGTCCCGGTTGGACGGCTTTATTTGAAGCGGGAGGCGTTGTTTCCGCACGTTGACCTCGTTCCGGTTCCTGGTTGCGCTGTTGACCAGTGGCAGGTGGTTGGTCTCCCGACCGTGCGGCATTTTTGCTCTCGGTCGTCGGGCTAGGACGAGGAAGCGTGGCTTCGGGATTCTGGGAGCCGGCAGGTCGTTGCCTAATGGTTGATGCCTCATTTTGCCCATCGTTCCCTACCTCCGACTGCCCGCCTTCGCCCCCCTTGGCACCGGCCACGACAGGTTTCGGGGATTGCGGTTTCTGAGGGAGAGTCGTTGGCACAGGGGCCTGTTTTTCCCACGTTTGCTTCAACTGTTTCGCACTTGTTGCATCGACATTTTGCCACCCTCGGTCGACCTCAGCGTTTGTGATATTGCCCGCGATTTTAGGCTCGACTGTCGCGACTCGTTGCAGCCGCGGTGAAGGAGCAAGAACTTGAAGCTGGTCCCCTCGCGCCGTTGCGCCAAATTGTGATTGAGGACTATTTTGCTGAACATAATTCAGTCGAAATTTATCAATCTTAACCTTGGATCGCTCGATCAGTTGATCGTAGCCCGGTCCGCCGGCAAACACACCGTCTCTCCCGTGGTAGATGTTAGTCACATTCTTGGTGCGAGAAATGAAGTCAATGCTATCGCCTGGCGAAGCCATGAAATCGCGGTAATTATCATGGCCAAGATCAGTGACCTTTAGAAAGACGTACGCAGATGGCCCGATGTTGTAATAGTTGTCGGCCCAGCTTTCGATCTTTACCTCCTGATCGGATTGCGCTTCGGGTGGCAACGGCGCCCAACCGATGTAATCATCACTCTCACGCCAGGAGACCCAGGCCGGAGCCCATTGATCGCCGGGAACCCAAACCCATCCTCTGTCACTTAACTTAGCCCATCGGCCGTAATGATATGTTGCCCAGCCAAACTTTTCGTTCGAAAGCCATGTCCACCCTCGGTCAGTATAAACCCACCGGCCTTCGCTATATGGCCGCCACGTCGGATCAGAGGATGCAGTATTGGGTTGCCAGACATAACCGTACGACTCATCATTAAACCATTGCCCGTCGGACTGGAGCCGATCATAAAAAATGTCATACGAGCCTTCTTGGGGTGGGCGGGCTTCGTCCGTCGGGCTCTCAACTGAATCGCTGGATGGTCTCGCGGGAGCTTGCGAAGTATTGGTAGTAGATTGCTTCGGCTTCTGTCCCGATATTTCCCGTTGAAGATTGGTAACCTTCTGGTTCAAAGCCTCTATTTGGCTCGTCAGGTCTCCCTGCTCCTGTTCCAGCTGCGCGAGGCGATCCTCAATGGTCGGCACCCGCCTAGAGTCGTTGGCGGGGTTTTGTCCCCACGCATATCCAGCAAATGCGAGGGAACAACTTAGCAATCCAACAGAGAGCTTAGTCATAAATAGTTTGTCAGAAGTTTCGTTATGAACTTTGGTTGGGGGAACTTCAGCCATACTCAGTTAGAATTGAGTTGGTCTAGCCGTCTATGACGGAAATAGTGATTGACGAATTCAGCAAATCGAGTGATGCATCTGCTTTTCAATTCCATAGGTGCGAAGGTTAGACGGAAAGGAACGCTAGCTTACGCTACTCTTATGGTTCGATCAGGCTTCGACCCGATGCCGCATGCGTTAGCTGGATTGCATGGGACCATCGTGGCCAATCTTTCGCGCCAGAAGCAAGCGACAACAAATTGTTTGCATCAACTCTCCGAGTTAAATAACCAGCTAACAAAATGAATTTCTGCTACCGCAGCCATTCTGCTCAAACAAATTTGTCCCAAATACGATTTTAACCATCTTCCTACCTGCTCGTCGAGTTTTCGGAGATATTCCAGTCGCTCATCCGTTCCTTTCGGGCGAGGCTGGCACGCCATAAGGTGACTAATCGTTTCTTCACGTCAACGGTTTTGGGTTGGACAGATGACCTGAATCTTGCCGTGGGAACCTTCAACCTCCGAGCCCAGGAACCTGGATTCCCCTTTCTACGGTATTGTTTCTGGAGTACTGAAACTGTTGTGGACGTCGGGACCGGTGTTTCCTTTTCCAGAGAGGGATCTATTCTCGAAAAGGTTTCAATCAGGCCATGGTCCATGTCATCGTGGCGGACGGGAGTTGTCTGGCCGCTGGATGGCCCATCGGACTGCTCCAGCCCATTGAAAGGGGTGAAAGAGTTGTCGAGGTTGGTCGCCATGGGGTGACGCCCTTTGATCTGCATGGCGAGGCCGACAGCCCCGAAAATAACCATGGCCAAAACTGCCGTTGCTACTCGCCTGGTGTCGCGATCGAATTTTCTGATTACCTCGCGTGTCCGTGGTAAAGGTAGGGAATGTTTTCGAGCCTCTACCCGGTTGTCGGTAACGTTTTCGACTCGTCCACCCCACGACGCTACAGTCGGTCGGCTCATTTCTTGAACGCGGAGGGGTAAGGTATAACGTTCGCATAGCCTGAAGTCCATTGGTCTTTCTGAGTGGTGGTCAGTGAGGGGATTCGCCTGATAATTCCTTTGGCAATAGACGCCTCTAAGACGGATTGTATTGTGACCTATTATAAACCTGAGAAGAAGATCGGGAGAAACCCCTACCGTCGGTTGCTAGCCCATTCCAAGTCTAAAGGTGATGGAGATATTGCTGGGGAGGACCATGCGTGTTCGGATCCGGAGCCCGAGTGAACCACTGCGTCAGGGGTACGCCCGACTTCGGCAAAATTGGAGCCGCCTATTCAAGTGACTCGCTGTCACTCGAAGCGCATCAGCCCTCCATTGGCGACCAGGGATTCGCGCATTTCTGGGTGAAGCGAAAACCGGTTCGGTGCGTCGAATTCTGGAAATTACGCGCGAGACATATGAGTGACCAATTTATTTACCTCCAGTTGAAGTTCATTCCAAAAATCGGGCACACCTTTACGGACGAACGAGAAGTGGTTGTTGAGGTTCCGAAGAGTCTTGTTCAGCGCAAGTCCGAATCGATAAATGAAGGTCTGAAGGAGGTGATTGCCCTCGATCTTGCGAAAAGTGCGGCTCTCGGCACGTTCCCCACCGAGTTGGAACGGGCTCCGGAAGTTTACGATGAAGCTCCGCCGAACTGGTATTCCGACCGGCCTGCAGTCATGAACGAGCGGGCGTGCGATTACGAAGAAAATGGTACCAGAGCGTGGAGAATCGCCAGGAAATGCGAAGGATAAGGCACTGTATTGATTTACGGAGCGGTTGATGCGATTAGAAGCGTCCCTATAAGACCATTTAATCGTATCGGCTTGCGATCCAGGTGCAAGATTGTAAACCGCATTCAGTTGTGGCCGGTTAGTAAGACCGATGCCGACGCCCACACCGATTCCAAGGCCTACGGCGACCCCACGCCAGTCTCGACCCTTCTTTAGCTCCGACTGCACCTACACACCTTTCCCGACACCGACGCCGTTTCCGATGCAGACGCACTCCCGCCAATTCCACGCCCCTCCTTAAGCGCCACTCCCGCCTCGACTTCAACGGCCACTTCGCACTCCCACCGTCGCCGCCAGCACAACACCAGGGCAATCAAACCCAGTAACACGCCCTGATCGTAACGCCCGGTAACGCTTAGTCGGGCGTACTCTTAGGCCGAACCTCAAACGCTCGAGTCGGCGACACAATCAAAACTAGCCCTTTTATTACTGGCGTTGGGGCAAATACTGCCGGAATCCGGTCGAGCAAATGACATCAGTAAGTAAAAATTCTGCCGCAAGCGGCGAGAATCGCCTGGAATCATCAATCCGATAGTCAGAATCAGGATTCCTGGGAGCTGGCTAGCCCTAAAGAGAGGATTGTATACGAAACCAATGCTGTAACGAGCCTTCCAAGAAAACAAGCGGATTGTAAACTTTATTGTTGACAATCTTGTCTGCATTGGTTTCTTGTTGGGAAACGAGCATGGGTCTTCCACCAAATAGTGAATTGCAGAGTTCTCATTCTCGCGCTGTCGAGGTTGAGCGCGCGGTTGCCCAATGGATTTTCAGAGGAGAATTGACCGCCGGTGAAAAGCTCACCGAACAAGATGTGGCCCTGCGCCTCGGTGTCAGCCGTGGGCCTGTTAGAGAAGCATTTCGCGCCCTGGAAGATCTTGGTCTGGTTCAAATCGAACAGAATCGCGGAGCCTCTGTGCGCAAGATCGATTTGGACGAGGCGGTTGAAATCCATGATGTCTACTCCGCATTGGAGGAACTTGCGGCCCGGAGTGCAGCTCGCCGGCTTTCCGGCACGCAAATCGGTGAACTGAAGTCTCTGGTGGAAGCGATGGATCCGGTGGCGGAATCCGAAGATCTCGATCGATATTACTCTCTCAATCTCAGTTTTCACCGACTCTTGGTGGAGGGAAGCGGCAACCGGAGGCTATTGAACATTTATAATCGTCTGCTCAACGAACTTCACCTTTTCCGGCGCTTTGGTCTGACGCAGCGAGGAGAAATGCAACTTTCCAATCGTGAGCATCACCAGATCCTCGACCAGATCGCCGCCGGTGACCCGGAGGGGGCGGCGGAGGCGATGCGAATCCATACCAGCGAACGACGCCGCAAGATGTTGTTAAGGCCCGACAAATTCGATCCCAAATTACATTGATTAATCTGCAGTCGTCGAGCC
Source organism: uncultured Verrucomicrobiae bacterium (assembly GCA_963808535.1). Taxonomy (GTDB): domain Bacteria; phylum Verrucomicrobiota; class Verrucomicrobiia; order Chthoniobacterales; family JAFAMB01; genus JAFAMB01. Next base: position 141,108 of record CAWEGF010000025.1, on the reverse strand, counting down.
GATTGGACGGTCCCGGCTGGAGAGTATTGAATGAAAGAACGTAGACAGAAAAAACGGAGGCCTGCAGAACGGATTCATCTCAGTAGGTAGGGTGTCTCCCAGTGGCCCCTCTGAATCGTGCGCTTAACTCACTAATCAATCTATGTGGATCGTAAAAATCGCTCTCAAAGCTCCCTATACATTTACCGTTCTCGCGATATTACTGCTGATCGGAGGCGCGTTCGCCACGCTGCAGATGCCCAAGGATATTTTTCCCGCCATTAACATCCCAGTTGTCGGTATCATTTGGACATTCAATGGCATGCCCGCTCAGGAATTGGAACGTCGGATCACCACCGTCTCCGAGAGGGCCCTAACCACTACGGTTAATAATATTGAGCATATCGAATCGAACTCTTTCAATGGAATAAATGTTATCAAGGTGTACCTGCAGCCGGGCGCAAGCGTGGATGCCGCGATTGCTGAATCATCGGCGGCGTGTCAGGCGATTCTTAAATCGTTACCGGCAGGTATAACTCCCCCGAATATTCTCAGCTACAACGCTGCCAACGTTCCGGTGTTACAGCTCAGCGTAGGCGGAGGCCACTTCTCCGAGCAGGAGCTTTACGACTTTGCCACCAATTTTATTCGTACGCAGCTGGCCACCGTACAAGGCTCATCTATTCCGCTGCCTTATGGAGGAAAAACCAGAGCGGTATCGGTGGACCTGGATCCGAACAAACTGCAGGCCTATAACATTTCACCTCAAGAGGTTACTAACGCCATCAATCAGCAAAGCGTAATCCTGCCATCTGGCACGGCCAAGATAGGCAAACGAGAATATGACGTTCTGTTTAATAGTAATACTGACACCATCCAAGCGCTAAATAATTTGCCTATTAAGGAGGTGAACGGTGCGACGATCTACATTCGGGACGTGGCAAACGTGCGCGATGGCTACACGCCGCAAGTGAATATGGTGCTCGCGAACGGCGTTAAAGGCGCGCTTTTACCGGTGCTGAAAAATGGAAGTGCGTCGACTCTCGATGTGGTCTCGAGAGTAAAGGCCGCTTTACCTGGAATAGCCGCCACGTTGCCCAAGGAATTGGAGATCAAGCCGCTATTTGATCAGTCAGTTTTTGTGAGTACAGCGCTCGCCGACGTCGGACAAGAGGCGATTATAGCCGCATCGTTAACCGCGGCGATGATCCTCCTGTTTCTGGGTTCCTGGCGGAGCACTGTGGTCGTGGCCACCTCGATCCCCCTTTCGATCTGCTGCTCGATACTCGCTCTTCATGCGATGGGTCAAACCTTGAACATAATGACTTTGGGCGGCCTGGCCTTAGCGGTGGGGATTCTCGTTGATGACGCGACGGTGACGATCGAGAATATCCATCGCAATTTAGAGATGGGAAAATCGTTAGTGGATGGAATTCTGGACGGCGCCGATCAGATCGCAACGCCAGCGTTCGTGGCCACTCTTTCTATCTGCATCGTTTTTGTTCCGATCTTTTTGCTGGGAGGAGTTGCCTACTACCTCTTCGCGCCTCTGGCCATGGCAGTGGTATTTGCCATGCTGGCTTCCTATATTTTGTCTCGAACGGTCGTACCTACAATGGTGAATTTTCTGCTCAAAGTCCAGCATGAAGCGGAGAGTGTTGCCCCAAGCAAGTGGAGCGGACGAAACTGGTTTGTTCGCATCCACGAAGGCTTTAATCGTGGTTTCGAGGGGATGCGGACCCTCTATGTTGCTAAATTAGAGTGGGCGCTCAAACACGCACGCGTAGTCGCCGGCGTCTGTCTGGGAGTCGTCGTGGTCTCGCTTTTTATCTTGGTGCCATTTCTTGGTGAGGATTTCTTTCCGTTGGTTGATGCGGGTCAATTTCGGCTGCACGTGCGAGCGCCGGTAGGCACTCGGATCGAGGAGACGCAGCATGTCTTTGCCCAGGTCGAGGAGGTCATCCGAAGCGTAATCCCAAAGGACGAGATTGACCTTGTGCTCGCTAACATTGGTTTGCCGATGAATCTCAATCTCGCTTTGAGTGACACCGCCACGATCAGTTCTGCCGATGGAGAGATCCTGGTCTCGCTCAATCAGCAGAAGCATGGTTCGACCTGGGATTATGTAAAAAAGATCCGCCAGGAACTGATCGCCAAATACCCGAATTACACGTTCTTCGTGCAACCGTCGGATATTGTCGGTCAAATTCTGAATGCTGGGCTTCCGGCACCGATCGACGTCCAAGTGGTTGGTGGCGCGCAGGAGGAGAATTACCAAATCGCGCAGCAGCTCCGTCAACAGATCGCACAGATCCCGGGAGCGGTGGACGTGAACGTTCATCAAGTTGTTAATGTTCCGTCCTTGTTGGTGGAGATCGACCGCACTCGAGCGGATCAGCTCAATCTAACAGAAAAGCAGATTGCCGATGATCTATTAGTTTCGTTAAGCGGTAGCGGACAGACGGCACCGAACTTTTGGCTGAACCCTCAGAATGGCGTGAGTTATAGCATTTCGGTACAAACGCCGCAATACGTGATCGATTCGGCCGCTGATATCTATCGGACTCCCATTTCCACAACAAACGGCGCTGAGCCACAACTCTTGAGTAATGTTGCTGCGATCCACAAGACCGCAACGCCAGTCGTGGTGAGCCACTACAATGTGCAGCGCGTTTTCGACGTCTACGCGAATGTCCAAAACAGAGATTTAGGAGCGGTCGCTCAACAAGTGCAGAAGATCGTGGATCAAATGAAGTCGCATCTACCGCGCGGTTCTACGCTCGCCATTCGGGGTCACGTTGAGAGCATGAATTCTTCTTACGTCGGACTGGGGGTTGGTATCGCTTTTGCAATACTGCTGGTCTATTTCCTGCTCGTGGTTAACTTTCAGAGCTGGCTCGACCCGTTTATCATTATTAGTGCGCTTCCTGGCGCACTCACCGGGATCGTCTGGATGCTGTTTCTCACCCGTACAACCATCAGCGTGCCGGCGTTGATGGGGGCGATCATGTGTATCGGGGTTGCAACCGCAAACAGTATTTTGGTGGTGACGTTCGCGAATGACCAGCTACGCGAGGGTAAAGACGCTTTCTCTGCGGCCAAAGAGGCCGGGTTTACGCGCTTGCGACCCGTGATCATGACCGCGCTGGCCATGATCCTGGGTATGCTGCCAATGTCGCTTGGTTTAGGGTCCGGTGGAGAACAAAACGCTCCGCTAGGCCGCGCGGTGATTGGAGGCTTGACGATAGCGTCACTCTTTACACTTTTTTTCGTGCCGGTTGTTTATAGCTTGTTGAAGCAGAACTTCAAGCCCCGAGAGCTGCATCCGCGCCTGCGCTCTGGGCCAGAGGAAGAGAGGTACGCGCCAGCGACGGCTGTTTAGGAGAGATGTTCGCCGAATCTTGACTCTTTATCTTAGCCACAAAGGCAAACCATTATGAGCGAAAATCGTCACACTGATAGCCCGAAGGTGACCAAACCGATGATTGAAGGACCAGAACGGCAACACTCCGATCTCGCCCGGCGTCCCCATTTTTTGCTGAAGGCGCTAATAGCGATATTGATCCTCATTGCGGTTAGCGCCGGTGTCTATTTTCTGGCTGTCTATCCGCGGATTCAGAATGACCAGGCGCTCAATGCCGCAGCAGCGGCAGCAACAAAGAGAGCGGTAACGGTAATAGAGCCTACGCAGACCTCGAGTGCACCCGATCTGGTGCTTCCTGGAAATCTTCAGGCGAATCAGCAAACATCGATCTATGCCAGAGTCGATGGGTATATTGCGAAGTGGTATGTCGATATCGGCGCACACGTGGAGCAAGGCCAAGTGCTGGCCGATATTGATGCCCCGCAAATTGATGCAAATCTGCGCATGGCCCAAGCCCAGCTAGAACTGGCGGAAGCCAATCTTACGTTGGCTCAAACCAATTCCGTGCGGTCGCAACAGCTCTTCCAGAACCATGTCAATTCCCAGCAGGAACTCGACACGGTACTGGCAACCGAGCAAGTCCAAAAAGCAACCCGGGACAATGCGGCCGCGTCGCTCAAGAGCGCGCAGGATATGAAGGCTTTTGAACAAATTCGCGCGCCGTTCGCCGGAACGATCACTGCGCGGTTCATTGATGTGGGATCTTTGGTTACCTCAGGAAGCGTCTCGACCGTCCACACGCTTTTTGATCTGGCTCAATCCGATCCGGTTCGCGTGTTAGTGCATGTCCCGCAGGCGGATATCAGCAGCGTGAGACCTGGCACCCCGGCTGCGATCACTGTAGATGAATATCCTAACGAGACATTTGCTGGAAAGATAGCAAGAGACGCCGGAGCATTCGATCCAACTTCCCGGACGCTCCTCTTGGAGATTGACGTTCCAAATCCGGACAGTCGCCTGTTCGCAGGCATGTATGCCCATGCCAAATTCTCACTGCCGAGCCCGACAACGGCCCAATTGATACCGGATAACGCGATTCTGATCGACGCGAAAGGGTCGCGCGTTGTGGTCGTCGATTCCTCCAATAAAATCCGTATCAAATCAGTAACATTGGGCCGCGACTTTGGTACCAAGACGGAGATTCTCAGTGGACTTGGCACCCGGGACCGAGTGGTACAGAACCCAGCTGACGATTTACACGAGGGGATGCCCGTATCCATCCAAAGCACGACACAAGGTACGCAAGACAAGGCTGCTAATTCGCCCACCGGTACGTCTGTTGCTAAGGAACAATAAGCTTTGGTAAGTCGACCTCGCCGGTTGCCAGAGTTTCTTCTCACCTATACCTCAAACTGAACCACTTAAGAAATAGAAAACAGAACGAGAGACATGACTCTTAACGGAGACCAGAGTGGTTTCACTCGTCGTCACCTGCTTGGTTTGGCGACTCTCACCACCCCTGGACTGGCTGGCGCATCGGTGGGTGTTGCCCAAGCCAAGACCGTGCCAAAAGCAAGAGAGCAGCGACCATTCTTGTTGTTTGGGCATCGACGACAAAAAGACAAATGGAGAATGGGCGAAGCCGGACAGCTTGTTTACTCAGTGGGCGGTGTGCTCGTTTTCATCGGGCATCGTGATTGGCTCCGCCTAGGTTAGCGACCCGAGAACATAAACGGCTCGACCGACAAAAATCGCTCCTTTTCAAACCACATGAGATGGAATAAGGGGCCGCTCAGAACCAGATTACATGGAGAATGAGAATACGTTAATTGGAAACAGACCGATGGCATCCGCCTCTGCCTTAGACGACGTTAGCAGGCGCAAGTGCGCAGGCACGAGCCGGATCGCCGTTTTCCATCTAAAGAGTGGTTTGGTCTTGAGTAAGCGTCACGCGAGGGACCTCTATTCGGAATAGCGTAAATGTCGTAGACGAGTTGGGTGGAAGCAATTGTCGAAAAGATCCCGAGCCGAAAGCGATCGAGAATTCGTTGCGGATTTATTTTGCAGCTGGCGCCTACTGTCAGATCCGTAGTGCCCGAGAGGCAGGACTTGCCGCCGAGTTGATTGGGCATCTTGGAGCACGAAAATGTTGAGCTTCAGCGGCAGCCTCAGGATCTTCGTACTGGTGGAGCCGTGCGACTGCGAGACATAAATGATAGTCAACTCGCCGGGCTTATCCTTCACGGCGGGGATCCGCTGCGCCTCGCCGTTCATGATGGATAGACGCCTTCGACGAGAGCGCCGGTTCCGCGCAGCACCGCTGCGAATTCCGCCCGTGGATTCAGCGTGGGCGCAGCTTGATGTTTCGAGTTCCACTGCGCAATTTTTGCGCGATCCGCTTCCGGACCCAAATACTAATTTTTCTTCACTGCCTCCCATCGTGGGCCGAGTGATTGAGAACTAACTGATTAGGAAAGAAGTTCCGATTATTTTGCCACAACTTCCGTCATAGTTAGCGTGAGAAAACTTCCGACAATATTATAGAGGCGTCTTTCTATAGTGTCGCTAGATACCATAAAAGCCGGGAATGCATTTAGTGCGTTCATTACCAATATCGTAAAAATTTGTTGTATGAATTATCAAGGATTGCAAAACACACAACTGTATGCCGCTATCCTGCGCGCTGTGACGCTATTAACGATTTTCCTCGGCGCTTGGGGTATTTCCTCGCCAATGGTTATAGCGCAGACGGCGACATCAGCAATAAAAGGTAGATGGGACACGATGCCCTATAAGATGCCGATCAATCCGATTCACGTGGGCTTGATGCATACCGGGCAGGTACTGATCGTTGCCGGATCGGAAAACGACCCGAGTCTTCATAAAGTAAAATCGTCCAAAGCAGCTGTCTGGGATCTTGGTGGCGGGAACATAGCAAATGGGAAAATCACCAGAACGAAAGACCTGACCTGGGATGTTTTCTGCAATGGCTGGGCTTTTTTTCCCGATGGGCGCTGCTTTGTTATCGGCGGTACGCAACAATATGACCCCTTTCACGGAGAACCGCGAACAACTGTTTTCGACCCGCTGGTTAAGCGGTCCGACCCGGCAAATCATGCGTTCGTCACAATGCAAAACATGGCCCACGGCCGCTGGTATGCGACCGGCATTGTTGTGCCTGACGGGCGCATCATGGCGTTCTCAGGCCGTGACGAGAATAGCGCGACCAACAGTACAGTCGAATTTTATACGGTCGGATCCGTGATAAAAAACACGAGTGATGGCGAAACTGGCTGGAGCAACCCGTTTCCATCGCCTTTTACGCCAACTCTCTACCCGTGGATGCATGTTCTGCCGGACGGTCGAGTCTTCAATTCGGGAGGTTCACCGATTTCGAACATCATGACGATCAAGGGCGCCCAGGCACCGACCTGGATAACGGGTTTTGCCACCAGTACTGTGCCCTCTAAGGGCTTTTTCCGCATCTACGGAAACTCCGTCCTGCTGCCGCTGCTGCCGCCGAATTATGACGCCAGGGTGATGATACTGGGCGGTGGCAACTCGAGTGCCGGCGCTACGGCCACCACCGAAATCATCGCTATCCCCAATGGCGCAACTTCCGGGAGTTGGGTCACGATGCCAGATATGCCGTCAGGAGCCCGCGTGGAGGGGAATTCGGTATTGTTGCCAAGTCAAGGCGCCTTGCCTGACTCTCCCAACAATATAGGAAATAGCCATCCAACGCTGTTCGTCCAAGGTGGGTCGAAATTCGATAACAACGCGAGCACCGCGACCCTCAACGCCGACATGTTTGACCCCATCACCAACACGTGGTCTTCGTCCAACCCAGGCGGCGCCGGTACCGCGACGTACCCGCGCATGTATCACTCGGTGGCACTGCTCCTTCCGAATGCGAGCGTGGCGACGGCCGGCTCGAATCCCCAGCGCACCGTATGGGACAATCATATCGAGATTTACCTCACCCGCTTACTTATTTAACGCGGACGGCAGCCTGGCAACGCGGCCGGTCATTAATAGTGTGGCAAGCCCTAACAACGTGCAGGCGCAGATCACCTACGGCGCCCAGTTCACCGTGCATACCCCCGACGCGCCGAACATCGCTTCGGTGGTCCTGATCAAGCCCGGTTCGGACACCCACGCCTATGATATGGAGCAGCGCCTGGTCGGTTTGCCGTTCACGGTGGCCCCCGACAACGGCTCGCTCAGTGTAACCGGCCCACCAAGTCCGAACATCGCCCCGCCCGGCTATTACATGCTTTTCGTGGTGAACAAGCCGGTGCTTAACCGACCCGGCGTCCCGTCGATCGCAAGTTTTGTCCAAGTGGTGCCCGCCAACCAGTTGGGCGATCAGCCACCCAAAGGGACGATTACGCCTGCGGGTGACTTCACTACTACGGCGGGGAAGCCGGTCACCTTTCAGGGGACAGCTACTGACACCGATGGTTCTGTGCAGAGTTTACTCGTGGGTCTTTGAGGAGGGAACTCCAGCCTCAAGCGCGGTGCCCAATCCTGTGTCGATTACGTTTTCAAGCCCGGGAGTGCACAGTGTGTCGTTGACTGCTGTCGATGACAAGGGCGTTAATGATCCGAGTCCACCAACGCTGAGGGTTACGGTGCAAGCGACGCCCACACCCACGCCCGCCGTTCCCCAAAGTGGCTCGATTTATCATCTGATTTGCAAAACCAGCGGAATGGCTTTGGACAACGGCGGTTCCACCTCGAACGGCACCCCTCTCAAGCAATGGACTGACGTGACAACCAGCAATCAAGAATGGAAGCTCGTTAGTATCGGCAACGGGTATTACAATCTGATTTGCCAAAGGAGCGGGTTGGCGTTGGATAACAGCGGCTCCGCCTCCAACGGCAATTACGAAAGGCAATATACTCCACAGTCAGGCAACTCCAATCAAATGTGGCAGCTCGTTAGTGTCGGTAATGGCCTTTATCAACTGATTTGCAAAACGGGCGGAGTGGCTTTGGACAATCGCGGTTCCACGTCTATCGGCACTGCAGTCGGGCAATGGACTCCAGTGGCAACGACGACTAATCAGCGATGGTCCTTTGAATTCATTCGCTAAAAGCATTGGCTGCCTAGCATGGGATGACTTTGGGGTCAAAGCACCGGCGACTCGTCGCGTTGAATGAGTTCCACGGGGCGTCAAAGTCACTCCATGGGCCCGACCGGATGAACAGCGGCGTGTCCAGCTCAGCCTCCAGTCGATCTTTCAGGTCAACGTAAGATCAAAAAATGCCCAGCAAGGCGTTTAGCCTTTGATCCGGCTGTCCGGTTACCGGCAGCTTATTCTCACCCTGGCAGTAACTCCTGCAACTCCTTCCAATAGGCTCGAAATTTGAAGGGTGCCAAGTCGAAGGCGCGGATGAACTGACGGCTCTCACGAAGAACTGGGTCTGAGCGATTCGAGGATTAAAGAAAATAACATTTAAAATAAAAGTAATTTTCTCTTGATCTATAACCAACATTTTATAATCATGTTTTGTCATGAAACAAAGACGTCCTTCCGGGTTCGGGTTGGTGGTCAGAAAGTGGCGCCAAGCTTTGATCGTCGCTCTGTTGATCTGTGCTTGGGCGGAGGCTGCTTTGGCCGATGGAACGGGGTCTCTGGACAGTTTCATCGGACCACTCAAAAACGGTCTCAATCTGATCATGGTTTTCGGATTTATTGCTGGCTGCGTGATGGTGATGTCTGGATTTTTGAACGCCAAACGGGACGAAAATTGGAAGATGACCGTGATCTACGGGATCGGGGTCGCGGGCGCCGTGGCGCTGATGAAAGCCTTGTTTGCCATGTTCGGTGGCGCCGCCGGGAGCGCGGTGATGGGCTTCTAACCGGCGCCCGAGAAAAATCGACTCCCCTCAATTCTCCAGATGAGCGAAGCCCTGATCTATACGGATACCCGGCCGAGAGCGCGGTCTACGGGACACGCCTTTGGATTTGAGGGCAATCTCGGGATGCCGGTGATCGTTTCCGGAATGGTATCCGTCTTCGTCCTGACCATGTTGTTGAACGGCGACAACAGCCTGCCGCTTTTCGCGAAGTTCTTCCTGGCCTCGGTCCCTACCGTGTTGACCATCGGCTATATCGTGGCGTTGCGGAGCCGCAAACCGCCTCGGTTCGACCTGGATCTGTTCGCTTCCTGGGTCAACGGCCGATCCTTTCAACCGGCCGGCCGGCAACCGTTCCATCCCTTTATTCCAAACCGATGATCGATTCTCTTCCTAGGCGCTTGTGATACCTTCCTGAACCTGGTTACCGGACGAGGCGGCCCAACTTCGCGTTTCTCGCGTGCTGGCATGCCGAACGGATTCTTCTTGAACGATTTGCTTTGGTTTGGAGATGGCGCCGCCAAAAAAACGGCGATCTCGCGCGGGTTCATGGTGGAACCTGGTGAAATCAGCGCCTTCAGCGTAAGGCAGCTGAACGATCTTCACGAGCGTTTGCGAATTCTTTTGGGAATCCTGGGAGAAGAATTCGCGCTCCAGGTGCAGTGGAGCATTGATAGCGATTACCGGCACGAATTGGAGACCTATCACCGGGAAACTTTGAATTTACGACGTCAAGACCCTGTCCATGGACAATTTGGTGTCTTGATCCGGGCTGAGCGCTACGAGCGATACAAGGCGGCCATGGAGGAAGGCCGGTTGCGGCGGGAACGATTAACCCTTTTTTTCACCCGGATAATTGATACCAAGGTACCAGTTGCCGGCTACCCGGCGGTCGCGGCCTATTTCGACACTCTTTCACGGAAGGAAAGCCTGGCTCTGTGCGACTTCGCCATGGGCGCCCTGTCGCGGCTCTTTCCGGATTGCCGAATTACCCCGATGGGCGATCGGGATCATTTTCTGTTTTACTATCGATTTCTGAACACCAATCTCCAGGCGACGGCGATCGATCCCATGGAGTTATTGGATCCCGGTTATTCGATCCAGCAGAACTGCTTGCATGGAGAAGGGATTACGCCTCCCGCGGAGACTGGGGTCTCGTTCAAACTCGATTGCTACTACCATGCGATTTTTGCCGTCCGTCAATGGCCGCGGCGCACCTTTCCCGGAATCGTAGCGGCGTTGACCGGGATGGGTTTCCAGGAATATGCGATCACGATGAACATCTATCCGAAGCGGGTAGATAAAGTGATCGAGAAGGAAGAACAAAATATTCAGAGGTTGCAGATCGATGCGGTTTCGGAGCGCAAACACTCCCTGGTCACAGATTTGGTGGCTAAGCAGGAAAAAGTCACCGAACTGCAGCAAGGCAAAGTTATCCCGCTGAACGCTCTTTTTGTTATCCGGCTCTGGCACCGCCAGGCGGAGCAATTGGCGGCGAGATGCGCCTCCTTGAAAAATGCGTTCATCTCGATGGGCGGCGCCGTGGTGCATCACGCCACCATTCCCGAAAACGCCCGTCAGCTCTTTTATCAGACCTGGCCCGGTTGGACCATCGGCAGCTATCGAGCCTTTGATCTGCCTGCCGAGGATTCTTATCTGGCCGATTTGATTCCATGGTCGGCGACCTTCACCGGGCATTTGGAAGGGGCGGAAGCAATTTACAATGGCGCCCGAGGTAATCTGGTGGGCATCAGGACCAGGCTGGGTAACACCCCTCAGCATGGTGTGTTGTTTGGAATGACGGGTGCCGGAAAATCGGTCATTATCGCGGATCTCCTGGCCCAAATTGGACACCGGTTTGGCTTCCGGTTGATCGTCGAAGAAGGATTGTCGCACGCGGTACTCACCCAGACCCAAGGCTGTGAACCGGTCATCATCAATCCCAATAGCGATCTGACCATTAACTACCTGGACACCTGCGAAGCGCCCTTATCGCCAATGCACCTGGCGTTCAGTGCCGGGCTTTGCATGCTGTTTTGCGGGAATGAAGGACTCGATGGGGAGCGAAAGGCGATTCGGCATGCCACCATCGTGGAAAACCTGCAGCAACTCTACACCGACGCTTTTAACGATTGGACCGTGGCGCACGAAGAGGCTGCCGAGGAACTGCGTTGGCGGGCGGCGGCCATCGACCGCTATCTCCGTTCTGGATTGCGAGGATCGTCAGCGAATTTCGTCGAGGCTTTCGCCGCCTTCCGTGATTGGGAGCTGCAGAATCCGGACGAGGCGGCGAAATTTATCCGAGAGTCGCCCGAAGAAGCGGTCGCGGAATTTGCCAAGAATCCCGCCACGGCCAATCTGGTGCGCGACCTCGCCTTCGCCTATTTTCGGCCGGAACAATTTCCGTCCCATAGTGCGTTGATCGAGCACTTGCTATTTAACCCTGGCGGTGGAGTTAGAGAACGAGAAGAAAGCGACCGCATTGGCAAATTACTTCGCGCCTGGAGCCGGGATGGCGAAAAGGGAAAGCTTTTCGACGGCGTCACTAACATTCGCATCGATGGGAGAGTGGCGCATTTCGAGCTGGGCCAGATTCCGGAGCACGCCACGGAGATGCGTGCGGCGGCCAACTTTCTGGTCGCGAATTACGGAAGGCAAAAAATCATCACGATGCCCCGGGCGGTGCCAAAGATAGCTATCTTCGAAGAGGCGGCGCGTACCCTCGAAATCCCCGGCGGGATCCGGATGATCCAGGAATACTACCGGCAGATGCGCAAATTTGGCTGCAACATTCTGGCGGTGGTCCAACAGTACGACGTCCTGAAAGCCTCTGAGGTTCGCGGAGCCGTCTTAGGCAACTCCAAGATGTTTTTTGTGACCGCCCAGCAGAGCCGGGAAGACGCCAAGGAAATCGGGGCCGCCCTCAATCTTTCCGAAAAAACGGTGGAGACGATCAATTCGTATCCGCTCCCCGAGCTGATGGATCCCAAGGAACGGTTTAGCGCATTTACTTACATCGCCAACGACAAAATCAGGAAACTAGTCGGCACGGTCAAGAACGTCGCCTCCCGCGAATTGCTCTATGCGGCGTCCAGCGACAATGAAACCTTCGACCGCCGGGCGGTGTCTTTGGGCAGCTATCAAAATATTGTCACCGGTATCATCCAGGAATCGGAAAGGCTGCTTTGTGCCAGCGAAGAATCCGCCACCGAACCGATATTATGAAATGGCTAACTTTATTGATCTGCCTGGTCCTGGCGAGCTGTACCGTCGGGCCGAACGTTCCGAAAGGAGAGGCCACCCTGCAAGGAAGAGGGTCAGAAGCATTGACCAATGAAGGTGATCCTCTGGTTAATAGCGGAACAGAGGCGCGCAAAGTTCCGCTCGAATTTGCCAAAGGTTATACCAAAGGGGTTTCGGACCAGGTGAAACGGACTTATTGGGCACGCCAAGACGCTCAGAAGACAGCGGATGAAGAGATGCAAGGACGAATTCGGTATTTCAACGCCACTATCCCGGAGCGGCAGGATGCCGGCGGAGTAATCAGGGTCCAACGAGAGGTCATTATCCCGATTGTCGAATGAGTATGAAAATAAAAAGAGTCGTGCGGGTATTAATATTGTTATGGAGTGTCGGCTCAGCCGGACGAGCCAGCACCGTAGTTCACGATCCGATCCATACGGTTCTCAATGTCGCTCAGCAATTGTACGGACAGATCAGACAGGAAGCTCAACATGCCGAGGATATCACGAAATACACGACGATGATTCAAAAGCAACTGGAGCAAATCAACCAATTGACCAACCTTGTCAACCAGGACGTCGAGCAGCTCCGGCGATTCGGCAACCCGGACACTTATGTCAATATGTTAGGTCTGGATGATCTGTTCGAAGAGGTTAACAAGGTGAAGACGGGCGTCGGGAAGACCGTGGCAGATTTCACTGAAACGGCGAATGGCATCGCGGCGTTGAAGAACACCGGGCAAGGACTCTACCAGGATCTCAGCGACGCTGCCGGACAAGTTCGGTCAGAAAGTGCAGTACCAGGCTGGCAGTTTCAAGAAGTTCGGAATGGTCCAGGATATGAATGACGACTACAACACCCAGCTCGCCGCCGTGAATCAGTCGTTCAAGCGACTTGAAGAGGAGGTCCGCAACACCACTCAGCAAATCGATAGCGCGGGTTCCTTGGTCGAAACGGAAAAGCTGAAGGCGAAGTTGCAAGCGGTCCAGGGCACTCTGGATACCAACATGCACCGTGCTTCTCTGGCTGCCTTCAAAGTTCTCGTGCAAAGCGAAGTGAATCGAAACGACCAGGCCCGTGCGCAAGAAGCCGCTCGGCAACGGCGGACCCAAGAGATGATGACGGAGAACCAAGAACTCCGTGACCTGGGTGGAGCAGTGTTAGGACCGGTGGCTGGACGCTAGGAGAAACGGTACTTATGAGTGCCCAACTTTCCGATGCCGGGATCTACACTTCGGCGACTGGAGCGCTAGACGGATTCCTGAATCTTGATCCGCTGGTGGTTTCCATTCAACGAATCCTGAACGACTACCAGCCCGCGGCCTACGGGATCGCCTTTGTTTTGCTGACCGTTGGCACGATGCGGGAATTTCTCTATCCCGAGACCCGCCGTTTCCTGGAGGCTTTGTTGCGGGCCGTGCTCCTGGTCGCCAGCGTCAATTTTGCGCCAAACTTTATCGATTGGTGCGATCAAGCGGCGCGAGCGCTGGCGGAGTTACCGGCCGCTGAGCAGGTGAACTTTGGCACTTTGGCCTACACCATCAAGCCGGGACAAACGCCTGCCATAACGCAATTAGAACAGGTTTTGCAAACAAAAATCGGGGGAAGTGGCTTTGAACAGGATAGTTCGGGAAACCATGCGGCGAATGGTCAGAATGCGCCGCAGTTTTCTTCGAATCCGCTGGATTTTGGAAAAGACGTCGGAATCGCGTGGAGCTATATCGCCGGGTTCGCCCAAAATCTGGCGTGGGAGATTCTGTTTGGGATTTACCTATTATGCCTTTTGCTCTGCAAGGTAATCATCCTCTTAATGCAATTTTTGCAAAAGGTAGTGGTCATCGGGTTTAAGCTCTACACCCCGATTGCGGTGGCAGAGTATGCCCACCGCTCACTCAGAAGCAAGGCGGTCGGCTTTTTCTTGACCTTCGTCGGGGTGCTCAGTTGGCCGGTAGGATGGAGCTTGGTGAACACGGTCACTCTGGGCATCTTCAGAAGCCTGCCAGCGCCCCAGGATCAGAATTTTGCGACGCTCCTGATCGCTATTGTTCTTGCGATACCAGTCCTTCTTTGGGTGCTGATCGGCCATGTGATCGCTCCCGTTTTTGTGCAGAAAGTGGTGATTCGCGGAGGGGCGGTCATTCAAGGTTTGGCCGGAACAATTTTCTCGGCGGTCGGAGCGAGTTCCATGGCGATCTACAGTGGTGGTCTGGCCGGTTCGGCCGCCCTGCTCAGCAGCATGAAGCAGAATGGCGGACGGGATGCGGGCGAGGCCCCACCGCTCGATTACGTACCGAAAGCGGAATCCCGCGAGATCTCCCCTGAACCCCAGAGTATGGCTGCTGGAGATCCGGGCGAATTTGAGCCCCCGAACCAAAGCCCGTTTTTTCGCGGCGCCAGCAGGGACGGAACAAGCAATGAGAGGCCTTTCAGATCTCGGTCCGGGGGTGATGGGAGCCGGAGCCGCATTGATGAATCGCTTTGGCAGCGTCGCCCGGTTTATTGGACACGCCGTGGTGGAAGGAAGCGGCGATGGGAGTGGGTTGGAATATCGCGCGCTGGCGGCTTTCGGGCCAAACGGACGGAACTTTCGAACGGGCAGCAATCAGGCGAATCGGTCTTCCCTCCAAGCGCGGAGATATATTGACGAAGTTTAGGAGATGCAAACTGAAGAGGGCAAACTGCAAGGAGGCGAGGAAACACTCAGGGAAACCCTGTTATCCTCCGGGGAGATTGACCACCTTGGGGGGAAGAGCAGCTCCGGCCGAATGGTCCACAGACGAGCAACTAAATGTTTGCTCTATTGCCCGCAACCCGCTCCAGGAGAGGGAAAGCCGAAGAAATGGGGCGGCTAACGCCTTGGCCTCGGGCCGTCGAACGGTTCGGCTCTTGTCGATTGCCCTTATTATTTCGCTAGCGGCGCACCTGGTTATCCCTGTCTGCCTGGTAACCGCGATGGTCCGCCCGGAGAAGGTCGCGCTGATGGATGGGACAGAGTCCCTGGTCATTGCACCTCTGGTGCCCCTGGAAGAGAGCAACGAGATCCTGGAGACCCTTTCTCTTTGGGCCGCTAAGTCGTTTCTGGATCGAGGACCTCAGGGGTTTGATGCTCCGGAGACGCTGCAACGGATATTTCTACCGCAAGCAGCTAAGAAAGCAGAGGACGAATTTAGTAAGGTCGCCTCGGAATTTTCTAAAAAGAATATCCATCAAAAATTCGAAGTCGGCCGAATCGATCTGCAACGCCTGGAGCAAGGAGTGGTGATGAGCCGGGTAATCGGCCAAGTCCTGACCCAGGCTCAAATCGGAGATGAACAGTTAAACGAACCGCAAGCAGTCACCTTAAACCTGAAGCTGGTCCGTAATCCCTATCTCGGGCGCAACAAGAGGTATCCATTCGCGGTGATGGATTACAGCTTCGGTCAGCCCGAGCAGCTTCCAGTTCAAAAAAAGCAATAGATTGATATGCTCTTCTTGGCATTACTCCTGGTCTGGGCGGTTCCGGTCTTATCATTTGGGAACCAGAGCTTGGCCTCAAAAGTGATTCGCACGCCGCTGAATCAGAACGAACCGGCGGTCATCAAGCTAGGAACCCATGGCATCACAACGCTGGAGTTTCCTTACAAAATAGAGGCGCTCGACGGTTATGGTTTCAGTGCCAACCCGTCTCCCGACGGGACGGACCTTTTCCAGATCTCTTTCAACAAAGGAACTAACTTTCTTTCCCTGAAGGCTGTGCGTGACGGGGTGGAAGGGAATTTAACCGTGGTGCTGGATGGTAAAGTGTACTGCTTTTTTTGCACGGCGGTGGCTGATCCCAGCTACGTGGTGGTTTTCGAAGACCGCCCTGTCCAGACGGTTTCTAATCCAGGCGCGGTTTTCGCGAAAAACAAAGAGGTTACGCCCGCTCGATTGTTAGGATTTCTGGATAAGGTCAAAGCCTATCCATCTTTGAAAGTGAGCGCGCCGGAAATATTCCGGAACATGAAGATAGCTGAGCCGAATTCGGAATCGAGCCTGGAAGGCTTAAGGATCACTTTGCGACGCGTGATCCGGGACGAAAGCCTGGACTCCCTTGGATTTGAAGTTGAGCTGGCCAATCAGTCTGCCCAGGACTTTCGCTACGATCCGGAGAGTTTCGCGGTCCGCATCGGTGACGAAGTTTATCCGGAGGTGCTGACCGATGCCGGAGGCCTGGTGGCCGCTGGAAAGACCGTGCCGGCGTTTTTTGTCGTGGCCGGCACTTCCACGGGAGATCGAAACGATTTAGCGGTCACCAACAAATTCGACATCGTGGTTCGCCAGATTATCGGGGAGAGCCTCGCTAAAGTCTCGGGTCATGGGCCAGAACCGCCCGCCGCCGATTCTGCCGCCCGGCCGCAGGACAGGCAGGAACCTGCGTTGCCGGTGGCGGAGACCGACGCGCGGGTATCGGTTGAATTGACCAGTCAGTGACGATAAAAAACCTCCGAGGGCCCGGGGGAGAAGGCAAAAGTCACCGGCGTCTACTGGGGAGAACCACGTCGTCCAACGGAACAAAAGAAAAAGTAAGGAAGGGACGACGGGCCAAGCTGATGAATAACCGGACACCCATTACCGCGGCGGTAGTCATCGGGCTGGCCTGTTTCGTTTTGGGCTTCGCACTTCTCCAGAAAGGCGGACCGCAGAAGATCGTTCAGCGTCAAAAGGAATTGGAGGACGGGATGGGCAAAGTCACTGAGCCGATGACCTCTTCCATTCGAAACTTCAACCCGATGATAATGTCCAGGCCAAGGCAGCACCCGGTAGCCAGAGAGCCAGTGGGTGTCGAAGAGAGACTCGAACGTCGCGAACCACCGAAAACCGCGGTCGCCTCGCTGACGATTTTTGCCGGAGATCCGCAACCGGCCAAGGGCGCGCCGCGGGAACCGAAAGGGGAGTACGCACCGGCTTTCCGTCTGGTGAAATGCCAGCTGGTGAATACGGTAGATTCCAGCAACATTACCACCCCGGTAATTGGCCTGGTGACGGATGATTTATGGTGGAACGGGAAGATTATCATTCGCGCAGATTCAGAGGTTCACGGGGTGGCGAACGTCGATCGAGTCCGGGAGCGTATTGCCAGCAACGGCGAATTCACCTTTGTCCTGAATGAACCAGACGGCTCCGGCCGGGAACTCGTAGTACACGGGATGGTCCTGGATATGGAAAAAGATGACGCTCTGGACAGCTACGGGATCACGGATGGCAGCGCGGGACTTCGGGGAGACGTCATCCGCACCGCGAACAATGATCTGATCAAACTTTACGCCGCGTCACTGGTCAGTGGGATCGCCGGGGCCTTTGCCTCTGGAGCAAACGGGGTCCTGGGCAATCGAGTGTATACCAACAACAGTTCGCTTGGGATGAGTGCGCTCCAAGGTGCGGTGATCAATCCGGCCGTCGGAGGTACGCAGAGTGTTCTGGATCGGTACGCCGAGCAAATCGCGTCGAGTATTGAGCGGGACGGTTTCTTCGTGCGAGTCCCGGCGGGAAAACAGTTTTACGTTTATTGCACCGAGGCGATCGACCTTTCTAAAGCAGTCGTGGCGGCCGACGAGGTGCGACTGGCTCGCGAAAACTGCAGATTTGGCAAAACAGAAGAGTGCTGAAGTTCGGCGGGCACTCCCGGTCGACCCGTATGAGCTGATCAATCCGCTGTTGCCGGCAATTAATCAAATAATAAACAACCCCCAAAAATAACGTATGAGACATTTGTTCTGGCCATTGACAGTAATCGTTTTTGCAGGATGCCAGACCCGACCATCCACGGTGATTGCTCCCGCTCCCTCCAGAGAGACGATGCCTCCGGTTCAAAAGATTTCCGGAGTCGTGTGGCCGGCTGGGGCGGAGGTCACTGGCGTCAGTCTGAAATCGTAAAAGTATATGGAATAAATCGTTATCTTGACCCTGCGGACGGGCATGTCATGCATGAACGCCATGCTGTTTATCGTCTGGAACAGCAACCGAGCTGGATCACTCGATCGCCGGGGAATCAAAATGAAGTGATTCTGGGGCCGATTGTCGGCCTGCGAAGACCGGAGTACGCCCCAGAACCGGAGCCGGGAGAAACTTCCCGGGAAATCTTCCAGGCTCGCCGCGGAATTGAGGAAGCGAACGAAGGGATGAAAGATCTTCGAGAGAGCCAGGAAAAGCTAACTTCTGGCCTGGAAGCGATGGCCAAAAATACCGCGGAAGCAGAACGAAAGTTAACCTCGGTAGTGTCTGTTCTGAACGAACGCGTCAAACACCTGGAAGGCGATAGCTCAACGGTAGATCCGTCGCAGGTGAAGGCCATCGAATCAGGGGAGGGCGAGGTGGTGGTCCGTAGTCCAACCCCTTGAACAAGTTGTAAGAAGGAGCAGGAGAGGGCTACCCAAAAGTACCACCGGCTGTTAGTGTGGTCCGGGAGGAGCGGCTTGCAGAGCCGGTAAACTCCGTGACCGTTTTTTTGGACCACCGGGAGGTGCCAAAGACTTAGAAACTATGATCGAGGTTTGCCAGTGGATAGACATTTGATCGCGCAGAAAATTCTGGGCCCGGGAAGGTCGGAAGTTGATCCGGAAAAAGAGTGGCGGTTTTATATCTCGGGTTTGCCAAATTACCTGGACTCTCGGATCGCCGGTCAATCGACGGCTGTCGGACGGATCGCCCGCGCGGTCCAAGCGGCTGAGCTAGGATTAAATGAGATTGGGAATCGCCCCAAAGGCAGCTTTCTCTTTCTGGGCCCCACGGGAGTCGGAAAAACTGAGTCTGCCAAATGCGTGGCCGAGTATTTATTTGGCAGTCGTTCGGCGTTGGAGATGATTTTCATGAACGAATATTCGTTCGAAGCACGTTTACCTGAATTTTTGTCCCGCACGGAAGGAGCGATCCGCCGCCATCCTGAGGGTGCGACGCTCTTATTTGACGAGATTGAAAAAGCGCATCCCTCGGCTGATCGAGATTTTCCTATCGTTACTTGACGAAGGTAAGCTAACGACCAGGGCGGGAGAGCGAATCTCTGTTTCGAAGTTCTATCTCGTCCTGACCAGTAATCTTGGAAGCGGAGATCTGGCTCGAATGGCGAGTGCTCCTTATGCTACGATGGAGCGGATAGCATTGGACGGTGCTAGCCAAGTGTTGCGTCCGGAACTGTTTGCCCGGGTCGGAGAGCGCATCGTTTTCCGACCGCTTGGACTAGAGGTGCAAAAAACTATTATCGAGGGATTAATGGACGCCAAACTAAGAGTGCTTTCCAAGTATTTTGGAATAAAGCTATCAGTGGATCGCGGGCCGGTGAGAGCATTTTTACTTCGTGTTGGATATAGCAATGCGCAGGGGGCTCGGAGATTACATCAGGAAGTTGATCGGCAATTCAATCGGGCTTCGTTAAGCTACGCTCTCAGCTCCACCAAACCTTCGGAAGGTAAATTTTGTTACGACTCTAGCGTCGGACGCTTGGTCTTGAAGTAACCCACATGAGAGGCCAGAGCAGCTCTGGCCCCTGCATGTGAAGGTTATTTAACGATCTGAGGAGTTGGAATCAGAACGCGAAGCGGACGCCAACCCGAGTCAACAGGAAGTTGTTATCCGGCCCATCAACGATATTGTAACGAACGTCGCTGAACAATCCAATGTGTGGGGTGAAACGGTATTCCAGGCCGACGCCGCCATCTCCCAGGAATTCATTGTCGGTATCGCGGCGATTCAGGCGATGCTGATTTCCGAAAGTAGCGATCCGGGTGAAGCCGTTATTTTCGTTAAATAGCCCGCCCACTCCCCCAAACGCGTAAGGCGCGAGGTGCAAACCAGGGAACTTGATATCCAGCGGATAACGAAGGATTACGTTTCCGGTCACTGTCGAACCGAAAAAGTCACCAGGAACCTCGTTGAAAAAATCACCGTCGATCCCGAAACCGACGTATTGGAGCGGGAAGTATTCCCCATCAATACCGCCGCCCCAGGTGTGATTTCCGATGGCGCGGCTATTGTCGTTGAACGACGCGCCGTACGATCCGAACAGACCCAGGCTGAATTCATTACTCCGGAAATAGCTGGTCGGCAATGCTGGTGGCGGCGCAGCGACTTCCTTGGAACTGGCGACCGCCTCCCCTGCGGATGCTGAGACTACCTGCGACGCAATTGCGACAATGGCTAAGGCGATTAGTTTTTTCATAGTCGGTCTTTATGTTTACTTGGTCCACTCTATGACGAGCGGTCGGGTAACTTGGTTGCAAAATTTTTTATTGTAAAGGTCCTGAATAGAAAAAGGTTGAACGGTTGGGCCCATCCGCTGTCGCGCTGTGGTGGCGTAACAGGTGAAAAAATTATTGATTAAGTTTGGAATAAAGATGCTCTAGAGGCGTCTTCATGCAAATTACGGGAATCGTTGAATCATCGTGGTGCGATCTATAATTCGAACGATCAGAAAATGTGATCGTTTGAGGAGATGCAGATTGATTTCTAAGTAGTTAAAATTGTGATCGTTATAAACCGTGGAATAGAATCTGTTCGGGTATTGGTTTCGGTGACGGGCGATTGGCTGGTCCAAAGTGTAAGTTAAGGAGATTGCGGAATGCATGGGGTCGTTAAAACGAATTTCTGCTTCGAGTGTGGGAATTCTGTGGCGGTTCGACGAAAGACTTAAGTCGGCAAAAATTGCCCCTGAAAGAAGCGTCAGGGTCCGACCGGATGGCTCGCCATATGGACCGAGGCCAGCCCCTTCGGCCTTCGGGACACAAAACAAAGGCCTCCGCCCAAGGATTGTGGCCAACAGCCCTTTTTCGGAGCAAAATCATCCTAAGCCTTATCTTCACACGATTCGGGACTGACCAAGAGACTGACTATGACTTCGACGTTCCCTCCGGGACAAAAGCCATTCGCCGGGGCTCGCATTGAGTTAGCGCTTTAGCCTGGGATATCCCAAAAGCGTGCCAGCTCTCAAGCTGTAGGGGCAAGGAAATAGATGCCGCTTATGATCCCGTTGACCACCAGGTAGGCTTCATATGCCTTCTGAATGTTCCCCACGCAAAAGAGATACGGACGCTTTCGTACATTGTAGAACGGCCACCAAGCCCCTGAAGCCGAAGGGCCCGGCCGTTAAAAGCGCCCGAAGCAGCGTTTCCAGCGGGGATACCACGCTGGAATGTTTCCTTCAGGATCGATAGGGTGAATGATCTTTTTGCGGAAACCTTTTTCACAATGTTTGATGATGGCCGTGAACTTGGGCAGAGACATCAGTTCAAATGGTTTGACCAGATATTCTTCCTCGCGGGAACGAGTGGTACTGCGTCCGCCTTTGCCGCGAGTGTAGGATTTTTTCCAATGCATCCGCTTTCCGATGAAGTCGGCCGAACCCTCGGCGCAGGCTTTGTCGGCCGCTTTAAAGATAATGCGGTTCCGGAGGTTCAACATGGTGACTTCCGCTTTATCCTTGGTTCCTAACGCTGGGAAAAACGAAACTTTGGACTGGGCAGCCATGACCGTGGTGGCATTAGCCTGGCGGATAACGTCGACGTTGGCATCCGAGTCAGAGATAAACCTTTGCGCTTCATCCTGCCAACAAATCAGAAGGTTGTCTTGCTGGACTGGTCGCTGAGCGGGTGGTCGCGGGTCGAAGCGGCGAAGGACATGGGTATAAAACAGCAGCTTTAAAATCGTGGTGATGTATCGGCGTTCGGTTTGATATTTCTGGGGCATCGAGAGACAGATGATGGCGCCCTCGTCTAGGGCGGAAAAATCAAACGTGTTCTCTTCCGGTCCAAAGACTTCCACGATATCGGGGTTGGTGAAGTAGTTCAGGTAATTATAAATGGTGGAGATAACGCCTCCGAGTTGCTCGGGAGGCTGTCGAAGATAGGCGTTGAGAAAATGGTCGTGGCATTCCCGGGCGTCCGGATTCCCTTGGTTTTTGAGGGCCTCCAGATGCGGCAACAGCGATTTCAGGAGAGGTTGGGATTGGAGGACCTCCAGCAAATGATGCATCGTCGGCACCATATTCAGGAGCCTGAAGAGTTGAATGCCTCGACCGATGTTAGCGTGAGCCTGGGTCTTGAAAAATCCCTTGTCTTCAGCTCCAGAGGCGAGTGCAGCGGCGGTGTCGACGATAACCGTGGCATAGGTCGACCAGGGGATGGTCATATTGGACAGAAGATTGAACCTTGTGGATGGAACCCAGCTGTCCTCTGCGTGGTCCGGTCTGGTTTGCAAGAGCAGGAGGTCGTCTTGGCGGCCATATTTTCTGGCCATCCGGACCAGAGTTTCGTGGTAGATGCCCTTCTCGTCGCAGCAAAGGCCGCCCCAATCGACCTCATGCTGAAAGACCGTATGAAGAAGCGCATTGATGGCAAAAGTTTTACCGGCGCCGGTGTCGCCGGTGATTAACCAACCTCGGCAAAAGTCGTTTCGTTCCCATTTTAAATTACCGATTGACGCTGTCGTTGGGCGCCTCCTGGGGAGCGGCGGAGTAAAGCAGAAGCTGAACGGAAAACCGACGAAGAACGGGAGGAAGCTGAGCCAGCCAACAATGGGTTGAAAGAGCCAGCCAACGGCGAGGGAGAATACCCAGAGCGAGCAAAGCGGCCAAGAGCAAAGAGAGGCCCAACGTTCCTGACTCTTGCGATGGCCAGTCCAGCGGACAGCGATAGCCAGGGCCTGAGCTAAGGATGTTTCTTGGGCAGAGTACCGACGCTGGTATAAGACATTCCGGTTCTTAACAACTCGGATGGCAAATCTCGGGAGCGGCCTACCGGACCTCGAGTCGGGATCCAGTTTCGGAAAAAGCGATTGGGCTTCAATTTCAAACTGCCCCGCTGTGCCCAGAGTAATCGATGGGGTGTCTTTGCCATAGGCCGGCAACCGAATCACTTCGCCATCCGGTCTGGCTATCGACATGGAGTCCGGCGATGGCTCCGTCGGCGAATGGGTGACGAAACCGGAGGAGGTAGCGGTGGAAGAGACAGGAGTCACGAATCAATATTAGAACAAAATAGAATAATGTTGTCAAATTTGTAAAAGTTATTTTGGAACGGATGAAAATCAGAAGCCCGGGAGTTCTGAAGATCGTGTTTCGCGACGCTTCGGGATTCCGCGTGCCGATCGGGGCAGGGCGCGAAAAAATAGGAGGGCCAATGTTGGTGGCTGTCGAGGAAGTATCACCAGCTCGTTCGCTGGTGTCCCCTCTTTAATCGTCCTTCGTTTTCGAATTCTATCGGAACCCCGCAACGTCGTGGAATGTTTAACACGATTTTCTGCCGCCCCTTCAGGGCGGATTCCGTTAGAAATATAAACCCAGGCTAAAGCCGGCTAAAGCCTGGGCTATGCTTTCATGGCCCTTCAGGCCGCGGAACGCGGGCCACGCATTCAAAAGTGATCTTGTATCGATGCAGCGGTAAAACTTGGGTTTTTAACGAAACCGCCCGTGAAGGGGTGGCAAAACAGGGGGTACCGATAAACTCTGGGTATTTATGAAGCCGACTAGCCGACTTTCGTGACTTTCGGTTCCGGGGTTGCTGCCGAGGCTGACGCAATCACGATGGGCACCTCTGCGGCCTGAAGGGCCATGAAAGCATAGCCCAGGCTTTAGCCCGGCTTTATCCCCAAAAATGTGCCAGCCCTGTAGGGGCAACAGAAAACGGAATCCGCCGATTGCCGCCAAGGGCGTTTAGATGAGTTTTGAATGTCTCCCCGACGCTAAACTGATACTGAGGCCGGGCCATTCATCTGACCACCCCTCCAGAAAAGATTAGAGTTCGAGGTTTCCGCTCTGACTCTTGAACTGCCTGTTTTGGTCCGGTGGTTGCGGTGACGCCGGCCTGCCAACTGCGCCTTATTTGCCCCAACGATTCAGGACAGCATTTGTGACGGCGTCGCGAACGGCCTCGTGGCGCATGGCCCATTGAAACTGGTAAACCCGGTTATCGTACTGCTCCTCGAATTCTCGTTTCATCGCATCGGTGATTTTGGCAGCGGACACCGGACCTCGAATTCGCGAGGCAACATCTTCCACCGTTTCAAGACAATAGAGAATGAGCATTTTTGCTGCTCTCTGGGAGATGTCATCAAGCTCTTCGGTACAAACCAGGAAAAAATTTTCCCAGGTTACCTTCGTCACGCCCTTCAACCATTGCTCTTTGCCTTCGTAGAAGATTCCTTGTTTGCGATGAGTCTCAAGGAAGTCGTCGATCGACAGAGGTTTGCCGTCTGCCGAGAATGACCACTTGGCGGGTTCAACCGTGCTTAGCTTAGTTTCCTTCGCGGCGACCATTTTTAGTGCTTCTCTTTAAAAATTTGGTATGTAGTTTGTGTAACACCTTAATTGACTGAAAGTAAAGTGCGCAAACACAACAAAGTTTTCAATACGTTGCCACTTCCTGAGACGGGCGACCAACTTGGCTTCGGCGATGATCTGATCGAAGCGTTTTATAAGCTGACTCCGCTTGAGCGGAAGATCGTGATGGATATTGTGGACCGCCTTAAATCGGGAGTTACAGCGTACGATTTTGACGATTTCGGACTTCAGCCGGCGGCGATGAAACTGCTGACTTATCACCGCTTGGTACTCCATAACGGCGACAAGCAGAATTCGGTCCTGTACGCGCGTTGGCTCAGCTCGATCACGATGGTCGACAAGAGAATGACGCTCCATCTCGATCCCGGAGTGGTGCCGCACCTGGAACGATTAAAGAATCATCAACAGGAAGATTCCGAGCGGGCAAGTGTCAAATTGGCGAGTCAATATTCGATCCGTTTGTACGAATGGGCGTGGAAGTGGCGTCATATCGTTTTAAAACGGATTTCGATTCCACAAATCAGGAAGGTCCTCGGGGTGGACGAGGTATTGGATGCCCAAGGCAACGTTATCAGTGAGAAATGTCTCGTGCATTGGCCCAATCTGAAGCAACGGGCGATTGATCGGGCCTTGCACGAGATAAATGAGAAGACCGATTTGAGCATTCGTTTGGTCGCAGTGGGACAAGCAAAATATCGGCGGGTACTTTCCCTGGCGTTTGAGATCAAAGAAAAGAAGCGCAAAGCCAAGTCAAATGGCTCGGGGTCGAATTGATCCAACCAATTTGGTCAGCGAGCGCAACTTAGCATAACGCTTCGCGAGAGGCGGTGTGCTAATGGCAAGGCGAGCCGCACCGAAATGGTTGTATCTGGAGGTGCAATAACCCCACCTTTCGCACGCGGTTAATTTCTTAAGCTCCGGCGGTTTCTCTGAAAGCAGCCCCCGATCTGCCGAAGGCGATTTACTGCTGAATCTCCACGCCCGCGCACCCGTTGGCCGCTCCGGAAATTCTCTGATGCCCCTCCCTCGCAGCGTCGATCTAATACACTTCGGTTTTTTCCGAAGGTGGTTCGGTCAGAACGCGGATTTTGACGTTGCGCGATTCGCGAACGAGTGAAACACGGAAATTTGCCAAGTCATCGATGAACTGGTTGCGTCCCGGAAAATCTCTGCCGAGCGTAATTTCAACGTCTGCAAAGGAATAGCGGAGGGCAATGAGACAATCCGCTAGAAGGTCAATGCACAAGAGATAGGAGTAGGGGAGAATCTTGGTGCGAACGGGATCCTGGAGGACAAAGGAGCAAGAAAGGCCGGCCTGGCTGCCGGAATGACAAACATAAGGTTGCTCGTCAAGTCGCGGGATCGAATAGGAACGGAACATCGAGCATTAGAACAACAAAATAATTTATTGTTGTCAAATTTACTGATTGCTGGTTTGCAGAGCGGCTTGGTCCGAATCAAGAATGGCCAGCGTTTCTCCCACCAGAAACAGCGAGCCGGTGACCAGGATCGGTTCGGAGAAATGATGAGCGAGTTCCAGGGCTTCTTCCACTGAGGCGCATGAAACGCTGGTCAAGGGCACTGGTATCAGTCGTTCAATCTCGGCAGGTGCGGCGGCGCGCTGACTTCGGATTGGGACGAGTAAAAAGCGAGCCGCCACTCTGCTCAAGGTCAAGATCATACCCTGCAGGTCTTTGTCGCACATACCGCCAAAAATGATGGTGGCCTTTTGTGATCCGGCGGATTCCTGCCAGGTGTCGGCCACGCACTTTGCCGCGGCTGGGTTGTGCGCCCCGTCGAGGATGATTCGTTCAGTGATGCGCTGGAAACGGCCCGGCCAATAAACGTTCGCCAAGCCCTCCTTCACCGCTTGGGAGCTTACCCGGAGGCTGGCCTGAAGGACCGCATTCACGGCGATGGCGGCATTCAGCCGCTGGTGCGAACCGGCCAGACCAATGAACATACCCTGGATAGGGATCTCCGCATAGGAGATCGGGGCAGAGCACTCTGCGGCGATCCGTTCAAGGACCGTGCGAACTCTGGCGGGTTGCCAGCCCGAGACCACCGGGATGCCGGGCTTGATAATTCCTCCTTTTTCGACGGCGATTTCCTCCAGGGTCTCACCGAGCCATTTTTGATGATCCAAGTCGATGGAAGTCAGGACAGAAACCAAAGGAGTAACCACATTCGTAGCATCCAGGCGTCCCCCCAGACCGGTCTCAAGCACGACGAGATCAACGCCTTGCCGACGAAAATAATCAAAAGCCAGAGCCGTGGTAATCTCGAAAAAAGTAGGGTGGTGTTCCTCGTCGATGAGTGCGCGGATCCGCTCAATGCCCCGGACGACATCTTCATCGTCGATCGGCAAACCGTTAATCTGGATTCGCTCGTTTAACCGGATCAAATGTGGCGAGGTGAAGAGGCCGGTCTTCATTCCGGCGGCCCGGCAGATCGAGTCAATCATGGCGCAGACCGATCCCTTGCCGTTCGTCCCGGCGACATGAATAAATCTTGATTCATTCTGCGGTTCCCCCAAGGCGGTCAATAGACGCCGAACGTTGTCCAGACCGAGTTTGATTCCTCGATATTGGGTTCCGAATAGCCAGTCGATAGCAAGGCGGTATGCTGTTTCCACCACGGACCTCAACTGTTCAGGTGGCCGGTGCGAGATAACCCAGCAAAGTAATCAGGGTGGCGCGCAATTGCTTCCGGTGGACGATCAGGTCGATCAGTCCGTGATCTTGGAGAAATTCCGCGGTTTGGAACCCTGGGGGCAGTTCCTGGTGAGTCGTTTCCTTAATGACGCGCGGTCCGGCGAACCCGATCATGCATTTCGGTTCGGCCAAGATCAGATCTCCGAGGGAGGCAAAACTGGCCATTACTCCGGCGGTGGTGGGATGGGTGAGAACCGAGATATACGGTAATCCCGCCTGGGTATGACGAGCCAGGGCCCCGCTGGTTTTGGCCATCTGCATCAGGCTGAGCATTCCCTCGTACATGCGGGCGCCGCCCGATGCCGAAATGATGATCACGGGCCTGCGGTCTTGGGTGCCGCGCTCGATTAGGCGGGTTATTTTTTCCCCGACCACGGAGCCCATGGTGGCGGCCAAAAAGCTAAAATCCATGGCGGCGATGGCCACCGGTTTGCCCTCAAGTTGCCCAAAGCCGGTCAGGACGGCATCCTTCAACCCCGTCTTTTCCTGATAGCTTTTCAGACGATCTCCGTAGGCGGCGACTCCTTTAAACCGTAAGACGTCAACGGAAAGCATATTGGGATCGAATTCGGAAAAAGTTTCCGGATCAATCAAGTTATCGATTCGTTCTTTGGCCGAGAGGGTGAAATGATAATCACACTTCGGGCAGACTTTAAGATTCTGCACGAGCTCGAGGTTGTGGATTACCTCGCCACAGTCGGGGCATTTCTGCCAAAGACCCTCAGGCATTTCCCTTTTTTTGTTGGTTGCGAGCTTTAGAGAAGGTTTCTGAAAAATTGGCATATCTCGTGGTTCGGCCGAATTGTTAGCCTCGGGCGACGGTTATCGCGCGGACCGACGCGGCCCCGGCCTCCCGCAGGACCAAAGCGCACTCGTGCAAGGTAGAGCCGGTGGTCATCACATCGTCCAGCAACAACAGGTGTTTTCCACGCACCTTGGTATTCTTGCGCATGGCGAACGCTTTCCGCAAGTTCTGCATTCGTTCGACGCGGTCAAACCGCGTTTGAGTGTCGGTGTACCGGCGGCGCTGAAGACAGCGCATCATGGGCAACTGGGCTCGTTTTGCGAGTGTTTCGGCCAGAGCTTCGGCCTGATTGAATCCGCGCTCCCGCAATCGTGTCGGATGAAGAGGCACCGGTACCAGGGCGTCGACAGGATTCGATTGGATTCGGGCGTCCTGCATCCCTTCGACTAAGGTTTGGACGAGCACCCGCCGCAGATAAAATTGGCGTCCGTACTTAAACTGATGAATCAAATCCCTCAGAATGCCTCTCGCCAGCCGGGCGGAGACCACGCAATCAAAAGCCGGAGTGCGATCTTCGCAGTTTGGGCAGGCGAATTCTCCCGGTATCAGGCCCTCGAAAGGTCTGGAACAGCAGCGGCAAAACGGTGCCCGGATACGAGGCGAGGTCGCCAGGCAATCCCGGCAGAGAAGGGTGCCCGATTCCTGAGGATGTCCACACCCGACGCAATTGGAGGGGTAAAACAACTCAATCAGTGTTTCAAGTAATCTCCGAGTCGGGTTCCCCACGTAAATAAACTATCCAAATTAAAAACCAAAGTAAGAGCAGAATCAGAATGGAACCAATTCCGACGGTAATATCACCTCCGAACCAAGGGGTGACATCGTGAAGTTTCTTGCTGACTTTGTTAAATCCCATTTTTCCGAAAATCAGCCCGGAATGAATGCCGATCCCAAGCCAGAGCGAGGATGTCCGAATCGTCGCGTGGGCCAGCAACAATCCGAGAATTCCAATGGTGGTAAATCCGCCTAGGACCATTAGAGGGTCTGAAAACTTCCAGAACGCCTGGGGCAACAGTTCGAAGCCCGAATACCAACGGACATCGGCAATTTTTTCTTTCGCCGGATTCAAAAAATGAACTATCGAAAACAGCGCTGAAACGGCGATCGCCGCGGGGACGGTGGGAATCGTCTGTCGCACCAAACCTAAGATGGCTCCCCTGAATAAGGCTTCCTCAATGACCGCCACGGAGATGGCCGTCAGAACGAGTGGAGGCAACAGATGCCACGGAAAAGGATCTTTTAATTGGCAAATGTTGAGCGCAATAAGGCCGACTCCCAAGGCGGAAATTATGCCTGCGGAAATCAGAAATCCGCCGAACAAATGAGATCCTCGCGCCCGATTTCTGCGCAGTCCAAGATTCTGGAGCCGCGGCCAGCCGATCCATCGCACCAAGGGGATCAGCAACAGGAAGGCAGAAATCAAGACGGAACGATTGAAGAAACGCTGGAAATCGGTATAGGCCAGGAATTTCAGATATCTGAAATGGGAGGCATACTGGCCGGCCCAAAAAAGCCAAGGGGCTAGAGTGGCACCCAGGACAACGGTTCCGATCAGATAGGCGAGAATCTTAAGGCCAGCGCTCAAGCAAGAAGGAATTAGCGCGGACGCCAATCTGTCGCAAATTAAAGCCTTTCAATCATGCACAATAGGCACGCGTGGGTCGTTCGCACCGATGAGGGGCTAAAAAGAGAAATCCGCGTCATTAAGACGGGAGGTTCCTGGCGTTTCCAAACGAAACGGTCGGACGAAGAACGGTGGACCTACTTTGATGAGCCGTTGCTAGGTGATTTAGAGGAGTTCCGGGAAGTGTTGTTTCGGAAATACCAGCGACGCCGAGCGTCCTACGAGGACGTTCTTTGGGCTGACCGTGAACTGGCACTCCGACGTCAAAATTGAAAGAGCGCTGGCCACCTCATGCAAGAAGCGCCAGCTCAACATTCTGCATTGGCAGTCAAAGCGTGAGCTGCCTCCGGCAGCGCGACTGAAAATTAGGATTTAGATTACGCGCGACCTTATTCCGGGACTATCGATTTCGACGGAAATCGCGGCCACCGCGACCGCCGCGCGAGTCTTTATGACCGCCGCCGCCACCTCGAGAAGGTTCGTTGCCGAAGAAGCGATCCTGCCGCGCTTCGGGCGGCCTGGCTTCATTGACGGTCAAAGGGCGATTATCGAGAGAGAATCCATTGAATCGGCTAATAGCGCCATTCGCTTCTTCTTGAGACTCCATCGTAACAAACCCGAATCCACGCGATTTGCCGGTGAATTTATCCTGGATGATTTTAACGTCTAGAACACTTCCGACTTGCGCAAACAGATCCTGTAGATCGAGCTCAGTAGTCGCGAATGACAAATTACCAACGTACAGTTTAACGGACATTTCTTTGGTTCCAAATTCAAGCCTCCTCGAGCAGGCACGTCCGTAACTGGACTAAATACCAGCGACTCTGAACGCTGGCAGTTCCCCGAACGAAAAAGACTCTAATTGACTGTACCGCCTACGGCAGGTTCGAACAGGTTTCAAGCGCCTTTTTTACAAATCATCCCCCCAAGAAAACGTGACCGGCATCTCCATCTCAGGATTGAGACTCTTTTGTACGGGACAATTTAGAGCGACTTTTTCCAAGGTGGCGCGTTGGGGATGATCGGCCGGTAGCGGAATGGTAATCAAGACTTCTAACTTTCCAACTCGACGAACCGGTTGCGAGGTCA
The DNA here is from genome assembly GCA_963808535.1 of uncultured Verrucomicrobiae bacterium. GTDB lineage: Bacteria > Verrucomicrobiota > Verrucomicrobiia > Chthoniobacterales > JAFAMB01 > JAFAMB01. Next base: position 110,138 of record CAWEGF010000025.1, on the reverse strand, counting down.
TGTGTTTCACCACCACTGCTTTTGTCCCGTCGATGTTGAATCCGTTGCGCTTAGCGTAGAGATCCATGGTGGTCGTCATACAAGTTCCCAGCGCGGTCGCGAGCAAGTCGGTCGGAGAAAACGATTCGCCCTTCCCCCCATTGTCGAGCGGCGCATCGGTGGTGAGTCGAGTTCCGGATTGAGTGTGAACAGCTTCTGAATGGAGGTTGCCGGGATGTTCTATCTCAATTTTGATCATAGCCTGAAAGTAACCCCACCACCCGCGTCGGCACGGGAAAACGTTGGTCTGTCGTTACCCGTTGGAAACCGGTCGACGTCGAGATTTTGCCGATTTTTAAGGCGCCCAGCGGCCGGCATAGTGAAATCCGAGACGATGTGCTACCTGGGCCCGGATAAACCTCGGTCCGCTCCGAGGGCAAAGAAGTGTTCAGCATTTCTAGTTGTTTCCGCAGAAAAGATTTCCAGCGTTAAGTTGCGACCCTCTGCAATGGCAGCGGCGGTTTCCCGAACAAAGGCCGGTTCGCAGCGTTTGCCACGATAGGGGACAGGGGCCAGGTAGGGAGCGTCGGTTTCCACCATTAGCCGGTCGATTGGGATTGATGCCGCGGTTCGGCGCAGGTCTTCGGCGTTCTTGAAAGTTACGATCCCGGTGAAAGAGATGAAATGGCCGAGATCAACTACTTCCTGCGCCTGCTCCAGAGAGCCATTGAAACAATGGAAGACGCCCCGGAGGTGGCCGGAATATGGGCGCAGGATTTTGATCGTATCCTCCCAAGCGTCGCGTTGATGTATGACGACGTTTTTCGATTGGCTGGCCGCCAGTTCCAAATGTTGTTCGAAAGCCACCGACTGAGAGGCTATTTCAGCGTCATCTCGCAGATCTGACTCGATCGTTTCGGTCGAAGCGGCGCCAAAGGTCGTTTCACTGATTTCCTGTTTGCGGAGACTTCCCGGCAAATGATGATAGTCCAGACCGGTTTCGCCAATGGCCACCACTTTGGGGTGGGTTGCTAGTTGTTGTAGTTCAGTCAGAAAATCTTCCCTTTCCGTACTCACGGAGGTCGGATGAACTCCGACCACCGCGTAGATCTCGGGGTACTGCTCTGCCAAACTAATCGCCTGGCGACTTGATTGCAGCGTGGTGCCGATCGCGATGATTCTCGAGACTCCGGCCTCTTTAGCCCGACGCAAGACGCTGTCGATATCGTCGGCAAATTCCGGAAAATCCAGGTGAGCGTGGGTGTCAATGAGCATAAGAAGGATCTCGATTTTGTCGCCCGGCGTTAGAACAGGATCGCCCAAGTAATTGGTTGGCCCCGCGGCCAGAGACCAGTTGCCGGGAATGGGCTTACCACTGGATCACAGAGCTGGCCCAGGTCAGGCCGCCTCCAAATACGACCAGAAGAATGTAGTCGTCGATTTTGAATCGACCGGAGCGATGCGCCTCGTCGAGAGCGATGGCGACCGCCGCCGCCGAGGTGTTCCCGTATTTTTCCAGGTTCACGTAAAATTTCTCGATCGGCAGGCTCATGCGATGAGCAATCGCTTCGATGATTCGCATGTTCGCCTGGTGCGGAATGACACAGGCAATATCATCGTATTTCAGCCCGGCAGCTTCCAGCGCCCGATCCGCCGCATCAGTCATTGCGGTAACGGCCTGTTTGTAAGTTTCCTTACCCTGCATTTTGATCGTGTTGAGCTGCTGTCCAATGTTTTCGGGCGTAATCGGGTGACGGCTTCCGCCGCCCGGCATGAAAAGAATTTCCGCAAACTCGCCGTCGCTTCCCATGTGAGTGGCGACGACTCCATGAGAGGCACCCCGATTTCTCAGAATTGCTGCTCCAGCGCCATCCCCGAATAAGACACAGGTATTACGATCGGACCAATTCACGATAGAGCTCAGCTTGTCCGCACCGACAATGAGGACGGTGTTATAGACGTGGGTGGAGATGAACTGCTGGGCGATCTCCATGGCGTACAAAAAACCGGAACAGGCCGCCGACACATCAAAGCAAGCCGCCCGAACAGCTCCCAGTTTCTTCTGCACCCAACAGGCTGTCGCCGGGAAGAACATGTCCGGGGTCACGGTTGCGACGATGATTAAATCAATCTCTTCAGGGTCGACATCCGCCTGGCTCATGGCGGCTAGAGCTGCCTTGGTGGCCATGTCACTGGTGGCCTCATCAGCGGCGGCAATCCTTCTCTCCCGGATTCCGGTGCGGGTCACGATCCATTCATCGGAGGTATCTACTATCTGCTCCAAATCGCGATTGGTAAGAATCCGCTCGGGAACGTAACTGCCTGTCGCGATAATCGAAACCGTTCTTCTGGACTTATCGGAACGGCGTGGCTGGGGCGGCGAGCTTCTCATTGTAGGACTGAACTTCCCTGAGTATATGGGGGTTGATCTCGTGTTTGATGGACTTGGTGGCTGCCCGGATCGCATTCTTGATCGCCAAAGCCGAACTAGCACCGTGCGCTATAATGCAGACGCCATTAACCCCCAATAGGGGCATACCGCCATACTCCTCGTAATTGGTCTTTTTCCGAATTGATTTAAAAGCTCCTTCGGCGAGTTTGGCGCCGAGCTTACGCATCGGATTCCGAAATAGCTCGTGTTTTAGCCAGGCAAATATGGCGTGTGCGATCGCCTCAGAGGTCTTGAGAACCACGTTGCCGGTGAAACCGTCGCAGACCACCACTTCGCTAGGCTTTTCAAAAAGATCATGTCCTTCGATGTTGCCGCGGAAATTGAGAGAACTTGCTTTCAGCAATTTGAAGGCTTCCTTCGTGACGTCGTTGCCTTTCATATCTTCTTCGCCGATCGACATCAGGGCGACAGAGGGATTTTTATAGCCGAGCACATGCTCTGAAAAGACAGACCCCATGATCGCAAATTGAATCAGGTTCTCTGGCGTGGAATCCGGGTTTGCTCCGGCATCGATCAGCACGAAGACATTGCTTTCCGTCGGCAACAAGCAGGCCACCGCCGGTCGTTCAATTCCTTTGAGGGTCCTCAGTTTGAGAACCGAGGCAGCCACGGCAGCCCCAGTATGTCCGGCAGAAACCACCGCCTCCGCGGATCCGTTTTTCACCAGTTCCACGGCCCGGCAGATCGACGCATCCTTCTTTTGGCGGACCGCTTTCGCCGCGGACTCCTTCATGGTGATGACTTCCGAAGCGTGATAGATCTCGATCCGCGGGTCCTGGCAGTTGAGGTTCTTTAGCTCGGTGCCAATCGCGGTGGCGTCGCCGACCAGGTATAACTTCTCGATTTCCGGAAGCTCTTTGAGTCCGAGCGCCGCTCCCTCGATGATATTTTTGGGAGCGTAATCACCACCCATTGCGTCTAGGGCAATCCTCATACCGCGTTGCCTCCGGCGTCCCGCCGAAGGATTTCGTAGGATGGCTGCTTAACGCAAATAGAGGTCTCGATCAACAGGAAAACGCTCTTTCGGATCGCTGGGTGAAGCGGGTAGCGATTAAGCGACCTCGACGGTCAGGATCTGGCGCCCACGATAATAACCGCAGGATGGACAAGCGGTATGGCCGCGAACCCGGCTGCCGCACTGCGGGCATTTGGTCAATTGAGGTGCATGCCAGCGGTTGGCGGCCTTTCGGGTGCGCAAACGCATCTTGGATGTTCTTCTTTTCGGTACTCCCATTCTTACTCACTTCCTTCGGTTCAAATTCAAATGGTCAAGAGCATCCCAGGCATTCGGCGCCTTGGGATCTTCGGCGACATCCAGGTCTTTCAGCCGCGGTCCGACGCATTTTGTCTTCCGGTCCCAATCGCAATGCGGATGCACTGGAAGAGCGAGGAGGATATCCTCTCGAATCCAGGACGTCAAGTCGACCAGTTCGGGACCGCTCAACTCGATTTGAGCGGCAAAGTCGTGAACGCGGACTGGGAAAATGAATCGCTTGAGGCAACTAACGCACTCCAGGCTAACATCCACCCCGATTTCTCCGGTCACGAACAGACCCGACTCGGAAATTCCGATATCGAGCGAGTATTCGACAGGTCCCAAAGGCCGAACCTGACTTTCCCCTAACTCCAGGATGTCGGTTTCTTCTTTGCCTTCGAGGTGAATCCCTTCCGCAGGAATCTGCTTGAGATGTACTTTCATGATTTTACCCCTTCCCTCACATTCTTTCCCGCAACCTAGGGGGATCAGCAGTTGGCGGCTTGGAGGAGACCTCCCCTTACCTTGGCCCTTAGCGTCACCGCGTGCGGCAGGGTGAGGTTCCTTTCCCAGCCAGGCAACCTGAAAGCCTTCGGCTACGGGTAGGACGATCCGCGCGTTAGTTGAGAAACTTCTTCGCTAGCGCCCGAACAACGCATTCTGGCACAAACGATTCAACCTTGCCACCTAATCGAGCGATTTCTTTCACGATCCTGGAACTGATATAGGTGTATTCTTCCTTTGGCATCATGAAGATGGTCTCCACTGTGGGCTCCATTTTCCGGTTCATCAGAGCCATTTGAAACTCGAACTCGAAATCGGAAATCGCCCGGAGGCCTCGAACGATCGCTAGGACCTTTTCCTGCTTCGCGAAATCGACCAGCAATCCATTCAATCTGACCACCCGAATGGTGGGAACATCTGCGCAGGTTTCCTGGAGCAGCGATATCCTTTCATCGATCGAAAAGAGCGTTGATTTGTGCTTTTGATCGTTGAATGCCACGGCGACAATCAATTCGTCGAACAACGTTCCGGCCCGTTGAATAACATCCAGGTGTCCGTTGGTGACCGGATCGAAGCTCCCTGGGTAGATGGCTACCCGCTTGGCGGGCGTCGTTTCGTTGTCTATTCCCATTCGATCGTACTCGGCGGCTTACTCGAAATATCGTAGCACACCCGGTTGATGCCTTTGACTTCGTTAATGATCCGAGTAGAAATACGCGCCAGAATTTCGTAAGGGATTCGTACCCAATCGGCGGTCATTCCGTCCTGACTTTCGACGATCCGCAACGCAATACTGTTCTCGTAGGTACGCTGATCCCCCATTACCCCAACCGATCGTACCGGCAGGAGAACGGCGAATGATTGCCAAACTTTGTAATACCAATCGGAAGCCTTCATTTCGGTCACCACGATTTCGTCGGCCTGACGTAAAATTTCCAGTCTCTCTTCGGTGATCTCCCCCAGGATTCGGACGGCCAAGCCCGGTCCGGGGAAAGGCTGCCGAAAAACGATCTCGCGCGGAAGTTCCAGTTCCAGACCAACCTGCCGAACCTCGTCTTTAAAGAGCTGGCGGAGAGGTTCCAGGAGTTCAAAATTCATTTTCTCCGGCAATCCTCCGACATTGTGATGGCTCTTGATGAGAGCCGCTGGATTCCCGGAGATCGAAACGCTCTCGATAACATCCGGATACAACGTTCCTTGAGCCAGAAAACGATAGTGACCTTCGCCCGAGACCTCGGTCTTCAGTTCCTTGGTCGCTTCTTCAAAAACCCGGATAAATTCCCTACCAATCAGTTTGCGCTTCTTTTCTGGATCGGTGACGCCGTGGAGCAACTCCAGGAAGCTTGAGGTGGCGTCGACGTACTTTAGACGGATGTGAAAATTTCCCTTGAAGATTCTTTGCACGGTTTCAGCCTCGCGCGAGCGCAGCAGACCGTTATTGACAAAAATACAAGTCAATTGCTCGCCAATCGCCCGGTGAATAAGCGCTGCCGCGACCGAGGAATCGACACCCCCGGATAGCCCGAGTACGACTTTGTCATTCTGGACTTTTCTCCGGATTTCGCGGCAAGTGTGCTCGATAAAGGAACCCATGGTCCAATCGGGCGAACAGCCGCAGGCCCTGTAGAGAAAGTTTTCGAGAACATCTTTGCCCAAAGGGGTGTGGGCGACTTCCGGATGAAACTGAAGTCCGAACAGTAATTTTTCGCGATGCTGAAACGCCGCGTAGGCTGAGCTCTCGGTGGTTCCGATGGCTTGGAAACCTTCCGGCATCCGGGTAATTTGATCTCCGTGGCTATTCCAGACCTGGAGTTTGGATGGCAACCCGTCAAACAAGGGACTAGCCCCTGACACTGTCAGGGTGCCTGGCCCATATTCGCGGTGTTCAGAATATTCGACAGCACCTTGAAGGTGGTAGGCCATGAGTTGTGCGCCGTAGCAAATGCCGAGCACCGGAATTCCCATCCCGAACACTTCAGGATCGATCTGGGGAGCGCCCTTGGAAAAAACACTTGCGGGACTGCCCGACAGGATGATCCCCCGGGCTCCGGTCTCCAGGATCTGATCGGGCCGCACATGAAACGGCATAATCTCGGAATAGACTCGACTCTCGCGAACCCGCCGAGCGATCACTTGCGTGTATTGAGAGCCGAAATCGAGGATTACGACTTTCGAACCACTAAACGCTTCGTCGCTGCTCATTTAGAAGAAGTTGTCGGTTACCAGTGTCAGTTGTCAGTGGGATCGTAACTGGCGATTGTAAGTAGGCATTTCGATGAGAGGTTAATCGAAACGGGTAGAAATGGAAAATGAGAGATTTTCTCCGTGGAATATTTCTCAGCGATACGACATAAGTCTGACCTGGCGGGGCACGAGCCTTTGCTCTCCTCGCTAACAACCGACACTGTTGACTGACAACTTCTTCTTTGTGCACGAGAGACGTCGATCGAAGATCATCCCTGCTTCTCTCCTTCTGGAAGCCTATTGCACGGGGATATTTCCGATGGCGATGGAGAACGGAGAGATCGCCTGGTTTTCTCCTGATCCACGGGGAATCATTCTCCTGGAGGCGTTTCATATCCCGCACGGCCTGAAAAAAACCCTGAAAAAAGGCCTCTTTCAGATCCGGATAAATACCGCATTCGAGGAGGTGGTGAGAGCTTGCGGCGAGCGGGCTGAAACCTGGATCAGTGAAGAGATCGTCGAAAGTTACGTCAACCTCCACAGGCTCGGATTCGCTCATTCGGTGGAAGCCTGGCTCGACAATGAACTGGCCGGTGGCCTTTATGGAGTGAGTGTTTATGGCGCCTTTTTTGGAGAGTCGATGTTCCATTGGGTAACCGATGCTTCAAAGGTTGCCTTGGTCGGATTGGTGAACCGCCTGAATGAGAGAGGGTACCGATTGCTCGATACGCAGTATGTCACCAGCCATCTGACGAATTTCGGGGCAGTAGAAATTTCGCGAGGCAAGTATATCCGCCTTTTGAAGCAGGCGCTTGCACTCGATTGTAAGTTTGTTTGAATGGGGTTCGAGCAAAACTCCGGCCTCCGCCCTTTCCATGACGGCCCGAGAGCGGAGCAATCGTTCAAACATGGCTATCATTTCAATTCGTGATCTCCGGGTGGTAAGAGGTGGATCAGAAATACTAAGGGGAATTCAATGGGACGTGACCTCCAATGAGAACTGGGTTATTCTTGGCACCAACGGCTCTGGTAAGACGACGCTCCTCAGTTGCGTGACCGGTTACGTGACTCCCTCGGCCGGAACGATCGAAGTTCTAGGGAAGCAGTATGGCAAGTCCGATTGGCGCGAGCTTCGGAAAGAAGTCGGCCTTGTCAGTTCCGGAATTCGGCACTGGATCGAGGATCGACAAACCGCGATCGATGTGGTGGCTAGCGGACGGAATGCGGAGCTTAACCTCTGGCATCCGGCGGAAGGAAAATTGCTCCGCGAGGCGCACCAGTGCCTGCGTCAAGTGGAGTGTGGCAGTCTTAGCACCCGGCCTTGGGCATTCCTTTCTCAAGGAGAACGACAACGGGTTTTAATTGGCCGATCCTTGATGGCAAAGTATCGAATTTTAATTCTCGATGAACCTTGTGCCGGTCTCGATCCGGTGGCCCGCGAACGGTTTCTCCAATTTCTCGCTCGGTTAGCTTCCTCGGAGAAAACTCCAAATCTCGTTTTTGTGACGCACCATGTAGAAGAGATTTTGCCCTGTTTTGACAAGGCTCTGCTGCTCCAGGGGGGCGGGATTCTCATCCAGGGAGCGATCGGAAAAGTGATAACCACCAAGACGATGAGTCAAGCGTTTGGCGCGGAGATTGCCGTGCGGAAACGGCAGGGGAGATTTGAATTGAAGTTCAGGATGGAGGATGGGGGTAGCGGATCGAGAGGTTAAACCGCCGGAGAATTAACCACAGATTTCACAGATAACAGATTAAGAACGGGAAAAGGGGGCGGTTGCCACGTCGCTCCTTACGCCTCGCCGGCGGTTAAATTTGATTGCCACAAGGTACCAGGCATTTCGGAACAGTTACTAGCCGCAGAGCGCAGACTCCTTGCTTAGTACTCTTTCGTTATGGCTTATTCTTCGGTAACCCAACTTCCTCCTGGCACGAAAACGGCTTAATTAGCGGGCGGTTGCTCGGATCTGGCGAGGTAGCCTTAGCGCGTTGGAGCGCGCCCCAGCGATTTCGACTATCGAGCATCCCCCGAATGCTAGCAATTGGCTCGAGCCGCCAGACAAAACGCAAGCTCCCTAATGCAAAAAGCACGACAAAATCCGGCGTTCCACCCATTCCTCTTTCTGCCGATCTCGAGAATTCGCCTTTCCCTCTTTGTCTTCTCACTCGCACTCGTGGCCTGTGGGGATAAAAAGGTGGCCAATGCGCCGCCGGCGGCGAAGAACGTCCTAGTGACGAATGTGCAGTCCATGGACGTCCCGGTTCAACTGCATGAATTCGGACGGCTTTCTTCTCCTGAGTCGGTGAATGTACAGCCGCAAGTGAGCGGCAGGATTACGGAAGTACATTTCGTCGAAGGACAGGAAGTAAAGAAGGGTGATTTGCTTTTTGTCATCGACCCTCGTCCCTTCCAAGCGGACTTAGAGCAGTCGCAGGGCCAATTGAAATCCGATCAAGCTCAGTTGGCTTTGGATCAGAGAAATCTTCAACGCGACGAACAAATTGGGCAACAACGCTTCGTCTCGTCGCAACAAATAGATACCGACCGAGCCCAAGTGGAGAATTTACAGGGAGCTGTTGCGAAAGATCAGGCCGCTATCGATCTGGCAAAGCTGAACTTGGAGTATTGCTATGTTCGATCTCCGAATGACGGACGGACCGGTCGTCGACTGGTCGATTCCGGAAACTATGTCGCGACGGGAGGGGCGACCCTGGTAAACATCCAGCTTCAAGATCCGGTCTACGTCGATTTCACCATTTCCGAGAACGATCTCGCGCAACTCCGCGAGAATATGGCGGAAGGGCATACCATGAAAGTCGAAGTGGTGACGCCCTCCAAGCCCGAGATTATCAAGACCGGGAAAGCTTAGTTTTTTGGACAATAGCGTTTCAACTCAATCGGGGACGGCTCTGCTCCGGGCCACCATTCCGAACCCGGACCGTTACTTGTGGCCTGGCCAGTACGTGAACGTGACCCTCACCCTGCAAATCCTGAAAGACGCCTCGGTGGTGCCCAGTCAAACGGTGCAAATGGGTGGGAAAGGTACTTATCTGTTCGCGGTCAAGCCGGATCAGACCGTGGAACAGCGGTCTAGTGACTCAGGGCGTGAAATACCAGGATCTGGTAGTGGTTTCCCAAGGAGTTAAACCAGGCGAAACGGTGGTCGTCGAAGGCCAACTGGCGCTGGGGACCGGTATGAAAGTGAACCCCAAAGAATATCCCACCGCGACTCCGGCCCCCTCCCAAGGTGCATTGACCGACAGGGATTCCCAAAAAGAGTCGCCGGCGGGCGTAAAACCAGAGAGCTCAGCCGTTAAGCCGATGCCGGCGCTATGAACTTTTCCGAGCTATTTATTCGGCGTCCGATCATGACGCTGCTGTTGACCATCAGCATTAGCGTCTTCGGTATTCAGGTCTTCATGCATTTGCCGGTGAACGACCTGCCGGCTGTCGATTACCCGGTCATCCAGGTGAGTGTGACCTATCCGGGCGCTAGTCCGGAAACGATGGCTAACACTTGTGCGACGCCGCTCGAAAAACAATTCCTGCAGATTCCGGGATTGGACATCGTCACCTCGACTAATCAGACCGGTCAATCGACCTTGGTTTTGCAGTTTTCTCTTGGATAAGAGCCTAGGGGATGCCGCCACCGATGTCCAAGCCGCGATTTCACGGGCCCAGGGCTTCCTGCCGACCGATCTGCCCCAACCTCCTTCCTTTCAGAAAACAAATCCGAACGATCAGCCGATTTACTATATCGCGTTGGTCAGCGATACGATGACGGAAGGGGATCTCTACGACTATGGGAATACTCAGCTAGGCCAGCAGATTGCGATCATTAGCGGGGTCAGTCAGGTCCAGGTTTACGGCGCCCGATCAGCGATTCGGATCAAGGTCCAGGTAAACCAACTTTCTTCGCTGGGTCTTACCATGACGGACGTGACGAACGCGGTAGCCCAGAGCACTGCCTACTTGGGCGCCGGCCAGCTGGACGGAAAGGACCGGACCTATCTGCTCTTTCCGAATGGTCAGCTTTCGACTCCTGAGCAGTACGAAAACGTCATCATTGCCCGGCCCAATGGGCAACCGGTTTATTTGAAGGATGTGGCGAAAGTGTTGAAGACCGTCGAGGACGAACGGATCAGCAGAAATTTCTGGGCTCGAGGCTATGGAGAGGCCCCTGCTGAGGTCGTCCTGGCGGTTAGTCGCCAGGCGGGAGCCAACGCCGTCGAAGTGGCACAAAAAGTCAAAGACCTGCTTCCAGCCTTTCGTCAACAGTTGCCGGGTTCGGTCCAACTCATTCCGTTATACGATCGCTCAAAGACGATTGTCGCTAATGCTGATGATGTCGAGCACACCTTGCTGATCGCCTTTATCCTGGTCGTCGTCGTGATCTTTGCTTTTCTCGGCCGGGCCGCCGACACCTTTATCCCGGTGGTGGCTTTGCCTCTCTCCATGCTCGTCACGTTCGTCGTGATGGGGGTCCTGAATTTCAGTTTGAACAACTTGACCCTGATGGCGTTGACGTTGGCGATCGGATTTCTGGTCGATGACGCGATTGTCTTTCTCGAAAATACCGTGCGTCTGATGGAATCCGGCCAGGAGCCAATGGAAGCGGCGATTAACAGCGCCCGGCAAATCACTTTCACGATTATTGCCATGACCGTCTCGCTGGCGGTGGTGTTTCTTCCCCTAGTCATGGTCACCGGTATTATCGGGCGTATTTTCCGAGAATTCTCGGTCACTATCATCGTGGCTATTTTTGCCTCGGGAGTGGTTTCGATTACGCTGACTCCTATGATGTGCTCGCGAGTGCTTGGCCCGCGAGGGGAAGGTGACCGGACCTGGATGGAGCGGACCGTCGGGGATTTTTTCAAGAAAATTACTTCCACTTACGGGCGAAGTCTTTACTTCTTTCTTCACCACCGATGGATTTCGGCCGTCGTTTGGGCTGGGTGCTTTGCTCTCACCGTCTGGGTTTTTGGGCTGTTGCCAAAAACGTTTATCCCATCTGGCGATAGTGGGTTTATTCGCGGAGTGATCCTGTGCCAGGAGGGAATCTCTCCCGACCGGATTAAGGCCCTGCAAAAAGAAGTCGATGCCATCCTGCGGAATAATCCAGCCGTCAATGAGACGTTTACTCTGGCCGGTTTCTCGCAGGGCTTGCCTTCTAACCAAATGCTGGCTCTCGCTTTCCTGAAAGAAGTGAGTCAGCGGCCGCCCATCACCCAGGTCATTGGGCAACTCGCTCAGCAGCTGGCGCAAATTCCGGGCATCATTCCTTTGCTTCGACCGGATCCGGTATTGCAGATCAGTACCGGGGCAACGAAAAATAACCAAGGTCAATATGCCTTTTCCATCTCGGGCGTCGATGCGACCCAAGTTTACCAGGCCGCCGAGCAGATGATCGCCAAGTGCCGGCAATTTCCCGGGTTCGCAGCCGTCTCCTCGGACTATTTTGCCAACACGCCCATCTTAGGTGTTAACTTGAATGAACGGCAGCTCCAATCGTACGGACTAACAAACCTGAATGTAGAGCAACTGCTGAAGAATGCCTATTCCCAGAACTATACCTATCTGATCAAGACGCCGATTGATCAGTACAAAGTAATCGTCGAGGCAGAGGATCGACAGCGCAGTCAGCCGACGGATGTCAATCGCCTCTACTTCAAACCCTCCGGCGCCCAGAATATCATCCCGAACCAGACGGTCACGGATCCCAAGGCCGCGGTCGGGAGATTGTCTGTTAACCATATAAACCAATTCCCCGCGGTAACCCTATATTTTAATCTGAAGCCCGGGGTGGCGACTGGAGACGCCACCCAGTTCATCCAGCGGGCCGCGGCGGAAGTCCTTCCCTCGACGATTCGTGGTCAGCTCCAGGGAGAGGCCCAAACCTTTGCGGATACTTTCTCGCAGCTCGGTGTTTTGCTCTTCGTGGCGGTCTTCATCATGTATGTCATTCTGGGAATTCTCTACGAAAGTTGGTTCCATCCCATTACCGTCCTCTCCTCGCTGCCGGTTGCGGCGGTAGGAGGACTGTTGACCTTGCTGCTTTTCCAATCGGAGCTCTCTCTTTACTCTTACATTGGCATGTTCATGTTAATCGGCATCGTGAAGAAAAATGGCATCATGATGGTTGACTTCGCCGTCGAGCAGCGAAGAGCGGGTAAGACCGCGGTCGAAGCGGTGCACGAAGCGAGTGTTGAGCGCTTCCGGCCCATCATCATGACGACTCTAGCTGCCCTGATGGGAGCGATTCCGATCGCCTTGGGATTAGGTGCCGACGGAGCGTCGCGGCGGCCTCTCGGATTGATCCTGGTCGGAGGTTTAATCGTTTCGCAGCTAATTACCTTGTACGTAACCCCCGCTCTCTATCTCTATATGGAAGGCCTGCAGGAGAAACTTAATCATCTGTATGGTAAGATCGCGAAGTCGCGGCGAAGCAAAAAGAGAGAGTTAGTAATGACCAACTAAAACAACTCTCTGCTCAATCATGGAGACTATCGGTTAGTCTCGTCAATTGAGGTAATTTTCCAGTCACCATGACTGACTGGAACGACTCGAAGGTGGAGGACCGATTGGTGCTTGGTTATCTTTGCGCCTTGCGATTCGGTCCATCGAACCGGTTGTTGGATGACAAAGAATCCGCCGTTCACCGGACCGGTCGCGACGGCCGGGCCCGCGACCTCGGGGTGTTTGCTCTGCTGATCGCGGCGATACCTCCGGGTGGCCGCCTCCACGCCGGCCAGACTCAGATCGCCCTCGCGGTAAAAATGCACCGAATCCGCAAAGAATCGGTGTTGCTCCCTGAAATCCTCGGTCTGATTCGCCCGGACGAAATCCGAGGCGAATCGTTGAATATTCTCCGAGAGCTCTCGTGATGGAGAATGGTCGATGGCCGGATCTCCGGATGACTCGACCGGGAGGCCATTCGACGAAGAATTGTGCAGATGCTGGTTTTCCCGGACCGTCAAGCTCTCCTGGGAACTATTCTCCGTGCGGGCAATGAGCCCGACCGCTACGGGTTTGTTTCTCGCTATCTGAACCGTCTGCCGACGGGGCGCCGTGGGCGTCATGCCGCCGGGAGCCGTTGCCGCAGATTGTCTCGGTGACGTGGGAACAGGTTTATCCATCGTCATCGTTGAAGTTGCCTCGATTGGTTTTGTTGGGTTAGCTGCGGCGGAATCTGTCGATCGATCCGCGGAATCCGTCACCGGTGGGCGGCCGGAATCCAGACCAGCGGGCGGGTTTCGCACGCTCACCCCAGGACTGGTCAGCGTGAGCCAAAGCTCTGCCGACGGGTTGAGAGCGGGAATACTGGGAGCCTCAATTTCGATTCTTGACGGATCAATCAATCCCGCCGCGAGTGCCGCATTGAATCGTTCTCGGTTCAGGCGTTGATAGGGTGGTTGGCCTTTCTTTTCCCTCGGACTTGAATCAAAAACTGGATGGGGAAGGCGAAGTCGGGTGTTCTCTGACGATTGGTCGAACGGGGGGAATTCGTTGGCCTCGGCGCGGATCTCGGGAAAATAATCGCGGCTCGCTGGAACGAAACGATGATCAAAGAGGAGAAGTTTCCAAGTCGCGGCGACGATAAGGCAAAAGGCTAACCCTAGCAAAAACCCTCTCCGAGTTGCGACGGTGCAACGAAGACATTTACAGCGCAATATGCCGACTGGTTGTCTCATCAGGTAGAGTGGGGGGAAGCTCGACCGCCGTGACACATTAGCTGTCCATTCCCAAAATAACCTTCGCGGGCGAGAATATTCTTGTGATTCTCGATCATATCTGCCGTCGAGGCGAATAGGAAAACCCGACGGTCGGTCGGATTCAGATAGGCTCTAGGAAATAGAAAGAAGAGCTATAAATTTACTCACTTTTTTTTGCCACGAGGATGAACCGAAGAACGGCATTGGTGAGCTTCGGTTGCTAGAAGGAGCAGCTAGCCATTCCCTCTTTTTAGGCTTCGGAACGGAGGTGATCCAAAGATCGAGCGCTAACTTATGCCAGACCATTGGATGCGCCAATGGCTTTTGTCCCGGAGGGACAGCATGATCGGAGCCAGGCATGAAGTGCCTGGAGTCATGAGGAAAATTGCGCCGTTCCAGCGGGACGCTTGAACCGTAACCGGCTAGCTATCCGCATCTAATCGGTGTGGGGACTTTTTGTTGGACTTCAGGATGTGAACGATCGTGGAGTTGAGAACCGGAGGATGAGAAGATTAGAACCATTAGAATAGGTCAAGGGTTGTACAGCGTCGTCCGAATCCTCCTGGCGTCCTTGGTCCTCGGTTGGGGAGCTAAAGTCCGTTGTGAAACGTCCCGGAGGGACAGTGCGATGGTAGCCTGGCACGAAGTGCCTGGAACAAGCCCCACAAGAAGGCCGTCCCGGTAGGGCACGGTGTGATCCGTCCAAGTGTGCGCAACGATTCGATGATTGGAATGAGGAAATCTCGAACCTTCAAAAAAAGTATTAGGCCTTCCTAAAGGAACACGGCGCAACTACGGCGAGAAATACTCTCGGGGATTAGCTGCCCCCGATCATACCGTACCCTACGGGACGGTTCTTTCGAGGGGTGCTGTCCCAGGCACTTCGTGCCAGGCTACGATCGGGTTGTCCCTCCGGGACAGGACGGATCCGATTGGGGACAGATCAGATATCGGCCACCTTTTGGGCCTTGAACCGGTTGAACCGATCTAGCCTTAGATTAGAACGCCCGACATAGACAATGACTTCGACCGTCCCTCCGGGACGGGGACTCTCTGCAACGCTACCCAGGCACTTCGTGCCTGGCTACGATCATGCTGTCCCTCTGGGACAAAAATGCGTTTGGAACATTCGGTAACCTTCGAAGTCGTTGGCTATCAAGAAACCAGTTAGGATTGGCGGACTTAAAAGTAGGGCTTCTCCGCGGTCGCGGCGCTAGCTCAAACTTCGCTATTTCCTAGCCGCCTTCTCTCACGATTCAGTTTCACTTCGCAGATCACCGTGCTTGCCAAAGCTTTCAGCGATGCTCGGAGCTGTTTGGGCAGTGCCGATCAGATCGGCCGTCTCGGCCGAGTTTTCCCGTTGTGTCAGCTTGACGCCTACCAGTTTGCTAATTCCGTGTTCTTCCATCGTGACGCCGTAGAGGACATCGGCTTTCGCGATAGTTCGTTTGTTATGCGTGATGACCACAAATTGGCTCTGGTGAACGAACCGGTCGAGAATCTTGGTGAAGCGACGGATGTTTGATTCGTCCAGCGGCGCATCCATTTCATCGAGCACGCAGAAAGGGCTCGGTTTGACCATATAAATAGCGAATAGAAGTGAAACGGCGGTCATGGTCCGTTCACCGCCCGATAACAGGGTGATTGACTGGAGTTGTTTTCCCGGCGGCTTGGCGATGATTTCGATCCCGCTTTCCAGGGGGTCCAGGTCATCTACGAGCAGGAGATTTGCTTTCCCTCCGCCGAACAACTCCGTAAACATTTCCTGAAAGTTTTTTCTAACCTGCTCGAAGGTATCGGCAAACAGCTCTTTGGTCGTGGCGTTGATCTTGTTAATGACATCGAGCAACTCGCTCTTGGACTTCACTAGATCGGTGTGTTGATCCTCAAGAAATTTCTGCCGCTCTTCCAATTCGTCGTATTCTTGGATTGCTTCCAGGTTCACCGGCCCCATGGCGTCGAGTCGTTCCGTCATCTCCGCGATGGCCGTTTCCACAAATTCCCAATCGATCTCCGCATTCAGCGAGGGGGTAGGGATTGGCGGCCTCACTTCGGTCTCGGTAACGGGACGGTCGAGCCGTTTGCGTTGTTCGCGCAGGCAGACCTGAAAGGCATACCAGTCAGGTTCCAGGCCGGATAAATCGACATGATAACGATGAGCGACATGTTCGCGGATATGCTCCAGCCGGAGATTCGATTGAGTCGATTTTACCTCTTGCCGGCCCCGCATCTCCTGGCAGTCGGTCAGCTGTTTGCGAAGTTGGCGCAAGTTCAGATCGACCGCCTCGAGGGCGGCAATTTGCTGCGTCCGGTCTTTCAGCAGACGGTTCACTTCTGCTTCCGCTTCAGACTTCTCTCCTTGTAATTGTTCAATCCTGCCTCGCAGGGAGGCGTTCTCAGTGGCGAACTGCTCAATGCGCCCCTGGTAATTGGAAATATCGCGCTGGCGATTGACGATCAGGTCTTTTAGTTCCGCCAGGCGAATCGCCAGCGGCTGTCGTTGCCGCTGAAGGTTTTCCTTCCTTTGGCGCTCCGTCGCCACCCGGACTTTAAGTTCATTCAGGATATCGACCAGAGTCTCCTCGTCGCGGCGCAGGGTCTCGACTTCGGCAATGGCTCTGGTCATCTCTGTTTGCAGGCGATCCAGCTCCTGGCGGCAATTCGCGAGTTCGTGTTCGATGGAATTTACCTTACCGGTGGCCGCCTCCAGCCGTTGCCGAACGTTATTCCGTTCCCAATTCAGGCTCTTGACTTTGCCTTCCGCTTCTCGCAACTCCCGATCCAACATCGAGAGTTGGCCCTGGAGGGTGGAGGCCTCGACCTGCATGCGTTGGGAGGCGTCGCGTTTTTCCCGCACCGTCTGCTGGCACATTTCCACCTTGGCGAACCGCTGTTCCTTCACCTGCTCCAGATTCTGGACGGTTAAGCGGAGCCCGGCGGACTCGTTCTCCAGCTGCCGGATCTGAATTTTCCTCTGCAGAATGGAATTGCCATTGTCAGCGTTGAAGCCCGCGAAAACCACCCCGTCACGTGAAATGTATTCTCCACTCATCGTGACAACGGCGAGGTCAGGAGCGTTTCGCTTAATTTGAAACGCCGAGGAAAGATTGGAAGCCAGCACCACGTTGTCGAGCAGACGAGTCACCAGCGGTGCGACCTCCGGCCGGATTTTGATTTTATCGAGAGTCCAGGCGATCGCCCCATCCGGGAGAGACTGCAATTGCACTGCGCTCTGCTGCGGTAGATCAGGAACGGGGACGATCGCAGCACGGCCGAACTTTTTTTCGGCCAGGTCCAAGGCAATCGATTCACCCACCAGCCTTTCTTTGACCAGGATGGCCTGTAGATGTTGCCCCAATGCGGCTTCGATGGGCGCGATGTACTCGCTGCTAACCTCGATAAAATTGGCGAGCGCTCCGATAATCGCCGCGCGATAAATTTTCGGATTGTCCAGTCCTTTCAGGACAGCTTGGGTGCCGGCTCCGAGTCCAGCGCCTTCTTCGTTCAGTTGCTTCAAGACCTCTAACTTGGATTCGCGCTCCGTCAGGGTTCGTTGATTTGCCGCCAGGTCGCTGTCAATCTGTTGCAGTTCCTTTTGCGTATTAGCCAAGTCATGTTCGCTATCGTTCAGCTCATCCCGACTGCTTTGGACCCTGGTCTTAGCCAGCTCCAGCTCTTGCCCGCTGTGTGAAACTAAGTCTCCCAGCTGACTTTGGGTGGCTTCCGTCTGCGTCAATTCTCGCTGTAGAAGTTCCAGTCTTGTTTCACCGGCTTCCTTCTGATTCAGGGTACTGGAAAGATCGCCGCGCAGCGCTGCAATTTGGCTTTCCCGCTGTTGAATCTGACGTTGGTAATCTTGAGCGGATCGTTCGACCTCTTGCCGGCGTGACCGGAGTTGATTTGCTTGTTTCTGCTGTTCCTCGAGTTGTTGTTCCTCCGTGTTAAGCGACTCGAAAATAGCGCTCAACTGGAGGTCGGTTTCTTCCAGTTGATTTTGCTGGATCAAAAGCTTTTCTTCAGCCGCCGCGATGTCCGCTTGGTATTGCTCTGATAAGGTGGCCGACTCGCGAATGCGCTCTTCGTTGAACTCTACCCGGTTGGATGCAGAATCAGCCTGGTTTTTGAGTTCTTGAACTTGCTGGCGGGCGACCGCAATTTGTTCTTCTAGCTGATCGATTTGCCGGCGTTGTTCGCCGATGCCGAATTCCTGCGATTCGACCTGCTCTTCCAGAGACCTCTGAATGCTGCGTAGACTCTCAATTTCTTTCTCCGCAGCGGTGATCGCGAGATGAATATCGTCATGGGTTTTCCGGCTGAAATGGGTGTCCAGCGTCTGCAGATCTTCAAAAAGGGTTTTGTACCGGCGAGCCTTCCCGGCCTGGCGCTGCAGCGAACCGATCTGGCGCTTCACCTCCTTCATGATATCGGCCAGGCGAACCAGATTAGCGTCCGTGTATTCGAGCTTTCGCAGAGCCTCTTTCTTTTGGGCTTTGTACTTCGTGATTCCAGCGGCGTCCTCGAATATGGCCCGCCGATCCTCCGGTCGCGAACTCAGGATCAGATCGATTTTGCCCTGTTCCATGATCGAGTAGGCGGTGCGTCCGATTCCGGTATCCATCAGCAGCATCTGGATATCCTTCAACCGGCACGACGTCTTATTGAGCAGATATTCAGATCGCCCGTCCCGAAATACGCGGCGTGAGATTCTGACTTCGTTGTATTCGGTCCCCAGATCTTTTTCGCAGTCGGCAAAAGTCAGAGAGACTTCCGCCATTCCGACCGCCTGTTTGCTGTCGGTTCCACTGAAAATAACATCCGACATTTCGCCACCGCGAAGGGCTTTGGCCGATTGTTCGCCGAGCACCCATCGCACGGCATCCAGGAGGTTGGATTTGCCGCAACCGTTTGGTCCCACGATTGCGGTCACTCCCGGGTGAAAAGTGAGCACCGTCTTATGAGCGAACGATTTGAAGCCGATCAATTCCAGAGAATGCAGGTACATGGAGTATTGCCGGGAAGGCTAGGTGCGAACCTAGGCCGTGACAAGGCGAAAGTACAATAGGTTGAGCGAGCTTTCGGTAAAACCTCAATATATTGGGGTAGAGCACCGGTTTCGGCGTCCTTTAACGCTTTCGGTGCTTGGCCTCTGTCTATGAAATCCTGTCGCCTCTCCTCTCCGGTTGTGTTTTCCTAGAAATGCTATGGATCCACTAGACGACCTCTTCGAGTTCTTGAGATTTCCGTCCATTTCCGCAGACAGTCAATTTAAGAGTAGTGTCGACGCCTGCGCGGATTGGTTAACCAACCGGTTGCAGAGGGCGGGGCTTCAGAGTCAGAAGTATGAGACTGCCGGGCATCCGGTCGTGGTGGCTCGGAATGAGCAGAGGCCGGGTCGAAGGACTGTCTTGATTTATGGACACTATGATGTTCAGCCACCAGATCCCCTGGATCTTTGGGAAACGCCTCCATTCGAGCCGGTCGTCAAAGGGGATAAGATTTTTGCCCGCGGATCTACCGACAACAAGGGGCAGATTTTAGCCCACATTCTTGGTGTTGAGTCGGCTTTGCGGGAACAGGGTGATCTGCCGGTCAACGTCGTTCTGATGATTGAAGGCGAGGAGGAAATCGGGAGCCCGAACCTGGAAGCTTTTCTCCAAGAACATAAATCGGATTGGAATGCCGATGTCGTGGCGATCTCGGATACCGGAATGGTCGCGCCAGGAATCCCGACCTTCACCTATGGATTGCGGGGAATATTGTGCCTGGAAATTCGGCTGCGCGGCCCGTCCGCGGATCTTCATTCGGGTATTTTTGGCGGATCGGTGGCAAATCCCGCCACGGTGTTGAGTCGAATCGTGGCAAAGCTTCACGATAATTCCGGACGGATCGCCATTCCCGGCTTTTACGATCGCGTCCTTCCCTTGGAGCAGTGGGAGCGGGATCTCTGGGCTAAACTTCCTTATACAGAAAAAGCCTGGCTGGCGACCACCGGCTCGCCGCGCCTTTTTGGCGAAGAGGGGTACACTTTCCTGGAGCAAGTTTGGGCCCGGCCGACTGCCGAGGTCAATGGCTTTGGGAGCGGTTATCAAGGGGAGGGCCCCAAGACTATCGTCCCGAGCAAGGCGACGGCTAAACTTTCATTTCGCCTGGTGCCAGATCAGGATCCCTCTGAATTGAGACCGACTGTTGAGAAGTTTCTTAAACAACAGTGCCCGGATTCGGTAGTGATGGAGATTTTTCAACAGCATTCCGGCAAGTCTTACCTGGTCAAAACCGATTCTGCTTTTGGAAAGGCCGCGCAAAAGGCGCTGGTCGACACCTTTGGCAAACCGGTCGCTTTCATCCGGGAGGGCGGGAGCGTGCCAATCACCCAATCGTTCAAAGATATTCTGGGTATCGATACGTTGCTGCTGGGATTGGCATTGCCGGACTGTAAAGTCCATTCACCAAACGAAAACTTCGCGGTCGAAAACTTCCACGCCGGGATACGTTTAAACAGAAGACTGCTCGAAGAAATCGCGGTGACCTAATGAAAAACTTCCTCGCCATCTGGTTGCTGTCGTTCGTCATCGTTCTCCCCGGTCTTGGCCAAGACGATCCGGTGAAGAGTGTTTACCAGACCCTAAGCAAGTTGGGGCACAACGTGAGGAATACGTTTACCGAAGACTCCGATGACCGGCCAAGTCCCACGCCCAGAAGGCACCGGAAATCGACTTCCAAGCCTTCATCCTCCAAGAAGTCGACCACCAAGCATTCTGGCTCGACCGGTGATTCATCGGATCAGGAAGCAGATGCTTCCGACAAAAAGTCGAACTCGAAACCGGATTCAGGATCTTCGGAGGAGGGAAAAAAGGATGGGTCGCGAACTGCCGGCGGGGAAGAAAAAGCTAAGTCCAATCCCAGTCCAACACCTGATGAAGGAGCCGGATCCGATTCGACGAATAAGTCTGACACGAATGCTCCGATGGCTACCATCAAGCCCGAAGCGCTTCGCGAATTTTCGGAGCAGCCCGCGGAGGTTCAGAGTTTGATTCGCAACGCTCTCGCCTTGACCGAGCAGAACCTCGGTTATAAATACGGCTCGGCGGATCCGGCAGCTGGGGGAATGGATTGTTCGGGCTTCATTTATTACGAGCTAGGTCTTGCCGGTTTTAAGGATGTGCCGAGAGATTCGGGGGGACAATATGAGTGGGTCCGCAAGAGCGGCGGTTTTCACTCGGTGCTGAGCCGCAGCGGAGATTCTTTCGAGCTCAACGATCTCAAGCCAGGTGATCTCCTGTTTTGGTCGGGGACTTACAAGGTCGATCGCGATATTCCGATTAGCCATGTCATGATTTATCTGGGCAAGGAAAAATCGACGCGACAAACCTGTCATGGTGGGTTCGACGGATGGACGGAGTTACGAGGGAGTGCGACGCTTCGGAGTAAGCGTCTTCGATTTCAAAATGCCGAGTGGCAAACCGAACAAGAGCGATCCTGAATTGACCGCGAAATTTGAGGGATACGCGAGTATCCCTGGGCTTCGCAAAGGGGACGCGGTGTCAAAGAGCCAGGTAAACCCGGAACCGACCGCCAAGAAAGAGGGAGAGGTACCTGTGGTTAAGCCAAAAGCGAAACCGACCCCGGACTTAGGGAACGGGGATTAGCAGGAGTCAGGAGTCAGGTTTAGCCTGCTTGGCAAAATTCAAGCCGGGTTTGCGGTGGTCCGGAAGTTTCCCTTCTGCCATTCGTAACCATCGGTATTTTCCCCGATTTTCTGTTTACTCGGTTAAGGGGCGGTATAGCGTCCGTCATGCTGGATATTCGGCTGATACGGGAGAGACCTGACTTTGTTCGCGAGCGCCTGGCGACCCGCAACGGGGAGCTTGCTCAACAGGTGGACGAAGTCCTTAAGACGGATTCGGAACGGCGCCGCCTGGAGACTCAGTTGCAACAGTTAAATGCCGAGCGAAATAGACTCAGCAAAGAGATCGGAATGCTGAGATCAAAAAAGGAATCCAGCGCTGAGCAGGAAGCAAAAGTCAGGGCCATCGGTGAGGAAATTGCGAGGGTTAATGAAGCGGTCACCGCGGCCGACGAGTTTCAGAAAAAACTATTGCTCAGCATACCGAACCTCCCTCATGCCAACGCTCCGATTGGAGCCGACGAGACCTCGAATCCGGAGATCCGCGTTTGGGGTGAGAAACCGGTATTCAGCTTCCAGCCTTTGGATCATGTCGATTTGGGAGGCAAACTTGGCCTTTTCGACTTGGCGCGGGCGGTCAAAATCAGCGGCGCTGGTTTTGTCTGCTTTACCAACCTCGGAGCGCGGCTGCAACGCGGTTTGATCCAGTTTTTGCTGGATCTTCACACCAGCGAACATGGATATACCGAAATTTCTCCGCCCCATCTTGTGCGGCGCGAATGCATGGTTGGGACCGGACAGTTGCCTAAGTTCGAGGATGACGCCTATGGAATGGAGGATGGACAAACATTTTTGATTCCAACCGCCGAAGTGCCGTTGACCAACCTTTACCGGGACGAAATCCTGTCCTCAGTAGATCTGCCAATCTTCCTCGCCGCTCACACGCCTTGTTTTCGGCGCGAGGCCGGTTCGGCGGGTCGAGACACTCGCGGACTCATCCGGGTCCACCAGTTCGATAAAGTGGAACTGGTCAAGATTACCGCCCCGGAGGATTCATATCACGAACTTGAAAAGCTAGTGGCCAATGCAGAAAAAGTGCTCCAGCTGCTTAACCTGCATTATCGAGTGATCGAACTTTGTACCGGCGATCTCGGCTTCAGCATGGCAAAGACCTACGATCTGGAGGTTTGGGCTCCTGGGCAGGGACGCTACCTTGAGGTCTCGAGTTGTTCCAACGCGGAGGACTACCAGGCGCGCCGGATGAACCTGAAATTCAAAAGCGGAGACGGAAAGAGCCGCTTTTGTCACACTCTTAATGGTTCGGGGACTGCTCTGGCCCGGCTTTATGTCGCGCTGTTGGAAACCTATCAACAACCTGATGGATCGATCCTCCTACCCGAGCCGCTCAGAGATTATGTCGGAGTGAAAGAGATTCGGTGACAGGGGAAGGAGTTCAGGAGTTACAGGAGTTGCAGGAGTTGCAGAATGGGTGCCGGCGGCGTGTTAGAATTAGCCAATAGCGTTGGGCCGTAGGACCTGCCACCCGGCGATGGCTCCGTATATTTATTTCCGTTTCCGTAACTCCGTGTTCTCTGTGTCTTTGTGGTGATACAATTCCCCTCCGTGTTCTCCACCCTCCTCTGCGCCCTCGGCCATTCCTCAGCGGCTACTTTGTTCTTGGAGTTGGCTTGGCTGGATTTGCTCTGGCTCTTGGTCTTCCTCCTGATCTTCGTCAAGCCACTCGCAGAATTCTTTGTAAATGGCCTTGGTAATCTCAATGAGGCGTCCCTGCATCCTGTCCAGATATTCGTGAAGCCCGGTGCGAAAGATTTCATCGATCGTTACGAAACAGAGATCGGCCAGCAGTTTTCCAGAGAGACGCTCCGCTTCGACCTTGTACTGAAAATCTCCCCGATCGACTCCGGTGATCTTGTGCAGGGAGTGGTCCAGCGAATCAACGCAGAAGACGATCGAGCGCGGAAACGTCTGATTCTTGACCAGAAATTCGACGACCTTCCATGGCACAACCTGGCCGCGATAATGCTTCCGATAGGGTTCCAGGGC
This sequence comes from uncultured Verrucomicrobiae bacterium, assembly GCA_963808535.1. Classification (GTDB taxonomy): domain Bacteria; phylum Verrucomicrobiota; class Verrucomicrobiia; order Chthoniobacterales; family JAFAMB01; genus JAFAMB01. The sequence continues at coordinate 86,363 of CAWEGF010000025.1, read as the reverse complement.
GCTGCATGATTTGAGCACCGCCATCCATTGGACGGTGTCCACGTTGCCTCCGATCTGTTCACCGCTGGGCAACAGGATGTGGTATTTGATGTCCAGAATCCGGGAAGTTCTATCGGCGCGCTCGAGGAACATTCCCAGCCGGATAAATTCCCAGCCTTCGTCGTGCGCCATCGTTGCGTCCGTGACACCCTGGAACAAATGAGATCCTTCCAGGATCCATTTGAAAAACTCGTAAGTACTGTTCTGGAACATCCGCTTGGCGGCGCCGGAAGAGAAAAACAGATACATTCGGTTAATCTGTTCCCACATCTCGACTGAGATCTGTTCGCGGACAGTGCGAGCATTCTCTCGAGCCGTAGCGATGCAAGAGTAAATCGAATTGGGATTCTTCCGTTCGAAGGTGACGAAATCGACGACGTCATCGCCGGTAATCTCAGGGTAAAGCTTATTAAAAAGCTTCGTGTCTTCCAGGGTAAAGATGATCGATTCCCAATGCTGATTATTGGAAAGCGGCTGCACGTCCAGCATCAGCTGAAGATTGACGTCCATCATCCGTGCGTTGTTTTCCGCGCGCTCCGTGTAGCGGCTCAACCAAAACAGTGCATCGCCCACTCGACTTAACATAGTTTATGTAACCCTTCAGAACACTGACGTTTCATTTTTGGATTTGGACTAGAGGAGCACCGCTAGAGGGGAAAATCCGCCGATTTAAAGCTTCATTGTGCCAAGCGAAGCCGCCCGGCTCATTTAATCATTCAATACCCACGTGTCTTTGCTCCCGCCGCCCTGCGAGGAGTTCACGACCAGCGATCCTTTCCGGAGCGCGACTCGGGTCAAACCTCCCGGGATGATAGTGATCTTTTCTCCGTATAGAATATAGGGGCGAAGATCGATATGCCTTCCTTCAAAATGATCGTCACAGAACGAGGGAGAGCGCGACAAGCGGACTACGGGTTGAGCAACATAATTGCGCGGATTCTTTTCGATGGCATCTCGAAAGGCGTTCGCGTTCCTCCGCCGTTGACTGCGGACCCATCAGCATTCCATACCCGCCGCTTTCGTTGGCCGATTTCACCACCAGTTTATCCAAATTTTCCAAAATATATTTCCGGTCCGAATCGAAATGCGAAAGATAGGTCTCGACGTTCGGAAGGATCGGATCTTGATCCAGGTAATAGCGGATCATTTTTGGCACGAAGTAATAGGTCACTTTGTCGTCAGCTACCCCCGTGCCGATAGTATTGGCCAGGCTGACATTGCCTCGTCGGTAGGCATCGACAATTCCCGGAACTCCCAGCACCGAATCGGGCCGGAAAACCTGGGGATCCAGAAAGTCGTCATCGATCCGGCGATAAATCACATCCACGCGTTTTAACCCTCGCGTGGTCTTCATGTAGATCTTCCCGTCTTGAGCCACCAGATCGGCGCCCACGACGATCTCGATCCCCATCGTCCGGGCCAGAAAAGAATGCTCGAAATAAGCGGAATTGTAGATTCCCGGGGGTCAGCAACACGACGGTCGGGTTCGGGTTCCCGTCGGGAGCGATGATATCGGAGCACATCCAGCAACTCGAGGCAATAGGTGTCTACCGGCCGAACGAGGTAACGCGAAAACAAGTTTGGAAACACCCTTTTCATCGCCTGCCGGTTTTCCAGCAAATAGGACACGCCGGAAGGAGAGCGGGCGTTGTCTTCCAGGACCAGGTAGTTGCCGTCGTGGTCACGGATCAGATCGGTGCCGCAGATATGGATGTAGATATCTTTGGGCACATCGAAGCCCATGAATTCAGGTCGAAAATGCGCGGCGCTGTGGATGATTTCTGCGGGAACGATGCCATCCCGGATAATTTTCTGGTCATGATAGATGTCATGCAGAAAGAGGTTTAAGGCGGTGATCCTTTGGCTGAGCCCGCGCTCCACGTGTTCCCATTCGGCGCGGGGAATGATCCGAGGGATTAAGTCGAACGGGAATATCCGTTCGGTCCCTTCTTGATCGTTGTAGACCGTAAAAGTGACTCCTTGCGTGAGAAAAGCATTGTCCGCCAGGTCGCGCTTTTTCTGGAATTCCTGGCTCGACATTCCAGTATACCGAACCAGCAGCCTTTCATAATGCGCCCGCACCTCACCGGACAATTCGAACATCTCGTCAAAGAAAGTCTCCGGCTGATATCCCTGAAAGAGGTTCCCCATAGATTGTTCAATTTAACCACCGGTTCCGACGTCGAAAAGAAGAAAAAACGCAAAGTGGTATCGCTTTGATGTCGCGGAAGAGAGTAGTACTTTGGGGAAGCATGAGTGCGTTGAGCTTATTACTTTTCTTTGGCACGTTTGCCATTTCGCTCTGGGCAACCTTTAGGGTGAAAGCGGCTTATACCAAGTATAGCCAGGTTCCGGCCTCCTCAGGTCTAACCGGAGCCGAGGTGGCTTCGCGGATTATGGCGGCGTCCGGGATTTACGATGTGCAAATCGTTGAATCAAACGAAATGCTGGGCGACCACTATGATCCGATGCACAAACGTTTGGTGCTCTCTTCGGCAAACTTCCGCGGCGCGTCGACGGCCGCGGTCGGGGTAGCAGCGCACGAAACCGGTCACGCCATTCAGCACAAAATAGCTTACGCTCCCTTGAATATGCGCATGGCTGCTGCCGGGATGGCTGGGTACGCAAATATGGCCGTGACGTTTCTGCCGGTGGTAGGCTTCATGACCGGACTTTTGCGACCGATGTTGCTCATCATGTGCATCGCCTGGGGTGTCATCATGTTATTTAATTTGATCACTTTGCCCGTGGAGTTTGACGCCTCGAATCGCGCGAAGAAGGTGCTCAACGAGATGGGTTTCATTCGCGGCCCGGCTGAAGCAGCTGCGGTTAATAAAGTACTCAATGCCGCCGCCCTCACTTATGTCGCGGCTTTCCTGACGTCTCTTGGCTACCTGCTTTATTTTTTGCTGCCCCTTCTCTCCGGCAATCGGCGCGATTAGCTTTACGGTGACGAAGTGGGTCGGGGCGGGGTTCGAAGTGGAGAACCTAAAGCCTATTGCGACATGACAAGGGACGATGCGATCGTAGGCTGGCACGAAAGTGTCTGGATATCTTGTTTAGCGACATCCAGAAGCCTCGTCGTCATCCTTCGGTTGGGGATAGGTTGGATGCAGTTTTCCCGAGGTTATCGTTTCAGGGCCCTTCCGGCCGCAAATGCCCTTTCGGCTTCAGGGCACAAACCATCTCACCCCTTTTTTCCAGCGTCTCCTCCTTCGGCAGAGCCAAGCTGCGGACCCGTATCACGGCCGATCACCATTGCGATCCCAATCCGAGTCCTTGGCGGTCGACAAAATTTGTCGAAGAACATATAAAGGGAAGCTCTGTTACGAGGGACGCTTTGTTACGGAACTGTGACAGTACGGCAATGGTCGGAACGATCAGTGGAAGCCACGATGCAGAAACGCAAAAGACAGCTTTCCAAAAAGCGATCTATGGACAAAGAACGGCCCGAACCCTTTGCTGATCCCTCCCTTTATATCAACCGTGAACTCAGTTGGCTGGAGTTCAACCAACGCGTATTAGAAGAAGGCCAGGACCCCAACAATCCGCTGCTGGAGCGGTTGAAATTTTTGTGTATCGTGGCGTCAAATCTCGACGAGTTTTTCGAAGTACGCGTCGCCGGACTAAAGCAGCAGCGCTTGAGCAACATCAGTGCTCCAGGTCCGGACGCGCTCAGTCCCAGCGAACAACTGGCGGCGGTCTCTGAGCGAGTACGCAAGATGGTGGATGATAAATACCGGCTCTGGAACGAAGAACTGGTGCCAAATCTGGAGAGCAACAACATCTATTTCCTCCCGTACGACGAGCTCACGGACGAAGAAAAAGACTACTACTCGAAGTATTTCGCACAATCGGTCTACCCGGTTTTGACGCCGCTGGCCGTCGATCCGGTGCATCCCTTTCCGCAACTCTTGAACAAGAGCCTCAATGTCGCCGTGGAACTGGAAGGGGCAGATCTTAACACCAATCTGGCTGTGGTGCAGGTGCCGCGGATCTTGCCGCGACTCGTTCCCTACCGGGCTGGCCAGAAAGGAATGTACCGATACATTTTCATCGGAAATTTGATCCAGGCGCACGTCGGCTCTCTTTTCCATGGGGTGCAGGTCAAGGGCGCTTACCAATTCCGGGTGACCAGGAACAGTGATCTTTATCTCGACGAGGAAGAGACCGACAACTTGCTAAAGGCTATTGAGCTTGAACTGCGCAAGCGGAGTCGGGGGAATGCTGTGCGATTGGAAGTCCAGAAGGATTGCCCGGCGCACATCGCCGATCAATTGCTGCAAACATTTGACCTTTCGAACGACGATCTATTCAAGGTCGATGGGCCGATTAACTTTCTGCGTCTGATGCCGGTGATCTCCGAAGTCGATCGGCCGGATCTCAAGTTTCGGCCTTTTGTGCCGGCGATTGTCACCGGGGCGGCGGATCACGACGATATCTTCTCCCAAATTCGGCGCCGGCCGATTTTGCTGCATCATCCCTACGAAAGTTTTCAAACCGTGCTCGATTTCATCGAGCAAGCCGCCGAAGACCCGAACGTCCTGGCCATTAAGCAGACCCTTTACCGGACTAGCGGCGATTCCCAGATTGTCAGCTCATTGGCCGAGGCCGCCGAAAGCGGAAAACAGGTAACCGTGGTGATAGAACTCAAGGCCCGTTTCGACGAAGCGGCGAACATCAAGTGGGCCAGGACATTGCAAGAAGCTGGGGTTCACGTGGTATACGGGATCGTTGGTCTGAAAACCCATGCGAAATTGGCGCTGGTGGTGCGCCGGGAAGAGGATGGGCTAAGACGCTACCTTCATCTAGGAACCGGCAATTATCACCCTTCCACCGCCAAGCTTTATACGGATTTAGGCTTATTAACGTGTGACCCGGATCTGACCAACGACAGCGCCGAATTGTTCAACTGGTTAACAGGGGTTTCAGTTTTTCCGGATCTAAAGAAAATTAAGGCCGCGCCGAAAGCGCTCCATAATTTCGTTCTCGAGATGATCGATCGTGAGGCCGAGAATGCCAAAAAGGGCAAGCCGTCCGGAATCTTTGGGAAAGTGAACTCGCTGGTGGATCCGGAGGTGATTCAGGCCCTTTACCGGGCTTCGCAAGCGGGGGTGAAAGTAAAATTGTTGGTGCGCGGAGTTTGCTGTTTGCGCTCAAAAGCTCCCGGGACCAGCGATAATATCACGGTGCGAAGTCTGGTCGGCCGATTTCTCGAGCATAGCCGGATCTACCGATTCGAGAATGCGGGTCGGCCCGAGATTTATCTGGCCAGCGCGGACTGGATGGCCCGCAACTTTTTCCGCCGCGTGGAGACGTGTTTCCCGATCGAAGATCCGGAGCTTCGATCGCACATTGATCAAATTCTGGATATCTACTGGAGAGACAACGTTAAATCACGAGAGCAGGGGGCCGACCATATTTATGTTCGGAGGCCGATCGATGGCGAACGAATTGATGCCCAAGCAATTTTCCTTGAACAGGCCTCCAAACCGAAAAAACCGGATGTCGCCGCTAAACCTATCCTCTTGAAAACACCTGGCAAATCGACAGACAGCAAGCAACGAGACGAAAAGGTCGGTCAGCCAGCCTGAGTATTGAGACCTAGAGGCGGAGCGAATACTTACCGCCGGGAGTATCGAGGACGCGCGGTAAGTATTCGAACCAAAAAAAAGTTGAGTCCTGGCAGTTCCGTGACGAGTACAGCCCCTTTTGTCGACCTTTCCTACCGGTCGACTTCGAATTAGCCGGTCGATTCAGTTGATTGGGTTTTTGCCTTGGGCCGAGCTGGCCTTTTGACAAACTCCCAGCCGATCTTACCGCTTTTCAACGTCAGAAAGGCGTCGAACGGCCGGCCTTTCTTGGAGATAAACCGCTTTAAGAGATCGCTCTTACCTTCCACTAGCATCTTGCGCATCTGCTCCGGCCGAATTTCGCATTGGAGAATCGTTCTGCTCATTTTGAAGGTGCAAAACCCTTTGGAAACATTCTCACAAACGTATGCCGTGCCGGTATCGTAAACCTGTCCGCCTTCGCAGACCTGACATTTACCGATCACCGCGTGCAGCTGCGGATCGACGACGGCCAGACCATTGTTTCCGTTGTTGTTAAACTCAAACTCGGGTTTGTTCTCCTCATTCAGAACCAAGATCGCCGAGAAAGGTTTGCCGGTTTTGCTGCGGAATCCGTTCAACGGCCCGACCTTGCGTTCTTTTACCAGGGTGCTGATTTCTTCCGGACTCAACGTGCGGCTGGCTATGTTCTTGAACACCCGGAATCCGCACGTCTCGCAATAGTAAGTACGATAGTCTTCCTTCAGATGCAGAGCCCCGCATTTTGGGCAAGGACCTTCAATGGTCAGGTAAGTTCCTTCGATGCGGTCGCTCTCGAAATTCTTGGCCTTATGAACGATCTCGCGCGCCAGATCTTTGATTTTCGCCATGAAGGAACTCCGTTCCAGGCGGCCTTGTTCCATGAGCTTGAGCTGATATTCCCATTCTCCCGTGAGCTCCGGAGACGAGAGCAGGTTAATGCCAATCCCGCGAAGTAAAGTAATCAGCGAGATGCCCTTGGAGGTAGCGATCAGTTCTTTGCCTTCCCGGGAAATGTATTCATCATAGACCAAGCCTTCGATGATGGCCGCGCGGGTCGCCGGCGTACCCAGGCCTCTGGCCGCCATCGCTTCCCTTAGTTCTTCGTCTTCAACCAGTTTGCCCGCGCTTTCCATGGCCGAAAGCAAAGTTGCCTCGGTGAACCGCGGAGCCGGTTTGGTTTGGCACTCGATGAGCTCCACGTTCCTGGTCAACGCCCGTTCACCAGCCACCAGATCGACCAGCGAATCGCCTTGTTCATTGCCGGTGGCTTGCCGGCCGTAAACAGCCAGCCAGCCCGGATCTTTGATGATCCGGCCCTCGGTTTTAAACGCTTCCCCTTCGACCCTCGTGATGCGGGTCGTAACCTCGAATTGGGCTGGTGGATGAAAGACCGCCACGAATCGCCGCGCAATCATGTCAAAAACGCGCGTTTGTGCCTCGTCAAGATTCCTTGGAACCTGATCGGTCGGGATGATCGCGTTATGGTCGGTGATTTTGGCGTCGTTGAAAATTCGTTTAGTCGGCTTTAGCCAACCGTTTTGCAGGACCTTGCGGGCATGTGGCGCCAGTGTCGGGTCAACCAGGCTAGACAATACGTGGTTGGCGGTTCCGAGGTAGTCTTCGGGTAAGTATCTCGAATCCGTTCTAGGGTAAGTGATAACCTTGTGTCGCTCGTATAATTGCTGAGCAATCTGCAGAGTGCGTCGGGCAGAGAATCCGAACCGGGAGTTCGCCTCGCGTTGCAACGAGGTCAGATCGTAGAGGAGGGGAGGTGCCTGAGTGGTGGCCTTTTTTTCCTCGGTAATCTCCCCCTGTTTCCCCAAAACCTTGGCCAAGATGGCCTCTCCTTTGGCCCGATCCCAGATCCGCTCGGCTTTACGCTCCTCGTCAGAATCTTTGGTAAATCGTTCGTCGAACCAGCGGCCACGGTAACTTCCCTTTTGAACATCGAAATCGGCCATCAATTCCCAGTAAGTTCTGGGTTCAAACGATCGAATCCGCTCTTCTCGCTCAACTAAAATTGCCAAGGTCGGAGTTTGGACGCGGCCAACCGGCGTCAATTGGAATCCGCCCACCTTCGAGTTGAAAGCCGTCATTGCCCGGGTGGCATTGATTCCGACTAACCAATCACTCTCTGACCGACAAACCGCCGCTTCCGCCAGCGGGATCATTTCGGCATCGGTCCGGAGACGGTCAAACGCGGCTTTGATCGACTGCAGCGTCATGGACTGAAGCCAAAGCCGCTTCAACGGTTTCTTAATTCCGGCTAGTTTTACCAGGTAGCGAAAAATCAATTCGCCTTCACGTCCAGCATCACAGGCGTTGATAATGAGATCGATGTCATCCCTTTTCATCAACCGCTTGAGCAGCTTGAACCGGCTTTCCGTCTTTTCGATCGGCTTGAGCTCGAATTGCTCCGGGATGATCGGGAGATTCTGAAAGCTCCATTTGCCTCGCTTTTTATCGAGTTCTCCCGGCATGCAGAGCTCAACCAGGTGGCCGATGGCCGAGGAAATGACATAATTGTCGTTCTCGAAGTAATCGCCATGCTTCTCGAATTTCCCGAGAGCGCGGACGACATCCTGCGCCACGCTAGGTTTTTCTGCAATTACCAGAGTTTTTCCCATTTCCAGAAATGTACGCCCCGCCCGAGGTCAGAGCATTCGTTATTCTCAAAGGCCGGGAACGTAGAGGGCAACCTGTCAACTAGCAAATAAAAACGCGCTACAGCAGTTTGACGAAATATTTACCGGGCAATTGCTTGACGAGGTGGCGCATCTCCAGTTGAAGCAGAGCTGCCGTCGCCGAACTAGCGCCAATTCCGGAGCGTTGAATGATCTCGTCGATGGCGGTTTCTCGCGAAGTTATTGCTTCGTACACTTTCAGCAGATCCCCTTCGATACCGGGCGGTTTGCTAGGCTGGAGCGTAGGGGCCTTTGGAAACAGGGCTTGAACGTCTTCCAGAATGTCATCGACACTCATTACCAGCTTAGCACCCTGTTGAATTAGCCGATTGGTGCCCTGCGAAGTCGGCCGATCGATGGGGCCGGGAATGGCGTAAAGATTGCGCCCCTGCTCGCCGGCCTGGGAAGCACTGATCAGTGCCCCGCTGTTTAACCCGGCCTCGACGACTAACAGACCGAATCCCCAACCGCTGATGATTCGATTCCGCATCGGGAAAGTTTGTCGATCTGGCGTGGTCTCCATCGGGAACTCGGTGATCACGGCGCCCGAGGAAATGATTCTCTCGGCCAGAGCCTGATTCTCGGAGGGATAAAGATGGTGCAATCCGGTACCTAAGACGGCGACCGTGCGGCCTTTGGCGGCTAACGCTCCCTGGTGGGCTGCGGTGTCGATGCCGCGCGCCAGACCGCTCACGACGGTCAGGCCCGCATAGGCAATCTGATAAGAAATCTTTTTCGCGCACTCCAGCCCGTAGTGGGAAGTTCGCCGGGATCCGACGACTCCCACGGCGTGATGGTCTCGCGATTCAAGTTTACCCCAGACATAAAGGACGGTTGGCGGGTCATGGATTTCGCGCAGCAACGCTGGGTATTCGGTGTCTTCCATGGTCAAGACCGTGGCGCCAAAGTCATGAATTCGAGCCAGTTCCTTTGGCAGGTCGACGACAGATTCCCAAGAGCTCAGCGAATCAACGAGGGCTTGGCTCAGGCCATCGATCGCCTGCAACTCGGATCGTCTGGCAGATAAAAGCCGCTCAGGAGAGCCGAAGGAATCGAGCAAGCGCCGTAAACGCACTGGTCCAAGATGAGGGACCATGTTCAGCGCAATGAAAGCCTCCTTTCGGGTCACGTTGACAAAAGGTCGATCTGACTGAGGCCAGATTCCAGATCTGCAAAAGTGATGTTCTCAGCCAGAGTAGCAATCCCGAGTGTGGGGCTGACGACGAACCGAATTTTCCCATTCACAAACTTCTTGTCGGCGAAGACTTTCTCCAGGATCCGCTTTTTCGATAATCCATGCGGCAATTTTGTCGGAAGTTCCAAGTGCCTGATCACGCTCACCAGTTCTTCGACCTCTTCTTTCGGCAGACCGGCGCGTTCTGCTGAGACGTGCGCTGCCGCCACCATGCCCAGGGCCACTGCTTCTCCATGAAGGAGGGTTCCGTAACCCGCCACCGCTTCGATGGCGTGACCGAGCGTATGACCAAAGTTTAACAGGGCCCGACTGCCGGTGGTTTCCCTTTCGTCTTGCTCGACGAAAGAGGCTTTGATCTCGACGCATCGCCTGACCAGACCGGGCAGATCCCATCCGCCCTCGCGTAATTCCCCAAGAAGCCCTCTCTCTCGAATGACGCCATACTTGATCACTTCGGCGAAACCTTCGTTCCACTCGCGACGCCCAAGAGTCGCCAGCGTAGCGGTATCTGCCAGCACCGCAGCCGGTTGATGAAATGCTCCGACGAGATTTTTTCCCGCGCTTAAGTTGATCCCGGTTTTTCCGCCGACCGAACTGTCTACCTGGGCCATGATAGTGGTCGGAATCTGGACAAAGGGAACTCCGCGATAATAAATGGCCGCGACAAACCCCGCTAGATCTCCAATGACTCCGCCGCCTAAAGCCACGACAAAGCTTTGGCGGTCTACTCCGTGACTGGCCAGATCTTCACAAAGTGCTGCCGCCACGGCGAACGATTTGGAAGTTTCTCCCGGATTGACCAGATGCAGGGAAACTTTGAATCCTTCACTGGTTAAAGCGGCAGATGTTCGGTCGCCGTAGAGTTCGCCGACTTTCCGATCGCTGATAATAGCGGCGCGGCCCTGCAACCCAGCTCCCCGGCAAATTCGACCCGCTTCGTCCAAAAGATTTTCGCCGATGTGGACGGGATAGGAACGCGGCCCAAGTTTGATTGTGACGATGTGAGTCAAAGAATCCATCCATTAGGGAACTATGTTAGTGCTCGAGGGAAGGCTTAAACCTGATCGTAGGGTTCTGTTTTCCGCTATGTTCCATGGCGTTTCTCGATGGAATTTCATCAGGGCAGAAACCAGTGGAAGTGGCTAAAAGCGAAGCGTGGTCTTTAATGGTCTATCGACGTACAAATTCTCTAGGTGTTTTGATCATGGTCGGCGCTTTCCGGGAGACTAGAAAAATCCCAGTATACCGCGGTTTTTAGGCCGGGCATTATTTATTTGCGGGTCGGGGCCCGTCGCCCGGTTGTGAACGTGACGGCACGTCCCAAACCAGATTTTTTAAATTTTCGAAATGGCCAGCCAAGAGGACTGTAGGGGCGAAGCACCGTCGCCCGAGCCATCACTGCTGCAGAGAAGCCGGGATCTGCAGCTCCTTAAGTTCTCCAGGATCGAAGGCGGTGCCCAAGCCCAGCACTTTCCATTTGCCCTTCTCCAGCTTCAGGAATGCAATAGCGGGATCGGTTCCGCCTGATTTCGATTTAATTTGCACGCGCGCATACCCGTTCGCCATCTTCTGGACAGTGACGAGCGGATCCTTCACCGCCGTCTCCTTTTTCACATACTCCTTCGTGGCCTGAATGATCGCCGCTGAGTTATCAGCCGCGTGACCGAACGCGGCTAACACCAACGCGACGAGCAGCAGGACGGTCGATCTATTCATTCAACATCAGTGAAGCTCGATGCTCTACTCTCTTGGGCACTGGCGTTTTCACGGGTAGCTCACTAAATCGACGACTTGGTTCGCGGTATTCGCCGTCGCCCCGGTGTCGTTGACGACATGCTCTATGGTGCCGACACCGCCGAGGGAGACAGTGAGGATATCGTGCAATTGGATGCCCGCGCGATTAGGGACCTCGAACCACGGGCGTTGACGATGTCCGGGTTCACATTGAAAAAGCAATAGGTGCCTAATCCCCATCCTTGATGGCGCCTGACATTGTCGGCCACCTTGTTGATGGTTACATCATCGGGAGAAAGTCCCAAGCCCGCAACAGAGGTGTAGTAGCCAACCTCGACATCGACATCGTATGCGCCAGGTTTGAAGAGGAATGCGTGCCTAGTCGTATTGAACTGACTGGAAGGCAGCGCCTGAACCTGCGAGACGGCATCCACCGCGCTTTGAATATTGTCGGAGGACATGCTCGGATCGAAGACAGTCACGTTCGGTCCAAAGTCAGGCTGAACCTCATGAGCCAAACCGAGTGTACCGACTGAGAACAAACAGCAGAAAAAAAGACAACGAGGCATAAAAAAGGGGGGAGGGTAGCTGTTTTACAAAACACCCTCTGGCGGTTCAAGAATTTTGTTCACCCAAGGAGTCACCTCCGGTAGAGCGACTGCCGCTGAAGCCTACGACCTATGGACTTAGTGACGGGCTAGATGTGGGACTCTCGCGGCTTCTTGGTTTGACTGCTGACTGACGTCTCGTCCGTGTGGCACACAACCTAATCGGCAACGCCTGGCAAATGGATCCGATCGGCCAGAATGAAGGTGTCGAGAGTCTGTACAATTGGTCGCGATGGCTACACCGTTATGGGAGACGGTCGATGCTTTGAAATCGTTGTCTTTGCCGACGAGCAAGACGTAGTCGTCTTTTGAACGCGAGTTGCGAACGGGGATGAGAGCTAGTCCCTCCCACTTCTCGGTAATTCTTGATACTGAACTTCGGTCGATTGGCCGGGCAAACGCCGAGATACACCCTTCGAGGCCGTTGAAATGGGACTTGCTCCGATGCGGAAGGGAAGCTTTTTCGAAAAATTCGCGCGGTGCAAAATAGGAGAAAAGTGATACAAGAGAGCGCATGAGTCTCAAGTCCGGTCCCCAACGACTCCGAGAGCTGCTGCAGCAGCCCGGCATCATCTGCAGCCTCGGAGCTCACGATGTGTTCACCGCGCTGATTGTCGAGCAGGCCGGCTTTGAGACAGTGTTCATAGGCGGGTTTGGCACCAGCGCGTCAATGCTCGGCCTGCCGGACCTGAATTTTCTCACCATGTCCGAAATGGCCGATGCGGTGCGCCGCATGGCCGCCCGCGTTTGCATCCCGGTCATCGCCGACGCCGATACCGGATACGGCGATTTGCATAACGTCCAGCGCACGGTTGAAGCCTTCGAGGCCGCGGGGGCGAGCGGCCTTTTACTGGAGGACCAAGTGATGCCCAAGCGCTGTGGCCATTTTGCCGACAAACGGGTCATCCCGAGCGAGGAAATGGTATTAAAGGTCAAAGCGGCCGTGAAGGCTAAGAGCGATCCGGACTTCGTCATTTTCGCCCGGACCGACGCGCGCCAGATGAACGGCCTGGACGACGCCATTGATCGAGTCAATCGATGTTGCGACAGTGGCGCGGACATTGCCTTCATCGAAGCACCCGAATCGCGTGCCGAACTGGAGGAGATCGCTAAGCGGGTGAAACATCCACTGTTCGTCAATATGCTTACCGGGGGGGTGACGCCGATTCTCTCGGTGAAGGAACTGGAGCAACTCGGCTACAAGATCGTGGTTTGCCCCATCGAATCGTTGATGGTCTGCGCCCGGGCCATGCGCAATTTGTGCGACAGGTGGAAGAACACCGGGCGCGTGGACGAGCTGGCTGCGCAGGCGATGAGCTTTGCCGAGGTGAAGGAGCTGCTTGGCGTGGAGGAGTTCTTAAAGCTTCGGGAAAGGCTCTGAGGTAACTTGGAGGCGCGGGTAGGGACAGGGGCGGAATGGCCATTAGGCGTTCCCTCAGGGATCGCCTTTAAACGGACGGGGCCTTCTCCATGGGGCCTTCCATGGGGTCGCGTCTATACAAAAAACAAACCGAGCGTGCCCCAAGGGCCTCCTCCCAAGTCTCGCAGGGGCCGCATCGATACAAACCCTCCTCCCGGGGTCGCGTCTATACAAAAGACAAGAGAAGCCGATACGTTGCCTAACGACTAAAAAATTGGAAGCATTCGGCACGATGAGAGCCGAATTGCACGCGCGGATTGGAACTGATGCACGCGGCTTCCTACACAATGAAGGAGCGGTTGTTAGCGAGGCTCTAGTTCCTTTTGGACAAGTGAGACTTAGCAAGGAGGGTGCGATCGCTTTGGAGTCGTTGGGTGAAACGACGAATGGCGATGCCGACGGCGTTTTGATGAATCCCGCCTGCCAGTTGCCCAAGTTCCTTGAGGCTCAGCCTACCGCGAATTCGGCCGAAGAACAGAGCGGTCTGGCGTGCACCGGTGCCCGAGTGGATAACAGTTCTTCCCAAGGCTCATTCCAAACATTGCTGACTGCTTGCACGATTTGGGTCCAGCTCAGCGCTTCAAGGGCTCCTCGTCTGACGCCTGTCTGTTGATCTCGGTCGCCCCGAAGAAGCTTGCGCATCTGAGCCACAAATTCTGCGCTACCGAAGAAGACTGTAAACTTAACTTGCGCCTTCCAGCCGTTTCCCAACGTCCTATGGCTGCCGCTTCCCGCAACTGTTGACGAAACGCCTTTTGCAGTTCGCCTTTCGAGCCTGGACCGAAGAAGGCCAGGATGGACTCGGTACATAGCCAGGCGGGTGCTGCTCGGGTTCCGGCGAAGAAAGCGTAGGAACTCCAACGGCAATGTTCCAAAGCATCCACCCGACGCTCCGCTAGTTGCGCTGTTATCTCGTGTGCGGCACCGCCGCGAGTCTCATGTCCGCCCAGGGGGGCAATCCGTACCGGATTCAAATGAATGTAGCGGTTGATCTTCAGCGCTTCTGTCGGCTCGTGGAGGATGGCTTTGAAACGTCCCTGAAACAGTGGTCCGACTCGACTGTGTTTTCGATTGAACCACACGCTGTAGCTGACATTAAGCCAATGGAGCGCTTTGCTAAGGTTCGCCTCTCCGCTCTCCAGTTGAAGATGGCAGTAGTTACCCATCAAGGCGTAACCGTGTAGCCTTACCCCGAACCGTTCGGGTAAGCAGCTCAGCAACTCAATGAATTTTTCACGGCACCGCGTCGAGCGGAAGATCGCTCGGCTCTCAGTTCCGCGATTCAAAACATGATACCATGCTCCTGGGAAGTCCACCCGGGTTGCGCGAGCCATGAATACGATAATGCAGCATTCCAATTAATAACACAATAAATATACGTTAATTTTTATAGAATTAGGCATTTGTGTTTTGTATATAGACGCGACCCCTTACACGCAGCGCCCCTTACACGCAGCGCGTTGCGACCCCTTACACGCAGCGCGTTCGAAACGGCCTCAACCCTACAAACCCGTTCATTCACCGAACCAGACAGAATGCCACGGTGAAGGAAGCGGCAGCCAGCAGGGCTGCGGCTGCGCGTAAGTGGTTCCAATTCGTCCAAGTCGTGAGATAACCGGCCCACAGCCTGGCGCCCTCAGGACTTGCCGGATTGGTCATGGCCAAGGCATCATTGAGGGGCACATTGAAGGCAAACGTCACCGCCATCGTACCGATAAGATACAGAGCGCTGCCGGCTAAAATGAAAGCAGCACCCTGTCTGTTCCACCTCAACAGCGAAATAACGGCCAGAAAACAGCAGATCACAGCCGGCCCAAAAACGGCTCCCAGGAACCATGGATTGATTACTGAGAGGTTGACGGATTGCATGGCTGCAATGCCTGCAGGTGATGAGAGGCGGGCTAGCGCCCGCATGACCAAGGAGGAAAAGGCATAGAAGATCCCGGCCGCCAAGCCACAGCTAAGAGCGGCAAGAAACGTCAAAGCGGGAAGTAAACGGTCTATCATCGAGAGAATAAAATCGGTTTAATCCAGCCAGGCGGACCGCTCATCAATAGCGAATTGCCGAAAAGGAATTGCCTTACGACCCATCAGCTGCTCCGCGGCATCGGTCGCCTCGCTACCGAGGCCTGAATCCCGAACCCAGCCGTAAAGCTCCGCCAAACCTTCTGCGAACCAAGGATCCATCCCGGCCTCGCGGAGACTCGCCTCCATTGCGGTCACAGAGATAGCCTGATAGCCAATCGTTCGGCCGACGGCGGATCCGATCTGCTCCGCGACCTGTGAGGTATGTAGCGCTTCAGGCCCGCTCAGGTCGTATGTCTTATTGAGGTGGCGATCGTTTGTCAGCGCAGAAACGGCTGCCTCAGCCAAGTCGCGGAGGTCGAGATGGCTGACCAGCGCATCGCCGAGCGGCAGGAAAATCTTGCCTGTTGCCCGGATGGTCTGCCCGTAAAAAACGCTGAAGTCCTGCATAAAGAAATTCGGACGCAAAATAGTGTAGGGAATGCCCGAGGCGCGCACGGCTTCATCGATCACCGGGTGACGCCGGCTAAAGCGAGCCTGGTTGTCCAGTTTGGCGCCGAAGCTGGAGAACCAAAGGAGCCGGTGCACGCCGGCGGACTTCGCGGCAGCTACGACGTTCAAGCCGAGCGCTTCCATATCCTGAACGTCTGAAATTACGAGGGCGACTGCTGCCACGTCCTGCATCGTTTGAGCCAGGTTTGCGGGTTCTCGCATATCCACGCCGACGCCAGGAGCACCACCGACAGACAACCCGCGCCGACTGCCAGCCAACACGGAGAAACCGGCTTTAATGAGCGCCGGGATGACCTGGTTCCCAATCAGTCCAGGAGCGCCGAGGAACAACAGAGGAGAAGAGATAGAATGATTCATTGCGCCAACGTTGCAGAGGCTCCAAAGACCTCTCCAAGACTATTTGCCACTCGGATTGATTCCTTTAGGATATCAGACGTGGATCTGATCAGGCTCCGGTATTTTCGAACGGTCGCAAAGACCCTGCATTTTCGGCGGGCTGCGGCGTTGTTGAATGTTTCTCAACCACCTCTGAGCAAGAGCATCAAGACTTTAGAGGACCAACTCGGCACCCCACTCTTCGTGCGAAGCCGGCGACACGTGGAACTGACGCCTGCCGGGCAGGTGCTCCTGGAGCGGTGTGAAAAGATCTTTCAGGAACTCGAGGACGCACAGAACGAGGTCAAACGTTATGGTGCTGGCGAAAAAGGCGCCCTCCGAATCGGTTGCGAGGATGGAACAACTTTCAGTGTGTTGCCGCCGCTCCTCGAGAATTTCCAGAAACGATATCCGACCATCTCTTGCTCTGTTGTTACTCAATCAATTGCTCAACAAATCGCCGGGCTACAATCCGGTGATCTGGACGCGGGGATTTTACCCCTGCCGATAGACCACCCGGAACTTGAACTGATAAAGCTCCATAGCTGCTCGCTAATGGCCGCCTTCGCGGAGCGCTTACCGCTCTCCAAAAAAACCAATCTCCGGCTCCGCGACTTGCGTCACCAGCCGGTAGTAGGGCTGCCGGAAGATCAAGACAATCTTTACTCCGTAATACTGCCTTATCTCAAAAAGCAGAGGATTGCCGTCAAACTCGTCCCTGGAGCGTTTGATATCACCACCTTGCTTCTGATGGCGGCGTCCGGTCTCGGGATCGCTCTCATTCCCTGTTCGTATCGGGAATGCGGACCTCCCAGCCTCGTTTACCGTGAGATCACTGACAGCACGCTGGAGCTTTCTGTTGGCCTGGCCTGGAAAAAAGGGACGCCAAACGGCGTGGTCTCGAACTTGGTCGGCCTGGCGAGAGGCATGAGGCCTCGCGCGGGCCATCCTGAGCGTTTGCGGTAGGATCGATTTCGGTTTGTACGTCGACGGTTTCCTGAGTATTCCTGGCGGAGTTCATGAAAAAAGGAAAAATCTACCGCAACGCTCGGAAAGCCTGGTGGACCAAGTTTACCGGACTGGTTTCGCTGCTGAGCACAATTTCTTTCATCATTGCCAGCGTCCAGCCTGCTGACGCGGAAAAATTCACCTCTGGGACAGAGGAAGCGCCTCTTACTCCGACTCTGAAGACAGGAGACTACGTCTGGAAGCCGGCTGCTTCGCCTGCCGGACCAGTTGTGATCATCGTGAGCATCCCGGACCAGACGCTTTATGTCTATCGCAACGGCGTGCGGATCGGGCGTTCGACCGTCAGCACCGGCAAGTCAGGGCATCGCACGCCGACAGGTGTATTCACGATCCTTCAGAAAAACGAGAAACATACCTCCAGTATATATAAGGGCGCATCGATGCCTTATATGCAGCGACTGACATGGACCGGAGTGGCATTGCACGCGGGAAATTTGCCGGGATATCCGGCCTCTCACGGTTGCGTACGGTTACCGCTCGATTTCGCACAGAAGCTCTACACAGTCACCGACAAAGGAACGACAGTGGTAGTGACCGATGGAAAGACAAAGACGGGCACAACCTCCCGTCCCGGGTTGTTGTTCGCGAGCGGGCCGGCACCTATACTGGCCCCAGGGCAATTCGTATGGACTCCGGAAAAATCACCGGAGGGTCCGGTATCGATACTCTTCAGCAGCGCGGACAGTCAGGCTTACGTGTACCGGAACGGGGTGGAAATTGGTCGCACGCAAATCGGCGGGGTCGATGCCACATTTCCCTCCGGAAGCTACGCCTACGCCGCTTTGGCCATAACCCTTCCGGACGGCAGCCGCCAATGGCAGGCGCTCGGAAGCGCAAGTGGTTCTCCTGCGCCGGATCTCAAGGCTCTCGAGAAACGCCTCGTCATTCCACCGAGCTTTCTCGTCCAGGCGCGGGCAGTGGTTTCACCTGGGACGACTCTAATTGTTACCGATCAACCCGTGAATGGAACGACCCAGAGCGGTTCAAATTTCAATATACTGACGACCAGCACAACATCGTCAAACCAACCGGTTAAATAGATTTATCGCGTCGAAAGTCCCTTCGCCTTGCAGCGGGGAACCATTAGACCGACCGAATCTAAGAGGCGCCCCTGAGAAATTTGGGCCTGCTATTTACCGGGCTAGTATCGGCCGGTGCCAACATATTCAGCCGAGTAGGTTTCAAACTTACCAAATTGGCCGTTTTTCGGTTCAGTCTTGACGTCATACACGCGGTTGCCAACTACTTGTTCAGTCTGAGTGTCGAAGATCATTAGGCTTTTAGCCCCTTCAGAGTCTGGTTCACGTAGCGTCGCAACTGCGATATAACGTGACCTCTTAAGGCTCCTGGTTCCGTGTTGCTCGATCATTTGTTGGGCGAAGTCAGCCTGTTCTCGGGCGGCCTGGCGTTGGCGGTCAGTTGCTTTATGAACTGCTACGATTGTAACTACGGCAGCAACCCCAGCTAGAGCACTACTGATCGAAATAGCTTCCATGATATCTCCACGGCTACAGCCGTTAAGACTCGAACAAAATAGAGCTATTACGAGCCCTCCAATTATCAGTCTCGTTGTCAGCAGCGTCCCCGAGCCGTCGAACATCTCGAACTCGTTCGATTTTAAGTGCCAGCTCGATTGATCGGCCCAGCTGTCGTCTCTCTGCTGCTGGCCGGAAAGAGTATCGACTTCTACGATATCAACCGCCGCCAGATCGGCAGTTCGCCCAAGCTGACCTTGATTGATGACCTTCTCGACAAAAGTCCTGATAGTCGCTCTGCGCTCTCTTGCTGCCATAAAATAATGGACGTTGATGTAGATTTTCTACAACTCTGTCTAAACGCAAAAAAAACTGAATACCTACTATGACTTTAATTAACAAACTTTGCATGATGCAACACTACTAGGAAGGAGACAAGCGTCTCCTTGCTCAGACTCTTTTTTCGGAGCCAGAGAAGGATGATTACGTTCAGTCTGCAGGTCAGTGCGACTTCGGATCCGGGAAATGCTTACGGGTGGGTGCGGTTTGTTAGACCTCCCCGCCTGTTTGCCTCATCCCTAGGAAATGGGAGGTGCGGGTCTCGCATGAAGAAAGATTACTCGGAAATGACACCAAGCTGTCTCATCATGCTCAGGCCATCCATTAGGATTCGACTCTCCACCATCTTGCCGGCTACGACCCGATCGACCACCATACCCTTCACTTTTATCTGTTTACCTGTGGCAGGAACGCCGAAGAATTCGCCGCGATGAGTGCCATGCCAGGTAAAGCGGCTAAATACCTTTTCCCCTTCTGTTATCATCTCCTCGATTTCCCAATGGATGTCGGGAAAGGCGGTGCGAAACGCCCGAATCACCTGTTTAAGACCTTCGCATCCCGGTTGCTGGCCAGGAAGCGGGTCGAGTTCCAAGAAATCGACGGCCACCAGATCGTCCGCCCGCTCAAGCTGACCTTGATTAATGACTTCCTCAACAAAGCTGATGATCACTGTTTTATTCTGCGCGGATAGCATCTGATTCCTTTTCAGCGAACTTCTGGAATTCTGTCAATCGTTTAGTGGGCTAAACGGATCCGAACCTGACCTGTGACACCAAGAACGAGGAAAGATCTGCACTGGGTCTTTCGGTCCATTTACGACCATCAGCGGATGCTTTACCAATCTGAGCGTGTAATGGAGTTCGGTTCGCCAGAGGCCATATTAGGGTCCGACATTGTAGGAATTCGATCATAGGCCCTGGCGCAGTCGCAGATGAAATTTATGGTGGGAAGAGAAGGTTATCTCCGATGATTATGCAAATAGCAAAGCGCACCGTTTACTACCCGGTATCCAAAAACCGGGCGAGCGATCTTCTCGGCGGAAGTCGAAGAGTTCGATGTTTTCGCGCCGCTGTCCTGGTGAATTGGAAAAGTTTGAAGTAACAACCACTCGTCAACGTTCCGCGTCTTCCTCACGTGCCTAGCCAGTGAAGACTCAGTAAAAGCGGCCTAACGTAGCTGGGCTAACCAGACTGTGCGGCCGCCGCAGCTTTGGTCCTCCGGAAGGTGGCGACGACGTCAAAGCGGTGGCTGTCGAGCACTGCTTATACTCCGTGAGGTCCAAACTGGCGTGATAAAGCGGTTCCCCTTCTAGCTGCCCGATGTTTTCGCCGGAAACCGGCCCGCTGGTGACATCAATGCGGCGCGTGGTGCGGCGTGTGCCCGAAAGATTGGGAACATGCGCCTCTGATCATCGTGATTTAAGTGAAAGAAGCTGTCCAGGCGAGGACGCCGGGAAAGGCGCTGAAAAGAAAGCATCCTCATATCCGCGACGAACGCCTCCTGATTGGGAAGACGTTCCCGGACGAGCTCGATCATCGCCCTCGAGGAATCTACACCGGTTACCGAATCGCCATGCTTGACTAAAGATGCGAGTTGAAGATGCTTTCGTCAAACTGTGCGCGCTAATCACCCGCTCCCAGGGACGCCGCGATCGCGACGCTCCTGAGCGCGGGCGTTATCCCGCCACAATGGAGAAGTAACATGACGAAGCCAGCAAAGAACACGATTTGCCTTTGGTACGATGGCGACGCCGAGGACGCGGCGCGATTTTACGCCAAGACCTTTCCCGATTCATCCGTCGACGCGGTGCATCGCGCACCGGGAGACTATCCGTCCGGGAAGCAAGGGGATGTATTGATGGTAGAGTTTACCGTGATCGGAATTCCCTGCCTCGGGCTCAATGGCGGACCAGCATTCAAGCACAACCAAGCGTTCTCGTTTCAGGTCGCAACCGCTGACCAGGCCGAAACCGATCGTTACTGGAACGCGATTGTCGGCAACGGCGGCGAAGAGAGTGAGTGCGGCTGGTGCCAGGACAAATGGGGATTATCCTGGCAGATCACGCCGATCGCTCTGACCAAAGCGGTAACCGGTCCCGATCCCGCTACCGCTAAGCGCGCGTTCGATGCGATGATGCAGATGAAAAAGATCGACATCGCGGCCATCGAGGCGGCGTGCCGCGGTTGAGGCTGTCTCTTTGAAGCGTGCATCTCGGAAGCGCAAGGGGAACACCGACTTAAACCCGCTCTGGTTTCAATCCGGAGCGTGATATCCGGAGAGCGAATTTAACCATTCAATGCGGGCACCTCTGCTCGGGTGCCTGAAGATCGCCATAATGCGATTATTGGGGTGCCAGAGAGGCGATCAAACCCGCTCGGCGGCGGCCAAGAAGAAGGGCCTGCAGAAGGTCCGCGTCATCGAGATCCAAGGGGTTATTGGAGGAACCGACGTGCGCGACCGTGGACAGGGTTTCCAGAACGCCGCGGACGAGACCGGTAACTTCGAGTTCGTCGCCACGCAGTCTGCTGATTGGTCACGGTCTAAGGCCCAGGAGCTAGTTCAGAACCTCATCCAGACCAATTCGTGCGTACAGCTGCAACAATCACACCGTACTCTACGGGACGGATCTTTTGGGGTGGGGCCTTCCAGGCACTTCGTGCCAGGCTACGATCGCATCGTCCCTTGCTCCGGGACGTTTCAAACACGCTTTAGCTAGGGAAGAGAAGAGAACTTGAAAATGGAGCGGGACTTTGCGGCAAAGTCAGGGCAAAATAAATCGCCTAACATCCTCCTTAACTTAGCGCCATTCTTGACTGAGCCTGTAACCTTCAACCTTGATCAGAGGACAAGATGAAGTGCGGTCAACAAAAGCGCTGCGCTAGTAGGCACGGCTATGTTATAGTTGGCTTTTGAGGCTGTCAGAGGACGAGACAGGACTTTGCGGGACTGATCTTTCCGACATGCGATGAGGTATAACGAGGCAAGCACCAGCTATTCTGATCCTATCGCCATGCCGTGAATGCGCGGGCTTGTAAATCCGGCGGCCCAGTCAATCGGAAGCGATCGCCACGATTTACCCCCATCAGCGGAGCGATAAACGGCCGAGTTGATCGCGGCGTAAAAGACACCAGACTCGGCGGCATGGCTGGCGACGACCGCCGCGAGCGACCCTCGTGGCTCAGGTAATCCGGCCTGAATTTGCTCCCAATCGCCATGACCTTGCCTCCGAAAAAGTGCGGATTCTGCATGCCTGAGCCTATGAGCCTCGGCGGGTCCCGGAGAAGCCGAGAGGATGAGCGTTCGCGGATCGCCCGGATCAACTGCGATGGACCAACCGTAGCAAAATCGCAGGCCCCGCTCGGCCTTCCTCCACGTCTCGCCACCGTCGAGACTTTCAAAGACGCCATCGCCCGCCGCGGACCAGATATGTTGCGGCACATCCGGATGAATGACGAGCTGGTGCGTGTCGAGGGGACTCTCGGGCACCGCATCGCGCCAGGTTATTCCGTCATCAGGAGTGGAAATCAGAGCGCCCGCCTCGATCGCTAAGAACAGCTTTTTCGGCGAGCCAGGATCAGGCTGAATCCAGCGGGTGTGATGGCTATCAGGTCGCGGCGGAAAACTCCACCGGTTCGCCGAAGGTAGTTTCTCCATTCCTTCGCGCCGCTCCCAAGTTTCACCGCTGTCTTCGGAAATGATGAGCGCGCTTGGCTCGGTGCCAACATAGACGGTGCCCGAGGTGTTCACTGCCAATGCAGTAATCCGATCGTGAGCTAAATCGCGAAAGACCTCCTGCCAGCTGACACCTGAGTCATTGCTGCGCCAGACGCCCTGTTCCGGTAGGCCGTAGAAAACCCGTTCAGAACGACGCGGATCGCAGGCGATACTTGCGGAGATACTGTCTACGTCTGCGGTCGCACAGAGATCAACTGGACGTTCTGCGCGCCAGCGAGGATTCCCGGATCGAACGATCGCGGGGCCGTTACTCGTCGCGAGGTAAAGTATCGACGCATTCATGCTGGTGAGCCCGTAACGGTTCGCAGTAGAAAAGCGGTGCGGCCGTACGAAAAAGACCTAAAGAAGTCAGACCGGTCCCTTTCACGCGAACCGTGGATGGCAGTGCCAACATAGCAGACTAGGAGCGTCCGATTTCGACGTTGAAGATTTCCGGTTCGCCGCCCAAGGATGGCCGCCGGTCGGCGATACAATGGACCAACTTAAGAATTTAGTTCACCGAAATTGACGAATGGGTTGCATTTCGTCCTGATCGATTCGTCCAGACGAAACGTTAACTCGCGACAAGAAGTTGTTTCCTTGTGTGGGAATAATGGCTTCTTTGAATCATATGCCAGTTGTGCCGCCAAGATCGTTACCAGTAGTGTCTTCGCACTTTCGCCACCTCACTACGCTCGCGACGACCCCCTGCTTCTTTCCCCTGGTCAGCGCTAGTTTGTTTGTTGGACTTGGGAACGCTGTGGGCGGTTCGTACTTGACTCTCTTCGTGATCGACAAGGCTCACCTGAGCCCGCTGGCACTCGGCGTTTTCCTCACCGTTTACTCATTGAGCGGCATGATCATTAGCACTTCTTTCGGGCACTGGTTCGATCGCAAACCAAGCCCGATTCCACTGCTCCTCGCCCTCGTCATGACGGTAAGCGGATACGCGCTGCTAAGTGTTAACACTAATCTTTATCTACTGCTTCTGATCGCTGGTTTGCCCCTCGGCACCAGCCTCGCCGTCTTTCCTCAGCTCTTTGCCTTGGCGCAAGGGCATCTTGATCGAGTGGGCGCCGAAACGGCGGAGAGGGGAACCGCCATGATGCGCGCGACTTGGTCGATTGCGTGGGCGTTTGGACCCGCGTTGGGCGCACTCATGATCACTCTGTTCGATTTCCAAGGGGTGTTCCTGACCGCTGCCATGTGCGTAGTAACGGCGACCGCTATTGTTGCGGTGGCACGAGTGAATGCGCTCCGGCCCACCAAAAAGATCGGCTTGGAGTTGAAACCAAGAATCGGAACCGTCCGTCAAGCCGGGTTTGCCGCTTCCAGTCTTACCCTGTTTCACATGGCGATGTTTATGGGATCCTTTGCTCTCCCGATCGTTGCGACCCATGAACTCGGAGGAACCAAGGCCGATGTCGGGCTGATCTTTAGCCTTTGCGCTTTCCTGGAGGTGCCGGTGATGTTTGCCTTTGTACTTCGCCCGTCCGTCGCGGCCAATCGTCGTTGGATCTCGATCGGCTTCCTCGCGTTTATCCTCTATTTCCTAACGATAACGTGGGGTTCATCAGTGGCGATATTATTGGCAGCACAAGTGCTGCGCGCCGTGGGTATCGGGCTGATTGGGTATCAGGGCATCAGCTACATGCAGGCGCTGATGCCAAATCAAGCTGGTTCAGCGGCCGCCTTGTTCTCCAACACCGCCAACGCAGGTTTTCTGTTTGCTAGTCTTACCGCTGGAGGATGGGCACAAGCGTTCGGATATCGATCGATGTTTCTAGCCTGTGCAGTCCAGAGTGTCTTAGGGCTGGCGATGATTCAGCTCCAACCCAAGGTTACTCCGCTACGGTAAGTACACGACACATCAATAAGGGCCAGTTGCCCAGACAATGCAGGAAGTCACGCCAGGACGGCGAGAAATGAAGAGATGGCTGTATCGGGGTGACCCGAGTGACGTCTTAAAGACGCCTGATCCGCTGCCTTTATGTTCTGCTCAGGCGGGGTCACTCACGCTGTTCACGGATGGTTCTTTGCCAATGGTGAGCAGGGTTGGCGAAGCCCAATGGCTACCTTCTCGGCTCATACCTCATCGCCACCGCCCCCGAGGCGAACTCCAGCCGGCTCACGAGCCTCAAGTCGACACTCTTCAAAAGGGGACCGTCAAGAATGGCGCCAAGTTAAGGAGGATGTGGGCGACTTATTTTGCCCTGCTTCGCCGCAAAATCCCGCTCAATTTTCAAGTTCTCTTCTCTTCCCTAGCTAAGCTGGTTGGAAATGTCCCAAGGGACGATGCGATCGTGGCCAGGCACGAAGTGCCAGATCCGTCCCTTAGGGTACGGTGTGATTCTTGCAGGTGTACGCACGAAATCGATCGAGAAGGTCTTTGGCCTTACATCGGCGGCGTCGCTAAGCAGAATGGAACGATCCCTAAATGCCTTAATACCTCTGGGATTAGCTGCGCCCGATCCTACGATCATACCGTACCCTACGGGACGGTTCTTTCTGAGGACACTTTCCCAGGCACTTCGTGCCAGGCTACGAGCGGTGTGTCCCTCCGGGACGCGTTTGCAGAGGCTTCGCAACAGGTTGGCTGATGTCATCAGCTGCGAGCAGCGGGCCACTTTTGCTGATGGTGGATTCATGCGCCGTGTCGTTGGCCCGCGCCTGGAAAGACGATTCCGAAATCTTGCCCTGGCTCAAGCAGTTGGCCCCCTCCAATGATGATGGTCTGTGCGCTGGCCCGCCGTCCAGGAAGGCCCGAAATTCGATTCTTCGGAGCTGGCTTTCGCCATCGTTCGTTGCAATATCGTAAATACTAGATATACAAGAAAGGAGAGAGGGATACGTTTGAGTGGTCGCCAAGCTTTTCTATTTCAACGCTCGTTCAGGTCGTGACCTAATCAAAACGCCAATGCTTGACGACACTTCCGAAATCTTCCTCACCGCCCAGGTGAGCTCCAATCGTCATCGCGCCAGAGGTTACGAGAGAGTTTTAGTTGCGACAGTTTTATTCGCGATGTTGGGGATAACCGGCTTCTCGGCACCTTCAAGCGGGGACCACGCCCATATAGCGGTTGGGCCAATCGGAATACTGGGCATCCCGGAAGAAACCGCACAGCTGGTTGCTTCCCTCAAAGACCCTGAAGAGCGCACCTTGGGAGGCATACGAGTGATTCTGGGCAAACTGGCGAATCAGTCAGTCGTTTTGTGCCAAGTTGGTTTTGGCAAAGTAAATGCGGGCATGGCTGCCGCATTGTTGATTCAAAAGTTTTCACCGAGCGCCATTATTTTCACCGGCAACGCAGGCGCTCTAAACCCAAATTACATTCAAGGTGACGTCGTCTTGGCCACCGATCTCGCGCAATATGATTTTGGACAACTATCAAATGGATCTTTTGCCCCCTGGCAAACCCGTAGTCCGATCAGTCGCATTAATAACCCACTGTGGTTTCATCCAGCACCATGGTTGCTTTCCGCCGCGCTAAAATCTGTGCCGTCAGTCCAGCTCGTGCGGGCCGATACTCGGCCAGAAGTCCGCGATCCAAAAATTTGCCAAGGAGCCATTGTGACTGGGGATACCTTCGTCAGCGACGCCTCCAAGGTACAAGAACTGCGGACTAACTTCAATGCTGACGGTGTCGAGATGGAAGGAGCGGCGGTCGCCCAAATCTGTTCCCAATATGAAATTCCATTGTTGGTTATTCGCAGTATTACGGATCGGGCTGACGGCTCCTCATATACCGACTATCACAATTTCGTTCGGATTGCCGCACAGAATTCTTCGGCCTTCGTAATCGCGATACTCAACCAATTGCAGAGCCAAAGATCTGCCAAGAACCCAAAAGAGGTAAACCATTGGGTACTCGCTTTCGAGCTAGCCTTTTCCCAAGGCTCTCCGTACGCGCTGGAATTCGGAGATCTACACACGCTGTCTTACGAAGTAAATGAACAGATTTCGGCGGTCGTCCTTCAAAAGATCATTTCGGTTTCGTTAGAGGAACTTAATGCCGCAAAAATCGGATTTCACATCATGCCTGGAGCCTACCAGCACAATCCAATTGTCCCATCGGGCCAACTGGAGATTGCCGCTGACGAAGTCCGAGCGCGGGCTACATTAGATGTCATAGGGTATCTAGCCCAACAAGGGTTGGTGATTGGCTCAAGCAAAGGCTCGGCAGGGAATAGAATGGGTTTAGAGGTTTTAGGTCGTAACGATGATCTATTAAAGGACCGAGCTCGACTCTCTAACCTTTGGAAGGCATTCTTAGCGGCTGAGCCGAAGCTCCTAACCGGCTTCTCTGGCATCCACGAGAGCGACCAAGCGGGTATTCTAATCATTGATGCCGGCGGAGCTTGGTTGACTGGCCACGCAGCTGATCTTTCGGTGAAATTCCCTGAGATTGGCTCGACCCCACCAGTTAGCCTTTCGAGTACCCTATTCTTTTTCAGCTATATTGAAGCGGAGAACGATTGGACGAGTCGTGCCGATGGCGCCGACTATATTGACGACCTGGTTTGGCTTGGATTCAAAAAGGTCGCCCAAGATATTCCAAGGCATAAAAGAGCGATCGAACTGACTATTCGCGACGCCATTGCCAAGTTTGCTCCGTTATTGAAGGGGAGATCCACGGGTACACTCGGAGTGGAACCGGAACCGCTTTTCAAGCGTCAAGAATATCCAAATCCACGGGAATAGACCTCTGCGATCATCGCGAAAAGAGTCAACAGAGGCGCCAGCGTTTGCCTCGGGAATTCTCTATATCCTATGGTTACCTCGCATCCGTCTTGCTACCTAGCAAGCCCAACGAAAGTGGGAATGACTGGGTGCGGTTGACGCTTACCCCCAAGAACCTCCGTTTCCTCCGGGTGAGAAAGTCTTCGAACTTCCATTCACACCGATGTCGCAGCCTTCTCGCGCAGCGTTTTGCGGTCGATCTTTCCAGTCGGTCCGTAGACCAGTGTCTCAGTGAAGACAATTCGCGCCGGCATTTTATAATCAGGAAGACGCTTGCGCGCGAATTCGATGAGTTGTCGTTCCGATACCGGTCCGCTGCCTTCTTTCAAAACCACATAAGCCTGAGCTACCTCGCAGCCGAATCGATCGAGCACCGCGACGACCCCTGCTTCCAGCACGTTCGGATGCTGGTACAACACCCCCTCCACTTCAATAGGCGACACTAATCCGGCCTGGTGGTGGATGATCTCAGATTTGCGGCTGACGAACCAGTAAATGTCCTCGTTGTCCTTGTACGCAAGGTCTCCGGTGTGAAACCATCCGTCCCGGATATTCAAGGCGGTCAAATCCGGACCACGCCAATAGCCGGTAGTCATGCTTCCGCTGCGGACAATCATTTCACCGATCTCACCTGCCTTGGTAATCGGGCGCCCGGAATCATCGATCAAGGCAACCTCCGTCCCGATGATTGGTCTGCCGATCGAGCCGATCTTTTTTTTCCCGTAAGGAGGATTCATGCTGTAAATCTGGAGCTCCGTCATCCCGCAACCCTCGGTGATTTCGAGACCAAATATTCGATTGAATCGTTCTTGGACGGCGACCGGAATAGCTTCACCGGCGGAGAAACAAAAATTGAGCGACCGAACGGTATACTGGCCGGCGTTAGGGCAGTTCACTAGATCGTTGTAGAGTTTTGGGAAGCCGTAGGTTTTTGTCGGCTGATAGGCTTGAATCGCTTCAAGAGCGAGAGTCGGCTCGAAGTGAGGCATCAGGACGCAGGTCGCGCCTGATTTGTGAAATGGTAATATCTGGGAGCCGAAACCAATCAAGTAGCAGATCGGAAACATGACCAGTGTCCGGTCCTCAGGCGTAATTGCAATCTGGACAATTTGACTTTCGGTGGCCTGAGCCAAGCTAGCGTGAGTATGGATAACGGCTTTCGGCAACCCGGTGGTACCCGAAGTATAGTAAATCGCCGCCGGATGGCTCCCCTCGATCAACGGCAGGCGGTCAGGGTCGAATGTCGCGTCGAGTAACTCGGAGAAAGATCGGACGCAAGCAGATTTCGAAGAAGGAGAAATCAAATAGTATTCTTCAACTCCGTCCAGGGCTGGCCTGATTTTCTCGATGTTTTCGAAGAGCTTCGGTTCACTGATGAGAATGCGCGCACCACTGTGGGTGAGGCCGTACTGCAGAAGCTCGGTATGAAAACGAATATTGAGCGGTACGGCGATTGCCCCGATTTTGAAGCAGGCGTAATAGCATAGCACGATCTCAAGGCAGTTAGGCAACAGAAACGCCACGCGGTCCCGTGGCTGAATGCCTCGCTCCAACAACGACGCTGCCAACGATTGCGTTAGCCTGCTCAGCTCGCCATAGGTGTAGGTTTTGTCCTCAACAATCAAGGCAACCTTGTCAGGAACTGCGGCGCTGACATTGTCCAATAGCTTGTGAAGCATGGCGAAGTTGTTAGTCATCAGTCGCCTTCCTTGGTTTCTTGCCGGTGTTCAGGGGACCAGAAATCTTTTATTGCTTACCATACGTCAACGCGAATAGCCGCCGACCGCGTTAGCTCTCGCCGAAACATAGAACGCCCAGTTATGTTTCCTCGGAAATTCAGCCAGGAAAATGAAACCGAGCGCTCTATTTCACTTTTATTTAAGGATGCCGTTAAGCAGCAAGTATCCGGAAGCCAGCCGGTGAAAACCCCCTCGATAATCGCGAGGGCCCCGACATACTTGGCGATTGGTTTCTGCATCACCAGAAGAATAAAAAACCCGAACCACAAGGTCCCCCACGCAATCCAACATAGGCCGAGCCAGTAGCCCCAGGTCGTCGTTGCCCCTTGCAGCGTTTGAAGGGCCACCGGAGCACAGGTGATGGCGACGAACAAGCAGAACCAGCCCAATCCGCGACCGTCAGCGCCGTTGTATCGATTCAACGCCACCCAGAAGTAGGTGAAGGTGAACAGAAGCAAAAAAGTACAGCCCTTAACCGACTCCAAATTAGCACCCGGACCGAATGCCAGACTAAGGGCCACCAGCAGCGTGATTCCGCCAACGAAAATGTCGATGACCGCGATCTCTTTATCACCGACCCGACCAAGCACCCAGAGACCGTTTAAACACAACACGGCGCCCACATAAAACAAGGCTAGTCCTGCTAACACAGCGTGTTCTCCTTAGTTCGCCGACTTCGGCACTTGAACGCCTTGCTTCACTTGATGCGGCTTCCCGCTTTTAGATGGGCGGACGTCGAAGTCGAAGATCGCTCTCGGAATATAGATCGTGGCGCACGAGTTCGGGATGTCCACCACGCCGGAGAACCGTCCCTCGACCGGCGCCGAACCCAGGATCATGTACGCCTGGATGTCCGAGTAGCCGAATTTCATGAGGTAGTCGATAGCGTGATGGCAGGCGCGTGCGTAAGACAACTGCGAGTCGAGATAGTGCTGCTTGCCAGCGAGGTCTACCGAGACCCCGGAGAAGGCAATCCACTCGGAGTACTGCGGATCGCGGAGGCCGGGCATGAAAATAGCATTCTCACTGATGCCATAGGCGGCCATGCCACCCTTGATGAGATCGACGTGCAGGTCCATGAACCCGCCCATCTCAATCGCGCCACAGAAGGTAATCTCGCCATCGCCCTGGGAGAAGTGCAGGTCGCCAAACGACAACTTCGCTCCAGGAACGAAGACCGGATAGAAGACCCGGCTTCCCGCGGTTAGGTTCTTAATGTCCTGGTTCCCGCCGTTCTCGCGAGGTGGAGCCGTCCGGGCGGCCTCGCGAGCGACTCGATCAAAGTCAGCGCCCTTGAGCGATCCCAGAATGGCGCTGTCAGGGAGCGGAGGCAGAGCCAGCGGCGGCACACGATGGGGATCGGTCGCAATCAGGTCTGTTTCGCGCTTGGTCCACTTGGCGAGCAATTCGGCCGACGGTGCGGTACCCATCAGACCCGGGTGATGGATGCCCACGTAAGAGACTTCCGGAATGTGGCGCGAGGTAGCAACGTCGCCCTTGAAGTCCCAGATTACCTTGTAGGCATCAGGGAACCGCTCCGTGAGGAAGCCACCGCCATTTTTGGTGGCGAACACGCCGGTATAACCCCAACCCATGCCCGAGAAGGGGCCTGAGTCTTCTTGATCGCAGGCGTCGATCTCGAGAATGTCGACGATCAACAGGTCGCCAGGCTCGGCGCCCTCGACGTGGAACGGCCCTGTAAGAACGTGCACCCCTGGAAGCGGGGCATTCCGAACGTCATCTGCGGAGTCATCGTTATGAATAGCACCGTCGAACCACTCGCGAACATCCGCGCGGAAGACTTCGCCCGGCTTGACGGTTACGGCCGCCGGAATGTCTGGGTGCCATCTATTGTGTCCAACAAGTTTCTGGTCTTTGAACTTCTTGGTGTTATCCATCGGGAACAGATTCTTCGGCATATATCAAGACCTCTCATTTCGTTAGTTGCTGACTATTGAGAAAACCAAATACAGCGCCCATTGACTCCCCGGGACATTTCCTTTCGTGAATTAGATTGACCCCCGCTGTGTTAGAAGCCTGGGCTCCGTAGACCCGGCTTCGTATTGACCTTGGAAGGTTTCAGCCTGATTGAGAGCGCGCATCGCCTCGCGATTGGCGCGCGACGCGAATGGTAGTATTTGCACGTCATCCAAGGATTTCATACAAAGCACTTCCTTGAAGTTTCAGGGGGCACCTTCCATGCCAATCTGCCGCCTTACTTGCTAACTTGCGGGGTTCTTCCAGGAAAGTAAACGCCAGAGTTTGCCGTCCTTGAAAGTAATTGTCAACCTATGATTTCTCAAAATGTCTCTGCTTGAACGAGAACCTCGAGGAATGTCGAGACAGCGATACGTGGCGAACAAATCGGCGGCCATGAGAGCAGGGCAGGATCATCTGCAGCGCTTGATCAGGCTATTGCAAAGTAAGACTCCTTACGGTCTCGGAAGACGGCGGAGGGCGGGAGTCAGCGGGACCACAGGCGTTTTTCGCTTTGCGCCGGTCGAAGGCAGCGAGGTGACCACCTCCGGTTCATGGCGGCTCTTTTCCGCGTGATCCATGGCAGCAAGCAAAGCACCGCGTGACCCGCTCCTAATCATGCCGACCGAGAAAACTCGCTTGGCCTCGCCGCCACAGACCAAACATGGGACCGACTTCGGTGCCTGGCCGAGCGGTCGAGTTATTTCGGACACGCCATGTTGATCACACCGATACTCATAGATAGGCATCGCGCTAGCTCCTTTTCAATCCACAACTAGCACAAGGTTCAACCGACTGGCAAGGGCGATCAAGCGGCGGACGGCATAGTCTTTTCAGAAAACCGGTCTGAAATAACAAGGTTTGTAACGATCTGATGACTCGCTACGGCCGCATCGTGGTAGAAAGCCTGAACGTCCTAGGGGGTGATCAGGAACCGCAGATTGGCCCAAACCATCAGTGACGTAGGCTGACCTGGTTTCGTCACAGTCCTTTCGCACAAGGCGGCAAGAGGGGGTGCAAAAGGGTCTAAAAGGGGTCAGTCAAGAATGGCGCTTCTATGAAGCCGCCGACTTTGTCAAGACCCGCTGGAAAATTATTTCTTTTATTTTTGATCCATTTTGGCCGCCGTTTGGCAATAACTCACCTCTCTGGCTTTGGAGCTTGATCATTGCAGCGGCGTTTACGCCGCAATGTTCAAACGCCAAAGTCAGTTACTCTTTTGAGCGCGCAACGTAGTTGGTTCAAGGCGAACAACGGAATAAATGGCAGGGGCCCGCCGGAGGCGGGAAGGATGCCGTTTATGCCGGCTGTGAGATTGAACCAACGGAGCGAAGCGCTACCGAAGCGGGATCCGCTTTATAGCTAGGGGTTCTTCTCCGATTCTTTCCTCCTTTTCTGTTTTCGCCTGTTCTGCAGTTCAATCTTTTGGCCCTCTCAACGTCTGCTGTCCGAACGCGAGCGATCTCGTTGGTGCTCGGTTTAAGCTTCTATCCGCTGGAGCAGGCTCCAAACATGGTGATTTATGCAATGAGCAAATCAGGGACAGCAACGAGCGGTCTCATCTAAGTTGCGGGTTTGTTCACCCAAGCGCCATTGAAGACGCGCGCCGTTGCTGCCAAAAAATTCATCTGCGGACTAGCGGTGCAAATTCAGTGATCTCCCTGCTTCTTCACAAAAGGTGAGCTCTCTCTTATTTGGCGCGGTGCATAATCAAACCTAGTTTTTCAGGGGTGGTTTGCCCGGTGGATAAACGCCATAAATCAATCGCTAAACGCCGCGCTGCTTGAACCACCAAGCGCTTCCTGGCGCGTTTGCCTTTGACCAAGCCGCTGGCTAAGCGACGCACCGGTGGATACTGCGGTTGCCAGATCCTCAGGCGCCACACCATCTCCACCAAAGTCCAACGCACAATCCCTATCCCACAGCGGTTGATCGAGCCCTCTTTGCCGCGACCATCGCTTTGATGAATCCCTGGACATAAACCCGTCATGCTGCCCACTTGGCGCCGATTGCTAAAGCGCTCGAAACCTCTCATCTCGTAATGGAGTACCGCCGCGCTATAGGCTCCGACTCCTTTGGGCAGAATCGCCGGTGCAAGCGCGGCGATCCGCTCCCGCAACCCGCCTTGCTCCTCATCAGTGCTCAATATTTTGTTGCGCCAAGCGCTCAGCTGTTCCTTCATCCAGTCCTTGAGCCGAGGATCGCTCTGGACTTCTAACCACGCCTTAACCTGCCACCAGCGGCCATGGACTTGGATGCCTTGAGCACACAGCAAGCCTTTGCCTCGAGCCTCGCAACGGCCGCGGTCGGCCATAATCTGGCGATGAAAACGAATCAGTGCTCGCTTCTGCTCTTGGTCTTCGGTTGGCACCCTCACCACGCTTAAGGCTTTATCCTGACCACGCAGATAGCGATCCAGGCAATCGCACAACTCCCCGCATCGCGCTTATCGGTCTTCTGCTTCTTGCCTCCTTGACCCATCGCCTTGGGAACCACCACCAGGTTTTTGACTCCCAGCTTCACGAGCTCGCGGTGCAACCAGTAACCGCTGGCACCGGCTTCGTAACAGCTGTGGATTTCCCAGCCTTCCGCCAGCTTCTTGCCCACCCAGTTCAGAAAATCCACGTACCCCATTTTCCCGGCGGCCTTGATCCGCCCTCCATCCTCCTGCATCGCCACCGTGACCTGCCGATAATGTACATCGAGGCCCAAATTCAGAACCCGATTAACATCGTTGACCAGACTTGCCTGGCTTATACTGTGACCTGTAATTGTTTTATTCATAAGAGCCGACAATTTACAGCGAGTGCTGTTTGTTGTCGGCTCATGTCATCTAAGTTAAGGGCAGTTTGGGATGTTTTTGCCGCGAGGAAGTCTTGCTTGCGCGCTCCCAAGTAGCCGTTGCGAACCGTCTGCCAGCCCGTCCCGGAGGGACACACCGATCGTAGCCTGGCACGAAGTGCCTGGGAAAGCATCCTCGAAAGAACCGTCCCGTAGGGTACGGTATGATCGGGCGCAGCTAATCCCATAGATATTTCTCGTCGAAATGTGCACCTTGCTTCTTTAGGGAGCCAAGTACTCTTCTTGAAAGGTCCGTGCCCGATGTTGTTCGAGCTGCTGCTCAATGGATGGACCGTTTCCTGAAGCTGCGAGAGACAGAGATGGAGATGGTCTGAGACGCTGCCAAGGCAGTTAGGGATCGTTCCATTCTGCTTAGCGATGCCGCCCATGTCACGCCAAAGACCTTCTCGATCGATTCGTGCGCACAGCTGCAAGAATCACACCGTACCCTACGGGACGTCTTTTGGGTGGCGCTCTCCCAGGCACTTCGTGCCAGGCTACGATCGCATCGTCCCTCCGGGGCATTTAAACAAGCGTTAGCTAGGGAAGAGAAGAGAACTAGAAAATTGAGAGGGTTTTTGCGGCGAAGCCAGGTCAAAATAGTCGCCTACATCCTCCTTAACTTTGACTGAGCCAAACGCCGAAGACCGTAAGCGTCATGCGGAGCACCCCGTCGTGTTCGATGTTGATTGAAGTCTGACACGGGCTCAATTTGTGCCGTCAAACATGGACAAAGACCGAAGGCACCCTCGAAGGCCATTTAATGCCGCCCTCGTGGCAAGCTACCTCCAAGGGCGAAAGATCGAATCGGTTCAGTTAATGGTGCTGGGCAAGAGCAACACAAACTACCGACTGACACTGACTGACGGAGAAGTCTGCGTGCTCCGACTCCACAACCCTGGTTCCGACGTTGAACGCGAGAACCATATCCTGCAGCTCGTAAGAAAAATCGTGCCTGTGCCCGCAGTATTGGCGAGCGGCGGCGATTGGTCGATTCACTCATTTCTGCAAGGAACTACATTGGCCGACGCTCCCGAATGTGTACCAGCTGTTGCCGAAACCCTCGCGCAAATCGCTTCACTCAAATTCACATCAAGCGGTTTGATTCAAGCAGACGGATCGATAGCGCCATTTGATTTTGGCCATGGGAAAACCTTTGTCGGATCCATGCTCGAACGCGCCGAAGTGTGCGCCTGGGTCGGATCCAAAACCGCCGTGGCCTTGCGCCGTATTGATATGAAGCAACCGTCCGATGCAGAGGAACCGCGTCTCGTGCATGGAGACTTCAATCCCACTAATATCCTTGTCGACAAGGGAGCGGTGACCGGCATTCTTGACTGGGAATTCTCTCACGCGGGGAGCCCGTATGTGGATATTGGCAATCTCCTGAGGCACCTAAATCCTATGCATCACGGCGAGATCGAGGCGGGTCTTGATGCGGGCGGACTGAATGTGCCACCCGACTGGCGACGGAAAGCAAAATTTGCTGACCTCAGTAGCCACCTTGAGTTCCTGACAACGCAGCGATCGGACACCTTCAAACAGAAATGTGCCGATTGGATCCGCGATTTTGCCGAGCGATATTAGGATTAACGTACCCGTCTTAGCAACACACGGCTGACCACGTCGCCGGATTCGGCGACTTTGTGCCCACCGGTTTTGATCCTTGAGCTAGCCGCAGTGCTTGCGCCGGTGAGTTCCTGGGCCGACCTCCCGATGAGTTGTTCATCTTGCGCGTCCGGCAGTTTCCGAAAAGCACCAACCCTGTAGTCATTGAGGAACCAGACGGCGCCGCATTCGCAACCGAACATTTCCTCGACCAGAAACTCAAGAGTTCAAGGCCACTCAGGCAACAAGTCAGAGGAACATCAACACCCGAAGGTGGGGCCTCAAGGGATCCGTTGTTTGCTGTGTCGGTCTACGAAATCGGCTGAATTCGGTCAAGATTTGTGACTGACCCGGTGCCTGACCCCTTTTGAGTCCTTACGGCAACCCGTCGAACGGAAGGTCGCTCGCCTCCTATGTTCCGCAATTCAAAACGTGATACCATGAACCATGTCTTCGGCTCAAGCTGCTGCGATCACAGCTCGCCTCGATCGTTTGCCTGCGTCAGCTTACGTCTGGCGGTTGGTGGTGCTGTTGTCGTTCGGCGGGTTCTTCGAGTTCTACGACCTGTTCTTCACCCCGTATGTAATGCCCGGCTTGATACGCAGCCAGATTTTCCGGGAGGGGCAGAACGGTTTGTTCGGCCTGCCGGACCAGGCATCTTTCCTGTCATGCACCTTCGCCGGCCTGTTTCTTGGGACGATCGTTTTCGCTTCCGTGGCCGACAAATTCGGGAGGCGCGTCATCTTCACCTACGCGCTGCTCTGGTATGCGCTGGCGACTGGCATCATGGCGGCGCAGGATTCTCGCGGCGGCATCCTGCTGTGGCGCTTCATCGCCGGCGTCGGCATCGGCGTCGAGTTGGTCACCATCGACACCTACATCAGCGAGCTGGTGCCCAAAGCGATTCGCGGCCGGGCTTTTGCCATCAATCAGGCGATCCAATTCGTCGCTGTCCCGCTTGCCACCTTTCTGTCCTGGCAGCTGGTCCCAATCGATCCCCTGGGAATCGCTGGCTGGCGCTGGGTGGTCGCAGTTCCGGTGCTGGGCGCCCTCTTCGTCTGGTGGATCAGACGCGGAGTGCCCGAATCGCCCCGTTGGCTCGCCCAGCACGGCCGGCCAGATGATGCCGACCGCGCCACGGCCAAGATCGAGGCGCGGGTTGCGGCGGAGACCAAGGCCGCGCTGCCGGCGCCGCAGCCTGGCGTGATCGAGAGTGGCGGCGCAGGATATTCCGAGATCTGGAAGCCTCCTTATCGGGGGCGCGCCATCATGCTTTCCGTCTTCAACTTCTTTCAGGTCATCGGCTTCTATGGCTTTGGCAGCTGGGTGCAGCAATTGCTGACCGCGCAAGGCACGAGCGTCGTCAAGGGCCTGGAATATGGTGTCGCCATCGCCCTCGTCTTCCCGCTCGGTCCGCTCTTGTGCAGCCTGTTCGCTGACCGTGTCGAACGGAAATGGCAGATTTGCTGCGCAGCGTTCGGAACGGCGGTTTTCGGGCTCCTGTTCTCGACGCAGTCCGCCGCCTTCAGCTTGATTTTGCTCGGCATCCTGATCACGACATCGAACAACCTCCTATCCTATGCCTATCACGCCTATCAGGCCGAGCTGTTCCCAACGCGCGTGCGGGCCACGGCAGTGGGATTTGTCTACTCCTTCAGTCGCATCTCCACGGCCTTCAACAGCTACATGATCGCCTTCTTCCTGCTGCATTTCGGCTCGACCGGGGTCTTTTCCTTCATCGCCTTCGCAATGGCCATGGTGATCCTGGTGATCGGCGTCTTCGGACCGCGCACCAACAATCGGGCGCTCGAGGAGATTTCGCAGGCGGCCTAGCCGCCGAGGCTCTGTGGGGGAGGGATCGGCCTGACGCCACCCTCTGGAGACACCCTTTTCCTCCTGAGTTCTGCCTGCATCGCTCGCAAATCTCTGGAGATTTGCTGGTCAGAATATCGGCAATTTAATAGTCACTGTCGTACCTTCACCAACTTTGCTCTCCACGTTGATCTTACCGCCATGCAAGTCGATGCAGCGCTTTACGATCACTAGACCGAGACCCGTGCCCGGACGCTCACCGACGTTGTGCCCGCGATGGAAGGGGTTGAAGAGCCACTCTCGGTCGGCTTCTGGAATTCCAATGCCTTCGTCGCGGATGGCGCAAACAATTTCTGCGCCGACGGGTCCGATTTCGAATCGCACCGCTCGCCCAGCGTCCGAATATTTCACCGCGTTCGTAAGCAAATTCGTGAAAATGTGCCTGAGCAAGCGTTCATCGGCCTGGATCTCGGCTGGCATTTCGGAAATCGATAATTCGATTGGACATTGCTGGCCGTAGCCGAAAGGAGGTCGTCCACGAGTCCTCGCAGGAATGTCCGCAGGTTCAGTGCACCAAGCTTGAAATCCATCTTACCCGCGTCGAAGCTTCCGATCAGCAGCACCTCCTCCATTATTCCGGCCATGCGGCGCGTGTTGTTGCGGATGGATCGCAGATGGCTTTCGCGTTCGGCCGGTTCCAACTGGCCAAGATAATCCTCCAGGATTTCCGCTGATGACTGGATAATGCCGAGCGGCGTGCGGAACTCGTGCGACACCATGGAAACGAAGTTGCTCCTCAACTGGCCCAACTCCTTCTCTCTAGCCAGCGTCCGGACCAATTCGGCCTCGGCCTGTTTGCGCTGGGTGATGTCGTTGCAGACCACTTGAATAACGTTCCGGTCGTCGAGCTGGATGCGGGTGAGAAATACTTCCATTGGTAACTCGGTGCCATCGCGGTGCAACATTATCCACTCGAACCGCTCGCTGCCGCGGGCCAGCGTTTGTCGATATGCGTTCTTGCTAGCAACTCAGCGCGCTCGCCACTGGACTGGATCGGTGCGGAAAGTCCGGCGTAGGTCTTGCCGACGACTCCGTCCGGGCTGGAATAGCCCAGAAGACGCAACCAACTCGGATTCGCCTCCAAGATCCCATTTTCGTCGTGCAAAGCGACCGCCAGACTAGTGCCTTCGAACAGCGCACGGAACTTTTCTTCTGACCGTCCGAGCTCGATCGTGCGCTCGGCGACTCGTTTCTCAAGCGACGCGTTGAGATGACGGATTTCGTTCTCTGCCCGTTTGCGCTCCTCGCGCGTGCGGAGCGCAATCACTCCATAGCCCAGGTTGTTCGCCAGATCTGTGTATTGCTCGATCGTGCTCTCATTGAAGGCATCGGGCTCTTCGGCGTGGAGCGTGAGCGCGCCGAACGCCTCGCCGTGAGACAATAAGGGAAGGGAAATGGTCGAAGCGTAACCGTGCCTGAGGTCTTCGTCTCGCCACGGAGTCAGATTCGGGTCGGTCAGATTGTCCCTCGTCCAACAGCTGGTGCCCGTCCGGATCGCGGTGCCGGTGGTTCCGCGTCCTGTTTCGTTATCCGCCCATGTAACATTGATTCGTTCCAGGTATCCCGCATCATGTCCCGCCCAGGTTACCGGCCGGACCATTTTCTCTTCGTTCAGTTCGCGGTAACCGACCCAGGCCATCCGCAGGCCACCAACCTCCACGAGAATCCTGCAGACCGAATGCAACAGTTCGTATTCCTCGGTCGCGCGGACGAGAGCCTGGTTACATTGATAGAGGGTCTGAAGCGTACGATTCAGGCGTGCCAACTCAGTATACACTCGGGAGTTGTCGAGAGAGATGGCGGCCTGTGAGGCCAAAAGTTCCAGCACCGTGATCCGGTCCGGCGTGAACGCTTTGGGCGTCAAGCTGTTTTCCAGGTACAACACGCCCATAAGTTTGGCCTGCTTCACGAGGGGAAAACAAAGCACCGACCGGGGCCGCTGCTGCTGCACGTAGGGGTCGGTCGAAAACAAGGTCGGCGCTGCGGCGTCGTCCAGAATTACACTCTCCCGCGTCCGGGTGACGTAATGGAGCACAGATTCGGGAAGCCTAGAGGGCGTCACGACCGCCTCTCGAACGACGACCTCAACTTTGTTGCAGCCGGTCGCCGCCTCCGCCTCGATCCGCGGCTCTTCGCCGCTGAGCAGGATGAGCAACCCCCGATCAGCGCCTGCATGCTCGACGGCAATCACCATCAGGATCTCCATGAGCCTGCTCAGCACGATCTCACTGGACAAGGCCTGCGAAGCCTTGACCACCGTCGCGAAGTCGAACTGGTCAAGAGGTTGTCCAATCGTGGCGTCGGAAAAGGTGGGCCCTCGTACCTCGTGCAGGTGCGGGTAGCGTTGATCGAGCTGACGCACTTTGCCCAGTGCGCCCCAACGGAGGTAGCAGTAGCGGGCGTTTCGTAGATATGCGTTTGCGCACGTCTCATAGCCGCGGGCGAAATAGAACTTCGCAGCAAGCTCGTTCGCAATGCCCTCATTCTGGACGAAGCCGTTCTCGCGCGCCGATCGGATGGCCTGCTCATAGAGGCGCAGGGCCTCCAGTTCCCGGCCTTCGATGCGGGCTATCTCGGCACCCACTAGTGCCGCGCGGTTCTCGAAATTCTCGGGGCATTGCTTCGCCCAGGCCTCGATATGCCTGTAGTGGGCTTCAATCTCCCCCCGATACTGGAGCCGCTCCTCGAACGCTGCAGAGTCGTACTGTGCCGCCCGCGCGAGCGCGTCATAGAAAGCGTATTCAAGTAACTCAAACACACACGGGCGACCGATTCCCTTTGATGAGCGCTCTGGTAGATCAATTCCTGTGATAGATGCCCGCGCCTGCACTAGCGGCTCAGCCTTCGACGCCGCAGCGAGAGCCGACGGATAATCGCCCGCATAGAAACGCGCCTGGAGCTTACGGATCCAATACCAGCACGCCGCAAACACCAGGTGCGGATCTGCCTCCAGATGTTGCTCAAACCGATCCTCGTCGAACTCCGGATCGTTGAAGGAGGAGAAGCTTGGGGTCAGGCCTCGGAGAGTGCGGATGAACCTAAGCTGTCCGATGACGATGTCGACGACGAAACGGAACTTGGCCTTTCGCGCAAACTCGAGTCCGTGCTCGACCTCGCGCTGGACGTCGCCAAGGGGGTCTGCGGTGGCGAGCAGCACGGTCACCAATCGGTCGCAGGAATAGACCGCATATTTGAGGTCGCCGATCTCCTGCGCCGCGGGAAAGGAGCGCCGCAACATTTCGACACTGTTACGCAAGTGCCTTAGCCAGGGATTGACAAAGTAACCGAAGCACTCGGACACGCGGACCCTGAAACGCTCCAGCCCCCGCTTCTCCACCAGATTGAGGCCGAGCGTGGCGAAGCGGAAGGCGGCCTGGTAGTCGCCGAAACGCGGTCCGACAAACCAACCAAGTTGCACGTAGGCGACGCATGATCCATCGCTATTGCCATGCTCCAGGCTGAGGTTCACCATTTGAGCGATGACGAGGCATCGTAGATTCTCGTCGGTGAAATTGGCGGGCTCCTCGACCGCCGTGAGAACATCCAGAGTTGCCCGGCAAACCGGATCCGTCATCAGGGGCAAGTCGACGAGTGCCTCAATCGGTCGGTCCCCGAGCTGTAGCCAGATCCGCCCATATTCCTTCCTTAGCTGGTCGTTCGTCGGGTGCGGAGACCAGTCGATGCCAACGCGCCGAAGGTACTCGAGACCCGCCTCGACAGCGCGGTCGCTTTGATCCAAGCTTGCGTAGAGTTCCGTTTGCAGGCGGGCGACGGCGGCACTGTCGACCAGGTTGCTGGCGTGGCGCGACAACATCGAGAGGCGTTCTTCCGCCGAGCCACAATCGCCGATCATAAATTCGCACTCGGCCCGCTGGAACTCGAGCGCGAAAGTGAGCGCGTACTGGTGCTCCCAACTGTCCTCCGCCAACAGCGCGAGGCCCTCGACAAGGTATGTTAGGGCCGACGCGTAGGCGGTCGAAGTCCTGGCCCGTTTGGCAGCAATGAGATTAAGCTCGGCAACCCGCTCTCGCTCTTCCAAGGAATCGATTAACAAAGTGCCGCGGTTGAGCTGATTGACGATCTCGAAGATCTTCTCCTCCATCTCCTCGGGCGCCGTCCGTGACACAAACAATCTGCCAATCCTGAGGTGTACCACGGCCCGCTCGCTTTCAGGAATGAGCGCATAGGCCGCCTCTTGGACACGGTCGTGGAAAAATGCGTAGCTGCTATCCAGACGGAGAACCAGCTCTGCGCGAACTGCCTCCCAGAGAGCAGCGTGTATCTCTTGCTCTGATTCCTCTTGAATCAAGCTCAGGGTGGCGATCTCGGCGACGTTCCCCAGACAGGCGAGCAGTCCTATTGTTTCCTGGGTCGGGTCAGGCAGGCGGTTCAATTTCCTGGCCATTAGATCCACCACGTTGTCGGTGTAGCCCTTGGCACTGATGCGCGCCAAGTCCCAGGTCCAGGTCGCCGCACCTGAGTCGAACGCGAGCAACCCCTCCTCTGCAAGTGCCCTGAAGAACTGGATCGCGAAGAATGGGTTACCTCCACTCTTCTCGTGGACCAGTCGCGCCAGAGGCTGAGCGTGATCCCGATCGCAGTTCAGGGAATCGGCTACCAGTCTGTCCACATCGTCGAGCCCGAGAGGCGCCAGCACGATTCGCCGCACACTCGCTCCGGCCTTTTGGATGGCATCAAGGGCGCGCATCAGCGGATGCGAAGGGGTAACCTCGTTATCCCGGTATGCGCCGACCAGCAGGAGGTACCTCACTTCGGGCTCGGTGATTAGGCGCTCGAGAAATTCAATGGTCGCTGCGTCCAGCCACTGTAAATCGTCGAGGAACAACACGAGCGGGTGCTCGGGCTTGGCGAAGGCGGCCAGAAACCGCCGGAACACCAATTGGAAGCGGTTTTGCGCGTCCTGCGGCGCTAAGTCGGGAACGACCTGTTGTTTCCCGATGACGAATTCGAGCTCAGGAATAAGGTTGACGATGAGCTGACCGTTTGGACTCACGGCCTCCCGAAGCGCGTCCTGCCAATGGCTCACCGCTACATCATTTTTGGCGAGGATCTGGCGGACGAGTGTCTGGAAAGCCTGCGCCAAAGTCGCGTAGGGGATATCGCGTTTATACTGGTCCAACTTGCCGGCAGCGAAGAGGCCGCTCGTGGCAACGAGCGCCATGTGCAACTCGTTCACGACCGAGGATTTGCCGACACCCGAATAGCCAGAGACGAGTACTAGCTCCGGAGTACCACCAGCCGCAACCCGATCGAAGGCCGCTAGCAGTGCGTGAATTTCCCGCTCTCGCCCGTACAACTTCTCGGGAATCAGCAATTGGTCCGACATGTCGTGCGAGCCAAGCAGAAACGGGCCGACATGCTTACGGGACTCCCATTCCGTTAAGCACCGCCGTAGATCGGTTTCGAGGCCCGCGGCCGTCTGGTACCGTTCCTCGGCGGTCTTGGCGAGGAGTTTCATGACAATGGCCGATATCGGTCCTGGTATGCCCTTGGTCCGCTCCTCGGGAGGCGCCGGCTGTCTGGCAATGTGGCAGTGGACCCACTCCGCGGAATCGGCAGCGATGAACGGAAGCGCTCCGGTGAGCATCTGGTAGAGCGCGACACCCAGGGAGTAGAGATCACTCCGGAAATCGATCCACCGGTTCATGCGGCCGGTCTGTTCGGGCGCCATATAAGCGAGTGTCCCGGCAATCACCTCGGGAGGCGCGGGTGCCGGTCGCCTGGCATGACATTGGAGGAACTCGACCAGCGGATCGAAAACCGTCGAAGGTGATGCGGCTTGTCCTTCATCCGAAGGTCTATTCGGACATTGACGAGATAATGGGCTACTACGAGCGAATTGCGACTCCAGTGCTCGCAGAGGAGTTTTACACCGAGCTTCGTTGTTTCATGACCAAGGTTGCAGACGAGCCAGAATCTTTTTCAATCCGGGAGCGTGATATCCGGAGAGCGAATTTGCGGCGGTACCCTTATCACAACCGACAGCAAGGTCGGTCACAACCATTGCTTTAGTCCCATCGGGCACAACATGCCGACAGCAGAGCACCGGTGTTAGTCAATTTGTTGCCCAATCGGCTAACTCGATCAGGGTTTTCCCGATAGCATCTTCACCTAATTCTAGATCGTGGCGCAGAATGCTAGCGGCATCAAAGATGAGCCGCATAACCCTATCAAAATCCTCTTTTTCTTTTGGAGTTAGCTCCCATTTTGTAAGAGGCAGTCTCTCTTTTACCAGGTCTTCAGCTTCTATTTTTTCTCGATTTGGTTTCATATGCGGTAGGCAAGGCAATT
Organism: uncultured Verrucomicrobiae bacterium; assembly: GCA_963808535.1. Classification (GTDB taxonomy): domain Bacteria; phylum Verrucomicrobiota; class Verrucomicrobiia; order Chthoniobacterales; family JAFAMB01; genus JAFAMB01. The sequence goes on along the minus strand of CAWEGF010000025.1, from coordinate 42,529 downwards.
TTGTGAATGCCTTGACACATCAGCAGAGTCTTTTGATCCCGTGTCTGAATCGAACAGCGATAGTCCCCTCTGACAGATTCTGCCAGGGTTTTTGTTGCCGTGGCTATGATATCCAGACACTTGCAGCCTAGAGGAGAATTCCAACGACGACGCACGCCAGTCCAATTGTGCTTAGAAGCTTCCACCAAGGGCAAAGGATATCTGAACCGATACGTGACCGACGAGCAAGGCAGGCGCCAGCCCATTTTCATCACAACCCTTTTGGCCGAGTCGTAAGCCATTGAGCATCAGTATATCCGGCCTCGCGTGGATTCGAACCATGACCAGTGAGCTGGAGTCACTGGTGTGCTGTCTTAGCTTCCTAAACATCCTTGAAGCGTCATTTTTGAGGACACTTCGGCAAAAGGCTTCACTCGGTCAAAACTCATCCTTTGCTTTTGCTCGCTTGCGCGCCTCGTTCCCGGGCGACGGGCGCCAGCACCGCGATCAGCAGCACCAGCACCGCCACCGCTAAAAGCGCCCGATCCAAGGGCATCATGTGGGCCAAAAGGCCAATTAGCGGCGCTCCCAGCAAAAAGCCGCCGTAGCCGATCGTAGCCACCACTGCGATGGCCCGAGCACCCCGGCCGTGAACCTCACCGGCGGCCGACATCGCCGAAGGGAACACCACCGAAAGCCCCAACCCCCACGCCAAGGCGCCAAGCAAGGCGATCAAGGTCGAGTTCACCAAACACAGCGCCGCCACTCCCGCACAGGCCATTAGGCCGGCGGCCCTCAACACGGGCACTCGGCCGTAGCGCTGGATGATCATCCCACCCGTAAACCGGCCCAAGGCCATCGTGACGTTAAAACCCGCGAAGGTCAGCGCCCCAAGGGCCGGGGGTGCCCCGCGGTTGTCCACCAGCATAAGGGTCAGCCAGTCATTGGCCGCGCCCTCCCCTAAGGTCGCCCCGAACGTCATGATCCCGAGCAAGACTTCGACCAGCGTGAGGGTCGACCGCCCCGGTTGACGCGCCGACGATTGAGCCGAGGCGAGTGCTTGCGGCTCGTCAAAGATCGGTTCTTTATCCGGTTCCGACCCGGCGCTCGGGTGCAGACCGGCGTCCGGCAGGTAGCGCGTCGTGGCCAGCCCCATGGCTACGGCAAAAACAGCCGAGACCCCCAGCAACTGCCACCCGATGGGCAGACGGAGGGAGGCGGCGAACGCGCCCGCAAGCGCTCCGACTACGGCGCCCACGGAAAAAAGCCCGTGCCAGTAGGGCATCCAGACCTTTTGGCGGCGCGTTTCGACGAGGTGGCCTTGCACGTTCATGGCCACGTCGCCGACGCCGGTTCCTACCCCGGTGACCAACAAGATCAGCGCCAACGCGGGCACCGAACGAGCCAAGGGGACCAGGGTCCAGCCGCCCAAGGCAATGAAAGTGGTCAACAGGCTGACAGTTCGTGAGGAATACCGGTCGACCAACCGGCCGGCAAAAGGCATCCCGAGGATAGATCCGACGCCCATGCAGACCAGCGCGAACGCTAGCTGGGTTGGGGTACAGCCCAGCTGATCGCGTATCCCGGGCACCCGGGAGTACGAGGAGGCCATCACGAAGCCGTAGCCGAAGAACAAGACGGCCACCGCAAAGGGCGAACCGGTCGCAGACACGTTACTGCTGGGTTGAGACATACGAATCTTGATTCTAGAGCGTTTTTTGAATCAAACCCTTGTACCTACTCTCCTTTCGATGGCCAGTACTTTCACGCCGTGGGGGGTTTTTGTCTCACCATGGTGCGGGGCGAAGGCCCCGAGCATCTGGGCGCGGTAATAGCAGCGAGCTGTATCTGGTCCCTTATCTCTCGCCTCCCTGGAATGGTCTTGGATTTTTAATCGGGACATCAGGCGGTGGGAGGCGCGATTCTGACTTTATCCAAGCGTCTTAGAACATAAGTTATTCAACAACAACAACTTATAGATTGGAATTTCTGCTCTGGAGGAGGCTTGAACCCCGTTTCAGGATTCTATTTTCCGCTATTTTCCAGGGTGTTCCTAGGAAAACTGCCAGTCGGGTAGAAAACACTAGGAGACTATTCCCGGGCTGCAAAAGCTTTCGACCGCTGACAAGTTGCCTTCTAGGGCATTGCTGTCTTCAATATGCGCTATTCGATGACGCATGAGGCCTGCCCAGTATTATCGAATTGTGAGCGATACAAGGCCAGAATAACTCGTCTGATTTTCACCAGCACCGCAAAAAACAGTCTAAACAGGCCGGCGAACCTGCAATCCTAATCGCTCATGCAGCATACAAACCCTTTTTGGCCACCCGAGAACGCTTAATGCGCTCATTTTAAGCTAGTGGACCAGCCCACCTTTCGCGGGGAGGGCGCCCGATGAGAGGGTGTGAAGAGTCATGAGGTACCAAATTTTTGGAATTCGTGTGAGTTAGTGTCATAAAGCCGTCAGTGAATCCCCTAAGTCCAAAAATGAGTATTGCTGATGTTCTAGTGGTAGACGACGACATGGCGGTCTGTCGAATCGTTCAACGGATGCTCTCCGACGAGCAGTGTAATGTCCAGATAAGCCAATCTGTTGCCGATGCCCTTAGGGCTATCGAACAAAAAACTTTTGATGCCTATGTGGTGGACTTTAAACTGCCGGACGGTTCTGGCCTCGACGTCGCAGAAGGCGTTCGCTCGAAATGGGGCGCGACTCCAATCATTCTTATCTCGGGATATGACCCGGCAGCTGTCGCGTTGAGGGCGGAGAAGCTTTGTATATCTAATTTCCTCGAGAAGCCGTTCTCGCGGGCGATAATCTGTGAAGCGGTAAAGAAAGCAATCGGCACACCAAAGGCGGCACCCAAATTATTGCCGATCGATCCTCCGGCCACTCTGACTACCTCCGGCGGGCATACCTTGACTCGATTCTGGCAGCGTCTGGTCAAGCGGCCTTAATCATGAGCTTTAAAACACCGCTATTATCCGCCTCGATGAGTTAACCAAGAATACGGAAAAACTGCGTCGCGGGATCCGGCGTTGAAGCGGTACCATGCGTTGGCGATGTCAAGCATAAGGGCGCCTGGGGAGAGTTATCTTTCTCACCTCTTAAAAGACTGGGTTGTTGGAAGGACATCGTCTGCGTTTCGTAGGATCGCTGCGCAGTTCATTCGGCCGGTGTGAGCGAGGAATCCACGAGTGGTAAATCGACCCAGAAGGTGCTCCCGGTGCCGATCATGCTCTCCATCCCGAGGGTTCCGCCCATCGCCGCAACCATCCTCTTGGAATAGGCAAGGCCGAGTCCCGTGCCTTCGATTCCGGTTTGTTCAGCCCCAAGACGGTCAAAGGGCGTGAAAAGACGAGCAATTTTCTCCACACTCAGGCCAAGACCGGTGTCCTTCACGCAAATGCGCAACTCGGGCGTCGCAGTGGCTTGAGTCGGCCAGCACTCCACCGTCACGTTGCCTCCGGAGCGATTGTATTTGATCGCGTTGGAAAGGAGGTTCAAAAAGACCTGCTTAAGGCGCCGGGCATCGGCCAGCACATGCCAATTGCGATCCGGAGGAGCCGTCCATTGCAAGTGCACGTCGCGGTCTCGGGCCCCAGCCCCTACGAAACTCAAGGCCTCCTGCAGCAGGTCATTGACGGCGACTGATGTCACTGAGAGTCTCATCTGACCTGAGTCAATGCTCGAAATATCGAGGATTTCGTTGATCAGTTCGAGAAGGTGCCGCCCAGCTTTTAAGATCTCTTCAACGCTCTCCTGGTCGTCTCCGCCCAGACGCTCGTCCATTTGCAAGAGTTGTGCAAAACCGATCACCGCATTGAGAGGCGTCCGTAATTCGTGACTCGTTCGCGAAAGGAACTGGCTTTGCGCCCGATTCGCATGTTCTGCCTCGTCACGCGCTTGACGTAGTTCTTCCTCGATCCGTTTCATCCCCGTGATGTCATAGCCGATGCCTTGGATAAATAACGGGTGTCCAAAGGTATCTCGCACAATCTTCGCTTCGCCGTGAATCCACACCACGTGCCCGTCTTTCGCTAGAAACCGGTAGTCGCCTTTGAACGGCTCTGTCCACGCGACAGTACGTGAAAAATCCGCGTTCCAACGTTCCTTGTCCTCCCAGTGCAGCCGCTCGTACCAGAGGATTGGTTCTTCAGTCCATTCCCGGACAGTGTAGCCAAGCAACGACTCAATTTGCGGGCTTACGTAGAGTTCGTTGAACCCCTCTTCAAAGGCAGCCATAAACGTCACCGCCGGAAGCTGCTCGAGGAGTACCTGGTAGCGAGCTTCGGCCTTTAGAAAGCGCGTTTCCGTCGTCGGGCCAACTGGATCTGCGCCAGGTTGAACGACCAGGCTTGGCAGCTCGAAGTTTGGCAGAAATGCCCGCGCCAAACCGAGCAGCGTACCCACGGCGTCAAGCTCGGCTGGGATTTCGGAACCGATCGGACCGTTATTCGTGCTTTCGTTGCTCATATCCCTGTCTTCGTCGTTCTCCATGGCGGCTCCTTGTTCATGGAAGCCTGGGTGAACGAGCGAAGCGCACGGATGGCTTTACCGTAGGATTGAATGGCCTGGGTCGAGAGCTTAGAGCCGGGCGGCTGGTCCATGAAGGGCATGAACTTGTCGGGAAATCCGGGCATCGTGCAGCCGATACAAATGCCGCCGACGTTGGGACAGCCGCCGAGTCCACCCATCCACCCACGTTTGCCAACGTTGCACTGCACGACTGGTCCCCAGCAGCCAAGTTTCACGATACAGGTTTTGAGGCCGTACTGTTCGCCGAAGTCGCCCTGTTCATAGTAGCCTCCACGATCACAGCCTTCATGCACTGTCTCGGAAAAGAGCCACGCGGGCCGAAGTAATTCATCCAGTGCGATCATCGGGCCGCTGCCGGCCGCATGCCGCAGCAAGTGAAAGAGCGTTTCCATGAAGTTATCGGGCTGAACTGGACACCCTGGGATGTTAATGAGAGGGATGTCAGCTTTCGATCTCCACGTCCAGCCGAGGTAATCGCAGAGACCCATCGCGCCCGTAGGATTCCCCTCCATTGCGTGAACGCCCCCGTAGCTAGCACAAGTTCCGGCGGTGACGACCGCCCATGCTTAGTCACTTGTACTAATCAATTGGCGCTGTCGCTCAATCAAAGCGTAGCCATCTAAATGCGGCATGAGCCAGTCAGTCAAAATAAGATCGGGCGCCACCTCTTGAAAAAGGGCCACCGCCTTCCGCGAGTCCGTGGTGCTGCTTAAGTTTGTGAACCCGCCGTGCTGCAGAATGCGCTTAAGCAGCCGCACGTTGACTTCCTCATCGTCGACGATCAAAATCTTCGACCGGAGCAGATTATCCTCCCGGTCAGTGACGAACTCGTTATCTAGCTTCGCAACCGCATCGACTTGCGATGTATGTGATGAAATGATACGCGTAAGTAGCATATAAAATTCAGTTTTACTATAAAAGCAATGGAGTTTTTACGACAAATCGCACCTCCCGGTCCAGAGCGGTTTCTTCGCCCGCACCCGGCGATTTGACCCGGAATCTTGCCGCTGATTACGAGACAGGCATTCGAAGAAATCCGTCGCATCTGGGCCATTTCCTTGACGGAATGCTGATCGCAAATTGGCGACGCCTCTCTAGACGGTCTTCGGCTCTTCGTCTTGGATTTGCCGGCATGCCCCTAGGACTACGCCTACGGGTGGAATTAACGTCGGATTTCCAACTAATTTATTACAATATTTATTGTAAATATTTGTGTTAAACTCCGAACAAAAGGAGCATTTGCGGGGGATCGGGAAACTTTTCCTAGTTCTTCGATGACCCGGCGAATACATGGAAAAATCACGACTATGGATTGCGACGCAACAAACGACCTGTCTAATACTGACATTGTTGTTCACGATTCCGTTCTTCATCAGCTGGCTTCGATCAAAAGGTGAACATGCAGGCCTTTACGAAACTGGGATAGGATTCGCGTTTTTTGCCATTGCAAATATCATTTTCTTCTCAGTATTGGCATGGATAAGTGCGCGGCCGCTCAGGCCGGGAAGGGTGCAGACAAAGAATAGCCACTTCCCCGAACTTGTCGGTGGGCTTGTAGCCAGCGAGGAACGTTTCCGATCGTTCGTGGATGCGGTCGAGGACTATGCGCTGCTGATGCTTGACATTAACGGACGGGTGATCAGTTGGAATGCCGGGGCGGAGCGAATCAAGGGCTACAAGGCTGAGGAAATCGTTGGGAAGCATTTCTCTTGTTGTTATTTGCCCGAAGCGATCGCCAAAGGTCATCCTGAAGAAGAATTGCGTATCGCTGCCAAAGAGGGTCGCTATGCGGAAAGAGGCTGGCGGATACGCAAAGACGGTTCGCGGTTCCTGGCCGAAGTTGTTCTTACCGCAATCCGTAACGAGAGCGGCGCGCTGTCCGGTTTTGCGAAAGTCACTCGCGATGTTACCCATAGCCAAGAGGCTGAGGATGATCTGCGCGCCAGCGAGCAACGTTTCCGATTGTTCGTGGACGCGGTCGAGGACTATGCGCTGCTGATGCTTGATGTTAACGGACGGGTGATCAGTTGGAATGCCGGGGCGGAGCGAATCAAGGGCTACAAGGCTGAGGAAATCATTGGGAAGCACTTCTCTTGTTTTTATTTGCCCGAAGCGATCGCCAAAGGTCATCCTGAAGAAGAATTGCGTATCGCTGCCAAAGAGGGTCGCTATGCGGAAAGAGGCTGGCGGATACGCAAAGACGGTTCGCGGTTCCTGGCCGAAGTTGTTCTTACCGCAATCCGTAACGAGAGCGGCGCGCTGTCCGGTTTTGCGAAAGTCACTCGCGATGTTACCCATAGCCAAGAGGCTGAAGATGATCTGCGCGCCAGCGAGCAACGTTTCCGATTATTCGTGGACGCGGTCGAAGACTATGCATTGCTGATGCTTGATGTTAACGGAAAGGTGATCAGTTGGAACGCCGGGGCTGAACGTATCAAGGGTTACAAGGCTGACGAAATTATTGGGAAGCATTTCTCTTGTTTTTATTTGCCTGAAGCCATCACCAAAGGTCATCCTCGGGAAGAATTGCGCATTGCCGCCGAAGTGGGGCGCTATGCAGAAGAAGGCTGGCGGGTACGCAAAGACGGCTCGCGTTTTTTAGCCGAGGTCATTATCACGGCCATCCATAACAATACGGGCACGCTGTGCGGTTTTGCTAAGGTAACCCGTGATGTCACCGAGAGTAGACAGGCTGAACAAGAGCTGAAGAGAAGCGAGAGCCGTTTGGACGCAATCCTCAGCAGCTCGCTAGATGGTATCATTGTTTTTGAGGCGGTCCGAGATGAAATAGGCGTGGTCCGGGATCTCCGGTTCGAGATGATCAATCCTGCGGCTGAAAAGCTGATAGGCCGGAAAGCTTCAAAACTGCTCGGTTGTACCCTATTCCAACAATCGCCAACCGCTATGACCGACGGGCTGTTTGAAAGATTCAGTCAGATCATTCAGGATAACGCGCCGCTTGACTTCGAGCACCACTCTATACGGAAGGGAATTCCAAGTGGTATCGGCTAGCAGGTGTCAAAGTGGGCGACGGTGCAGCGATAAGTTTTACCGAAATCACAGCGCGCAAGCTTTTCGAGCAACAGCTTCTAGAAGCGAAGGAACGCGCCGAGTTCGCAAACAGCGCCAAAAGCGAATTTCTGGCCAACATGAGCCATGAGATTCGCACGCCCATGAACGGGGTGATTGGCATGACCGGTTTATTGCTCGATTGTGACTTGGAGTCTCAGGAGCGCGAATATGCTGAAACCATTCGTGCCAGTGGTGAGGCACTCCTTACCATCATCAATGACATCCTGGATTTTTCCAAAATCGAAGCCGGCAAGCTCGTTATTGAAATCCTCGACTTTGATTTGGCGGATACGGTTGAAAGCACTCTGATTCTTTTGGCGGAATCCGCTCACGGCAAAGGAATTGAATTAGCTTGCGAAATCCTTCCAGAGGTTCCTGCTAGATTGCGCGGCGATGCAGGGCGGTTGCGGCAAATTCTTACTAATCTCGTTAGCAACGCCATCAAGTTTACGGCAAAAGGGGAGGTTGTCGTACGCGTTAGTATTGCAAGTCAAACCGAGACACACGCCACGGTCCGCTTTGACATTGAAGACACTGGCATCGGCATTTCACCCGAGGTACAGAGAAATCTTTTTAACGCATTCACTCAGGCCGATGGTTCGACCACGCGCAAATATGGCGGCACAGGGTTGGGCTTGGCAATTGCCAAGCATCTGGCGGCCCTTATGGAGGGTCAAATCGGATTCCAGAGCGAGCTGCAAAAAGGTTCACTTTTCTGGTTTACGGCCTACTTCGAAAAACAGTTAGGATCGCCTGTCGCGAAGGGAACCCCTAAAGATCTTTTGGGTCTTCGCGCACTTATCGTCGATGACAACGCAACCAATCGGCGAATTTTGCACCACCAACTTCAAGCTTGGAAGTTGCAAGCCGATTGCGCGATTGGCGGCGAGGAAGCACTAAAAATGCTGAGAGTCGCCGCCGCTGCAGAAAGACCGTACGTTTTGGCTCTTCTAGATCTTCAAATGCCTGAAATGGACGGTCTAGCGTTGGCTCGCCTTATCAAGAGTGACCCGTTAATCGGCGCTATTCACTTGATAATGCTGACCTCAGCCGGTCAGTTGTTAAGCCCCGAGGAACTCAAGCAATTCGGGATCGGTGCGTGCGCCATAAAACCAGTCAGACAATCGCGGCTTTTTGACTGGATTAGGACCGCCGTGCAGAAGGTGCCTGTCCAGGCCAAGCATCTTCGAACCATTGACTCGACCCCTGCTCTAATTTCCTTAGAGGTCACTCCAAAGCTTAGGAAGATGCATATCCTTTTGGCCGAGGATAACCTGGTTAATCAAAAAGTGACCTTAGCCCAGTTACGAAAGCTTGGTTATACAGCGCACGTTGTAGGAAATGGATTGGAGACTCTCAAAGCGCTGGAAATGGATTCCTACGACGCTATTTTGATGGATTGTCAAATGCCGGAATTGGACGGTTACGAAACGACACGAACCATTCGAAAACGAGAACAAAGTTTGGAAGCGTGCTGTAAATGGATATCACCGATGTACATAGTTGCCTTGACTGCTAATGCCATCCAGGGCGACAAAGAGAAGTGCCTTGCTGCTGGAATGGACGACTATGTCAGTAAGCCGATGCGATTGTCTGAACTTCAAACAGCCCTTGAACGCTTTCAGCAAAAGGTCACAACTACACTAGGGTAGGAAGGGGAGGGGGCGCGTCTATACAAAAGACAAAAGAAACTGGAATTCTGCTCAGCGTATAGACGAATGGGAACATTCGGCATGATGGGAGCCGACTTTCTCATGTGCGGGATCGGAAGCCATGCGTGCGACTTTCTACGCAAATAAGGAGTCGGAGTTAGCGAGGTTCCAGTTCCTTTTGGACAAGCGAGACCCTTTCAAAATTCATATGTGTTGTGTTAAACGGAAAACAAAAATCCCCGTTTCCTTGATGGCATTTGTGTTTTGTATATAGACGCGACCCCCCTTGACCTCGCCTCTGACGAAAAGTGGGCGCGAAATCTTCGCGGAGGAGTGGTGGACCTGAGATTGAAAAAGACCCGAATACACGCCAGGACTGACACCGTCCGTCACGACTGACCGCGTCCGCCTACCCGTTTATTTATTGAGACTTCGGGTTTAATTCGCTCAGCAAAGTCCGCAATGGGCTGGCAATTTCGCCCGGCTGCCATACCACGAACAAATCCCAGGTGGCACCGGCGTCAGCGATGGGAACCATTACCACGTTCGGAACGTTCAGGTGAGAAGTGAAGGCTGGTTGAATCGAAATCGCTTCGTCATTCGCCGCCACGGCGAGAGCTTCCGGGAGAGATTCCACAAGACTAGTTGCTTTGTCAATGGTGGTCAGCCGGGGACGGAAGCCGCCATACTTGCGGCAGAGCTGAATGATCCTCTGGGTGTATCCCGGCAGCACATCGTTCGATGCCCGCACGAATGTTTCGCCCTTTAATTGTGAAAGAGACACCTGTGTTTCGGTCGCGAACCGGTGGTTGACGGGAAGCGCAACAACGCTCCTAACAGTAGCCAATTTACGAGCAAAGAAATCGCGCGAGAGCAGGTCTACACCGTGCACGGTCAATGCTAAATCAATTTTACCTTGCCGTAAGGCGATAATCATCTCGCCGGGCGTTTGATCGAGCATTTTGATTTTCAGCTTCGGATAAGCGCGCCGCAGCATGGCCAGAGCCGGCCCAAGATACTCCTGAACGGCCGACGCAATGTAACCAATACGCAATCGTTCACTTTCGTCGCGATTCAGCTGGCGGATTTCCGCCATGGTGGAATCAAAATCTGCCAGAAGCGTTTGTGCCCTTTCGGCAAGGACCTGTCCTCCGTTCGTGGGACGCACCCCAGCCGAGGTCCGTTCCAAAACCCGCGCACCGAGACCGAGTTCGAGTGATTGTATCTGTCGCGTGATGGCGGACTGAGAAATGCGCAGACGGTCAGCCGCTCGACGGAGGCTGCCTTCCTCGAGGACGATCAGGAATAAGCGCAGTTTTTCCAGCATGATTGAGACAGTGATGCACAATTCGCATCACGGCAACCCCAAACCGGCATTAGCCGCCAGGATCGGAAAAACGTAAGTTGGCATTCTTGTAAACGAGATCAGTTATGAAAGTAGGATTTGGACCAGCCGGGCTATTTCACAACTAGAAAATTATGAAAACGCAACATTACTTTATTGATCTGACTCAGCGCCCACCCCGGAGCTTTCGCGTTCGTTTGGGCAACTACGTGGTTTTGGCACGCATGCTCGACAAGGGCCGGGCGACCCTCGCGGGGAAGAATGGCGAATATATATACAATTCCCCAACCGACCAACGCTTGGTACAATTTCTTGGCTTCGATCCGGATGCCTTGTTGAAGGAATTGGCAGCCGGCAAAAGTGACGGAGAAATACTCGAATGGGTTCAGGCCCACGCCAAGACCCCGCGCAATCCATGGGAGGTTGAGGCCTGGTCCGCTTTCATGGAAAAACGCGCGCCGGACACGGACGCTGAAACACTTGCGTTCTTTGCTGAACACCTGGGCCGGCTTTCCAAAACTCGGGAAGACATCAAAACCTTTTTCGAATTCGGCGAACTCGATGACTACGTCAGCTTTGGAGGAAAAGCGTAAATCCACATTTTCAGAATCACCAAGAACAAAACCAAACAAGAAAATTTATGAGTAATAATAACGGACAAAGACTGGCGGGAAAAATCGCGGTCATCACAGGTGGAAACAGCGGGATTGGCTTGGCCACAGCCAAGCGCTTCGTGGAAGAAGGCGCGCAAGTCGTGATCACTGGCCGACGAGAGAAAGAGCTGAAAGAGGCCGCAACCTTGATCGGGAGAAACGTCACGACGGTCGCTGGCGACATATCGCGCTTGGAGGATTTGGACCGGCTCTATGCCGTTGTGAAAGAGAAGCACGGTCACATCGACGTCCTCTTTGCAAACGCTGGCTGGGGTGAAGTCGCGCCGCTCGAAACGGCGACCGAGGCTCATTTTGACAAGACCTTCGACCTGAACGCGAAGGGAACGTTCTTCACCGTGCAAAAGGCCCTTCCCCTTTTCAAAGATGGCGGCTCGATCATCCTGACCTCTTCAGTCGCGAATGTGAGGGGAGATGCAGCGTTTACCGCCTACGCTGCGAGCAAGGCGGCTGTGCGCTGTTTCGCCCGCGGCTGGACGGTGGAACTGAAGGATCGCAAGATTCGTGTGAATTCGATGAGCCCTGGCCCAATCGAAACTCCGGCTTTGGAGAACGCGGGCCTCACTGCTGAACAGGTAAAACAGGCGGCAGCCCAGTTCGCCTCGGAAGTTCCGCTCGGCCGCAGAGGCAAGCCCGAGGAAGTCGCTGCTACTGTCGTGTTCCTCGCTTCCGATGAAAGTTCTTACATCACCGGCGTGGATCTCGCCGTCGATGGAGGCATGGCGCAGGTCTGACCCCGGCGCGGTCCCGTGCCCGGCCCCCGCCAGTCGGGGGAACACGCTTCTCAAACTTTAGTTCTAACACGAGATCGGAAAAACATTATGAAATGTGCAATTGTAGGGTTCGGTAAGATAGGCCAAGCCCTCGCCCATGCCTTCGCCCGCAAAAACATCGACGTGACCGTCGCGAGCCGCCGACCGCCCGAGGCGTTGGCACCGCAGGCTCGGACGATTGGACCCACGGTCGTCGCCAAGTCGCTGCGGGATGCACTCGCAGCGGACACAATCATCTTGGCGGTCCCGTTCGGGGAACATCGCGAGGTTGCGAAGGCCCTGCCGAGCTGGAAAGGCAAGACGGTCATCGACGCGATGAACGCGCAAGTTCCCCTTGAGGAGCTGGACGGTCTCCTGTCCTCCGCTTTCGTTGCGAAGGCGTTCGCCGGTGCGAAGTTCGTGAAGGGTTTCAATCACTTGATTGCAGCAACCCTTGCTACCGATCCGGTGGTCGAGGGCGGCCACCGGGTCGTATTTCTTTCGAGCGACGACGAGGACGCGATCGCTCCCGTGGCGGATTTGGCGAAACAACTCGGGTTCGCACCCGTCGAGCTGGGAAAGCTCAACGAGGGTGGCGCGCTGGTGCACGCACGAGGCCGCACTTGGGGTCAGCTCATCTTCGAGGATTTGTTCAAGAAGGAGCAATAATCCATGACGAAGTCAGCTCTGTAGGAAAAGCGTAATCTCACATTCTTAAAAATAAAGAAGAACAACAACAAAGGAGACAACATATGAATAATAACCATGTCCAGATTGTGAAGGACTTTTTTGCAGCAATGGGCCGGGGCGATAAGCAAGCTCTGCTGGCTTTGTCTGCCGAAGATATTGAATGGATCATTCCGGGCATGGGCTGGCCGCTGGCCGGCACACATCGCGGGCACGCGGGATTGGCCGATTTGCTTCAGAAGGCTTCCGAATCGGTGGAAACTTCCTACCCAAAGCCCTTTGAATTCGTAGCGCAGGGAGACCGGGTTCTGGTCATCGGCTTCGCCACGGGGAAAATCATAGCCACGAATAAAACGTTCGACGACGATTGGGTCTTCGCCATCACCGTTAGAAATGGCAAACTGACGAGCATCCGGGAGTATATTGACACGCAAGCATTGGCGCGGGCCTCCGAGATGAGTCTCGGCAATGAAGAAATCATCAGAAAACTCTATGCTGCCGGTGAGGGGTCAGGATTGGATACCGAGAAGTTTGTCTCCTTTTTCTCGGAGGAAGGATACATGTATGACGTTCCTTCCGGCACTAAGTTTCGCGGAAAGGCCATTGGCGAATCTATTGCCGCCCTCGCAAGTGCATTTCCTGATGTCCACCGTGAGATATTGAACATCTACGTCACGGGGAACGTCGTCGTCGTCGAGCATAGAATTCAGGGAACGCATAAAGGTAAGCTGGCCCTTGGTTCTAAAATCATAGCTCCCACGGGCCTGGCAATCGATGTCCCCTGTGTCGATGTTTTTCGCCTCGAGAGTGGAAAGATCGTAGCCTTTAATTGCTACCATTTGCCTTCCGTAATGCAGCAACAACTTGGCCTTGTCAGCAGCTGATCGGGCTCGGGAGGAAATCACCACCTTGTGTGAATTCGGCGAGCTAATATGAAAACGAGATCAACAATGAAAGTAGGCTTTATAGGTGCGGGAATCGTAACGGCCACAATCGGCCGCCATTTGATAGACGCCGGCCACACGATAGTCGTATCCAACTCCAGAGGTCCGGAAACGCTGGGTAAATTCGTCGCGGAACTCGGTCCGGGCGCCATCGCAGGGACCAAGCAACAGCCGGCAAAGTGCGATATCGTGATTCTAGCCACGAGGTGGGTGAACGTGCCTGAAGCGCTCGGAGGCGTTGATTAGCGTGGACGAATGCTGGTAGATGCGACTAACGCGCATGTGGATTCTAAACCCGATCTCAGCCTGGCGGGCGTCACCCGCTCGCGGCTGCGTTAAAGGGCCGCACCTCCAGCGAGATGGTCGCCGAGATGGCCGTTGGCACGCGGCTTGTGAAATCAGTCAGCAACATGCCGATGGAATGGATACAGGACTTCTCGCCGGCCAAACCCCGAACCGTCATCTTTACGTCCGGCGACGACGCCGAAGCCAAACAGAGTGTAATCGAGTTAATCAACAGCACCGGACTAGTCGCCATTGATCTGGGCCCGCTTCGAACGGGCGGTGCAATGCAAGAGATCGGTGCTCCGCTATCGGGCATTGAGTTTCACTTTGTCCAGGGTCTCCATCGTCGTTGACGACTGGAGGACTATGAAAAACTATGAAAACGCAACATTACTTTATTGATCTGACTCAACGCCCACCTCGGAGCTTTCGCGTTCATTTGGGCAACTACGTGGTTTTGGCCCGCATGCTCGACAAGGGCCGGGCGACTCTCGCGAAGAAAAACGGCGAGTATCACTACGATTGCGCAACCGACCAGCGCCTAGTGCAATTTCTTGGCTTTGATCCCGATGCCTTGTTGAAGGAATTGGCAACCGGCAAAGGTGACGGGGAAATGCTCGAATGGGTTCAGGCCCATTCCAAGACCCCGCGTGCTCCATGGGAAATCGAAGTTTGGTCTGCCTTCATGGAAAAACGCGCGCCCGACAGCGACGCCGAAACACTTGCGTTCTTTGCCGAACATCTGGGCAAGATTTCCAAAACCCGGGAAGACGTCAAAACCTGGTTCGAATTCGGCGAACTCGATGACTACGTCAGCTTTGGAGGAAAAGCGTAAATCCACATTTTCAGAACCACCAAGAACAAAACCAAACAAGAAATTTATGAGTAATAATAACGGGACAAAGACTGGCGGGAAAAATTGCGGTCATCACAGGTGGAAACAGCGGGATTGGCTTGACCACAGCCAAGCGCTTCGTGGAAGAAGGCGCACAAGTCGTGATCACTCGCCGACGAGAGAAAGAGCTGAAAGAGGCCGCAGCCTTGATCGGGAGAAACGTCACGACGGTCGCTGGCGACATATGGCGCTTGGAGGATTTGGACCGGCTCTATGCCGTTGTGAAAGAGAAGCACGGTCACATCGACGTCCTCTTTGCAAACGCTGGCTGGGGTGAAGTCGCGCCGCTCGAAACGGCGACCGAGGCTCATTTTGACAAGACCTTCGACCTGAACGCGAAGGGAACGTTCTTCACCGTGCAAAAGGCCCTTCCCCTTTTCAAAGATGGCGGCTCGATCATCCTGACCTCTTCAGTCGCGAATGTGAGGGGAGATGCAGCGTTTACCGCCTACGCTGCGAGCAAGGCGGCTGTGCGCTGTTTCGCCCGCGGCTGGACGGTGGAACTGAAGGATCGCAAGATTCGTGTGAATTCGATGAGCCCTGGCCCAATCGAAACTCCGGCTTTGGAGAACGCGGGCCTCACCGCGGAACAGGTAAAACAGGCGGCAGCCCAGTTCGCCTCGGAAGTTCCGCTCGGCCGCAGAGGCCAGCCCGAGGAAATCGCTGCTACTGTCGTGTTCCTCGCTTCCGATGAAAGTTCTTACATCACCGGCGTGGATCTCGCCGTCGATGGAGGCATGGCGCAGGTCTGACCCCGGCGCGGTTGCTTCTCGAGGTTCTCCGTCTTTCCGGCCCTCGCCGCAAAGGAGGGTATTTTTTTGGAGTTAATTAAAGAAATTACCGACTATGAAAATCGCGTCACACATTGCCCGTATTCTTCTGGGTCTCATCTTCACCGTCTTCGGCCTGAATGGATTTCTCCACTTCATCCCATTACCTCTCCCGTCCGGCGTCGCCGGGCAATTCATGGGGGCACTATTCGTTTCCCATTATGTTGCGGTGTTCGCCATTCAAGTGGCCGGTGGCATCCTGCTTCTAAGCAATCGCTTCGTGCCGCTCGCGCTGACGTTACTCGGACCGGTCATCGTCAACATCCTGCTTTTCCACGTGACGATGGCACCAGACGGTCTTCCGATGGCCTTGGTCGTCACCGCGCTCTGGAGCGTGATCTTTTTCCGGGCGAGGGCTGCGTTTACCGGATTATTTCTGCCAGCGGTGCAATCGTCAGGCACGACGGATCTGAGAGCGCGCTGACTTCGGAGCACGCTAGGAAGGGGAGGGGTCGCGTCTATATAGACGCGACCCCTCCCTGGCGACTCTAACACCGGTGCTCTCCTGTCGGCATGTTGTGACCCGAGGGGATTATACTAATGGTTGTGACCGACGTTGCTGGCGGGTTGTCGATATACTTTCACCCTGAAGCGCTCCCCGCCTTCAGCGAGATAGCTCCAGAAACTTCCATCGACCTCCTTCATCCCGGAAAATCTCTTTCCGTCGATCTCCGCGCGCCATGACGTGATGGACGGCACGGCAAATTCAATCCGAGGAGGTCGTGTCCCTCTTCTTTGCAATCACGCCAAAGTCAGGAAAGGAGAGATGGTAAAGTGGGCCTTTGGGTACTAAGCGCATACTAGCGGTAACTGGCGCGAACTTTGGGTAACCATCACCGGCAATTTCACCGGCATTTTTTTCAGGCGTTAAGCGGCAATCCCCAACTCCAGATTGGCGTTTTTGCCGATACCGCGCTGGGTATTTACTGAGACTTCAGGTTTAGTTCGCTCAGCAAGGTCCGCAATGGGCTGGCAATTTTGCCTCGCTGCCAGACCACGAACAAATCCCAGGTGGCACCCGCGTCAGCGATGGGAACCATGACGACGTTCGGAACGTTCAGGTGAGAAATGAAGGCTGGTTGAATCGAAATCGCTTCTTCATTCGCTGCCAGGGTGAGGGTTTCCACAAGACCATCTGGTTTGTCAATGGTGGTCAGGCGGGGACGGAAGCCGCCATACTTGCGGCAGAACTGAATGATCCTCTGGGTGTATCCGGGGACCACATCGTCCGATCCCCGCACGAATGTTTCGGCCTTTAATTGGGAAAGAGACACCTGCCTTTCGGCCGCGAACCGGTGACTGACGGGAAGCGCAACAAGGCTCCTTACAGTCGCCAGCTTACGAGCATAGAAATCGCGCGAGAGCAGGTCGATACCGAGCAAGGTCAATGCTAAATCAATTTTATCTTGCCGTAATGCGATAATCATCTCGCCTGGCGTTTGATCGAGCATTTTGACGTTCAGCCTCGGATAGGCGCGCCGCAACACGGCCAGAGCCGGCCCAAGATACTCCTGTACTGCCGACGCAATATAGCCAATCCGCAACCGTTCACTTTCTCCGCGAACCAGCCGGCGGACCTCAGCCATGGTGGAATCATAATCTGCCAGAAGCGTTTTTGCCCTTTCGGCAAGGGCATGTCCTCCGTTCGTGGGACGCACCCCAGCCGATGTTCGTTCCAAAACGGACCCCCCGAGATCGAGTTCGAGTGATTGCATCTGTCGCGTGATGGCGGACTGAGAAATGCGCAGACGATCAGCCGCACGACGGAGGCTGCCTTCCTCAAGAACCACTAAAAACAAACGAAGCTTTTCCAGCATGATTGGAATAGTGATGCACATTTTGCATCGCTGCAATCACGAACCGGCATTAGCGACATGGCTCGGGAAGACGGATGTTGGCAAGATTGATAATAAAATGAAAGGACGTCAGTTATGGAAGTAGGATTTATAGGCGCCGGTAACGTAACGCGCACCATCGGCCGCCATTTGATAAATGCCGGTCATACCGTAGTCGCATCCAGCTCCAGAGGCCCGGAAACGCTTAGCGAATTCGTCGCTGAACTGGGTCCGAGCGCCTGCGCGGGAACCAAACAACAGTCAGCCGAGTGCGATATAGTGATTCTCGCGACGCGCTGGGTGAATGTTTCTGAAGCGCTTACAGGTATTGATTGGCAAGGACGAATACTGGTAGATGCGACCAACGCGCATATGGATCCCGAACCCGATCTCAGCCTAGCGGGAGTCGCCCGGTCGCGGGCAGCGTTAAAGGGGCGCACATCGAGCGAGATTGTCGCCGAGATGGCCATTGGTTCGCGGCTTGTAAAGTCAATCAGCAACATCCCGATGTCATGGATACAGGATTTTTCGCCCAACAAACCTCGCACCGTCCTTTTTACATCGGGTGACGAATCGGAAGCTAAACAGTGTGTAATTGAGTTGATCAACAGCACCGGACTGGTCGCCATCGACCTCGGATCTCTTCGAATGGGCGGTGCGATGCATGAGATCGGCGCACCTCTATCTGGCATTGAGTTTCACTTTGTCCAGCGTCTTCGTCGCCGCCGTCGTTGAGGACAAATTCCGACCCGGCCTTCCCTTACCGCTCGATCTTCGGACCTGTCTACCCTGCCTCCAAGGCGAGGTCAAGGGGGTCGCGTCTATACAAAACACAAATGCCATCAAGGAAACGGAGATTTTGTTTTTCCGTTTAACACAACACATATGTATTGTGTTATTACAGTGATGCTGCATTGTCGTTCTCGTGGCTCGCGCGACACGGGTGAATTTCCCAGGAGTGTGATATCACGTTTTGAATCGTGGAACCCAGAAGCAAGCGATCTTCCGCTCGGCCCGTTGTTGTGAGAAATTCATCGAGTTACTGAGCAGCTTACCCGATCGATTCGGGATTAAGCTGCACGGTTACGCCTTGATGGGTAACCACTACCATCTCCAACTGGAATGCCCAGAGACGAACCTAAGCGCTCCATTGGCTTAATGTCAGCTACAGTGTGTGGTTCAATCCAAAATACAGTCGAGTCGGAACACTGTTTCAGGGACGTTTCAAAGCCATCCTCCACGAACCAACAGAAGCGCTGAAGATCAACCGTTACATTCATTTGAATCCGGTACGGATTGCCCCCCTGGGCGGACACGACACTCGCGACATCGCCACACACGAAATCACAGCGCAATTGGCGCGGCGTCGGGTGGATGCTTTGGAACAATACCATTGGAGCTCCTACGCTTTCTTCGCCGGAACCCGAGCAACACCCACCTGGCTTTGCACCGGATCCATCTTGGCGTTCTTCGGTCCAGGCTCGCCAGGCGAGCTCCAAAAGGCGTTTCGTCAACAGTTGCGGCAAGCGGCAGCCGCGGGACAAGGGGAGACGGACTGGTAGGCGCAAGTTAAGTATACTGTGTTCCTCGGTAGCGCGGAATTTGTAGCGCAGATGCGCAAACTCCTCCGGGGCGACCGAGATCAACAGACAGGTGTCAGGCAGGGAACGCTTGAAGCACTGAAATGGATCCAAATCGTGCAAGCAGTCAGCAAGGTTTGGAATGAGCCCTGGGAAGAACTGCTGTCCGCTCGCGGCACCGGTGCACGCGAGACCGCTCTTTTTATCGGGAGAATCCGCGATAGGCTGAGCCTCAAAGAGCTTGGCAGCTAACAGGCGGGATTCATCACAACGCCGTCGGCATTGCTATTCCTCGTTTCACTCAACGCCTCCAGAACGATCGGACCCTTTTTGAAAGGGTCTCGCTTGTCCAAAAGGAACTGGAACCTCGCTAACTCCCACTCCTTATTTGCGTAGAAAGTCGCACGCATGGCTTCCGAACCCGCACATGAGAAAGTCGGCTCCCATCATGCCGAATGTTCCCATTCGTCTATTCGCTGAGCAGAATTCCAGTTTCTTTTGTCTTTTGTATAGGGACTGTTGCCCGAACATGATGTGCGCTAGTCGATAAGTGCCAGAGGTTGGCGTGTTAGCTCAGTGCGAGGGGCAAGGGCTCAGTGGAGAAAAGATAAAGAGCATTTGCAGCGTCGCAGTCGGACCATGAAAGATGATAAGTCAAAGCTTCCAAAGCCTTTCCGGGCAGATTTTGGGTCATGACGACCAGTTTTCTTAGGTTTTGAATGGTCGCAATCAAGAGGTCCTGGATCGATTGTTTGATCAACCCTCGCCAGCGAGCGCGTTTGAAGCCATGTCGGTTGGCAGCGTCGGCAAAACTGCGTTCCACTAGATGCTGCCGGCGTTTGCGATCAAGCTTGGCACTCTTTGTCTTGGCTTGTCGACGCGCTCGATCCAAGAGGGCTTGATCGCGGTGACGTTTCAGGCTGCGGCCCGTTTTGGATCGGGTGCAGAACTCTCGCAAATGGCAACTCAGACAAACTCCGCTCTTGGTCACGTACTCCCAGGTCAGGCGCACCGAATGCAGCCGCCTGGGCCTCATCACTTGACCAGCCGGGCACAAATAGGTGTCACTCTGGGCTCGGTAGAGGAACTGCGATTCCGGATAGATCTCCTCTCGCTGCCCATGCCCAGCGCTGCTAGCCGACAGATCGGCCATATGGGTGCGGAGCTTGCGGTTCTGACAGGCGAGATAGTTTTCGACCGTCCCATATTTGCAATCGGCAATGATGGTTTTGGCTGCGATCCCAGCGTTAAACTGGTGTTGATCAATCAAGCCCAGGAGCTCATGAGCTTCATTGACTATTGCGGTGGTGGTCTTGAGCGCGGTGACAATTCCCCGAGCGTCATCGATCACTCGGTGGTTCTTGTATCGAGGCCGCGCTCTTAGCCCCTGCTGCCGCGTTAGGGTGGCTTCCGGATCAGTGCTGCTTTGAAACTTTTCGTTCGTGGTCTTTGAAGAGTCTGGTCTGGGAGGATTGGGTTTTTGCTCCTCATCGGTTTGGCTCTTGGGGTGCTCGACTTCGTCGAGCTTGTGAGTTTCTTCAAGACAAGCCTCTCGGATCTGAGCCAGGCTGGCCTCATCCAACTCGCGGACCGAGTTGAGCGACGCATCAGCGTCGACCAAGCTACTGTCGAGGTGAATCTTGCTGCCCTCCACCAGTCCGGCGCTCACACACTGTGCCACCACCCGACTGAAGAGGGAAACGAACACCTCTTGGCCCCATCGTTTCCTCGCTTTGCTCAAGACGCTGTGATTGGGAATCACATCGTCCAAGCCGTATCCCAGAAACCACATGTAATCGAGCCGTTCTGGGATGATCCGCATTAGTTCGCGCTCGCTGCGCACGTTGTCTAGAAACAACAGCAGCATCATTTTGATGATCACCGCTGGATCTTCGGAAACATTGCCTTTGGTTCCGTAGCAGTTCGCCACTTCCTCCCGGACGAAATCAAGCTTGAGCAACTCATTGAATTTGCGCAGCGGATGATCGCTCCGCACTCGTTTATCCAGGTTGACGCGGTAACTCCAAAGCTGTTTTTGCCGATCTCGGCTCCCCATCATATTGAAGCGCGATTTTACCAGATAAGTAACTGTTATAGCTACATTTATTTTGACATTATTTCGGCAACAGGCCCTATAGACGCGACCCCCCCTTGACCCTCTTCCTCCGAAATCTCCCGCTCTCCATCAATCGCAAGTATGGGAATTCTCTAAGGTCTTGTAAAAAAGTGCGTGATATCTGAATAGTCGATAGGCCGGAACAGCACTTAGTCTCTTGTACGCTTCGATTCATGAACCTCGCAAAGGGATCAGTGCGCGTAGCCGTTTGTCGCGCAAGTAAAGTCCTCCCCAGAGAACGAAAGCGAAATAGACTGGGAATAAGACGTTGCTAAAGAGCGGGTTACCGACCCTTACGTTAGAAGCGACTGCTCCACCCAAATAGCCTGTCAGCAAGATGGCGCCGAGAAAGGAAGTGCCAGGGATCGCATAAAGAATCGTACACATTAACAAAGCGATTCCAAGACCCTGAATAACGCCCTCCTGATAACCAAGCTTTACAGTCGCATCTACGACAAACGTGGGCTTTAACAATTAAAACGGCTCCGGTCTCAAAAGGGAGCCTTTGGACGGCCTGTCCCATAAGAAGTCCTGTGATATTGCCTGCCGGATCGGCAAACATGGCTAACCTAGGACCTCCCGGTACTTCGGTCGGCGGAAGGATTGTCTTAGCTCCAAGGTGCTCCGCCCGGTCAAGAGTTGCCTGCAAATCCTTGACCTGTGCGTATATGGAAACGCGTTTGCTCCCGTCGTTCGTGGGACCAACGCCACCATTGAGGTCTCCCGGTCCCCCTTCTGTCTCGACAACACCGTATTTCATCGGGTTGTAGCTGTTAATCTTCCATCCGAAGAGCTCACGGTAAAACGTCTCAAGTTGGGTCCCTTCGCCACCCATGATTTCAAAATGAATAACTGGTGCTCCCATAGAACTCGTTTCTGTACATGGTTGATGTTTGATGAAGCGCTACATCGAGCGCACCATCTTAGGGATGACGATAGCCTCCGTTTTCGGGTTGGTCTTGTATAGAAACGACAACTGCTTCTGCCCTTCAATGATCCTGGAAGGTGTCTGCCCGATGAAGTGGCTAAGAGATCTTGTCAGGTGCGCCTGGTCGAAATAACCTGCACCAAGGACTACATCGAAAATCGGCACGCCCTCTCGAAGTAAGTTTGTCGCGTATCGGGCTCGTTCGACCTGCCGAAATGTGGCGTAAGTAATGCCAGTGGACCGCAGGAAGTGACGCTGAGAGGAACGCAAGGATAGCTCTCCCGTCCGACGCAGCAATGTGTCCTCTACAGCCGGATCGCGCGAAACAACGCCCAATCTAACAAGCCGTTTGACGAAAGTTTCCGCATTCTCAAAATCTGGATACTCCATTGCAGAACCATTTAGCCAAAAGGAACAGTTTGTGGCCGGCGGAAGTGTTACATCCTTATGATCCCGCAAGCTCCCTGGCAGAAAGCAGGGCATGAAAGTACCCACCTTGAAGCGGATGCAGACCCATTCTCCCTCTGCCGGACAATCCATTGTGGTTGCTGTCGTCTCTGGTCCTCGCAGAGTCAAAAAGCTCTTTCCTCGCAATCGCGTAATCGCCATCTCGAAATTGTTCGCCGCAACGGAGAGAAACCTGTCCGCACGCTCACTGTGGCAACGCCAGATTCTTTCGACGAACGGATGGTCTGAGGCTCTCTCTACGAATCGTATGAACTCCTTCTTATCTTGCATCGTTTCATTCAAAGCCGTTGGTGTGATGGTCTTGAACTCCGGGAAGGGTGGCGATCAGGCATCGACAAGAACTTTGAATCCGCCGTAAGCCATCCGCTTGAAATCAAAGGGCGAATCGGCCGCATCACACATCTCCTTGATTCGGGGATCGGCCATTACTTTCGCGTTGACCTGGTCGCGGGACTCACGGGACTCGAAAACGATCCAGGAGAAAAGCACCGTCTCATCCGGTTTCGCCCCGGCCAGGCGGGTGAACGACACCTGATCTGTCACCTCGAGGTCATCGCCAACGCATTCCCGAAATTCCAAAGCGCCGTGTTCCCTCCATATCCTGCAGGCCTTTTCCGCTACGGATCGGTAGAGGTCGATTTTGTCCTTGGGGAGCGGGATTACAAATCCATCAACATATTTTGTCGTAGCCATCTTTTTCTATTTGTTTCGATGATACGACGAACCGGGAAGCAAGTTTGAGACAAAACCTGACCGATTTCGGCTATCCCCGTTGCATCCTCGTTTTTGTAACCGTCAGAGCAACCCTACCTGACCGTGTAGTTAGCCAGACGCTTACAAGGTAAGCGTCTTACCATCCCCGCGGATCGCCGAACCGACGCCTGTAGCCTGGGAGACTCTTTGGACCTAAAACCCATCCCGGAAGTAACCGAATTTCGTGCGCGGGTTTAAAACGCGCTCATTTTGGGAAGTAGACCGGTGGTCGATTGAGCCGCGCTTCCGCTCAACATAGGCGCTTTAAATTAAATGACCAGCTTAGAAACTGGGGCGTGCGTTTCAATGTGTGGCACACGAGGTTATGGACGTCGAGTTATGCTAATGAGATTGCTCATTCAAGTTGGCAAGGAGTTATGGCCATTTTGTTGTTCGTCCCAGCTGGTACAATAAACTGGACTGGTGCATGGATGTTTCTCATCGAAACCTTTGTGGTCAGCGTTGTGTTCGGCCTATGGCTAGCGAGACATGATCCAGCGTTGCTTAAGGAGCGGCTTCGTTCACCTATCCAGAAGGGCCAATCAATCCAAGACAAGATTGTGACTGGGGTATTGGTACTGCTCTTTTTCGGTTGGTTCGCGTTTATGGCACTGGATGCCATTCGGTTCAAATGGTCTTCGGTTTCCGCCTGGCTTCAGGGTCCAGGCGCGTTGGGCGTCCTCGTTGCGTGCTATATCGGTTATCTGACGCTTCTGAAAACATGTTCGCCGCGCGGGAGTCGCCAGGGAGGGGTCGCGTCTATACAAAAGACAAAGGAAGGTAGTATTCCGCCCAACGACTAAAAGATTGGGAAACATTCGGCGCGATGAGAGCCTACCAAAAGATTTCCATTTCCTTAATGGGCATTTGTGTTTTGTATAGACGCGACCCCCCTTGACCCTCTTCTTAGGCTTGACTCGATAACGTCAAGTGCCATCATCGGAGTTTACCCCCCATTGAACGCGGCTTGGCCGCCTCCCTCTGTATAGAATCATGGCTAATCCTGGTCAACCTACTCTTTCGCCCGGTGCAAACGGGAGTTCTGTTTGGCGTTTGCAACGAGCGCTTCGACGCACTCTGGCCTTCACTGTGACGGTTAATGGAAAGTTCGACACTGTGACCGAGGATGCGGTGAAAGACTTTCAAAATTCGGAGGCGATTCCAGTAGACGGGATCGTTGGACCGCAGACCTGGGCAACGCTACCGGATGGCGGTCCGATGCCGCTCTTAAAAAGGGGATCGAAAGGCGAGGTGGTCAAACGGCTACAGGAGGTCTTGACCAACGGTGCACCTGGGGCGTGGAACACCACACCGCAGGGTATTGACGGCGATTTCGGTCCGCACACCGAGGCGTCAGTTAAAAGTTTTCAAACCTGGGGCGAGGTGGCGTCTGACGGGATCGTCGGTGATCAAACCTGGTCTGTTTCGCTGCATGCAGCGAGTGCAACGTTGGAAACGCAGGTGGGCTTGAACTTTGTGGAGGGATAGGTTTGGGAGGCTGCGGTTCCCTCGCAGCCGCTGAAGAGGCGTTGCTCGCAATCACGACGCGGGCACACCCAATTCGCTACTCTAGAAATTGCGCGCCGGTTCGTCCCGGCGACTGAAAGGCGACCGATTGCTCAAAAAAAGGAAAACAGGTCGCTAATTGTTGAATATCGATATCTGACCATAACGCCTTCTTCCTCTGGCTAACGTTTACCAGGTGGGACGCCTCAAACGCGCCAAGGGTGCCTTGACAGGATGCAGATAGGATTCCCAGGGCTCAGCCCAGGGCTTAGCCCAGGGCTGAATGGCGCTAAGATAAGGAGAATTTGGGATGGGCTCTATATATAAAACCAAGAGCCTGCCCCGCAGGGGCTACAGAATTCAGCCAGGGTTGAATGGCGCTAAGTTAAGCCATGTTCCGGAAGGTTCTTCGCCCCGAAGCCGAAGGGGCATGAGAATTCAGCCCAGGGTGAATGGCGCGAAGATAAGGAGGACGTAGGCGATTTATTTTGCCCTGGCTTCGCTGCAAAATCCCGCTCAAATTTCAAGTTCTCTTCCCTAGCTAAAGCTTGTTTGAAAGTTTGAAAAGTCCCGGAGGGACGATGCGATTGTAGCCTGGCACGAAGTGCCTGGGAGAGCACCACCCCAAAAGATCCGTCCCGTAGGGTACGGTGTGATTCTTTCAGGTATAAGCACGAATCGATCGAGAACGTCATTAGCTGCGCCCGATCATACCGTACCCTATGGGACGGTTCTTTTGGGGCGGTGCTCTCCCAGGCACTTCGTGCCAGGCTACGATCGGTCTGTCCCTCCGGGACGGGCTTGCAGACGGTTCCAAAGGCTTCTAGGGAGCGCGTGAGCAAGATTCTTCAGGGCAAAAACATCCCAAACTACCCTTAACTTAGCGCCATTCAACCCTGGGCTGAATTCTGTAGCCCCTGAGGGGCACAAAACAAAGGCCTCAGCCCTAGGATTGTCGCCTACAGCCCTCTCGGAGCAAAATCATCCTACTCCTTATCTTCGCGCCATTCAGCCCAGGGCTCATTCCGAACAATGCTGACTGCTTGCACAATTCGGGTCCATGTCAGGCGTCAAGCGCTCCTCGCCTGACTCCCGTCGTTCCTAACGCTGCGCGTCGGTGCCCTCCATTTAAATCCTCGACCGCGTGCCGCGCTCTTGCTCCTGCGGCCTCTTTCCGTGGGGTCGCTTTGCTTTCGGCCAAAAAACATGGCACACCATATTTTTCAGCTCAAAAGCGACCTTCAAAATATTCCCGAAGCTTCGCGAGCTTCTCCGTCTCTGAAAAGCTCGCCCTCTATGGTTCTTCCGCGTTATCCGGCGTGGAACACCTGACTTGCTTGTCGGTCCGGCAACAAACGCGCCCTCTCCGCGGGCCTGCTGAATTGGCGCGATCGGTGCCGTGCGCGAGGCCAAACGCAGCCTGTAGATTACGTTGAGAAAATAGGGTTCTTCGTGATCCTCGGCTTTGATACGCGAATTTTCAGGACTGGGACGAGTTCCGTGCCCCGAAGGGGCCCCACCCACTCAGCCTGGGGTTTTAACTCCAGGAACCCTCCGCCCCGGCGACGCGCCCTGTAGGGGCGCCAGAGGGTCGAGCGGCATTCCTTCAGAAACGCCCTCCTTCGGGGCAAAGAAACACCCTGAATCCGCCTCCACTCAGCTCCATTCCAGCAGCCGAGACAGCAAATCCGGCAACTGGAACAAAGAATGGCGGGTCTACGAAATGATCGTTTCTAGTACACGGAGAATGGAGTGATGCGACGCCATCCGGTCATGTGTCGAAGCAGACCTGCAACGAAACAACTATTATGAAAATTGGCTTTCTGAGTCTACCGCTGACAGGTCATTTAAATCCCATGACTGCACTTGCGCGCAAGCTGCAGTCGAGGGGGCATGATGTTGTATTTATTGGAGTTCCGGATATCGAATCCGTTGTTCGAGCAGCCGATCTGGAGTTCGTTCCATTCTGCGAAAATGAATATCCACTAGGCACTGTAGCCAAAACCTGGGTGCTGTAGCGAACCTGCATGGCCTTGATGTGCTGAGATATACCTCTCGTAAATTAACAGCCGGCCTGGTGAGGTCGGCACTGGAGCATTTGCCAGAAAAGATCGCGGAAAGCGGTGTGGATTCGTTGGTACTCATACGGCCTACCGGTATCTTGAGCTTGTTCCCATGAGTCTGGGCCTGCCTTATGTCCAGATTTGGAACGTGCTCCATTTCGACGTTTCCGGATCGACTCCACTCATGACTTACAGCTGGCCCGATGAAACGAGCCCTGGAAAAAAGCTCTGGCCAGGAATGTCAAGGGGCTAGAATTCCTTCGCGAATTGCGCGAGCCTATGATGCCGATTGTTCGACCCTTTGCGGAACGGAACGGGCTCAAGATCGATTGGAACAACCCGGCTGCCACTGTATCCAAACTCGCGGTGATTACCCAGACACCAAAAGAGTTTGATTTCCCGATTGCTCATTTGCCAGCCCAATTTCGTTATGCAGGTCCCCTTCATGACGATAAAGGCCGGCAATCCGTTCCCTTCCCTTGGGAAAAGTTAGACGGAAGGCCTCTGATCTACGCTTCCATGGGAACGCTGGTGAACGGGTTGCGCAACGTGTATGGTACCATTCTCGAAGCGGCGAGCGAATTTCCGGAGATGCAGATGGTGCTCTCGGTAGGCAGTAATTCCAATCCTGCGCTCTGCATAACCCACGCAGGGCTCAATACAGCTCTGGAGGCTTTGGCACAGGGAGTGCCGATGGTGGCAATTCCGGTAGGATATGACCAACCCGGTGTTGCCGCCAGGATCGCCTATCACGGAGTAGGTGATTTTATCGAAATAGGAAATCTGACTCCGCGACGTCTAACGGAGCTGATCGCAAAAATAAAAGGAAATCCAAACTATCGCGATAAAGCGGCTTGGTTCCAAAAGTCCTGGAAGAGAACCATGGACTCGAAGTGGCCGCCGACATAGTTGAACGCGCGTTCGAAGACCTCTTTGAGGTCGAGACAGCGGTCAGCGGTACACGGATTCTGGCAACGAGCTCAGCGGAAGAGACCAGTGTCTTGCCTTGAGGGGCAAGACTAAAGGCAGGAGGGATGGAGCACCTGGCTTATTGGGGTGCTTGAGTGCTGCAACTCCTTAAATGCTCCTTTAGTTCCATTTACCACTAGTGGCGAACGCTCTAGAGAATGCCGATGGAAACGAACTTAAATCAAAGGCAAGACGACCGGCCAAGATATGTGTCCCTTTCGGATGCCCTGCAATCGGGTATCACTCACAACGCTAAGGGGCCAAGGTTCGCCAATCGGACTCTCGGAACGCTCGTTTATCGAAATGCACGTGCTCGCAAGCGGCAAATAATCGAAACGTTGCCAGGTGCTCTGCGATGGGAGCCCTAGGCGACTTCGAAGATCGCTTCGATTTCCACACTAATGTTTTCGGGCAATCCGCTCACCCCGACTGCCGAGCGGGCGTGACGCCCGGTCTCACCGAACACTTCAACTAATAAGTCAGAACAACCATTGATCACTTTCGGATGATCTCGAAAATCATCCGTGGCGTTGACAAACCCAGTGAGCTTTACCACCCTTACGACGGTCGCGAGCCCGTTCTCCGCGTGATAGACGACGGCAAGCAGGTTAATTCCTACCAAGCGCGCATGATCATAGGCTTCTGCAGCGGTGATATCCTTGCCCACTTTTCCGGTCAGAAACTTGTTGTCCAGTGTCCGCGGTCCCTGTCCCGAGATGAATAAAACATTCCACTCTCGCACGAATGGAACATAGTTCGCCATTGGCTTTGGCAAATTCGGTAGCTTAGAGAATTCCGAGGTCAGCTATTCGTCTTTCGGCCGAAGATTTGGTTGCTGGGATGCTCATCGATGGTGTCTCCATCTGGTAAAATGAACAGAATTCAGAGCAAAGTTAAGGACAATTTAACCCGCTGGTTTCTCAGTTGATCCCGTTTTGAGCCTTAATACGGATGATCACGGGTGTGGGCATGACCAACCAGAAGCCCAAGACAAGCGCAGTCGTGCGGCGATCGGTTGGGCTCTGGACTGTTGGATTTTTCAGTCCTTGGGAATAGCTGCCATGAAGGCGCGGATTGCGGCTCCGATTTCGGCGGCATGGGTCTCCAGGGCGAAATGTCCGTATCGTACAAGACAACTTTGGCACTGGGATTGTCGCGAAGATAGGCCTCGGCACCGGCGGGAGAAAGAAGGGATCGTTTTTTCCCCTGACCGCAAGAGTCGGGGGACGGTGGGTGCGAAAGTACTCTTGGAAATCCGAAACGTTTCAACAACCTTGATCATCTTATGAAACCATTCGCTCTGCTGGTTGCCCTCTTCCTCAGCATGGCTCTTGGGAGCGCGAAAGCTAATAGCGCATCGGAGCCTCTCTTTGAAGGCCTTGGTTCTTACACGCGAACGATCACCACGAATTCTCCTGAAGCGCAGAAATATTTTAACCAGGGACTGAATTTTCTCTTCGGCTTCAATCACGGCGCAGCGATTCGCGCTTTTCAGGCGGCGGCAGCCGCGGATCCTGACTGTGCGATGGCTGATTGGGGGATTGCGCTGGCCTGCGGGCCGCATATCAATTTTCCGGTAGTGCCGCCTCCCATGGCCGAGCTTGCGTGGAAGGAGCTGGGGCTTGCCAAGACGCGGCAAACTCCTCAGCGGTGGAGCAGGCACTGATTGAGGCGC
The DNA here is from genome assembly GCA_963808535.1 of uncultured Verrucomicrobiae bacterium. Lineage (GTDB taxonomy): Bacteria > Verrucomicrobiota > Verrucomicrobiia > Chthoniobacterales > JAFAMB01 > JAFAMB01. Next base: position 12,984 of record CAWEGF010000025.1, on the reverse strand, counting down.
TGGCGATCGGTATGCCAACTCGCAACCGGAAGATCGGAGCCCGCTCGAACTGGCATACGCGAACGCGATGCGAACGGTCTGGCAGGCGTATCCCGAGGATCCTGACGTTGGGTCGCTTTTTGCCGAGTCAATGATGGATCTTCGTCCTTGGGATCAGTGGACGCAGGAGGGTCAGCCCGAACCAGGTACGGACGAAATTCTTGCCACCCTCGAGGCTGTCCTGAAACTTCAGGAAAATCATCCATTCGCGAATCACCTCTACATTCATGCCTTGGAGGCGTCACCTCATCCTGAGCGTGCGCTAGCGGCCGCCGACCGCTTGCGAGATCTCCAGCCCGGATTGGCTCACAATGTCCACATGCCTTCACATATCGATATTCGGATCGGTCACTGGTATGAGGCCATCGTGGCCAATCAGAAAGCGGTCGAGGCCGATCAACGGTACCGGGCCATCTTTGGTCAACCGAAGGGCATGATCGTTTTCTATGCGGCGCACAATCAGCATATGCTCGCCTATGCCGCCATGATGACCGGTCAAAGAGGGTTGGCGGTCCAACAGATCCACGCCATGGTCTCGGGAATGCCGGAGGAAGAGGTGAAAGAGCATGCGGCTTTGGCTGAGGCTTTTGTCGCAGTACCGTATGAGGTGCTGATTCGTTTTGGGATGTGGGATGAGTCCTGGCTAACCTGATCATCCGGAATTCATGTTCTTTACTCGTGCCTTTCGACATGCCGCGCGGGCCTTTGCCTATTCAGCGAAGGGGGACACCACCGCGGCGAGATCGGAACAAGCAGCTTTCCTTGAGGCCAGCAAATTCGTGATGGAGAAGGAAACTTTTGGCAATAACACTTGCCGGGATCTCTTGGCGGTGGCCACTCCGATGCTGGCTGGTGAAATATTGATTCGCGAGGGCAATCTCAGAAAAGGTTGAACGAATTACGCACTGCGGTATCGGCGGAAGACGCGTTGCGTTACGATGAACCTCCAGGATGGATTCTACCAGTTCGCCATTCCCTGGGAGCGAATTTACTGCAAGCCAAGCGATATACTGAAGCCGAGCAGGTTTATCGCGACGATCTGACGCGGGTGCCCGAGAATGGGTGGGCGCTCTTCGGTCTGGCCCGTAGCTTGGAGATGCAGCATAAGAACGAGCAAGCCGCTGAGGTGGAAGCCCGATTTCAGAAAATCTGGTCGAAGGCCGATATGCAGATTACCAGCTCCTGTTTGTGCCAGCCTGGAAGTTAGTGCTGCTGCGATCTTGAGTAGAACGGCAGCCGCAGTATTCATCCCGATCTATGCTGGCTTTGATGCGTTGATGGTATTGGTACGGGGACACTGGTTAAAGTGGTTAGTACGTTATCTCCAGACCAGTGTGCAGGTTTGTACCGATTCTTGATAGCTATTGGAGCAGCGGCATCATTATGGCGACTGCGGTAGTAGGATCGATCGCTTGGACAATCGCCATGTTATCGACAGCTGTTGCTCTTACGGTCAGAGAACGACTCAGGCTAGTCGGATCGGTTTCTGTCGTCATTTTTTTTGTGATCGGATGGGCGCGAACCAATCTCATTTCGGCCGATGGAGGAACCATCAGTGCCGCGTAGTGGGTTGTTGTCGCGTTGATTGGACTAGTGATGTTAGCGGTTGGTAAGCCACGGCTCCCGGCTGTCCTGTTGGTCTGGGCAGCGGCATTGTTCGGTGCCGCCCGTCCCATGCCGACCGGACCGTTAGGTCTGGCCTCTTCTTTTGTGCCGCGGTTTGTACTGAGTTTTTCCAAAGAGCGCGAATCCGGGCCGGACACTCCCAGTTGAGGGGTAAACGGCGGGTTCGAACCTCATATGGTGCGGAACTCACGCTGCTCTAAGTGCGGCGTTTCTGATGGCCGCTACCCAAGCTTTTGGAACGACCTTCTTAGTCTGACGATTGGCATGTTGAGACGAAATCGCGCAGATAAGTGTACGGGCTCGATATCGTGACGCCGGCAGCTTTCGATGATCGAGTAAATGATCGCACTGCGTTCGCCGGCATCGGCGTCACCGAAGATTACCAGTTCTTTTTTCCAGATTAGGCCGGATCGCATTATCGACCAGATTATTGTCGATCTCGATTTCGGGTTCTTTGAGGTAGGCCTCCAGTGATTTAGGACAAAGGTCGCGAAAGGAGAACGTTGAGCCTTGTCATTTCACAGCCTCCGCAGGACAGCCACGACATTTTTGCACGAAGCCGGCGTTCCCCAGCATCGCTTGCATCGGCGCCACGAAGTCGGGGACGGACGCAGTGGTTATCCTTCCAGAGACTTCAGAAACGTCAAATGGCAGACGGCTTACCGTCCAGCAATTGAGCCGGCTATCTCAGGGAAATTTCTTGCCGAGATTGTTCTGGTTGCGTGACAAGTCCACGTTTCGCGGCCGCCGCGCGGAGCGCCAAGCCGCGGTAACCGTCAAACTAGATTTCGCAGATCCAGTCATCCGGTAACAAAGGATCGTTGCGACCAACGGGTGTGGCGGGCAACAGAGTTGCGGAACATGTGGCGCGCAAACTTGATGGCGCTCGCATCGCTCCGTTACGGCCACGCACAACGGTTCCGCGGGTCACTGCCATTTAGATCAGAACGCGCTGGCTGATGTTATGCTATTGACGGTGCCCAGAAGTTTGGGGCTATCTGGTAATGTGCATACTCCAGCGGGCGGTTTTTGGAAGATTGGTGCGTCGGTATTTAAGTATCGGGCGAGTCCTTCGATTCTTGTCTCGGAACGTCTTAACGGAGGTTTTCGGTGTGGAAGTAGCACCAACGTAACATCGGCCAGTAACGTGTTTTGCGGGGGTCATCAATTGATTGAGGCCTTGCCGCCGAACTCGTGCCGGATTTGTATCTTCCGCGTCAACTAACGCACCGCAACCGAATTAGAATACACTAGTCGGATCATAGAACTTAGCTGCATTATCCTTGGTTATCAGTGGCGAAGGTAGTACCGTCTCCTTCTCTGCCTGAGCACCAGCCAAAATGGCCATGGCTCGATGGAAAGCGGCGCGCCCAATCTGATCCGAATTGTTTAAGCCGGTCGCGGCATAATTCGTGCCATTTAGAATTTGTAGAAGGGCTTCCTTCTGACCATCGACTCCCACCAGGAACATCTCGTCACTGCGCTTAGCATCGCCAATTGCTTTCTGCGCCCCGAGACACATGGAGTCGTTCTCGCAGAACACGGCGTCAATCTTGCCATTCTTCGCCAGCATATTCTCCATTACCTTAAAACCGCCGTCCTCCATCGGAATTTGCGGCGATTTTCTGCCTTTTTTGCAAGCGTCACACTTGGCGCCCAGGCGGCTTTTATCCTGTGGAAGCTGTGGAATTCAAAAGCGGCGGCAGCGGAATGGGAGCACGTATCGTCAGATGCCTCGTTGAGGAAGGCGCCCGATTTGTCTTTAGCGACCTCTTGAACTAATTTCCGGACGGCAGCATTCTCGATTTTGAGCCCGGACCTGGCGGAGGTCGATATGATTGGAGGTGACTTATGATTCTGGTGGTTGGTGCGACTGGCTTGCTGGGAACGCGCGTTTGCGAGCGATTGAGAGCCGAGGGGCAACCCGTTAGAGCGCTTGTTCGGAGAACGTCTAATCCTGATAAGGTTAACGTATTGAGATCGCTTGGCTGTGAACTGGCCACCGGGGATCTAAAAGACCCTCCTCAGATTCAGGCGGCTTGCCAGGGGATATCAGCGGTGATCTCCACCGCCTCCTCAACTCTTTCGCGCCAAGCGGGCGACTCGATTGAGAGCGTCGATTTGCAGGGCCAACTCGGGCTTGTGAACGCCGCAAGAAGCGCGGGCGTCAGGCGCTTTGTTTTCGTTTCCTTTCGGGATGATCCCACTGTCCAATACCCTTTGACTCAAGCGAAGCGTTCTGTTGAGCGCGCAATCGCGGATCTCGACTTCACGTCAATCCAAGCGAGTTACTTTATGGAAGTGTGGCTCTCCCCTGCGGTCGGCTTTGACTACTTTCATGGGAGGGCACGCATTTACGGCAATGGATTGAAACCGATCAGCTGGGTATCCTATCGGGATGTGGCAGAGTTCTGCATAGCCCCGATCCTTCGTTCGGTTGCAGGCCGCTCTGTGCTCGCGGTGGGTGGTCCCGAAGCTCTAACCCCTCTTGAAGTGGTGAAGATCTTCGAGGAAGAAAGCGGCCGGCGTTTCGAGGTGGAAACAATCCCTGAAGCAAAATTGCGGGAACAGTTAGATTCCGCGAATGATTCTTTGGAAAAGTCGTTCGCTGGACTAATGCTGCAGTATGCCCACGGAGATGTCATCGACATGCCCCGGGCTGCTAGAGTGGATTCCCGTTCGCCTAAAATCCGTCCGAGAATACGCAAGGACTGTGCTGGAACCATGTGAACGCGCGGCAGTCGGCGCGCCGACTCTCTCGTCATAAGAACTATCGGGCGCAATTCGTGCTAACAAAGAGACAGTCGGAAGCATTGAACCCCTGGCACTCCCGCTTTTTGCCGGCGGTATTCTGCGTAGGTTGCCTCCGCGCGTTTCTCCAGTGAAATCGACTTCTGCTCTTTTGCGGTTCTGATGGCTGCGCAGAACGAAGCCTCAATTTGGGTCTCGTCAGCACCGAGAGCCGTGAGAAATACAGCCGCGGAGCCGGTGCAGTTCGGCACACCACCAGCGCTCTTCAAATCTTTCGGCCAGTGCTTCCGCCTCCCTTATCGCCTCAAGAGCTTCGGAGGTACGATCCGCCAGGTACAAAGCTTCAGCCTTTAGTGCTAGCCAATATGGCATGGCCAGCATCGAGCCGGTTGCCCGATAATCCTCTATCCCCTGCTCGATCCACGAAATACCTTCGGCTGTTTCACCGGAAACGCTGCGCGCCCAGCCGCGGAGAACGTTTCCTCCAGCCAGCCAAAACGCAAAATTGTGACGCGTTGACAGTTCAATTAATTCCGATGCCAAGCGTTCCACTTCAGCAGGATTACGCTCAAAGTGGGCGAGAATACCGCGCAAAATACAGTGCGAAGGCTAATGCGTGCATATCATTCAGCTCTTTCGCTAGTGAGATCGCTTCCGCCATGGTCGCTTGGCAAGAGGCGATCTCTCCTAAATGCCACTCGGATAGGGCCTCATAGCACAGACAAACGACGGCGGGCGCCATCGACCTCTTCGACATGAGACTGCACGCCTCCCGAGCGCCAGATCTGAACACCACGCATCGCGTATTGTCGCGCGGTCTCGAAATCGCCCAAATAGTAGAGCGTGGCTGCCAAAGCGCGAGTAGGCTCCTATCATTAGCGCAGAGTCATTCTGCTCCTGCGCCAGTGAGTAAACTCGTTTGGCAATCTGCATCGTTGCAGTCAGCTTGTCGGTGACGAGGGAATAGCGCCACTGACCTATCAGTGCGGAATACAGGAGCAGAGGACGATTAAGCGAATGACACAAGGACTCCGCGCGCTCGTAACAAATTCGCGCCTCCGGTGCCGCGAATCCTCGAGTGGCCGTTAGATATAGCGCCGCCTGCATGAGGATGAAGAGCTGATCTTCCGCAGTGAGACTTTGCCCCTCGACGGCCGTTTCCACCGGTGAACCCCAGCGTCCGTGTTCGAAGAAATGAACTAAAACCGAGAGCAATGCCCCTCTGGCTCCGAGGACGTTGGCAGCAAAGGAGGCATTCCCTCGCTGAATCCGCGGAATGTAAACTTCATGCAGCGCTTCGCGAAATAAACCGGCATTGCAGCCGCAGATTACTGCTAAGAAAAGTGGCTCCATCTCCCTGAAACTATCCGGCAGCTGGGGCGCAAGCGTTCGATAATAATGGTAGAGCCGCCTATTGCATTCCTTCCAAGCCTCGGTTCGTTGACTCCGAAGCTGTTCGCCAAAGTATTCACGAACGAGAGGATGCGTATCCAGATGCCCAGGATTGTGCGGATCTTCCCCAGCGAGGAGTCTTGCTCTTCTTAACCTGGCAAGAATCGTTCGCCACTCGGTCGGGCTCAAATCAGTTAATGACTCTGTAAGGCCAGGGATAGCAGGCGGTTTCAGCAGGGCTCCAAGCGCCTTTTCGTCAGCGGGTCGATCAAATAGACCTAACATGCGGAGAACCGACAGCTCAGGACCCTCCCCAAACCAGGTTTGGTAAGATTCCATTACTTTTCGGGCATGGACTCCCTGTCGTACGTCGTGAGCAAGACGTGCTGATACTTCTTTGCGACAACGAATATCTCCATTATAAGCATCGGTCAGATAGCTGCCCAGCAGCGTTAGAGCAAGACAATGGCCGCTGAACTCGTCGCTGGCACTTCGCAACTCCGCTTCATCCCCTTTAACGCCCAGCGCTCGGAGCAGCTTCGCACCGGCATCGCTGGATAGTTGTTCCAGGTCACGACGCAGGGCTGAGGTGCGCTCGTGATCTGCAATATCAGCGACCGGCAGCCGCGTGGTAATCACGCAAAGCCCCGTATTGAAGGCAGCGAGTTCGCGCAGAAGCGCCTGGAGGGAAGGCTCACGTAGCCGTCCTTCTTGTGGACCAGGCGGATTTTGGAGCGGCTCCAGGCCGTCCAGAACCAGTAAGGTTCGACGATGCGCGATGAGCTTGGCCAATCTTTCGCCCTTCTCCCATGCCGTTCCGATCCGTGGATCTGGATCTCCAAACCAAGTGAGAGCCGCATCAAGAAATTCATCTGCGGACGAAGTGCCCCCACTGCTGCCCTGTCTGTAAAAGGACCAGCCAAAAACGAGCTCCGCAGAACGATAATGTTCAGCAGCCATCCGTCGGAGCCAATGGTTGACGAGCGTGGACTTTCCGACCCCAGCCCAGGCAACGATTGTAACGACGTTGACATCCTGGTTTGCCCATGCACGATCCAGAAAAGCGATATCCTCCTCTCGCCCAAAAACATCGCTTCCTGTAACGGGCAATCTGGCTACGGAAATCTTCTCCGGTCGCAAGTCTTGCTGGCGGCTTGCGAGTTCCGACACGCGAAGCGGTAGAGGGCGTCTTCTGCAAGCTCTGACGAGTGATTCTACGCCGTGCGTCGATAGCGCCTGTTATCGTCGGCATCGCCTTCAGAAGTTCGGCCGGGTTCTGAAAACGCCGCGCCGGGATCCTTCTCAAGGAGCACCTCAAGTAGAACAACGACCGGCTGCGGGACACCTTCGAGTTGTTCGAGCGGTAACGGCGCGTGCTGATGCTGATACATCACCTCAGCAGGGGAACCTCTGAACAGCGCATGGCCGGTCACCATCTCCCAGAGCGTCACGCCCAGCGAGTAAAGATCCGAACGGATGTCTACGCCGACTCCTGCAAATTGCTCGGGACTGGCAAACTCTGGCGTCCCGGCAAAGCCCCCAGGCATTGAAATCGCGGTTTGAGAACCTGGTTCATTGACCGCCTTGGCCAGGCCGAGGTCGATGATTTTCGCGGTCACAGCGCCTCCCTCCTCCAAGCTCACCATGATGTTGCTTGGTTTGATGTCCCGGTGAACGAGCTTCTGCTTGTGCACCGCAGCCAAACCGGCGGCGACCTGCGTCGCGATTTCCAGCGCCAGCTTTACCTCGAGCCGGCCGGAGCGTTTGATGAGATTCTCGAGCGTTTCCCCCTCTACAAACTCCATCGCGTAAAAGTAGTTCTGACCGGTTCTGCCCAGGTGGAAAACCGAGGCAACATTCGGGTGACGAACGCTCGCCGCCGCGCGGGCTTCGCGCAAAAAACGAAGCCGCGCCGATTCGTCACCGAGATATCGCTCGCTGATGACTTTCAGTGTCACGGGGCAGTGCAGATCGACGTCGAACGCTTTGTAAGTGACCCCCATCGCACCGCGACCCAACTCGACCGGTTTCCCGTCTTCGCCCTTCACCAGTTCATAATGCTCAAAGCGTTGCACCGCCTGTTCCGGTGTCGGCTTGACCGTATCCTCGGAAGCAGAAGACTCGCCGGACTCAACCCCGCCAGCGAGAGCCTTGCGAAGCATGCAGACCGGACAGAATTCCATTGCTCCAGAAAACTCGTTACCGCAGCTCGGGCAGGTGCGTTGGGGCTCCGCACTCATGGGCTTAACCGTCCTTCGGATGCGATCAAAGCATCGCAAAGCGGCATAATTGCGCCAGAACTGAGCTAAAGCAGACCGCCCCCCCGGCGCCTGACTTTGCGCCGCCTTCATGACAATCGTCCAGCGCGAGGTGTGAAAGCTCCCGGCCCTCCGCTGGCGGACCATGGTCGCGTTCCACGACGAATTCTCCGTGTTTCACCGACGTTAGCAGATCAAATCACGTTTAGGAACAAAATTCCTGAAACTCGGAGACCGGACTGCCCTTGTAACGGGTTGAAGACCCCCGACCATGAACAAAAGCTCCAGTTGGACGGCACTGAGGAACCCGACTTTCAGAAAACTCTACCAGGCTGGGCGCGGGGCCGCATGAATGCCACTGTGATCATGATCTCGCAGGGACGATGGCGCTCGGTGGAGTGATCTGGGGTTCGGCTGCCGCGCTAGCCGGAGCAAGTTCTACCTTCGGCGCGTTTCTCTAGCGAAACCGACTTCTGCTCCTTTGCCATTCTGATGGCTGCGCAACCTTGTAGAGCTAGTGCTCAAGTGAATCAGAAGTTTTTGCGGTACCTAGAAATGAACGGATCTCTGCAATTCCCAGTTGGATACCAACGGTTGATCAACTGGCGAGAATGTCGAACACCTCAGCGAGGCGCGGCTCGAAGAGTTCTCACACGACCTGAGAAAGAGGTGACCTCAACCGTGTTGGCTCTCCGAGAATAAAGCGTCGTCCAGGTTCAGGCGGAAGCGAATAACGTCACACTTGCGCATTTTGCAGAATGCCGTGGTCCGCCTCAAGGATTGCCTCGAGCCGCGAAGAGTAAAATATTTGCGTGCAACAAATATCGAAGGGGAAGATACTCGATCGAACAGGGTGGGAAGCATACGGGAATATTCTCTTTTTTGAAGGAGGTCTAATATGAACGCTAATAACACCGCCTCGACACATCAGGTGTCCGAATGGCTATCGAACTTTGGTTCCGCACTGGATCGTGCAGATTTCGACGCTGCCGTGAATATGTTTGAGGAAGACGGCTATTGGCGCGACTTGGTGTCGCTTACCTGGAATATCAAAACGCTTGAGGGCAGAGAAAATATCAAGGCGATGTTAGAAGCGACAGTACCCGAAGCGAAGCCCGGGCCATGGAGGGTAGAAGGTGACGCCACCTCGGATAATGGCGTGATAAGCAGTTGGTTGACCTTTGAGACCGCGGTCTCAAGAGGGAAGGGACAAATTCGCCTGAAAGATGGCAAGTGTTGGACCCTGTTGACCACGATGACTGAGCTTAAGGGGTTCGAGGAAAAAAAAGGTTCGTCTCGTGCTAAAGGCGTTCAACATGGTGCCCGTCCAAATCGGCAAAACTGGCTCGAGCGAAAAACTCTGGAAGCCGCGGAATTGGGCACTACCAAGCAACCTTACTGTCTCATTATCGGTGGTGGACAAGGTGGCATCGTCTTGGGAGCAAGACTTAAACAGTTAGAAGTGCCAACCATCATTATTGAAAAAAACAATCGGCCTGGGGACTCCTGGCGGAATCGCTACAAATCACTCTGTTTACATGATCCCGTTTGGTATGATCATTTGCCCTACCTGCCGTTTCCAGACCATTGGCCCATCTTCTCTCCAAAAGACAAGATCGGTGACTGGTTGGAGATGTACACGAAAGTCATGGAGTTGAACTATTGGCATTCCACGGAATGCAGGAGCGCTCGATATGACGAGCAAACACAAGAGTGGACTGTGACGGTGGACCGTGGTGGCGAGACGGTCGTTCTTCGTCCCAAACAGCTAGTTCTTGCTACCGGAATGTCTGGCATTCCGAGTGTCCCCGAAATCCCAGGCGCCCACACTTTTAAGGGAAGACAACATCACTCCGGTAAGCACACCAGCGGGGAGGAATACAGCGGCAAGACATGTGTTGTCGTAGGTTCGTGTAACTCGGCTCACGACATCTGCGCCGACCTGTGGGAGCACGGGGCAGATGTCACAATGATTCAGCGCTCATCGACGCACGTCGCTAAATCAGACTCGCTTATGGAACTGGCCTTAGGTGGTCTTTACTCCGAGTCCGCTGTAAAGGCCGGTATCACTACGGACACAGCGGACCTAATATTCGCATCAGTACCCTTTAAGATCATGCACACGTTCCACATTCCGGTCTACAAGGAGATCGCGGAACGAGATGCGGAGTATTACGCGCGTCTGAAGAAGGCAGGGTTTTTGCTTGATTTCGGCGAAGACGGCTCAGGGCTTTTTATGAAGTATCTGCGACGAGGATCTGGATATTACATTGATGTTGGGGCTTCTGAATTGATAGCCGACGGGAGGATCAAGCTTAAAAGCGGAGTCGGTATAGAGCGTATCAAAGAACACTCATTGGTTCTGAGTGACGGCACCGAATTACCGGCAGATTTGATTGTCTATGCGACCGGCTATGGATCGATGAACGGTTGGGCAGCAAGGTTCATTTCCCAAGATGTAGCAGACAAGGTTGGCAAGTGCTGGGGTCTAGGCTCCGGCACCGCGAAGGATCCTGGTCCGTGGGAAGGCGAATTGCGCAATATGTGGAAACCAACCCGCCAACCGTCGCTGTGGTTTCACGGCGGAAATCTGCACCAATCGCGTCACTACTCGCAGTTTTTATCTTTGCAAATCAAGGCGCGTATGGAAGGAATTTCGACTCCAGTCTTCGGTATGGGCGAAGTACACCACCTCAGCTAAGCAAATGGCGAACTGCTCCGCGGTGATTGACGCCGGAATGGAGTTCGGAAGCTCCGTCGCTCCCCGATACCCTATTTGCCACTGATTATAAGCAGGATTTTCTGCATTTTTAAGCCATTCGTAAGCGTTGCGCGTAGGACCTCTGTTTCGGCCGGCGTAAAAGTCGTAGGCTCCTAGCTATGACATCTACGTTGGAGGTGAGTGGAGCAATGGATGGGGAGATATTCAAGAGGGACAAGATGGGTCGTGTGCGTGTCACGCGAGCACGACGAGAAGCGTTGCTGAATGAATTTGAACGCGGCGGGACGAGCGGAGCGCAGTTTGCCGAATATGTGGGGGTCAAATATTCGACCTTCGCCAATTGGATCCAAAAGCGGCAGCGGCGCCAAAGGCCAGGGGTTGGAATTGCCAATCAGAGCCGCGCGATAAAAACCAGGAGGACGGTCCCGGTCCGATGGTTGGAAACGATGGTCGATGGGGAAGGACAGGAGTCGCCAACCGGAGCGAGGTTGCGGGTGCATTTGCCGGGAGGCGCCCATCTTGAAATAAGCAATGGATCACAAGCCGGCCTTGCCGCGGTGTTGATAGAAAAGCTCGGACGGCTCGGGCCCAGAGGATGCTGAGCTTTAGCGGGAGCCTGAAGATCTTCGTGGCCCTGGAGCCCTGCGACATGCGCAAAGGCTTTAACGGGCTCTACGGCCTGGTGGGCGATCGACTCGGAGAAGACCCACGCACTGGAGCGCTCTTTGTTTTTATTAATCGGCGCCACACTCGGCTAAAAATCCTTTATTTTGATGGAACGGGTCTTTGGGTCCTGACCAAGCGCTTGGAAAAGGGTACCTTCAGTTGGCCGCGCAGTGTGGAGGGCCACTCAGGGAAACTCAAGCTGAGCCCTGAGGCCTTGGCGATGCTGACCGATGGAGTCGATTTACGTGGCGCCCGATTGCGTCCCTGGTACGAGCGCGAAGAGTAAGAAAAATCAGGCTTTTCGGGATAAAAAAGCTCGATTCTTTCAGGGAAGACCGGCATAGTCATAACAGTGCCCGACGAGGTTACAAACGACACCGAAAAGCAACAGCTCAAGGCGCAAAATGAGCTGCTGAAACGCGAAAACGAGCTGCTCAAGGAGAAAATCGATCTGCTTATCCGGCGGCTCTTCGGAGTCAAAAGCGAGAAGCTTGATCCCGGACAACTTGAACTCCTGCTCAGCCAGGCTGAAGAAGGAACCGGACTGGGAAAAGCCGAGGCCTCCGCTCCGACGGAGGCCGAACCCATCGTCGAAAAATTTAAAGCGGCGCTCAAAGATCAACGCAAAACTGAACACCGGGAACGCTGGCCAAAAGATCTGCCGGTCGTGGAGGAAATCCTCGAGCCAGAGGAAGTCAAAGCTAATCCTGCCCTCTTCCGGTTCATTGGCCAGGAAGTCAGCGAAACTCTTGATTACGAGCCGGCCAGATTTTTACGCCGCAGAATAGTGCGGCGCAAATACGTCCATCGCATCCAAATCGATCAGGCACCCATTATCGCGGCATTGCCTGAGAGTTTACAGGAACGCTGTGTGGCAGCACCCGGTTTGTTAGCACAGTTGGTTGTCAGCAAATTTTGCGATCATCTGCCTCTTTACAGACAAGAACAGATTTACTGGCATCGGCACCGCGTGTGGCTGCCTCGGGCCAGCCAGGCTCGTTGGATGGGACTATGCGCCCAATGGCTTTATCCGGTGTATCAACAAATCAAATCCTCCATCATGAATGGCAGCTACATTCAGGTGGATGAAACGCCGATCAGGTACCTTGATCCGGGAAACGGAAAGTGTGCTCAAGGCTATCTGTGGGTCGCGGGTCAGCCCGGAGGAGACGTGATTTTTGATTGGCATACCACTCGAGCGGCCACTTGCCTCCAGAAGCTCGTTCCGCTTGATTTTAACGGCACGCTTCAATGTGACGGTTATACCGCCTACGATCGTTTTGCCAGCCTGCGTGCCCAGGAAGGCAAACCTTTCACTCTGGCTGGATGTTTTGCCCATGTCAGGCGTGGCTTCCTGGAAGCTCTGGATCAAGCTCCTAACAGGCGGGCTGGATACTGCTGCAGATCGGCCATCTCTACCGCATCGAGAGAAAACTGCGCCGCCAGAACGCTGGAGCGCAACTGCGTCAGGCCGATCCAGCCAGCCAGAGCCGGATGATTTATGCGGGATCCATCGGGTCTTAGAGCGGT